>CAVXCB010000038.1:0-43023 GCA_963760085.1 uncultured Planctomycetaceae bacterium
TCGCCGTCGATCAGCTCACGGACTTGATCAATATCGAGCTGCCCGCGGTGGGGACGCGCCTGGTGCGGGGCAAGAGCTTTGGAGAAGTCGAGAGCGTCAAGGCCGTGAGCGATGGGCACGTGCCGATGAGCGGAGAGGTGACGGAGGTCACATTGCTGTGGCGGAAAACGTTCAGCTTCTGGCTGAGGATCCATATGAGTTGGGCTGGCTCATCAAGTTTAACGTATACGACGCTGCGGAGTTCGGCGAGCTCTTGGATGACGCAGCCTACCAGGAGAAGCTGGCCGAGGATGCACATTAGGTGCTCCGGGCCAGGTTTCGCTGCCCTCGCCGCCTGCTAACGCGATGTCGCCTGGATGACGTTCCTCACCGACCTTGACTCCAGATCTGAGCTGATGGCACGGCGATCGGTGTCTATTCTCCGCTCGGGAACACACACGATATGGCTTATATTGCAAATACTCCGGACGACATCCGTGTCATGCTAAAGACGATCGGATTGGACTCGATCGACGAACTGTTCGACATGGTGCCGCGGGAATTGCGGCTCGGACGGCCGCTGGTGTCGCCCCGCCCTATGCGAGTTCGAACTGACCCGCCATGATCAGCGTTTGCGGCGAGGAATCAGGGGGCCGAGCAGAAGGTCTGTTTCCTGGGCGGCGGCAGCTACGATCATTTCATCCCGGCGGTCGTCGATTACGTGGCCGCGCGAAGCGAATTCTACACGGCCTACACGCCCTATCAGGCCGAGGCCAGCCAGGGCAACCTCCAGGCCTCTTTCGAGTACCAGACGCTGATCACCCAGTTGACCGGGATGGACGTCTCGAACGCCAGCCTGTACGACGGCGGCAGGGCCGCGGCCGAGGCGGTGCTGATGGCGCTACCGTCACCCGGCGTCGGCCGCGTCGTGATCGCCGAGACGTCCATCCTGAATACCGGCAGATCCTGGCGACCTATCTGCGCACCTCGACCCCGAGCTGGTCACGCTCCACGCGCCGCGCGGACAGCTCGACCGGCGACCCTCGCGGCGGTCGCTCACCGACGATACCGCCGCCGTGCTGTTGCAGCACCCGAATTTTTCGGCTGCTGGAAGAAGTGGAGGCGCTGGTCAAGACGATCCACAGCGGGCGGCGCGTGGTATCGTCGGCGTCGATCCCATCAGCCTGGGCTGCTCAGCCGCCGGGCGAATACGGGGCCGATATCGTGGTGGCCGAAGGGCAAGCGCTGGGCAACCCGATGTCCTTCGGCGGGCCGTACCTGGGCATCATGGCCTGCCGCGAAGCATTTCTCCGCAAGCTGCCCGGGCCGGATCGTCGGCCAGACCACCGACCGCCACGGCAAGCGGTGCTGGGTGCTCACGCTGCAGACCGCGAGCAGCACATCCGCCGCGAAAAGGCGACCACGAACATCTGCACCAACCAGGGCCTGCTGGCCCTGCGCGGCAGCATCTACCTGGCGGCCATGGGCCCAACGGCCTGCGCCAGGCTGCCGAGCTCTCGGCTCGCAAAGCCCATTACGCCGCCGGGCGGCTGGCGGCGGTGCCGGGCTGTCGCCGGCTTTTCCAGGACCGTTTTTCAAGGAGTTCGTGGTCCGCTGCTCCGAGAGATCCGCGGAGGTGCTCGCGGAGGTAGGCCGCCGGGCTACCACGGCGGGATCGCCTTGGGCCGCTGGTATCCCGATCTGGCCGACGCATACTCGTCGCCGTGACCGAGAAGCGAACCCGCGACGAGATCGATGGCCTGGCAGCGGCCTATGAACGGGCACTGAGGCGAGAATGAAGAGCCGGATGAAAGCCGTGGCGATTGAGATATGATCAAGCCACAACCTATAGACCACAAATCTCACTCGTTGGCCTACGGGAATCAAGAAAGTTCTGATGTACAAACTTGACCAACCCCCCCTGCTCTTCGAGTCCAGCCGGCCCGGCCGCGCGACGGCGATCTTGCCCCCGGCCGATGTGCCCGACCGGCCGCTCGACGACATCATTCCTCGAGCGCACCGGCGGAGGACAGTCCGGCATTGCCTGAGCTTAGCGAGCTCGACGTGGTCCGGCATTACACCAACTTGTCGGCCCTGAACATGGCCATCGACTCCAACTTCTATCCGCTGGGCTCGTGCACGATGAAGTACAACCCCAAGCGGAACGAGCGGCTGGCTGCCCTACCCGGACTCGGCGCAGCATCCCTACCAGGACGACAACACGCTTCAGGGACTGCTGGCGATCCTCCACGAGCTGCAACACGACCTGGCCGAGATCGCCGGCCTGCACGCCGTCAGCCTGCAACCGGCCGCCGGCGCCCAGGGAGAGCTTACGGCGCTTCTGGTCGCCGCCGCTTACTTTCGCGACCGGGGTGAGAAGCGAACTCAGGTTCTGGTTCCCGACAGCTCTCATGGCACGAACCCGGCCTCCGCGCACCTGGCCGGCTTCGAGGCGGTCACGATCAAGAGCAACGGCCGCGGGCTCGTCGACCTGGCCGATTTCCAGGCCAAGCTGAGCGACCAGACGGCCGTGTTCATGATCACCAATCCCAACACGGTGGGCCTGTTCGACCCGCAGATCGGCGAGATTGCCCGGCTGCTGCATGACCGCGGCGGCCAGCTCTATCTTGACGGGGCCAACATGAACGCGATCCTCGGCATCGTTCGCCCGGGCGACATGGGGGTGGACCTGATGCACTACAATCCGCACAAGACCTTCTCCGGCCCGCACGGCGGCGGCGGCCCGGGAGCGGGGCCGATTGCCGTCCGCGACCACCTGTCAGCTTATTTGCCGGCGCCGCTTGTCGGCCGCCGCGCCGATGGTACCTTCTTCCTCGATTACGACCGGCCCAGGTCGATCGGCCGGGTGCGGGCCTTTTTCGGTAATACCGGCGTCCTCTTCAGGGCCTACTGCTACATCCGCAGCCAGGGGCCCGATGGACTCAAACGCGTGGCCCAGCACGCCGTGCTGAATGCTAACTATCTGCTTTCCCTGGTCAAGGACGTGTACCCGGTACCCTTTGGCACCCGCTGCATGCACGAGTTCGTGGCCTCGGCCCGATTACTGGCCAAGGAGAGGGGCATCCGCGCCATGGACATCGGCAAGCGGCTCATCGATTTCAATTTCCATGCCCCCACCGTGTATTTCCCCCTGATCGTCCCCGAAGCCCTGATGATCGAGCCCACCGAGACCGAGAGCCGCGAGACCCTCGACGCATTCGCCCTGGCTCTCCGCCAGATCGCTACCGAGGACCCCGAGTTTCTGCACGATGCGCCGCATACGACGCCGGTCAGCCGGCTCGACGAAGTTAAGGCGGCAAAGACACCCGTGCTCAAGTGGCAGCCGGCGTGAGCCAAGCTCCGGTCGCTATGACTTCGTCAAAGGAAACGGGCGGCCCATTATAAGCCGCCCGCCGTGAGATCCTCGAACTGTGGCGCTGGATTCCAGGATCGGGAGCCCAGCGCCCAATGAGTGCCTTGTCGATTATTTCTTCTTTGCCGACTTCCCATGGAAGGTCGGCGGCTTGCGGCTGATCGGAGCAACGTGAGTGGGTTTGTGAACGACCGGCACCTTGTGCTTGGGCGGGGGAACCGGCTTATGCTTCTTCTTCGTCGGCGCCGTGGGCGGCGGTGCGGGGGCCGGCGTCACGGGTGTGGGCGCGGGCGCGGGGATCGGTGTGGGTGTCGGCGTCGGCGTCGGCGTGGGTGTCGGAGTTGGCGTGGGCGTCGGGGGTAGGCGCCGGCTGCTGCGTGTTCAGGACAACCTGGTCGGCGTAGGGAAGAACAGTCTGGCCAGAGACGCTCGATATCGAGCCGGGGACCAGCGAAATGTTGACCGTGCCGATCGGGTTAAACTGCCCGGTAAGGTTGAAGCGTGCCGTGTGGTTGTCGATCCAGCTCACACTCGTCGCCCTGACCGGAGAGAGTGAGTTGATGTCGGGACCGGAGAGGATCAGGTCCGTCGCCTGCACCGTCGCTTCATTTACGGGCTGGGAGAAATCGACGACAACCGAGGTCGGCGCCGGGGAGACATAGAGGGTTGTGCCATTGGCTTGTGTGCCGCCGTCGGGGACGAGCGAGGTGGTGACCACGCGGAAGCTGCCGCCCACCGCGATCGTGGAGACGGTACCTGCAGGCTCGAACTCGAAGGCGCCGACATCGCGGGGGCCGTATCCGGCCAGATGGAATCCCAGGGTGGTCGGGTTGGGGTTCTCCACGTTGCCCAGGAGATCGGTCTTGATGGCCACGCTTTCCAGCGCGTTGTTGATCGCGGCCGAGGTTGAGAGCAGCCCGTAATTGGCATCCAGGAAGAAGGTGGCCGGGCCGTCGGAACCGGGCCGCGGGTCGATTGGGGCAACAAACGCCGGGTAGCCGGTGAAATTGCCCAGGTTGGCAGATGCGTTGGAGGCCAGCGGGCCAAGCAGTGACGGGTTGAACCCGTTGCCGATGTTCACCGCGGCGAATGCGTTGCTTGTGTCGCTGGCACCATTGCCCGAGAACAGGTTGTTATTGAGCACAACCTTGTTAATGACCTGTGAGTAAACGCCCAGGCCAGGGCGAGCCGTGGTCTGGTCATGGTTTTGCCAGAAGATGTTGTTAGCCACGTAGACCTGGTCGCCGCTTGTGCCCGCGTTATTGACGCCACGAGCCCGTTGGTGTTGAAGGCGAACGTATTGTTGATCACGTCGGTCGTGGTCGCCGCGTTGCTCGCGCCCGAGTCGGAAATGGTAACTCCGTTGATGTTGCCGATGATGCCGTCGTTCTCGATCTGCGGGGCGAGCGAGGTGGAGCCGGACGTTGTGACCAGAATTCCAGTGCCGGCATCGATGAAGTAGTCTCGATCGATCAAGATCTGGGAGTTGTTCGCATACAGGGCCTTCGCCTGTGGGTTGATTCGCCCAGGGCCGGGTCGCCGACCAAGGGGGAGGCGATCGTCAAACCGCCCACCTCGGTCTGGAAGACTTGCCCGGTCGTGGAATTGGTGAACGCGCTGAGATTGTTCGCAAAGACGGTCACGTTCGTGGTCGCCGAGGACACGGCCGGGGCACGGATGATCGTGCTCAGGGCGTTGCCCGGCACATACGTGGTGTCTGTGCTGCTCGTGGCGGCCGAGACGATGCTCACGAAGGGCAAGAGCGTCACGTTCTCGGTGTAGACGCCGGGCAAGACCTCGATCCGCTCGCCCACGCTCGCCGCGGCCAGGGCGGCCGTGATCGTCGGGAACGGGTTGGCGCGATCGCCCGCGGGCAGGGTCGGATCGGTGATGTCGCTGGCCGGCCCCACGAACAGGGCCGAAACGCTGCTGGGGTTGAACACGGCGAACATTGTCACGACGCTGCCGCCTGTGGGCGTGTTGCCGGCGATGTCGCGGATTGCATTGGTTCCCGTGCCCAAGAGGGTGAGCTGGTAAAGGCCATTGGAGAGCCCCGCGGTGGTGGTAAAGCTGAGCGTCTCGGGACCAAGTCCTCCGGTTCCCGCGCCGAGCCCGCGGCCAGATACTTAACCGTTATGGTTGGGCTGATGGCGATGGTCGTCGTGCCGGTAGTGAAGCTGCCGTTGGCGGACGACTTCAGGAGCTGAATCTGGGCCGTCGTGAAGTGAGTCAGGTCCATATTCTTGTTGGCGTCGACCACGAAGGTTAACGGCGTCGTGCTCTGGCTGAGCACACTGTTCGGGGCCGGGCTGGCCACGGTGACGGCCGGAGCAGACGTGTCGACCACGAAGTTCGCGGTGGCCGCGTTCGACTCGTTGAGGCTCTGGTCGACCACGCGGACCCGGGCCACGTAGTAGCCGCTGACCGTGCCCGGCAGGGGAGTAAGCATGCCGCTGGAACCGACGTTGTAGGGTGCTGTCGTCAAGGGCGACGTGTTCTTGACCAGTCCGGTTCCCGCGCCATCCACGCCCACGGTCACGCTGAAGTTGCCGTTGGCATCGGTGACGCCCGTGCCCGCGTTGTTGCGGAGATAGGGCACCAGGGCGGCCGGGATGTTGGGCGAATCGGCGTAATAGATCGTCGTCGTGCCCGTGGTGCTCAGCAGGGCGACGCCGATGTCCAAGATTGCGGTCTGGCCTGAGACGGGCACGAGCGCCGGGTTGGGCTCGGTGATCGCCCCGATGAAGGTGGGCTGGGTCGCTGTCGTGATGAAATCACCCACGATGTTCGTGTCGCTGGATGGCGACAACTGGAAACTGCCGGTTTTCACGACCGGCGGCGTGGTGTTGATGATGAAGTTGTCATAGAAGTTGCCTCCCGGGAAGCCGTCGCCCGAGGGGAGCGGGAGCAGGGCTCCGTCGGGACTGCCGTTAACGGTATTCTCGCCGTCCAGAGCCAGGCCCTGGGGATTCGTCAGAACCTGCGAGCCGTTGCCCAGAAGGGTCAGGCGGTACTTATCAGTCGGCAGGACGAGCCCCGCTTCCGCGAGTTTGATGACTAGCGTGTGGGTCGTATTGTTGAACGACAGCTTGCCGGACAGATTGATGGGGACGTCGTTGCCGTTGCCGAAGAGGCCGTCGCCACCCGAGCCGACGAGTTGAACGGAGAGGTTATTGATCGAGTTGGGGTCGATCAACTGGTTAACCTGGACGTCGATTTCCTCGGGTGTCAGGTTAGCGCCGACCAAGGTCGTGGTGCTGTAGAAGTTGATGTTTTGCGAGCCGCCGGGAGAGGCCGCGTTGGTGACCGCGCCCACGGCGGTAACCTCGGGCGGACTGAGTATTCTGTACTCGAAGGCCCCGACGTCGTAGAAGGGATCGCTACCGAAGCCTACGGTGGCCACGTTGGGGTCGTCGACTCGCAGGTAGCCGTTCTGATCGCGAACTCCCGAGATCGGCATCCAGTTTGAGGTACCGGGCAAATAGGCGGTCCCGTTGGAAGAACCCGGTGTCGAAGACGGGACCGGCACCCACTGGTCGTAAAAGAGATTCAAAGGGCTGCCGGGAAGTGTCACGTTGTCGTTTGGCAGGGGAACGATATCTGGATTGGTTTGGTCGAAGAAGAAGAACGGGTCATAGTAAGCGGTAAACCCAAGCCTCTCGGTCGTGGTCCGGGTGCCCCCGGTGCCATTCTCGGTCAGGGACTGGGTCTCGATTGGCTGGATTTCGTTGCCGATGAACGTGGGGCCCATCTCGCTACGGGCCGCATCGATGGCCGCCGAGTTGGGCAGCAGACGGAAATCGCCAGCGGCGGGGTTGCGGAACTCGGGATTGCCGAAGATCGAGCCTATGGTGCCGCCGTAGAGGAGAGGCGCCCCCCCTCGTTGTTGTCAACATTGGTCGTGTTGTTATAGAACAAGTTGTACTGAGACGTCGAGCCGTACTGCTGCCCATCGAACTGGATGGCCGTCGTGCTACCGTCGAAGATGTTGTTCATCGCGATCCACTCGACGTTCGAGTACCCGTTCCCTACGTTCATCGTTTGGAAGAAGGGCGCATCCCCATTGCCGTTCCAATTAGGCGCCGTCGTGTGCAAGGCCGCCGCGACGTTGTAGAAGGTGCTGTTCAGCAGGGTCAACGTGTAGTTGTTTTCCGCGGTGTTGTCGTTCCCAATGTCGGAGTTCATGCGCACTCCGACGGGCATGTTTGAGAACGTGTCGCCATAGAGGTACAAGTCGACTGGCTCGCCAGCGAGGGTGGTGCGGAAAACCTGGCCGGGGAGAACCGCCGTCGTTCCCGAACCCAGCGTGGTGCCCACGTTGCGTGCCTGGCCGTTGGCCGGACCAGGGTGAGCCAGCACCCCCGCGCTGCTCATGTTGCTGAAATTCGAGTCGATGATAGACATGGCCCTGGCGGAGTTGTTCTGGTTGAGGGGCGAAAAAGTTCCCAGAAGCTGCTCTCGCGGTGAGTCGGAGCTGGTGGCGCTCCAATCATAAGTCGTATCCTCTCCGGTGCCGGTGCCGGGGTTGGTATTGAAGACGTCGGGAATACCGCCGCCCTGGACTTCCACGCGGGTCATGTAGCGGATGTCGGTGTTGTAGATAATGTTTCCACCGCGTGGATCGTTAAAGTTGTACGACATCAGCGACGCGCCGCCGAAATAGATCAGGCCGCCGTCGCCGGGAGCGGGCGTCGTCCGGTTGTTCAACACGGCCGCGTACCGAGCCGGGTTGCCGTAGGTTTGCGACTGGTCGACGCCGCGAACCGTCAGGGGAACCGAGTTGTCCAGGAGCGACGTGAGAATGACCGGAACGCGCGCCTGCCCGGTGGTCTCGTTGGCCGCAATCCCGACGAACCGGATGACGCTATCCATGCCCGAGCCCAGTTCGGGGGCGACAGGAGGGTCGATGCCGTTGTCCACGCCGACGATGAATCCGGCACCTGCGTCCACGGCTGAAGTGTTTCCGGTGGAACCGTTGACGTTGTCGCCAGGTGGGACCAGGCCGGGATTAAGCGGATCGGTAAGGAACTTGACGATCGCTGATTCACCGGGCTTGGCGATCACCTGTCCGTTAGCCAGCACGGTACCTGGCAAGGCGCTCTCGATCGTCAGGTTGATTGCGGGAGTGAGAGCCTGGCCGTACGTTGTGGAGGAAGGGAAAGGCCTCTGGTTTGTACCAAAGTCGTTACGTCCGGCCAGGATGATCGAGCCCCGCACGACGTAGGCCATGTCGGTGGTGTCCCAGACGGAGTTGACGTCGAGCGTGTAGCCTTTGCTGTTGGGGATGTAAACCTGTTCCACAGGTCCGCCGGGACGATAACCCGTTTCGCTCAAGGTAGGGACCAAGGCGAGAACCGCCAACCCGTTGATGTCGTTGTTAACTAGCACGTTGCCGCGGAAGAACGGGTGCCCCGACTGGAGCGGCCGCTGCGGATCGCCGGCGAGCAGGCCATCAGGCGTGATGGCCATGGGCGCGTCCTGATTGAAGTCGAACGTGTTGTTGGTGACGAAGACGGGGGTGCCGCCCGACCCGTTGAGCGCCCCTAGGAAGTTGAGCACGTTCGAGGATTGCTGCGAGCCTCCCGGGTAGTTCTCGAAACCGCCGCCGTAGCGGAACTCGGCGCCGTTGATGACCGCCTGGCGCCTGAGATGATGTCGACCGAGGCCCACGATCCCTTGCCCGGCTGGGGTTCGCTGCTGCCGCCATTGCCCGAGTCGATGGCCGGGACATACGTCGTCTTGCTGCCGTCGGCGTTGATGTGGAACGTGGTTGCCGTGTCGTCGTAAAGCGAAGTGAAGAGAATACTGGTATTACCCACTGCCGGCGCCTGGAAGCCCGGGTCCAAGGGGCCGACATTGTGGTTTAAGTCCCACTCGTTGATGTAAATCCGATCGCCGACGTTCAAGGCTGGCGGTGGGGTCGTCGATCCCGATCGAGGCTCCCGGCGCGGACTTGATCATCACCCCCGGCTGCACGTACAGCCGGTCCGCGGCGGAACTGGTGTTGTTGGTGTCAACGTCCTGCTCGATGCCGATGGAAAGACGCGAGGTTAGGATGTAAGGAAGCGGAGCGTCCAGGGTGTAGTTGATATTGCCGCCCAGGCTGGCCGGGTTAAGCGGATAGGTCATGGCGTCCGACGCCTGGGCAATGCCGGTGACCTGGGGCCGGATCCAGATTCCGTTCAAGCTATTGTTCTGCAAGGTCGTGGCACGGATCAGCGGACCGCGGGCCGTGTCATCCTCTCGGAACGAGTCGAGGTCGGCGGCGATCGCGGCATCCGTGGAGATCGTACCCGGTCTTGCCTCCCGTGAAAGAGATCACGTCGTTGGTGATGGCCGGCCGGCTGTTGTACAGGTCGATCGCGTCGTACTTGGCTCCCTGGGTCGCCGGCACCGAGCCGCCGGCGTAGCTGATGTTGCTGAAGTTGAAGGTCGACATGTCATCGATCGCGCCGGAGATCGCCGGACCGTTGATTCCCTGGAGCGTGCCGTCGACCGGGAAGGTCTGGGTGTTGTTGGCCGCCTGATCGAAGTTGCGCAGCACGATGCCGCCCCAATCGCCGGCGGCCGGAGTCGTGTTCGACCCGTCGTGGTTGGTGTCTCCCCCGACGGTATCGTTGGCATAGGAAGTGAAGGTGACCGGGTTGTTGTTGGCGCCGCCCAGGGCCTCAATGGCACTGCCCTGGTTCTGCACGAAGAGCGAGGAGTTCTCGAGTTTGAGCGTCGAGCCGGCCGGGAAGACGAGGGTCGTGTCGAACGGGACCGAGGTGCTGCCGTTGTTGATCACCGCGTCGCTGCCCGCAGGAGCCTGGAGCACGAAAGTTTGCTGCGAGACCACGCCGGTGGTCGGGCTTTGTTGCGGCGTTCCAGGCAGGGCAATCACCACGACCGGGCCTCTGTACGCCAGTTGCGACGCGGCGTAGAGCGCCGAGCGGTCGAACACGCCATCGCCGTTGCGGTCGTACTGCGGGTTGAAACCGGAAAGGAAAAACTGGCTCGAGTTCAGGCCGCCGTTGGGATCATGATTGGGGTTGTAGGTGGCAAGCTGTCCCGGGTATTGCTGCGATGCGGCATTCGGGTCGCCCTCCGGCGCCAGGGCCGAATAGGGCTTGGCCAGGCTGCCATCGGGAGTCGTCGATGGCAGCAGGGGATCTTCCACGTAGTCGGGCCTGGCGTAGACGATGTTGCTGATGGTCTCGACGTTGCCATTGGCCTCGGTCATGGTGGTCGCCGGGGGCACGACCACGAAACCGGTCGTGAACGCACCGCCGGCGACACCGTCGCCCGACATGCCGTTGCGAACCACACCGGTGTTGAGCAAGTCCTGGTAGGATCCGTTGGACGTCGGATTACCCAGGAACTCGCCGTCGAGCTGGTTGCCGTAGATGTCGTAGATCCTGGTGTCGATATTGCCCGGCTCAAGCTGGTTCGGGATGTAGAGCTGGTAGTAGTCCGTCGGCAGGGTTGTACCAGGAGCCAGACTCATTAGCAGGCGAGTTCCCGGATGGTTCGCGTCGGCGCTCACCCAGTTGCCGCTGGCATTCTGATACTGGAGCGTCACAGTCGTGCCGGGCACGATGCTATAACCCGAAGCCGGATCGGTGCTGCCCAGCCCGCCTTCTCCCAGGTTGCCGAAGTTGCCGTCGGGAGTGCCGCCGTAGGTGTTGGCCGAGCCGATCAACTGCACCTTGTTGTTGTAGAAGCCGGCACTCACGAAGGGGAGCGGATTGGAGAGGCCGATCGCCCACTGGGTCGGCGGCGCGGCGGCGCGAGCCACATAGCCCGGCAGAGTCGAGGGGATCTCGTAATAGGAGCGGGGGCCGCCGATGTTCGCTCCGGCACTATTCTGCATCTGCAAGTTGGTGATGAATACCGGCTGCGACTGGAGCGTGAACGTCCTTGTGAAGGCTTGCGCAATGGGATTCCCCGCGGCGTCATCGAGGCCCGGGATCAGGCCTCCGGCAGTGTGGGCGGTGAAGGTGTAATTGCCCGCCGGCAGGCCGGTCCCGAATGTGAGGTTGATGGTGCCCGTATACGCGGTGATGAAGCCGCCCGAGGTGATCGGGGCGCCGGCGACGAACATCGCGCTGGTGATGAACTGCGACTCGTTCGTCTGCGTGCCGTCAGGGTTCGTGATAATCAGCGAGTAGTTGCTCACGTTCGACGCACTGGCCGGGTCGATCGCCGGGAACTGGACAATCGACGGGGTTGCCAGCGGTCCCGTGACCGGATTGGAATTGTCGACGACACTGAGCGAAAGGGTCTGAAGCTGGTTGATGTTCGCATCGTTCATCAGCGAGGACCCCGTGACCTGGGGTGCCGTTGTGTCGATCCGGAACGAGTGCTGCTGGAACGAGGACAAGCCATCATTGGGGAGGGGAGGGTTCGTTCTGTCTTCTTCACCCACAACTACCAGACCGGCCGACTGCAAGCCCTCGGGGAGCTTGGGCGCGGCCACGGTGAAGCCACCCGTGGCATTGGTGACCACTTGCTGGACCGCGCTGCCTGGGGTGTACGTCACGCCGCGGCCGCCGGCGCCGACACCCAGGTTCAAGACGCCCCCGGGCTGCAACGAGTTGAACTGAACAGTACACATTCAATCCCGCGACCGTGCCGGGGAAGGGGCTGTAGACCTGTCCCACGAAGACCGGCTGGGTGTCCTTGGTGTTCTGATCGTTTGGAATTCCCGTATCGGTGGCGGCAGTCATCTGGAACGTGGTGATCACCGGCGCCTGCAGGACCTGGGTCCCGAGATCCTCGAAGAAACCTGTACCCGGGGTGCCATTACCCGAGGGGAAACTGCCGTTGAATGCGCCATCTAGCTCGTTACCGACCAGGTCGGTGACACCGGTCGCGGTGCCGTTGACGTAAATCGCGTAATCGTCGGTCGGCATGTCTTGCTGGGGCAAAGCGCGTATAGTTCAGGGTTGCCGTGTTGGTAAGCGGGTTGTAGGCGATTGTCACGCCCGGATAAGTGTTGAGATTAATCGGGTTCAGCCAGTTCCCCGTGCCTCCCTGCCTCAGGACCGTAACATTGGCCAGCGTAATCGTGTTCGGGTTCATCGCCTTGTTGAACTGGATGGTGACGGTCCGAGAGAACACTGAGGTGCTGGCGACCTTGGGGGCGGTCGTGTCGTTGAGGGTGAAACTGATCGGGCCCGAAGGAAACAGGGTTTTCCCGTCTTCCGAGATGAATGGAACCCGTCACGACGAAGGTGTAGGTGCCGTTGGCCGTGGATGGGGGCGGGTTCTTGTCAATGAGGGTATAAGGAAAGGCCACGATCGTCGGATCCGTGGCGTTATCAACTGCCTGAGGCGTGCCCACCACCACGCTCACGCCCGGCGGAGTGGAGGTGAACTGGAGGTCGCTGCTGGTGACGGTCGAGAACTGGATGGGCTTGTTGAAGGTGACCGTGATCACGCTGGGGGTGACGGTCACGGTGGAGCCGTTTGCCGGATTGGTGGACGAGACCCGGGGCTGGTCAACGGCGTCGATGGCCTTGATGGCGTTGATCAGACCGTAACCCGCCCTGAGGGTCCCACGTGCCGGCCGTCGATCCGTTCATCGGGGTCGTATCGGCCGAGGCGATCAGGCCCGCCCGGATCTCGGCCGGATCGAGCCCCGGAACCCTCTGCAGCATGAGCGCGGCCACGGCCGCGGCGTTTGCGTGCCGCCGAAGAGTTCCGAAGAAGCTGGGCAGGTTCTGAGACAGGTTGGTGGAGGTCGTGGGCTGGTCCGGGGTAGTATGGAGGGCTGTTGCTGGTGTCGATGATGTTGCCCGGAAGAAGAACGAGGTGTTGCCGCCGTCGGGTGCGGTGACGGCCGGGTTCTGCACCGTAGCGGAGTGGCCATCGGCGTGCCGTTGGGATTGAGCACGACAGGATCGCCGGCCCGGTCGAGCTGAAGCGCTCGCTGGTAAGCGGGTTCTGGTTCAGATAGGCGCGGGTGCCCACCAGGGCACCGCGCCGACGCCGATCGTGTTGGCCGCGGCTCGTGGCCGACCGAGGTGGGGTAGTAGATGCCGCCGGCGCGCCGAATTGCTGCGAGACGATCATGTCGTTCTGCCAGTCTGGCAGAATCACCCGAATTCGAGAACTCGACATGCCCCGGGATTGGGCCTGAAACGAGCTGGAATGCGACGAAGTAACTCCCCACTGGCAGGGTGACTGAACTGGAACGGCGTCTGGGTGGCACGTTGTTGGCAATGCCCGAACGATGATGGTGCTCGTGGCCGTGTTGAGAACGTAGAAGTTCAGCTGCGAAGTGACGGTCGTCGTGGAACCGGCTGGCTCCTGGGTCGTGAAGGGCTGATCGAACTGGAAGTCGATAGTGGATGTTGGGGCCGGTTGGTGACCGTGACCGGCAGACCCAGCAAGGTGCCCCGGTGGGATCGAAGTTCATGAACGTGCCGGTGCCAATGCCGGTGACGGTGCCCGTGGCTCCCGCAAAGTCCGACAGGTAGCCGTCATTGCCCTGCGTTCCCGGCCGCGCTGAAGTAAGTGACTCCCTCGGTCGTCACACATGGTTGATGGCCTGGGTGATCATGCCGTGCTGGAAGAACGGCTCGTCGGGGTAGCTGATGTCGTCGACGATGAAGTTGGCCTTGGCCGTGGTGGCCAGGGCCAGGATGTTATTGGCCAATGGCCAGGTCGCCGCCCCGGCCGTCGCGAAAGCAAGGCCCGCACCGGGCGCGATGTCGTAGATGTTTTCAGGCCATCGCCCGGCCTTCGTCGGTGCCGCCGGCAGCGCCGTCCTGCAGCATATTGACGGCGGATTCGTCGGCAGATCGCCGGTGCTGGTCGACTCGGAGAGGCCACCCATGTCGTTGATTCACACTGTCCGACAGACGCCGACGGTGACGCCGGTGCCGTTGACGCCGAACTGCGTGCGGGCCACATTGGCGAATGTCGTGGTCTCGGCCTGGTTGTCGGCGGCCCTGGTAGGCAATCCGGCTTGAAAATCGGGGAACCCAGTCGCGAGGTCTGCGGCAGCTCTGCGGCCGCGGGTAAGCTGGTTGATCGGAATATAGCCATCGACCAGCTCCGTCAGTAGGCATTCGAGACGGTCACCTGCATCCCCAGGTTGTGAAGCTCGGTCTTCAACTGGCTGAAGTTGGTGCGTACTCCTGGAACCCTGCCTGGACCATGTCGCCCATTGAACTGATAGAGCGGGAACTACTGCGAGGCAAGCTGGGAGGTCTGACCGTCGGAATTGACGAATGATCTCGTAACTCCGATCAATGGCCGCCCAGATTGGCCATCGGGCCGTTCTGGACATCGGCGAGGTTGGTCGAGGTGGGATGCCAGTGCACCAGCGTGCTGAGCAACGTGCGTTCCTCGAGCCACTCCAGCTTTAGCTCGCCTCGCCGGCGTGCGAGCTTGACGTTGCGGCGCTCTCTGCTTCCCAGTTTCCGCCCATTTGCCTTGAAGCTTCCCATCGACAGACTCCCCGGTTCGCTCTGGGGCTCCGAATACGCTTCGATCATAACGCGCCTGTGCCGGCGTTTCTGCACGAAAGCTCCGGAACCTACTTGATCAAGGTGACTCACTGTTATTCGCTGCGGGGACCACCGTCAGGGGCGAATCCGCCCCTCCACAGCCGGCGATCGACCTGTACCAACTCTCAAGAGAACGCCTCACTCCATGGCCAGATCGCGGTCCGTCTCATTTTCTGGGTTGATGTCGCTTCACTTCCCGGCGATTGAATGACATCCAGATTCGAACAAGCTAGAATCGGCGTCAGCTCGCGGCCGGTATCCGCGCGCCTGCACCGACCGGCATCTCACCCGGCGAGCCCGCCGGGTGTTGCTGCCGCGGATGCCCCTGCCAATGAGTCGTACCTGGAATGGTCAGGTGTAATTGTGTGTGTGGTTGGCTCCATGCACTCAGTCAATCATTACCGACAAGATTCCGTTCGTCAAGGGCCTTTTTGGAAAATTCGCGGGAAGTGAGATCGAGGTGGGTTGAGCTGACGAATTCCGAGGCCCGCGCGACGCGGGAAAATAAGTCATACGAGTCTGTCCTCTGGATTCAAGAAGTCAAACGGCGACGCCTGTCCCGGTTGTTTTTGACCACCGAGCCCTGTCGTCTTGCACGGCCCGCTTCCCCTGAGGTAATCAGTATGCAGGCTGCAATACGCTCTCCAGGCCAAGTGCAAGGAAGTCATTGCTTGACGGGCAATGAAAGCCAGTGGGCAAGGTAGTTCACTGGCGGTCGGCCATCACCCGGGTCCGAGGCGATCCATGCTCGATTCTGATATCCTGCGCAATGCCTTGATTCCGGCTGTTCCCGTACCCTTCGACGCCCAGGGAAGAATTGACGCGCCCGCGCAAGAGCGGTATGCACGATGGATGGCCCAGCAGCCGGTTGAAGGAGTCGCCGTGTGGGCGCATACGGGCCGAGGTTTGCGCCTCGATGAGACCCAGCGAGCCTTGGTGCTGGGTTGCTGGCGGCAGTGTATGACCTGCCCCACGCCGCGTGATTGCCGCCGCGGGGAGTCCGCCGGGCGTGGCTGATCCTGACCAGGTGATCCTACGAGCGCGAAGTATGGCACGCCAAGCTTTCGCCCTCGGCGCCGATGCCGTACTCGTGCACCCCCCCACCGCCTTCCGCGATCGACCCGACCGCGATTTTCTGGTGCTCGAGTATCATGCCGCGATCGCCGAGGCCGGGTTGCCTCTCATTCTGTTTTACCTCTACGAAGAGGCCGGCGGGGTTCGCTACTCAGCCGACACCTTGAGTTGCCTGCTAGCACGGCCGGAGGTCCTGGGAATCAAGGTGGCCACGCTCGACAGCGTTATCACCTTCCAGGACCTGGCGAGCTTGATCCAGGCGGTCGCCCCCTCCAAGGTCTTGATCACGGGCGAAGACCGCTTCCTCGGGTATAGCCTGATGTGCGGGGCCCGGGCCGCGCTGATCGGAATGGGAGCGGCCTGTACGTCGATTCAAGCCGCACTGCTGCACAGCCACACGAATGGGCAGGCCGAGCAATTCCTGAAGTTGAGCCGCCTGGTCGATGATCTGGCCGTTCACACCTTCAAAGCCCCGATGGAAGGGTATATACAACGAATGCTCTGGTGCCTGGTTCACCAGGGTGTCCTCTCCGCCGACGCCGCCCATGATCCCTGGGGCCCCGCGCTCGATGAAACCGAGTTCACGCGGTCTGGGCCAATGCCTGCGGGAGATTTTGGACGAGGGAGCGGGATTGACGGAGGCGCTGCCGTGACAGCCGGCCGCCCGCACCTATTGCCGACCTATCCCGACGTTCCCGCGCACTTGCTCTCCAGGGTCAAGCACGACCATGACCGGTTCGCGAGGGAAGGCTTGCCCACGAACCTCGAGGCCTACCTGCTGGATGCTTACGCCCTGGAAATGACCGGCTCGTACGCCGGCGTGTCGGTGCGCAACCCCTGGGGCAAGGCCTCGGGACAGCTTACGCTGAACTTGGCTCAGGTCGAGGAAGCGGCGGCCGAGGGCTTGGGCTTCGCGGTGCTCAAGACCGTGATTGCCCAGGACGCCGCGGGCCGGCGGTCGATGGGTGCCTGGGCGCTCAAGGAATCGCGGATGGTTGCCGAACCGATCACCAGCCCGCTAACAGGCGCCCAGGGTTGGACGATTACCTGGAGAGGCCGGGGCTGGTGGCAATCGTTCGACGACTACCTCGCACTGGTTCAAGAGGGAACCGCCCTGGGACGTACCCAGGGCATGCTGGTCATTCCGTCCGTGAAGTATCACCTACCCGGGCCGGGCAGGAACGAGTGGCAAACCGGTGAATATGTCGAGACGACCGGGGCGCTGCTGGAAGCCTGGAAACGGGGCGGTGGAAGCCTACCGATGCCCCTTGAGAAAGACTTCTCCCCCACGCTGGCCGGCTCTGACCTGGCCACGGCGCGCCCCACCGTGCTGAGCTGGCTACGCCGGGTGCCGGAGCTGATTCGCGACGCCGCGCCAGGGAAAGTCAAAGTCGGGCTGAAGTTGTTCAACAGCCTGGATGATGATGCGTTTCAGCTCGCGATGCTGGCCGCAGTCCACGGCCCCCGCCGGCCCGATTTCCTCATCTATGCCAACCGCCTGTTCGATCCCCGGCGGGTTTTCGAGGGCTCTTGTGGAGTCGCCTATGGAGGACCCGACCTCAGTGACCGGAACTTGCGGCTGCTGAGCTTGTTGCGTCTGGGGCAATCGCGCGGTGAGATCTGCCGTGAGCCGCTGGAGACCAGCGCCACCGGTGATGTCAGTTCGGGGCGCATTGCCGTCGAATATGCGCTGCGCGGCTGCACGAGCTTTCAAATACACACCTTGTTTCAGCTTCCTGCCGAAGTATTCGCAATGCGCAGGGGGTCGAAGATCCAGCGCGCCCTACACAGGCTCTACTTCGACCCCGCCGATGGATTCATTATCTGGGCGATTCATGCCGCCCAGCGCCTGGGGTTGACCGCCCCCAGGAGTGGGGTCAGCCGCTTTCTTGACCTGGCTCGGGTGGGTGCGGAGTCAGCCCTTGATGTTCGGGACCTCGACTCCCAGCCGGCGTAACTCGGCGATGAGAGCCGGGGTGTCGCGATAATGAACGGCTTTCAAGCCCGCCGCCCGCGCCCCCGCGACGTTGGCCGGGGCATCGTCGATGAAAACACATGAATCCGGCTGCACCCCGACGAGATCAACGCAGGCTTCGAAGAAAGCCCGCGCGGGCTTGAGCTCGCCTATCTCGTCTCATGGTCAGTACACTCCGCATGGACCTGTCAAAGTCATGTTTGCACTGCCCCTGCCTCGCCCTTCCGGACCTGTGCCAGGTCATCTGGTCGGTACGGCGGCGCAGGCATCAGGTATGGAGGCGCTGCCCAGAGTCGAGTGCATCTCGTATAATAAGCGACTTGCGGCTACGGCACACGTCCCGCCCTGGAGGTGACAAGGCAATGACCAGTTCCTCGAGTGACACCCCCCATCGCCTCCGCGGACGACTCCTCCTGCTGCTGGGCCTCGGTCTTGGCGTCCTGGGAGTGGTCGCATACGTGGTGCAGTTCTCGCTAGAGCTGTTGATGCTACCGTGGTACACGCCCACCCTGGCGGCCCTTGGCGTCGTCCTTGTCGTCATGTCCCTCTGGGAGAGGCGAACCGTTTGGCGCGTGTTGGCGCTTCTGGCTGTCGTGTTGCTCACGGGCGCTGAACTTGCGCTCTTGTACGCGATGCGACTGCCGCCGTACACCGGACCGATCGAGGTGGGACGACCGTTCCCGGCCTTCGAAGCCAGGCGAGCCGATGGTACGCCGTTCACGGATCGCGACCTGGCAGGCGATCGGAACAACGTGCTGGTGTTCTTCCGCGGCCGGTGGTGACCTGTTTGCATGACCGAGCTGGTTCAGCTCGAAAGACGCCACGAGGATTTTCAGAAGCGGAACGCACGCGTGCTCGTGGTCTCGCTGGAAGGGCTTGACGACGCCCAGAAGACCCAGGCAGACTTCCCGCACCTGAACGTGCTGGCGGATCAGGAGCGCAGCCTCTCCGAGGCGGCTGCGCTTATCCATCCCCACGCGGCGCCGGATGGCGGCGACGCCGACGTGCCGACCACGATTCTCGCGGACTTGCACGGCACCGTGCGCTGGTTATATCGATCGCCCGAGGTGATCGTACGCCTGTCTCCGGACGACGTTCTGCGGGCGATCGAGCGGTACATCCCCTGATCCCGCGGCCAGCGCGGGGGATACAGTTGATCTTCTGTTCTTGTTCCACTGGCCGAACTATTCCCCAACCATCAGACTTGAGGCGACGCTCTCATCCTCTGTCACTCTTATTGCGGGCGCGGTGAAGCATCGGCAACGGCCGCGAAGTTCTTCCACACCTTGGAGTCGATCGAGGGTAGAACGAGCTTGACCACGCCGTCGAGCATGAGCAGATTGATTCCCCGGCTGTGGCCGCTCGAGGCTCCCATGTAGGCCGTTTGTCCGTCCTGGGCCGCGCACGATAACGGAAATCCCGGTTGCAAGGCATGGTTGTAAAGAGTCGAGCGGTAGCCGGCGGCCACCCAGGAAGAGCCGGCATCACCGCGCCAGTGCGCGGCGCTGTCCTTCAGCCACATGAGCGTGCAGCCGTGGGCCGGCAGCGGGCCGGCGGCGGCGGCATAATTCCAAGGCGAGAGTTGACCATCATTGCTGTCGCCCACAAGGCGCTCCGAAAAGGCGGCGGTGTAGCTCGCGCCGTCGCCTTGTTCGATCTCGGCAATGCTGGTCTTTCTCCCAGCGGCGAAGAGGCCGTCGCGACCGAGATGGTCGCCTCCGGTGTTGCCGCGATAGCTGATGGGCGCCCGGAATAGGCCCGCGGTGGCTTTCGGATCGCTGGAGCAAATGAAGCCCGGCACGGGGACCTCACCGGGGATGAGGCTGTTCGAACCGGGCGGAGTTGAGTTCGGCGCCAGCCCCAAGAAGTCGGCGTGTCCAAGCGTTTCGAGCAGGATTTTCAGCGGCCCGGGACTGCCAGCCTGGTACCGCCTCGAATCGTCGATAGGCTCGAGTGTGTCAATCCCGGGAAGCTGGTGCCGGGTCTGATCGTACAAGGCCAGGGCCAGCCCGATCTGGGCCAGGTTCTTTTGGCAGACGGCGAGCCTGGCTTGTTCTCTGCCGCGGGGCATTGCCAGAAGCATAACGAGAACGACCACCGCTGCCAGCAGTAATATCACGATCACGTCGATAAGCGTGAGGCCAAGGCGACAGGGCTTGCAAGTACCCCCGCTCGGTCTGGCTCGCAACGTTGGGGCGGATCTCGTGCTCCATGCTGGCGTCGGCCCGAGCATGGCTCAGTTCCTCACCGCCACAAGCCCATCACCAGTACCGACGTTGCCGGCCGCGTCGGTGGCGCGGACCATGAGCAGGTGGATGCCGGGCTTAAGCTCCGGCAAGGCGATGTTGATCTGTTCGCGGAGCGTGTCGAAGAGGCCGTCGTCAGGGAAGAGCGGCGTCCAGGCACCTCCGTCGATCGCGTATTCCGCCTTGACAACCCGAGTCAAGTTGTCGGCCAGCACGATCTGCGCCCTCTTCTCCCGAGGCGTCACGGAGACCTGGGGCGTTTCGTGATCGACGATGAAAGACGGGGTCTCGCGCTCGCGGGTGAAGGCGTCGCCGGGGCTGTTCGAGGGCCGGTCAGTCACGCTCACCCGCAGCCGGTAATATCCAGAAGGAAAGGCAGTTGTGTCCCAATTATAGGTCTTTTCGGCAATTGGCGTTTCGGTGAGCGAGACCCAGCTTGGCCAGCCATCCTTGCGAACCTGCACGGTGGAGGCGAGATCGTCATCGTTGGGATCGGTCACGTCCCATCGCACACTGAGCCGGGTTTGCCGGGTGGTGCCATCGGCCGTGCTGACGTCGGGGACCTCCAGGCGGTTGATCTCCGGGGGCAAGTTCCCCGAGCGAAATGAGAGAGACACACTTGAGAGATCCGGCGTGCGCTGAGGGTCGCGGGTTGATAGTTTGACCCGGTACTGCGCGAACCGACCGGGGGGCGATTCGGCGCGTGCCGACGCAGGGTCGGTTTGTTCGGTCGACCAGGCCGACCATGTCTCGTCGGGTTCACCCACATTGCCGCTCCTAACTTGCACCGACAGCGCAGTGCCGGCGGGCAGGTCGGCCCGCCACGACAGAGCCCCGAAGCGGCTTAGAAACTTGGTGTCGTAAACCTCGGAGACAAGTTCGCCCTGACTCACGAACGCCGGCGAGAGCCGGACAACTGTGCCTGGATCGCCAGTTCCCAGGAGAATCTCACCGTCCGGCCTGGCCAGGAGCGACAGAATCTGCCCGTTATCGAGCTTCGCCACGGGCGTGTTCTCGGGGGGATGGTCGCGCACCTCGTAGAGCTGGCCGTCCGGGCCGGTGCCGACGAGCAGCCGGTCCCCGGCCCAGCAGAGCGCGAAGATCAATGCCTTGACGCGGAATACCTCGCGAGTCACGCCGTCGGTATCGATCCGGTAAACCGCATTGTCGCCGGGAGAGCTCGGCTTGGGTGCGGCGGAGCCGGCCGCCGGGGGCCTGGCCGCGTTTGGCCGGCCTCCGGCTGAAGACGGGGCCTGCGCGCGATTGACTTGCCCTCCTGGCTGGTCGTCACGATCGCCCCGAGAAACGGGTACTGCATTCCGCATTCCCGGCTCTGGAGCGTCGCTCGCGCATTGAAAACAGCGATGGAGCACGACTCGAACCTCCCCCCCGCCCGCTTCGGCGGCCGTGCCAGCGTAGAGTGATCCGTCGGGTGCCAGCACGAGAGTCCGGATCTCCGACTGGGGCGCGTCATAGAGGACCGAAACCTTGCCCTCGCGGTTGATCCGGAAGATCAGGCCCTCGCCGTCGCTGCCGGTATACACGGTGCCGTCGGGCCCCAGGGCGACGCACAGTAAGTGGGTTGCCTTGCTGTCGAAGACGAGCGACCAATTGCCGTCGCGCGAGCGTTTCCAGAGCTGGCCCGCCGGGCCGGTCGCCGCGAAGAGGTTTCCCTGTGGGTCGGCCGCGAGGTCCCAGATATACCGCACAGCGGGATCGGGACGAGAGGCTGGGTGCCGGGGATCGGTAACCTCGATCACCTGGCCGCCCGGCCCCGTGCCAACATAAACTTTCCCCTGGGCCGTGGTGGTTAAGGCAAGCGCCTGCGTATCGGCGGCATCAAGCGCCACGCTCCAGGCAGTCTCCGCGGTGGTGGCCTGGCGAAAGACCTTTCCCGAGTCGCCGGTGGCCGCGTAGATCGTGCCGTCAGTGGCGCGAGCAAGGTCCCAAACTCGCTCCCCGGCCAGATGCCCGGTCGGCAGCAGCGCCTGCCCCAATCGCACATGGCCCTGGTCCGAGATCACCACGCGCTCGCGGTGATACTTGGCAAAGGCCGTGGGCCCCTCCCGACGCCAGGTATCGAGCTTGGCCCAGGCGGAGATCGCGCCCGCTCCAACCGTCATCATCGCCGAGATGCCCAACCACGGGGCAAGCCAAGTTCCGGCATATCGCTGTGCCCGCAGCCGATGTTTCATTGCGACCTCGTCTCTCGTTGCGCAGGGCACTGGGCCCATCACTTCAACGATAGCGAGATTCCGGTATCTTTGGCCACCGTGAACCGCAGGGTCTGTGAGCCCTCGATGACCCATGAGGTCTGGCCTACCTTGATCAGGTCCGACCGGATGGGCTGGACTGGAGACTCCTTCTTGGAGGCGAACGCGGCCCTCACGCTGACCGGCAGGTTGGGCAGCTCTTGCCCTTGCACGGCCAGGCCTCGTTCGGGGGTGGGCACGTGGACGTAAATGGCGGTTCGTTTGGGCTCGGTCTGCATCCGGATCGTGTTCATGAAGCCGGCCAGGTCGCGTGGTTCAGCCAGGGGCGGATCGTTCCTGAAGCGGCGTCGCAGACTGGATGCCGCGTCGCTGAAGACGGCTTCATAGGGGCCCTCGGGAAAGTCATCGGGGATCGCAATGACCAGCTCGATCGTCTCGCGATCGCCCTTGTACGGCTTCAGCGTGACAAATGCCTTGATCTCCTTGCCAGGCTCGATCGTGTCCGAGAGCAGCCGAACCGACTCGATCGCCGCGACCCTCCGCCCTGGCTCGATCTCCACCTCGCAGTCGATCGCCTCGATCCGCACCGGGGCCATGGGGTTGCGAACGAGTAGATTGGCAATCGAGGCCAGCGGGCTGAACAAGACCGCCGCCCCGGTCTGCCCGGTGTAGCGTGGACCACTGAAAGTGTCATGAAAGATAATGGGCTCGAAACTCTTGAGCTGGAAGGTCGCGCTCAAGCGGGCGGTGAGCTCCTCCGGCAGGTTGCCCTCGGTGTCGATGGCACTGGTGAGCACTGCCATCAAGAGCGACGGCAACAATACCGGCTCGCGAATGATCTGAACCTTGTAAAGCCGAGAATCGGCATACCGGCCTGTCTTGACGCGGATGCTCAAGGGGAGCATGTCGGGCTTCGGCCCGATCCGGCCGGCAACACCCGTACTGACGTCGGTGTCGATGACGCCCACGACCCGCAATGGAGAACCCATCTTCATGCTGACGCTAGCGCGGGGGTAGACTGTGTGAATGAAGCCGGTCATCATCGGCATGTCGCATGTGCCCAGACCGAACATCGGGTGGCCAAAGCCGTAAACCCGATTACCCTCCACGTGCGTGACGGTACCGATCCCCGAGAGATCGAAATCACCCATCACCATGGCGATCGACAACGGCGCGCCCGCAACCAGAGGAGTCCGCTCCTGCTCGCGGATCACATGCTCGGGAGCAAGACCTCCAGCCATCGGGGCCATTCCGAGCGGCCGCAGCCGGGTTTCCAGCACTGATAACGCTCGAGCGCTGAACCCCGAAGCCGCAAGGGGCGTGACGATCGGCGTCATGCCAGCCATCGCGCCGCCGGAGACGGGCAGCAAAGCAAGTTCCGCTGGGGGCTTGGAATCGTCAAGCACAAGGCCATCAAGTTCCGGCAAGATCGACGTCCGGGCGGCGTGGAAGCCTTTTTCAGGAAGGAGGTCGCGGGCCTCGGCCGCAATCCGTCGGTCATTGGCCCGCACGTACTGCACCATCTGCTGAAACGGGGTCACCCCGGCGATCGGATCTTTCGCGAACTCCCAGGCGAATGCCACGGCGCCCAGCAACTTGCCGTCGATGTAGATCGGGCTGCCGCTCATACCCTGAATGATTCCGGCATGCTCAAGGTTGCACCCTGTCAGCCGGCAGAGCACCATGTCGCGTCCTGGACTGACGTCGCGCATCACTCCCAGCACCTCGGCGCCGAACTCCTCGAGCTTGGTGCCGACCATCACCGTCTTGCCGACCCCCTTCATCCCCGGGCGGAGGTCCTTGACGTCCCAGTACAGCTTCCGATCCGGCTCGCTCGATAGAGCAGGGAAGCAAGCTCCCAACAGCATCACGACCGCCAGCAATCGAATTGAAAAGTCCACTCGCGAAACCGACTTTGGGCGCATCGGATGGGTCTCCCTGGTACGGGTTCAGACATGTAGGAAGACCAGGAAATGTCTGAGCAAGAGAGAGGGGGCGCGGTTCCGTGCGTGCGGACGAGTGCCAAGGCAGTGTCGAGCCATTCACACGCATGAGTCGGGCCACATCGCTAGAAACGGCAAATGGATCGGCCGTCCTCATCGACGAATGCGCGTCCGGAGATTTGCTCCATCCTGGATCGTCTATGCTTATAGTACCTCAAGCCCAGCATCAAGTCAACGAATAATTCATGGGCTTTTTCGCAACGCTTGAGAGTTTTTCCGGTCCGAAGATTGGATGGATGTAGTGCGGCGGACCAGCAGCCCAGCGAGCATGGCTCTATTCTGGTTGGCTCGACGCGGTCGAGTCGGCGGGTCCGTTGGTTTTTCCGGGTGGACGAGCCGCGGCTTCTCGAGCATCCCGGCGGATGGCCTCGATGGATTCCCGGAGCATCTCCTTGCGGCGCCGCCGTGCGTAGGCGCCGGTCGCCAGCAAGTCGGCCAGGGCCAGTCCCAGCAGCACCGCGATCAGTGTCAGTACGACGAACCAGAGAGCGGCGAACAACAGGTTCGCCCTGCCCGCGGCCCCGGGGTCGATGCGCGAGCCGACCAATGCCAGGATCGCGATGGCCACCAAGACTCCCACGCCCAGCCGCGCCGCAGGTCTTGGTGCCAGAAGTGGCGCTGGTCGGCCGGCGACAGGTCGGTTTCACGGGCCTTCCGTTCATACCACTCCCGCAGCCCGAGAAACAACGCGATCAGACAAAGGCCGGCGGCCAGACCAAAACTGGCCGAGGGAATGTCTTCGGCTCGCGGCATCGGTTCATCTCCCGTAACCCAGGGACGATCACTCGAAACGCCGGGCGCGGCACTGCGGGCATGACTCGGGGGCTTGAATGTTGTCGCCAAAACCATCTGGCCAATCAAGAGCTCAAGCGGCGTACATTGCCTGTGCGAGGCCGGTTGGTGCACCGGAGCCCCCGTCCGGCTCAATATTGGTCGAGCTGTGTCAGTTGCAGCTCAATCTGATCAGAGCGGCGGGCGATTTCCCTGATGGCGTCGCGCAGTTCGCTGGCCCGCACTCCGTCGCGCGGGAAGGTGCGCGACATCACCAGCGTGGGAGCCCCCAAGACCTGACGAATGGAAAGGCTGCCGTACGTCAGACGCCCGTTGAGCGCCAAGGCGCTTGCGTAGTGACGCGGCTCTGCTGGGCCGCAGACCGAGAAGACCGAGAGGAACCGTTCGTTATTCTTGCCCTCGGTCACCTCGACCATGACTTCCTGAAGCCGTTCTCCGCCCTGCTGTGGGAGGACGATGCGGAACGTATCCCGGCTGCCCTGAAGAAAACAGTCGACTCCGCGCAAGCTGTCGCGGATCAGGCTTTCGGTGTCCTTGAATTGCCGGATCACGACGCGCAGTTCATCGGCCAGCTCGAGACTCGATGAGTAGCGCTCGGCCGGATCTTTGGCCAGGCAACGGCCGACGATCAAGGCGAGACGCTCTGGAATCGCGCTTACGATGATGCGGATGTCGGGGACTGGCTGTTCCTGGTGGAGGCGGATGAGCGACCTTATGGTGTTGGCCGCGAACGGGAGGCGGCCCGAGACCAGGTAATAGAGCATCACTCCGACCGCGTAGATGTCCGACTGCGGGCTGGCCGCTGCGCGGCGGAACAGCTCCGGCGCCATGAAAGTCGGCGTTCCCGCGAGCCGTTCCTGGGCAAGATCGAGCTGTTGGTGAGCCAGCCCAAAATCGGCGAGCTTGGCATGGCCCTGCGGGGTCAAGAGCACGTTGGCGGGTTTGACATCGCGATGCACGATGCCCGAACGATGCGCGGCCTCGAGCGCCAGCACCACCTGCCTGACCAGCTTCGATGCCCGCAGCGGCTCAAACGGCCCCCCGCGGACCAGCCACTCCCGAAGACTTACCGCGCCAGGAACGTATTCCATCTCGATGTAGTCATAACCCCGATCAACTCCCAGATTGTAAATGGTCACCACGTGTGGATGCTTGAGGTTGGCTGCTGCCCGCGCCTCGGCCCAAAACCGCTCGCGGAAGGCCGGATGCCGAGAGACGAGGCGGGGATCGATAATCTTCAGCGCGCAGAGCCGATCGAGCCCAAGGTGCCGAGCCCGGTAAACATGGGCCATCGATCCCCGACCCAGGTGTGACTCGATCTGGTAGTCAGCCAGCCTGGAGCCGATCACGCTTTCCCAGTAGCGCTTGTCCGTATTGCTCTGAGCCGCTTCATCAAACCCGGCGGACTCAGCAGCGGCCAAGCTGGAGCTCTCCAGGTTAGCCGTTTCTTCCAGACCCCCGGCGCGATTTTCCAGCCGACCCGAATCGGTCGTGGTCTTAGCTTCTGACGAGATTGATGCATTAATCATGGCCTGCTGCACGCACTATGTTCTTAAAGCTTCCCGCATGAGCGCTTGATGATTGCAATGGGAAATCATGGCACGGCCGACAGGCCGAGCCGAAGGTCAGCACATGGTAGGAGGACACCCAAAAGGACGGCCCACTCTCTAATAATATTCGTGAGGCAGTACCGGTGAGCTGCCATAATTCCGGGGAACGAGCGAAAAATACCTTGACGCAAAAGAAATCGATCGGTGACCCCTAATATTGGATGTCAAACGTACGATCAAGGAGAATGAAATCAGCGTCCGCCAGTTGACCCTGGGGATCAAACGGTCTTGGATCTGAATGGATGCCTCGGACGGACCCACCTGTAATTCTCTCCGTAATTCTTGGGGTCAGAGGCGTAGGTGTTTCGGTAGCGCTTCGTTGCCCGACACCACGCTCTCTGGGAGCTTCTTGGCCCTGTGTCGTCTCATTGCAACGAATCGGCTTTGTTCGCCAGCTCGATTCGGCCTTGGACAGTCTTAAGTGGTTGTCTAGAAACGACTAACAACCAAGCAAATTGGCTTTGATTTGGCGCTTTTCTATAACCGCCAGTTCCATCTCTTCGCATTTGATGGCTACTGACCACTTCTCGTGCCACCGGCCACTGACTCGTCATTAACACAAGGCGAACATGACTGCTTAAAGAGCAACGCATGATCAGACGAGCCACAAATGAGGTACAGGAGGTTCAGGAGGGAAAGCGTTAAACTCAAAGAGAACCTTATGGGAAAGCGGTTCTTTGATTTCTCCTGTTCCTCCTGTACGTCCTTGTGGTCTCCAAGCAGCCACAGCCGCACAGTCCGGCCACCTGCTGACCTGCCGAAAATCGGCTTCGTTCGACCGCCGGATTCCGACTTGATTCATCCTAAGTTATAATGTGGCAACAATTAATATCCGATGGCTTCGTTTTGGCGCTTTTTTCTATCACCGCCAGCTCCCTCTCTTAAGCTCACGGGCCTCTGGTCATTGTTCTACCGTCGCTAGTCACTGTTCTCTCGCCCCACGCCTCACGCTCCACGCCCCACGCCCCACGCCTCACGCCTCACGCCTCACGCCTCACGCCTCACGCTCCACGCCTCACGCCTCACGCTCCACGCCTCACGCCTCACGCTCCACGCCCTACGTCCCACGCCCCACGACGCCGCGGCCAGCGGGGTCAGGTCGGCGCATACCCTCCCCCGCTGGCAACTGCTTGATACCGACCCCCGAATTACCAAAGACCGAACGGAGCCCGATCCCGACGAGCGGGCCCTCTCTATTAGGAATGTCACCGACCCGGGCGATTTCTTCGGACAAAATGCTCCGCTACCCCCGATTCGCCGTCGCCGGAACGTTGACCACCCTCTTGTGGCCGGCTGAGATGCGGGCCGGTTCCTCAAGGCCTTAGCGGTATGGGCATACGCCACGATGCATGCAATGTGCTCGCCTCAGGAAAAGCGTAGGCTGGAGCGTGGGACGGCCTTCTTGCTCCCGATGCGCTCTCTGGTAAAATGTATACCTAATCGGCCCATGCATGCTGGTGCCGTCGCGATGGCGTTGCGTCGCTTAGCAACCCGCGACATCAAGAACCTGCGAGGGCTGAGCCTATGGTTCGTCCCTCTCTACCCCGCGTAGGTGATCGCTCGGCATGGCCAAGAAACCGTCCCCCGAAAAGCCCGCGCCGTCGAGCTTGCTTCCCGGTTTCCAGCACCTCATCCCGAGCGCCGCGGCCGCTCCTCTGCCGGCCCATATTCGCCCGCTCTTCTTGCCCGACCTGGTGCAGCAAATCGCACGAAACAAGCAGATCAACGGCAATCGCCGCGAGCAGGCGCATCCCGCCTTCAGGAAATGGGCGAAAGACCTGAAAGAAGGGGTCTTGCAACACCTGCACGAGACCCTGGTCGAGCAGGACTTCAACCATGTCCCGCTGCGCGGGCTGGGCTACACGACCCAGTCCGACGTTGCGTACGACCAGCCCTGGACGCTGACCCCGAAGGGGAACGTCCCCGGCTCGGGCGAGGCCGACTCGGCGCTTGGAAGATTTCGACTCGACGAGTCAGGTCGGTTGACCGCCGAGCCGCTGGTCATGGTCGAACTGAAGGGGGCGAAAGTTGACCTCGACCGGAAGATGCCCACACTTAACATCACCCCCGTCCAGCAGGTCTGGAATTACCTCAACGCTTCCGAATCGGCGCAGTGGGCGGTCGTCAGCAACTACGCGGAGATCCGGTTCTATAGCAGCGAAGGGGCCACCCGAGTCCTTCCGCCCGAGAACCGTGGATGTCCCTATCGACTCCGATGAAAGCCTGTGCAGCATTGATTGGGGTGTTGGTCCAGACCGTCAAGCCTGCTCTTGCCGCAAACCTGTCGCCTGAGCGCGTCGTTGCCGCCCTGGAATAGATCATTTTGTTCGTGAAAGAGTGGGAATGACCACCGTTTACCCCGAGAGGAACCAACCATTAAACGTCTCGTACTGCTTTCTGCATTCTCGCTCGTCGCAGGCTGCGGAGGGCTCATCCGCAACGGGATGTTGACATATTCGAGCACTTGCGGCCGGGTACTGAGTGCATGCTTAACAAGAAAGGAGCCGAGCATGACACGGGTCTCATGAATGATCCCTTCCCCCGAGGGGAAGCCTTCCGAGGACGGGCTGAGGTTCATGAAGGCACCAAGGCCCGCGTACTTGAGGATGACCCCGAAAACCTTACCCTCACGGGTATCCGCCTCGTACCCATCTTGGTCCTCGAAGGAACCGCGAATGACCGAGAGTTAAATGTCTTCCGTGAATAATTGGTGCCCCTGCCGAGGACGCCATAACACGTTGAGAGGGGTGGACCAGGCGGCTTCGCGGGGTCAGGAGCCGTTTTCCGGTTTTCGCGACACCCCAGGAGCAGAAACGGGGACGGGAGCAGAAACGGGGACGCAACTAGCGGGAGCTCGAGAGGGACATCGTGAATTGACAAGGTGGTCCAGGCAGATTGGCCAGTTAATCGGCTTCCTATTCCCCCTATTCTATGAAAACAATTAACTATGCCCCCTCCCTTGCTTTGTTTGTTTGTTGCCCGTCCCCAGCGACCATCTGTTGACCATTCTCTCGTTGCCGGAGACTCTCAACGCCACTCGCTCCACGCTTGCCCGTCGGAAGGCGATAAGCCGCAAGCCTCTCCTTGTCCTCTCCTTGATCTAGCATGTAACTTAACTGTTGCCATCCACGCGGGGGCGAAAAAGGCCTCGACGAGGATAAGTTGAAGAACGGCGTCATGGAACCGCTACGTGAGGCCGACTTGATTGAGTAGCTCCGCATGACTCTGAGAGGCTATCCGGTAATCCCCAGATTTCGTAAGCTGTTTTCAGCACAGGAAGTCCGCCCATTTCCCCAACGCAAGGATGCACACCGATGCGTAAGGCTTATCCCTCGGACTTGACCGACGAGCAATGGGAAATCATCCGGCCGCTTATCCCTGTCAACCAGGTGGGTCGACCCCGCGAGGTCGAGACGCGGGAGGTGCTCAACACGATCTTTTATCTCAACCGCTCCGGTTGCCAGTGGGACATGCTGCCGCACGACCTCTTGCGCCAAGGCACTGCCTATGACTACTTCGCCCAGTGGCGGGACGACGGTACCTGGCAGAAGATCCTCGATGCCTTGCGGCGGAGGGTGCGGACGGAGGCGGGGCGGCAGCCATCCCCCGCGCCGGTTGCATTGACAGCCAGACGGTCAAGGGGACCGAGGTCGGGGGCGAGGGAGGTTATGACGGCGGTAAGAAGATCACCGGGAGGAAGCGACATATCATCGTGGATACCTTGGGGTTGCTCCTGGTGGTTGCGGTCACAGCGGCATCGGCGGATGACGGGACGGCTGCGCCGGAAGTCTTGGGGCAGATGACTGCGGAGCACTGCGCGCATCTGGAGAGGCTGTGGGGCGATCAGAAGTACCGCAACAACTCCCTGGACGACTGGCTGGAGAGGACCAAGGCGACGTACTCGGTCGATGTCGTAGCGCGACCTGCTGGGTCGGTGGGATACGTGAAGTTGGCCTGGCGCTGGGTGGTAGAGCGTACGCTCGCCTGGATTGGACGGTACCGCAGGCACAGCCGAGACTACGAGCGCTTCACACACTCCAGCGAGGCGATGATCAAAGTGAGTTCGATTCATCGTATGCTTAGATATTTGAAACCTAGCAGTTCTACCCGCCCGGCCCCTTTCAAGTACCGTGAATCACGGGAAATAGTTCCCGGATAGCCTCTGAGTTCGGAGTGAATCAACTCCCTCATGTAGTTGCGGACGGAGATCGAATCGTGGCCAAGAAACCGACCGAATTTAATCTGACAATTCCTGCACTAAGGGTTGCCCAGTGGCTTCCCGAGTGGGACCAAGTGATCTTTGATAAGAGGCTATTCCAGTCCCGACCCGAACCCCATTTTTATCTACTCTCGCTCCCAGCGTCGCACTTGAAAGCCCTAACGGGTGTATACCATCGCTCTACCCGGACCGGGAAACCTCGCGAAAGGACCCCAACGTTCAACGCGGCCACGAAGAAGAACGTTCCCTTACTATCCAGCAGTTCGTCAAGCACGGTTACCCGTGGTGTGAAATGGGAGAAGCAAATCGAAATGCAGTAGACGCGAATCTCCTTCGGAAACCTGGATGGCTCCCCACAGCGATCATCGTGAACATCCTCACCGACGGAGACAAACGCGACAACGGCACTATCGGTAAGAAGGACCTAATCACCGTCGTTGATAATGAACAACCCGCGACCATCCAGTTGCCTGCCTCATTTTCTGGCCCAACGTGGGAGCCGGAAACTATTTTTCCACTCGAAGTGATCGATGGGCAACACCGGCTTTGGGCATTTGAGGAGTTCGATCCCGGGAAGGACTTTCAGCTTCCCGTCGTCGCGTTCCACGGTCTCGATCGCAGCTGGCAGGCCTACCTTTTCTGGTCTGTCAACATCACTCCCAAGAGGATTAACCGGTCTTTGGCATTCGACCTATACCCACTTCTTCGCAAGGAAGACTGGCTCAACAAGTTTGCCGGGCATTCCATATATCGAGAGACCCGATGCCAGGAACTTGTAGAGGCGCTATGGTCTCACCCTGAAAGTCCGTGGCATGAACGAATCAACATGCTCGGGGAAACTTCACAGCAACTGGGCACCGACGTTCCGATGGTGACCCAAGCCGCTTGGATCCGGAGCCTAATGGCTAGCTTCGTCAAGGAGTGGGCTGAAGAAGGAGTTCGCATCGGCGGCCTGTTTGGAGCAGGGCGTTCCAGTGACGAGCTCACCCTTCCGTGGAATCGAGCAATGCAAGTGGCATTCCTGATCTTCGCCGGTCGTGCGCTGAGAACTGCTGTCACGCGGTCAAAATCAGATTGGGCAAAACGGTTACGCACCATTGAGCAGAGGGAATTGTTTGCCGACGACCATGACCTCGCTTTCTACGGCAAGTATTCCTTGCTCGCAACCGACCAAGGCATTCGTGGTTGGCTCCAGACAACAAACGACCTCTGCTACATTGCCGCAGATGACTTAGAGCTGCACGGATGGGATTGGGACACGATTTATTCTCAACGTAATGCGAGGGCGCTTGCCGCTACCGACGAAGGCGCCGTAAACCTGGCTTTGGCCTCGCTTGATGGGTCAAAGATCGGTACCTTCCTCTTCGATCTCGGTCATGCTTTAAGCAGTTATGACTGGCGAACATCGTCAACGCCCGGACTAACGGAGGAGGAGAGACTTAAGCAAGCCGTATTCCGTGGAAGCGTAACGCACCGAGATAACCATTCTTGCGGGGCCTGGTAGCCTGCGAGGTGGACCAGTTCGTCCACGTTCAGGAGGCTACCCAATGGCAAGAACCCCCGACCCCAAGGTCCATGCGCTTTCGCGCGATCGCATTCGACGCCAAGAAGCCAGCGGTTTGACAATCGATCAGTTCTGTACACGGGAAGGCGTCGCCAGGTCGAAGTTCCATGCTTGGAAGCGACGACTCCGTCTTGCTGACTCGGCAGGTCCGGGCTCAACGTTACCCGCCCGGTCGACTTTTCTCCCCGTGACTGTACGCCTCCTCGAGCGAGTTGCTGACCAACCGCTGCCGATCGAGGCCGACCTTCCCAATGGAATCCGGCTTCGCATTCCCACGGTCAATGAGCACTTGGCCTGCCGTCTCGTCCGCGCTGTCGCAGCAGCCAAGACCAACTCTGGAGGCTCGCGATGATCAGCCTCCCTCATGCCGTCCGAGTGTTCCTGCACACCCCAGCTACCGATCTCCGCAAAGGCTTCGATGCGCTCTCCGGCCTGGTGACCTCTGCCTTTGGCCAGGACCCCACGTCCGGCCACCTGTTCTTGTTCGTCAATCGCCGCCGCGACCGCATCAAGATCCTCTACTGGGATCACGGCGACGGGCTGGCCATCTGGTACAAGCGACTGGAGGTCGGCTCGTTCCAGATCCCAAAAGCCCCCCGCGATGCGGTATCGATCGAGATGACTGCGACCCAATTGGCGTTGATCCTCTCCGGCATCGACTTGAGATCGGCTCGGCAACGCAAGCGGTACCAGCGTCCGACGCCAGAGGCCGAAAAATTGATCGTTCCCCTCTTGTAATATGGAATGATCATGCTATAATACATTTTATGATCACGCCAGAGTCATGGCCCGCCGACCCCCGCGAATGTCACGACCTGCTGAACCGGCTCAACCAGCAGGTCGAGGACCTCCACGCCGCGCTCGATCAAGCCGCCAAGCTCCACGATCAGACCGTCCAGGAACACCGTAAGCGTCCGGGATTACCAGGTGGCCGCGGCGGGGGCGGGCCGAAGCGGCTGCCAGGGTGTGACTTCTTCGTCTTCGCGTGCTCTACTTCGAGCGGCGCCGCTCTGCCCGGCGCTGATCGCGTCGCCGGGCCTTCTCTCGGGACTCGTCGAGGCGATGATTCAGTACGTGCTCGGGGTGTGCCGCGGCCCAGCGGTCTGGCAGCAGACGTTCCAACGAGTCGGGGCTGGCGTCCACCGTCAGTTGCAGGATGACGTCGTTGAGATAGGCCCACGGCTCGATCCGGTGCCGCTTCGCTCCCGCTATGATCGTGTAGATCACCGCCGCACGCGGACCCGCCTGTTCACTCCCCAGGAATAACCAGTTCTTGCGACCAATGGCTTGATCCCGCACCCGTCGCTCCGATGCGTTATTGTCGATCGTCAGCCGACCGTCCTCCGTGTAGCGGCACAACGCCTGCCACTGGTTCAAGGCATACGTCACCGCTTGGGCCAGCGCCGATTTGGGCAGCAGCTTCGCCGACAGCCGGTCCAGCTCGGCCCGCAGCCGCTCCAAAATCGGCACCGCCTCCGCCTGCCGCAGATCGCGACGCGCAGCGTCGTCCAGTGGCCGGGCCCGGTCCTCCACTTCGTATAATCGCCGAATCATCTCAAGAATCAGCGAAGCTTCCGCGGGTGACGACGACCGCGCGTCGAAGAACTTCCGCCGGGCATGCGCCAGCAGGCCACTTCGAGAATCCGGCCGTCCGAACCCGTGAAGATTCCGTCATACCCGCTGAAGGCGTCGGCGTGCAGGTATCCCGCGAAGTCCTTCAGGAAATCTGCGGGGCCGTCTCGCTTGCGATTCTCAGTGAAGTCATACACGTCGTAGGGAAACAGGGCGGGGCCGATGTAGGGCCAGAAGCGCCCCACGTGACTTCCCGGCGTTGGGCCGCCCAAGAACCTCACTGGTGTGTCATCGGTCCAGAGCACGTCTCCCTGAAGCACCAGGTTCTTCTGAAGGTCATAAAGCGGTGTCAGCAGGTCGGCAACTTTGGCGACCCAGTCGCAGAGCGTGCTCCGCGACAAATAGAGACCATAACGCGTACAGATATCCTCGAATCGATAGAGCGTCAAATGTTCGGCGAACTTCGAGACGATCAACTCAGACAGAAGCCCCGGCCCGGCGATGCAGCCACTGATGGGACGCGGCGGAGGCTCGGGGGCAACCACGCCGTCGCGGCAGTGGGAGCAGGCATACTTGGGCAGGACGTGGACGTGAAGCTCGAAGTGAGCGGGGACGAAGTGGAGCACGCGGGCCTCGTCCTCGCCGATGCGTGCCTTGTGTTCCCCGCAGTGCGAGCAAACCTTCTCGGCCTCGGGCACATCATGTTCGATGCGTACCTGCGGCAGGCGATCGTAATCCGGCTTGCGAGATTTGCGCGGTTGGCCGGTGGCCTTGGAGTCACGGGCAGGCGGCGCGGGCGGCACGATGGGCAGGTCATCAGCTTCTTCGATCTCGAAGAGATGCCCCTGTCCGGGGGCTTCCACCAGCCGTTCCCGCCGCGGGCCGAAGACATAGCGGCGGTAGAGATCGAGTTGGTGCGACGCAATTCGTCGATCGTTTGCTGGTGTTCTTGGACGGTCTGCTCGTGGAGCTTCGCGGCTTGATCGAGTGCGGCGCGGTGGTCGTCGAGTAGCGGCGCTGGAGGTCCTCGACCTGCTGAGCGAACCGGCTCAGCAGGTCGTGGCATTCGCGAGGATCAGTGGGCCATGACTGTGGAGTTGTCATCAAAAAATTATAGCATGATCATCTCGTATTTCAAGAGGGAAATGGCCGATTTTCGGCTGCCGGCGTGGGCCGCTGATAGCGCTTGCGTTGCCGTGCCGATCTCAGGTCGATGCCGGAGAGGATCAGCGACAATTGGGTCGCGGTCATCTCGATCGACACCGCTCGCGGGGCGGCCGTGGGGATCTGAAACGTGCCGCTTTCCAGTCGCTTGTACCAGATCGCCAGACCGTCGCGATCCCAGTAGAGGATCTTGATGCGATCGCGGCGTCGATTGACGAACAGGAACAGGTGCCCGGAAGTTGGGTCCTGGCCAAAGGCGGTGGTCACCAAGCCGCAGAGCGCATCAAAGCCCTTGCGGAGATCGGTGGGCTGGGGTGTGCAAGAACACGCGGACAGGAAGACGGGAGGCTGATCATCGCGTACCTCCCGAGTTGGTACTGGCCGCCGCGACAGTGCGGATGATCCGGCAGGCCAGGCGCGGGTCCGCGGTGGGGATACGGAGGCGGACACCGTTGGGCAGGTCGGCCTCGATCGGCGGCGGCTCCGTCGGGACCATGCTGGAGGAGGCGAACCGTGACCGGTAGAAAGGACGACGGGGAAGGTAATGCTGGGCGCTGACTCCGCCAACGTCTGCAAGCCGGAAGCGTCGTTTCCAAGCGTGGAACTTCGACCTGGCGATGCCTTCCTGGGAGCAAAATTGCTCGATTGTCAAACCGCTGGCTTCCTGCCGGCGAATGCGCTCGCGCCAAATTGCATGGAGCTTGGGGTCGGGGGTTCTTGCCATCGGGTAGACTCCTGAGAAGGGATGGGTTGATCCGCTTCGCAGGCTACCAGGGTTGGCAAGGATGGTTATCTCGGACGCTTACGGAACACCAGCAAACAGTCGATGAACTGCGTCGGCGGCTCGAGCTCTATCGCCGCTACGTCTTCGGTCCACGGCGGGAACGGCTGGTGGAAGCCCCCGGACAGGGGCATCTGTTCGAGCTCGACGAAGCTGATGAGAGTCTCACCTTGCCGCCCGAGCCGCCGGCCCGTGATTCCAGGCCACCGGCACAACCGCGCCGATCTCGCAAGCCGGATTACGATCGGCTACCTCAAGTGCGCATCGAGCATGATGTACCCTAGGCCGAGAAGCTTTGCTTGCAGTGCGAGAACCCAAGGCACGCATCGGCGAGGACGGGTGCCCGTGTGCTGCAGTTCATCCCCGCCCACTTTGAACTTCATGTCCACGTCTTGCCCAAGTATGCCTGTCCCCACTGCCGCGACGGTGCGGTCGCCCCCGAGCCTCCGCCACGTCCCGTAAGCGGCTGTATCGCTGGAGCGGGCCTGCTTGCTCAGGTGGTCGTCTCGAAGTTCGCCGAACATTTGCCGCTGTATCGATTCAAGATATCTCGACGCGTTATGGTCTCTATTTGTCACGGAGCACGCTCTGCGATTGGGTCGGCAAAATCGCTGACCTGTCGGGGCCGCTCTATGAGCTTCAGAAGGAACTGGTGCGCCAGGCCGGGGTGATCTGGACCGATGACACAACGGTGACGGCGCTGGGCGGCGAAAAACCGGGGAGCCACACGGTGCGGTTCCGGCTCTACATCGGCCCCGCCGCGTTTCCTTACGACGTGTATGACTTCACGGAGAATCGCAAGCGGGGACGGCCCTGTGCAGTTCCTGGCGAACTACACGGGATATCTGCAAGCCGACGCCTTCAGCGGCTATGACGGGATCTACACGGGGGTCTCGATGGCCGGATCCTCGAGTGGCCTGCTCGGCGCATGCCCGTCGGAACTCTTCGAGGCGAGGTCGTCGTCTCCCGCGGAAGCTTCGCTGATTCTAGAGATGATTAGGCGGTTATACGAAGTTGAAGACCGGGGTCGGCCTCTGGACGACGCCGCGCGTTGTGCGGTGCGACAAGCCGAGGCGGTGCCGATCCTACAGCGGCTCAGGGACGCACTGGATCGTCTCTCGTCGAGGCCTTGACCGAAGTGCGTGGCACAAGCGTAAGGCACCACGCCAACCAATGGCAAGCGCCGTGCCGTTACACTCAGGACGGTCGGCTGACGATCGACAAGAATGTGTCGGAGCGACGGCTGCGGGATCAAGCCATCGGACGGAGAAGTCGTCGTTCTGGGCAGCGATGAGGCGGGTCCGCGTGCGGCGGTGATCTGCACGATCATCGCGGGGAGCGGCACCGGCTGGAGCCCTGGGCCTACTTGAATGAGGCGTAATCCTGGAGCTGTCGGTGGACGCGAGCCCGGAGTCGTTGGAACGCCTGCTGCCGGACCGCTGGGCAGCGGCGCACCCCAAGCACGCGCTGAACCATCGCCTTGACGAGTCCCGCCAGAAGGCCCAACGACGGGACCAGCGTCGGCAAAAATGGCGCCGCACCAGATAAGCCGACGAACGACGAAGAAGTCGTCACGCTGGCATTTCCCTTCGGCCCTGTCCCCGTGCGCGGGACACCGGAAATCCCGGTGCTTACGTGGAAGCAGCGGATACAAGGAAATTCGTCACCAGCTTCTTTTCCACGTGGCCAAAAGCACCGGACCGGTTGGCTAATCTGCCAAGAACATCATGAAGACCCGGAAACCCAAGTAATAATGGACACCCCTCTCACCAAAGACAGCAAGCTACGATTGAGAAATGCATCTCCAGAACCGGTGCTCTGTATTTTCAAGGACTGTCAGTAGGTGATCGCCAGAGGAAGTGGTTACATGCCAACAATCGCTACCGAGTCCGCTGCACTCATCGATTTGAGAGCGATCGCAAGATAACCCCTCCGACATCGACCACGCAGCGTTGGTTGCTTACATTTCAGCGTCGGGTCCCTGCCACGTAATCGATGGATGGTCGTTTATAGGACGTGCAATAGATGCGACACTCCGCGGGGATTCTTACGCCGCCATTCATCTCGGGTATTACGCCGAACTCCGGGCGGCAATGGCACTGCTTGCGTGTGAGGGAGTCGGAATTCTAAACAGCCGGCACGCGACGATCGATGTCAAAAGCAACACACACGAGTTCGGAAAGGGAAAGGGAACACACAAGATCATTTGGCCTTGCATCCAACACTGGGCTGGCCTAGCCAAGGCAAAGTCGCTCTCGAGGACTCATTCCGACCTGCAAATCAAGGACTCTCGGCTTGGTTGACTGCTCTGAAGGCGACTGTTCCTGCCCGAGCAATCGCAGACCATTGGCTTAGGTCGTGGGGCATCGATCTGCGAAATTACGACGAAGATCACAATTCCCGGAATCTAGTCAGCTATCGTCCATCGGAGTTTCGCCGGAGTTCGCCCTTGGATGCGAGGCTGATTTGCACATTCATCGAAGACCTTTGGAGATCCTTCGAGCCGAGTGAGGGCAATCGGTTTCCGGTCATTGAGAAGTATCTACTTCGCCGAGCGCTCAACGCCGGCGGGGTGGCACTACCATTATCGAACACGGCGCTCAATCCTATGGGGATGTCGAAGGCTCAGGCCGAGTCATGGCTGACCGTCTTGAATGGCACGTCTGAACCGACCATGTTCCCGGAAGCCGAGCTGCAGTCGGCAATCGAAGACGCACGATGCCATCTTCAGGTGATTTCAAGAGCTGCACTTCTCCTGTATCTTGCGACAACAGTTGCCCGCAAGCAACTCGCAGCGGCCGGGTTCACTCGAAAGGACCTGCAATTCTGGTGGGGGCCCGCATGGAGTCAACCCCGGCCTCTGGGACGGCGGGGACAACCGGAAAACCCACTCGACCTTTGGGCAGACATCTTGGACTTGCTTCGTGAGAACAGCATGTTCATCACCAACACGCGGCGGGCTTGAGCCTTTATTCATGGCGGCGTGGCCAATCGCAAGCGGTCGAATTCATGGGTGCCTATGAACTCGTGGCGATCTGGGGGCTCTTGCCGTGAAGTACATGGGCTCAAAGCGAACAATGCTTCTCAACGGTTTAGGAACGCTGTTAAGGGCGGAGATCCCGGGGCACGAGCGTGTGGTGGACCTCTTCTGTGGTGCCGGAAGCATATCGTGGTTTGCAGCCACGATCGGTGATCGGCCCGTCCTGTCCGTAGATCTTCAGATGCGACGACCTCGCGGTGCCGTGACACTCCGAACAACGAGCTCTGACTGCAATCAACTAATACTCACATGGCTATATAGTGCTCAAGCGGAAGCCGCTAGACACCCACTGTGGAACGCGGCAGAGACCATGGACCGCGGTGGCTATAACACATTTACATGGTGTAAGAAGGCAAGACTATTTTGCAGCAAGCTACCAGGCGAGGCGGCAGGCCCTATTCTCCTTGCTTATGGGGGCCACTACTTCTGCCCAACACAGGTTATCCTGTTCGATTGCTTTTTGAAGAGCCTCCCGCCAGGCAGTGCGAGAATTATTTGTACGGCTGCGACGATAATCGCCGCAAGCCAGTGTTCGGCTTCTCCCGGCCATACCGCTCAGCCTTTCCAGCCTACAAGGACAGCGGCCCCGTTTCTTCGGGAAGCCTGGCATCGTAACCCCGTGACCTATGCTGAAAGAGCTCTTCGTTTCTGGGTCCGATGCATGCGAAGACGAAGGGCGAGACGATTGTGGGTGATGCACTGCAGATCGCCAAGACCTTGAACAGGTCAGACTTAGTGTTCGTAGACCCCCCCTATTCGGCTGTGCAATACAGTCGATTCTATCACGTCCTTGAAACTGTCGCTCGGGGACGGTGCACCGAAGTATCAGGCACCGGCCGATATCCGCCACCACGACAGCGGCCCGCCTCTGCTTTTAGTCGAACAGGGGAGGCACGGGCTGCATTGAAAGTTCCTTGGAGGCACTTGCGGGGGCAGGATGTACGGTCGCCTTCACGTTTCCGCTGGCAGTTTGCAGTAATGGACTTTCGGGAAAGGAGATCGCAGAATATGAAACAAAGTGGTTTTCGGTCAGAGACATCGGTATCCAATCTCGCTTCAGTACGCTTGGCGGTAACAACGATATCCGACGCTCTCGTAGCCACTCCAGGGAACTAATTCTGCTTCTTCGTCCGCTTCGACGGGCAGGACGAAAAGAGGGACGTGGGACGAAGCAGGGACCCCGATAGTGTGCGCCGTGGAAACGTGTTGGGAAGGATGAAGCACTAAGATTTCATAATCCATTCATGGAGTCCTTCCTTATCCCGCCGCCAACCGAGAAGCTTCGTTCCACCCGCAGCGAGAAGGCTCATCGAGATCGCCGCTTCGATACTCTCCGCTGGTCGCGAGATGCTGGATTGGCTTTCGATTCAGCACGATGTGGCTGAACCTAGTACCAAACTCCAAGACCGAGCTCGCTTGACTCGAACGCCTTCGTCGCCGAGGTCCAGAAAGCCCGAGGAGGAAAAACTCAGTGACCGCGGCCGGGCTAAAAAGCATCAGGGAAGAATACGCCCGCGCGATCGAGCCAGCCCGCTTGCTGGCGGCCGAAGTGCTGCAGTTGGAATACCAACTGCATGACTTGGTCAACAAGGCCTACGGTCTGACCCCGGAGGAAGTCCGCCTGATGTGGGACACGGCCCCACCACGGATGCCCATCCCGGCCCCCGCGTCCTCTTTGAACGGCTAGGCGAGTGTGTCCATGAACTCGTCACGAGAAGCGATGGTGTGCACGTTTGCGTAGATTTGATCGCACATCAGTCAAAGACTGAGTGTGAGCTATGCTAACAGCCGCCCACACCATCGCCCCCGTGGCGAGAGCTTTCCACCCCCGCCGCATTGGCGCCGAGGAGCCGGTGACCGCCCGCATACGCAGCCGCGCTGAAGCGCTGCCCGCTACCCTGCCGCCGCCCGAGCCTGCACCCGAAGCGGTACCCGCGGAGATTCTCTTGGCCGAAAGTTGCCTCGGCCCATCGGGAGGATCCAACGCTGCCCGCGGTGATTCATCCCTTCCTGGAAAGGACGCTGGACGACTCAGGCCCCACAAACCGCTTTCCGCCAGCAGGCCGTCCGCCAGGTTTGTTTGTTCTTGTGGTAGGCCCTGGGACGATACGGTCGAGTTTGCTTTCTGCCTGAAGGAATGCAGTCCATTTAGGCAATCCCGAGACCACACCGGGCCGGGTACGGTCCGGTGGTGCTATGCGCCGCCTCGAACCAGCCGTTGCTCTGGAACCGGCAGGATTTGCCGGATCGCCGATACACGACGGATTTGTCAAATGCCTGAAATAATAAATCGCCATCGCTCTCGCGAAAACACGGGGTCACTTCGTCGCCATTGCAATCAGGCATGTAGCAACGATCACGCGAACCGCGAGGCAGCTTGTTCGCGTTTTTGGCCTGAACAAGTTCGCCGCGTCGGACCCGCTCTGTAAGAGTTACTTTGTCTCTCGCACGAATCTCAATCTCGTTGCAGATGTTTTCCAATTCTCCTGTGGCTTTCAGCCGCTCGAAAAGCTCGCGTGTGACAGCGAAGATCATGAAGTTGCCTCCGGAAGTAAACGCCATCGGCTAGAGAATCAGAGACACAATGTCTCCGAACCGCCGCATCTGAACAACTCTGGCTCCCGCTGTCAACAAGGCTCACCCGCTCTGGTTCAGGCTCGGGGAGAGTGCAGTCTCTGTCCTAAGAAAAAGAGTGGTGACATGCTCTAAGATTAGTGATTGACGTTAAATCTTATTCAATTGTTCATCGAGATCATCGTGCGAGGAGCCACTCACTGCGATGGCGTGACTCGGGTTAGGCTCCGGCAATGCCTTGAGAAGTTTCTCCACTCGCTGGACGACGCGATCGGTGTCGCCGGGATGGACATCGAATCCCCAGAAGATCACGCCGGTAGATGGCATCACAGAGAACTCGCTCGGCCAACGAAGGGACTTGAGCTTCTCGACTCCGAGGCATAGTCGCGACGTATCCCGAAAAGGTACGGCTTACCACGGCCACGATAGAGGAGCTTGAAAAATGTCTCAGTGGACCGAGTTGGGTCGGCGGCTCCGGCCAGCCAAGCGGCCGAACCCTTGTAAGGCACAAGCGGGAAACCATAGCGGGCCATCAGTGGATTGATGGCGTCGCGGGTGGCGAAGAAATCGCTGTCGTTGGCGATCGGACGCGTTTGGATGGCGGGCATGCCTTCTCCTCCTCAATTGCAAGCATGGGGGCAGAAACTCGATTATCTTCAGCTTCCGCATTTTATCAGGCTCTAATCCCGCTGCAAGGGGCATTAGGCCAGGCTTTGCAAGGCTCATTGCACTGATCGCCAGCACTTTTGCTTTGCTCCAACCAGCGAGGAAAGGCTGCAGGGCGAGGAAAGGAAGGGAAAAGGGGAAGGGAACAGCGGTCAGGAAGAGCGGGGAAAGGTGTCCAGGACCCGAGCTCGGGCACATTGCTTGAATAAGACCGTTTCCCCGACACCTTTTCCTTTTCCGAAGCCTTTCTCGGTGTGATCCACAGCCATGTTTGTTCGGATCGACCGCTCCTCGGGGCCTTTGGAGGGCTTCAGGGGGCTCGAATCGGCTCCTGGCGTCAATGATCTATCGGGGAACCCAGGGAGACATACAGGTTTCTCCAGGGTCGGGGGCATGGGGTCAGACGTCCGGCATCCCTCTTGACACTCAGATTGTTCTGACTCGTTTTGATCTCGCCGGGCGCGATCACCGTCATCACTGTTTCCGGCACGGCGGGAATTCGAGCCGACCGTCGCCCAAGCGATCAAAGAATTTTGAGATTTTGATTTGCATTAATCTTTCCTCGGCGTTACTATCGGTGGTCATGCCCCGGGAATCGGCGGTCGAGGCCGTGACGAGGGCGACATCGTGCAAGAGGGCGGCCGGCAACAGGCGATCTCCAGTGCCCTCAGCAACCGGAA
>CAVXCB010000039.1:0-38208 GCA_963760085.1 uncultured Planctomycetaceae bacterium
TCACCTCCACTCCGCCGGGCGTGAGCGTGGTGGTGGGCACGCCTCAGGCAATTGATAACGCCACGGATCCGACGATCGTGGCCTTTCCCTTATACCCTCATTGACAAGAACCCGCCCCCATCCACGGCCAACGGCACCTACACCTTCGTAGTAACAGGTTCCGTTCTTTCGGAAGACGGGAAAACCCTGATTCCTTCGGGCCGTTCAATACCCTCAACGACGCGGACCAGCCCCCAAGGTCGCCAGCACCTCGGTATTCTCTCGGACCGTCACCATCCGGTTCAACAAGGCCATGAACCCAAACACGTCTCCGCACCCGGTGGCCGGTCCTGAGGCAGGGAGGCGGCGGGGAACTGGCTGAACCCGATTAATCTCAACACTTATCCGGGCGTGACAATCGCCTACAACCCGCTTACCAACACGGCAACCCTGAACTATAAGCATTGCCCCAGCAAGACATGACCCGACCGACGATTACGCGATTTACGTCAACGGCACCGCGACCGGTGTCACCGACCTGGTCGGTAACGAGCTAGATGGCACATTCAACAGGCAGTTTCCCCTCGGGTAATGGCCCCCCGGACCCAGGTTTCTTCGAGGATCTGGGTGGCCCCAGGTCCTGCCCGGCGCCGGTGATCACCACGTTCCAGATGACTGCCGCCACCGATACGGGAATTCCAAACGATCAGAACACCGAGGACACCCAGCCCGTCTTCGTGGGACAGGTCTACAGCCCCTTCCCCGGCACGGTGGCGCGGGATTGAATGTGACTGTTCAGTTCAACTCGTTGCAGCCCGGGGGCGTCTTGAGACCTGGGGTGTCGCACGCCTGCAGCCGCGGCGTGACGTACACCCCAGGCAGCGCAGTCCAGCAAGTTGGTCACCAATGCCCACGGGTGGCTTCGCCGTGGCCGAATTCGCCAAGCTCCCCGAGGGCTTGCAGTCGGCCGGTCTGGTAGTTGTGGGTGAAGAAGACAGAACGAACCCTCCCCTCCCCAATGATGGCTTGTCCTCGTTCCAGCAGCACTCGTTCCGGATCGACACAACGGCACCCCAGGTCACGGGGTCGTCGCTGATGAACGATGCGAACATCAACCAGCTTGAGACCCTTTCGCTGAGTGTCGTCGACAATTCCAATCCGGGTCGGGACCGCTGGCAACCCCGTCGATTGTCCAGTTCGCGGCGATCGACCCGGCCAGTGCGTCGAACGTGAGCAACTCCTCGATGATCTACGAACCCTGACGGCACGCAGACGAACGAGTCGCAGTTCATCACCACGCCGACGTTCGTCGCGCGGCCCCGATCACCTCGGGCGGCTTCATCACTGTGTATACGGCACCATCAACCTCACATTCGGGACCGGCCTACGGCGGCAATTACACCTTCCACGCCCAGATGCCGGAGGCCTGATCCCGGGCCTCGATGACGCCGAGGGGAATCCCATTGCGAAGCCTTCACAAAAGGACGTTCACGCTCCAGTCGCAGCCGGTATTCATCACCAACTGGCAATGCAGAATAGTGCCGGAGCCGATATCGGCGGCCCCCGCTCCTATTACGAGATCCCCTCGACTCTGCCGGGCTATGTGCCTCGCGCCGCCGCGCCGCCGACCCAGTGGGCGATCGGCCTCTCCAATCCGCTCCCCTTCGTGAGTGCCGGCTTCTACAACAACAAGGTGCAGTTGATCGGCTCGGCGAACACCTACGGCGGCACTCCGACGGCAGCTTCGGCAACCTGGGAGAAGGCGGGCTGGGCAGCACCGATCCGGCGTCGGGTCATAACATCGTGCCCGGCACAACTGTGACGCTCCAGTATCGAATGCCAGCGGCAACTGGGTGATGCCCGACGCGAACCTCCGGGAACTCGCCTGCTAATGAGTCTGGCTCCTGGTACAACCCTGCCGACGGACTACTACCAGCTCTACATCCCGAACCAGCTTGAGCCGGGCAATATCGACACCAGGATCTACGACATCTACGGCAACCAGCTCGACGGCGAGTTCCTGGGTAATCCGACGTCCAACGGATCCTACCAGGACTTGCTAACACCGGGTGGTTCGCAACGGCATGTCGGGCGACGGTGTCGCCGGCGGTGCGTTCACGACCGGTTTCGTGGTCGTGCCCCGGCGACCACCATGACCGAGGCCAATGGCAACGTCGAGACCATCAGCAACATCGTCTACACCAGGCCCGACTACGTGGAAGATCCCCTGCTGCCATCGACGACTCCCGATGGCAGCCTGGCCAAGCCCTATTCGGCCCTGGCGCCGGAGGGCGACCCGAATGCCGCATCGCAGCAATACCCGGGACAGCTTGCCACCTACAACCCCAATCATGATCCCAACGGCGGCCTGAACTCGAGCCAGTTTTTCCTTTCCGGCTTCAACCCGCAGTACGACCGAAACGGTGATGGCGTGTTCGACCGCTCGGCCTCTACGCCGCGTCGCAACTGGCGTATAGAGGCCCGGTCGTGGTGATTGCCCTGCCTGGAACGCCGCAACAAAGCCCGACCACCGGCGTGGTCTCGCAGCAGACTTTCGTGCTCCAGGCTCCTGCGGGCAGCGACGCGGTGATCAACAACGGCAGCGCCTCGGTCCCGTTCGATACGACCCTCGTCTTCCCGGCCGGCTCGACGCTCAAACTCGAGAACTCGTCGCTCTTCGTGCAGAACCAGGGCACTGCCATCGAGGCCCTGGGCGGTGCCAACAACAACCCGGTCACCTTCACTTCCTACGCCAACGATACCGTCGGGGGAGACACCAATCACGACGGGTCGAACACGACTCCGGCCGCCGGCGATTGGGGCGGCATCGTGCTGCGTAACTTCGATCAGGCGGCCAACAACACCCAGACCTTCCCGGTCGACGGCACGCTCCAGGGAATCAACGGTCCGGCGATTTCCGGCGCGATCGATGACATGTCGACCTTCAACTTCACGCAACATCAGCTACGCCGGCGGCTCGGTGCCGGCGACCCAGGGAGCCAAGTACGACGCGATCGACCTGTACAACAGCCGGCCGGCTATCACCAACGACGTGATCTCCTTCTCGGGAGGAAAGCCTCGGCACGATCTCAACCGATGCGGCGATCGCCGCCGACCTCGACTCGTTCCGAGAGGATGACACGGCCCGCGGTCCGCTGATTCGTGCCACGACCTTGCAGAACAATAGCTTGAACGGAATCTGGATCCGGCCCCAGGTCACCGGCATCGCCCAGTCGTCAGACGCCATGACCTATCCGCTCAACCCGGCCACCCTGGGCGGCAACATCAACTACACCCTGGACGCTCCGCTTCCCTACATCCTGACCTCGCGTCTCTCCATCGGTAGCGAACAAGACGTTGACACCAACAACACCAGTTCCGCCGCGGACCGGCTGTACGTGCACCGGGGGTGATGATCAAGTCCGCGCCCGGGAGCCTCGATCGGGATCGACGACCCCACGGCAACCTTCAACGTCGGCGATCGGACTTACATCAACGAGTGGGACTTGAACCACAATGTCGGCCCCTTGGACCCGGGCTTCCAGGCGCCGGCAGTGGGTAATACCAGTATTCTCTTCACTTCGCTTTACGACGACACGGCAACCACGTTCCACATCAACGCCGACGGCAGCAAGACGACGTATGTCCCGGCCATCGATTCGGGCAACGGCGGCAGCAGCGAGCCCCAGCCGGGCAAGGGATTGTGGGCCTCGGTCGACATCATCTCCGGCGCCAAGGCGGTCATCAACGGCGCCGAGTTCCGCTACGGCGGCGGTTTCGAGAACTACCCGGGAGGCTCGCAGCAATCCTCGAACGTGCTCAACTTCCTAGGGGCGTTCAACGGGTCGGGCGGAACCCCCGTCTTCGTCACCAACAACACGTTCGACTTCAATCAGGATGCGCCCATGGCCATCACGCCTGATGGCCTGCTCGCCGGCGACCCCCAGCGGCCGCTCCAGTCGGGGCACCCCTTCTTCCGCGGCAACGTGCTAGTCAACAACGACATCAACGGGTTGGCGGTTCTCGCCTTGGTCCCTACCTTGAGCGAAACGGGTTATCGTCCCGGCGGCCCTGTGGAACAGGTTTTCATCCCCAACAGCAAAGGCTACACGCTTGACGTCAACTCCGTCTGGGACACCACCGACATGGCCTACGTCGTGCGGGGCTCGATCATCCTGGCCGGACGTAACGACTTCGGTACAAACCAGAGGCCTTTACCTTCCTCCACAACGTACGGCCAGGCTCTCACTCCCGCAATCAACCTGACGATCGAGAGCGCCTTGCCAGGTACCGTGCTGGCCAACGGACAGGTGATCGCCAAGCCCGGTGAATCAGCGATCGTCAAGTTCCTTACCGATCCGCTCAATCCCGGCCTGGTCCCACCTGGCGACAACGTCAACGGTTCCACTGGAAACACTCGGCCGTGGACGCAGGTGCCGGATTCATCGTCGGCGTGGACAACGGCATCGACCCTCCTGTCGCCCCCGAGCTGGGCTCGGGCATGGATAGCGTCATCCGGTTCGTCGGGATTGCGGCCAACGAGACCACCGGGCAGGGGCGCGTTCCGGTCATTCTCACGTCGCTCCTGGACAGCTCGGTTCCCCTGACGGTTCGCGGCGTCGACCAGTCGCAAACCTACGGCAACCCGGCTCGCTACGCGGCCGTGTTGAACAACCGGACGACGCCCGCTCCCGGCGACGGCGGGCTGATCTATTTCGGCGGCGAGTCGCTGATGTCGTATAACTTTAACGATCCTCGCGGTGGGAACATCATCTACAACACCGACATCCGCTACATGACCCGCGTGGAAGTCCAGGGCGGCGGTATTCCCGATGTCTTCAATACCAACCCCGGCACCGGCACCGGAGAGGATACTACTTACGATTGGGGCGCCACCAGCTCCGACTCCCGCGAGAGCAGCTTCTGGGAACTTTTTCGCCCCTCAACCAGAACAACTCCGCCAGGGCCATGTCGATCATCGACTCGAATTTCAGCAACATGAGCAGCGCGGGGGTGCTGGCTCACCCTGGTCCGGCCACCGGCCAGGCTCGCAACGTGGGAACCACGCTGGGTTCGGGAACAACGGCGGTACTTCCCGGCCAGGTTTTCCGCACGACCCTCGCTGGCGAGCCAGTCGACTTGTACCTCTATGGCGACACGTTCTCAAACATGCCCGTCGGAGTGCGCATGAACTCCGACATTGGGGACGACAACACCGCGGAGAACAACTACACGTTGACCCTGCTGAACAGCACGTTCTACAACGTCGCGGCGGCCTTGCACACGACGGCGCCTAATTGGAACGGCAATGGGGATGCGCCCTTCTTCCAAACGATGAACGTAGGGAACGGGTACTCGAACGTCGAGTGGATCGCGATGAACAACATCTTCGACGGCAGCACGACGGCCATCCAGTTCGATGGGCAGCAGTACGGCTCGACGTCTCAGTACAACTTGTTCTATAACAACACGACCAACGTTGACAACAACGAGGGGGGGGCGCTTCTCCTCTACGGCGGCACCATAGGCTCGATCTTCGGCAATCCCGAGTTCCGCAACCCCGCCGCTGGCGATTTCCGTCTGCTGCCCAACTCGGCGGCCATCGATGCGTCCCGTAGCGAAATGGGCCCCACGTTCATCGGCAACGAAATCCAGCCAATCGAGACCCAGTCCCTGACCGAGAATGGCACCGGGGGCACCCGGACCACGACCGAGAGACTTGGGTTTACCGCTTATTATGACCCGTTCTTCTTCTTCGACCAAACCAATCCAGATATCGTTCCCCTGCCAAACGACAACGTGACACTTCCCGGCAGCCCTTTGAATCTCTTTTACGACCAGTGGGTGCCGGTCCCGTCTTCGACACCGGGTTCTTCCAACGGGACCGCCTATTTGCCCGGTACCTCAAACTGGATGCCGATCTCGGGAGTTCGCGATCAGAACGGCTACCTGCGAGTCGACGACCCCAACGTGCCTACCGTAGGCTTCGGTAGCGATCCCTTCTACGACGTCGGGGCCTTCGAGTACAGAATACTCAGTCCGCCCGAGGTTACCGCCGTGGGCGCGGTCACCAACGCGGCCTCTCCCGGCGGCTCGCAAAACATCAACTTCTACAGCACCACGACCTTGGTCGGCGCCAACCTGACACCCGAGGAAATCGACGTCCAGGTCAACCAGTTGATCGACCCCAACTCGATCAATAACCTCTCCGTTCAACTCGTCGGCTCGGGTGGCGACGGCCTCTTCGGCAACGGCAACGACGTCCCCATCAATCTGTCCGGCAAGCTGTCGTTCAACAATACGACCCACACGCTGGTCATCAAACTCGCGGAAGCTGGGCTCGTCCTGCCGACTGATAAGTACCGCCTGACCCTTCTGGGCAACGGCTCGCAGGTTCTGACGAATCCCCAGGGCCTGGCTCTGGACGGCGAGAATACCGTCAACGGCAGTCCCGACGGAGCCCTGCTCCCGCTCCCCTCGGGCGACGGCTTCCCGGGAGGCAACTTCTATGACAACTTCATCATCAACACCACGCCGCCGGTCGTGAAAACCGGCAGTTTCCAGTTGTCGCCATCCAGCGACACGAACATCGTGGGTGATTTCATCACGACAGCGACCCAGCCCACCTTCATCGGGGCGATCACCGAGCCCAACCCGGCGCTCGTGCCCGTGGCAGGCCAGACCGCAATCTTGGACATCGGCGTCGCCCTGCTGAGCACCACGGGCACGACGACGATCTATTACGCCGATTCGCCCAACATCCCGGCCGCCCTAGTGCCCTATCTCCGCAACGACGCGGGCACGGGCGTCACCGATGCCAACGGCAACTTCAGCGTGACCGTGGGCGTGGACGGCGCGGGAACCGGACTGGTCAAGAACACGTCGCCCTTGACGACAGCACCCTACAACGTCGGTTCCAGCGGCATGCTTACGCCCCTGCCGGGCACGGTCAGCGGCTACTACGTGGCCCGGGTCCGCGTGGTCGACCAGAGCCTCAACGAGTCGAACGCGGCCACCGCGAACTTCGTGGTCGACACGTCTGCTCCGGCCGTCACCGTGGCCAGCCCGGCCCCGAACAGTGTGCTCAGCCAGAGCACGACGCCGTTAACCTTCGTGGTCGACGCCAACAAGAATATGGACCTGACTCACTTCACGACGGCCCAGATTCAGCTCCTCAAGTCGTCCGCCAACGGCAGCTTCACTTGCGGCACCACGACCATCGCCAATTAGCCCAACCATAACGGTTAAGTATCTGGCCGCGGGCTCGGCGCCGGGAACCGGAGGACTTGGTCCCGAGACGCTCAGCTTTACCACCACCGCGGGGCTCTCCAATGGCCTTTACCAGCTCACCCTCTTGGGCACGGGAACCAATGCAATCCGCGACATCGCCGGCAACACGCCCACAGGCGGCAGCGTCGTGACAATGTTCGCCGTGTTCAACCCCAGCAGCGTTTCGGCCCTGTTCGTGGGGCCGGCCAGCGACATCACCGATCCGACCCTGCCCGCGGGCGATCGCGCCAACCCGTTCCCGACGATCACGGCCGCCCTGGCCGCGGCGAGCGTGGGCGAGCGGATCGAGGTCTTGCCCGGCGTCTACACCGAGAACGTGACGCTCTTGCCCTTCGTGAGCATCGTCTCGGCCGCCACGAGCAGCACAGACACCACGTATGTGCCGGGCAACGCCCTGAGCACGATCATCCGTGCCCCGGCCGTGTCCTCGGCGACCACGAACGTGACCGTCTTTGCGAACAATCTCAGCGCGTTCACCAACCCCACGACGGGGCAAGTCTTCCAGACCGAGGTGGGCGGCCTGACGATCGCCTCCCCCTTGGTCGGCGACCCGGCCCTGGGCGCAATCAACCCGCAGGCGAGCGCCCTGTACGCGAACAACTCCCAGATCTTGATCGATCGAGACTACTTCATCGATGCCGGCACTGGAATTCTGGTCACAACGTCCGGCTCCACCTCGCTCGCCCCGCAGATCGAGAACGACGGCATCATCGGCAACCTCACCGGAGTTACCATTTCCGACTCGGGCGCGAGCAACGCGGCGACCACGACCGACGTGATCAACAATACGTTCGCCTTCAACACCAACGGGCTCGTGGCGCTCAATAACGCGGGCACAAGCGGCGACCAGGTCTACGTGGCTAACAACATCTTCTGGCAAAACCATGACCAGACCACGGCTCGCCCTGGCCTGGGCGTTTACTCACAGGTCATTAACAAGGTTGTGCTCAATAACAACCTGTTCTCGGGCAATGGTGCCAGCGACACAAGCAACGCATTCGCCGCGGTGAACATCGGCAACGGGTTCAACCCGTCATTGCTTGGCCCGCTGGCCTCCAACGCATCTGCCAACCTGGGCAATTTCACCGGCTACCCGGCATTTGTTGCCCCAATCGACCCGCGGCCCGGTTCCGACGGCCCGGCCACCTTCTTCCTGGATGCCAATTACGGGCTGCTCTCAACCTCGGCCGCGATCAACAACGCGCTGGAAAGCGCGGCCATCAAGACCGATCTCCTGGGCAACGCGGAGAATCCCAACCCGACCACCCTGGGATTCCATCTGGCCGGATACGGCCCCCGCGATGTCGGCGCCTTCGAGTACGAGCCTGCAGGTAGCGTCCCCACGATCGCGGTGGGTGGCAGCTTCCGCGTGGTCACCACCTCGCTCGTCCCCGACGGCGGCACACAAGCCAATGGCACAACCCTCTATGTCTCCCCGGCGCCGACCTCGGTTGTCGTCGATTTCTCCCAGCCCGTAAATGAAGCGACGGTGCAGGCGACGGACCTGATCCTCTCCGGTCCCGACATCAACTCACTCTCTCCGGTCAGGGCGACGAGTGTGAGCTGGATCGACAACCACACGGCACGCTTCAACCTTACCGGGCAGTTCAACCCGATCGGCACGATCAACATCTCGCTGGTCCCCGGCTCGATAGCGAGCGTCTCCGGCCAGGCAGTTCTTCCCTACGCCGACCAGGTTGTCCTGAACACGCAGCAGCCGGCGCCTACCCCGACGCCCACGCCAACTCCGACACCCACGCCGACGCCGACGCCGACACCCACACCGATCCCCGCGCCCGCGCCCACACCCGTGACGCCGGCCCCCGCACCGCCGCCCACGGCGCCGACGACGAAGAAGCATAAGCCGGTTCCCCCGCCCAAGCACAAGGTGCCGGTCGTTCACAAACCCACTCACGTTGCTCCGATCAGCCGCAAGCCGCCGACCTTCCATGGGAAGTCGGCAAAGAAGAAATAATCGACAAGGCACTCATTGGGCGCTGGGCTCCCGATCCTGGAATCCAGCACCACAGTTCGAGGATCTCACGGCGGGCGGCTTATAATGGGCCGCCCGTTTCCTTTGACGAAGTCATAGCGACCGGAGCTTGGCTCACGCCGGCTGCCATTTGAGCACCGGCGTCTTGGCCGCCTTCACTTCGTCAAGCCGGCTGACCGGCGTGGTGTGCGGCGCGTCGTGCAGAAACTCGGGGTCTTCGGCGGCGATCTGGCGGAGAGCCAGGGCGAATGCTTCGAGGGTCTCGCGGCTCTCGGTCTCGGTCGGCTCGATCATCAAAGCCTCGGGGACGATCAGGGGGAAGTACACCGTGGGGGCATGGAAGTTGTAGTCGATCAGCCGCTTGCCGATATCCATCGCGCGGATGCCGCGCTCCTTGGCCAGTATCGGGCCGAGGCGACGAACTCGTGCATGCAGCGAGTGCCAAAGGGTACCGGATAGACGTCCTTGACCAGAGACAGCAGGTAGTTGGCGTTCAGCACGGCGTGCTGGGCCACCCGCTTGAGTCCATCGGGCCCCTGGCTGCGGATGTAGCAGTAGGCCCTGAAGAGGACGCCCGTATTGCCGAAAAACGATCGCACCCGGCCGATCGACTTGGGCCGGTCGTAATCGAGGAAGAAGGTACCATCGGCGCGGCTTCCGACAAGCGGCGCGGGCAAGTAAGGGGACAGGTGGTCGCGGACGGCGATCGGGCCGGCTCCGGGGCCGCCGCCGCCGTGCGGGCCGGAGAACGTTTTGTGCGGGTTGTAATGCATCAGGTCGACCCCCATGTCGCCCGGCCGAACGATGCCGAGGATGGCGTTCATGTTGGCCCCGTCCAGATAGAGCAGGGCGCCTCGGTCATGCAGCAGCCTGGCGATCTCGCCGATCTGGGGATCGAACAGGCCGACCGTGTTGGGATTGGTGATCATGAACACGGCCGTCTGGTCGCTCAGCTTGGCCTTGAAGTCGGCAAGGTCGACGAGCCCGCGGCCGTTGCTCTTGATCGTGACGGCCTCAAAGCCCGCCAAGTGCGCCGAGGCCGGGTTGGTCCCGTGCGCGCTGTCGGGAACCAGAACCTGAGTGCGCTTCTCACCCCGGTCGCGGAAGTAGGCCGCCGCGACCAGAAGCGCCGTAAGCTCGCCCTGGGCGCCGGCGGCCGGTTGCAGGCTGACGGCGTCAAGGCCGGCGATCTCGGCCAGGTCTCTTGAAGCTCGTAAAGGATCGCCAGCAGTCCTTGAAGCGTGTTATCGTCTTGATAGGGATGCTGTGCGCCGAGTCCGGGCAGGGCACGCCAGCCGTTCGTTCCGCTTGGGGTTGTACTTCATCGTGCACGAGCCCAGCGGATAGAAATTGGCGTCGATCGACATGTTGAGCGCCGACAGATTCGTGTAATGCCGCACCACGTCGAGTTCGCTCAGCTCGGGCAGTGGCGGGCTGTCTGCTGCGCGGTTCGTCGGGAATCAGGTGTCGAGCGGCCGCTCGGGCACGTCGGCCGCGGGCAAGATCGCCGTCGTGACGCCCGGGTCGGCTGGACTCGAAAGCAGGGGGGGATGATCAAGTTTGTACATGAGAACTTTCTTGATTCCGAAAGCCAACGAGTGAGATTTGTGGTCTATAGGTTGTGGCTTGATCATATTCAATCGCCACGCTTTCATCCGGTCTTCAGTTTGCTCAGGGCACGATCATAGGCGGCGGCCAGGCCGTCGATCTCGTCGCGGTGCGCTTCTCGGTAACGGCGACCAGGATGCAGTCGGCCAGGTCGGGATACCAGCGGCCCAGGCGATGCCGCCGTGATAGCCGGCGGCCGACTTCGGCGAGCACCATCCGCGGATCCTTCGGCGCACCGGACCACGAATTCCTTGAAGAACGGACCTGGAAATGGGAGCGACAAGACCCGGAACCGCCGCCAGCCGCCTCGGCCGCGTAATGGGCCTTGCGAGGCGATCAGTTCAGCGGCCTGCCGGAGGCCGCGAGGTCCCATCGCGGCCAGGTAGATGCTGCCGCGCAGGGCCAGCAGGCCCTGGTTGGTGCAGATGTTCGAGGTCGCCTTCTCGCGACGGATGTGCTGCTCACGCGTCTGGAGCGTCAAGACCCAGCACCGCTTGCCGTTGCGGTCGGTCGTCTGGCCGACGATCCGGCCCGGCATCTTGCGCAGATACTCTTCGCGGCATGCCATGATGCCCAGGTACGGTCCGCCGAAGGACATCGGGTTGCCCAGGCCTTGACCTTCGGCCACGACGATGTCGGCCCCGTATGTCGTCGGCCGGCGTGCAGCAGACCCAGGCTGATCGGATCGACGCTGACGATCGCCACGCGCTCCTCGCGGGTGGATCGCCTTGACCAGGGCCTCGACGTCTTCAAGCTGGCCGAAGAAGTTGGGGTACTGAAGCACGACGGCAGCCGTGTCGTCGGTGAGGACCGCCTCGAAGGTCGCCGGTTCGACCTGTCCGTGCGGCGCGGGGACCGTGACCAGCTCGGGTTCAAGATGGTCCAAGTGGTCGCCAGGATCTGGCGGTACTCGGGATGAACCGAGCCGGCGACGACGACGCGGCCGAACCGACGGGTGACCGCCAAGGCCATCAGCACCGCCTCGGCTGACGGCCGAGCCGCCGTCGTAGAGGCTCGCGTTGGAGACGTCCATCCCCGTGAGCTGGGTGATCAGCGTCTGGTACTCGAAGGTCGCCTGGAGCGTGCCCTGGCTGGCCTCCGCCTGATAAGGCGTGTACGCCGTGTAGAATTCACCGCGCGAGGCCAAGTTGATCGACGACGGCCGGGATGAAGTGGTCGTAGCTGCCTGCCCCCAGGAAGCAGACCCGCTGGTCGGCCCCTGATTTCTCGCGAGCAGTCCGCTGATCTGGCCGGTCAGCTCGAATTCGGACAGCGCCGGAGCGACATCCAGGGCCGATCGAGCCGGAATTCAGGCGGCACCATGTCGAAGAGCTGTTCGATCGAGTCCAACCCGATCGCCTCCAGCATGACGCGGACGTCGTCCGGAGTATTCGCAATATAAGCCATATCGTGTGTGTTCCCGTCGGAGCATGGAGCCGATCGACGTGCCATGAGCTCAGATCTGAGCCAAGGTCGGGAGGAACGTCATCCAGGCGACATCGCGTTAGCAGGCGGCGATCATCAAACCTGGCTCGGCGCACCTAGTGCGCTTCTTCGGCGATCTTTTTCTCGTAGGCGGCGTAGATCCAAGAGCTCGTCGACCTCCGCGGGGTCGTCGACCTTGAGCTTGATCAGCCAGCCCTTAACTCATAGGGATCCTCGGCGAGGAGCTGAACGTTGTTCCGCACGGCGGTGTTGACCTCGATCACCTCGCCGCTCATCGGCGCGTACAGGTCGCTCACCGCCTTGACGCTTTCGACTTCGCCGAAGCTCTTGCCCCGCACCAGGCGCGTTCCCACCGTGGGCAATTCGATCATGATCAGGTCGGTAAGTTGATCGACGGCGAACCGCGAGATTCCTACGGTGGCCGTAGATCCTTCGAGGAAGACCCACTCGTGAGTGGGGGCGAACCGAAGCTCCTTGGGATCCATGAATGAGTCCTTTGCTCATTCGGGTAATGGGGCGTTAGAGAGCTCAATCGAGAACCAGCCGCGAGCTAGCTCAGAGCTTGCGGAGAACGACGGTAAAAGGGCAGTTCGACGACCTGTGCCGGCTCGGGTTGGCCTCGGACGTCGACGAGCACCGCCGTGCCGACGCCGCGGAATGCTACGGTTCGACGAGTGCCATGGCCAGGCTGCTTGCAAGGTCGGCGGGAAACGTCCCGAGGTCACGGTGCCGACTTCCGCTCACCGGCAAGCACCGCCGTCCCTGTCGAGCGATCCGTTTGCCCTCGAGCCGCAGGCCGACTCGCGTCCGGCCTGGGTTCTGCTTCCAGCCTGAGGCGCTTCCGCGACCGACGAAATCGCCCTTGTCCAGCTTGACGGCCCAGCCCATTCCGGCGGCGTACGGGTTGATCGTGTCTGACAGCTCATGGCCGTAAAGGGCATCGCCGCCTCGAATCGCAGGGTGTCTCGCGCTCCCAGTCCGCACGGCAAGATGCCGAGACTTCGGCCCGATTCAAGAGGAGCTTCCAGACCCGCTCTGCCTGGTTCGCCGCGACGATCAGCTCGTATCCGATCTTCGCCCGTGTATCCCGTGCGGCTGACGACCGCATTGACGTCGCCCAGAAGCTTGCCCATCGTGAGATGGTAATACTTTACGGGCTCGAGTGGCTGATCGAAGAGCGGCTGAAGGGTCGTCCAGTGCTGCGGGCCCTTGAACGGCGATCATGGCGGTATCCCGCGTGCGGTCATGGAAGTTGCCTACGGCTCCTTGCCTGGTGCTCTTCGAACTGGGCCAGCACGGCGGGCCGGTTGGACGCGTTGCAAACCAGGTAATAGCCGTACTGGTGACGATACACCAGGATATCGTCGATCAGACCGCCCTGGTCGTTGGCCATCAGGCTGTACTGAATCTGGTTGAGGTTCAGCTTGGCGGCATCATTGGTGGTGACCCGCTCGAGCCAGGCCAGCACTCCCGGTCCGTCGAAGGTCAGGCGTCCCATGTGGCTGATGTCGAAAACCCCCACTCGCTGCCGCACCGCCTGATGCTCGTCGATGATGGTCGAGTACTGAACGGGCATCGAGCCAGCCGCCGAACTCGACGATCCGCCCGCCGTGGGACTGGTGCCAGTCGAAGAGGGGCGTCTTCAGCAGGGAGGGTTCGGCCATGATAGCATCTTCCCGAGGGCTAGTGCAATTCGGCTTCAAGCTTTTTTCAGGAATTGATTTTACTGGCTGAGGCAGCGAAAGCGAATCCCGACAAGAATGTAGCTTACCGTAGCAAGCGGACTTGGTGACCTGAGGTCGGCGGAGGCCGCGTACTGCCGGCTTTCGATCATGGCGAGCGTCTTCGAAGGCGATCGCCGACGTTCTTGATCCACTCTTCGCTTGGCATGCCGTACGGCCGGAACTTCTCGAGCCGGTTTTGCTCCTCGCTGGCGAAGAGGGCGCGGTTGCGGCCCAGCTTGCTGGCGGCGGGCGAGTCCAGCAGGCCGCCGCTGTCGGTGGGGCTCATCTGGAAGAGCACCGCGCATCTCGAACTCGCGTAGCTGCTGGTGGGTGAAGTAGCGATTGAGGTTGTTCACGGTGTCGCACCAGGCGATCAGGTGCACGCCCAGGCCAGGGCCTTCGCGGAGGATGATGTCGAGGTGGTCCGGCGGCGCCAGCGTCCTCGTCCTTGCGGCCGAAGCCGAAGTCGTCCTCGCGACGGCGGAGGTCGCGGAACCGAGGCAGGTCGTGAATGAACAGAAACAGTTCTGGGCCGTCGCCAGAGTCTGGCTGCTGGCGCAAGGCGACCTCCCCGGCAACGGCGGCGAGGAACGGGGCCGCGTCTCGCCAGCCGCCAAGCTTGATCTCGTGGGGCAGGCTCAAGGCGATCCGGCGCAAGACCCCCGCTTGAGGATCATCTTCGGGAGTGCCGTCGAGCACGAAGAACCTGGCTCCGGAACGCGTGCCGCCGTCGGCCGCGGGGGAGAACTGGGCGGCAAGGCTGATGAATGGCCGCGGAGGCGACGCCAAGCGCCGCCTCGCTCGTTCTGGCCGACGATCAGCAGGTGGTTGCCTCCCTGGCGGCGGAAGAGGGCGGAGGTCGGGTCCTTGATCGCCACCGGGTCGCCTAGCCAGGCCTGGGCGGAGCGCGGAGATTCGGGCCAGCGCCGGCAGGTCGAGCTGCTGGCGGAGCAGCGGGTTGCGCGACAGGTCGGCGGCGGCGTCTCCCTCGAAGACGATGGGCGTCCGTCGCCAGCCTTCCCTTGCTTGCCTCGCCCAGGGCGCGGATCTGCTTGAGGTAGTCTTCGCGGCGCTCATCGGAGAGCCAGACGACCTGAAAGAAATGGTTCCCTTCGGGGGCACCGTTGGCGTCGTTGTAGATGGCCTCGCCCGGTCGCGAAAGCCACTTGGCGGCCAGGTTGTTCTCGGCCAGGATCAAGAGCGAGTCGACCTCGCTGCACTGCAAGGCGATGCGCACGGCCATCTGGCCCAGGGTGCTGCGGGCCAGGGTGAACGCCCCGCCCAGCGACTGCGAGCCGAGCTGGACGTGAACGCCGAAGGCCCGGCCCTGGCGAACCAGGCGGTCAAGCAAGAGCGCGGCCTCCTGGGCGATCCGGTCTTCCTCGACGAAGAACTCCTGAAATTCGTCGACCATCAGCAAGATCCGGGGCAGGGGAGGCGTGCCGGGGGCGTTGCGATAGCCGCTCGAGGTCTTGCACGCCGGCGTCGCGGAACCTGTCGGCCCTGAGCCGCATTTCCAGGTCTAGCCGCTGGAGCACGCTGATGCCGAACTCGCGCTCGCTTTCGATCGCCACCACGCTGGCGTGGGGCAGCTCGAAGGTGGCATAGATCTTGAATTCGACGCCTTTCTTGAAGTCGATCAGGTAAAGGTCGATCTCGTCGGGGCTGTAGCAAAGCGCCAGGTTGGTGATCAGGGCGTGCATCAAGGTGGACTTGCCCGATCCGGTACGGCCGGCGATGAGCACGTGCTGCGAAGTTCCTTGACCGAGAGTCAGGTGTCTGACGCTTGGTAGCGCCGGCCTTGCCCAGCGGAACGTCGATCCCGACACGGCTGTCTCTGGTCCACCACGATTCCGCGCGGAGGGGCGATGAACTCGAAGGGGACCTCGACGCGCTTGGCCTCCCTGGCCGCCTCGCCGATCTTCTGGATCTGACGCGTGGCGAACTCCGCGGGAGGCGGCGGATCCAGGCTCAGTGGAAACGCAGCCAGATCCGGGTCGTCCCAGGCCAAGCTGCCGTCCTTCCACGTCAGCTGAGCGCAGTGCGGGCGAAGGTCGTTCAGGCCGAAGCCCGAGGGCATGGTCCTGGACGTGTCGACCGCCACGAGAGTCAGCACGCCGCAGGGCACGCCGCCGGCCGCGATGGCCGCCAGCCGGCCGGCGGCCTTCTCGTCGATCTTCGTCGGGAAAGTCGGCGACGACCAGGACGCGATAGGGCTCGGCCACCTCTCCGGCGACGGCGTTGTAGGCCTCGATGGACGGGTACTCGTTGCGCAGGTACTTCTGCGTCACGGTCTCCATGTGCAGCTTCCAGCTCCGCGAGTCGCTCCTCGATCTGCCGGGGGTCGGTCCAGACCTGGTTGGTGACGAGCGCCGGGTCGTAGTCGGCCAGGTGCATGAAAGCACCGAAGTTGCGGTCCGATGCCGATCGGATCGATGATCGTGAACCGGACCATGCCCGGCGGCAGACTGGTCAGGATGCGAAACATTGAGGCCTGGAGTACCTCCAGCGCCGCGGTTCGACCCTCGCTCGGGGTCTCGATCAGCAGGTTGGCCGCGGCGGGGAACGGACGCATGGCGGGCAGCTCGAACTCGCTGGCGATGCCTTCCATCAGCCGGGGGTCTGTGGAGACTCCACGTGAGACAGCGCGAAGCTCGACCGCGACAGTCCCCATGCGGATGACCGGGGGGACTTGTCGGGGCAAGGGGCGGTCGGGCCAGGAGGGGTCATCCCACGGCGGGCCAATTTCGTCCACGGAGCGCCGCACTGCGGCGAGCTCGGAACTGACGCGGTGCATCCCGTCTCGCCAGCGGTCGCCCAGTGCGTGTCCATTTTGCGTCGAAGCGAGCGCGGACCTGGTCCTTGAGGCTTCTGTACTCCTCGTCGAGCTTCACGAGGTTGCTCTCGGATTGGGTCTGGATCTCCGCCATCCGCCGCCGGTTCGACTCGACGGCCGCGCTCATCTTGTGCCTGGGTGGTCTGGATGTCGACCATCCGCTGAGCGTAAATCTCGTTGATCTGGCGGATTTGGTCATCGCGACTTGGTCTCGCCGATCGCGATCGCCCGGATCATGGCTTTCCTTGGCGCGCTTATGTCATCTTCGTGCCGGGCGGCGACCCGCTTGCGTTCCTCGGCATAGCGGGATTCGGCCTGCGTGCGGCAGTAGGCGGCCAGCCCGTCGGCATCGGCCAGTGATTGCACGAGCGGGTTGTAAAGCCGCTGGAGCTGGTTCCTGCAGAGCTGAAACAGCCAAGTTCGCAACAACCCGCCAACGGCCAGCCCGGTCGACGGCCAGGCCGGCTATGGACGTGGCTGGCAGCTCCATCACCCAGGCGATGGCCGCGCACAAGATAAAAGGCACGATGAAGACCCAGGCTTCGCGCGCGCCTTTCATCGTCTTGGGAATGATCAAGCCCTGCGAGGATCTTGAGGGCCGGTTCCATCCGTCCCAGACGATCGAAGAGCTCATGGATCGGGTCCGTAAACCTGCGCGTACGACTCACGCGAGGGCTCGGGCAGCTCGGGCGCGAGCTTGAACTTGCCATACTCGCTGGCGATCTTCGCGAGCCGGTCACGGAAGCCGTCGGAGACCTTGACCGCGTCGCTCAAGGGCTGTAACGCCTGGGTATGGTCGGTGGCCGCCTGTGCGATTGACCGGCCTCGAGCTGGCCAGCAGCCTCGCCGCGGGCGCGATTGAACTCGTTCTTGGCCGAGTCACGCAGAGTATCGAACTCGCTGGCGATCCGCCGGCTGGAAGAGGCGAAGTCGGCCTTGGCCTTCGATTCGCCGGCCATCGCATCGTCAATGATCGCGCGGCGAAGCTGCTCGTCATTGGCCCGGGCCTCGCGGTCAAGTGACTGGTACTTTTCAACGAGTCCCTGGCGCGTCCTGCCGTATTCGGTGTCGACCTTGAGGTCGTTGGAAGCCCGCGACTGATTGGCTTTGTCCTCGGCGGCAGCGCGATCGGCCACCAGGCCCAACAGCTCGCGCAGGGCCGACCGCTGACGGCCGGGCAGGTCCGGCCCCGCGGACTCGCCGGCAGCCCCTTGCTGCCTTGGCGGCGGGACCCGGTTCCGTCCCGGAAACGGTGCGAAGCGACGTGGACCTGCTCACAGCGCCTCACTCCGGTCAGAACAATCGCGGCGGATCTGGTCGAGGACCTCGGCCACCTTTTGCATGCCGCCGACAGCGGCGTCGACGGCCGGATCGAGTGGGCCAAGATAGCGGTCCTCGAACTTGCGGCGGACCGTATCGCTCCAGGTCGCTTCGGTGATCAACCACTGATCCTTCAGAGCTCGCATCGTCTGTTTCAAGCGGTTCGAGCCCATCAAGACTTTCGCGTTGGGCATGCGTCGTCACCTCCGGATTGATGGCAAGAGAGTCCAGCCGGCCGACGCCGCCCGGTCACGATCCGGTGGCACAATTCGCACCGTCCAAGTCGTCGCCTTCGACGACGAGCTGAGCCTGCTGCGTTTCCCCGCATCGCGGACTTACGGCCGTCGTCGCCTCCGTGATCGCTTCCCCGATCGCTGTGATGGCTGGCTCGTCGCCCATGACCTTGATCACGATCTCATCGAGTTCGGGCGGGGTCGAATGGCGCCGTCGCAGGCTCGGTATGCGTCTCAGCCGGGCGTGTTCCCGGCCCCAGCCCCGACGGCGGCGCGACCCGCAGATACGCCTCCAGGGCGTCGATCATTCGGGTCAACGCGGCTACCGCGCGGGGGACGTCCGAGGCTGCCAGGTCCTTGATCCGCTGAATACTACCGTGGTACTCAAGTACGGCTTGGTGAAACAGGGGCTGCCACTTGCGGACCTGCATCAGCCGCCTCTCGGCGTCTTGTAGGCCGGCCTCTGCTCGCCGCAAGATTTCCATCGGTTCACTGAGCGACGGCGAATAGTCGGGCGTCTTCTGAAGTCGGCGGCGAAAGACCTCGGCCTTGGCCGAAGCCACTTGCTCGCGGCGTCGCTTGATCTGTTCTTGCCAGTGATTGGGCCGTTCCTCCTGGAGCCACCGGCCGGTTCGTCGCACCTCGGCCTCGACCGCCCCGAGAGCAGCGAGCGTATCCTCGGAATAGAGCGCCAGCGCGGTGCGAAAGTCCTTGAGCGACTCGATCGAATGGACTTCCGCTTGTGAGCTCATGAAGCGATATTCCTTTGCCACTGGCGTTGTCGGCCGATCGCCGTAAGCAGCCGGCTTAGTACCATGCGCGAGACTAGCAAACCGGGCAGAAGCTGTAAAGCAGCCAGATGCGTGTGAATCGCCTTAACCGCCAGCATTCGAGAGTCTTGAGGGCGAGATCGGGATCAGCTACTTTACTGCTTTGCTTATCCCCGGTGACGCGACGGACCAGAAAGTGCAGAAGGTCGACAGAGTGACAGCCACGGAGGAGGATCTCCGGGCCGAGTATCAGCGCCGCCATGACGAGCGACGAACGACTCGCGAGCGCTGGAGCCGGCTGGAACAACAGGTAGCCGATGCACGTCTGGTTGTCTTCTCGGCCGGGCTGATGCTGGCATTCTTCGTCTATCGAATGCACTGGCCAAGTGCTCTCTGGCTGATCTTGCCGCTGACTCTCTTCGTCGCTCTTGTCGTGGTTCATGAGCCGTTGCGCCGGCGGAGCGGGCGGGCCGGCCGCGCGATGGACTTCTATGCAAAGGGGCTGGCCCGGATGGAGGATCGGTGGGCCGGAACCGGGGTCAGCGGAATCGGTTTTCTCGATCTGAACCACCCTTACGCCGCCGATCTGGACCTGTTCGGCACCGGCTCGCTGTTCGAGCGGTTGTGCACCGCCCGGACCCGCGCCGGCGAGGACGTATTGGCATCGTGGCTGCTGGCGCCGGCCCCGCCGGAGACACTTTCCCAGCGGCATGACGCCGTCACAGAGCTGCGCCCCAGGCTCGATCTGCGCGAGGAGCTGGAGCTCTTGGGCTCGGATCGTCCGCTCGGCAATCGACCCCGAGGCCCTGTCCGCCTGGGGAAAGACCCCGCGCGCTTTCCTGGAAGAGGCTTGAGAGTCACCGCGGCATCCTGGCAACGTTCGGCTCGGCCGCTCTGATTGGGTGGGCCTTCTTCGATCTCGGGCGCCATTCCGCTGCTACTGATTCTGGCCATCGAGATCGCTTTCGCCCTCTGGTTGGCCCAACGGGTCCGGCGCGTGCTCGCGGCTGTGGACGAGCGGGCTCACGACTTGCTCTTACTGGGAGATCTGCTGGACAGGGTGGAACGTGAGCCGTCTCAATCGGCATTGCTGCGGCGACTGGGTGCCTCGCTCGAGACCCAGGGGCGGCCCGCGTCGGCGCAGATCCGCCGCCTCGCCAGACTGCTCCAACTGCTCGACGCGCGGAAGAATCAGTTGTTCTTCCCGATCGCGGCGGTGTTGCTCTGGAAGACCCAGCTTGCCATGGCCGTCGATGCCTGGCGCAGCGCCGAGGGCCCCGCGATCGCCGGCTGGTTGGCGGCGGCCGGGGAATTCGAGGCCCTCTGCGCGCTGGCGGCCTATGCGGCCGAGAACCCGGCGGACCCGTTCCCGGAAATCCTCGCTTCCGACGCGCGGTTTGAGGCCGAAGGCCTGGGACACCCCTTGATCCCAGCGGCCGAGTGCGTACGCAACGATCTAAGCCTGGGGAGCGCGGTGCGGGCTTTGGTCGTAAGCGGGTCGAACATGTCCGGCAAGAGCACGCTCCTGCGCTCGGCAGGCGTGGCCGCGGTCATGGCCCTGGCTGGTGCGCCGGTGCGGGCCGTCCGGCTCCGCATCTCGCCGCTGGCAGTTGGGGCGACCTTGCGCGTTCAGGATTCGCTCCAGGCAGGAAAGTCACGGTTTTACGCCGAGATCACCCGGGTCCGCCAGCTCGTCGATCTGGCTGGCGGCCCACTGCCACTCTTCTTCCTCTTCGATGAACTCTTCCACGGTACCAACTCCCACGATCGACGCATCGGCGCCGAGTCGGTGCTGCGCGGGCTCCTTGAACGGGGAGCGATCGGGCTCATAACCACCCACGACCTGGCCCTTGCCAAGATCGCCGTCGGTATCGGCCCCCAAGCCGTTAACGTCCACTTCGAAGACCAATTCGAAGACGGCCAGATGCGGTTTGATTACCGGATGCGGCCGGGGATCGTCAAGCACTCCAACGCCCTGGCCCTCATGCGGGCCGTCGGCCTGGAGGTGTGAACCGGCGGACCGACCGGAGACCCGAGCAAACACTACCGTCGGCAAGGCGAAACGCTCGCACACGCTTGATGCTGTCCCAACGCCCCCAGGCGGTCGAGGGGCGAGGAATTGCGGCGCGGAACTTCATTGACTAAGATCTCTTGCAAGCCGCCTCGAGAGGGCCCAACCGCCGTGCGAACACGTCCTCCTCGGCGCCTCAGGATACCGACGCGGAGGTTCCGACATGAACCGACCCACCCTTGGCTGTTCGCTGCTTCTGCTGACATCCTGGATGAGTGCTAGCATTTTTGCTCAGCTACCAGCCGACATCCGCGATTTAAAGCTAAGGGACTGGGAACCGAGGTCGATGCTAATCTCCCGGACGACTCGCGTTCCGAAGGCGAAGTTTCCGGTTGTGGATGTGCACAACCATCTTGGCGGCGGAAGGGCGATGCTGCCGCCCGAGCGGGTCGCGCGATACCTCGCCGAGATGGATGCGGCCGGGGTGCAAACGGTAGTGAATCTGGACGGCGGCTGGGACGAGCGGCTGTATGAAACTCTGACCGCGCTGGACAACGCCCATCCCGGCCGATTCTTGACTTATGCCTTGATCAACTTCGATGGCATCGACAAGACGGACTGGACCGATCGTGAGCTCAGGCGGCTGGAGTCGGGGTTCCGGGCCGGCGCCAAGGGGCTGAAGATTCACAAAACCCTGGGGCTTGGGCACCGGTACAAGGATGGCCGCCTGGTTGCGGTGGATGACCCCAAGATCGACCCGCTCTGGGAGCTATGCGGAAAATACAAGCGTCCGGTGATGATTCACACGGCCGACCCGGGAGCGTTCTTCACCCCTTTGGACAGCAAGAATGAGCGGTGGCACGAGCTGAACGACCACCCCGACTGGTTGTTCCACGGCAAGGACTACCCGCCCCGGGCAGAGCTCCATGCACAGCGATTGCGCGTGATCGCCCGCCATCCCGGTACAACGTTCTTGTGCGCCCACCTGGCCAACGACGGCGAGGACCTGGCGACAGTGGCCGAGTGGCTCGATCGCTACCCGAATATGTATGTGGACCTCGACGCACGGATCTCCGAACTGGGCCGGCAGCCGTACTCGGCGCGGCGGTTTCTGACAAAGTACCAGGATCGCGTACTCTTCGGGACCGACACGGCCCCCAGTCGGGATGCTTACCAGATGTACTTCCGCTTCCTCGAGACCGATGATGAATACTTCGACCCCGCCGGCGGTCATCACCGTCAAGGGCTCTGGATGATCTACGGCGTCTTTCTGCCCGACGACGTTCTGGCCAAGCTTTACAACGGCAATGCAAGGAAGCTTCTGTTCGGCCTCGCCAACGGAACATCCGGTCATTAACCGCTTCGAAGACGAAACAAAAAGCAGCCGTCTCCCTCGCCGCTCAGAAGTGCTTTGCGCCCAGTGCCAGTTCTTCTTCCCACTGGTCCATGAGCGGCCAGTCCACGGCGCAAGTGCCGAAGTCGGCCATGTGCGTGTAAGACTCAAGGCGGGCGATGGTGGCGTCGAGAAGGGCGTTATCCTTGCGGAAGATCGGGCCGTGGGAGGGGAGTAAGAAGTCGACGTCGCTCGCCCGGATGCGTTTTAGGCTGACGATGAAATCGACCAGGTTTGAACCGTGGTGTGCGTCGATGACACCCACGCAGCCGTCACGGAAGATGTTGTCGCCGGAGAACAAGATGCGATCCATGCGGAACGCGAGCTGCCCGGCGGTGTGTCCAGGCGTGCTCCAGACCTCGAGCGTTCGGTCGCCCACGTGCAGCCTGTCACCCTCATCGATCGTCTGATCGACCTTGCACCGTGGCATTGGAATCTGAATTCCCTGGGCGTCGATTCGGGCGTACGTGAGGATCTCGTCGCCTTGCTCGAGCGCCTGGACGCTTCTGGGATGGGCGACGACCGGGCACTTGAGGATCTCACGGGCGCGGGCCAGCCCTTGGGCATGGTCCACATCGGCATGGGTGGCCACGATCAGCTTGCAAGCCGAGAGGCTGAAATCCATTTGCCGGGTCAACTCGAGCACATCGGCGAGCTCGTCCAGAAAGCCGACGTCGATCAGAGCGTACTCGCTGCCTCCATCGATCAGGTAGACATTCACACCCATCCGGCGGCGGGCCTGATAGTTCATTTCGATCACGCCGGGGAAGAGATAGCTCCGTTCGATCATCGCGACGTCGAACTCCAAGTACGCGGCTTTAGGTGCACTGCCGGGCGGGACGATTTCGACTTGTCCCTAGACATCTTACTAATTGCCGCCTCGGCCGCTCAACGTGAAAGCCAAAGGTCCAGCGGTCGAGCCCCCAATTCAGCCGACCCATGATGAACTCCGGAACCAAATCGCACCGGCGAACGTCAGAAAGATGGCCTCTTCCTGGTCCTCCAGCGAAAACCCTTGCGCAGCTTGCATGGTTTGTTGAGGACCGTCGACCGAGTTGTTCACCTGGCGAACCTCGGTCTGGTTTTGGAGCTGATTGAGTCGAGTGCGCGGCTTACTTGACAGAGGCTAAATGGCGGGGTAAGTTGAAACATGGTTTATTGCTGGAAGTGTTTGGATTAACTTAAGATGAGCTGAAGGCTTCGGACACGGAATCCAGCGGCGAAGAGCGGCTTTCACCTCGCCGATCGTTCGATCGCACAAACTTGATCCATCCGCTGAACAGGTCGAAATCCAAGCGAACCGACTCGGCTATGGGAGTCGCACTTCCAGGCGCAAGACAGGCGAGGACCTGGCGGCATTGCGAGATGCCTTTTCCGCCGTGTCTTTGGTCAAGTCGAGGTACGGGCATCTTTACACGAGGTTTGCCGACATGGTCAAGGTGTTATCGCCGGGGCGGTCGCACGGGCGATGGGCCGCGTGGCTCCCGGGTTGCCTGGCACTGGTTCTGTGTTTCGAGCTGCAGGCACCGGTGCGGCTGCTGGCTCAGCCGCCAGCCACGACCAAGCCGGCCGCGCCGACGGCGAAGCAGAACACCGGCAGCGGCGGGCAGGCTACCGGCAAGGCCAAAAGCGCCACTAATGCCGCCAATGACGAGGGCGGTGACGACCAGCCTCAGTCGAAGGACCAGAAGAAGGCCGACGATCAGCCACCCGTGGAGTTGCCGCCAGATCCCTCGCAAACTCGAAAAGTTGCGCCAGTGGAGATATTCAAGGACCCCAACGCGGAAGAGCTTCTCGACATCAAGAAATTCAAACCGATCAACTATCGGCCGCCGATGCCAGGTGATGTCGAAGCGGTCAAAGCGATGGCCGGTAACCCCAACGCCGCCGTGGACCCGACGGTCATCCGGCGGATGGTCGAGGGTATGATCGCTCAGTTGACCGACACGAAGAACATTCAGGCCCTGATCGATCCTCTTCCCAATATACCCGCAAGCGCGCCGGTGATGCGGGCCATCGAAGAAGCGACCTCGAATTTGCTGGAACCTCTCTATGCGGCTCGGAGCCTGAATAATTCGCGGTTTCTGACCGAGTATAGCCGGATTCTGCTCCGTTCTCTGCAACCATTGCTCAAACATCACTTGGTGCCGCGGGTTCAGGCCATGATCGTGCTGGGATCAAGTGGCAATCCCGACGCGCTGAAGCTTTTTCTCGACGAGATCAGGAACCCGCAGCAGACCCTCTGGGTGAAGCTCTGGGCCATCCGGGGAATTACCAACATCAAGCAGAACCCCTTCGCTCGCCTGTCCGCCGCCCAGGAGATTGAAGCGGCCCGCGTGATCGCCGAGCAGCTCGACGAGAAGACGAAGGACATGCCCTGGCCCTTGCAGTTTCGCGCTCTCGAGGCTCTGAGCAACCTGCGACAGGGCTACATTCCCTCGGCGCCGAAGAACGCCGAGATGGCGGCGGCGGCGATGCGAATTCTCGCCGATCCCAGGGCCCGTACCGAAGTTCGCGCCGAGGCGGCACGCGCGCTCGGCCTGATGCAGATTACCGCGGCGGTGCCCGGCTTCAATTTTCCGTTAGTCGCGCATGCCGCGGCTCAGCTTGCCGCCAGCGTCGGCGACCAGATTCTCGCCACTTACTCCTCGGACAAGGGAACTCCTCTGAACGAGACCAAGGCGGAATACCTGACCGCCCTGCTTGTCGGCCCGGTCTATCAGGCATTTGAGGGACGAGCAGGGCTGCGCGAGAGCGGACTCTTGCACAGCAACGCCGCGGCCGCACGGAGCGATATCCAGAAGGTCCTCGACCAGATCAAGCCCGTGGCCAAGGCGGCCCTCGAGCTGATCCGCGCACCGTCGGGTCAGCGTAAAGCTCGCAGAGTCGACCTCGAGGCGCGAGTGGCCGCGCTTAAAGAGTTTCTGGCCAGGAATGTTCCAGCCAATCGTCACCTCGTGCCCGATGACGAAGGATTCCTGGAAGAGATGGGAGCCCAGGCCGGTGCGCCGGCTGAGCCTGGTGGCGCCAAAATGGCCGGGGCGCCAGGTGGAAAGTGAGCATGCCCCGCGAGCCAATGCTCCGCCGATCGTCGTACCCGAACTGCGGGACTATCACCAGATCAACGCCGAGCTTGTCCGCCGGTTGAATTTGGGAGAGCGTCACGTCCGGCTCGAGGGCGTTGCCGGCCAGCGCCTTCTGGTCTCTCAGATCGCCGGAGCCTGGCAGGCGGTCATCGAGGTTCACGGCGACGCGGGCCCCGAGCTGGCCGCCGAACTTGATGCTCCAGGTCTGACTGTAGTCTGCCGAGGAAGCACCGCCGATGGGGCTGGGCGAGGCCTGACCGCGGGCCGGCTCTTGATCGGGCAAGCGGCGGGTGCGGCAATCGGCTATTTTCAGCGGGGTGGAATGATTGTCGCGGTCGGCAACGTCGGACCGAGGGCCGGCTTGCACCAGCAAGGAGGAGACCTTGTGCTTCTCGACAGGGTTGGGGCCTTGGCAGGCGAACGGCAATCAGGCGGGCGACTCGTCTTCAAGCAAGGGTGCATCGGTCCCCACGTCGGTCACGGTCGTCAGGCCGGACGACTTATCGTCATGCCCGCTGAGCAGTTCTTGCCTCCAGACCTCGATCCGGAAGATCGCTACCTGATCGAAGCAGCCCTTGAGCTGGCGAATTGTTTCTTTTCTCCTGCTTGAGGACCGTGCGGTTATGCACCCCCGTTGCGCGCCGGCAGCATCCAGGATTACCTTGGCTCTACATGCTCCTGGTTCCGCTCAACTTGCCGGCGGCGGGTTGCAGCGAGGAACTCGGGCCCGAACATTTCCCCACCACGCGGGTCACAGGCACCCTGGTCGAGGGCGGACGCCCCATCGCGGGAGGATGGATCGAGTTTATTCCAACTGATGGCGCGGTGGGCAACATTCGGTCTGTCAGGATCGGCAAGGATGGCGGGTTCGAAGCCGACCGCGTCGCCATCGGCGAGAATGTGATCCGACTGGTCAACGCACCGATCACCATTCCCGGCGGAGCGAGGCTGTTCGGCCAGTTCGCCACACCGATCCGCCGCAAGATTCCTCCTCGGCCTGATGGCCTGCTCAAGATCGATCTGCTCGAAGAGGCAGTGCGCTACCAGGCCACGCGCCCCGCCGGACCGCCGCCAGTGCCGGTCATTCCGCGTTGGGAGGCGAGCCGTGAGTGCTGCCGCCAGGATTCCCGATGCCGCTGCTTCCACGGCCGCACCAGGTACGGGTATGATTCTGCGAGTCGTCTATCGCGACGGCGCGGGGGAAATCCATCTCGACTTGCCGCGCGAACAAATCAGTCAAGTGATCGCCGAAGCCAAGGGTACGCTCTGGGTGGATATTGAGGACGCGGAATCCGCCTCCCACCAGGAGGCCGAGACCCTGCTGCGCGATGTCTTCGGCTTTCACGCGCTGGCCGTCGCAGACGCGATCGACGAATCCAATATCCCCAAGATCGACGATTGGGGAGAGTACATCTATCTCGTCTTCCACGGAACGTCGATCGATCCCCGGACCGATGAGTTGAGACTGCAAGAGCTCGACATTTTCCTCGGCCCCAACTACGTGGTCACGTATCATACCGAGCCGCTCTCATTCCTGGATCAAGACCGTAGCTCGATCGAGCGCGACCCCCGCGACCGGCTTCAGAATGGCGCGGATCATCTGCTCGTCCGCTTTCTGGAGCGGGCCGTGGACCAGTCGCTGGAGACCATCGAACACTTCGACGACCGGCTGGACACCCTCCAGAACCAGGTGATCGCCGACCCGCGCCCCAAGAGCCTCGAAACGATTTTCCGCCTCAAGCGTTCGGCCGTCCGCCTGCAAAAGATCCTCAACCCCCAGCGCGAGGTGCTCAATCGCCTGGCACGAGATCCCTACAAGCCGGTCCAGGCCGAGCACCGGGTTTACTTCCGCGATGTCTACGACCATGTCGTGCGAATCCACGACATCTCCGAGAGTCTGCGCGACCTGATCGCCGGCACGCTCGAGACCTACCTCTCGGTCATGTCGAACCGCACCAACGAGATCATGAAGACGCTGACCATGGTGACCGTCATGTTCATGCCGATGTCGTTTCTGGTCGGCTTCTTCGGCATGAATTTCTTCGGCGAAACGCTGGCGTTTCAGTCGCCGCTGCCCAAACACGCTTCTTTTCTTTGGGTCACTACTGATCATGTGCGTGTCGCCATCGCTCATGTGGGTCTATATGCGGCGGAAGAAATGGTTTTGAACCGGATCAGAGGCATGTCGGCAACGAGTGGGTTGTCAACTCAGGAATGTTCATGTGACGCCCAGTCTTCGAGGAACTCCAGGTGTTCCTTGTTCTCGTCATCAACGCCGATGATGTTGGCCAGGCGAATGATCCGGCGGACCCACGATTGCTCGATTTGGTCAAACCTGGAGAGCGGGTCGTTCTCAATGGCCGCGGACCAGAAGTGCAGCTCCGCGCCGACGATGTCGTGGATCGTACGCTCCTTGGTCCGGATCTGGTTCCGGACCTCCTGGGGAAGCTCCAACTTCTTCTTGCGTTCCGGGTCGAGGTTCTGGATCTGGCGGAGCGCCTGATCGACTTTGGCCATGTGACGCTCTATGCGCAGCTCCAGGGGGGACTTGGGCTGCTGCTCGATCGATTTCAGAACCGCCGGAGCAGAAACTGCCGGCTCGGAGGGAACCGTCGGCTCCGCGGCGGCTGGAGCGTCAGTGGCGAACAGGTCCAGCAGAGCGGTAGCCCCGTCTCGGAATTTCGCGAGGTGCCGGAGGATCACCTGGTACGTGACTGTGGGGCGATCGAGGCCCAGAGTCGACGCAGTCGCGCCGGCTTGAGAACCTCCCCTGCGGTTGTTCTCGACGTCGCCATTCGGAGCGTTTACCTCCGCGCTCATGCGGCCCTCCCTGCAAGGGGCCCTACACTGGGTCAAGGACAAAGACACCACATTACGACAATTTCGAGACGAAAACAATCATATTCAGGCGGACGTGCCCGAGGCGTGTACAAAAACGAGGATTGAAGTCATCTCCGGAGCCGCAGTGCATCGATTCGGTCGCCGCGCTCTCTCGGTGAAGACGGCAAGGTTGGGCACGACCGGTCGCGATGGTCAATTTCCGAGATGAGTGTACAGAAGATGGCTAAACGGATCGATCGCGTCTAACCTATAGGTTGGCATTGCGCCTTTTTTTTCCCAGGGCGAGACAGCCGCACGATGACTCCAAACGACCTGACCACACCGACTGGCCCGGCCGCGCCGCGCCGGTTTCTGCCCGTGCTGCTCGTGCTGTTCGTCGGCAGCGGCTGTGCGGCGCTGATCTACGAGGTCGTCTGGCTCCAGCTCCTCCAACTGGTGATCGGCTCGACCGCCGTTTCTATGGGCGTGCTGCTGGGGACGTTCATGGGCGGCATGTGCGCGGGCAGTCTGCTTTTGCCGCGCCTCGTCTCGCTCCGGCGGCACCCTCTGCGGGTCTACGCCCTCCTCGAGCTGGGCATCGGCGGTATGGGCATCGTGGTGTTATTCGGCATGCCGTATGTCGAACTAGTGTACGCGCGTTTCGCCGGCCACGGCACGGCAGGCATCCTGCTGCGCGGGGCCGTCGCCGGGGTGTGCTTGCTGCCGCCCACGCTGTTGATGGGCGCGACGCTGCCGGCGATCGCACGCTGGGTAGCGACCGACCCTGAGGGGGTGTCGTGGCTGGGCTTCTTCTATGGCGGCAACATCGCCGGGGCTGTCTGCGGCTGCCTGCTGGCCGGGTTCTACCTGCTGCGCGTCTACGACATGGCCACGGCCACCTACGTGGCTGTTGCCCTCAACATGACCGTGGCCTCGATCGCCCTGGCCCTGGCGGCCTCACCGGCCCGGCAAGAGGTGCCCGTCCAACCTGCGACGAAGTGGGAGCGCGGGGCGGGCGTCCGGCACCTGGGTCGTGTATTTGACGATCGCGCTCTCCGGGATGTCGGCGCTGGGCGCCGAGGTTGTCTGGACTCGTTTGCTCTCGCTAGTGCTCGGCGGCACGGTGTACACCTTCTCCTTGATCCTGGCCGTGTTCCTGATCGGCCTGGGAATCGGCAGCAGCCTCGGGGCATTGCTGGCCCGGCAGGCCGCGTCGGCGCAGGTGGCGCTGGGCGTCTGCCAGTGGCTCCTGACCGCGGCCATCGCCTGGTCGGCGGTCATGATCTCGGAGTCGCTCCCCTACTGGCCAGTCGTCCCCATGCTGTCGCCAAGCCCCTGGTACATGTTCCAGCTCGACCTGGTGCGCTGCCTCTGGGCCGTCCTGCCGCCGGCTTGCCTGTGGGGAGCGAGCTTCCCGCTAACGCTAGCGGCGGTCGCGTCCCGCGGCCAAGACTCCGGGCGGCTGGTTGGAGGAGTGTATGCGGCCAACACGATCGGCGCCATCGCCGGCGCCCTGGTATTCAGCCTACTCTTGGTCCCCGCCATCGGCACAGCCGGCGCCGAGCGGGCCCTGATCGGGCTTGCCGCAGCGGCCGCGCTCGTGGCCCTCGTGCCCCTGCTCCGGCCGGCGCCTGGAACGGTGCGCCTGGGCGGCGCGGCGGCATTGGCAGCCGCGATGGGAGTGGCCGGCTGGCTCGCCTGGAGGGTCACACCGCTGCCGTGGGTGGTCGTGGCGTACGGCCGGCAGACGGCAAGCTGGTTGGCACGGTCGGCGCCGGGCATAGTCAAGGACGTCCCCGATGAGCCCGGCGACCGGGAGGTCTTCTGCACCTACGTCGGCGAGGGGACGAACGTCTCGGTCGCCGTGACCATCAGCACGGAGGGCGTACGCAGCTTCCACGGCGCCGGCAAGATCCAGGCGTCGACCCAGCCCGTCGACATGCGGCTACAGCGCATGCTCGGGCACCTCCCGGCCCTCCTGCACAAGAAGCCCGAGTCGGTACTGGTCGTGGCCTGCGGCGCAGGCATCACCGCCGGCACCTTCGTCCTGCACCCCGACGTCAAGCGCATCGTCATCTGCGACATCGAGCCGCTCGTGCCAACCACCGTGACACCGATGTTCGGCACCGAGAATTACCACGTGGTCGATGGCATCGCCCGCGAGAACCCCCACACGGTTAATGGTAAGCAGGTCAACGTGGTCTACGACGACGGCCGGCACTTCCTCCGCACCACCCAGGAGAAGTTCGACATCATCACCTCGGACCCGATCGATCCGTGGGTCAAGGGCTGCGCCGCGTTGAATACGGTGGAATACTACCAAATGTGCCGCGATCACCTGAACCCGGGAGGGAGCGTGTCCCTCTGGTTCCCTATCTACGAGGCCAACCTGGAAACGACCAAGAGCGTGATCGCCACCTTCTTCCAGGTCTTCCCCCACGGCATCCTGTGGAGCAACGAGTACGAGGGCCACGGCTACGACGCCGTGCTGTTCGGCCAGGTCGAGCCGACGGTGATCGACGTCGACGAATTTCAAGGGCGGCTGGACCGTCCGGACCATGCAGCTCGTTAAGCAGTCGCTCCGCGAGGTGGGGTTCGGTGAGATCAAGAGGAGCCTCGCCGGGGTCGGTTTGGTGCCGGAGGAGGGGATCGACCTGCTCATCACCTACGCCGGGCAGGCGCCTTTCTTGAAGGAGTGGGCGCGGGGCGCCCAGATCAACACCGACCGCAACCTGCGGCTCCAATACCTGGCCGGCATGTGGTTGAACTCCAATATGGGAGAACAAATCCTGTCCACCATTCTTGCGCATTACCGTTTCCCCGACCAGACATTCGTCGGCTCACCAGAGGCCATCGACGCCCTGAAGCAGGGCCTGGATGAGGAGGGTCGCAAAGCCCCGGTCGTCAGACCCTGATTCCCTCGCGATTCGATATGAATCGCGGGGTGTCCGCCTTTGTTTTTTTGCTTGAGTCCCTTGCTGCCGAGAGATGGGGGCGGAAACGGGGTCGGGGGCGGAAACGGGGTCGGGGGCAGAAACGGGCTCGCGATTAGTTTGTCCAGGAGCCCAGGCAGTGCATTGCCGTCAATACTAATCGCGTTCCGGTTTCCGCTTCCCCAGGACATGGGTGGAGCAGGTGATCGAGTGCGAAACTACACCGGCCGGTGTAACATGAAAGGCATCACACCGTGAAACCGGAGGAGCCCAAGATGTCGACCTGGATCAACCTGCTGAACGATTGGTTCGCTGACGGACGGTGCAAGAACCGCACAGGAGCACCACTATCCGTCTGCGTTAGTAATCGGTCGGTGGCCCACCACATCGAGATACTGCGCCCCGAAGAGGTTGTCCCGACCAGTTGAGGCGTGGATGGATGGTAATTAAGACGAACTGGATCACCGTTCTCGCGGCCTGTCTGTGGGTTCCTGCCGCCTTCGGACAGACGACGCCACCACGATTCAGGGTGATTGCCTTCTATACCGGCAAGGCGGATGCCGGCGCACATCAGCTTTGTGAACGAAGCGAGGCCGTGGTTTGCCCGGATGGCCGCCGAGCACCGCTTCTCGTTTGAGTCCACGACAAACTGGGACAACCTCAATCTGGAGTTTCTCGCCCCGTACCGGGTGATCCTGTTCCTGGACACACGCCCAGACTCGCCGCGACAGCGAGAGGCATTCCAGAAGTACATGGAAAACGGCGGCGGCTGGATGGGCTTTCACTTCGCCGCGTTCGCACTCACTCCCTCGAAGTATCCGCAGAACTGGGACTGGTATCACAACAAGTTCCTGGGAGGCGGCATGTACGCCGGCAATACCTGGAGACCCACATCGGCAATCCTCCGGGTGGAGGACACCGAGCACCCCGCGACCGTCGGACTGCCGGTCACTTTCAAGAGCGCCCCAACGAATGGTACAAGTGGGCCAACGATCTGAGAACCAACCGAAATATCAAGATCCTGGCAGCGATCGATCCGGCGAGCTTCCCCCTGGGCACCGGGCCGAAGCCGCACGAAATCTGGCACAACGGTTACTACCCCGTGGTCTGGACAAACCAGAACTACCGCATGATCTACTTCAACATGGGTCATAACGACATGGATTATGAAATCAGACCTAGCAAGGAGTTGTCCTCCACGTTCGCCAACGAAGTGCAAGACCGGCTGATTCTCAATGCCCTGGAATGGCTGGGCACAGGAGAGAAGCCACAACGCTCCGCTGGTAAGTAATTCGACACCTCATGAAAGCGCAGCCGCCGCAATTGTTTGGCGAGTAAGTTGAAGCCACGTCGCAAGTCGAGTATCGTCAAGTAACTACTCGAAGATCGCCACGCTTAACCCAACTCTCACTCATAGCCAGGGTCCAATACATGCAATGGAGTCATTCGCGGCGAGATTTTCTGATGGCTGCGGTCGGGGCGAACGTCGCGGTGTTGCTCGCGCCGGAATGGCTCCGGGCGCAGGCCGACACGGAGGATTCGCGGGTCGCGGAGGTCCTGGCCGGCACCATCGGCATCGACATGCACAACCACGTCACACCCGCGGGGGCGAGGCCAGAGCAGGGTCCGAAGGAGCAAGAGAAGTCACAGTCCAACCTTGACCTGGCCGACGAGATCAAGCGCTCGGGGTTAACGGCCGTCTGCGCGGCCTTCCGACTCGACTTCAACGCTCGCGAGCCCTACGCCAGGTTCCTGCAAGGGCTCACCGCAGTCGACGGCCTGTTGGGAAAGGACCGCCTGACCCGCGCTATGAACCTGAAAGACCTCCAGGTCGCACACGACAAGGGCCAGCCGGCCCTCGTCCAGTCGATCGAAGGGGCGCATTTCCTTGAAGGACACCTTGAGCGGGTGGAAGAGGTGTACAAGCGCGGGCTCCGGCACCTCCAATTGCTGCACGATAAAGGCGATAAGGTCGAGCCGCTCGGCGACATCTACACCGAGCCCCCCCGCCTGGGCGGCCTGACCCCCTTCGGCGCGGCCGTCGTCAAGGAGTGCAACCGGCTGGGCATCGTCGTCGACCTCGCCCACGCCAGCCACGAGACCGTGCTCGGCGCGCTGAAGGTGTCCACGCAGCCGGTGATCGTCTCCCACACCAGCCTCGACACGCGGGCGGGCAAGAACCCCCGGATGGCGAAAATGATGGCCCCGCGGCTGATCAGCAAGGACCACGCCCGCGTGGTCGCGGACGCCGGCGGCGTGATCGGCGTGTGGACCAAACTGTCCGACTCGATGGGCGAGTACGTCGCGGGCATCAAGGCGTTGGTGGACGCCGTCGGCATCGACCACGTCGGCATCGGCAGCGACACCGACATCCTGTCCCCCCGGGCCGGCCAATCCACCAACGCCGCTTGGCCCGGTCTGTCCGGCGGATTCTTCAAAGCGGCAGTCGCGGAGATGCTGCGCCAGGGCTTCACGCCCGGCGAGATCGGCAAGATCGGCGGCGGAAACTTCTGCCGGGTTTTTGACAAGGTAACGACCGGCCACGCCTGAGGCGCCGCACCGGGGGCCAGGAGATCTGGGGTTCCGATTTCCTCATCCGGAATGTCGATGGGGACATCGGGATCTCTCAGGTTCCTTGGAAACCCTGGTGCCCATTGTCCGTGCTCTTCGACCCCGGCAGGATCAGGCAGGCTGAGTTGCAGTGCCATGAGATCTCGCCTCGCGTTCGATTGGGTCTGCAGCAGGGCGGCGAATCGCGCCGACAGGTTAGGGACGCTCTCGGGGCGGGAGAGGCCGAGGATCGGCATGAGGTCGGCACGGGTGGACTCGGTATGGTGCTTCGCCAGGTAGGCGACGGCGGCGCGGGCCGGTGAGCGGGAGCCAAGCGCGGCGAGTTGGCCCCGGTCGACCGCATACAGGCTGCACACGGCCTCGATCACCAGGGCGAGATCCAACCCGCGAAGCAGGCGCCGCTCACGGCGCAGGTCGCGAGGGACTTGATCGCCAAAGCGCTGGCGCAGGCGATCCAGGAATAGCTCACTGCCGAGGAGCCAGCCATGCCGTGCCTCGGCCCACGAGGGGGCAGGCGGGGTAGTCAGATCGGTCGCAACGAAGCGACGGTAAGACGCTTCCGGGTCGGTCCGTCCGAACTCGCCGGCCCAGGCTGCAAGCAACGCGACTTGGGCCACCGAGTGCAGACGATCGCGGCGGCGGAAATACCCGGGGCAGCTCGACCATATCCAGGCCTCCGGCGTCGCGGCCAGGGCGGCCCGGACAGGTTTGAGATGGACGTACCGGGTCAGGACCCAGAGATATGTCTCGTCCTAGACCAGTTCGGTCCGGTAGCGTCCCTGGAAGAGGTGCCCGCAATGCCGGAGGCGGCGTGCCCACCCATTAGCGTACGACGAGAGGAGCAGTTGCATGCCCGTGGCGAGGTTTGGGCGAGGTGTCTTGAGGACCAGGTGGAAGCGATTGGTCAGGAGGACAAAGGCACACAGCAAGCATCCCGACCGCCTAACCGCGCACTCCAGGCAAGCCAAAAGCCGCTCGCTGTTGGCATTGTCCTCGATGTTCTTCTCCCTGCCGTTACCCCGTGCCATGACATGACCAATGGCATCGGAGTACTGGATCCTTAACCGTCTTGCTATCACCCCATTGAATCATCAAGCCGTATCTCATTCAATCAAATAATTCTAAATCGGTCTGACCCCGAACCCTTCGAAATCGTTCTGACCCCGAAGCCCTTGCTAAATCGGTCTGACCCCGAAGCCCTGTTGAATCATCAAGCCGTATCTCATTCGATAAAAAATCTAAATCGGTCTGACCCCGAAGCCCCTCGTGAACCCTCGTAACGACAGACTGCCGGTCCCTGACCGGAATGCCAATTCCTCTAACGGTCATATGCCTGTAGCATGTGGATGTTATGAGTACTTCATTCTGCTTCCAAGGCGAGATCGAAGTCACTCCAGATTAAAGTTATACAACTTCATCATCGACGTTTTCTAGCACCGGCGTCCAGTTGCCAGACTCGTAGGCTTGAAGGAACTCAATCGTCGTCGCCCTATCTTCAAAGGATGCCTCAATCTTGTCGCCATTGTCGTATCGAATAATGAACTCGTACTTCATCAATGGTCCATGGGCGGAAGTCTCGTCATAGCTGCCAACGAAGCTGATTGCCTCCGTGACTGTGATACAATCTCTAGCAGCACCGTGGAGGGGGATAACGCGAACTGCGGTGATTTGACGTTTAACCGCACGCTCCAAGTGGAGCATAAAGTCCTGTAGGTTCTTCGCATTTAGCTCGATCAGCTTCTTCCAAACCTCGTCCTGGTTTGTCTGGCTTAGTGCATTCCATTGCTCCATCTTGTGGATGTGAACCTGTTCATCGGTCTTATCATCGAACCAGGCATCTATTCCAACTGTCTTGAAGGCTTCGATAACAGTCCGATAGTTCAGGTAGAGGATTTTGAATCCGAGCGACCTCAACTGTTCGAGGGCGGGGGCTGTGTAGTCACCGATCAGAATGCAGCCAAGCATCGGAGAAGAAAACCGATGCCGATCGGCGATAGGAAGTACCGCACCAGTGATCTCTTGGGCTTTGTTCTTCGAGTGCCTCGTGGATCGCCTCCAGGCACTCTCAATGAATGCGACCGGGGTACCTACCTTCTCTGACGTCCCGCCTCTCTCAAGAACGTAGTCCAGGTCGTGACCGTTCCCATAGTTGTCCAACCAGGTTAGCTTTTTCCCCTTCCTGGCAAGTCGAACGCCGTGCTTGTCCAGATAGAGCCCGTGCTTGTCTGCAAAGTCGCGCAAGAGCGGCTCCAACTTCGCCTCAAAATACTCACCCATGAACTGCCCGAATTTGTGGCCAGCAGCCTCAGCCATCTCTCAACCCTCGACCAGTAGATGCCCTTCGTGGAGCGGCACACGATGCTTGCGGTTCTTCCACTTCATGTTCCTGTCTCTCGTCTTTTGGAACGTGAAGCCTGTAAACCCAGCGGCGACCGCGAGTTGTCCCATCCACTTATCAACAGGGACATGTATCCCGTAGGGTGCCGAATCGCCGATGACAAAGCAGACGCTCCCACCCTCCGCTGTGACCTCCCGAAGCCGCCTCCACACTCTCGCCATGTCTAGGAAGTAGGCAACAATCATCGTGTGGTAGTTTTTCTTGCCACCGTGTGAGTGACGTTCCTTATCCAGCCTCTCACATACGGAGTCGATTTCTGGTCGGATCGGGTCTAGCGACCTATCAGCCACAAGACTGGAAGTCTTGGGTACGAGCGATGAGATATGCTGTGTGCAGGATCGAACCAGATGCGTACGGACTGTCTTCTGTAGGTCTCCCCAGCCTACGATGTCGCCGAAGAACGTCATTTCGAGCCTCGTGGCATCGGCATAGTCGAAGTTGTTCGGGTATGGCGGTGACGTGATGACGAGGTTAGCCCACCCACTGGGCACCTCTGGTATTTCCCTGGCATCGCCTTGGACCATCCTTGCGACCGTCTCTGTCCTGTGCCTAGCCGAGAGGTCCACAACGATCTGCTGGGCTTTATCCTTGAATGCAGTGAACGGTGCCGTCACCCGAGCCTTGGTCTTGTTCGGCAGAACATACTGCCAGTTCGCCGTACCGACGGGAGAGCACTGTCGGAGGATGGCGGCGAGTCCGAGCCATCCCAGTTCCGAGAGCGGGTGATCTAGAGTCTCCCTCCATGACTTACGTAATTGGTCAAGTTCCCCAAGAACGTCCTCGGGGTAGCACTTGCGGATGAGTTCGGGGTAGCCCTCAACCTGGGGCTTGACCTTTTCGGCTTGGCTCAGGAGTCCGGTCGCATATCGGCGGAAGGACTCAGCCTCGACTCCGCTCGTGATCTTTGCTAGAGCAACCCTTGCCACAAAGGGGTGCGGCTCCACGCCGTACGAGGGGACGTCCTGTTCCTCAGCCTCCACAAGAACCGTACCGCTCCCAGCGAATGGGTCTAGCACCCTCACACCGTTCGGGCACTTTGTCTTCGCGGATCGGATGCATTCCCCGACCCACGTCGCCGAGAATCCCGCCGAGTACCGGAACCAGCGATGGACCGGTAGGGACATGTTGTTCACAAAGGTCGAGGAACTAGCGGACGCCTGCTCGAAGACCGCCCCGTCTTCGGCGATCCCATTCTCTTCCTCAAACAAAGGGAGTTGTACTTGCTTCCCGGACTTCGCTCGCATCCAGAATTCCTCTCTTGGCGTTCATAGCTGGAACAAAAAACTCTGGGGCGGAAAGAGCTTATCATAATCCCAGGAGACAAATCTCCTTCCCCAGCTTCGATCATCCGGGAAACGCTCGTGACACGCCGCAGGTCGGGCGGCGGTGCCGTGGAATGTACGAGTCATGGGCTGACCGCAACTGCCCGGTTTTGGCAATACTTAGGTGACATGAGCCCACGTGGTGAAATTGACCACAACGTCGGGTGTAGTGACAGTCAGTCGTTCCTTACCTTCCACCGAATTGCCGCTAATATCACGTAAGGAAAAATATGGCGGACACGACCATCCCAATAGCTTCCATATCAGCCTCCATCCCGGTCTGGGGTTAAATTGACCACAATGTCAAGACATTATGAGATCCTGCCGCGGCGATGAGCAGGGCCCGGTTGGCGTAGTCCTGGCCCTTGACGTCGACGAAGTCTTCTTCCATGTGAGAGGCAGCTAAGGTGGCAGGAACCGATTATGACTACAATGATGCAAGAGAGTCCTTTATCGGTTCATAGCACCTTTGTAT
>CAVXCB010000040.1:0-45788 GCA_963760085.1 uncultured Planctomycetaceae bacterium
CCACGGGGTGGGTGAGTAGCTCTCCCCAAGTAATCGCCCGCCTTATGTGAAGTGCTTCTGGCATTGTGCCGCGCGAAGCACGCAGGCGGGCGAGTTCGATTTTGCTGCTAGGGGACAGGATAGAGAAAAGGGGACATCACTGATTCTTGAGAATCTTGGGGGGCCGGCCTGCCTTGCGGAGGGTGAACCCCAGCCCCAGCCGCGCGGCGGTCGCCTGCACCCAAGGCAACGACCCCAGTGGGCGACCGCGTGCCAGGCATTGACGTACAGTGCGCAGTTCCTCGGGTGCCAGACCGCCGTTCACCAGTCTCGTCCAGTTTCGGGGACGCTCGACGGGCCACCGGCACAACGGGAGGTCGGCTCCGATGTTCGCGCGCCTCCGGAACCCGCACCACTTCCACTCCTCCGCCCGCTCCACCAGTTTCGCACGCACTGGGTTGGCCTCAACGTAACGACAGAGCACAAGGAAGTAGTCCTCAGCCAGGGGGAAGCTCTTGTATCGCCCCTGGTACAGGTGGCCCGCCCCACGGCGGTGATAGTGCTCTTGGTGCCGCCTGACGTGTGTCACTCCGACCCAGCCCATTAGCCGCCCAAGTTCCTCGTCCGTCCGCGGGCGCACCACCAAGTGCCAGTGATTGGGCATCAGGCAGTAGGTCAGCATGTCCACAGAGTACCGCCCCAAACCCTCGGACAGGACTCGCTCAAAAGCGTCATAGTCACGCTCGTTGTGAAAAAGCTGCATGCGGCCGTTCCCACGATTGAGCACGTGGTAGATCATCCCTGCTTCGATCGACCGAGCAGTTCTTGGCATAATCCCAGCATAGAGACACCCGCGCCAGACATCAATATCGGTCATGTCCCCTTTCCCCTTCATTTTTCCCTTCTCAGAGCGAATCCTGGCGTTCTATGCGGTTTTGTCGTTGGACATCTGTTATTGTCAGTGAAGAAACAAGATTCAGTAGCTTGGAGATGGCTAGTGGTCTTGGGACCCGCTCACTCGGATGGTTTCTGGTTCCTCGGCAATATGATAACGCATGTTGATATGCACAGTATTTCAAGTTTCGGGAGCGTTGATCCATGACTTGGCTTTCTCGCCTCTTTCCTGAGAACGACAGCCGCCAACGGCTTTCCGATCACGGACGCCTTGCCAGGCATGCCCAGCGCCGTCGCAGGATGGCCACCCTGGAAAGTCTGGAGCATCGCACGCTGCTCAGCAACGTGCTTGTCACTGTCGCTACGAATGCCATGACCGGCGCACACACCCTCAATATTGCGGGTGATACGGCCAGCGATACCTTCACCGTCACGGAAAACCCCAATGGCACTGTGACGGTCACGGGCACTGCCAAGACCCTGATTAACGGCAGCCATCTGGCGCTCACGCCCGCTGAGATCATTACTAACATCTACATCAACCTGCCCAGCTCACAGCACGGCGGCAACTCCGACAACGTCACCCTGACCGGCACGGGAACTGGCCAGAACATCTGGGTGGTCGCGCCGGGCTACAGCACGATAAGTCCAGGCGCCGCCATCGATCTGACCGTGACCGGGCTGCACAACTCGGGCTTCTTGAACGTTTATGACGCACCGACGACCGGCACTGGGCCGCATGCTATTGCCCCGGCGTTTTCGCCCCCGGGATATATCTTCCCGACCGACCTCAAAATGAACCCCGTCAACTACCTGGGCGGCACCCTCACGGCCACCGTCACCGACAGCCAGTTCACATCGCTGTTGATCGAGCAGACCGGCTGCTGCCCGGCCAACGTCACGCTCACGGGCGATACGATCCCTGGGAACGTGAATGTGTACGAGGGTGTCAGTGGATCTGCGCATGACAACAATGGCGGCAATGGCGCCGACTTGATCACCGTCGCCGACGTCAAATTCGGTCCGACCATCCTCTACCAGTTTTACGGTCCGCAACTCGGTGGCGCGTGCGATGGCCATGGTGACACCATCAATGTCAACCAGACCCCAGGAATCAGCGGCACCTCGTATATCCAGAGCCTGGACCTCTACCAGGAGGGTCTGGAAGGCGGATTCATCGACGTGGGCACCAGCTTCGAGGTCGAGGTCAGCTCCACGGCAGCGGGCATCTACGCCGAGCAGGGTGCTGGAGGCGGAAACCTGGTGCAGATTGAATCGATCACCGTATACGGCCGGCCTTCCGACAGCACGCGCTCCGGTCCGCCCAGCATTTCCATTCAGCAAGGGGATGGCGGCGAGAATTCGGCCTTCGTGGACAGCTCAACGGTTTACGGCGACATCAAGATATGGCAGGGCAACGGCAAAGGCGATATCGTCCACATCGCCAACGACGTGGCTGGTCTCATTCTACCGTTCGGCCCCTTCGTCTACGACTTCCACGGCACATTGTACATCAGGCAAGGTGATGGCAGCGGCGATCTGGTCGTCGTTGACAGCAACGGTTCCGAGTCTGGCGTGAACTCCACCGGCAGCATCTTCAACAATGTGTACATACGCCAGGGAAACGGTGGCGGCTCGAGCCTCGGTACCTGTGCAGGCTTCCCCGGATACGATGACGTGGTAATCTTCGACGAGGCCATCGTCTACAGCGACCTGATCATCATCCAGAACGCGGCTTTCGACGAAGAAGTCGCGCCCAGCGTCGACCCGTCAACGCTGGGCAGCGGCGGCGGTGATGGCTTCAACGTCGTTGAGATCGGCCTGGCCGATACCTCGCCGTTTGGCCCCGCCACCGGCGCGGTCAGCGTGGGCGAGCGGACATCCATCTTCCAGGGCGGAGCCAACAACTCGGTCTATCTCGGCGGCACCGACGACCCGTCCGGTATCGACTTCGAGACAACCTACCTCGACATCTACACCGGGTCCGGCGGTGGCGGCCTCGTCCAGGCCACGCACACATTCGTTGATAACGGCTCGTTCTTCAACCTCAACTACGTCATCAACGGCGGCGGCTTGGGCAACGTGTACATCGACGGCGGCGGCAACTACCCGAGCCCATTGCCCTACAGCAGCAACTACAGCGGTTAATTCCTCCGGTGCCAGACCGCCATTCACCGGTCTCGTCCAGTTTCGGGGACGCTCTTGTATCGCCCCTGGTACAGGTGGCCCGCCCCACGGTGGTGATAGTGCTCTTGGTGCCGCCTGACGTGTGTCACGCCGACCCAGCCCATTAGCCGCCCAAGTGCCAGTGATTGGGCATCAGGCAGTAGGTCAGCACGTCTACAGAGTACCGCCCCAATCCCTCGGACAGGACTCGCTCAAAAGCGTCATAGTCACGCTCCTTGTGAAAAAGCCGCATGCGGCCGTTCCCACGATTGAGCACGTGGTAGATCATCCCTGCTTCGATCGACCGAGCAATTCTTGGCATAATCGTAGCATAAAGACACCCGCGCCTGACATCAATATCAGTGATGTCCTTTTCCCTTCCCACGGGGCGGCTTCTGCCAGGGTGGGGGCCTCGAACGTTAGTATCGTCTCCTCGCCACCGGCCACCCCGACCGCGCGATGGCTGAGGCCTCGCGCAATCATAAGGGCCGATTCTCTTTCGCGGCGCTCTGCCCTCGGAACGCCATGTCGATGGACTGCCCGATCAGGTCCGGGATAGCCACTAGGGTCTGCCCGATGGCTTGGGGCGGAAGTTGCCGGCCGTAGCTGTGAGGGCTCGTCAGCACGATCTGCTGAATGACATGGTTCACGGCATTCCTCCCTTCCGAGATCCGTCCCGGGTTCCTTCAAACAACGGCATTTCCGATCCTACAGGTTCGTCCCTTCGCTGTCGCGAGAGACAGCGGGGGCGTTCCGGGCTTGTGGCAGGACCCATGAGACGTTGCTGTCGAATACGCTCCAGCAGCCTCTCGGCGGGTTCGTCAGTCGGATCATGGGGCACGAGGCGACCCTCGAAGGCACGCTTCAGTATGCCCTGTCGCAGCCGGGCGGCTCTCTTCGTATTGCTGCTTACTTGAGCTTCGATCTCGTCCACGATGGAGAGGTGTCGCTCAACCTCCCTGACAGTCTCATTCTGAGCGTAGATTGACGGAAGCGGTATCCGAAGTGCCAGGAACTGGGTTTGGGTAAGATTCACGCCACTTTCAGAGATAACTGTCTTCAACTCGGAGGTCGAAAAGTGTCAGAAACCTATGATCAGATTCCCGAAGAACTGAAAGTCCGTGAGCTTCGGTTCAAGGTTCAGCAGCCTGGGTTCCGGGTTAACGAGTCGGTGCTGGTCACAACCATGCTCGAGGCGGAGGAGTACACGAAGGAAGAGCTGGCGGATCTATTCATTGAAAGGTGGAACATAGAATTGGATTTACGAGCGATCAAGGACGTGCTCCAAATGGACGTGCTACGGTGTATGTCGCCGGAGATGGTCAAGAAAGAGATCTGGATGCACTTACTAGCCTATAATTTGATCCGAGGTGTCATGGCCAAGGCCGCCGCGGCGCACGACAAGCAACCGCGACACCTGAGCTTCAAGGGAACGCTGCAGACGATGACGGCCTTTCAGGACGCCTTGCGATGGACGACGCCGCGGACCCGCGATCGCCTGTTCCAAGCGATGCTCGAAGCCATCTCGGATCACCGAGTGGGCGACCGTTTCGGCCGCATGGAACCGCGCCCCAACAAGCGTCGCCCAAGGGCACAGGAGTACCTTATGGAACCGCGCAAGCAGGCGCGCAAACGCTTGCTGCAAGCGGCTTAGTGGATTTCCGAGTGCCATTCGTTTCTGACATCTTATGAGCCCGCACTTCCAGGGGCTTGGGCATCCGATCCAGGACGGCCGCTGGTCCTCAACCCTTCGAAGGGCGTGGCACCTCCTTCTTGGCAGGCGCAGCTCGCTCGGGCAAGCCCAGCAAAGTGGTCGCCTCGGCGAAAAAGCGGCGGAGCTCGTCGTCGTTTGGCTTGGACTTCTCCATCCACGAAACGGCCTTCTTGTACCAACGGCGGGCCTCGTCCTTGTCCTTGTGGCCGATTTGCCAGTGGGCCATGGCCAGGAAGAAGGCATTGAAGCCGAATTCCCTCCCATGACCCAGCTTTTCCGATTTCTCCAGCGCATCGATCGCCGCGCGGTACTCGCCGGCACGGTAAAGGGCCACGCCGAGCGTATTCCAGTTGTGGGCGGCCGTCGGCTCGATCTCGACCGCCTTGCGGGCGAGGCCGACCGCCTCCGCCGGGTCGTGAGCCGGCGGGTCTTTGACGGCGACCAGGAACCACGCCAGGTCGTTGTTGAACAGGGCGCGCTCGGGGTGGAGGATCACCGCTCTGCGGTAGGCCTCCGCGGCCTCGCGGGGACTCCCCGTGGCGGCGAGCGCGGCGCCGTGGAGGTGGCTCGAAACGGCGAGCCGCCACCGGTAGAACACTTCCTGGGACGCCGGCCCGTCGGACCGCTGGGCGACCAGGCTCGCGTAGAGTTCCACGGCTTTCCGGGCCGTTTCCACCGCGTCGCGCTGCCAGCCGAGCCGTGCCAGCGCCCGTGCCCACTGAAAGTAGCAGTCGGCCTGAAACTCCCGCCCGATCGAGGGGTCTTTGGGAATCTGGGCTGCCAACTTCTCGCAGGTTTCCGACGCCTTCTGGAATGCCCGCCTCGCCTCGGCGGGTCGGTGCTCTTCGGCGAGCAGCCGGCCGAGATCGTTGAGCAGATCCGCCCTTCCCAGCGAGCGGTCCCTGTCGCCGGGGGACCGTTCGGTTACCGTATCATAGGACTCCAACGCTTTCTCAAAGGCCTGGATCGCCTCCACGGGCCGCCGGGCCCGCTGCAGGGCGGCGGCCAGGAGCCGGAGGGTCGAGCTGAGGTCCACCCGAAGTCCGGTGGCATCGGGGGAACCGGCCAACACTTCTTCCGAGAGGGCGACCGCTCGGCGCAGCACCCCGACGGCATCGTCGGCCCGCCCCGCCCTGAGAAGCATGCCGGAGAGCCCCCAGTTCAAGGCGATGAGGACTTCCCGGCGATGGGACGGGGCGAGTGAGGTTCCCCCGGCCTCATAAGTCGCGATCACCTCGCGAAAGGCGTTCTCGGCGTCGCGGTGACGCCCCGACCCGGCCAAGACGTAGCCCAAGTTGCGGAGGCTTTCCACCATGTCGGCGCGGTAACGGGGCTCGTCGGGGAACTCGGCGACCAGGTCCTCGCAGAGCCGGGCAGCGCGCCGGAGGGCTTGCTCTGCCTCCGCGGTCGTCAAGCCCGGGAGTCTCCCCAGTCTCCCGTAGGCGACGGCGAGCCGTTCGCGCGAATCGGGCGCTGCCGGCGACCCGGACGCCACGCGCTCCATCAGCTCGGTCGCACGCTGGTACGCTTCGCTCCCCGGGCGCGTCTCGCCGGTATCGACCAGCGTAAAGCCCAACGTGCTGTAGGCGGAGGCCAACTCGGTCCGGTACTTCGCCTCGTCCGGGAATTCCTGGGCGAGCACTTCGAGCAGGGCGATGGCTCGCCTGAGGGCATGAGAGGCTTCGGGGCGATGGCCGAGGAGGTGATTGATGCTGCCGACGCGGCGGTAGGCTCGACCCGTCTCGAAGCGAATCTCCGGGTCCGAACCCTTCTGAGCGGAGAACTCGTTGTAGAACTCCAGCGCCTGGAGGAGGAATTTCCGCTGCAACGGTTGCATCCGGGGCAGGGCATACAGTTCTTCGGCGAGCTGCGTGTACAGCCCGTCGACCGCCTTGCGGGCCAGCCGTAAGTTGGCTTGGGACGCGCACTCGTTGGCCCAGGCGGTGGCCAACGCGGTCTCGCGCTGCCTCAGGGCAGTGTCCTTCTGATCGCGTTCGCGCACGATCAGGACGTTGCTGGTCGCCAGCCCCGCGACGGCCATCAGCAGGAGGACGGCCAGGGAGACGCCTGCCAACCACACGACCGGGCGGTGGCGCCGCGCCAGTTTGGCCGCCCGATCGAGCAGGGTCGGGCGCCGCGCCACGATCGGCTTGTGCTCCAGGAACCGCCGCAGCTCGTCGGCCAACTCCTTGGCCGTCGCGTATCGCCCGCTCGGTTCCTTGTACACGGCCTTGAGCAGGATCGTCTCCAGGTCGCGGGGCACCGCCGGGTTGATCATCCGGGGCGGCACCGGCTCGTCCTGTGCAATCTTCCGCAGGATCTCCTGCCGGTCCTGGCCGTCAATGGCCGGCCGCAACGTCAACAGCTCGTAGAGCGTCACTCCCAGCGAATAGATGTCGGTCCGGCCGTCGATCACCACCCGCTTGGCCAACGCCTGCTCGGGGCTCATGTATCGCAGTGTGCCCAGGACATCACCGGTCAGGGTCAAGCAGGGATTGCCCTGAACCTGGGCCAGCCCGAAGTCGGTGATCCACAACTGGGCCTGGTCGTCGAGCAGGAGGTTGGCCGGTTTGATGTCGCGGTGGAGGATGCCGCGGGTGTGGGCGTGATCCAGGGCTTCGGCGACCTGCACGCCGAGTTGGGCCGCGGTGCGGATGTACTCGCGGTTGTGGGTGGACGAGCCCGAGGAAGGCCTGCTGCCGGAGCGGGGTGCCGGGGCGGTCGGGCCGGCGGTGCCGGCCGGACAAGGCGTTGACGAAGCAGAGGGGGGCGCGTCGGGGCCCGGCTCGGCCGGCACCGCCGGCCAGACCGCCTGCGAGGACCGGCCGGAGAGCAGCCCGCCCGCCAGGGTCGAGGTCGAGAGGCCGGCCAGGTCCGCCGGCGGCGGCTCGGTCTGGTCCATGCCCGCGAGCCGGCGCAGCTCGGCGATGAGCTGGGCCAGGCTGCGGCCCTCGATGAATTGCATGGCGTAGAACGGCACGCCCCGTTCGCAGCCGACGGTGTGTACCGGGACGATGTTGCTGTGGTGCAGGCAGGCGGCGGCGTGGGCTTCGAGCTGGAACCGCTGCAACTGCTTGGCGTCCATGGCCGCGGCCAGCGGCAGGACCTTCAGCGCCACGCGGCGGCCCAGCGAGACCTGTTCGGCCTCGTAGACCACGCCCATGCCGCCCCGGCCGACCTCGCGGAGGATGCGATAGTCGCCCAGCACGCCCGACTCCAGCCGCGGGTCCCGGCCGGGAGCAGAGGGGGCGCAGCCTCCGCCCGGCTGACCGCTTCAGCTCGCCGATCATCTCCAGCGCAGGGATCAGTTGCCGGACCTGCTCAGCATGCTCGGGGTACCGGCCGATAAACGCCTCCAGGTCCACGGCCTCGCCGGCCTGGAGCCGGTCGGTGAGCTCATCGACCAGGGCGGCCAGGCGCGGATCAGCCGAGCTGACCAGCCTGGGATCAATCGTCGAAGTGGGTCATGGCTGCGCCTCCGATCCGCCATCGTCGAGCAGGGTCCTCAGCCTGGACAGGGCCCGCAGCAGCCGCACGCGAACGGCCCCCTCGCTGATCCCCAGGATGGCTGCGATATCGGCAGCCGACATCTCCTCCAGGTGCCGCATCACCAGGATCTCCCGGTCGCGCGGGGCCAGTCGGTCCAGCGCGGCCTGCACCCGCCGGCGCAACTCGTCGCGGATCATCCGGCGGCTGGGGCTGGTCCCGTTGGTCATCAGGCGATCGGCCAGGGCATCGGCCGAGTGATCGGGCAAGGCCATGTCCCAGGGCACCTCGCGCGCGACGCTCCGGCGCTGGGCACCAATGTGGTGACGGTGGTGCTGCAACAGCCGCTGCCAGGCGAACTGTCGCAGCCAGGGGTAGAACGGCAGGGGACGCTCCCGCAGGTAGTCGGCGAGCCCCCGGGCGGCGTCGGTGAGGGCCTCTTGCACGACATCCGAGGGGTCGACGCGGGCGGTCAGCCGCCGATCGAGGTAGACGGCGACCATCTGCCGTAACCGGCTCCGGTGCCGGGCCAGCAGCCGCTGGGCCGCCTCGTCTTCGCCCGCGGCCGCCGGAGCAATTCGAGTTCCTCAGTGTCGGACTGGCTGGCCACCATCGCCGGATCCTCCCCTATCATTGACCTTGCGGACCGGCCGTGACCGTTAAAGGGAAAAAACCGTGGGACCGACCGGATCCAGAAGTCTAAACGATGGTGATCCTGGGGAGAATCCGCGGCAGGGATGAGTCGGACCGGCACTACCGGACGACACCAGCGCGGGATGTCGCGGCGGTGTCGCCCGGCTGAACCGGCCTGACAGCGGTCTATCGACTGATCTTCGTCTCCAGCGCTGGCACCCGCGCCCTGAAATCCCTGGTTGCGGCCTGGTCTCCGGCCCATGTCACCCAGCACGCCAGAGGTCTTTCATGACCTTGGATGCCCGCATCCGTCCGCGCCATGCCGCGGTCCCGAGACAGGTGCACAACCAACGGTTGTAGTGACACGCTTTCCGAACCTCACGATGTAATGCCGGTGACGATCTCGCCCGGCTTCAGTCCGTGGATCTTATCTTTGACACCATTGTTGCCGACGCCGGTGAGGTTGGCGAAGAACCAATCCAGGCCCGGGCCGCCATCCAGGAGGTTGCCTGCCCCGTCATCGTGGACTGTGGAGGCATTCAGGAAATAGCTTCCATTCTGCCCCAGACCGTTGGGGGCCACCCCGTTCACGACGCTGTTGGACAGATTGGCCACCCTTTGCGCGTACGACTCATCGGTGCGGGACCACTCGGCCAAGACGGCATCGAGAGCGGTCACATTCCTGTCGAAGTCGGTCGTGCCGGGAAGGAGAATGTCGCCTCCGCTTCCGGCCTGGAGATGGTCGCTGCCCAGTCCGCCGATGATGATGGTGCGGCCGCCGCCTGCTTCGATGTGGTCGTTGCCGAAGCTGCCCAAGAGCAAGGCCGGAAGCCGAACGTCGTTGGCCACTTCGATCTGGTTATCGCCAGGGCCACTGTTGACGATGAGACGCGAGATGGCGTCCGTTGGGAAATCGGCCTGGTACGCCTGATCGGCCCCGTAGATCTGGACGCGGACATCCTGGCCGCGGTGGTCGTTCTGCACTTGGATGTGCACGCCGCCGGTCGAGCTGCCATCGACGACCAGGTCGGTCAGGCCGGGATTAACCGGGTCAGGTTGGAGCGAGGCGCCGGAGGGGAAGAAGACGCCGTTCTGCTCGTTGGCGAGCTGGACGAAAGCCGCCCCGGGGACCAGGGTGTTACTGAAAGCGGTGTTGCTGGGGTTGGCGGTGAACGTGAAGTGGCCGGTGCCCGCGGGCCGGTCGCTGCTTGCGTTCCACGTGACCGTGGCGTCGTTCTGATTGAACGTGCCGGCAAAGCCGTTGGCCGTGTCCTTGACGTGATCCGTTTCCGTCACCGGGCCGTTCCACTTGATGTCGAAGGAAAGGGTGGAATTGTAGAAGCCGTGGGGATGGGCAGCGCTTTGATCGTACTGCCAGTCGGTGCTGTTGGAATCGGGGAAATTGTTGTAGTCGTACTCCGCGAGGTCGGTCACTTTGAGTTCGGCGGTCCCTGCCGCCGGGTTTACGGTGAGGTCGCTGTTGGGGACCTTGGCGACCCAGAAGACGCGGGTGCCGAAGCCGTTGCCGGTGTCGAAGTTGCCGACTTTCGGGCCCATGCCGGGGTTAATGTCGTTAATCTGGCCGGAGGTGTCGCCCGTCAGCACGCCGTTCGCCAAGCCAGACTGGCTTGAGTAGACGTCAAATCAGACCTCGACGAAGGTGCCATAGTAGAATTTGCCATCGACGCCCCGGTAGGTGCCCTGCATGAAGCGGACGTCGGAGGCCCAGTAGCCGGTGTTGCCCTGGCCGTCGGTGCCGGTGCCGACGATGGCAGCGCCGCCGTAGACGCCGGTGAAATCGGTGATGGCGTTGTTCTCGTTGCCGAAGACCGGCGATGCGGTGGCCGGGCCAAAAAAATTCAAGTAGACGTCAGGTCCGCCGATGTCGGCGCCGTCATGGATCAGGTTGGGCACGGACAGCGGAATGGGCCTCGGCGTCGCGCCGCCGAGCGCCACCAGGCTGAGAGCGAGGCCGTTGCCGGAAGGGACGGTCCGCTCCTCGAGCGGCTCGAGGGAATGCCTGTGTACTCCTTGCCGTCGGTGCGGTGCCAGCGATCCCTTGTGCTTCAACCGAGAAAAGGAAAGCATGGTATCGTCCTCATTGAAGCCAGTCTGCAGGAGAAAAACCGCCGCCAGCTCGGGGAGCAGACGAACCAACCGGGCCACGGTATGCGACTGAGGGGATTGAACGCTCCCTTTGGTGCCTCTGTCCCGCTCCGATGAAGGACAGCAGGTGCCACATCTTTATCGGCATGGCGGAGCGCCCGACAGGCTTGACGAGAATGTTCAATTGGCTGTTGAACCTCCTGAATCCGCCGGGGATTGCCCGGCCTCCTCTCTAACACGGACCTTGCCAACCGGCCGGAAACGTTACAGGTAAAACCGCGGAGTCGCTCAGGTCCCGACTCCTGCCCCGCACAGGATCGGGCGTGTCAGTTTGGACCGAGCCAACGGGCCCTACTTCGCGCCCTTGGTAGGGGTGCGCAAGGTGACACTGGGCAAAGGTGACACTGTATATTAGCCTTGTTCCACAAGTGCTTTACGACGAAATGCCAACCTCCTATCCCTCGGACTTGGGTGGCCGTCCGCGCTGCCGTTGCACGGCTCTACCCTGATGGCCCTGGAACCGCATTTGGAACGTCTCATCACCCACCACCCAGTCCGCATGCCGGATCGACTGCTCCTTCGGATCCTCTTGCAAGAGAAACACACGCCGACGCCGCTAACGGCTGCCGTCTTCTCCGCCCCATTCCAGATAGTACGAGTTTTCCGCCAGCAACGGGCCGTCGGCCCCGGACCCGTACGCCGGGCAACTCGACCAGGCATATTGCCACGGTTCCATCACGATCCCGGCCTTGGGGGAGACTGAAACGGGAGAGACGGAAACGGGACATCGCGATTTACAGTGGAGATCGGGAAAACTAGGAAGTGATCAATTGTCGCGCGAGGAGGTGGCGAAGTGATCCCAAAGGTCCGCAGTGTAGTCTCAGCATTGGCGGCGCACGGATGACGAAATCCCTCTAGCAGTTCCATCAGGCTGAAGGCCGCTTCCATGGTTCCTGGCTTTGCAATCACCCCGCGCTATATTCCTTCAGCTTGCGGTATAGGGTGCGCTCGCCGATGCCGAGTGCTCGGGCGGCTTCCTCGCGGTTGCCCCCGCAAAGTTTCAGCGTTTCAGTGATGAAGTGCTTCTCGATATCCTCGAGCGGCTTACCGAGCAGCGAATCGGTGGCGGCGGGTCGAACACCGGCCGTTGAAGTCGAGGCGGCTTGAATGTCCTCGGTCACGTCGTCCACGTCGAGCACGCCGTCGGTATCGATCACGACCATGCTCTCGATGACGTTCTTGAGCTCGCGCACGTTGCCCGGCCAGCTATACTGGCGCAGTATCTTCCTGGCCGCTGGGGTGATCGAACTGATCTTGCGGCCGTGAGAGGTGGTGAACTCCTTCAGGAAATGATCGATCAAAAGGTCCATGTCCTCACGTCGCTCGCGGAGCGGGGGAAGCTTGACGCTGACGACCTTGAGGCGGTGGTAGAGGTCCTGGCGGAACTCGCCGGCGGTAATGGCGTCGGTGAGCTCGCGGTTGGTGGCCGAAATGAGGCGGACGTTCACCTTGATCGGCTCGTTGGTGCCCACCCGGACAATTTCGCCGGTCTCGAGCGACGCGCAATAGCTTGACTTGGGTTCCCAGAGGGATGTCGCCCACCTCGTCGAGAAACAATGTTCCGCCGTTGGCGTGTTCAAACCAGCCCTTGCGCTCGCGGTCCGCCCCGGTGAATGCCCCCTTGACGTGGCCGAAGAGCTCACTCTCCAGGATGTTGTCGGATAGCGCCGCGCAGTTGAGGGCGACGAACGGCTTGTATCGCCTGGGGCTGTTGTTGTGCAGCGCCTTGGCAACCAGCTCCTTGCCGGTGCCGCTTTCTCCGGTGATCAGCACCGAGGCGGAGGTCGGTGCGATCTGGCGCAGCCGGGCGACCACGGCGTGCATCGCCAGAGAGTTGCCGATGACACCCTCGAAACCGAACTTCTCGTTGAGCTGCTTCTGATACTCAATATTCGACCGCGCCAGCCGTTGCGACCGGGACGCCTTGTCAACCACCGTGCGCAGCTCGCCGATATCCAGCGGTTTGGTCAGGTAGGTGGTCGCGCCGGCTTGCATGGCCGTGACAGCCGTCTTGATTGTGCCGTGTCCGGTGAGGATCACCACCTCGGCGTCCGGCAACTCGTGTTTCGCCTTGCGCAGGATCTCCAGGCCGCCGACCCCTTCCATGATCAGGTCGGTGATGATGATATCGAAGGTCTGTTCCTCGATCAGCCGCAAGCCCTCGCGCCGCTTGTGGCGACGACGCACTCGTAGCCGACCCGCGCGAGGCTCTCGGCCACGGCGTCGGCATGGGGTTCATCATCATCGACCACAAGGACGCGGATTTGCTGGTCCATCGGCCCTCGCTCGTCTCTTCAGGTAGATTTCGCTTGCGAAAAGGGATGCTGGTGAATCGGATAAGCTACCCGGACAAAGAGGAGGTCGAGGTCCGCTTCGAGTTCTTGAAAAGAAGTCGGGCTCATCGGTCGCTTCAATGACAAGGCAGTACGGCAATTCAATCATCGGCTGGCTCCTAGGTTCTCCTGATCCCTGCTGCTTTTAGGACGGCTTGGCAGGTTCCGGTGGGGACTTCCTTCCGCCTCAGATGATCACGAGAGGATCGTCTGGAGTGCTCGGGTCAGGCTGCGATGGCACCGGCAAGCGGAGCGAGAACCGCGATCCCTTGCCGGGGACGCTGTCGACCTCGATGGTCCCACCGTGTGCCTCGACGATCTTCCGGGTAGTCGGCAGGCCCAGGCCGCTGCCGCCGGGACGGGTCGAGTAGAAGGGGTCGAAGATCCTGGCCTGGACATCCTCGAACATGCCGGCGCCGTATCGATCACGTCGAGCACGATCCAGGCGCCGTCGCGGCGGGTTGTCATGATCAGCTCTCCGCCTTCCGCCATGGCGTGCTCGGCGTTGAGCATCAGGTTAAGAACCGCCTGCTTGAACAGGTCGGCGTCGATGACCGGCCGCGGCATGTCGGGCGCGAAGTAGGTGCGGACCACGATACCCAGAGTCGTCGCCTGGGGTTCGTAGAAATCGCACAACTCCTCGACCAGGGCATTAAGGTCGGTCGAGGCAAGCTTAAGCTCCTGCACGCGGGCGAACCGGAGGAAGTTTTCGAGGATGTCGTAGAGCCGCTGAACTTCCCGCTTGAGTCGACCAACCCGCTGCTTTATGCGTCGATCCCGCGGGGATTCGGCCTCTTGAAAATCCTCGTCCAGGAGATCGAGGTTCAGAGATAGAGTGGATAGCGGGTTGCGAATCTCATGAGCAAGACCGCCGGCGAGCTGCGAAATCTCGGCATTTTCGGCGCGGAGCCACTGGGTGAGTTCCTGCTCAGGGGGGGCTACGGCAGCGTTGTCTCTCTCATCGACATCCGGTTCGGGCTCCCTCGTCTTTGTCTCTAGCGGTGTGGTTGTGGGCTCAGACCTCTCGCGGCCAGGCTGCGGCGGGTTCATCGCCCCCGTAGTCCCTTCAAGGGGATCCTCTGCAACTGTAGAGGCATAGCGATTGGCCATGGCGAAGTTTCACGGGCTGCCTGAATTACAGGTCGATTGGTCTCGGCCCCGCTCCCGTGGGGCTCTCCCGCGGGGTTCCGGCGAGCCGTCAGGGCCGCGACGGCCCGCGTGACCCGCCGCGTTCACGATCGCGATCGCGGTCGCCACTCCCGTAGCCTCGGTCGCGTCCACCATCGCCGCCTGCGGGAGGAGAAGGCCGGCGCGGCGGGCCGCCTGGGCCGGGGCCAGGTGGACGGTCGGTCGGGCTGCTTGGCGGCCGGGTCCGGGAAGCAAACTCGTCTGGCACGCCCCGTTCTGCCAGGGCGGCCTTGCGCGACAGTTTCACGCGGTCTTGGTCGTCCACGGCGATTGCCTTGACCAGCATCGGATCGCCAACCCGACAGATGTCCGTCACACTCGAGACATAACCATCGGACAGCTCGCTGATATGGACCAGTCCATCCTTGCCGGGCAGGATCTCGACGAAGGCCCCGAATTCCTTGATCGAGGTGACCCGGCCCTCGTAGATCCGGCCGATCTGGACGCCCTCGGTCATGGCCACGATCTTGTCGCGGGCGGCCTCGGCCCCCGCGGCTTCCGAGCTGGAGAGCGTGACGACGCCGCTGTCTTCGATGTCGATCTTGGCACCCGTCTCTTCCTGGAGCCGGCGAATCGTCTTGCCGCCAGGGCCGATGATCAGACCGATTTTCTCGGGATTGATCTGGATCTGGATCAGCCGCGGCGCGTTGGCTGAAATCTCCTCGCGCGGCCGCTTGATTGCCCGCAGCATCGCCCGCAGAATCTCCAGGCGAGCCTCGTGGGCCTGCTCCAGAGTCTCGCGGATGATTTGCTCGGTGATGCCCTTATTCTTGAGGTCGAGCTGGATTCCGGTGACTCCCCGCTGAGTTCCCGCGACCTTGAAATCCATGTCGCCGAAATGGTCCTCGTCGCCGATGATGTCGGTCAGTAGAGTGTGCCGCCCACTGGCTTCGTCCTGGACCAGGCCAATCGAGATTCCACCCACCGGGTCGCTGATGGGCACGCCCGCGTCCATCAGGCTCAGCGTGGCCCCGCATACCGAGGCCATCGAGCTGGACCCGTTGGACTCGAGAATGTCGGAAATGACCCGGATCGTGTATGGGAACTTTGCAGGGCTGGGCAGGATGGGGGCGACAGACCTCTCGGCGAGCGCACCATGACCGATCTCGCGACGGCCGGGTCCGCGGATGGGACGAATCTCGCCGACCGCGAAGGGGGGCATGTTGTAATCGAGCATGAACTTCTTGCTATATTCGTCCATGATGCCATCGACGCGCTGCTCGTCGGCGGTTGTGCCCAGCACGGTAGTGACCAGAGCCTGCGTCTCGCCCCGCTGGAATAGCGCCGATCCGTGGGCGCGGGTAAAAGGCTGACTTCGCAGCGGATCGACCTCAAGTCACGCGGACCGCGGCCGTCGGGCCGCTTGCCTTCGAGAATCAGCTCACGAACGACCCGCTCTTCGACCGCAGTGAACGCCGCCCTGATTCGTCCCGGGGTCACAGGTATTTCGACTGCAGACTCACCGCTTTCGGTGCCGACGGCGGTGGGGACGGAAAGGGGCGTTCCGTCTTCGGGAATGAGGTCTTTGATCACCTGGTCCAGCAAGTCTTTGGTGGCGCCGTTTCGCTCCTGCTTGAGCACGATCTGCTTCACCTCGCCAAGCCGCTCGGCGTAGCGGTCGAAGAGAACCTGGCGCAGCGGGTCGGGCGGCGTTTCGACATGTTCGGGGATGGGCAAGCCCACGGCCTCGAGCAAATCGAACTGGAGCTGAATGACCTCCTGGTTGAGATGGTGGGCCTGCATGATTGCGTCGGCCATCTCGGGCTCCGGCAGTTCTTCGCCGAAGCCCTCGATCATCACAACGGCCTTGGAGGTGCTGGCAACGACCAGGTCCAGGTCGCTATTCTCGAGTTCTTCCACCGTCGGGAAGGCGATGAGCTTGCCGTCAACACGGGCCAGTCGCACCGCCCCGATCGGCCCCTGGAAGGGTGCCTTCGTCAAGAGCAGCGACGCCGAAGCGCCAATGATTGAAGGCACGTCCGGATCGTTCTGTCGGTCGGCCGAGATCGGCCCGGCCTGGATCTGCACTTCCTCGCGGTACCACTCGGGAAAAAGCGGTCGGATGGGCCGGTCGATGAGCCGCGCTGTGAGGATCTCCTTGGTGGTTGGTCGGCCCTCGCGCTTGATGAAGCCGCCGGGAAACTTGCCCGCGGCATAGGTTTTTTCTCGGTAATCGACGGTGAGGGGGAAGAAATCGAGCCCTTCTCGACCCGGCGCCGCCATCGTGGCGACCAGCGACATGGTGTCGCCAATCCGCACGACTACGGCCCCGCTGGCCTGCTTGGCCAGGAAACCGGTCTCCAGGCTGATCACCTTCCCACCGATGGTCCGTTCAACGATCTTGCGAGCTAACGCGGTGCTGGACATGGAATGCTACCTGCATGGCCGCCCGAAGCGGCGCGAGAAAACTAGAGGAAGGAAGTGCCCGGTGCCGGTGGCCATGGTGAAAATACGGCGCCAGCGAGGTCCCGCGGAGGCCGACGGGAGAAACGAGGAACAGCCGGCTCGTTTCTTGGTCTCTTCCAACCAGATCCGGCTCCCATCCTCGCAAACTCACCATGAAGTGCGTCCTTGACAAACATCGGACAAATCGTGACAATTACCCGTATGTAAAACTCCTGTCATCTGCAACGGGGAGACGTCCCCGGGTATAGCTTCGCCTGTCGGGCATCAGTCGCCCCGCGACCGACTCGAGAATCTTGGCGGGGATTTCTGCGTGGGGATGAGCCCATACCCCGCATCCGAGGCGCCCAGCTACTTGCGAATTCCCAGGCGGCTGATCACCTCGAGATACTTCTTCCGGTCGTGCAGCCGCAAGTACTTGAGCAGACCGGACCGTTTCGAGACCATCATCAGCAGTCCGCGGCGGCTGGCATGGTCCTTGGCGTGCGTCTTGAAGTGATCGGTCAGATCGTTGATCCGGGCCGTCAAGAGGGCAATCTGCACCTCGGGAGACCCCGTGTCGTGTTCACCGCGCTTGAATGACCCGATAAGTTCCGACTTTTTCTCCTTCGTGATCGACATCTCTCGCCCCACTACCACCGGCCTTCTCTTGAGGGCCGTCATTGTGAATCTTGACAATACTTTAAGGTAACAACAATAGGCAAACACAGTGCGGAATTCAATCCCTCATCACCGGGTCTTGGCTTCGTGATCCCATTCATGTGGATGGGGACATCCATGATCGCGAAGACAGAGTTTCCAAGCGGAACACCTTACCGAGTCGATCCATGCATCTGCATTCATGCATTAAAGCTGGCCTCGATCGGAATCTCTTACTGTCGGTTGGCCTTCATCGCCGCGATCCCGGCCCCCCAGGTGAACCGGTGGAAGCTATTGGTCCACCGGTCCTGCAGCGACAGGCGGGCTCCAGGTCCAATTCGAATCGCCGAACCGATCACGATCAAGCCCAGTGCGGCCAAGACCAGCTTACGGAACCGGACTGAACGGGGAAGATCGCAGTGATCACGCGCCTCGGGTCGGGCCCCGCGGGGCCAGAACCACAGCAAGGCCGCCAGAGCGACGCCCATGCTCGAGATCGCCAGGCCCAGGGAAAACCCGGCCGGACAATACTTGAACTCCACGGTGTGTTTGCCGGCCGTCAGGGCCACCGCGCGGAAGGCGACGTAGGCGGGGCGGATCGGCGCGGGGCGACCGTCAATGGTTGCCGACCAGCCGGGATCGAACGTGTCGGCAAGCAACAAGTAGGCGGGATCGGCAGACTCGGGTCTCGATTTCGACTCGTTCGGGTAGCTCTCCCACAATCCGGGCCGTGCCCGAGACCTCTGCCCCAGGGTCGAGCGGCCGCGTCGAGTCCTCGACGATTATCCTGGTACGGTTCTCCCGTCCCAATCGCTGGAGCGCCTTGACGCCATCGGCCGCGTCTTTGACGTAGAAAGGCCGGCCGACCAGGCGCGCCCTTGGCAGCACATTTGGATTGCGGTGAATAAAAGCCACGCCCGCGGGATCATTTGGCAGAAACATGCTCCGCTGCTTGCGGCCGCTAGACCACGTGGCTGACGCTCTCAATATCAAGCCGACCGGTGCCCAGCCTGACGTGATCAAAGTAATCGAGCAGTCGCCGGGCGATCATCGGCGTTTCTCCCTTCGACGATGCCAGGCCCCATGCTGCCGGCAGACTCCAATCAAGGGCATCACGCGCCGACAGGTAGTCGACCCACTCAGAGGCGTATCCGGGCTCGCCAGAATGCTTGTCGCCGTCGCCATAAACCCGGATGAAGCCGGGATCGGCCTTGAGCCGCCGGACCGTTTCCGGTGGCGACGTCCAGTAAACCGGTGAGACCGTGGGCACGTCATGGGCGTGAGCCGACATCAGATCCGCCAGGACCAAGAGCGGGAAGAGCCAGACAAGCGTAGCGCGCAGCCGAGGACCGCTCGTGCGGCTCACCCACCAAGCGGCTGCCAATCCGAGCAAGATGAGTACGGCGTCGCGCCCGGCTGCACCTCTCAGCTCTTGCCCCAGCCAGCGATAGCGAGCCAGATGATAGGCTGTGTTCCACTTGTTTGGCTCGGTCCACACAGGTGTATACAGGTAGACGAGCACGGGGATCGAGGCGGCAATCAATGCGGCGACAAGAGTCAGGGCGGGGCGAAAGCGAATGAGACCCAGTCGCGCCAGTCGCTCAACTCCGACGGCCGCCAGCGCGGCGACCGCCAGCGACACCCACAGGTGGAACCGGACCGGCTCACGCGAGCTTCCCACCACGGGAATCTGGTTCGCAACGTCAAACAGGAAGGTATATTTGCCCAACATCAGCACGGAGCCAATCGCGGCCAGCAGGACCCAGAAGCCTGTCCAGCGATCGCGCAGTCCCGGCCCGCCGGCACCGATCACCGCGAGCGCCAGGCCTGTCAGTCCCAGATACGTATCCATTTCGTGGTAGGGATAGTACCCGTTCATCCAATCCGTATCGCGGGCCCGCGTCCCGTAGGCCTCGCGCATGACGATGGTCGGAATGAGCTCGGGAGACCATGAGGCGAAAGTCAGATCGTCGTACTTCAACCCACCTGCACGGGGCGAACGATCCAGCAGCTCCTTGGATGGAATCCATGCACTGCGGAAAGGAGCACACCCAGGCATACGAGCCCTGCGGCCATCCCCAGATCACGCCACCTCCCCTGCCCGGCCGGCCCGGTGGCAAACCGGTAGAGGCCGTAAATTGCTACGATTCCAGAGGTCAGTAACACGTCCTGCAAGTGTCCCGCGAAGACCTCGCAGGCCAAAGCCAGCGCGGCGAGAACCACCCCTCGCCATCTTCCTTCTGCCCATGACCATTCCAGCCCCCAGATTACAAACGGCACGCTGGCCAGGGCGTTGATCATGCTCGTATGAACGAGGTGCGCCCAGGTGAACCCACCCAGGCCGAAGAGAGCGGCTCCCGTGAGGGCTGCGGCCGGGCGGACGTGTCGGCGCAGCCATCCATAGCTGCCCAGTCCGGTCAGCCAGATCGACAGCACCGTGTCGAAGTTGAACGCCTTCCAGGTGTCCATCCAGGGGTACAAGAGGTACTTGAGCGGGTGTAAATAGCCCGCCTGGCTCTCGCTGTAGAGCGGCATCCCGCAGTAAAGCCAGGGACACCACCGCGAGAATCGCCCGGCCCGCAACTCCTCCGCGAAGAAGGCACGGTAGGGGTAGTTGATCTCAGTGATGTCGAAGTAGAAAAGCGCCCCGCGCAGCGTGACGGCCTGCCGGAAAAGCCAGGCAACCGCCGCCGTCCAGATCAAGAGAGCCGCCAGGTCGCCCCAGCCCCATCCAGTTCGCACGAACCAGGGATCGCCCGGTTCCGCAGCACGCTCAGCCTCTGCCACGACCACTCCTCAAGGCGGGATCAGCCTGCAAGTCAAAATTTCGCTGCCGGCGGTCACCGCGGGTTCGACGCCGGCATCGGCCACGGCCAGTTGACGATGGTCAGGCCGCCCTCCTGATACATTACGGTTCCACCCTGGCTTAGTGCACGGGTCAAGAACAACTGCCCGTCGGGCGATCGGCGCACCAGCAAGGTCTCCGGGCGCCCGTCTGGCAGCCCGCTCGACCACTCGGGAAATCGGTTCGGAAACAGCGGAAAAGGAACGCCCTTCACTTTTCCATCGCTCAGAAAGGAGAGCCGGTAGACGTCCCAGTAGCCGCCGAAGATCGAACCGATCTCGGGATGGTCCGCAAGCCATCGCAGCGCGGGGTCATCGATCCTCTGATGGATCAGCAAGAGCCGGTCATTGACCCAGCCCAATCGACGATACCACGCTGCGGCATCGCAAGTGAACAGCGCCACCATCGCGAGTGTCAGGGCAAGCACGCTCCATCGGCAAAATCCCCCGAGCCGGACAGCGCCCCGCAGGACCAGGCCGCACCCGATCGCCCAGGGTATCAGGAGCATGACCAGATACCGGTAATTGTCCGAGTTGAAGATATTCCGGTTTACCAGGAAGCCGCCAGCGACCCCGAGCGCCTGGGCGAGCATTCCAGCGGCGATGATCCGCGGGCCGATAGGTCGGCCCTTAAGGGAGGTCGCTCCCAGTGCCAGTATTGCCGCGGCGAAAAAGCCGAGCGCAAGAATCGTCAACAGCAGAGCCCACCAGCGAACTGCCTCACGGCTCGGAGTGCGCTTCTGGATCGGCCCTCCAGTGCCCATGAGCGCCGGATCGGGATCTGCCTCGAGTCCGGGCAGCCGATGTCCGGCCACCAGCCGGGGCAGGCAATCGAGTAAGAGAATCCGGCAATGGCCGGCCAGGAGCGGCGTGTCGAGACTCCATGAGAACTGCTCGTTGTACGCGTCGTACGGCTCGAGCCACTGGCCTATAGCCCGCGGTGCCGTACCGGCGAAAAACGCCAGAACCAGGGCAAAGGCCTGGGCCAGGCTCGCGAGCGAGGACCGCCTCTCTTTCCCGGACACCTCACTTCGGGCAGTTCGACTCCCGTAGAAACTTTCCACGAGTGGGGCGATCAGAGCCGCGAAAGCAATGCCGGCCAAGGTCAAGACGAACATCGAGTCGAGATAGACGCCCAACCCACACCAGAAGCCGAGCACGGCCGAAGGGAGCCAGCCCCGGCGCACCCAGGCCTCGTGCATTAGCACCCAGGCCACCGCATCCAGGCGACGATCAGCAAATGGCCGCCGGTGATCCGCCCCGAAAGCCACAAGACGCCCGTCGATGCGAAAGTCAACGGAACGAGACTGCCGACTGCCACGCCCCTCCCGCAAACTCGCCAACCCAGGCTGAAGACTGCCACGATCAACAAGACATGCGCGACCGTGCCGCCGCTGACCAGGCTTATTGGACCCGCGCCCAGATCCGGGCCTGCGGCCAGCTCAGCAAGACCGAGCCGATTCCCGTATGAGGCGTACCCGGATAGTGCCACCGCCAGTGTCCCTCCACGGCTTCCCGGAGGGTCAGCCCGTCCACGGCCAGATCGCTATCGAGGTGAGCCGCGGCGTTCTCGATCAGAGGAACCCGCAGCAAGACGCTCCAGCAGATAGCAGAGAGCAAGCAGAGCCAGGCAAGGCGAGATCGGCGTGAATCGGTCAGCGATTCGATCTTGGGAAGGGGATTCATTTGCGAGCTGCGTAGCCCTTATCGAAGAGACAAAGGGCGTTGCTCAAAGGAAGAAGTCGGCTACCGGACAGCGAAAACCGGGAAGCTCGGGCAGATTCTCGATGACGGCATCCTGCTTCAATACGTCCGGCGGCTCATCAGCGGATCGGTAGATTACCACCTGGCGACTCTTGGGATAAACGACCCACACCAGAGGGATCCCAACAGCGAGGTATTCAACCACTTTTTCCAGGATTTCTCCACGCCGATTGCCCGGGGAATAGACCTCAACGACCAGATCGGGAGAGACCGGAGGAAGCGCAGATCCAACCTGAGACCTTGGCCAACGCTCCTTACTGTAGAAACAAACGTCCGCCCCACGCACGGTATCCGGCCCGCGCTCGGTCACGACCGCGGAGTCGTTCGCCAATGCGTAGCCGTAACCAGTCTGGCGTCCATAGGTCGCAAGCGCAAACACAACGTTGGCACACACAACTCCATGTTCCGGCATCGCCAGCGGCAACTTAATCACCTCCCCGCGTACCAGTTCGAAGGTTCCCTCTCCGAGGTCAGCAGCCATGAACTCCTCGGCCGTCAGCAGTTTCGTCTTGACATCGGTTGCCATGGGAAGACTCCAGTGGATTCGCGTGGCCGTGATCGCTTCAAACCGCTCCTCCCATGGATTCGAGCTGGACGACCGACCGGTTCTGCTCTTTGGCAAGGTAATCGCGGCCATACTTGATGTAGATATGGTCCCAGGGCAGAACCTCCTCGACAGGGCGCTCGCGCTGGCTGTAAAACGGGACATCGATGCCCAGGTCGTCAAAGGTTTGCCACCAGAGCCTGGCATCGAAATGCTCCGACCAGGCGTCGAGCCTGGCCCCGCGCCGCCAGGCTTCCTCGACTGCGGCGGCAACCCGGCGGTCGCCCCGCGTGAGGATTCCCTCCAGCAGGCTGCGTTCGATGTCGTGAACCTTGATAGTTACCGACCGCAGCTTGACTCGCGACCGAAGGTACCTGTGGGCCCAGTGGAAATACTCGCGATCCTTCATGCCGTTCCACTGGTAGGGCGTGTGCGGCTTGGGAACGAAATTGGAAACGGCGGCAGTGACCTCGGCATGGCGGCCGGTGACCTCCTTGCCGATCCGCGCGATGGTCTCGGCCATGCCAATGATCCCATCAAGATCGGCCTGACGCTCGCCGGGCAGCCCGCACATGAAGTAAAGCTTGACCTTGCGCCAGCCCCTCCGGAAGGCCTCGGCGCAACCTTCGTAAAGATCTTCGTTGTTGATCGGCTTGCGGATCTGCTCGCGCATATCGTCGCGCACTACCTCGGGGGCAAGAGTCAGGCCGCTCCTGCGGCCCTCCTGCAAGAGCGCCGGAATCTTCTTGAGCGTCTCGGTGATCCGCAGGCTAGGCAGGGAAATCTTCACGCCCAGGGGGGTGAAGACCTCGCTCATGCGCGTCACGAGCTGTTCGAAATGGGGATAGTCGCTGGTGGAGAGCGACAGCAGGCTGATCTCGTCGCAACCGGTGTACTGATAGCTCTCGAGCGAGGCCTGGACGATCGTCTCCACGGTTCGATAGCGCAGCGGCCGTTTGATCACGGTGCTCTGGCAGAAGCGGCACTGCCACGGGCAGCCGCGCATGATCTCGATCGCAATGCGGTCATGCGCGGTCTCGACGAAGGGAACGATCGGCCGCTTTGGCAGTGGTGTCCCTTCCAGGTCGCCGATCACGCACGGGCGGATGAACCCGGGCACATCATCGCGCAGAGGTCGAATCTCACCGATTGTGCCGTCGTGTCCATAAATCGGCTGGTAGAATCGGGGCACATACGCCCATGAGACACTCCCGGCGATCCGGGCCAACTTCTCGGTTCGCGACAGCCCCGACCCCTTGAGCTCGCGCCAAAGGTCGCAGACGATGGGTAGGCTGGGCTCGCCGTCGCCGATGACGAAGAGGTCGACGAACGCGGCCAGCGGCTCCGGGTTTTGTCCGCCCGGCCCACCGGCGATGACCAGGGTGTCGTCCGGCCCGCGGTCCTCTGCATGGAGTGCGATCTTTCCCAGCTCCAGCATCGTCAGCACGTTGGTGTAGCAGATCTCGTACTGGAGGGAGAAGCCGATCACGTCGAACTGGTTCAGTGGAGTGAATGTCTCCAGGCTGTAGAGGGGCAGCCCGTGCTCTCTCAGGGCGGTCTCGAAGTCTGGCTGCGGCGTGAAGACGCGCTCGCAGGCCCACTCACTGGCATTCATGAGGCTGTACAGGACTTGAAGCCCATGGTGGCTCATACCCAGTGCGTAGGTGTCGGGAAATGCCAGGCAGACCGTCCCCCGCACGGCCGTATGATCCTTGGCGATGCTGTTGAGCTCGCCACCGACGTATTGCGCCGGGGTGCGCACTTTTTGGCAAGATCCGTGCCATGATGGTGTTTTTGAGATCGTGATTCCGCATCGCTACGTAATTTCTCCACGGCTGGTGCTGACCTGTCGCCTGGCGGCGGCGCGGGTCTATTCCGTATTCGTTTGCGAGGACCAGCCGACGGGGCCGCTGTGGAATGACACTATCGAATTTTACCGCGACGGTATTCTTCTGACCAGCCAGCCGGTCTCTGGCCTTTTCGCCTCTTCGGGTCTTCCGGGTTCGTGTTCAGGGCCACTCACTGTTTGAATATACTCAGCATGGCGAAGAGTTGGCCGACTTGTGAAGCATTGCGGCGGAGTGCTTCGGCAATGTTCGTCGCGCCGTGGTCCGCAGGAAGCTGATGGTCGCATTTCGCAACGCAGCCATCACTTGGGGACCGGAACGCTTGCGGATCCGGCTGGAGTCTCACTCATCGTCACGTCGCGTACGTAATGAGAGCGATTCTCGATCGACCAGTGCCCGCGGACCCATTTGAGCAACTGGCCTGCGTCCCCGACAGCCCTCGAGACACTGGTGATGAAGTAGCGGTTTTCGTGGGTAGTCTTGCCGTCCTTCACGACCTCGCTCGCGACCTGTCCAACCTGGGCAACTCCGGGCCAGTCCAGATACTCGTTGAGAGCAGTTGTCGCCTTCAACGTGCGACGCTCGCGCCGACCGTGTCCCTTGTCGAGCGTCGTCGCCGTGTCCATGGCCTCATCCCAAATTCGTTGCTGCCGAGGGGGAAAAAGCCCCTTCCGCAGGAGGGGCGAAGGCCATCTGGATGTCGTGAAGGAGCGTTGGTTGGTTGTCTTTGACGAACACGAGGTAGTCGCCTCCGGCATCGATCACCTGCTGACAAAAATCACGCTGACAGAACATGGCGTCACCGGTGACCAGCGCCCTCCAGCACCAAATCCTTGAGCAACCGGAGGCGGCTTTGTGCTCGTTGGTCTTCTCTTCGCCGCCGTTAGGGACAACTGCTTGCCGAGCGTCAAACCCGATTCATGGGCTAGTAATGAGAGCAGGTGCACGGCTTTCTGTAGGCCATCGAAGCTACCTCGGGCGCACTTTCCATCCAGGGCAAAGGCCTCAGGCAATGATGGCTCGGCCCAATAGGCCGGCTCAACAACGCCTCGGCCCACCGAGTCAAGGCCTGCTCGAATGCCTTGACGTTCAAGGCGATCAGAACCTTGCGGATCCCTCCGGCCTTGGGGGGTCGGCGAGTGAAACCCAGTCGGTGCATCAGCTTAATGTCCTGGTCCTGCACCCGTTGACCGATGGCCTCGTAACTCTTCGCGCCGCACATGATAGCACAGCAGACAGCGGTTAGGATGGCCGGCAGGGGATGCTGCCGTCCATGACGGCTGCGAGGATCGGGAACTGTGGCAAGAAAGGAAGGCAGACTCCCTGCGGTGAACGCGTCCATGCGACTCCTCCATGATGTATTTCCAGGTGAAAATCGAATTTCCATGCCGACAAGGCTTTTCCTATTCCCCTAGGCTCAATCTGTCAAGTGCTGGGTTCGTGTTGACGGTTTGGGGCGATCGGAGCATACTTCTCAAGAATCGACCGATCCGGCCATGACGTCGACCCTCCCGACGCGGGAACTCGAAATCACTCCTCAATGCATCCCCGCGCGATGTGTCGTCGGCCCCGTTCAACTTGCTTTCCGCTTCGCCTGTTGATCGCGTCCCTTGGAAGGGGCGGCGGTGTGTTAGTCCGGCGGCCTGCCAAGCTTGGGCCGCGGCTGGACAAAGTCAGGTCATGGCTGCTCTTATTCCCAATCTGTTCGTCGGCCCCTCCGTTCGCCCGATTTCCCAGAGCAGGACATGGATGTCATGCGACAGGTTTTCTCTATCGCCCGCTTGCTGCCTGTACTTTGCATCTACTGCGGGACGCTCGGTGCCGCGACAGCAGCCTCCGAGATCCTCGACCAGGCTAGGACTCTGGTGGCCAATCGCGAGTATCAGAAGTCCGCGGCGGTGCTGGAAGAAGGGCTTTCGGCAGCAACCGCGGCCGAGCGAGGCGAAATGGTCGGCCTGCTGCGCCAGGTGTACCGAAACCTGATTAACCAGGCCGAGGCCTCCGGCAAAGCGCGAGAGGCTGCGGAGTATCGCGACAATCTAGCAATCCTCGGGCAGGCTAGCGGAACGCCTACCGCGAACCCGGGGCAGGCTGACTCAGCCCACATCCTTCAATCATCACCAGCTCCGCCTGCGCCGGCTGCGACCAGTCCGCAGCCCATCGTGGCGAATTCCACCCGCCTTCCCCGATTGTCCGCGAATCCCGATCAACTCCCCTTCAAAGATCGGAGCCCGCCGCCGGAACCCGCCCCCTTGCCAGCGCTCGAGGGACCCGGTCCGGACGAAAACAATTCCCATCCGGTCATCCCGCCACCGAACAAGGTTTCGGCGCTGCGCCAATTTGGCTGCCCGGGCCGGGGAGGCAATTCGCCAGTCCGGCGATGCGTCCACTCGTCCCCAGGCGGGGAGGTCGCCTCACTCCCCGACAGAACAGCAAAGCCAGACAACTTCGGGTTCGATCCAGTTGATGAGTTTGAACTCAGATCTGGCCCAAGCGGATCAATATTTTACGGATAAGAAATACACCGAGGCAGGGCAGGCTTACGCCCGCCTGGCCTCCCAGAATCAGCTTCCGGTCGAGCGCCAGCAGGTCTGGGCATACTGTCGCTGGGTTGCTGTGGTAGCTCTCATCAATGCCCAACCCCACAGCGACCGAGAGTGGGACGAGATCGAACAAGAGATCCGCAATATTCAGAAGTTGACTCCCGGGAACTGGTACGGCAAGTATCTGTTGAACCGAGTTGCCGAAGCGCGGCGAGGCGGACGTGGCTCCGCTCGTGCTGGCAAGGTTGTCGTTCGTGGCTCAGCTCCCGACGAGAATCCGATCCCGCGCTTCCCGCGACTCCTGGCCCGGGCGAGGCCGACCGGGGACTCGCCGCGTGGACCAGCGTCCGGCGGTGGAGCCGAACAACCCTTGGGCTTGCCCTTGGCGGCTGGGTCCCAAGACCCGCGCACCGCGCCCGAAACAGCAGCTCGCAGTGGAGCAGCGCAGAACCAGAGGGCGACCAAGAAAAGCAGCTCGGCAGCCCCCCTGGCCCGCTGGCGTTGCAACAGTCTGGGCCAGGAGGTGACGCCAATGCGGCAACGACTCCCCGAGCTTCAGCGCCCCTTTCGTGGCACGTTCGCGAGACCCCCAACTTTCGAATTTACTATACAGACCCGGCGTTGGCCGAGAAGGCGGCCAAGGCCGCCGAGGCAGTTCGCAATCAGCAAGCCAGGCGCTGGGGAAGCTCGGCCGCACGCACGGAGTGGTCTCCCCCGTGCGATATTTACCTCTATCCCACTCCTAAAGACTTCGCCCACTTGACAGGTCAGCCGGAGACCTCTCCCGGATTCTCTACGATGGGAGTCAACGGCAATCGGATCGTCTCTCGGCGCGTCAACCTGAGGGCCGATCACCCCCAGTTACTGGCCGCGATCTTACCTCATGAGGTCACGCACGTTGTGCTCGCGGACCTGTTCACCCAGCAACAGATCCCCCGGTGGGCCGACGAGGGACTGGCTGTACTCGCCGAGCCGCTGGCCGAACAGGTCAACCGCGCCTCGGAGCTGACCGATCCGCTGCGAGAAGGACGCGTCTTCAAGCTCAGCGAGCTCATGGCCATCGACTACCCCAGTGCCGATTCCTGGAACCTGTACTACGCCCAGAGTGTGTCGCTGACTCAGTTTCTGGTGGAGCAAGGTAGCCCCGAAGAGTTCATCAACTTCGTGCGCGGTGCTCAGCGTAAAGGCGTCGAGATCGCCCTCCGCGAGTCTTATCACATCGACGGATTTACCGAGCTGGAGAACCGCTGGCAGAGCTTCGCTCGCCGCCAGGCCACCGAGATAGCGACCTCAAGCAGGGTTGGCTCAGGAACCGATCCAGTTCGCCGTCAGTAATCGGAGGCCCCGGAACGCATGATCGAGCCAGGAACCGCCAAATTTTCGTCGAGGGGCTAATTGCCCAGTACGGCGTCGGCTTCCTCGCGGATGTCAGCCAGCTCGCGAAGGTGCTCGGGCGAGAGGCCTTTTCGATTCCGCGACCAGCGCACGGCCCAATTCCGGTATTCCCGAGCCTTGTCTTTCTCACCCAGCCGGTGGTGGCTCATTGCCAGGAAATACATGTCCCAGGCGAGGAACCGGTCCAACTGGCCATCCAGATTCGCCTGCAGGGTCTCCACCGTTTCCCGGTACCGGCCGGCGCGGTAATAAGCCACGCCGAGCGTGTTGCGAAACATCGAGTTCTGCGGAGCAAGGAGTACGGCCTTCTGAGCCATCGCCAGCGACTGGCCCGTGTCGCGCAGCGGCTCGGGAGCAGTCGCGTACAGCCAGGCCAAGCCGTTGTAAGCCTGCGCGTTATTTGGGTTCGCCGCGATGGCTCGGCGATAGCTTTCGATCTCAGCGCGAGTTCTCTGCTCCAGATTCTGAAGAGTGAGCGATGACTCGCCTGGCAGTAGTTCCACGGCGGTAACGCGTCGGGCAGAGGGTTCGGGGGCCTCGGAGGATGGCAGGGAATCCATCGCGAGCCCCATCGCTGTAAGCTGGTCACCGATCAGCGCAGGTCCCAAGAATGCACTGCTTTCGCATGAGCAGGCGACCGTCACGAGCCGGCCGCCGTCGGGTGTGAAGCCCAGCCAGGCCGGCGCGGTCAGAGTGGGGATCCTCGAACTTGGCCAGGGTCCGGCCACAGGCGGCGTCGAGGAGATGGATCGACGGCCGGTGAGAGCTCGAGCGCCACGAGTCTCCGGTCGGGCGAGAAGGCGACCCAGCCGGGATAGGAGGGGATCTCCCAGCGGAGCTCGCGGATCGGTCTGCACGACGGCATGTCCCAGAAACGATATTCGCTACCGCGGCAGGTCACCAGCGTCAGTCCGTCCGGGGAAAAGAAGGCCGCGTTCTGGGAACCCAGCGGCAGTTCCTGGACCAGAGTGCCCCTGCAGGCGTCCCAGAGCTTCACGCTAGGAGTGTGCCAGCCCGAGGTGGCGGCCCATCGTCCATCCGGGCTGAGCACGCCCTGACTCAGGGCCTGGTGTGGTGCCAGCGTGCACCGCACCGACTCGGTGTTCAGGTCGACGACGACCGCCGCGCCGGAATCCTCACTGGCGACGATGGCGGCACGGCCGTCCTCACCCACCGAAACGATCGACGGAACCATCGGCAGATGGATGTTGCGTGGAGGCCCGATCTGAAGCAGGCCGTGCGACTGGGAGTCTTCCCGGATGGGCCAGCGATGCAATCCGTCGGTGCCGCAGGACAGCAGTGCTCGACCATCCGCGCGCGAGTGATGAATTGGACGGACTTCGTAAGCCCAATCGGTAAGACGTTTAACTCCCGCCCGGTCTCCAGCTCCCAGATTCCGACCCCGTCCGACATGCCGACGGCGAGCAAGCCGTCAGGGCTGATGTCGGCCCTGAAATGGTCTCTCTGATTGGCCCCGAGGCTTGGGACGAGCGTGCGATACTCTCGCCCGTCAGCCACCTCGATCAGCCGCGTCCGCCCACCAAGATCGGCCAGCCCGCACACCGTTCCTGCGCGGCCGAAGTGCAGATCGCGGATGTGACTGGGCCAGTAGACGACCTGCCTGCCTGTCTCCGCTTCCCAGAGCCGACCCGTGCCGTCCCATGAGAGGGTCAACACCAGGCCTCCGCCCGGGTGGAAGCTGATCGCGGTCACGCGCTGCGCGTGGCCCTCGAGCACGACCAGCGGCCGCTTCTGGGCAAGGTCCCAGATCTCCGCCCGATTCGTGTCACCCAGGCCGACGGCAAGCCTGCGACCCGTCTGGGCTCCAGGTGAGAGCCGACGCCGGTCCATCCTCGCCCAGCGGCAGCTCGGCGCCTTTCTTGCCGGCTCGAAGTCCCAGATCTCGACCCCGGCATGGCGGCGCTTCGTCGACGATCGCAATCTGCGTTCCATCGGGACGCAGCGCGAAGAGCGACGGTCTGAAGCCTATTCTGAGGCGAGCGACGCTCTTGGCCCGTGGCCAAGTCGAACGCCACGATCGAGCCGTCTCGACAGCCGATCACGATCCGTCGGGAATCGGCGGTGAACTCCGTGTGGAGAACCCGACCGGTCTGAGCCAAGGCGATCCGTCCCCGGTCCACGTCACGGACTTCGAGGCGGTCGGACATGCTGATGGCCACGAACCGGCCATCGGAGCTGAGCGACAGAGTCGCGGCGCGCCGCCCAGGCCGCTCCATTGCGCGATCGGCTGATCCTCGCCGAGTCGATAAACACCGACGCTGCCCTGAGCATCGATGAACGCGTACCGATCGTAGGAACCGTCGAATGCCGCCGCCGTTCCGGGTGGCGACGGGATCGATTCAGCTCCCGGGCGCAGGTCGGGCAGGGCCAGGCAGGCGATCGCCTCGTTGCGCAGCTCGTCGAAGCCGGCCGTCGGTGCCTGCACCAACCCGGGCGATCGGCACGGCCTGCCGCAGGGCATCCAGGCCGTCGAGCCGGCGGCCCGGGCGGCGGCTGAATCGGCCCGCCTGGGCGCGGGCGAGGTACGATCGCCAGAGCTTGTCCAGCGCGTCTTTCTTGGCGTCCTGCTCGGCCCGCCTCGCCTCGCCCGTGCGCCTCAGCTCGGCGTCGAGCCGGGCCGTCCAGACGACCGCAGCCGACGGCGATGGCCGCGAGCAGCGAAGCCGCCAGCGCGAGTCGACGCGGCCAGCGCCGGGATTGCGGCGGCAGAATCGCCAGGCGTGCTCCCAGGCCGGCGTCCGCCGCGCCTGGATCGGGCGGTCGGCCAGGAACCGACGCAGGTCCTCGGCCAGGGCCGTCGCCGTCAGCATAGCGGCGGCCCGGCTCCTTCGCCATCGCCTTCAGGACGATCGTCTCCAGGTCGCGGGGGATTCGCGGATCGATCCTGCGCGGCCGGGGCGGCTCGTCGTGTACGATCCGCTCCACCAGCCGGGCCCGGTCGCTGGACGCGAAGGCCGATCCGAAGCGTCAGCATCTCGTAGAGCGTCAGGCCCAGTCCATAGACGTCGCTGCGCGCGTCGGCCCGACCCCCGAACCGCTCCGGGGCCATGTACCGCAGCGTGCCGACGATGTCGCCCTGGTTGGTCAGTTCCGCCGAGTCGTCCGCCTTGGCCAGCCCGAAGTCGGTGACCCAGGCCGTCCCCTGGGTGTCGAGCAGGATGTTCGCCGGCTTGATGTCGCGGTGCAGGATTCCCTGCTGGTGCGCGTAGGCCAGCGCCTCGGCGACCTGCAGCCCGATCCGCGCCACGCTCCGGACGTACTGGATGTCCGGCTGGGTCGCCAGCTCCGAGCGGCTCCCCGGCGAGGCTTGTTCGCGGTCGTCGGGCTCGACTCGCCGGCAGCGGCCGAGTCGTCGGGCGATGGGCTGTCAACAACGGCTGCTGCGATCGTCGTTCCCGACCCCGCCGCCGTGAACCTGGCCTGACATCAAGCCCTGGGCGAGGCTCGCGCCCAGGCCCGAGCTTGGTGCGCCGCCGTCCCACGGAGCTCGCCGGCCAGCCCGCGGAGCCGCCGGACCTCCTCGAGCACGACCTCCAGGTTCTGCCCCTGGATGAACTGCATCGCGTAGTAGTGGACCCCGTCGCACTCGCCCACGCCGAAAACCGGGACGATGTTCGTATGGTGCAGCCGGGCCGCGGCGCGGGCCTCGCGGCGGAATCGTTCGAGCTGGCTCTCGTGCACCAGCCGATGGAACGGCAGGACCTTGAGCGCGACGTGGCGGCCCAGCGACTCCTGCACGGCCTCGTAGACGACGCCCATCCCGCCGCTGCGCGATCTCGCGGAGGATGCGATACTCGCCCAGCCGCTCCGGAGCCGGTCGGCCTCCCGATGCGACAACCGGCGACCGTCCCGCCCGACCACTCCGCCGACCGAGCCGAGCCGCTCCATCGCCACCATCGCCGGGAAGACTCGCCGGATCCGCTCGGCATGCTCGGGATATCGCCCGGCGTACTCGCTGAGCGACGGCCGCTCGCCGCGGCGGTAACGATCGGCGAACTCCTGGGCCAGATCGACGAGCGGATCGGCTTCGGAATCCGAATGGCTCATGACGATGAACTCCCGCGGACTGTCTCAGACTCGACGTGGCCGACGTCTCCAGACGCGCCCTTCAGAACTCCAGTCCGCCCGGCATCTGGCGCAGGATCTCCCGCAACCGCTCCAGCGCCGCGCAGGTAGCGCTTGCCGGCCGCCGCCTCCTTGATGCCGAGCACCCGAGCCGCCTCGGCATTGGTCAATTGCTCGATGTGCCGCAGGGCCAGGACCTCGCGGTCGAGCGGATCCATGTCGTTGAGCGCTTCCTGGAGCCGGACCCTCGCCTCGGCCCGCATGGCGGCCTCGCTCGGCCGGGTTGCGTGCCCCAGCAGTTGCGCCGCGATCGCCGCGGAGGTGGCCCCCGGGAAACAGCCGCGATGCAGGCGCAACTTCCTCGCGGGCGTCGCGCATCGGCGTGCCCAGGTGGTGCCGGTGCACCTCCAGCAGCTTGTGGCCCGCGATACCGCGCAGCCAGAGGAACAGCGGCATCCCGGGCTCTTCGAGGTAGTCCTTGCAGGTGCTGCGAAGCCGCCAGGTGCACCTCCTGGATCACGTCGGAGGCATCGACCCGCCCCTGCAGCCGCGGATCGAGCCGGAAGGCCACCATGCGGCGGAGCCGGCCTTCGTGCCGGGTCAACAAGGCCCCCCAGCTCGCGCCGTCTCCAGAGGCCGCGCGCTGGAGCAGGCGGTTTGTCTCGCTCGAGTCTTGGGTCTGCAATGGTGCCATGCAGAGATTATAGCCTTGCCGGACTGTCACGAGATCGAAAAAAAACCCCGATGCCCGGTCTCGGACCTGGCGGTTCGCGCAATTAGAGCTTTGCAGCCGGCATTGATACCCGCTCGATGACTGCTTCGCCACCAAAGAAAGGACGCACCATGTCTGTTCTGTCGTCCCTTCGTCAGCACCGATTCGGTGCGCCGCCGCCGTTCGATCCGGACCCGGCCGCGGCTGGAAGCACTCGAGGACCGTCGCCTGCTGGCGACATTCACCGCTCTCCCTTCGGCCGTCGACGGCGGCCCGGATTCGCTCCGCGCCGCCGTCATCCGGCGGACGAAGACCAGGCAGGACAACACGATCATCCTCCAGGCCGGCACCTACCAGCTCACCAGTCCCAACACCGCCGGGCAGGAGAACAGCGGGACGCAAGGTGATCTCGACCTCACTTGCGCCGGCCACACCGTGACCATTCAGGGCCAGGGAGCCGGCTCGACGATCATCGACGGCGGCGAGCTCGACCGCGTCTTTCAGGTCGCTGTACAAAGTCACCGCGATCTTGAGCAACCTGACGATCCAGAACGGCGTCGCCCGGGACGCCGGTAACAGCGGCATGGTGCCGGGCGTCGAGCCCTCATTCGGAGGCGGAATCCTCAACTTGGGCACGACTGTGCTCGATGGCGTCGACGTACGGAACTGCATCGCCCAGGGAGGCAACGGTAAGGATGGGACCATCGGCGATAACAACTCGACGGGCGGACCCGGCTTCTCCGCGCTTGGCGGGGGCATCTTCAACAGCGGGACCCTGACCCTAGACCAATGCATCGTCAGGAATAACACAGCACAAGGAGGTAAAGGTGGTGACGGTGCTCTTGGCGTAGTAGACGGCACTGGTGGCGATGGCGGCAGCGGCAACGGCGGCGGGATCTGGAGCTCCGGCTCGTTGACCGTTTTCCAGAGCACGATCGCAGGCAACAATGCTTATGGCGGGTTCGGGGGCGACGGCGCCAACGACGAAGTTAATGACGGTTATCAAGGCGGCTCGGCGGGGGACGCCTTTGGTGGAGGTCTTTCTGTGGGCGACAACGCCGCACAGACCCTCATCATCGAATCCACGATCGCTTCGAACTCGGTTGCCGGCGGCGCAGGGGGACAGGGCGGATTCGGTGGGCAAGGCGGCAACCCTCTAACCAACATGGGCGACAGTGGTGGCGGAGGGGGTAACGGGGGTGTTGCAAAAGGTGGAGCCATCTTCGCTTCAAGTCCCCTCAGCCTTTACAACAGTACGATCGCCGCCAATCAAGCCTTCGGCTCGGGTGGCGGACGGGGCGGTGCGGGCGGAGGCGGGACCCCGAACGGCGTACCGGGGAGCGACGGGTACACCGGCCCTGCGTTCGCGGGCGGTATCTGGGCACCGGCCGACGACCCCGGCGGCCCGGGCCTCGTGACCTCGGTGAGCACCATCATCGCGCAGAACACGAGTGCCCCGGATCGCCTGGCCGGTGAGCCCGATGATGGGGAGATCGGTTTCGCTGGCGCCAGCAACACCCTGCTGGAGGACGGGAGTGGCGCGACCGGCATTTCGAGTGGATCGGCTGGAAACCTAGTGGGCTTGGATCCGAAGCTCGGCCCGCTTCAAAGTAACGGCGGCCCGACGCCGACCATGGCCCTTCTTCCAGGGAGCCCGGCACTCGACGCGGGCTCTAACCCGCTGACCTTGACCACCGACCAGCGCGGCTTCGGGCCGCGGGTCGTCGGCCCCGCCGCCGACATCGGCGCGTACGAATTTGGGGCCACCGCCCCTGCCCCGCCACCGCCACCACCACCCGCTAGCGGACCGATCGCCGTCAAGGTGAAGAACGTCAAGGGCCGGCGCGAGATCTTCGTGTACGAAGCTGGAACCACCCACTTGAGGTTCGCCTTCTACCCGTTCGGCAAGTCCTACCGCGGCACCTTCCAGGTCTCGACAGCCGTCATCAGCGGCGTTCAGGACGTCGTGGTTCGCAGACCCGCCGGCCACAGAAGATTCAGCACCACGACTTTTAGCGGGCTCAACGGTACTCCCCTACCCGGCTAACTGGCTTGACCATCGGAAAGGATTGCCCATGTCACACCTTTTATTCAATGGACATCGCGGCAAGGCCCGCTGCCCGAAACGGTCGGCCCCGCGGCTCGAAGCACTCGAGGACCGCCGCCTGCTGGCCACGTTCAATCCGCTCCCTTCGGCCCCCGACGGGAGCCCGGGCTCCCTGCGGGCCGACATCATTCAGGCCAACTCGAACGGCCAGGACAACACGATCAACCTCCAGGCCGGCAGATACCAGCTCACCTTGGCCAACACCGCCGGCCAGGAAAACGGCGCGGCGCAGGGCGACCTCGACCTGACCGGAGCCAACCACACCATAACGATCCAGGGGGCCGGCGCCCTTATGATCCAGGGGGCCGGCGCGGGAGTCGGAAGTGCGGTCACAATCATTGACGGCGGCAAGCTCGACCGCATTTTCCAGGTCTTCCCCGGGGTGACAGCCATCATTCGCAACCTCACTATCGTCAACGGCGTCGCAGTGGATGACGGCAGCTACGGTGCCCTGCCGGGGGCCCAATTCGCGGAGGGTGGCGGCATTCTCAACGCCGGTACACTTGCGCTCGTCGGCGTCGCCGTGCTGGATTGCGAAGCCGCGAGCGCGTCATCAGGGGGAAGCGGTCAAGCCGCCTTCGGTGGGGGCATCTACAACTCCGGGGAACTGACCCTCAGCCAGAGCATCGTAGGGGGCGATATCGCCCAAGGGAGCCCGGGCGAGTACGTGAACCTCAGCACCGCCGGGGCCGGCTTTCCTGGAGGGTCCGGCTACGGGGGTGGAATCTATAACAGCGGCTCGTTAACCCTGACCCAGAGCGCGATCGTCGAAAATCAGGCGATTGGCGGCGCCGGTGCCATCGGCACGTCTGTGTTCAACGTCATCGCTCTCGCAGGCGGACAAGGGGGCGATGCCTACGGCGGCGGACTGTATCAGGATAGCAAAGGTTTATCGATCCTGGTCAATTCCACTATTGCCAGCAACTCGGCGACCGGCGGGGGCGGGGGAGATGGCGCAATTGCCACGGGTGTCTTCCCTCCCAACACGCCCGGCATCTTTGGCGGTGCAGGAGGCAATGGAGGCGCGGCCAAGGGGGGTGGCATCTTCGCGGCAAGCCCGTTCAGCCTGTACAATAGCACGATCGCAGCCAACCAGGCGGTAGGCTCAAACGGCGGCTACGGTGGTCTTGGTACTTTGGCTCCTAACGGAATGGACGGTTACACGGGACCCGCATTCGCCGGCGGTATCTGGGGGCCATCCGACGACCCCGGCGGCCCGGGGCTCGTGACGTCGGTCAGCACCATCATCGCGCTGAACACGAGCGCCCCTTACAACTTGGCCGGAGAGCCGGATGATGCGGTGGTAGGTTTCGCCAGCGCGACCAACACCCTCTTGGGCAGCGGCGGCGGTGCGACCGGCATCGCCAACGGGATCGCCGGAAACCTTGTGGGCGTGGATCCGCAGCTCGGGCCGCTCCAGAGTAACGGTGGCCCAACACCGACCATGGCCCTCTTGGCGGGCAGCCCGGCGATCGACGCGGGCTCCAATCCCCTTGGTCTGACCACCGACCAGCGCGGCTACGGGCCGCGGGTCGTCGGCGCCGCCGCCGACATCGGTGCATACGAGTTCGGGGCCACTGCCCCGACGCCGCCACCACCACCACCCGCTAGCGGACCAATCGCCGTCAAGGTGAAGAACGTCAAGGGCCGACGCGAGATCTTCGTCTACAACGCAGGGACCAGCCACCTGAGGTTCGCGTTCTACCCGTTCGGCAAGTCCTATCGGGGCACCTTCAAGGTCACAACTACCGTCATCAGCGGCGTCCAGGACGTCGTCGTCCGCAGACCCGCCGGCCACAGGAAATTCTTCACGGCGGTTTTTAGCGGGATTGATGGTTCCGCAATCCCGCAGTAACCTCGCCTGACGCCATTGGGAGGCGCGGCTCCCGGCCGGGGCGGACGGGCGTTCTTTGCCTCCTTGAGAGGCCCGAAGGCGGTAAGCCCGGTCCCGCGACGCTCGACCGTTCGGTCTGTTCAGCTTCCGCTTACGCGATCTCGTTCGATCCGGCCAACGCCCTGCGCCGCGCTTCTGCCTTGCTCAAGCCAGCGGATGACGGCCTGCTCCAACGCGGTGAGGTTGGATCGGATGTGAACATCCACATCCAGCTCCCCGTCCGGCCCGATGTGTACCCACCAGGCAGGACCGTCGGGTTGGAGTCCTGCACGAGCGATGGCAAGCTCGGAGAACATGAGACGAAGGCGATCGGTCTCGTAACCGAGCTGATCGGTGCTGACAATCACGGGCCGCCAGTGCCCGCGGCGGTCGCGATAGACGGCGTCGCAGAATCCCTCGATCACACAGGAGTTCTCCGATTCGAGGTTCCAGGGCAAGATCCAGGCGCAGATCCCGCTCGATTGCCTTGCGCGAGTGTGCGGCAGCGCGTAATTCCTGGAAGAGTTGGCTATTGGACCAGGATCTTAACCGATGCATGGCCAGGGCGATCAAGGCTGAGCTTGCCGCCGGAGCTTGTCGTAGGCCCACCCGGGCACAAACCTGATCGAGAGGTTCTCCGTGCAGCAGGGCCGGCTCGGAAAGCGTCCCCCGGATCAGGCGGCCAAGCCGCTCCGTCCGGCCGCTCAACTCCGCCTGGGGAATGAGATCGATCAGTCCCGGCAGTGTTGGAGGCCGCCGCGCCTGCCGAGCTTCGCCCAGAGGGGTGTTCACGATGGCCAGGTTGATCTCCTGGAGCCTCCGGCCTACGTGGGGACGAATTCTTTGCTCGGGCTCGGGGGGAGTGGTCAAGACCGATTCCACGCGCGGCTCTGGCCAACCGTCCGGCAACCTGCTCAAACATCGGCCTGTTCGCCAGTCGAACCGTTCGACCAAGAGCTGCAGCGCGGGGGATGCGGGCCGGGGATTGCCAGGGTTCAGGGCGCGGCAAGATCCCAGGCCGGCAAGGCCCCGCCCAACCGGATTGTCCGTCTGCGGCTCCGACTCCAGACCCGTCGAGAGGATCAAGTGATCCCGCGCCCGGGTTGCCGCGACATAGAACAGGCGCAGCGCTTCCTGCCGATCTTCGTCTCTCTCGAGGGCCCGGTAGGCCAACCAGCCCAGGCTCTCTCCAGCGTGGGACTCTGCCTCAGCGGCGCTCTGCACTGTTAACTGGGCGGGGCGAATGACCAGGCCAAGCTCCGGATGCAGCCCGATCATGGCTTCAGGCGGATTGGGATTTCGGTTGAGGTCAGGGATGACCACGATCGGAAACTCGAGACCCTTGGCCTGGTGGATCGACATCAGACGGACGCTGTGACTGTCCTCGTCGGTCGTGGCGGCTTGTTCCTCGGTTGGAGGGTCGTCAAGATCGGCCCGCAGCCGGGCAACCAGATCGGCCAGAGTGAAGCTCTCCTGGCGATCGAAATTGCGCCAGTGACACGAGCTTGCGCGTATTGGCCAGCTTGCGAATACCGAGGAACTCGCAAACCAGCGCGGCCTCGAAGCCCGAGTCGTCCAGCACCGAAGAGACCAGACTGGCCAGGGGGACGTGGTCCTTTATGCTCCGCCACCGCTTGAGCAGGTCACGGGCCCGGGTCGCCGCCCGGCGGTCGCCTTCGCCAAGTTCAGAAATCTCCCCGGCGCGGGTGACGCCCTCTGTCAGACCACCGGGAAATTTTCGTGCCAGCCAGAACAACCCGTCGTCGCTGAGGCTAAAGAAGGGGCTTCGCAAGGCGCCTGCCAGTGCCACTTCGTCGAGGGGGTCCTCCACCACCGACAACACGCTCACGACATCGCGAACCTCCTGCTGGGCGTAGAAGGCCGAGCCTCCGATGGTATGGTAATCGAAGTCCAGCTCGGCCAGGGCGTTCTCGTAACGCCACACGTCGGTCATGGCGCGAAACAAGAACGCCACGTCCCCGGCGTGCGCCGGCCGGCGCTCCCCGGTCTGCCGATCGACTACAGTCCAGCCGGCTTTCAGCCGGTTGCGGATCCAGTGGGCCAAGCTGCGAGCCTCGTTCCTGCGGCGCTCCCCGGCCGAGGCCTTGACCTTGCCTTCTGGTTCTGAAGGCGCCTCTGGCAAGGCCCAGAGCAAGGTCACCGCCGGTTGGCCCGTCTCATCCGGACGCACGGCGTTCAGCCGGTGTCCGTCGGTTCTAGATCGTCCCTCTGGATCGACCTCGGCGAAGCACTCGGCGAAAAGTGCGTTAACGAAATCGATCACGCCCGGAACACTGCGGAAGTTCTCGGTCAGGCTCAGCCGCCCTTCGGCGGGAAACTCGCTACGCCAGCGCCCGAAGATGGCAGGCTCCGCCCCCCGGAACCGGTAGATCGACTGCTTGGGATCGCCGACCACGAACATTCGGGCCCGAAAAAAGGCATCCCCGCCCAGCAAAGTGAGGATTTCACTCTGAATTCGGTCGGTGTCCTGAAATTCGTCCACGAGCACGAACTCGATCGCGTCGGTTGCTACGAGTTCCGGCCGGGTGGGTCTGGAGCTGCTGGCAAACAGGTTGCGGGTCAGAACCAGTAGATCGTCGAAATCCAGCCCGCGGCGACGGTTCTTGATCTGCTCATATTCGTGCGCGCACCATGAGTGCAAGTCGCAGTAGACGTATGCTGTTCGCCGCCGAAAGGGCACTTTGCGACGGGTTCTCGGCGAGCCTTGGGACCACCTGATCGATCTTCGTGCGCAACTCCTCGAACACGCGCTTGACAGCTTCCTTCGTCTCGGGATCCGGCCAAACGCCCTTCGCCCCCAGGTCGCTCACCCTGGCGAGCTTCCGGATGTCCTCGAGTATTCGTTCAGAGCAGTTGCCGCTTTCCAAACTCGGCAGTCGCTCCAACAGATCGGCTCGCCGTGTTTGCAATTTCGGGTGGCTTGCCGCGATTCCAAGCAACAGTTCTCGGCAGCACCGTGCCAGCGGCGAAAGAACTCTCAACACCGCCGGCCGCCCGCGCTCATTCCAGACCTCCGTCCAGCGGTGCAGCAGGTCGTCGGGCTCGAGTCTGCCGAAGTCGAGCAGATCGCCGGCGATTCGGGAGGCGAGCAGTTTATTGAGCGCCTCGCGAATCTGGCTCAGGCCATGATCCACAGCCAGCTCGAGAAGGTCTGGATCGTGGTTAACGATAAGCCGCCGCAAAGCGGTGCGAATCGCCTGGTCGCGAAGCGAGGAGGCGACAGCCGCGTCCAGGATCGCGAACTCCGGGTCGATCCCTGCCTCGAGCGCATGGGCTCGCAGCAACCGGGCGCAGAACTCGTGAAAAGTACCAATCGGCGCTGCCTCGAGGGCGCGAATCACGAGGCGCCAGCGATCGACGTTCTCGCCACCGACCAGCTTCTCCCGGCAGCGCGCGCGGATTCGCTGCCGCAGTTCCCGGGCTGCCTTTTCCGTGAACGTCAGCGCTACGATCGGCGCACGCTCGTCCCCGGTTCGCCCCGATTTCGTCGAGGAACCGTGCGGTCAGGACAGTCGTCTTGCCGCACCCCGCACCCGATCCCAGCGCCACACTCTGGTTCTTGACCTCCAGGGCCCGCTGCTGCTCGGCGGTTAACCGGCCGGCCGGAATCTTTTGTTCGCTCATGAGTCGGCCTCAGGGCTGCTGGGCGGCCGCTCCGCCGCGTCGCTGCGTGCTCCGGCTGTCGCACCAGGCGACGAGCTGCCGCTGCCGCGGCTCCGCCGCGACTGGACGCTCAGCTCCGGCAAGCTAAGGTCCAGCCGTTTTTCGGCCTGGCGGACTTGGCGAATCCGGCAGACACCGCGGTACTCGCAGTAATTCTCGCAACCGGGCTTGCGGGATTGGACCACGAACACTCCGCGGCGGAGCCGATCGATCAGGGCCAGCACGTGTGCCACCAATAAATCTTGATCACGAACCCAGCTCTCGAAGGTGATGGACTTGAAACCGTCCTTCTTGAGGCTCCAGTAGCCGATGTCATGAAGTTCGGTGCCCTCACTTGCAAATAGGAGCTGCTCGACAGCCATGGCGTAAAGTGGCAGCTGGAGCATCTCTCCCTGCTTCACTTGCGTCGAGCTGGGAACCGATCCGCTCTTGTAGTCGATTACGCGAAAGCACGCGCCCGCGGGCATCTTGGCCAGGTCGACGCGATCAATTCGACCCCGAAGCCTGAAGGTTTGTCCGCCCCGATCAATCTCGAGTTCCGGATGATCCGTTCCAGCTTCGCCAAAAGCGAACTCCAGACGGTAGGGGATGAACGGCCCCCCGCCGTGTTGCTGATAGTCCCGGCGCTGAAGGACGTACAGTTCCATCGTGCGACCCAATCGACCACGCTCGATTTCCCACAAGCCGCGGTCCAGCTCCGTTGCCACGGCGAGCTGCCCTTCGAGCGCGTGATCTATCTGGGACGCGGCGATTTGCGTCAGGTCGGAATCGGCCGCTTGCTGCTGGACGAAAGTCTCGAAGTTTTCGAGAATGTCATGGATCCGACTCCCCTTCTGGGTGAGGTCCTCATCCAGCTCATCGCGGTCGTCGACAGGCTTGAGGTCGAGCACATATTTACTGAAGAACTGGAACGGGCAGCTCAGGTAAGTCTCAAGCTGGCTGGGGCTGAAGCGATAATTCGCGTCGAATGCCCGGGCCACCTCCATGACCGCCGCTTCGTCCTTGAGCTTCCCCTCGAACTCGCTGAACGGCGTGCCGCGGAGGCGACGCTCTTGTGCCAAGAGGGCGGCGGCGGTGCCGTCGAGGGCCGGGCGATGGGCTGGGTCGCTAGCCAGCCGGGCAAGAGTGCCGAGCTCTCCCTGTTCGCTGGCGAGGGCCACAGCGCGGATCCGTATGTCGCTGTCCGCGCCGACGAGGTTGGGCTCGTCAATCAGCGCCGGATGGAGCCGCGGATAAGCGACGTGGCACATCGCTCCGGCCTGCGGTGCCAGCAAACCCAGCAGATCCTCCAGAAATCCCGCCCGCAAGAGTTCCTGGCCTTTCGGGTCCGTCGTGGGGTAGGTCAGGATTACTCCGCGATCCGTGGACCCCAGGACGCGCAGGAACCGGAGCATCTCGCGCGAATCCCAGACGGTCTCGTCGGTCCGGCTCCTCGCCGGGCGCCAGCGCCAGGAGCGGTTCGACGGCCGCGCGGGCCGGGAACGTTCCCTCATTCAGAGCGGCCAGGATCACGTGGCGGGCACGCGCCCCTTCGACCTGGTCGACCGTCGTTACCAAGATAGACCCGGGCTCGGGAGGAGTCAGAGGAACGCCAGCCTCGAAAACGATGGCTTCAATTTCGGCGGTGAAGTCGGACCAGGACCAGACCTCGCTCCCCCTTCCCAGCCGCTCGAGCACGTCGGCCTGGTCGTCGAGGGCATCCCAGAGAGGGTCGAGCCGGCAGGGGATCGCCGCCGTCATGCCGAGCTCGCCGGCGACGCGACGTAACTCGCAAACCTGATCGACCCAGCGACGGGGCTGGTCCAGCGGGGTGAGCACAGCGAGTAAGCGATTAGCGACGTGTCTGGCCTGGCTTGCCTGCTTGTACTCGACTTCGTCTTGTGCGTGCCGCGCCAGATGCATATCCAGGCCGTGGAGCAACTTCTCCCGGCCGCGGAAGACCAGGCTGGCCTTGATGGTAGAGGCCGCGGTCGCCAGGGCAAGCCGGTCGACCCCCGGCCAGGCGGGGCCGATCATGCCGTGGCGGAGCAGGCGGACAATGCGCTCGGTTTCCCAATCCTCAAGCGGGATCGAGATCGCCAGCCGGAGGGCGGACACGGCCGGCTCAAGGAGCAGCGACCGGGAATCGTTGGAATGAGCCGCGATTCCCCATGACCGAAGCGTCTCCAGAGCCAGGTCGCCCTCGTCGCTCCAGTGCCGGAACAGGACCAAGATCTCCTCGGGCTCGACCCCCCGCTCACGCAGCTCCCGAACCTCGCTCGCCACGACCCGGGCAAGTCCATCGTCCCGTGGCGCCCCGCGAATCTTCAGCCCTGACGGGATCGTGATCCGCGACTCGTGAACCTGGTTCCGAAAGAGCGTCCGCTCCACCTCGCGCAAGCCCTGGGGCCGATCTGACGAGGCCGCTACAGCCGTCTCGACCAGCCCCAGCTCCAGCAAGCGGGCGAAGAGCCTCCGTGGCGAAGTAAACCTCCGCCAGCCCAGGATCAGGCTCATAAGCCATCGTGACATGGACCGGCCGCTGGGTATTCAGCGATCGTTCGATAATGCGCCACTGCGCTGGTGCCGGTTGTTCGAGGTCGAGCAGAATGATCGGCCCGGTGTCACGGCCCTTCGCCCAGAATCGTGGACTGCCAGCCAGTCGCTGCGACGCCCAGACCGCGTATCCCGCGTCATCCTCGCGCCTAGTTCGGCCAGCAGTTGTCGATAGCGGAAGTAGAGCGACCATTCAGCGGCCTCGAAGAGGCTGCCCTCGGCGCTCGACGGGGAGCTCGGCAGTGGCGGCGACGTGGCACTCCGCAATTGTCCAGGCCTGAAAACGCTCCTGCAGACGGCGCTGATATCCCGCCTGCCCAATCGCGGCCTCATGTGTTGCCGCGATTTGGCCCTGATCCCGAAGTTGCCGGATCGCTTCCTGGAAAACCGTCCGGATCGCGGCGCTCGAGAGCCAGGTGGGACCTTCCTCCACCTCGCGGCGCACCAGCCGCCAAAGATCACTCCAGCAATAGACCCGCGGTGCCGGGCCGTGACCTGAATTTCCCAAGCAGAGCCGGCGGCTAAGCTGGTCGCGTGCCAGCGGAGTGGGCACGATCCAAAGCCCTCCCGGCTCGCCGGCCAGCTCCGTCAACAGACAGTGCGCAGCGCGGCTCCCGGCGGGCCGGTCCATAGCCTGTGGTTGGCGGGCATCGAGCGATCCTCCCGTCTTCGACGATACAACCAGGACCACGATCCCCAGGACGATCAAGTATACAGAAAAATACCATAGCCGCCCGGCCCTAACAACTTTGATCAGCCAGAGAATGGCCACGTAGCCGACGATACCAGCCACGATCGTCGCGACCAGCGTCTGGGCTATGCGATCGGGCGTTAGCACCAGTGCGCTGGGGCCGCTCAGAGTGTCCTTGAGCTCGGAAAGGGCAGCCCCGGAGATCGCGGGGACGGCGATCAAGAGGCTGAAGCCGACGGCCCAGGTAGGTGAGAACCCGAGTGCCAGCGCTGACCCAATGGTCAAGCCGCTGCGGCTCACGCCGGGCAGCGGGGCGAACATCTGGGCCAGGCCGATCAAAAGAGCGTCCAGATAAGTTGTCTCGGCGGGCCCTTTTTTCCCAGCCGGTCCACGAAGTTTCAAGCTCACCAGCAGCAAGACGGCGGCCGTGATCAGGAAGCCGATGCCGGCCGCTTGACTGCTCTTGAATGTCTCCTTGATCCAGTCGATGAAGAAGAGCTTCAGCGGAATCAAGGGCAAAGTGGCGACTATCGCCAGCAGCCCCACCCGCCAGACCGATGCGGACTCGATGGCCCGGGGGCACGTCTTTCGCTCCCAGCAGGAACCTCGCGCCCGGACACGATCGGGCCCGGTAATGCAGGAGTATCGCTGCCAGGGTTCCCACGTGAAGCATGATGTCGAAAAACAGGTTTTCTTCACCGCTCTTAGGCTTGCCGCTGAGCCAGCCAAAGATCTGCTGGGTGACGACCAGGTGGCCGTCGCTGGAGACGGGCAAGAACTCGGTGATGCCCTGCACCACGCCGAGGATCAGAGCCTCAATCCATTCCATGTCAATCCCTCGAGGCCTGACTCGCAGAGCCGGGCATCGCGTTTACAAGGTAAATGGCACCGCTGTAAATCGTCAGAGCGACTGCCAGCCAGGTCGAGATGTCCCGAACCCAAAGCAGCCAACTGGCGGTGACGTCAGGGAGAGCACCAGCAGAACGGCGGAGATCGAAAAACATGCACCGCGGTCTTGAGCTTGCCGGCCAGTCCGGCCCCGAACGCGGTTCCTTGCCCTTCAAGCAGACTGCGCAAACCCTGGATCAGTAGCTCGCGGACCACGATGGCAGTCACCATCCAGGGATAAACACCCGTCTTTTCGGAAATCGACGCAAGGTATATATAGCAGCCGGAGACGATGACCTTGTCCACCAGGGGGTCAAGCTGGCGGCCGATCGGCGTGCCCTGCTTGAGCAGCCGCGCGAAATAGCCGTCGGCGCATCGGAAAGCGCGGCAAGAATCAACACGGCCAGGGCGATTGCATACTGGCCCCAAGCCCCATGAACGTAAACACGCCGACGGCAAGCGGGAGGCCTCGCCACAGTCATCGAGTTGGGGACGTTCCAAAACCGGGGCCGGGCGATTTCGGCGGCGGTTCCCGCCGCGGTCGTCGTACCGCTGTCTTGGACTCTCGGCTCATGGCATCCCGTCCAGGATGGTCAGGGAAGCCGTCGGCTTCTTCCTGGGCAGGGGTAAGGGCCGGCCTGCAGCGCGCAGGCGGCACGGAGTCAGAGACCGGG
>CAVXCB010000041.1:0-182020 GCA_963760085.1 uncultured Planctomycetaceae bacterium
CGCCCGTAGGAATAGGCTCCGGCATAGATCGGGTGGTGGAGCATTCGAGCCAGCGTTCCCAGCGTGGGCGGCCGCCATTCCAGTTGGCCTCGCCGTGCGCTGCGCTGCATGCGCATTCCCAGGCGGATCTTGTTCCGTACCAGATAGCGGTAGAGCCGCCCGAACGAACCCAGCTCATCGAACTTGTCGAAAACCAAGGGAACGGTCGATCTTGCCTGTTCGTCGGGATCGAGAACAACCTCGCCAGTGGGCAGCTTGAGGTACCCGCATGGCACGGTGAGGATCAACTCGCACCGTTGGGCCTTGTGAAGTTTGCCTCTTTCCAGGCGGTTGTGCATTGTGATCAACTCGTATTCACTGATGGTCCCCTTCAACCCCAGAAGAAGCCGGTCGTTGGGGTCCCGTGGGTCGTAGAGGCCGTCCTCGTCCGCCAGGACGGTTCCGAATATAGAACACATCTCCAATAGGTGCTGCCAGTCCTTGTTGGACCGGGCCAACCGGCTCATCTCGATCCCTACGATCAGGCCGACGTGCTCCATGGTAAACTTCGGCCAGAGTTGCGGCGAAATCCGCTACGGTTTCTTGCCGTCTTGCCGCTGAGACCTTGGTCATCGTCGATGATCACGGACGCGGTTGCCGGGCCATCCCAGTGCTGACCGCGTAGTTGAACATCGCGTACTGGCGTTCGGGCGATTCCCTCGGTGATCGAGGACTTGCTGGGGAGTGGATTGGCGGATGTAGACGATTGCCAGAAGACCAAGGTGCCAATCCGTGATCAAGCCAGGCCGGGCGCGATGCACGGACGGGTTCATGCCTGGCACGAACGCGGGTTGTGGTATTGATGCGGGAGGTGGGCAGATGGTCTCACGAGCGATCATGCGTCACCTCCTTTACGTCCGGGTGTCCGCCAGTTGCTGGGCGGCGACGCGGGTCACCTTGCTCGGAGAATCTGTTCTCGTTGCTCGACGGCAAGAGTCATCCATATCCGCCGAGGATTCAGTTGCCGAACTATTTTGCTGCGGGGCGCGGGGGGGACAACGGCGGCTTGAGATTGACGCATAAGAAACCTCCTTGCTGAGTGTTCCGCCGGCGCCTCTTTGTACCACTCCACCAATCGGAGAAGGGCCGGCAAACCAATGATAGGCTGAGCTGGTGGTATCTGGCCAGGTGTGACTAGATGAGTATTTTGTTTACAAGATCTGCATGTGCGCGGAGGGCGCAGTAAGGTTCCGGTAACGCAGATCGTCTCGGGTCGCCGTCTGGCTGTCTGCGGCGGAGCGAGCGACCGCGCGAAAACCCCGACCGCCACCCCTGACCGGGGTCGACTTGTTACTTTACGAGTTGATGGAGAATTGAACCAGATGCCTGCATTCGACCGAGGCTGAACCGTCCCCACGCTGGTTCGATCCTCACTCCCTCGGGCCCTGAAACAGAGTAGGGGGTTCCTGGAGCGGGTTGAAAACCTCGGAGGGTGCCGGTTACGGGCGTGAGGACGCTTGAAGCACCGAGAGCCGGACTGGGTGGGGGTTCGATACCTGTGCGAGGTGCTCGATCGCGTGATCAAATGCAAAACTAGCCGGAAATGTCTCGGATAGATCTTCAAGCGCGTTAACACGCGGTGCCGGTCACCGGCCGGATGCCCGTATTTCGTGGTGGCCCATTTGCCTTGAGCCTCGGTGTCAGGTCTGCCCGGCGCGATGACATCGAGATGGTGCGTTCAGGATTATTAAAGATTCTCGGAAGGGTGAGCATCTTCTTCGTTGGTAGTTTGATGGCTCATTAGTTTATGGATCGGGCCCAGAAGGGGTCCCATTGCCCAAACCGCGTCATTAATTAGGCATGTTCCCTTTTCCGCTCCTCACCTCCTGGTCGCCGCCGAGCCCGATTAACGCCTTCGTTGTCTCGTGTTCGCCCTGGCCTCGGCTCTGGCGAAAGTCCTCCGCCCTCTCCCTCGGTGAACCTCAGTGCGAAGGCATTTCGTACTCGTCCGTCGGCGGGTCACCGCCCCCTCGAGCCTCTCCGAGCTCGCGAGCCAAGTGATCGGCGATCGACCGGAACGAGGCCGCTTGGGATCCCCCCAGCTCCGCCAACTGGCGATGGCATTCCAGGATATGCCGGCCCAGGTCAGCGGTGGGCAAGAGCGGACCAGCCAACTCCACCACATCGCCGATCGGCTCGGGACGGACTTCCGTCACCTCCAGAAGGTGGTTCAGTTGCGACGGGGCGAGGAGCTTCTGAGATTGGTCGCGCGACGCTGCCATCTGGAACCGGTGAGGCGATGTCCGGTTGTACTTCCTGTGCAAGCTCACCAGGCACCCCAGGAACGTGCTGTCGAGATAGTCGCAATGCGACAGGTCGACGAGCAACGTGCTCGGTCTGCGCGGACCCTCGAGCGATTGAACCGCGAATTCCTGCAGGGCGGGGCTCTCCTGGAGCGTGCCCCGGCCCTCCACTTGGACGAAGAATCCCGAGGCGGTCCGACCGACTCGGAGCATCGATCCGTGTGCGTCGACTCTCATGGCTATCCCTCCGTCGGTATGGACGACAGAAATACGACCCTTCCCTGCCGCCGACAGCGTAGTTAAGGCCGACCTGGCCCAAGTCGAGGACACGATGACGAGCCGCTTCTCAACGATGGATATTTGGATACCAAGGACACGGTCGCGGTTCAGAGCGATACCTATCCGGTGGGCCGGAACAGCCTCACCAGCCGGGTCGCTCCACAGCTCAAGTCATTTTTGAAGTCGTGATGGAATTTCGGACAGTCCTGGCTATTCTCCTCCATGATTCGACACAAAGCAAACCAGAGGGGCGGCGACCCGGCCCAATTATTCTCCAGTGAGAGTGGGACCGCCGAGGACCCGCCGCCGTGGCCGGCCGCTGCTCATGAGGTGGTAGTCCATGGGGTCGTAATCCGCGAAGACGGCGTCGAGGGCCGCCCAGTCGAACAAGGGCTCTTGGTCAGGTCGGCCGCGTTGTCCGATCAGCGTACCGTAGCGCACGGGCTCAGGGTCCGAGCCCCCGCAAGCCTGCCGATCACCGCGGCGCCCGTCCTCGTACCCGACTGGAGGGTCTCCCCGTCGGCCGCGAATGCGAAAAGCAATGGGAACCCGGCGAGCAGACCGCAGACCTGATCGACTCCGGCCGGCGCGTCTGGTAGCCTACCCCAAGACCACGAAGACGGGTTCAAGGAGACGGAGGATTCCCCATGCATCAGTCAGCTATGCGGATCGTCGGACTCAGCTTTCTCCTGGGTCTGTTCTTGGCCGCGAGCCAGGCCTCGGCAAATTACTACGAGCTGCTCCGTCGCGTGCCGGAATCGGCCAACACGATCATCCTGATCGACGTGGAACGGATGCTCATGAGCCCGATCGCTATGAAGGAGAAGTGGCGGGACAAGGGGAATTCCGAGGGGGTGGTGCTTCACTTCCCAATCAATGCCGTTCGCTACATGCTCGCGTCGAAGCTTGACTTCATCGCCAACTTTGAAGACCAGGGCGACATCGCCTTGATCGAGACGCCGGAGGGTGTTTCCCTACCCTACCTGGCCAAGACGGAAGGGGGATATCTCGATGGGATCGACGGCCAGGAGGTCGCCTTCTCGCCTGCGCAACGCGTTTTTCGTCTCGTTCAAACCCAACATCCTGGGCGTTTCCTTCCCGGCGAACAGGCAGGAACTCAGCCGCTGGCTGCGATCCCTCAAACGGCTGGATCAACCGCAAGTCTCCGAGTACCTGCAACAGGCCGTCAGGCTGGCCCATGGCAAGGATCATATGGTCATCGCCATGGACCTGACGGATATGTTCACGCCGCGAATGGTTCGCGACTGGCTCCGTCGGGCAGAGAGCCTGGCGGGAAAGAACGTGGACCTCGACACGCTTACCAGGGTGCTCACCTCGGCCAAGGGTGTGACGATGACGATGGAAGCCACCGAGAGGCTGAATGGCAAGGTCCGGCTCGACCTTGGCGAGTCGGCGGCGCCGATCAAGGACGTCGCCAAGGGATTGATACTCGAAGTGCTCGAGAAGAATGAAATGCTGCTGGACGAAATGAGAGACTGGAGACTACTGCTGGAGGCCAACGCGATCTCGCTCGAGGGTCGGCTGACCAGCAAGGGGCTGAGAAGGCTCACCGAGCTGATCCCTTTCCCCGCCGACACGGTGGAGCTCCAGCAAGGGGGCACCAGGCCGACCGAGAGCCGCCAGGCCCCGCCAGCGCCAGCACCGGCTCGGCACGGGACGCAAAAGTGACGGCGTCGAAGAAGTACTTCCAGAGGGTAGCCGCGCCTCGACGACATCCGCACGGAAGTCAAGGGAGCTCAGAAGGCGAAGTTCGCCCAGAAGATGCTGAACGACGCGGCCCTGGAACTCGATCGGCTGCCGGTCCTCAACGTTGACGACGAGCTCCTCGCGTACGGGGCCGGTGTAGCTCCAGCCTCCGCGACATGCGCAACCTGTCGAAGAACGCGGGCCTCGACTACCAGTACCGCAAGGCTGAGATCCAGGGAAACTCGGGGTACGGCTACGGAGGATTCTACGGAGGAGGTTCCGTCGCTGGAGCCACCACGAGCACCTATCGTCAGGAGACGGCCGTTCTGCAGTCGAGCGAGCTTGCCGTCTTGACCATGCTCGAGGAGAAGACGGCGGAGATCCGCAAGAAGATGACCCTTAAGTACCAGGTCGAGTTCTGAATCGACTCCATGGTTTGAGACGTGTGACGATTCTTCCCCACCCGCATCCGGTCGACGCCGCCGGTCGTCGCGGCTCCGGTGCGGTCTGCGGGCGATGCCGAGGCATCCGCTCAGCGGCGCTCTCTCCACGGGGATGCGGGTCCGTCCCCGGTGCGAGGACGTCCGGGAGCTAGTTGATGGCAAGGTGGTACCAGCCAGCAAACACGTAGACACCCACGACGGACTCATACGCATCAGGGTGACCGTCCACGAGATGTCGGCCTCTGGGGTGTACAAGACATCGACCTCATGATCGTACATGTCGTTCCAGGCGAAGTTGATCGCCGCCGGCGACAGCCCGGTGATCGAGCCCCAGGCGCCGTTGGAGAACGAGCTGAGGTTCGCGTTCCGGCCCCGGTTTGGGCATAGTCAGTGATGTTGACCTCGGTGTAACCGATGGTATTGTTGATGAAGAGGGGGCCGACGATGCCCTGGATGCTGGAGGAATCGCCGATGGCGACAATGTCGAAGCCCTCATAGGTGCCGGTGTAGTTGGTGCTGATGTAGGTCGGCACCCCGGTTTCCTGCACGTAGATCGTGTCGCCCCACACGTTGGTCGTGAGGTGCAGGCTGCTGGTGTCGGCGTAATGGTAGGCGATCGGCGCAGTGCCAGCCCGGCGACAAAGCCCCAGCCGGGCGCGAATGTGTGGAGCTGCACGGAGTTCCGGGGCACGGGGTCGTCCGAGTCGTCGATGTTGATCGTGTTTTCGTCGATGTTGAAAATGTTGCCGCCGGCCGGGGCGACGACGTAGAGGGTGCCGAGGATGCCCTGGACGCTGCCGCCATTGCCCACGTTGACCGTGGCCTGGGCGTTGTCGCTGATGTAGGTCAGCACCCCGGTGCCCCGCACGTCGACCACGTTGCCGCCGGTGCCGGTCGCGAGATTTATGCTGTTGGTGTTGGCGTACTTATAGAGGATCGGCGCCGGCGCCAGCCCGGTGACTTCGCCCCAGGTGGGCAGGAAATTGAGGGTGCTGAGCGTGGCCGTCCGGGGCGCCGGATCGGCCGAGTCGTCGATGGTGATCGTGTTGCTGCTGGTCGGGTTGCTGATGGAGAGGCTGCCCTGGATGCCCTGGACGCTGCCGGCATTGCCCACTCTGACCGTGTCGTAGCCGTGGCCGGTGATGGAGGTCAGCACCCCGGTCCCCTCCACATCGACCGCGTCGGCGCCGGTGCCGGTCGTGAGATTCATGCTGTTGGTGTTGGCGTAACCGTAGGCGATCGTCGCCGCGCCAGCCCGTTGACTTCGCCCAAGCCGGGGTCGAAGTAGTCGGTGAAGAGCCAGGCCGTCCGGGGCGGGTCGGCCGAGTCGTCGATGGTGATCGTATTGGCGCTGGTTGGGTTGGTGATGGAAAGGTAGGCCTTGATACCCTGGACGCTGCCGGCATTGCCCACGTTGACCGTGTCGTAGCCGTGGCCGATGATGTAGGTGTCCACCACGGTCCCCTCGACGTCGACCGCGTCGGCGCCGGTGCCGGTCGAGATGTGCACGCTGCTGGTGTTGACGTACGGGAAGGTGTTGACGTACGGGAAGCTGATCTCCGCGGGCCAGCCCGGTAAGATTCTCGTAGGACACGCCGCCGATTGTCGAGGTGCTGAGCGTGGCCGTCCTGGCCGCGGGGTCAGCCGAGCCGTCGATGTTGACCTCGTTGAGGCTAATCGGGCCCGTGATGGTCACGGGGGCGACGATCCCCTGGACGCTGCCGGCATCGCCCACGTTGACAACGTCCAGGTTGGCCGGATTGACCTGGATGGGGACGCCGGCCCTCGTGTTCAGGATGTCGATCGTATCTACCTGGCTATCCGTGTTCAAGACGAACGGCGGCGGCTGGGGGCCGTGGAAGGCGTAATCCGACACAACGCCGTTATAATTCACGTCGACGTACCTCACCGACCCGAACAGATACTCGGATATCTGGTACGTCGAGAGCAGGGCCCGGCCTTCGAGGTCCTCCAGTTGGAACCGGCAGCTCCGGCTCGGGGCCCGCTGGGACCTCGCGGGATCGCGGTACACGGGGCGGACCTGGCGGATCGATCGTCTCCAGAAACTCATGGAAGCCTCTCGCGATTGAGTTCAGGCGCCGGCCGAAGCAAGCCGACTGCCCCAGGTTGCTGGAGTGGAAGGTGTCGCGTGACCCCTTGCTTCTCCACCCGGCGAATGCCGTGGTCAATCTCCAAGAGGGCAATGCCAATCGGTCCCGATCACCCGACACGATTCGCGAAAAAAGCCGATGGGGTGTCACGGCCGGTCGCGAAGGCTCTTGCAACCCCGGGCCGCGGTCCTGATAATCACCCGACACGTTTCCCGCCGGGCTTCTGTTGGGGGCGACGGCCGATGGCGTCATCGCGCTGCGTCAGCCACTAGATCGGGCAACTCCGGGCGGGCGAACAGTAGATGTAGGGTCCGCTGTGCGGACCAGCCGAATCGGTCCGCGCAGCGGACCCTACTACTACTTGATCTCACCCCGCCCGCATCCGGGCGTCGCGGCTCGGGTGCGGTCTGCGGGCGATGTTGAGGCATCCGCTCAGCGGCGCCTCGCCCCGGGGATGCGGGTGCGTCCCCGGGGCGAGGACGCCCGGGAGCTAGTTGATGGCAAGGTCGTACCAGCCAGCGAACACATAGACTCCCACGACGGACTCATGCGCATTAGGGTTGACCGTCCACGAGATGTCGGCCTCTGGGAAGTACAAGACATCGACGCTCTGATTGTACATGTCGTTCCAGGCGAAGTTGATCGTCGCCGGCGACAACCCGGAGATCGAGCCCCAGGCGTCGTTCGAGAACGAGCTGAGGTTCGCATGACGCTCCCCGGTTTGGGCAGTGTCAACGATGGCGACCGCGGTGGAACCGAAGGGATTGTTGATGAAGAGGTCGCCAACGATGCCCTGGATGCTGGCGGAATCGCCGATGTCGACCGTGTCGAAGCCGAAGCCGTTAAGCGCCGGAGTACTTGGTGCTGACATAGGTCGGCACCCCGGTCTCCTGCACATTAATCGTGTCGCCCCACACGTTGGTCGTGAGGTGCAGGCTGCTGGTGTCGGCGTAACTGTAGGCGATCGCGCCGGCGCCAGCCCCGCGACATAGCCCCAGCCGGCGCGAAGGTGTGGAGCGTGGCCGTCCGGGGCACGGCGTCGGCCGAGTCGTCGATGTTGATCGTGTTTTCGTCGATGTTGAAAATGTTGTTGCCGGCCGGGGCGAGAACGTAGACGGCGCCCTGGATGCCCTGGACGCTGCCGGCATTGCCCACGTTGACCGTGGCCTGGCCGTTGTCCCTGATGAAGGTCAGCACCCCGGTGCGCTGTACGTCGACCACGTTGCCGCCGGTGCCGGTCGTGAGATTCAGGCGGTTGGTGTTGGCGTACTTATAGATGATCGGCGCCGGCGCCAGCCCGGTGACTTCGCCCCAGGCGGCGCGACTTACTGAGGGTGCTGAGCGTGGCCGTCCGGGCCGCGGGGTCGGCCGAGTCGTCGATGTTGATCGTATTGGCGCGGGTCCAGTTGGTGATGAAGAGGTAGGCCTGGATACCCTGGACGCTGCCGGCATTGCCCACGTTGACCGTGTCGTAGCCTTCGTCGGATGATGTAGGTAGTCACCCCGGTCCCCTCCACGTCGACCGTGTCGGGGCCGGTGCCGGTCAAGATGAACACGCGGCTGGTGTCGGCGTACTGGAAGCTGATCCCCGCCGGCGCCAGCCCGGAGAGATTGCCCCAGGACATGCCGCCGATTGTCGAGGTGCTGAGCGTGGCCGTCCGGGCCGCGGGGTCGGCCGAGTCGTCGATCTCGACCTCATTGCCGCTGGTCGGGCCCGTGATGGTCACGGGGGCGAGGATCCCCTGGACGCTGCCGGCATTGCCCACGTTGACCAGGTCATGGTTGGCCGTATTGACCTGGATGGGGACGCCGGCCCTCGTGTCCAGGATCTCGATCGTATTGAACTGGCCACCCGTGTTCAGGACGAACGTCGGCAGCGGGCTGCCGTGGAAGACGTGATCCGACACGACGCCGTCGACATTCACGTCGACGTGCCTTCCCGTCCCTAAGATATACTCGGATAGCTGGTACGTCGAGAGCAGGGCCCGGCCCTCGAGGTCCTCCAGTTGGAACCGGCAGCTCCGGCTCGGGGCCCGCCAGGACCTTGTGGGATCGCGGTGCACGGGGCGGACGTGGCGGATCGATCGTCTCCAGAAATTCATGGAACCGGCCTTGATGTTGGTTTTCGTGTTCATGTGGTTTCTCCTCTGGATTGAGTTTGAGTCGCCGGCCGAAGCAGGCCGACCGCCCGAGGTTGCTGGAGTGGAAGGCGTCGCACGAGCCCTTGCTTCTCCACCCGGCGAATGCCGTGGTCAAACTCCCAGAGGGCAATGCCAAGGTCCCGATAACCCGACACGGTTCGCGAAAAAAAAGCCGAAGCGGGGTCACGGCCGGCCGCGAATGCTTTTGCAACCCCGGGCCGCTGTCCCTATAATCGCCCCACACGTGTCCCGCTGGGCTTCGTTGAGGGCAACGGCCGATGGCGTCATCGCACTCCGTCACCCACTGGATCGGGCAACTCCGGGCGGGCGACCAGGTCGCCGCCCAGCACCTCTGGGAAGGCTACTTCCGGCGGCTGGTGGGCCTGTGCGGGGCAAGTTGCAGAGCCTGCCCGCCGCGCCGCCGACGAGGAGGACGTGGCCTTGAGCGCCTTCGCCAGCTTCTGTCGCGGCGTCGAGTGCGGCCGCTTCCCGCAACTGGCGGATCGGGATGACCTCTGGCGCCTGCTGGTCACGATCACGGCGCAAGGCGCTGCACCTGGCACGCGACGAGCGCAGCCAGAAGCGCGGCGGCGGCGCCGTGCGCGACGAGGCCGCCCTGGGCGGACCGGGACGGCTCAGCCGCCGAGGACGCCGCGATTGACGAGTTGCTGGGGCGCGAGCCCACCCCCGCGTTCGCCGCCCAGGTGGCCGAGGAGTGCCAGCGGCTGCTGGACAGCCTGGGAGATGCCGACCTGCGCACGATCGCGGTCTGGAAAATGGAAGGCTACACCACCGAGGAGATCGCCGCCAAGCTCGGGCGCGCCCCTCGCACCGTCGAGCGCAAGCTCGACTTGATCCGCCGGCGCTGGACCGCGTAGCGGATCCCGCCGCGGGCGGGGACCGGGGACCATGGGCTTACTCTTGCGCACCCACATCACGGCGCTGCCCCTGACCGTGGCCGAGCGCCTCGATGCGGTGTGCGATCGCTTCGAGGCGGCCTGCGGGGGTGGCCTGCGCCCCCGGATCGGCGATTATCTCGAAGGCGTCGAGGAGCCCGCGCGGGCCGTTCTGGCCCGCGAGCTGATCGTGCTGGACCTTCACTACCGCCATGGCCGGGCAGAAGTCCCGCAGGTCACCGATTACGACTCCGTCAATCCGGATCGGGAATCGAATTGGCTGGCCTGCGCGGTCGCGGCCCTGACCGAAGGTTCCGCGCCGCCCGAGCTGCCGGGGTATGAAATCCTGGGCGAGCTGGGCCGCGGCGGCATGGGCGTCGTCTACAAGGCCCAGGACCACCGACTGGGGCGGCTGGTGGCCCTCAAGGTCCTGCACGGCCCGCGCTGCAAGGACCCCGAGGCCCTGGAGCGCTTTCGCCGCGAGGCCCGGACCGCCTCGGCCCTGAACCATCCGCACATCTGCACCATTTACACCCTGGAGGAACACCGGGGCCAGCCGTTCCTGGTCATGGAATTCATCGAGGGGCACACCTTGCGGGCGCGGGTGGACGCTGGCCCACCCCTGGCCCAGTTGCTGCGCTGGATCGGCCAGGTGGCGCGGGCCTTGCAGGCGGCGCATGCGGCCGGGATCGTCCACCGCGACATCAAGCCCGAGAACCTGCTCGTGCGGCCCGACGACGTCGTCAAGGTGCTCGATTTCGGGGTGGCCCGGCTGCTTCCCGACGGCGCCCTGCGGGCCCTTACCCTGACCGGCAAGGCCACCGATCCCGGTACCCTGATCGGCACGGCACGCTACATGGCGCCCGAACAGGCCCGCTGCGAAGCGGTGGGCAGCCCCGCCGACCTGTTCTCCCTCGGCATCGTCCTGTACGAACTGGCCACCGGCCGGCACCCGTTCGAGGCGGCCTCGGCGCTGGGCACGTTGAACGCCTTGATCGAGCAGCAGCCGCTGTCCCCCTCCCGACTGAACCCGAAGTTGACCGGTGCGCTGGAAGGGCTGATGCTGCGCATGCTGGAGAAGGACCCGCGGCGGCGGCCGCCGGCCGACGAAGTGGCCGCGGTGCTTGACGGGCTGGCGCTGGCCCCCATCCTCACGCTCACCTCCCCGGGGATCGGTTGGGACGGCGGATCGCAGCCGGCCGGCAAGCCCCGCCCCGTGGGCCGGCGGCGCGAGCTGGCCGAGCTGGACAAGGGGTTTGCCTCCGCCCTGGCGGGCCGCGGCCTCTTGACGTGCGTGACCGGCGAGCCGGGCCTGGGGAAAACCACCCTGGTCGAGAGTTTCCTGGAGGACCTGCTCCTCCGGGGCCATTCGTTCCACCTGGCCCGGGGGTGCTGTTCGGAACGGCTGGCCGGCAGCGAAGCCTATTTGCCGGTCCTGGAAGCCCTGGAAAACTTGCTCCGCGGCCCCGGTGGCGCAGCCCTGGCCGAGACGATGAAACGCCTGGCGCCAAATTGGTACGGCCAGGTCATCCCGCGGGCGGCGGATGATTCCTCCTTCACCCGGCGGACCGCCGAGGCGCCGACCGCGACGCAGGAACGGCTCAAGCGCGAATTGATCGCCTTTCTCGAGGAGGTGGGGCGCGCCCGACCGGTCCTGTTCTTCCTCGATGACCTGCACTGGGCCGACGCCTCCACCCTCGATCTGCTCGTCTACCTCGGGAGCCGGGCCGGGAGCCTGCGGCTGCTGCTGGTGGCGACCTACCGGCCGGCCGACCTGCTGCGGAGCCACCACCCGTTCTGCCTGGTGCAGCTCGACCTCCAGGGGCGCGGCCTGTGCCGGGTGATCGCCCTGGAATTCTTGAGCCAGCCCGACGTCGAACGCTACCTGTCTGTGACCTTTCCGGGCCATGCCTTCCCGACCGGTTTCGCGGCCCTGGTCCATGCCAAGACCGAAGGCAATCCGCTCTTCTTGGTTGACCTGCTGCAATACCTGCGCGACCGGCACGTCCTGGCCGATGAAGGGGGCCGCTGGGTGCTGGCCCAGGCGGTCCCCGACCTGGGCCGCGAACTGCCGCAGTCGGTGCGGAGCATGATCCAGCGCCTGATCGACCAGCTCACCGACGACGAGCGCCGCCTGCTCCTGGCGGCCAGCGTGCAGGGCCAGGAGTTCGACGCGGCGGTGGTCGCCGAGGTCTTGGCCCTGGACGCCACGGAGGTGGAGGAGCGGCTGGAGGTGCTGGACCGCGTTCGCGGCCTGGTGCGGCGCGTGGGCGAGTACCAGTTGCCCGATCGGACGCCAACGCTGCGCTACGCGTTCGTCCACACGCTCTATCAAAATGCCCTCTACGAGGGGCTCCAGCCCTCGCGCAAGGTGGCCTTCAGTGCGGCCGTGGCGCGGGCGCTCTTGCAACACCACGGCGAGACGGGCGGCGGCGTGACCGCCGAGCTGGCGCTGCTCTTCGAGGCCGCCCGCGACGGCGCGCGGGCCGCCGACTTTTTCCTGCGGGCGGCCCAGAAAGCGTTCCGGGTGTTCGCCAACCAGGAGGCGGCCGCGCTGGCCCGGCGCGGCCTCGAGCAGCTCGGGCCGCTGCCGGACACGCCCGAGCGCCGCCGGTGCGAACTGCGGCTGCAAATGGCCCTGGGGGTGTCGCTGCGGGCCACCCGGGGCTTCGCGGACGCCGAGGTGGAACAGGCCCATGCGCGGGCGCTGAAGCTGTGCGGGGAGGTCGAGCCCACCGTCGCAGTACTTCCCGGTCCTGTGGGGGCTGTGCCTCTATTACGTGGTCCGCGGCGAGGTGCGGACCGGCGGCGAACTGGGCGAGCAGCTCCTGGGCCTGGCCACGGCCGTCAACGATTCCGCCCTCCTGGTCCAGGCCCACGCCCGCACGGGGACGACCCTGCTGCACCTGGGCGAGCCGGGCCGAGCCCGGGCGCACCTGGAGACGGCCCTGGGCCTCTACGAGGAGCACCAGTTGCAGCGTCAGGGGCTGCTCTTCGGGGCCGACCCGGCGGTGACGTGCCGGGCCTTCCTGGCCTGGGCGCTGTGGCTACTGGGTTATCCGGACGCGGCGCTGCAAACCGTAAACGACGCGCTGGCGCGGGCGGGCGGGTCGTCCCACCCGTTGACCCTGGCCCACGCCCATTTCTTTCGGGCGTACGTCCACCAACTCCGCCGGGAGGCCGCCGAGACGCGCGACTGGGCGGAGGACGTCATCGCCCTTTGCCGGGAAGAGGGCATGCCGTTCTACCAACCGCTGGCCACGATCTGGCGCGGCTGGGCCGTGGCTGCCCTGGGGGAAACCGCCGCTGGCCTCGACGCCATTCACGAGGGCCTGGCTGCCGCCCGGGCCACGGGCATGGAAATCCTCCGGCCGCAGATCCTTGCCATGCTCGCCGAAATCCGGGGCGCCGCCGGCCAGGTCGAGGAAGCACTGGCGGCCACCGCCGAGGGGCTGGCCCTGGCCCGCGCCCGGGGCGAATGCGGGTTCGCGTCCGAGCTGTACCGTCTCCGGGGCGAATTGCTGATGGCCCAGGCGGGGCGCGACCCCGCCCGGCGGGCCGAGGCGGTGGGGTGTTTCGAGCAAGCCGTGGCCGGCGCCCGCCGGCAGGCCGCCCGCGCCCTGGAACTGCGGGCGCTGCTCAGCTGGAACCGCCTGTGCGGAGACGATGCTAACCTGGCATCCCCCACGGGGACAGGCACCTGACGAGAAAGGACACGGGGATGTGAGCGACGAAGCCAGTCAGGGGAAAGAGGATCGGCTGCGGGCGGAAGTGGCCGCGCTGCGGGAACGGCTCGCCGGGCACGAGCGCGCGGCCCGTGACAGCGCCGACCGCCTGGAGCTGGTGGAGGCGGAGTTGCGCCAGTGCCAGGAAGAAGTGGCTCGATTACAGCGGGACCTGCGGGAGGCGCGAGGAACGCACGCGGGTGCTGGTCGATGCTTCCCACGACGCCGTGGTCACCATGGACGCCCAGGGCCGGGTGACGGGCTGGAACTGCGCAGGCCGAGGTCCTGTTCGGCTGGTCCGCGGTGGAAGTCCTCGGGCGCCGGCTCTCCTCCTTTCTGATTCCCCCCCAGCACCGCGAGGCCCACGAGCGGGGGCTGCAAACCTTCCTGGCCACCGGCGTCGGGCCGGTCTTGAACCGGCGCATCGAGACCACGGCCTTGCGCCGCGACGGCCGGGAATTCCCCGTGGAACTATCGATCTCGCCGGCCGGCGGCGGAGACACCTACCTCTTCGGCGCCTTCATCCGGGACCTGACGGCCCGGAAGGAAGCGGAGGCGGCCCTGCACCAGCAGACCGCCTTGGTGAAACTGCTTCAGGAGGTCGCGACCGCCGCCAACCTGGCGCCCAACACCGAGCACGCGCTCCAGACCGGGGTAGACCAGGTCTGCGCCTACACCGGCTGGCCGGTCGGCCACGCTTACGTCCTGGCCGGCGACGGAACAGGCGACCTGTTGCCCACGCGCATCTGGCACTTCGACCAGCCGCAACGGTTCGAGCGCTTTCGCCAGGCGACCGAGGCGACCCGGCTGCCCTCGGGCGTCGGCCTGCCCGGCCGCGTCATGGCCACGGGGCAGGCGACATGGCTCATGGACGTGACCCGCGACAGCAATTTCCCCCGGCTGAGGGCGGCGAGCGACCTCGGCGTCCGGGCGGGCTTTGGCTTTCCCGTGCTGGCCGGGGCGAACGTGGTGGCGGTGCTGGAGTTCTTTTCCAGCGAGGCGGTAGAACCCGACGAGCCGCTGCTGCAGGCCATGGCCCACATCGGCACCCAGGTGGGTCGGGTCTTCGAGCGCCAGCGGGCGGAGGAAGAGCTGCGCCAGGCCAAGCAAGCGGCCGAGGAGGCCAACCGGGCCAAGAGTGCCTTCCTGGCCAGCATGGCATTGCCGTTCTGACGGCCCTCGCGCGGCCTGCAACCTTGAAACACGGGAGTGTGAAAAGATCTGAGAGGCTATCCGGTAATCCTCAAATTTCGTAAGCTGTTTTCAGCACAGGAAGTCCGCCCATTTCCCCAACGCAAGGATGCACACCGATGCGTAAGGCTTATCCCTCGGACTTGACCGACGAGCAATGGGAAATCATCCGACCGCTTATCCCTGTTAACCAGGTGGGTCGACCCCGCGAGGTCGAGACGCGGGAGGTGCTCAACACGATCTTTTATCTCAACCGCTCCGGTTGCCAGTGGGACATGCTGCCGCACGACCTCTTGGCCATAAGCACTGCCTATTGAGTACTTTGCTCAGTGGCGGGACGACGGTACCTGGCAGAAGATCCTTGATGCCTTGCGGCGGAGGGTGCGGACGGAGGCGGGGCGGGCAGCCATCCCCCAGCGCCGGGTTGCATCGACAGCCGAGATGGTCAAGGGGACCGAGGTCGGGGGCGAGGGAGGTCTATGACGGCGGTAAGAAGATCACCGGGAGGAAGCGACATATCATCGTGGATACCTTGGGGTTGCTCCTGGTGGTTGTGGTCACGGCGGCATCGGCGGATGACGGGGACGGCTGCGTCGGAAGTCTTAGGGCAGATGACTGCGGTAGCACCGGTGCATCTGGAGAGACTGTGGGGCGATCAGAAGTATCCGCAACAACTCCCTGGACGACTGGCTGAAGAGGACCAAGGCGACGTACTGGGTCGATGTCGTAGCGCTACTTGCTGGGTCGGTGGGATACGTGAAGTTGGCCTGGCGCTGGGCGGTAGAGCGTAACGCTCGCCGGGATTGGACGGTACCGCAGGCACAGCCGAGAACTACGAGCATCTTCACACACTCCAGCGAGGCGATGATCAAAGTGAGTTCTATTTCATCGTATGCTTAGATATTTGAAACTTAGGAGTTCCTACATGCCCGTCCCCTTTCAAGAACCGTGAATCACGGGAAATAGTTACCGGATAGCCTCTGATTCTTGGCACAGCGCTTTCGCGCCCGTGTGCGCACTTCAACTTTACTCTACAATGGTGGACCCGTCCCATCACATGGCCACGTGGTCGGACTTCGCCCCCTGAAGGCAGCGGAATCCGTCGCCACCCTCGCCGCTGTTCGGCGAAGAGCTTCCCTTTCCAAGCTCCCTCTTGCCCATCAAGGGAGGCCGAAAAGCTGTCAGGATCCGAAAACGTTTTTCTTCCACCAATGTTCCCGAAATCCGTTCCTGACATCTTATCTGGCCCTCGTAACCACCTGGCGGGCGACGGCGTCTTCGGTGAGGCACAGCCCTTGGTCGAGCAGGGCTGATGACGCACGGGTCCACGATCCGGTAGATGATGCTGTTGCCTTCCCGACGGGAGCCGAGGATGCCCCGGTCCAACAGACGTTGAAGCTGATTGGAAACGGCCTGCGGCCTCATGGCAACCGCTGTCCGCCAGCTCGACTGACGGACAACTCACCAGCCCGGGTCAGGGCATGTAGGAGCCGCAGCCGCGTATCGTTGGCAAGCACCTTGAAGAGTTTCATCAAGTCGATCGCCTGCTCCGGCGTGATGAGCGGACGCTGGCGGAAGTCCGGCTTGGGCGGGCAGCAGGCGGGTTCGGTCTGGGATGGCTTGGCCATCGGTCGAACCTCCTCCACCACATTACACAGATTCGTGGAATAGTGGAAGAGCCGACCCTTCAATACTGAGTATGGCCCAAGTGACATGGAATCCTGGCCACTTGACCTGACCGGCCTCCGTGTATATATTCGGTTATGCGGATGAACAAGCAGACTGCCGAACCTCTGGAATTCTCAATCGAACTCTTCAAGGCGTTCGCCGATCCAGTACGGCTGCGGCTCCTGAACCTGCTGGCCGAGGGTGAAGTCTGCGTTTGTCATCTGCATGAGGCTTTAGACCTGCCCCAATCCACTGTGTCCCGCCATCTGGCGTATCTCCGGAAACGGGGATTGGTGGTCGGCCGCAAAGAAGGGCTTTGGGTGCATTACCGGCTCGCGAAACCGGCCGGTGAGCTGCATCGGACTTTAATCGGTTGTCTTGGGGCGTGCTCCAAGGGAATCCATGCCTTGAAGCAAGATCGGCAAAATCTCAATCACGGCTCTTGCTGCGGAGACTGAGGCAGATTTTTTTGGCCCAATACATCCGTTTATGCGGATGCAATATGGAGGGAATGGCGATGGAAGGCATTCAGATCAAGGCGGCGGTCAAGGAGCAGTATGGCAAGGTCGCCAAGGGCGAAGCAACGTGCGGTTCACTCTGCGGCTGCACTGAAAACGCTGAGGAGCTGGCCATCACGTTCGGTTATTCCGCCGGCGAGCTGGCGACGCTGCCCGAGGGGGCGAATCTGGGACTGTCCTGCGGTAATCCGCAGGCGGTGGCAGCGATGCAGCCAGGGGAAACCGTACTCGATCTCGGCAGTGGGGCGGGCTTCGATTGCTTCCTGGCTGCCCGCAAGGTTGGGCAGGCGGGCCGGGTGATCGGCGTCGATATGACCGACGCGATGCTGGAAAAGGCCCGTGCCAACGCGGCGAAAACCGGCCTAAGCAATGTCGAATTCCGCAAGGGCGAAATCGAATCCCTGCCGGTCGAAGACGATTCGATTGATGTCGCTATCAGCAATTGCGTGCTCAATCTTGTGCCCGACAAGGATCGGGCGTTCCGCGAAATTCATCGGGTTTTGAAGTCAGGCGGACGGCTGGCCGTGTCGGATATGGCATGGGAAATCGAGCCTGCGGCGTCGATCCGCAAGAACATGGAAGCGTTGGTGGGTTGCATCGGCGGGGCGTTAGTGCTCGATGACTACGTGTCACGGCTGAAGCGGTCGGGCTTTGCCCGAGTGGATATCGAGAAGCACGCGGAAGCGGCCCGCAAGATGGTCGAGGTGTCGGGAGCGGTGCCGCCGGCAGGCATCGAGCATCTGTTGAGCGTCAATATCACGGCCACTAAATGAGGAGAATCTTTCGTCATGCACCTTTCGATTATCACAGCCCTGGCTTTGGTGGCTGGCCCTGGATCGGCCAGCGACGTGGGACCGCTTGTGCGGGCACTCTGGCTGGTCCAGCGGTACGGTACGGCTGATGCCGCCGATCCGATGAACAATCAGTGGATCAAGGGAGCGTTGTTCAAGGCCCTGGGCAAGGATGGCGAAATTACACTGTCAGAGCTGGATGGAATTATGGAACCTGAGACATTCAAGAAGCTGGCCGGGCCGGATGACCGGATCAGCCTGGATGAAATTCGCGAGGCGGTGGAAACCGCTGTGCCAGAGAGCCAAAACCGGCTGTTGCCCAAGGTCAGGCAGCATGCTGATTTGCTCACGACATCTTACGACATGATCGGCGAAACGCACCGCCTGGCCGGTCGGAAGCTGGTGGACTGGATCGCCAAGAACTACCGGCCAGGAAAACCCCTCGATGTCGTTGTTGTCTGCACGGGCAATTCCCGCCGGAGCATCCTCGGGGCGACAATGGGCAACATTGCCGCCGCCTATTACGGGATGCCGGAGGTCCGATTTCACAGTGGCGGCACGGCCCCGACGGCGTTCAATGCTCGAACGGTGAAGACGCTCAAGGAAATAGGGGTCGAGGTCGAGCCGACCGGCAAGGATGCGGCCAGGGTGAGCCGAATACCGCGAATCCGGTATATCGCGTCCGCTGGGGATCGCCCGGCGGAACGGGCGAGCCGTCGCTGGAAGCAACGGAGTTTTCCAAGCATTACAGCGATCCCACGAATCCCCAGCATAGCTTTGCCGCCCTCATGGTCTGCGGCGAGGCCGATGCCGCTTGCCCGTTCGTGAAGGGAGCGGACCTGCGGGTGTCGATGCCGTATCTCGATCCCAAGATTGACGATGGCGGGGCTTTCGAAGCGGCCAAATACGCCGAACGGCGGGATGACATGGGCCGACTAATGCTGGCAGTGATTATGCAGGCTCGTCAGCGTATCGCATCCGTGGACACGACGACGGAAAGGACCCGCTGACAGTGTGGATGGAGCATTGCCAAAACGCCTTTCTTGCCTGGACCTCTACCTCAGGCACTGGTTCGCTCTCGGCATGCTAGCGGGCATCGGACTGGGCTACTTTGCCCGTCCGTCGCTCGCGTCATCACGCGGCTGTCGGTTGGCGTCAGCTCAATTGTCGAAGTCGTGTACTCCGTCATCCAGATCGATCGCGTGGCTGGGACTCGACGTACTCGACGAAGCAAAGTCCCAAGGCTTCCGATCAGGCTGAGTGACCCGCATTACTGATAATAACATCGATGAATAGAACCATTAAGCACATCTTGCTGAAACTTGCTATGATGGTTCTCCTTCTGGGTGTACTGGTGGCGTGTTTCTTGATGCCAATCAAATGCGATCCCAGCCGAACCCTGAACTTGACAAGCCTCTGGTTGAAGACCCTCGCAACCGAGAGATGGACCCGGCGACGGCGAAAACGATTGCCCCACCTCGCGGTCGTAATCTGGTCAGGCCGTCGGAAGTCTGGAAGAACTAATTAGGTGCAAGCCTAGCCAACTGGGGCCCAGTCGACCGATTACACGGTTTCTCCCCCCTCAACACAGTTTGTCGATGGTAAATGGAGCACCCAATCGCGGTTGCTACAGTTCCTCGAGGGCCGAAACATTTTTAACTCGATGAACATGAGTCTTCCCTACAACGACGTCTCCGGCGCCAACTACACCGCCGCATCGACGGTGGTTCAAACCTTTCTCTGCCCTTCCGCGACCAGGCAGCCAGATGGGGGACGTGATGCGACTGGAGATCCAAATGGTATGGCCTATGAGAACGCTGGCCCAGGCTACGGCGTTAACGACTATGCCGCAACGATTGCCACGGACATCGACCCGCAGGGAATCCAGTTCAATACAGCATGCTCAAACTCTGGAGCGACACAGTTGACGCCCTACCGAAACAATTGCAGCCGGGCCGATGAATTGCTGCACCAGGGCAAGACCAGGAGTTCGGGGATCACCGACGGCACCAGCAACACGGTGGCCATGGGAGAGGACGCCGGACGCGACGCCCGTTTCCCGAGCCCTTACATCGAGGGCTACCAGGGCAACCGAATTATGGAAACGGGATCGTCGGATACGGAGTCGCACGCAAACGATTTTGGTGCTGGGCCGAGCCAGATACGGCCATTCACGTCTCGGGTCAGATCAATAACAAGTATCGCCTCTACCCGGATTGACCCCGGTCAAGGGCCACTGATACGAATGGCACTCGGAAATCCATAAGTTGATTGTGCCACTTGGGATAGACAAATATCGGCCTCCTTGTGACAAGGATTGGTGGTCACACGATCCAATTCCTGTCCGGCAAGGAGGCCGACGATGCTCCAGGCTACACGACGATGGATTTCCGAAAAGGTCAAATCGCTTCACGAGGCGGATGTTCTACCGTTTCACGACATCCTCGACGCTAAATGGTCAACGCCGCACTGGTGTCGGCGGGCATCACATTCAAGGAGCGAATCGACACTCCGTTCGTGACCCTCTGCATGTTCCTTTCCCAAGTACTCGATCCTGATCACTCATGTCGTGCTGCGGTCGCACGGTTGATCGTTTGGCTGGCGGTGAATGATCGCGAGCCTTGCTCGCCGGATACCAACAGCTATAGCGACGTGCGCTACCGGCTCCCACTGGATATCATCGTTGCGCTGGTGCATCAGACCGCTCGCAAGATCGAGGCTGGAGCCAACGACCAATGGCTTTGGAAGGGTCGCAAGGTTGCGCTGGTCGACGGCAGCACGTTCTCGATGCCTGACACGGTGAAAAATCAGCAAGCGTTCCCCCAGGCCAATACCCAGAAGGCTGGGGTGGGATTTCCTGTAGCCCGGTTGGTGGCGATCATCTCGCTGGCAACCGGGGTGGTTCGCGACCTGGTGCTGGGTCCGTACAAAGGGAAGGAGACCGGCGAGACGGCCCTCTTTCGCACCCTGCTGGAGGGTTTCGAGCCGGGCGAGATCGTGCTGGGCGACCGCTATTTTGCCTCGTATTTCATGCTGGCGGCACTGATTGAGCGGGGCGTCGATGGACTGTTCCGGATGCACCAGCGTCGCAAGTTCGACTTCCGCCGCGGTCGTCGGCTGGGCAGCGAGGACCATGTCGTGACCTGGACCAGGCTGGTGCGCCCGAAATGGATGGATAAAGAAACCTATGATCAGATTCCCGAAGAACTGAGAGTCCGTGAGCTGCGGTTCAAGGTTCAGCAGCCTGGGTTCCGGGTTAACGAGTTGGTGCTGGTCACAACCATGCTCGACGCGGAGAAGGACACGAAGGAAGAGCTGGCTGACCTATTCATTGAAAGGTGGAACATAGAATTGGATTTACGAGCGATCAAGGACGTGCTCCAAATGGACGTGCTACGGTGTATGTCGCCGGAGATGGTCAAGAAAGAGATCTGGATGCACTTACTAGCCTATAATTTGATCCGGGGTGTCATGGCCAAGGCCGCCGAAACTCACAACAAGCAACCGCGACACCTGAGCTTCAAGGGAACGCTGCAGACGATGACGGCCTTTCAGGACGCCTTGCGATGGGCGATGCCGCGGACCCGCGATCGCCTGTTCCAAGCGATGCTCGAAGCCATCTCGGAGCACCGCGTGGGCGACCGTTTCGGCCGCATGGAACCTCGCGCGAACAAGCGTCGGCCAAAGGCACAGGAGTACCTTATGGAACCTCGCAAGCAGCGAAACGCTTGCTGCAAGCGGTTTAGTGGATTTCCGAGTGCCATTCGTGTCCTGACACCTTGTATGTTCTCCGCTTTGGAACCCAGGCACCGAGTCCACGTTCTCACTGGTGACCTGAAAGGGATCAGGGATTGCCACATCGAGCCGGATTGGGTCTCGATTTTCGAGCGGAAGGGGCGGGAGTTGCTACTTATTCGGACAGGCAACCGCCAGCGTTGGCCCAAGCACTTTATTCAACAACTATCTTAGATCGATTTTACGCGAAGGCAAGGCGGTGGGAATGACAATTGCGTGCCATTTCTCTTGGAATCGGTTCGAGCAAGGGGCCGGTGTAGCGGGAATTGTCATTGGCCTGAAGGTCGGCGCCAGCCGCGTAAGGGACTTGGTCGCGTCTGACCCTCGCGAATCAAATACCCGCGATCAGCCGTCAAGTCGGTGTAGCGGTCCACGCGGCCGGAGGGCCACCGGACCTCGACTGCCTCGATAGCGGTCGCATCGCCCAGTCCAAAATGCAGTCGATCGTCGCTCGCCGACAGGAAGCTGCCGCCGCCCATGCGCTGTGCCACCTGGCTGCGTCCACCAGCGGTCAACACGCGCGTGCGCCGACTGCGTCGCGGTTTGAGCCTGGAGCCTGCCTTCGAGCTTCAGCGTGACGAAATGGCCCGTCGGGCCTTGATTGTGAAAATACGCCAGGGGCTCTCCTTCGGCGACGAAGAGCAGGTCGAGTTGGCCGTCGTTATCGATATCACCGGCGGCCATCCCGCGGCCGACGTGGGGTAATTGCCAGCACGCGCCGCCGATTTTCCAACCTCGGCGAGCCTGCCACCGGCGATCCCAAGAAAGAGTTGGCTGCGCATGGCGTACGGTATTGCCGGGCGGTAGTCGTTGACGTGACCGTTGGCCGTGGCCAGGTCAAGGAGGCCGTCGTTGTTGGCATCGAGGAAGCAGGCCCCAAACCCAAGTACATAGCGGCTCGATACTCTCAGCCCGGCGGCCGCGGTCCGGTCGGCAAAAAGTCCCTGGCCCAGGTTGACGAACAGCGACGTCGATTCGCCATAGAAGTTTGTCACTGCCAGGTCGAGACGTCCGTCGCCATCAGGTCCCCGCAGGCAATCCCCATTCCGGCCTGATATCCGCCTTCGCCGCTGGAGCCCACGCCCGCCGGCTCGCCACGTTCCTCGAACCGGAAGTCCCCCATGTTGTGGAACAAGAAGTTCGCCGTCATGTCGTTGGCGACAAAAACGTCGGACCGCCCATCGTCATCAAGGTCGGCGATCACCACGCCCAGCCCGCGCCCGTCGCGATCGGATTCGCGCGCCGGGTTGTTCACATCCACGAATCGGTCTCCATCGTTGCGGAAGACGTGGTCGGGCCTCGCTTCGAAGCCGCGGGGACACAATACAGATAGGCACTTGGCCGGTCGGGGTCGGGGCAAGGATGCGAGCGCTGCGGGTCCCAGTCGAGGTAATGACAGACAAAAAGGTCAAGATCGCCGTCGCCGTCGAGGTCGGCAAAGGCCGCCGATGTCGGCCAGTCGCGCGGACCGCTCAGGCCGCTACGCTCGGTGACATCGTCAAACGTACCATTACCCTTGTTATGATAAAGCGCGTACGAGCGCCAGCGGGTGACAAAGAGGTCGGGGTACCCATCGTTGTCATAATCGCCCACGGCAACTCCATGTCCATATCCGCCGGGCGTCTTCGCCAAACCGGCAGCTATGGTGACATCTTCAAACGTGCCATCACCCTTGTTGTGATAGAGATGATCGCCTTGCTGTGCCGGTGAGGATGCTGGCTCGTCGGGCAGCTTGCCTCCCTGCACGGCATAGACATCGAGCCAACCATCGCCGTCGAAATCGATCAATCCCAGGCCCCCACCCATCGTCTCGGGGAGCCGGTGCAGCATGGTGGGGTCGTTTTCGTAGACGAATCGGAGCCCGGCCGCCGGGCGTCGTCGCGGAACGCTTGGGTAATTGCCGGCGGCGCGAAGCCGGTGGCGATGCCGGCCGGGGAGGCGAGGAGCAGAACGGGGATGAGATCGGCGAGCGTACCTCCGGCGGCGGGCGTCTCGGGACGAACCAGGCGGTCGAGTGCCACGCGGGCCTCGCGGTCGTTGGGGTCGTGGTGCGCCCGAATTGACCACCAGCCGCGGGCCTCGAACCGACGGCCGACGCAACGGCGGTCCGCGCCAGCTCGGCCTGGCGGCGAGGTCGCCCGCCGCCGACCGACCCATCAGCGTGCGGTAATTGTCAGCGGAGCGATCGATCTCGGCCTTGCGGTGCGGTGGGGGTCGCGCGGTTCGGACGACCCGTGCGCGTTGCCAATCGGCGAGGCGATCCCAGGCTAGGGCGGCGCCGGGCTCGAGTTTGACCCAGCGATAACGCCGCCCGTTCGACCGCGGTGTCGCCGCGCAAAGCGGCGAGCCGGGCAGTCACCGCGTCGACTCTGGGCGGTCGAGAAGCGGGACGCGGGGAGGCGAGACGCGGCGCGTGCGGCAGCGACGGGGCGACCCGCCTCGAGGGCCCAGTTCAGCCGGGCCTGTAAGACGTCCGGGTCGTCGGGCCTTTTGGAGTCGCACCTTGTCAATAGCTCGTCCGCTTCGTCGTAGCGACCAGCTGCTCTTCGCCAAGTCGGCTCGGCCGAGCCAGACCCGGTCATCCTCGGGCGCCTGGCGGGCGATCCGATCCAGGGTCTCGCGCATCGCCACGATTGGGGAGGGCTGCGAGTCGAGCTGCCAGTGCAACCGCAGCAGTCCGGCCTGATCGGACGACATCGCCCAGTGCCGCTCGATTCGCCGGCTGATCGTGCGCCGGCGTCCCGTGAACAGGTCGACCTGGTCGGCCAGCCGCGACGCCTGCTCGGCGACCTCACCAGAGTCAACCAAGAGCGGGGCAATGCTCGCCTCGGCGATGGCGAGCCTGCCGTGGTAGACCCAGCCGGGCGCGGTCCAGGATCGCGCGGGGACCCAACGGCGAATCGCGGGGCACCCGCTCCCAGGCGGTGAGGGCGGCGTCGACATGCTCACGCCGCCTCGCAGGCACCGAGTGGGTACGCGATCTCGGCGCGATTCGGCCAGCGGGCCGAGAGCCGCTCCAGACGCTCCAGCGCCAGTGCGTACCGGCCTGAGGCCAGCTCGCGATCGGCGCGGGCCAGCTCGGCTCGGAACCACCACGCCTCGACGCCCTTGACGGCTCCAACCCCAATGCCGCGACCACCAAGGGCAGCGCCACCAGGCGGAAGAGGCGTTAACCACCCACGGCATACCAGCCAAGAAGTCTCTCACAACGAATGAGGATAATCGCCGCCCTGGCGGGGACGGAAAGCGTGCTAGGGCGCGGGAAGGCCCGCCGCAAGGCGGCTAATTCCGGTCTTCGGATCAGTACGAGTCGGAGCTGATCACCTCGCCGTTGGCCCGCGTGCCCAGCGACCACCACGTGGTCATCGAGATCGAACTCTTGATGAACTGGACGTGGCCATCGGCCATCATCACGTTACAGCCGCCAGGATGGTTACTGGTGGCCGGCGTGATGTTCCCGTGATCCGCGAGACCACATCGCAAGCTCCCCCGCAGCCGTTGCGGCACGAAGCCCATTGATACTGGGTGGAATTCGGCGGCACGATCGTGTTGAACATCGTGATCGTCTCCATCCCCCACGCCCATAACCAGCCCCGGTTGGTGCTCAGGGTCATGGAGGCAGCAGAGGCCGTGCTCCAGTTGGCGTTGCAGGTCTGCAGCCACGGGCCAATGACGGGACCTGGCGGCGAAGATCCGACGGGATTGTCGACCAGACGTCCTAGTAGCCGGGCGGTCCGTTCTGATTCACGCCGGTGATGTAATTTACTTTTAGCGGTGCCGTTGCTGCCTGTCAGTCCCTCGCTAAAAGCCACGGTGTTCGAGGTGCCGTCGGTGATCGACTGGATGCCATAGGCGGCCGAATACCAAAAGACCCCCGTGCTACCCGGACTAGGTGGCCCGGCATGTGGCGGGGAGAGTGGACCCATTCGTGACGTAATTATCGACATAATTGGTCGTCCCCACGCTCGCGTAGTAGCTGTTGATCAGCGTCGAGTCGACCTGGTGGTCAGGGTCACCTGGGCGTACCCGAGCCGGCATTGCCGTCGGAGGGACAAAGGAAAGAGTTGATCTTGGTCAAGATGGCGGTGCCGTTGATGAAGGGAGAGACCGCGGCGGAGAACGGATCGTGCATGAAGTTGCACGCGTTGTAGTCGGTGCCCCTCCATGTAGCCGAGCATAAACGCCTGGGCGCTCCAACCGGACCATGCGATGCATGGAGTGCCCATCTCGGATTGGTTGAGTGCATTGAAGGAGGCCGCGACGCCCTCCGGGAAAGTGTTGTTGGCTGCGTGATAGTTGTGCATCGCCAGGGCAATTTGCTTGAGGGTTGGTGCACTGGATGCGGCGTGCGGCCTCGCGGGCCGATTGAACTGCCGGCAGCAGTAGGGAAATCAGGACGGCGATGATGGCGATCACGACCAGGAGCTCGATCAGCGTGAAACCTCGTTGAATCTTTCCAACTTCATAGGTCACCTCGGGGGAGAGAGAAGAAAGAAACTGGATAAGGATCGAAGGCCTGTCGGAACAGTCGAACGAACCTCGGATCCCCCAGGCGGGGGGCGGACAACGACGATGCCCGCTCGGAGCCATTCCCGCGAGGCAACGCAAGAGAATCGTGGCGTCAACGGCCCTTCGGCGCCTGTTTCGATGGGCCTTGGACGCGGCTTTCGATTCCGCGAGTTGCTTCTTCATGTATTCCATGGTCGACTTGGCTGCTTCTTGGCCTTTTGTGCTTGTTCGGTCGGGTGTGCTGCCGCCTGAGTCGCAACCGGTCAGGGCCAGCGACGAGGCGAACCCGACGGTGAGGGTCAAGACGAGACACCTGAGGGGTACTAACGGCGGTCGATGCATGAGGAACCTCCTCTTCTGTCTAGGATGTGTCGTTGGAACGCAATAACCGTGGACTCCGCGGCCCACTTGGGAATGAGTAGTCGAGCACGGCTCTGTCCGCGACCGGCTCGGCCGCTTTCAGGGTTGGCTGTTTGCTTCAGGCTTGGCCGCCAACTGATAGAGCCGACGTATCTGATCGGGTACGAGGCTGGTAAAAGACCGAGATCTCATCGAGCCGCCCATGCCAGTAACCGGGCTCAAACGCGTCCGGCCGGGCGCCGGTCTGTGAGCTGACCCCGACGCCAAGCACATGAGTCCGCCCGGCTGGAGACCCGTGTAACCGGTCTTCGCGACCTCGAACCCGTTACGGTAGAGGCGGAGGTATTGCCCATCCGCCACGAATGCGACGTGGTGCCAGCGACCCGTGGGCAGCGGCCGCCCCTCGCGTGCCTGCGACTCTTCACCATTGGGCTGGGTGACGTGGACTTCCAGGTCGCCGTCATCACCGAAAAGCCCAAAATGGAAGGATCGGTCTCCTGGCTCCCCCCATCGCTTGGCGATGCTTGCCCACCTCGGCCTGGATTCTGCGAGACCCATGCCACCACCGAAAGCGTGTTGCCAACCAATTTCCGGAGGGACGGCACCATCGCGTAGTCACCGAAACTCGGACCTCGAAGGCGCAGCGAGGAACCGAAACAGCCTGGGAACCAGGGCGTGCCACTGCTGCTCGGACTCAGCACAACTTGGCCGCGTCGGCCCGGGGAAGTGGAGTCGATCATTGAGTGCCCGTCGACCGAAGGTTCCATGCGAAGGTAGACCAGGGGACCAAGCTCGCAAGTGAGCCGGGAATAAGATGTCTTGGGTTCTTCCAATTGTCTAAGAAACCGGGTCGGATCAGCCTCGATTCCGGAGGGAGTGGCCGGAGGCGGCATCGATCCTCGTCGCTTGCGCTCGAGTCAGCCGTAGGGGCCGCGAATCGGTCAGTGATCGCGGCTGGACAATGACCTCGCCTTGAAAGACGTGAACCTCGCCGTTGCCATCCTGATCTACGTCCGCCGCGAACTCGGTCCCCAGGTCCACGAGGGTCGCACTCGGTGTCTCGACGGTGAACCCCTTGGCTCGCTCCGACACCTTCGCGGTGAGCTTCCCCGTTTCAGGTAAAGCCGCTCCTCGGACTGGAGCGTGAACTCGGCGGGAGCCGTGATCATGACCTCGGCCCCACGCGTGAAGGTAAGCTGAACGATGCCCTCCGCCAACCGATAAGTGCCTGCCCGCAGCGGATCGTTCACTCCGGCCGACAGACCAATCCCGTCAAAACGCAGGCCGGTGTCTCTCGAAATCCGGGCGACGATCGGGGCCGGCTTCGAAAACCCTGCGGCGAGAACGGCGGGGCCACCACCAGTTAAGGGAGCCGAAGACGGCCAGGAGGAGAATCCCGCAGGCGGCTGCCAGGCCGAGGAAAGCAATCGTCGAGTACGACTCCTTCGCTCACAGCCGCCATGACGCTTCCAAGTTTTGCGAGGCACGGGGTTCGGGACGAACATCCGGGACTGTGCCTGGCCGGGCTCGCGAGGTTCCCCGCCGAACAAGTAATGCAGGGTGGCGTGAACTCCCATGTAGAGCAAATAGCGACGGCGCAAATCAGTGTCCGACAACAACAGCCGATTGAGGCAAACCAGTTGCTGCGGTTCCAGCCCTGAGTCACAGAGTGAGGACAGCAGCACGTCGAAGTCTTCGCAACAAACGTCCGCGTCTGGTCATTGTTGTTCCTCCATCGCCAGTCGCCTCTCGATGCAATGAAGTAGCTTCTTCCGAGCCCGGTGAAGCACCCGATAAAGCGTCTCAGCCAACCGGCCGGTTTCCGCGGCGATCTGGGCCATGGTGGCCCGCCCCTCATACCGCACTTGAAGAAGTCGCCGCTCGTTCTCCGTAGTTTTTCCAGGCACCCGGCAGGAGCCGCAATTGGGCCTCCAGCCGTTCATCTTCCACAATTGCTCCTCGGCCAGGATGCTCAGCACGTCGTCCTCGAGCAAGGACGGCTGCCGCCGGTTTTTCTTCCTGTGGGCGAGCACTTTGAAATGGGCGAAACGGTAGGCCCAGGGCAAAAACGGCTCATCCGCGTGGTAATCGCCGAACTTCTCCCACAACGTCATGACGCGTCTCCTGGTAGACGTCCTGGACTTGATCCGCATTTGGCAGAAAGTATATATATACTGATAAATTCTTCGACTGTTTGCCGCGAGCGAGCGAATGAATTCCTTGGCATCCGGCGAGCTCACCCTCGATTCCATTCACCATGGCGGAGATCATTTGCTAAACCCTGTCGACGCACGACGTTCAGGTAGGAAGAACGCGACCTGTGCTTCCAGGTATTGTGGACATGTGTTGTGTCAACTGACACGCACGACAAGTACGCTCAAGGGAAGGCGCTGGAGCAAGTTGGCAAAGTGTCGGTCGAACTTGGTGATACGACACGAACCTTCCTCTGACAGCCCTACCGGCATCGGAGCAAGGAGGGCTGGAGCGAAGGTGCTCGGGTTTCTATGAGACGCGAATCCTGTCGTCGAATTAAATCTCCCTGGCTCTTATTCTATTGATTATCCGCTGGCTCGGAAATCCGGACAGGAATTCCTGGGGAGAAGCCCGAAACGATCGATACGGCCTCTCTTGACGACTGTCGACGCCGGTCCGATATGCGTCGGATCGAGGGGGCCGAGAGGAAATCGCCGAGATCGTCGAGACCGGCCACTCATACGGATTGCGCGGTTCTGCTAGAGTGATGGTCAGAAGCCGAACCGCCTGGGCCGACGGACTCGGTACGCGACGTGGAGGATGGCGGCTCGTGCCCGGACCAGGCGGCTGCTTTCCGTTGATGCTGAGGCCCCTCGAGGCCCGTGCAGGAGGTGAGTCGTGACCGAGAACGGACTTGACTCGATCCCGGACGGTCGCGAACCGCCGGGGGCTCATTCTCCGTGCCCCCGGCGCACGGGACCAGGGGCGGGCTCGGCCGCGCAGCACGCTGGCCGTGGTCGCTGGGATCGTCGCCGGATCGGCCGCCTTCGGGATCGGCGAGGCCACCTCGGAGTTGATTCCCCCCGAAACGGTGCAATTCGGCTTCTTCGGCGCGAAGCGGGAGACAGTCGCGCGGGATACGCCGCGCGCGTGGTGCGGCGGACGACCGCGCTGGCCTACGGCGTCTTGGGCGTATGCCTGGGCGGCTGCCTGGGGCTCGCGGGCGGTGTTGCGCGGCGAAGGGCGGCAGCGTCCGTGGCCGGCGGGCTCTTGGGCGCGGTGCTCGGCGCGGTGCTGGGCGGGCAAGCCACGCTCTGGCTTTTGCCGTCATTGCTCGAATTGCGGCACAACCATCAGAATCTTGACATGATCATCGGCATGCTCATCCACGGCGTGATCTGGGGCCCTCTGGGAGCCGCGGCTGGACTGGCCTTCGCCGTCGGGCTGGGAGACAGCCGGTTCACTGGCCGCGCCGCTGGCAGCCGGCTTCGTGGGGGCGGTACTGGGCACCCTTGCCTTCGACCTCGTCGGGGCCTTTGCGTTCCCGCTCGCCAAGACTGACTCGCCGATCTCGCTGACCTGGGCGAGCCGGCTCCTGGCCCGGCTCCTGGTCTCCGTCGGAACAGCAGCCGTCGTGGCGTCGTCTTGTCAGAGCCCCCCGCCCGGGCCGCCGCCCGCAACCGCCGCTCGCGACGACTGGGCCCCAGCCGTGAGCGATCAGTGGCCCCCGCCCAGGCAAGGGCCATGACTCCCAAGAGCAACGACATTCCCGACTACCGCAAAAATCAGGTTCTCCCGCACTTTTGATGATGACGGTGCCTCTCTAGGTCACAATGAGCAGGAATCCCAGGGAAAACGAGGCATGCTGCGGAGGTTTGCGGCCCTGAATCATCAAAAGTGCGGGAGAACCAAAAATAGCACAGTTTTGAGCATCGGTAGATCGCCACCAGCGCCGTCTCTTTGTTTGTCGATTTCCTGCGTCGGTGCCAGAACCGTTTTTGTAGCGTTTCCGCCGTTTTGAGTAATCGGCCCGTGGGGCGAGAAACGCTGGCCGTTGTCGAGACGATGCTCACTTTTCTGGGGAGGGGACATTCTTCATTCTTTTGGTAGGTTGAGCGATTCAGGCGAACCGGCTCTCCGCAGACTGGGCATCTTGCCGCGTCAAAAAGGACGCGCTTTGCTCCACTCCGATTGCCAAGGCCGACGCGGGAAATGGGGAGTCGAAAGCGGCCCGCCACGGTTCGTTGTTGCCAGATAGTCGGTGGCCCTTTCCGCGGCCTCATGTCACGGATGTCACGGGTGTCACGGAAATTTGCAATGTCACGGCCTATCGGAGCAGAGCAGAAACCCCCTAGCCCCCCGAGAGCGATACGGGCCGCCTGGAGTTCAGCTTCGCCTCCATCTTCGCATCCGCATCCATCTCCCTACCCCGAAAACCCAGAGCCCGAACGGGTCGCCACCCTTCGTCTGGCGACCGCTATCGTCCCTAAGCGTTTCCTGGTTTCTGCCCGGGAGTCGATACATGCGGCCCACTTTTCTTGAACCAACGAACCGTGGTTGGCCTCCTTCGGCCAAGAGTCGGGCGACCGTTCCAGCAAGAGCGGGCCGGCGGTAACAGACAAGGCTTTTCTCATCGCGAAGCCGATGAGAAAAGCCTCTTGGACGAAGCGTTTCGCCGCGGGATGGGGGGGACGGGCGTGGCGCGAGCGGTGAGGGTGAGAGCAGTGAGGCTGATTGATGGGAATGGACCACCGGTGTGAGTGAGAAATCGCTCCCCATGCGCAGCGTTAAAGAAGCCGCCCCCTCTTTGGTTGGAGAACGCGGCGCAAGTGGTTCGCAATCGGCGTTTCAGGTTACCTGCCTCTCAGGGTTACGGCACGACCCGACGTGGATACTCCCCGAGGAACCGGTTCCGGCAACTGCCGCAGTGGGGACATCGTGGCATGGCCGCGTCGTGATCCGCCGCCTCGTCGAGAGCTTGATCGATGAGTTCCGTCAGCTCGCTCAACGCGTCCGAGAGGCTGGAGATCTTGAGCGGTTGCGCGGTATCGGCCGGCGTCGCCAGAGGCCGTCGGTGGTCTGGCACAGCAGGTTGCGGAGCTGGTCTCGCAACGGCTCGGTCAGGTGGGTGTAGATCTCCGTGGATCGCAGGCTCGAATGCCCGAGCAAGATCTGGAAGATGCGGATGTCCACGCCCCGCTGGAGCATGTGAGTGGCGAAGCTGTGACGCAGCGAGTGGGGCCGGAAATCGGCGTGAAAACCGCAGGCGTTCCGCGCCTGGATGAACGCGGCCCGAGCGGTCGCATCGGGCAGGTGGGTCGCCAGTCGCCGGCTGGGAAGGAGCTACCGCCGGCTGCGGTGGGTTTTCCGGACCTCGCGGAGCATCTGGAGGATCGATTCGGTCAGCGGCAGAACACGCTCCTTGTTTCGCTTGCCGATGACGCGCAGAACCATCTGCTTCGAGTCGACCGCCGAGACGGGCAGCGTGACCGTATCGGTGATCTGCAAGCCATAGGCGTAGATGAGCGTGACACAGCCGCGATAAACGGGCTTTTCCAGTGTGGCGATCAGGCGCCGGCAGTCGTCGTCACTGCGGACGTCGGGCAACCGCTCCCGCCGTGGCTTGCGGATTTTATTTTCGTGAACAGAGGCCAGTCGTAGCCCAGCGTATTGAGGTAGAAGAACTTGAGCCCGGCGAAGACCGGCGCGAAAGTCCCCTTGGCCACACCCAACTCATCGCGGACGTAGAGGAGGTAGTCTTCGACCTTCCGCTCGCTGAGGTGATCGGGCGAAACCATGTAGTAGGTGGCCAGTTGGCGAACAGCTCGCAGATACTCGCGTCGGGTCCCTTCGACCAGCCCGGCGAGCTGCATGTCCTTGATCATGCGGCTTCTGAGTTCTGACATAGTGATACCCTTTCGTGCGTGGGGCAAAGAAATCCAGCCACGGCGGCCGGAAATCCAAAGGTATCACACCGGAATCTCGCGACGGTTGGCCTCCCGAGCTCGCTCAAACCACCCAGCCCGCTCCCCCCATCCCGCGGCGAAGCCGCTTCGTCCAATCCAGAGACTCCAGAGTCCGAACGTGTGAATCTTGCGTTGCGGGCAAGCATTGAAGCGCGATCGGTTGCTCGGTTACAGTGCTGCCCTGGGATGAAAAACTAAGTGCGTTCCGAATGGCATCAAGAAAAGGCCTAAATTATTGCCAAGAGAGGGGGATCTGATCGGATTTTCTCACTGGAGGTCCACCAAATGAAAACGGCAACCGGCACGATCGTTGTGGTTAACGGCCAGTTGGTGGACGGCACCGGAGCGACACCGGTCCCCGACGCGGCGATCGTCATCGAAGAGGGCCGCATCCTCTATGCTGGCCCCGTGGGCCAAGCACCGCCATTTGCTCCGGGAACGCCGCAGATCGATGCTCGGGGCGGAACCATCATGCCGGGATTGGTCGAGGCTCATTTCCACCCGACTTACTTCAACGTCGCTGCACTCGAAGACCTCGACATCAAGTACCCGGTCGAGTACGTCAGCTTGCTCGCCGGGGTGAACGCGAAGTTGGCCCTGGATTGCGGTTACACGGCGGCACGGAGTGGCGGCAGCCTCTTCAACATCGATGTCTGGCTTAAGAAAGCCATCGAGGAGGATCTGATTCTCGGCCCCCGATTGGCCGCGAGTGGCCGGGAGATTTGCGGCGTCGGCGGCCTGATGGACTGGAACCCCGACTACCGCAAGATCGGCATGGACGGTCTTGTCCTGCTCGTCAATGGCCCCGACGAGGCCCGCGCGGCCGTCCGCAAACTGGTAAAGGACGGCGTCGAATGGGTGAAGACATACCCGACCGGAGACGCCGCCGCGCCCGATGCCAATGATCACCACACGCTCTGCATGACCTTCGAGGAGATGCACGCCGTCGTCACCACGTCCCACAATCACGGCTTGAAGGTGACCGGGCATTGCCGGGCCAATCAGGGGATCAAGAACGCCTTGAAGGCGGGCTACGACACCCTGGAGCACGGGACGTTCATGGATGACGAGGCGTTGGACCTGCTGCTGGCACGCGACGTGCCTGTCGTGCCGGCGCTCTATTTCGAGCACGCCAGCATCGTTCACGGGCGGGAGTTCGGCATGTCCCAGCGCGTGATCGACGGGCACAAGGAGACACTGGAAGGCGGAGCCGAGAGTGCCCGACGCATCCTTAAGGCGGGCGGGCGGCTCGGCATGGGGGGAGACTACGGTTTCGCCTGGAATCCGCACGGCGATTATGCGAAGGAGTTGACGTTCTTTGTGAATCACGTCGGTTTCAGCCCTCTGGAGGTGATCCGGTGCGCGACGCGGACCGGCGCGGAGATCCTTGGCCTGGGCCATGAGATCGGCACCCTGGAACCGGGCAAGTTGGCCGACGTTCTCGTGGTCGACGGGAACGTCCTCGCCAACGTGAGCTTGTTGGAGGACCGCAAGCGGTTTCTCGCGGTGATTCAGGGCGGGGTCATCAAGGCGGGCCAACTCGCGCGGCAGCCGGATCGATGATTGCTGACGACCCGTGTTTCCTCTAAGTGCCATGTCCTGCGCGGGCGGAAAGCTGATGATCCGCCAAGATTCTCGAAGGGGGCAACCGGGTACGCGATTAGTTTGCCCCGGAGCCCGGACAGCGGATTGCCCCCCAATACTAATCGCGACCCCGGTTTCCGCTCCCCGATGGCGGCTCTTGAGCCCCGCCACTGCGGTAGGGCAGCAGGTGGGAGTCCGCGTTTGGAGACGAACGCCGGCAGCCACCCGGGCCATGAATGTGAAGGAATCGCAAAGTCGAAGGCCCAATCTGTACAGGGTTCGCTGTCAGTCTTTAACCTCGCCGTTGCACGTTCGTGTTAAATTAAAGGACACTCAGGTTTCCCGTGAGGACAGAGGACAAGAGAATGTCGACCAAGGCAGCATGGCAGGGACCGATGCCGGGAGGTTAGCTTATAATGGATCGGATCATCTCCCAGTCCTGGCTTCCCATGCAGTTGAACCCGGCCTCGCTGGTTTTCTTCCTGGCCGCGGCCTTGTCGGCCTGGTTGGTCGTGCTCGCCTGGGGGCGTCGCAACGAGCCTTCAGGCCCTCCCCTCATCTCGCTGCTCGTCTTCGAAGGGCTCTGGGCCTTGTGCGAGGCGATCGAAGCGGTCCTGCTCGACCCGTCCGCACAGGCCGTGATGTACCGCCTGAAGCTCTCATCCGTGGCCCTCGTGCCGCCCTCGCTCCTGTTCTTCGTCCTTGAGTACACGAGCCGGACGGGGGCAGCGACACCGCGGTTCAAAGTGCTGATCCTCGCGGTGCCCGCGATCTCCATCAGCCTCATCGCAACTTCCGGGGAACACCGGCTGTTCCTCACGGGCATGGAAAAAGTCGAGATCCAGGGCTACCAATTGCTGAGTCCCAGGTACGGCCCTGCATTCTGGATCCACACCAGCTACTGCTATGCCCTTTTGTGCCTGTCCGCATGGCTGCTCGCCCGCTCAGCCCTGGCACTCGGTGGGGTCTTGAGGAAGCAAATGCTGTTCTTGTCCGCATGCCTACTTATACCCTTGGCCATCAACGTGGCGGACCTGCTCAGGGTCATCCCACTACCCTACAGAGAATATGACCTCACGGCAGCCACGTTCGTAGTGACGGGAGTACTCGGCCTGGTGCTGTTGCGGAGGTTCCACCTTATCAACGTCGCTCCGGTCAGCTATTCCCTGGTCGTGCAAGAGATGCTCGACGCGATCATCGTGCTCGACGCCTGGGGGCGGATCGCGGGCGTGAACCGGGCTGCCCTTCGCCTCATAGGGCGCCTCGATAAGGATATCGTCGGCCTCCCCGGCGACGTGATCCCGAGCTGGCTGCGGATCCCCGAGCACCTCTCGAGGCTGGAAGGAGACGCGGAGCTGTCGTATCGCCTGGATGCGGACTCGCGGGATCCCGGGTCCACCTACGATGTCCGAGTCTCTCGCTTCCCGCACGGCCGCGTACCGGGATGGCTGGTCATCATCCGCGACATCTCCGCTCAATCACGGGCGGAGGCGGAGCGGACGGCTCGGATCGCGGCTGAGCAGGCCAATTGGGCCAAGGACGCATTCCTCGCCAAGTTGAGCCACGAACTGCGGACACCGCTCACGCCCGTGCTCGCGATCACCTCTGCAGCACTCGATCAACCCTCGATCCCCCCGGGATTGAGATCCTCCCTCGAAATCGTGCAGAGGAATGTTCATCTCGAGGCGCGTTTGATCGACGACCTTCTCGACCAGAGCTTGATAACGCTGGGGAAGCTACGCTTGCGGACGGAGCTCGTCGATGCGCACGAGCTCCTGCACCAGAGCTTGGAGAATTGCGCCGAATTCATCCGGGATGCCGACCTGATCGCCCGCCTCGATCTCTCCGCGACGAACAGCCGGATCGCTGCCGATCCGGGCCGACTCCAGCAAGTCTTCTGGAACCTGATCATTAACGCCGCGAGGTACTCGCCCGCTCGCAGTCACCTCACGATCCGCACGCGAAACATCGCGGCGGATGCTCTCGAGATCGAATTCCAGGACGAAGGTCGCGGCCTCGAGTCGTCGCAGTTGGAGGAGATCTTCGAGCCCTTCATCCAAGGCTAGAGCGGGCGGTGCCGAACGAGGTCCGGGCCTCGGCCTAGGCCTGTCGATCGGCCGGTCGATCGTCGAAGTGCACGGGGGCTCCCTCGTCGCGGAGAGTCCTGGTCCTGGGAGAGGGGCCACTTTCCGAGTCGTCCTCCGCACCGCCGACTCCACTGAGGTCGCGACGATCGATCGACAGAGGGCGAGCGGCGCGACCGTGGAGGAGGAGGTCGCCTTCGAGGAGCCCGAGGAAGCCCGCAAATCCTGCAGGCCCACGACGATCCTCCTCGTGGAGGACAATCCGGATTCTCTGAGCGCCCTCGCGATGTCGTTGTCCCTGCTCGGCTTCGAGGTCCGCCCCGCGAACAGCCTCCGGACTGCCTTGGCCGCCGCCGAGCATGAAGGATATGATCTGATCGTCAGCGACCTTGAATTGGGCGACGGGACCGGCCTGGATCTGTTGAGTTCGCTGGGCCCGGGGCGTTCGGTCCCGGCGATCGCCCTCACTGGTTACGGGTCCGAGGAAGACCGGAAGATGTGCCTGGAGGCGGGCTTCGAGATGCACATCGTCAAGCCGGTCCAGACGAGGCAGCTCAGCGAGGCGATTCGCAGTATCATGCAAAAACAATCGATCAATTCATAATGCAAATAGACAAGGATTCTCTCATATACACTTATGACTTCTAACGGTGCTGGTCCGACGGTAGCTCCGCATCGACAACGCGCGAACTTCAGTCACTCAAACTGCGATGAGGCTGCTGCCCATCCAATCGCTAACCCCAAGATTGCAAGGACGGCGGAGCGCGCTCAAGATCGGGGCCGAGATTCCGAGCTTCCGCCCAAGGGCTCCCAAGCGCGCGATCCAGGCGCCGGCGGGCGCGGCCGCGAGGAGCAAAGCACTGCGCCAAGGTACGTTTGCATAGGTGAATCCATCGATCAAGAGAGCCGTGAGAACGGCCCCGCCGACGATGAGCCCGCCATCGGGGGCGCAGTGCCATGTGGCAATCCGGGCGGCGGCTAGCGAGATCGTCAGGGCCACGCACAGCATACAGAGTACGAGGCTACCCGAGAGTAGCAGAACCAGAACTGCAGCGCCGGAGGTCAGCATCAAGGCGCGGTACGCATCACAGCCCTGTGATGCGCTTTCCATCGCCCAGAGGTTGAGCCAGGCCATGAATACCGCAGCAACCGCGGCGGACAGGCGGCAGCTTGTCGTCCACTCGAGATCACTTGCGCTGATCACCGGTCCGAGCATTGCGCAGACGATCAAGATTAACAGCAGGCTACGCCCGAAGAATCGCAAACGCAAGTCTGGGAGCTCAAGTGCTTCCGCGATTGCCAGCAATATCGCCACCAGGGCGATCCAGGGTATGCGGTCGGTTACATCGACAGGCGGAAACGAGGGCCTGGCAAATGCAGCATGACCCGCGATGTAACCAAGACCGATCGCTGGACCCACCCAGGGACGAACGCCACGAGTCAGCCTTGTTCGGGATTCAACTGCCCGGCTCAGCCCGATCGCCGTTGCCGAGACGAATGCGGGAAGAACCATCGCAACGAGAAAGCTTATGAGCACTCAAAATCTCCCGTATTTCTCGATGCGAACCCAGCAATGCGGACCGGGTTAATGCCGGACTCCCTCGACGCTGATGTTGATCCAGACATCGTCGCCGATCATCCCGGCCATTTTCGTGATGCCGAAGTCACTCTGGTGAATCGTGACGTTGGCCTCGATCCCGCCAATTGCTGCTCCGGTCGGACCTTTGCCAGTTCCGGTCGGCCACAAGTGGACAGTGATCGGCTTGGTGACTCCGTGCAGGGTCATCTCGCCCGCGACGAGATAAGCCTTGTCTGACTTCTCGACGCTCTTGCTGGCGAAGGTGATCGTTGGGAACTGCACGGCGTTCAAGAAATCGGGACCCTTCAAGTGTTGATCTCGTTTGGCGTTACCGGTATCCACGCTGGCGGCCTTGACCTCGAATTGAAGCTTCACCTGGGAAGGGTCGGCCGAATCGAGCGCGAACGCTCCAGTGATCTCGTTGAACCGGCCCCAGAAATAGGCCGTGTTCGCGTGCTTGACACGAAAGATTACGCTCGAATGCACGGGATCGGCCTGGTAGGTCTCGCTGGCGCAAGCTCGGTACGAAGTTGCGGCGCCGGCAAGACCTGCAAGAAAGAACCCAAGCGCAAGAGTCTTGATCTTCATCGAATTACCCTCCAGGACGGGAAAGCAAAGCACCTTGTCAGGAAAACAGAGTCAGATCTACAAACCACTGGGACGAAAGAGTCAGGCATGCGGGCGCTCGCCGGGGGAGCACGGAGCCGCTTGATTCAGGCAGAGTTCCGGGCCTTGACCAAAAGACGGTTCAACTCGGCGAGTTCGCCGCGGGTCAAATGGCCGAGCTGTTCGCGGTGAAGCTTGAGCAGGGGATCGTCGATGGCGGCAAGCAGGCGAAGACCGGCCTGGGTGATGGTCGTGAGTACGAGCCGGCGGTCCTCCGACGTTCGGGAACGCTCTACCAGTCCCGCCTCCTGCAAGCGGTCGACCAGCCGGGTGATGTCGGGCACCTGAGTGATCATCCGGCCGGCGATTTCCTGGCAAGGCAGCGGCTCCCCAGCCCCGCGAAGAATCCGCAACACGTTGTATTGGGGCCCGGTGATTCCGTGTTGCTTGAAGAATTGGGTAAAGCTCGACTGCAGGCGATCGTGTGTCCGCGCCAGGTTGAGCGCCGCCTCCTGTTCCGCGGAATCGAACGGGTTCCGCTTCTTGATCTCGTCTTTCAATCCTCGGCTGACCAAGCGGCTCTCCTTTGATCGACTGTTGACACAATATTCGTTGAAACGAACTTTTTGTCAAGCCGGTTTTCTATGGTCCTGGGCGAATCAGCACCTTAACCTGGATGAAGAGAAGTACTTGGGATTTCTGGTTCAGAAGCCGCGCGTACAAGGCGGGCTGGCACTTGGAGCCCGCGGAAAAGACCGGATGTCGGACTGGCTGATGAAATCAATCCGAGCGGAAGCGCGGAGTCTGCTTGAGCTGGCGGCGGACGACGACGAGCTTCGCGCCGACCTGCGGACGTTGGCCGAGGAAATCCTGGCGGCGACTGAGAAATCCTGCTCCCAGATTTCGTCGCCCTGCATCGAGCCCGAGAAGCGCTTCGAGCATCCGTTGTCAGGCCCAGCGCCTGCCCTCGCAGCAAAGCAGGCCAGTGAACTGCCGCCCATTCCTCTTCCATCACAGGATGACGCGGACGAACCGTTGCGGGAATTGACGTTGGGACGCTCTCTGGCGTCATCCCCGGGCGATTCGATCGCGCCGAGCCATCCGGCCAACAGCAGAGTGGTTGGAGAAGAGCTGGCTGCCCTCGAGCTTCGTTGTCGGGGCAAGGGCGAGGCCGCGCGCTGGGCGGCGGAATCTCAGCGGAGGATCCACGAGGGAGGCGAATTCCAAGGTGCCGGTGACCTCCCGGTGGACGAGGAACTTGCCGGATGGGCTGGAAAGCTGACTGACGGCTTTTACTGGAGGAGCTCAAAGCAGGCGTCGGATTCGACCCCGATATCGATCCTTGACGACATCGCCGGCTGCTTCGAGGCGCTCGCCGAGGGTCTCGCCCTGGTCCAGGAACGCCAGGGTCACGGAAAGAGCCTTGAGCAAGCGCTCAGGTATCTCGCCGAGGCACAATCCGCGGTGCGGCGGGGGCTGCAAATATTGGACATCGTTGACGGACCCTGATCAAGAGTACGCTCACGAATGGATACGAGCCACGGCGGCGCGGCAACGCATCTATCTCGGCCGTCACATGCGCGCTGACGACCTGGCCGACCCAACACGATGGTCATCGCTGCTAACGCGCATCGAGGAGGCGCGGTGCGACTACAAGACTCCACTCCAGATGTCACGGCTCGATCGCATTCGCCATCATTCAGAGCGCATCAGGCAGGGCAAGGGAGGCGAAGAGGACTGGTCGGTGATCCTGGAGACCGTTGCCGGATTGGTCGGCGACGGGATGCCACCCAGCAACCGAGAGCTTAGAGAATTGCTAATCTCGATCATCGACGACGTCCCGGACATGGAAGAGCCGCCGCGGGGCTTCCGACTGGTTCTCCGGGAGATTGATCGGTATCTGGCCAATCGTCTGCCCCCGGTCGAGACTTCGCTTCATCACGAGCAGTCCGCAGCGGTGAAAGAGGTGGCTCGCCTGCTCAGCGGCAGGAGCATCGTCCTGATCGGAGGCATTCGCCGGCGCGAAGCCCAGCACACTCTCAAGAAACTGTTCGGGCTCGATTCTCTGCTTTGGATCGAGACCAAGGAGCACCAGTCGGTCGAGAGCTTCGAAACCCATGATCGCGCGTCCCGATGTGGCTTTGGTTCTTCTTGCCATTCGCTGGTCGAGCCACGGTTTTGGCGAAGTTCGTCATCTCTGCGAGCGGCATCACAGGCCGTTCGTTCGGCTGCCAGCCGGTTACAGCCCAAACCAGGTTGCCGCCCAGATCCTTGCGCAGGTCAGCGAGCAGCTTCGCGCGGCGATGAAGTGATGAGGGAGTAAGTGAACGTCGTCATCGACGGCCAGCGACCATTCCGGCCGCTGAACGATCCAAGGTATTAGTTGAGCCTGGGGTCCACCGTCCGTGTCTTCAGTTTCAGGAATTCGGACAGCTTGATGGCATTGACCTCACTAACCACGACTTTCCAGAGATCCCTTTCGCCTCTCCAGAAGACGTGATCGCTCGTCGCAGGCAATGTAACCCAGGAATCCCAGCCGAATTCCCCTTCGAGCTGTCCCGGTCCCCAACCCGAATAATTGGCGATCACCAGAGCTGGGTCAGGCCGCCGGCGGATGATTTCTTGCACCAAGGCGGCGTCGAGCGTGACGAAGACGCCCGGAATGATCTCGTGGTCACCGAGGCTCGCCAACATGTGGAGCACGATGAGCGAGCCGGGAACCGGTCCCCCCAGATGCAGTGGCTTGTCCCACTCAAAACCTTCCTCGAATATTTTCCCGGCAAGATCGGTGATCAACGTGTTGATCGGTTGGTTCAGGATCAGTCCCATGGCCCCGTCTTTGTTGTGGTCGAGCATCAGGATCACGGACCGAGCAAAGATCGGAGTCTCAAGATTCGGGGAGGCGATCAGTAGGTGGCCCTTGAGCGATTGCATGAAATTGCCCGCCAGCTTCGACTACTTTACCTATCTTCCAGTCGGCTCTCTATTCATGGTATCGGGTCAGGCAAGCCGCGCAGAATCATGGCCCTGCCCAAGCAACTGTGTGGGCTCAGGCCGATTGGGATTCGGGGCCCTTGCTCTCGATCGGGCTCCAGAGCCTCGGAAGAAACTCTCGGCCGCACGGGTTATTGCCTGCCGATCCGTGTCGGCAGGAGCTTCGAGTTTCGAGTGGAATAATAGCGGGCGAGACAGCCAAACAGGCTTGAACCCGGGCTGCGGGATTTGCGTCTGAGAAGAATGCATCCTAAGGTCTCGTGAGCGGAAGGCCCGCTGAGAGGTCAACAACGTGTGAACGGATTTCCACCAATGAAGAATGATCCGGCTGCACGAGCCAAGGCGATCGACTCGCTGCGCAGCTTGCTTGAGCGTCTGACTTCTCCCGATCTGACGCTCGCCGAGGCCAAGTGCTTGCGCTGGCAGATCTCTCGAGTCTTGAGTGAGATTGGTCCAGACCAGGATCGATCACAGGTGCATCCTTAATACACTTCATCGGCCATCCCGTTGGATCGAAAAGCTGATGGGCCGGGATTTGGCCAAATCGATGCGCATGTTCACAGATGGCAGCCCGCACCGCCGTTCTTCTGAAAGTACTTCTGGTGGTATTCCTCGGCGCGCCAGAACGTCGAGGCGGGCGTGATCTCGGTGACGATCGGACGACGAAACCGGCCGCCCGCTTGAAGCCGCTCTTTCATGCTGGCCGCCGCGTCTTGCTGAGCTTGGTCGTGATAAAAGACGGCCGAGCGGTATTGAGTTCCGACGTCTGGCCCCTGCCGGTTCAAGGTCGTCGGATCGTGTAGCTGCCAGAAAATTTCCAGCAGCCGCTCATAGTCGATCTGGGACGGATCAAACTGGATCTGAACGACCTCGGCATGTCCAGTCCGGTCCGTGCAGACAGCTTGATAGCCTGGGTTCTCGAGATGGCCTCCCATGTAGCCGACCGCTGTCTCGGTCACTCCCTGCGTGTTGCGAAATGCTTCCTCGACTCCCCAGAAGCAGCCTGCCCCAAAAGTCGCCGTGGCCATATCTGGCTCCCGATCGGTCATGAAAGTCAGTTGATCTCTGCTGCTTTCTCCCCTTTCAAGTATTAGAGTGAATCCACGGGAAGGGCAAGTCCCCGAGACAAGTGCCGCTAAGCCGACGTTTTTCGGCAGACAAATCGCCCCCGCGTCCTTTCCGCGTTGTCTACAATGACACGAACCGTGATTACGGCGGGTCTTCCGATGGAAGCGAACGGCGGTCTTGCCCCTGGCTTCTGGCCGACGTGGGGCAATGAACCAGCATCAGGAGGCTTCGAGGACTTATGATGAGAGTTGACACGACAAGTACAAACAACGCCTCGGACCAGAGTTCCGATCGACCGTCTGCCGTCCACCTGTTCAGCCCGCTGACGATCCGTGGCGTGACCTTTCGAAACCGGGTTGCAATGTCACCGATGTGTCAGTATTCGTCTCAGGAGGGACAGGCCAACGACTGGCACCTGGTGCATCTGGGAAGCCGGGCAGCTGGCGGCGTCGCTCTGGCAATGGTCGAGGCGACGGCCGTGACTCGAGACGGGCGCATCTCCCCCGGCGACATGGGAATCTGGGACGATCAGCACATCGATCCCCTGGCGCGAATCGTGCGGTTCGTCCAGTCGCAGGGAGCCGTTCCGGGAATCCAGCTTGCGCATGCCGGTCGCAAGGCCAGTTGCGATGTGCCCTGGAAAGGCGGCAAGAGACTGAAGACTACGGCCGAGGGCGGATGGACGGTCATCGGTCCCAGTCCACTTCCGTTTGCCGAAGGTGACCCGGTGCCCGTCGCGCTCGACGAGGCCGGCATCGACAGCGTTGTCGCAGCCTTCGAGGCGGCAGCCCGGCGAGCCTTGACCGCGGGGTTTGAGCTTATCGAGATCCACGCCGCGCACGGTTATCTCTTCCACGAATTTCTCTCGCCACTCGCGAATCAGAGGACCGACCGCTACGGCGGCTCGCTCGAGAATCGGATGCGCCTGTTGCTGCGCGTCGCCCATCGTTTGCGTTCCATCCTGCCAGAGACGATTGCCGCTCTTCGTGCGCATCTCCGCGACAGACTGGGTGGACGGAGGCTGGGACATCGACCAGTCGGTCGTGCTGGCTGGCTTCCTCCGCGACATCGGCGTTGACCTGATCGACGTTTCGTCGGGTGCGATCGTGCCCTATGCGAAGATCCCGGTCGGTCCAGGGTACCAGGTTCCTTTCGCTCGGCGAATTCGCGCTGAGGCCGGGATCAAGACGGGCGCGGTCGGCATGGTCACTGATCCCGCTCATGCCCAGTCCATCATCACCGGCGGTGACGCCGACCTGGTGCTTCTGGGCCGCGAGTTGCTGCGCGAGCCTTACTGGGTCATCAAGGCCCAGCAGCAGGTCGGCGAGCCGCCACTCTGGCCGATTCCGTATGGATACGCAGTCAGGCGGCGGTGAGGCTCGGCGAGGTGCCCGCTGGTCCAGCGATTCGGTAGAGACCTGGGCAACGAGGATAATCCTGATGGCCATGAACATTCGCCTGGACGGAAGCGTCGCAATCATCAGCAACTTCGCGCGGCTGATGAACGACCCACGATACGTTGATGCCGCACACGACGTCGACGACCTGATCAATCAAGGAATTCGCAATTACGTCATCGAGCTTGCCGGAGTCAAGGAAACGGGGCCCAGCTTGCTGGGCGTTCTCGTGACAATCACCCGGGAGATTCGCGGCGCCAAGGGCGAGGTCGTGCTGGCGCACCCCAGCCGAGACATGGAAAAATACCTCGCCATGATGCAGATGGACGACTACTGGGACGTATTCGCCTCCGTAGAGGAGGCAAGGAGCTCCTTCCAGCGCAATCTCGGCGCGTGAGGACCCGCGATGAACGCATTGGGGAATTGGAAGACACTGTGCCCGGGTACCGTGCGAGGGGCAAGCCGCGGAACAAGGGCCGCTCCCCTCCTCGGGATCATGGAGAGTATGGCGGTGAGATTCCTCAGTGGATCGAGAACCCCTTGCGATAGTCGCGGCGGATGTACTGGTCGGCGGCGGAGCAGTTCCTGGCCTTCAGGGCCTGGGGATCCCAATCGATCTTCGAGCCGGTCTTGAGTGCGACCACGCCCAGGAGCACTGTCTCGGTCAAACGACCGGCGTAGTCGAAGTTCGACATTGCCTTGGTCGGATCGCCCGACTTGATCGCACTCGACAAACTCGGTGAAGTGACCCGGAGAGCGAGGCAGGGTCCGCTTGGGCTTCTCGAAGTCCTTGAACTTCTCCCGGGGCAGGAGAACGTGCTCAGTGCCGTTGTCATTATGTGAGAAGAACGATCCCTTCTCGCCTACCAATAGCAGCCCGCTCTTGGAGACCTTCTCGCCGTAAAGCAGCTCCTTGTAGACCTTCTTGCCGTCAGGGAAATTCTCGCCGCCATCGTACCAGGTCATGATCAGCGGACCGCGCCGGTCGCGTGGGCCGAACTGGGTGCGGATGATGGACCAGACGGGGTAGGTCTCGTGGTCGACGATACCCGAGGTGTCGATGACCTCGACACTCTCCGGATCGAACAACTCGAGTGCCATGCAGGCGACGTTGATCGTGTGGCAGGCCATGTCGCCCAACGCCCCGGTGCCGAAATCGAGCCAGCCGCGCCATTTGAACGGCTGGTAGTCGGGATGATATGGCCGGTCGGCGCGGCTGCCAGGAACTCATACCAGCGAACATGGTTGGGAACGCCGGGCGTTTCCCTGAACCGGCTTAGCCCCTGGGGCCAGATCGGTCGGTCGGTCCAGACGTGGATCTCCTTGATCGGACCCGAGCGCATCGGAGCGAATGATCTCAACGCCAGATCGGAATCCGCCATCTGCCGTGCCCTGGTTGCCCATCTGGGTGCATAGCTTTTTCTCGGCCGCGAGGGTTCTCATGAGCCGGGCTTCCTCGATCGACCAGGTCAAGGGCTTCTGGCAGAAGCAGTGCTTGCCCATTCGCATAGCCATGATGCTGGCCGGGGCATGCGTGTGGTCTGGGGTACTCACTGTGACCGCGTCGATTTTCTCGCCGAGTTCCTCGAGCATCTTCCGATAATCATAGTATTTCTTGGCTTGTGGGGTACTTGGCTCCCTTCTTGTCGAGAGTGTGAGCATCGATGTCGCAGAGCCCTACAATCTCGCCGTGGTCGCCCGCGTCGTTGGTATCGCTGTCACCCTTGCCGCCCACGCCGATGCAGGCGAAGCGAACCTTTTCGTTGGCCGAACGGGAGGGGGCACTGGCAAAGGCCGGTCCTTCGCCAGCGGAAACTGACCCAAGACGCCGGCCAATGCGGTCCGCGTGAGAAATTCGCGACGTTTCATATTCCTTCCACTCCATCCGAAACAGGTAGGGGTTCTTCAGCTCACCATGAGCCCGACTCGAGGATCAGAATGTCTCGAGGAATAGGGCGTGCATTTTGGGGTGAGGCTGCCGCAGACACTTTCAGCATGACACGGCCTGCTCACGATGGCAACCCGGCGGTGATGATGCTACCGGCCGAGGCATTATTCCAGTGTCATCAAGTACGCGAAAAGGTCATGCAATTCCTTGACGGTGAGTAACTCCGCGAAGTTGTCGGGCATGAGCGATTTGGTCATGACCTTGACTTCCTCCAGGTCGCGTTTAAGGAAGGAGTGAAAGCGACCGTTCTCTTCGAGAAGCTGGATGCTGAAGTTGGTTTCGTTGATGCGCAATCCCGTGGTCACTCTCCCGTCTTTCGTGGCCACGGCAACGGCCTCGAACTCGGGGGCGATCTCCTTGGATGGCTGAAGGATCGATTCCATGAGGAACTCGGGGGCGCGGCGGCTGGCTATGCGATCCAGGCTAGGTCCGACCCTTCCTCCTTCTGCCCCGACGCTATGGCACTTGGCGCACTGGGCCTTGCTCTTGGGGTCGAAGAAGAGTTTTCGACCCGCCGCGGAGTCGCCGCCGAGGTAGGGCTTCCAGGAACTCTCGCCGGGGGAGCGGGCCAGGCTTCGGATGAAAGTGATCAGCGTTCGAATCTGGTCCTGCTTGAGAGAGTCGCCCATCTTCTTCATCGTGGTCCTGGGCACGCCATTCTGGATGACGAGGGCGATGTCGGAGTCGCTGCCGCCGTGGATCCAGCGGTTGTCGGTCAGGTCGGGCCCTTTGCCGCCTCGGCCAGCACCTCCGTGACAGCCGCTGCACAAGCCGCGAAACAGTGCCTGGCCTTCCGCCAGCGAATGGTCCTGGGTTTCGGCCACGCCGGATCTTGACGGTGGTACCGATTTGGTTTCTGGGCCGCCGTGGCCGGATCCACGCGGTGTGGCCTGGTTGACTGCAGCGACTGCGGGCTGTCGTTCTGGTGCCCGATCCACTCCGCAAGCCACCACCCAAACGCAGCTCATCAATCCCGTCCGAGAGACGACCAGCTGATTCGAGAAGCTCCGGGCGCCGATCGGTTCACGGATGCGGCTCCTTGCTTGTCCCGGAGGCCACAAAGGCATTGTAGGGGATGTGCCAGCGGGCGAAGACCTTCGCCAATTGGCCCGAGCGCTCAAGCTCGTCCCAGGCGCGGTCGATCGAATCCTTCAAATCCCGATCCTCCTTGTGTACCGCCGCACAGATAGGAAAGCAGTCCACAGAATTGGAGCCCGAGTGAAACACCAACTTACCCGGCCACCGCTCCTCTGCAAGCCAGGGACCCCGAGTGGAGATCACGTAGCCCGCCCTGACTCGACCTGCTGCAACGGCTTCAAGGATTTCTGCGGTGCCCGGATAGGTCTGGACCGGTCGTCCCTTCAGTCCGCTCACCGCAACCCCTGCTTCCAAACCGATCGTTCCCCCGGGACCGGGTTGATCCTCGCCCGACCGAACGACAAGTTGGTACTGCGCCCGATAGTACGGGCGGGAATAAATCACCCGTTCCCCGAATCGATCATCGGGCATGATTCCCAGAATTACGTTACAGAGTCGCTTGGTCGAAAGCTTGGAGGGGTAGGAGTCGTGCGTGGAAATGGCCCAGTACACTCGCAACGGCAGGCCCAGTTGCTGGGCGAGCAGGCCGGCGATTTCGTAGTCGAGCCCCAGGGGCTTGGGATGCGCCGTGGAAAACGGGAGGTTGTTCTGATCCAGGGCCACGACCAGCTCACCGGCCGATCGAATCCTGGCCAGCCCAGTGTAGGGATGCTTGGACGACTCGATTCGTTGCATTCGAGGCTCGATGCCCCGGTTGGCAACTCCGTGATGGATCCCACTCGCGATATTCTCCTGGCCATTGCGGATTTGCTCGGCAAAGGAGCCGAGCTCCGGAACGTGGTAGCGGGCCAGGGCGCGGGCGACCGTTCCGTCCGCGATCAGGGTATCGATCGCCGCGTCGACGTGCCGCTTCAGCTCCTCATTCCCCACGCACATGGCGATCGCGATGTTCCACTGATCATCCGGTTCGTGCTGTGGGACGATCTCAAGCTTGAATTCAGGCGAGGCATGCAGCGTCCAGCCCACGTTGGCCCAGAGGTAGGCATAGTCGATGTCAGCGTCCTGAAGCGCTTTCAGCGTGGCTAACTGGTTTCTGTACAGCCGACGCAGATAACCACGCTGACGCAGGCTGTAGTCGGCAACCGACCCGGCTTCAGTGCCCAGCAATTTCGATCGAACTCCCTTCAGCTCCGCGAGCGTCTGGACGCGAGGGCCATCCTTTCGCCTCACCAGAACGTAGCCCGTCCTGTAGTAAGGCCGCGAGTACAGGATCTTGCCCGCCAGCTCCTGGTCATCAGCGACGACGTTGGCGGCGACGGCTTCCCCGAAGACAAGGTCACACCGACGCTGAAGCAGTTCTCCCACCGCGGTCTCTCTCCGGATGTCGAGCCATCCGATGCGCAGCTTGAGGTGAAGCTGCTGAGCCAAGTACCGGGCCAGCTCGAGATCAAGACCCGGCTGATCCTCCTTCGCACTGGAATAGGGCAAGTTAGCGGGGTCCATGCTGACGACCAGCTCGCCCCGTTCGCGAATGCGGTTCCAAGCGTCGGGGGTCTCGCGTTGTGCGGCCGATCCCGTGAAGGGGGCGCGGAGCGGGACCCCATATTCGGCGTAAATCCCTCGGAGCTCCCCCGACTCGGCGAGCTGGGCCAGGGCCCGGTTGACTTCCATGAGAAGTTGTGCATCCTTGGCCCGTACTGCCAGGGCCATGTTCCACCGTTCGCGCGGAGTATACCCGGTCACGAGCCGGAGACCGAGCTGAGGGTGCCCATGCAGGTACCAGGCCGCGAAGTCGGCGTCAAGGAATGCGGCGTCCAGCTCTGCGGCGCCGAATCTCTCGAGCAGCTCCTCACGGGTCTTGAATCCCGCCACTGCATGGTCTTTCTCCGAGAGGCGCGACCGTGCCAGTAACTACCCCGACGCGTTTCGTGCGCAGGTCGGCCAGGGAATGAACATCGCGCGCTCCCACTGGGACAACGAGGCCGAATTGGGCCGCTGCGTATGGAACGCTCCAGGCAACTTCGCGCGGCGGCCCAGAGTCGACGGGTTGGCCGATCACAACTTGGCATCGACCCTCCGGCAGACAATGCCAGCTACACTCGGCGCTGGCACACCAATGAAACTCGACCGTCCGCCCAAGGATGCGCCCCACACGCTGCGCGACGGCGACATCGAGCCCTTGTGGTGTACCATCCGGCGACCTTCCGGTCCGAGGCATCGCGGCCGGGACGGCACAGACGGTCAGGACCTTGGGCGAGGGATCTACAGCCCCGTCCCCCCCTCCTCCCACTGCGTGCTGAGAGACCGAAGCCGCCCAAACGATTAGCACCAGTGCGAGGCGAATAGAGGAAGTCATGGGAGAACTTCAGACGAATACAGTTGGTCACCTGCCCCACTCACTTGCCTTCATCGGGCAGGGCGAAGACGAACAGTGTGTTCCCGCGACGCGCGTTCCGGAGCCAGGGGCGCCGTCGCCGGCAAACCCTGCTGTCCAACCACCCCAGCCCACGCAAACAGCGATGTACTGCCGGCTGTCGAGACTGTAGGTGATCGGTCCCGAATGGTGGCCCGAGCCGCACTGAAAGGTCCAGAGGGACTTGCCGGTCTGCACGTCGTAGGCGGTGAAGAACCCTTCGGCGTCGCCGCTGAAGACAAGGCCCCCGCCGGTCGCCAGCGCGCCGGCCACCATGGGGGATCGAGTGGCCACCTCCCACTTAATCCGGCCTGTCGTCACGTCGATGGCCTTGAACGCCCCGGAGGCCTGGTTGTCGATCAGCGTCAGGGAGCTTCCCCAGTAGGGCTGCCCCTTGATGAAGAAGGCCTTGCCGGAAGTGAATTTGGCGCAGTTGTTGATCACGGGTACGAAGGCCGTGTTTGTTGCAGGGTCGAACGCCATTGGGTTCCATTCCTTGCCCCCCGCCGCACCCGGACAGACCCGGACACCCGCTTCCGTGGGTAGCGCCGCCGGGTTGACGAAGGGACGCCCCGTCGCGGGATCGAGTCCGTCGACGCCCTTGGTCCGGTCGGTCCAGGTGACCTCGCAGAACGGCTTGCCGTAAAGGAATTCGCCAGTTTCTCGGTTCAAGCAATAGAAGTAACCATTGCGATGCGCCTGGACCAGTGCCTTGACCGCCTTCCCCTCCCTCGTGAAGTCCACCAGCACGGGCTCGTTGACGCCGTCATAGTCCCAGACATCGTGGGGACTATTCTGGAAATGCCATTTGTAGGAACCATCGTCCGGGTTGAGCGCAAGGATCGAGCATGTGTAGAGGTTATCTCCCTTGCGCACGTCTCCGTTGAAGTCGGGCGAGGGGTTGCCGATGCCCCAGTAAAGCGTATTGAGCTGCGCGTCGTAGGTGCCGGTGACCCAAGCTGACCCGCCTCCGGTCAACCAAGTATTTCCTTCCCAGGTCGCCAGAGCCTTGCGGGCATGTTCCGACTTGTCATCGGGACTTGGTACCGTATTGAATCGCCACAGCCACTTTCCAGTCTTTGCGTCGTAGGCGTCGATGAAACCGCGGATGCCGTACTCTGCACCGCTGATGCCTATGATGACCTTGCCCTTGATCACCAGCGGTGCCACCGTCGCGCTGTAAGCCATTTTATAGATGTCGCCAGCTTCCTTGCCGTCCTGCCCAGGTACCGTGATCGGAGTGTCCCAGACCTCCTCTCCGGAGTTGCGGTCGAGGCAGACCAGGTGTGCGTCAAGCGTTGCCATGTAGAGCCGATCCCCCCAGGCGGCGAATCCCCGGTTGACGGCGTCACAGCACAGAGCCAGGTTTTCGGGCAGCGACTTCTGGTAGTGCCAGAGCTGGGATCCGGTCTTGCAATCGACCGCATAACCATGGTTCCATGGCGTCGTCAGGTACATAATCCCATCTATGATCAAGGGTGTGCATTCGAAACCGTCAAGCACTCCCGTTTGGAAAGTCCAGGCTGGAACGAGCCGCCCCACGTTCTTGGTGTCGATCTGCTTCAGAGGGCTGTACCGATGTGCGTTGTAGGTCCGGCCGTACATCAGCCAGTTGTCATTGTTGGCGCCGGCTTTCACCAGGTCATCGTCATCGACGGCGCCGACTAGCTCCGCCGCCGCTTGCTGAGCCAGAAGAGCTGGCTCGAGTGCTGGGATTCCCCGACATTGCAACACGAGCCAGGTGACAAGCCCCAATCCCATGATGAGAAAAAGACCACGCGATCGCAGGCGCGAAAGTGTCGAAGCAGAGGTGCAATACGCTCATGGCGGCTACCTCACTTCTCCTCCGGAAGCACCTCCAGTGAGTCGAGAGCGCAGGCCCAAGAGTCTCGACGTGACGGAGGCGCCTAAGGGAGCATTGAATCGGATTTCGCAGGAAAGGGATACTCAAACGACCCAATCATGGCCCATCATACTGGGACGCTCCGCCGAGTCAAGCATCTCTAAGATCCCTCGGCAGGTGGCGATGACCGTGCCCGATCGAGTGGCAGGATGACGAGTGTCAATCAAGGATAAGCCCGCGACAAAGGGGAGACCTTAGTTCTCGGGTCGCGCTGCCGCCTGAAGCAAGGCGGCCATTCCCTCGAACAGGGCGCTCAGGGTCGAGGCGGCTTCTGCGGGTGCTTCGATCACCAAGCGGCCGTTTTGCTCGCGGCGGACCTCAAGATGAGAGAAAAGCTGGCGGACATCACCCATCGTGGGCAGCACTCTTGGCTCGATCTCCGGGTGCGGAGGCTCGGACAACGATTGTGCCGCTCCGGACTCAGCCGGCACGGTCGCGGCAAGGGTCGGTGATTTGTCGGCGGCATCGACGGCGGGCTCCACCTGGTCATGCGACTCGTCACCGGCCTCAATCAATTCCTCGAAGGGGTCGGAGACCTCGTCGTCCAACCCGACGTCGGCATGCTCGACCAGCTCAATATCTTCGCTTCCGCCACTGGACGTGGCACCGGCCAATGTGGCGGGGTCATAGAGCTTTCTCACGCGAGAGAGAAACGACCCGGACTGGTCGAACTTCACGGTATCGCTGTCGCCGTCGAAGAGGCCCTTGAAGAACGCCTGCTTGTTGCCCACGAGGTCGGCAATCCGCGACTCGATTCCCTGCTCGCATACGAGATTGTAGACGTCGATAGGCTGCTTCTGGCCCAGGCGGTAAATGCGGCCGATCCGCTGTTCGAGGACGGCCGGGTTCCAGGGAAGCTCAAGGTTGATCACGCAGCTTGCCGCGCGCTGCAGGTTCAGCCCGACGCCACCGGCGTCGCTGGCGAACAGGATGGAAAACTGGGGGTCGTCATGAAACTCCACAATGTTTTGCGTCCGCCGTCGCTGCTTCTCGGCGCCGGTGAAGAACCCCGCGCGGAGCTGGCGCTCGCCGAGGATGTCGCTCACCGCCCAGTGGGCCAGGTTGAGCATTCGCCGCCACTGGCTGAAGATGACGATTTTGCGCCCCTGGTCGATGACAACCTGGCGCACTAGCTGGCGCAACTCCAGAAGCTTGGGCGCGGAGAGACCCCTGAGCACGCTCTCGTCGGGAGCACAGCCGCGGACCGACGGCCAGACGTGTTCGAATTGAAGCTGCGCCAGGCCGTTGGAGATGATTCGCTGAGTGGTCAGCAGGCTCATCAGGCGGAGGAACTCGGCCTGCGTCAGAGGGCGGATCTCGGCAATCCGCATGAGCGCGGCGATCGGCTGGATCAAAGCGTCATGCTCCTCGAGCTGGGCCGGCGTCATCTCGATCGGCACGCGAATATCCGTGCGTGGCGGAAGCTGGTCAAGCACCTCCTGGCGAATCCGTCGGACCATGCACGGCTCTAACCGCTGGCGGAGCGTGTCAAGGTTCCGGACGCCAGTGATTTCCTTGCGGCCGTCGGAGCGCATCGCGTGCAGGGCGGGAAGCCGCCACTTGGGTTCAAGTGCCATCTCGTCGACCCATTCCACGATCGAGGCCAACTCCTCGATCCGATTCTCCATCGGCGTGCCGGTAAGCACCAGACGGTAAGGAGGGCTAAGCCGCTTGACCGAGAGTGCTGTCTTGGTCGCCCAGTTCTTGATCCTCTGGGCTTCGTCAAGCACAACCAGGTCGGGTTTCCAGTTGCGAACGCTCTCGAGATCGCGAAGCAATTGCTCGTAATTGATAATGAACAAGCCCTCTCTGGAGGTGGCGTAGACCTGCTGTCGCTCGCCGGGCGAGCCGTCAATGACCTGGATGGGAAGGTCGGAAAAATGGGCCCACTCGCGAGCCCACTGGGGCTTCAGCGACGCCGGCGCAATGATCACGGCGCGGCGGACCCTGCCGGTGCGCCAAAGGATATCGCAGCAGGCGATTGCCTGGGCGGTTTTGCCAAGCCCCATGTCGTCGGCAAGCAAGAGCTGACCAGTCTCGAGGAACCGCTTGACGCCGTCGCGCTGATAGCGGTACAGCGGGCACTTCAGTCCCTTGAGCACGGCTTTCTGCTCCGACGGCCAGAGAGTCTTCTCGACAAGTCGCTTCAGCTTCTCGCGCTCGTGGACCAGCAGAGCGCGGAGAGCCGGGTCGTGGTTCAAGCCGCTCGACCGGGCGGGAACGACCTTGAGTAATGATTCGACAAGCTCGAGGCGACGCACAGGGTCATCGCGATAGGTCTTCCGCAACGACCAGGTCCCATTCCGACCTGGTCCGAACCATGCCAGCGCCTGCGCTGCCCGGGTACCCGGTCGGTCCGTCCCATTGCCGACAGTCCAGGCCACCCGCTCGAGCCAGTCTCCAAGTCCAAGCAACGGTCGGACCGGGTCCCAGACCGGTCCAGTGAAGAGCGCCTCCGCCAGCCGTTGCTGTTCCCTGGCCGCCCTGCTCCGCAGGCCCGGCCGCCCGTGCAAGTGCTCGAGAACGACCAGGATGTGCTTGCAAAGGCCGAGTGAGTTTCTCAGGTAATCCGGACAATCACACCGCCCCTTGAGGGGATCGACGCCCAGAACAATCGTGCGGTAGGGACGTGCCTCCGAGCCTCGCCTCCGGGTCGCGTAGAATCCCAGCACGTGTTCTCCCCCAGGCCGGCTCTCGATCCGCAACTCATCCTTGCGCCGGACTCTAGCCGCGCAAGAGGGCGTCCATGGCCTCGACCCGCACCGGCCACTCCTGGGCGGGAACGGTTGCAAGCACGTGCCGCGCGAGGATCTCGGCCGGGATCTTCGAGCCATTGCGGCCGACTCGACCGACCAGCGTGGCGAAGGCTTCGGTCTCTGCAACCGGGATATTGGAAGACGTCGTTGTCGCGGTCATGAATCGGCCTCCTTGTGAGGAATGGAAACGAGCGGAGTTGTCAGTGCCTCGGTGATCAAGCGAGCGCCCCGGTCGAAGGTGACGTAGGACCAAGCCCACTGGATCATCACGACGAGGCGGTTACGGAACCCGATCAAGAAAAATATATGAACAAGCAGCCACAAGAGCCAGGCAATGTAGCCAGAGGCTCTGATCGAGCCAATGTGGGCCACTGCCGCTCCGCGGCCGATGGTTGCCAGCATACCCTTGTCACGATAACGGAAGGGTGACCGCTCATGACCGCGAAGCGACCGAAGCAGGTTCGAGGCTGCATGCTTGCCCTGCTGAATGGCCGCCGGTGCGATTCCGGGGACGGGTTTCCCTGCCTGTTCAATGTGGGCGAGATCGCCAATTACGTAGACGTTGTCAGCGCCGGGGACGGTAAGTCCGGGCTCGACGAGCACGCGGCCTACGCGATCGAGCGGCACATCCAGGCTTTGAGCCAAGGGAGACGCGGCGACGCCGGCCGCCCAGATGACGGTCCGGGCGCCGATCCACTCCGAGCCGACTTGAACACCAAGGGCGGTGATCTCTGAGACAGGGCGGCCCAGTCGGACCTCGACGCCCAGCCTTTGCAATTGGTCCAGCGCCTTGGCGGTAAGAGTGTCGTCGAACGATCCCAACACTTTCTCGGCGGCCTCGATCAGGACCACACGCGCGGCCGACGTATCGATGTGGCGGAAGTCACGTGCCAGAGTCAGTCTCGCCACGTCCGCCAGGGTTCCCGCTAGCTCCACTCCGGTCGGTCCTGCGCCCACGATCACGAAGGTCATCCACTCATGCCGCAGCCTGATGTCGGGCTCGCGCTCAGCGATCTCGAAGGCCATCAAAATGCGCTGGCGTATCTGGAGGGCGTCCTTGAGGCTCTTCAGGCCTGGGGCCAGCTGCTCCCAGCCGGCGTGACCGAAATAGGCATGAGTGGCCCCGGTAGCCACGATGAGGAACTCATAATCGATTTGCCCATCTGCAAGAATGACCCGTCGCGTCGGCAAGTCGATCGCAGTGGCTTCGGCGAGCAAGACCTCCACGTTCTTCTGGCGCCGGAGGATCCGACGGATCGGAGCCGAGATGTCCGCCGGGCTGAGGGCTGCAGTTGCCACCTGGTAGAGCAAGGGCTGGAAGAGGTGGTGGTTGGCGCGGTCAATCACCGTGATGCGCACCAAGGCGCGCCTCAGAGCCCGCGCAGCGTTCAGCCCGCCGAACCCAGCTCCGAGAATCACGACGTGAGGCAGCTTCCCAGCCATGAGAACGCTCATCCCCGACAGAATCTTGTATCACACCGCTGATCCACCGCGGGCGCTCGTAGAATATCAGTCTTGTAGTGAATCCGGAGATATTACGTTCTCATGATTGTCCAGTCAAAGAAATTGACCGACTAGAGTGTGAGTATGTGAGCCGCCATCACCAGGCCGACAAGCGCGAGAATCGCGGCCATGACCAGGGGAGCTCTCGTACTCACGGACGGGTTGGCCATGCCGGACTCAAGCGCCTGGATGTACGCGCGGTAACGAATGGCGGAGACCAGGCAAACCATCACCCCGAAGCAGATCATGCTGAATCCGAGCCAGGGCGAAATCGTCGGCGGATGCGTATGTTCCGGCATCTGAACCACAGACTCGGTCTCGCGGATCAGTAGTCCGAAGCGGGCGATCAAGAACCCAAAACCCATGAGTGCCAGCGAGGTCCGAACCCAGGCCAGGAATGTTCGCTCGGCTGCGAGGTAAACCCGCGGATCCTCGACCCGCCCGGCCTTGGGCGGCCGCACGGCCTCGACGTTCAGGTCACTAGTTTGCATGATGATAGGGCGATACTCGGAATCCATCAAGTGATTGGGCTGCCGTGAGCTCCACGGTACGCCACGTTCCTGGACTCGGCGGTCCAGTGATTCCGCTGAACTGCTATGGCTCGTGGAAGGAGATCGACCTCGAAAAGGATGAATGAGACGCAACGCGGCCCCTGCCTAGCGCCTGGATCTTCGTACTCGGGTCGGACCCGTGGCGAATCTGATAAGTTGCTGGGTCGCCTCCTCACAGGCAGCTTCGGCGCCGGTTCCAGCCTGGTTGGTCACTGCGAGGGTGGCGAGGTCGAAGGCCGGAATGATCCAGATCGACGCGTACCAGTAAGTATTACTTCCGTTATGGCTCAACGTCGGTCCGCGCGCCCAGGATCGATCGACGACCGTCCACCCACCGGCATAGTTATAGCCCGGCGGCGGAGTGTGCAAGGCCCGGAACGTCGCCGGTTTGAGCAGACGCCCTTTTCCCTCGGCCCCGCGCAGATGCAGTGCGGCGAACTTGCCCCAATCGGGAACGGAGCAATGGACGGTTCCCGCCGGCCCCATGCAGGGAGGGTTGTCGCGCAGCACGGGTTCGATTCGACCGAACATCTCCTGATGGCCCCAGGGCTGGTCGATCCGCTCCGGGTTTGTCTGACCGGGCGGTCCGAAGCCGGCCGAATTCATGCCGAGCGGTTCGAATAACCGCAGCTGCATCAGTTCTTCCCAGGGCTCGCCGGTGACCTGTTCGGCCATTAGACCGGCCATGGCATAGCCGGCGTTCGAATAGGCGTAGACGGTTCCGGGTTTGGTCAGGGGAGCCTTGCTGAGCAGCGAAACCAAGGCTGCCCGGCGCTGGTCGGTCGTCGTCAGGCCGGGCAATCGCGACCAAGATGCGTCGTGAGGAAGGCCCGCGCGGTGCGTCAAAAGGTCGGAAAGAGTGGCCGTCAGAAATTCGGGATGCAAGCGGGACGCCACTTCCGGGAACACATCGAGCATCGAGGACGACCAGTTCAGCAATCCGTCGTCGACCAGCATACCTACCAGAGTAGCCGTCATCGCCTTGGTGTTCGACCCGAGGTGAACCTGGTCCTGAACCTGTATTGGCTGGGACGACCCCATCTTGCGGATACCCGCAGCGCCGATGTGCGTCAGCGTTTCTCCCTTCACGATCGCGCCGATCATACCGGGCAGGTGATGAGCATCGCGAATCGACTCAAGCAGCTTTCCCAGTTGTTCATCAGGGCGGATCGTGTGCGTGCCGAGGTCGGCCGCAGTCCGGGTCGAGCTCCGGCTCTTGGATAGCGCGGGCTTGCGGACCGTGTAACGATTGGTGGTCTCTTTCTTGAGCGAAGTGTTCTGCCCCATGACCGGGCTCGAGAATCCCCCCGCTCTGATCGCGCCCCAGGCCGCCAGAACTTTCGCAATCGCTTCACGAAACCACTCTCGCCGCCCGTTCACCGATGCCTCCGCCCAGCTCGACCGTCGATCTCGTAATCCACTGGAAATTCCGCCACTTAGTGTAGACCAGCGAGCCCTACACTTTCAACGGATCGTAAACGGTGCTCCAGGATGTACACGCCGGTTGGTCAGCGACCCTCCGACCAGATCGCCGGACTACCTCGTCTCTTGACCCCAGTACTCATCATTGGAGCTACGTCCAGGATGCCGCACGCTAGCACCCCTTCCGGGCACGGTGTACATTCGATGCCGAACCAGAGGTGATATCCACGTCGACTGATCCGTACGAGGCCTCATGTCAGTCGAGTTATTATGCGCATGGAACCCAGGTCAGATAAGATTCCGGCTCGAACAAGCAGGTGAGTCGAGATGTTCAGAGCTAGTAAGAAGAGCCTGGAGCGTGCCATTCAAGTCGTGCCCTGTGTGCAGGATCTGACCATTATCACAGTGGCAGGAGGATGCCTGATCGCCTTGGTCCTTGTCTTGTTTGGACAGGTCCTCTTCGAAGATCGGCAGTTCGCCTTCCGAGACGCCGCACAGTATTACTACCCGCTCTACCTGAGGGTTCAACAAGATTGGGCCGCGGGTCGCTGGCCGCTATGGATGAACGAGGCGAACGGCGGAATGCCTTTGTTGGGCAACCCGACTAGTGCCGTTTTTTACCCCGGCAAGCTGGTTTACGCGGTGTTGCCCTACCCATGGGCCGCGCGGCTCTACGTGATTTTCCACGTCCTTCTGGCGTTCGGTGCGATGGTCGTGCTGTTGCGGGGGTGGGGTGTGTCCATGGCCGGCGCGGCACTGGGCGGACTCTCCTATGCCTTTGCCGGTCCCGTAGTGTTTCAGTACGCCAACGTGATATTCCTGGTCGGCGCGGCCTGGATGCCGCTCGGGTTGCGCACGATTGACCGGTGGCTCAGGAAAAAGCAGCGATCCGGATTGATCGAGCTGGCTGCGGTCTTGTCACTGCAAGCGCTGGGAGGTGATCTCCAATCGGCCTATCTGGTTGGTGTCACGGGGGCTGGCTATTGCGTGTGGCTCTCCCGCGGGAGAATCGGGCCGCTGCGCTGGGGGCTCCTCCTCGGTGCCCTGGCAGCCTTCTATGTCGTGCAAATGTGGCTGGCAAGTCGCGTGGCCTGGCTGTCGAGATCGCAGGGGCCAGGTAGCACTGGAATGGAGGGGTATCGACTAGCGATGTCGCTGATCGCGGTGATCGGCTGGGGCCTGGTGATTGCTCTGGTGGTGAACGGAAAGAGGGACCTGGCGCGAGGTCTGTCGGGGCTCGCAGGGGCTGGCGTTCTGGCCCTGGGGATGACTGCCGTACAAGTTTGTCCGACATTGGAATATGCAAGCATGAGCACACGCATAGCCGACGCGGGCTCGCAGGACATCTATGCCTACAGTTTCAGGCCGATCCGGATGCTCGAGTGGGTCTGGCCCAACGTCTCCGGGACATTGGACCGGGCGAACCGGCGCTGGATTGAAGGTCTGCCCCGTCGTTACTCGGAGGACTTCTGGGTACGATCGGTCTACTTGGGCGGGTTTGCCCTGCTTCTGGCGTGCGGGTCGGCCGGCTTCCGCGCCGGCCCCCCCTGGCGTATCTTGCTGACGGGACTCGCCGTTGTCGGCATCATGGGATCGCTGGGTGAATACGGCAGCCCGCGGTACTTGGCTCGCCGCCAGAACGCTGTCGGATCCGCGACCGGACCAACCAATCTCTCTCCCGGTGCGACAGGGATGATCGAGGACTCGCTTCGCGATGGCGACGGCGGTTTCTACTGGCTGTTGACCGTGGTTTTGTCGGGGTTCGATTCCTTTCGCTATCCGGGCAAACTGCTCACGATCGTTAGCCTCGGCCTGGCGGGTCTGGCCGGCCTGGGCTGGGACAGTCTCGCTCAGGGACGAACTCGCCCTGATTGGCGTTCGGCAATAGCTGCGCTTGCCGTAACTTTGGGAGCGCTGTGCTTTCTTGCGCTTTCGCCAGCGAGGGCACGCAGTGTCATGACTGCCCGGTTCTGGGACGCCCTTTCGGCATTTGGGCCGCTGGATGTCTCCGGGGCCATCGCAGACATCCGCATGGCCCTGGGCCACTCGGCGGTCGTCCTGGCTCTGTCGGTTGTGCTCGTCCGCCTGGCGCCAGGCCGTCCTCGTTCCGCGGGCGCACTGGCCCTAGTGCTGGTAACACTGGACTTGATTGCTGCCGATCGGCGGATCATCTGGACCGTACCCCAGTCTCTCTTCGACACGGCTCCCCGACTGCAAGGGCTGATCGAGGCGGCGGAGCGGATCGAGCCCGCGCAGGGTCCGTTCCGGATTCATCGGATGGCCGCATGGCAGCCCCTCGGCTGGTTCGTCGAGCACTCGGAGGCCCGGCACGAGGAGATGCTAGGGTGGCAGCGCGACACGCTCTTGCCATTGCATGCAGTTCCGCTGAGCATTGAAACCACTCATGTGCTGGGGCCCTCGGAGCTCTTTGATCAGGCTTCGCTCTTCGAACCATCGTTGCTGGTGGCGAATCCGCGAACTGCTTGAGCATTGAAGCTCAATCCCGGCGATCGGTATGTGTCCTATCCACGCCAGAGCTTCGACCTCTGGAACACCCGTTACTTCATACTCCCCGCACGGTTGCTCTCAACCGATCTCAATCGCGGGTTTGTCACGATGCTTCCGGACACCGAGCTGCTATATCCCGACGCCAAGACCTTCGACGGTCCCGGAGGCCGGGAACGTCGCGCCCGCTGGCTCAACTTCGAGGATGTTCGCGTGCTCAAGAACAAGGCCGCGTTTCCGCGGGCGTGGGTAGTACACAAGGCCAGGTTTCTCAAACCGATCGACGGGATGAACCGAGAAGCGCGACGGCCCCTCTTGCGGAGGTTAGCTCGCGCAAGCGGGGCAGCGGTGAACCAGGTGGTTACAGGCGAGGACGACCTGCGCCATACCGCCTGGGTCGAAACCGATCACCGCGAGGAGCTTTCCTCGTTCCTGGACGGCGGGCAGCCACAACCGTCGGAGACGATCCAGGTCGTCCAAGTTGCGCCGGGGCAAGTCGAGTTGAAGGTCGACCTTCAATCCCCCGGGTTGGTAGTTTTGGCCGACGTCTATTATCCCGGTTGGGTGCTGACCATCGACGGCCGGAGTGCCGAGATTCTGCGAGTCAACCGGATGATGCGAGGCGCCGCTGTCGCGGCAGGGTCTCACTTACTGGTCTATACCTACCGCCCTAGATCGTTCCGGCTTGGAATGACGATCTCAGGTGCGACCCTATCGGTAGTCGCCTTGCTCGGTTGCTGTAGCTTGATCCGGGCAGGGCTACGCGTCTTCCGGAGCGGTGTGATCCGTGCGAATGGTCTTGATTCCTGATCGTTAAACGGGTGCGATTCCCACCCGCGCGAACGAGAAAGTGTAGCCCATTCCCCCAGTAATCTATCTTGATGATCCACGGTTTGAAATCGCCCCGAGGAGCGTCTGCTGCCGAGCTCGGCAAGGACCCTGCGATACCGGCCCCCTCGGGTTTTTCTTGCGCAACAGACGGCTACCGAGCGAAGTTTACTCACTTCGAGGCCACCACCGCGCTGCCGTGAAGCATGGAGGTCGCAAATGTCAGGGCCGAGGCGTGAGTCTTGGGGCCGGCGTCGGTGCGGAACTCGCGGCCCTCTCCTACGGCCGGAGACTCTTGCCAGGCGGCCGCTTCCAGCCTTTGCACGAGCGCATTGACTTCGGCCGGTGCCGGTGGTTGCTTGTCCCGGTGTTCCTCCAGGGCATCCATGACGAACCCGGAAAGCAGGCGGTCCCAGATCTTGCGGCAGGTGGACGGCTTGTCGAACAAGTCGAGGCGCGACGATGGTTGATCCGATCGCCACGGCCAATCCCGTCGCTCCCTCGGCGTATGGCAGGTGCGTCCGGAACTCCTGAAATCGATCTCGGTTGGTCTCGTACGTATCAGACATGGCGTGGGTCTCGGAGCTGGAGTTCAGGGACAGCATCTGCCGGTCCACCTCGGTCCAGACGGCCCCCTGATCGGATCGGTGGCCTTGGCCTGGCGCAGCGACAGGGAGACCGACTGCTTGAGATGTTGCCGAAGCTTGGGAGACGAGTAGTTGTGGCTGGGTGTGAACTGGTGGGATCGAAAGCGCCACCGACCCTGCTCGACACAGCTTACCGGGATGGTTGTCTTGGTCCGTGCGCCGATCAACACCGAGGTGTTGAGAACCCGGTTCTGCTTCGCACCCCGCAGCTCTTCTCCCTCAAGAAAGAGGACTCGCTGGTCGCCGCGATTCGTGACCAGGAGCGTCGGCACAGAGCCCGACTCGTTGATCTCCTCGACAGTCACGCAACCGGCGGAGACGGCTTCGTCGGACAGCAAATACTCGACTTCGTCGGGCGTCGGCCCGGACGAGTAGATCGGAAAAATTGTCAGGTTCTCGTGATGGAGTGGATCCCCGACCTGGATCAGTGGAAACTGCGGCATGGCATTCATCGGATTCCCCTTCCCCGCCAATGGAACGTCTTTGCTTCGCCGCGATCCTGTCCTCTGTCCGCGGCTCGGTTCCATTTTAGCAGCGAGGCTGGTCAAAATGTGTCCAGCGTTGCATTTGTACATCGAAGTGCCCTCTGCGCTGCTTCTATTATTGAAGAGCTGGCGGTAAGAGCGTCGCGGAATCGAAGTGCCCTGTCCCTGGACGGGTTTGCCTTTCATGGGATAATCTGACCCCATTCCCCCAACCCGGAGTCGCTTTCATGATGCGCAATAACGCCATTGTCCTGATTGCCACCGCGTTTCTCGGCTCGGGCACGGCGCTGGCTCAACAAGAGCCCGCGCGAGTTTCGAAGACGACCGTTATCCGTGCGGGCCGTCTGATCGACACACGTGGCGGGCGGGTCTTGACCGCTCAACGCATCGTGATCGAGGGCCAGCGCGTCACGCGGGTCGGACCGGCCGGTGAAGTGGAAGTCCCCGCCGGCGCCGAGGAAATTGACCTGACGAGTGCGACTGTCCTGCCCGGCCTGATCGACGCCCACACCCACGTTATGCTCCAGGGAGACATCACCCAAGCCGATTATGACGAGCAGTTGCTCAAGGAGTCGATACCGTATCGCACAATCCGCGCCACGGTGGCGGTGAAGACCGCGCTGCTGAACGGGTTCACGGCGATCCGCGACCTGGAGACCGAGGGAGCTATGTATGCCGACGTCGACCTCAAGCAGGCGATCGATCGAAGCATCATCCCGGGCCCTCGAATGTTCGTTTCGACGCGCGCCCTCTCGGCGACGGGAATGTATCCTCTGCTTGGGTACTCATGGGAGCTCAAGGTTCCCGAAGGGGTTCAGGTCGTGGACGGCCCTGACCAAATTCGCAAAGCCGTGCGCGAGCAGGTAAAGTACGGAGCCGACTGGATCAAATACTATTCCGATCGCAAGTACTACATTGAGGAAGGCAAGCTGCGCAGCAAGGTCAATTTCACGGCCGAGGAGACCAAGGCGATCGTCGACGAGGCTCATCGCCTGGATCGGCGCGTGGCCGCGCATGCCATGGGTCGTGACGGCATCATGGCCGCCCTCCAGGCAGGGGTTGACTCGATCGAGCACGGCGATGGCCTAGATGATGAGACGATCGATCTGATGGTGCAAAAGGGCGTTTATTGGTGCCCGACCATCTACGTCGGCGTTTACGTGGCGGAGGGCCGCGCAACGGCCGGTGCGGCGGTCTGGAAGGCGATGGTGGAGCTCGAGCGCCAGGCGTTCGGAGGGGCCGTGAAGAAGGGCGTGAAGATCGCTTACGGAACGGACGCCGGCGGCTATGCGTGGACGGAGAACCAGGCCAAGGAGTTTGCCTACATGGTTCGCTACGGCCAGACGCCCATGCAGGCGATCCAGTCGGCGACCACGGTTGCTGCGGAGCTGCTGCAAGCGGAGAAGGACATGGGGGCCATCGAGCCCGGCAAGTTCGCCGACATTGTCGCCGTCAGCGGCAATCCCCTCGAAAAGATCGAAGAGCTCGAGCGTATCTCGTTCGTGATGAAAGGAGGCAAGGTCGTTCGCAACGAGCTGACCAACACCAGGTAAGAGGGTCCGCCCTCGGAGACACACAACCATGAAACGAAATCTTTGCACACCGATGTTCATGCTAGCTGTGCTCGCGGTGCAGGTTGCCTCGGGGCGGGGGGCTGAGCCGGCCAATCCCGCCGCCAATTCCCGGGCAAAGACGATCTTGAACCTGCTGGAGTCGTTGCCCAATCGCTCAGTCAATCGCCTGATATCCGGACAGTTTGCAGGCTTCGGCAGCGGAGCCTCGCTGAAGGCGTGTGAGGAGGCGTTCCAGACAACCGGCCACTGGCCCGCGCTCGTGGGCTTAGACTACGCGGAGTTCCGCACCGGAGGGCTCGATCACGCGGCCGTTAACCGTCTGGCCATCGACTATGCCCGCAAGGGAGGCCTGGTCACGATCAGTGCCCATCTCTACAATCCTGCCAACCCGCGCGGCGGCGGATTGCGCGACAAGGACGTGGAGCTGGAGACCTTGCTCACTCCCGGCCACGCGACGCACGGTCGCTGGATGCACGAGCTTGACACCCTTGCCGCCGGGCTGGCGGAATTGCAAGACGCCGGCGTGGTCGTGCTCTGGCGGCCGTTTCATGAGGTCAACGGCGGCTGGTTCTGGTGGGGAGCGAAGAAGCCCGAGACGTTCATCCGCGTCTGGCGGCACATGTTTGAATACTTCACCACGACAAAAGGGTTGAATAACCTGCTCTGGGTGTATGGGCCGAACCACGGCAAGCATGCGGCCGTGTACTATGCCGGCGATGCCTATGTGGACATCGTCGGGCTCGACGCCTACACCGACTTCGTCGACCCTCAGCACATCGTGGGCTATCCCGAGGTCGCGCGGTTGCCCAAGCCGTTCGGATTCACCGAGTTCGGCCCCCACGGCGCACATAATCCTCCGGGCGATTACGACTACCGGCGATTGCGCGACGGGATCGAGGCCAATTTCCCACGCACCACCTTCTTTCTTTGCTGGGACGGCAAGTGGGGCCTGGGCCGGAACTTTCATACCAGGGAGCTGCTTGATCATCCCTGGATCATCAACCGGGAAGACCTTGCCAGGGAATTCGCGGCCGGACAAGTGCAGGCGCGCCAGCCGCGGTCGGCAGACGGAGACCAGGCGATTGCGTCCATCCGGGAGGTGCTCGAGCGTCAGGAGGCTGCCTGGAACCAAGGCGACCTCGACGCGTTTCTCGCCGGTTACTGGAATTCGCCCAAGGTCGTCTTCCAGTCCGGTGGTGATCGCTTTGACGGCTGGGAGGCAATGCGAGAACGGTACCGATCACGCTACAAGGCTCAGGGCAAGGCCATGGGCCGCCTCGTCTTGTCCCGGATCGAAATCGAACCGCTTGGTCCCCAGGCCGCTCTGGTGCGGGGAGCCTGGCGGCTGAGTCTGCCCGACGGCTCTCATCCCGGCGGCCTCTTCACGCTGATCTTCCGCCAATTCCCCGACGGCTGGAAAATCGTGCACGACCACACGTCGGCCGAGGAATCTCCCAAACCGAAGCCCGACTGAACCGGCCTGGATCGCCTTCTACCGATCCCGTTCTCCGCCGACGAGAGGAAAATCGAGCTCGGCTGCGTTATTCTGGGGCCATCAGGCCGGAAACACCGTGCGCGGGTGTTGTGGAGTTGCCCCACTCGCCGGTATGCCGGCCAGGCTCAATCTCGTGAGGGTTACATGGCGCAGTCCAAGACGCAGAGGCAGTGGCTCGAGACATCGGCGGCCGGAGCGGCCGGCATCGCTCTGGGCTCAATCACCACGCGGTCAACTCCCTTCGTCGAGGCCATGAACAAACGCGCCCGGCTGGACCTGGGCGAACAGTTTGACGTTCCCCAGGGGGAACGGACCGAGGTCCACGAGATTCCCCCGCCGCAGCGGTTTAGCGTTCCGAAGCCAGACGAGCGCCCCACCCCATTTGCAATCGCCCGCAAGTATCCCCGCGGCTTCACCGATCTCACGCTGCATCTCCCCTATTGCTGCTTTCCGGCTTACAGGCACGACGGCAAGCCCAGCCAGGTGCGGGTTCTCGAACCCGATCATCCAATCGTCAAGGATGTGCCGCGCCTTTTCGAGATTCCCCAGACGGAAATGTACGACGAGCCGTTTCACGTTCCCGAGCCGGACGAAGTGATCCTGGAAGAGCGATGGGTCGGCGGCGAGTGGTTCCGCAGCGGGGCACTTCTGGTCGCTTGGCAACGGTGGCGTGTTCTACTTCCGCCCCGGTCATGAAACCTACCCGATTTACAAGCAGCCGATCCCGCTGCGCATTATCACCAACGCGGTGCGTTTCCTGGCCAGTCAGCAGGCTGGCGGGCTCGCGGTGGGGTGGTTGGGCAGAGACCCAGGCTCACCTCAATCAAGGTCCACTGCCTGACCTGGTTGCTCGCCTGGCCGACCGGGATAAGGGCTTGCTCCTTTATGGATGCTGTACCAGATGATCCGGTTCAGCCAGTAAGGGTCGGGTGCGTCGATGTGGCTCCAGTCCAGGGCGTGCGTCTTTTCGAGCCAGAACCTGTCATCCCGGTTCATGGCCGTTCCAGAAGGGTTGCGCTCGTCGAGCGGGATATTGCTCGGTACAGCGTGGTAAGGCGTCAGGTCGAGCGTGTCGGTGAAGCAGGTCGTGATCGGGTCGGCCAGCGCGTCGAAGCGATTCATGGGATCCAGACCGAGGATCATCTCGATCGAGCGGATCATGCTGGGCTGTGCGTAGAACGTGGAGTCCACAAATTTTCGCTTGCTGTAGGGACTTATGACCATGAAGGCCGTGCGGTGCCCGTCGACGTGGTCTGGGCCGGACTGAGCGTCGTCCTCGATCACGAAGATGCAGGTTTCCTTCCACTGCGGGCTTGACGTCACGGCCTCGACCACGCGGCCAGCGCCAGGTCATTGTCGGCCATCATGGCCCTGGGCGTGGGATACTTGGGGTCGACGCCCTCGGAATGGTCGCAGGGAAGGCTCAAGATCGTCAGGTCGGGAATGGTGTCGCGGCGGCTGAATTCCTGGTATTCGCGAATGAAGACATCGGCGCGATGCTGGTCGCTTTGCAACAGCGGCCAGTAGTGGACCTCGCGATTGATGTACGGCTTGAGCGAGACGACTGTCGTATCGGCAGTCATCTTGAACCGGTGAGCCCCAAGCTTGCGATCTTCCCAGACCTCGAACCAGTCCTTGGGCATGGGGTCGAACCGAGCCAGCTCGTTGTCGCAGAATTCACCGTAGACGCGAATCGATTTGCCTTTCGCGGCGGCGGCGTCCCAGAGGGCGCCTCCGTTGGAGATCGACATGGCGCAATCGCCATCGTCGGGATAGGTTCGCGAGTAGCCCACATAGAAGTGTTCGAGATAATCGTTGGCTATGCATTGAGTGGCCCAGCTATGTCCATCGGCGCTGTTGGTGCCGCTGACATAACCGTTGTCATGCAGCGTGAACTCGCGGACGATCTTGCGGTGGTTGGGCATAATTGTTTCTCCCAGGCTGCACAGCTTGGGATCGCCGTTGCCGATGGGCAGGTCACCGAAGATCTCGTCGTAGGTGCGGTTTTCCTTGATGATGTACAGCACGTGCTTGATGCCGCCGTTGTAGACCTTCAGGTCGGGACGTCCTGGATTCGCGTTCCAGCGGTTGTTGCGAGCGACCACGGCGGTCTCGCGCTTCAGGTCGCCGGCAAGGTCGAGGACTCTGACGGTCCCCTGAAAATCATGGGCATTGCCAGGCTGGCCGAGGATTGTCTTGCTCACCGAGCCGTTACCCTTGGTGTTCAGCACATAGGCCGCGCGTCCGTCGTGCGCAAGCGCGATGGCCACGGGGAAAAACCCGGCATGGCGAAAGCCGCGGACCAGTCCGGCATCGAGGTCAACCTCGGCAACGGCATTGTCTCCGCCGTCGGCCACGTAGAGGGTCTTGCCCTGGATGGCCAGTGCGTTGGGCATGCCGCCTAGCAGCCGGAGCGAGCCCCACCGCAGGGGGATCGTGCGGGTCACCTTGCCCCGAGCGATGTCGATCTCGGAGATCGAGTCGCTCATGGCGTTGGCGACGTATGCCGTCTGGCCAGCAACGACGATCGATGTGGGATGAATCCCGACCTCGACGTGGCGGGCTTCCCCCGTTTTCAAGTCGATGATGCTGACGGTGCCCGACGCGGGCGCGCCGCGCTCATCAACCAGGATATCGAGATACTGGCTTTTGGCCGTTCGTTCGCCGTGGCGGGCTGGGCGTCCTCCCCAATTGCTGACGATCAGCTTTGATTCGTCTTCCGACAAACGTGGCTCAAAAGGCAAGATTTGGACCGGGTACTCCTTCACAACGGCCTTCTTCATGAGATCGACAGCGACTACTGAGTTGCGATTGGCGGCCGCCACATAAAGTCGCGAGCCATCGCGACTGATGGCCATTCCCCCCGGCACCGGGTTGGCTGATTCGCCTTTGGGTGTGATGGTGATCCTGGCTTCCGGCAGCAGTGTGGTTCCCGAGAATCGGAAGAGCTGGATGTGCCCGTGCTCCGTGCTTGCGGCCAGCGACTCTCCGTCTGGAGTCCAGACCAGGCCGCGAAACCCCGCGTCCGAGCCAAGTTCGGCCTCGGTTCCCTTGATCACCCCCGCGGCCGTCGCTAGCAGCACGCTTTTCTTGTTGAGGATGGCGAAGATGTCCCTCGTCGGATGCAGGGCCAGGTCAATCGGCCGGCCCGCAAACGCGATCGATCCAGCTTCGATTCGTTGGCCCGTCGATACCAGGAAGCTGCCATCGGGCTGTCGGCCCATCCAGACCCCGACGAACCGCGTCATTCCCGGAGCCACAACCACAAGCAACCCCAGGGCAAAAAACACGACCGCTTGGCGCTTCATGGATTCAGCTCTCATCAATGGGTGATCAGTATTTTGAAGGAATAATACACATCTTCGAACAGCACCGTCTTAACAAATCACCGTGAAGAAACAATGACCCCGAGAAGAAAGTAGACGTAGGGTCCGCTGTGCGGACCTCCCGATGGGTCCGCACAGCGGTCCCTACGATCTCAAGCCGGTGGCGCCTCGCCAGGAGCGCGAGTTCAGCGTGGCTGATCGATTAAGAGCGGCAAATAATCACGCGCAACGTCGGAGAGAAGGTCTCGAGCCATGCGGTTCGGGTCGTTGAAGAAATCGATTCCCACTTGGCTATCAACCCGATGAGTGGCCAGCAGGTCAAGCGACCTGGGCTCATCGCCGAGGCCCTCGGCGTAGATGAGCCGGTTACTCTCGCCTGGTTGTCCCAGCAGCCGCGCGAAGTACTGGACGGCCATGTTCTCCCTGCGCGGCATCTGCCGGCCGACGACAATGACAGTCAGCGCACTCCATTCCTCGGGCGTGAGCTGACCCTTCCACTCGCACACCTGGCGGTGCAGCGAATCGAGCGCCGCCCGCGCCGCGGCAGAGGCGTTGGCCATGAGCAAGGGCGTCATCTTTCGGGTGAACGCGATGCGCTCCGCCGGCAAGCATTGCCGCCTGTCGAGCACGGCGTCGATGAACTGGGCGCACGCGGCGATGATCGTTTTTTGCCGCGCGGAGTGTTCGGCGTCGAGTCCGACCCTGTCGATCCGCTCTCCGGCGGCCGGGAACAGGCCGCGGTAGTCGCGCAATTCGCCCAAGAAGTCGTCGCTTAGGGGAGTCTCGCCAGCGTGGGCCGCGAGAGCGACATCGAGCGCCAGGGAAATATGATCAAAGGTCTTGAGCGTATGGTAGATCTCGGGAACGACCCTGGCCTGCGTCCGTTTCCCACCCTTCAAGAGCACAAGGTCATCACCGATCGCGATTATCACCGGGCCGCATTTCGCGAGCGTCTGCTGCTTGGCCAGCGTATAGAACATCCGCGACGCGTTGTTCAGGTCCAGGAGCGGATCGCCCGTCTGCTGGGCCTTGCCGGTCGGGTCGGGAACCTGGGGAGACGCCGCGGAACGCATGCCGATGATCAAGGCCAGGGCGGCGAGTCCACCAAGAACACTGACGGCTCGACGTGGGCTATGAAACATGACTGACCTCAAGGGTGCCTTTTGATTGTGATTTCGCCTGTTGCAAGAGCCGGGGCACGATCGCCCCGGCAAAGACATTCTGCCGCCACTCGGGATGGCGTGCCAGTACTTCGGCCTCGTGCTCGAGCAGCCAGCGCTTGCGGTCGAGGCCGCCGCCGTAGCCTCCCAGACCCCCATCGGCGCCGATCACTCGATGGCAGGGGACGATGATCGAGATCGGGTTCCGGCCGTTCGCTCCGCCGACTGCCCGGCTCGAGCCCGGCTGGCCGATCCGCCGGGCGAGCTCGGCGTAGGAGATGGCCCAGCCGTAGGGAATCTCGCACAGCTCCTGCCAGACCCGCTCTTGAAACGGAGTGCCGACGAGCTGCATTTTGAGCTCGAAACACTCGATCTCCCCCTCGAAGTAGGCCGATAGCTGCGTGCAGACCTCGCGGAAGGGCGCATCATCCTGCTTCCAATTGCTGGTGACTTCGGGCGCCGAGCCGTCGGCAAGCTTTGTCATGAACAGACCTGTGAGGGACTGGCCGTCAGAGGTCAGCAGCAACTTACCGAGCGGGCTGGAGAACTGGCGATAGAACACGGTCTTGTTCATGGATAGCAGGCTCCGGGAAGGGATAGGGATCGTTCCAGAGATACAGCGCCGCGTAGGACCTCCATGGGCGCCAGGATTCGGCGAGCCTGGTAAGCTCACGGGGCGATTTCAGACCGGCTGCCTTGAGCAGCCCCAGGTCGGCCGCCGGGAAGGCATCCGGCCAGCGCAAGGCGCGCATCGCGATGTAATGCGCCGTCCAGTCGCCGATTCCGGGAAGCTCGAGGAGACGCGCAATCGTCAGGTCTGGATCCGCGCCGGGCACAAGGTCAATTCGCCGATCGACGACAGAGCGGGCCAGCTCGACGATGGCTCGGGCACGGGGAGCCGCGATGCCCAGCGATGAGAGTTCGCCAGGCTCGACCGTCGCCAGCCGCTCGGGGCTGGGGCTAACCAGGTTCAGAGTTGGCAACGGTGTATCGATAAGTTCACCAAATTTCGCCGCGAGCCGGCCGGCCAGGGTGGTCGCGCTCGGCACAGAGATCCGCTGGCCTAGGATCGCCCGAACCGCCATCTCGAAGCCGTCAAAGGAACCAGGCACGCGCAGTCCTGGCAACCGACTTGCGGCCCTGGCCAGCCTGGGGTCGGCGCTCAAATGGTCGGCGATCACGTCGGGCCGGGCGTCCAGGTCAAAGAGGCAGCGCAGCCGCGGCAGCAGCGCGGGCAAAACCCCCGCTAGCGAGGTCGAGATCTCGACGGAGAGAGCATTGCGCCGGGCCGAGGGTTCCACCTGCACCCAGCCGCGCGTCGCGCCGAGGCGCACAGTCCGCAGGTACTGAGCCTCGACAACCGCTTCGACACCCATCGTGGCCCTGCCTGCCAGAAACTGAAGCAGGGACTTCCAGGCCAGCGGAGGCCGATAGGCGAGGGTCAGCGTCAAACTGTCTCGAGTGCTGGAGGCGCCCGCGGCGCGGCGAATCCGTGAGGGCGTCATCGAGTAGTGCGATTGAAAGAGCGCATTGAACCGTCGGACGCTAGCGAAGCCACTGGCCAGGGCGACCTCGATCATGGGCAGATTCGTCTCGGTGAGCAATTGTTTGGCCAGAAGCAGTCGGCGGGTCTGAGCGAGCTCGACCGGCGAGACTCCGAACTCCTGCCGGATCGCGCGGCGAAGCTGTCGCGAGCTCAGGCCGAGCTCGCGGGCCAGAGTCTCCAGGCTACCGTCGTCGTTCAGCGCACCGGCCTCGATGCGCGCCGCGGCCAGCCGCGCGGTCCGTCCCATGGCATCGACCGGTGCGTGACCCGGCGCCAGCTCGGGTCGACACCGCAGGCAGGGGCGAAACCCCGCGTGCTCCGCCGCCGCGGCGGCCGAGAAGAACCGACAGCGGTCTCTGCCCGGTGTGCGGGCCGAGCAAATGGGTCGGCAGTAGATTCCCGTCGTCGTCACCCCAACGAAGAAGAGTCCGTCGAAGCGGGCATCGTGAGCAGCCAGGGCGCGGTAGCAAGTCTCGGTGTCGATTCTCATGAGGGCAATGTACCCGCTTCGGACAGGCAAGTCTCGCCATTTTCGGACATCGACACCGGATCGGCCCTGGTGTCCGAAAATGGCGAAGTCTTCGTGGTGGCGACTTAGCCCCAGCCAGCCAACAAATCATCGCTGCGGAATGGATTCTTCAACCACGGAACACGCGGAAAAGCACGGAAACACGGCGGTACTGGGTTTGTTGCAAGCTTTTTTTGCGTGTGCTTGGCCAGAGCTGAGTGCTATTCAATCGACCGAGGCAAACCTGGCTGTGGTGCCAGCCGTCAAGCTTTCGCCAGCCCTATCGGCCTGGCGAGTCAGCAAGACTTGAACAACCTTCAGAAAATGCGACTCGATTCCCATGATTTAATGAGCACACACCGCGCCGACCTTGCGTTCCGGCGACGCGTAGGCGCTTTGATCGATCCGGATTGCCAAAGGCCAGTGACCGCGCACACTGCCCCCACACTTATAGAATACGACAAAAAAGCGTAGTTTCGTCGCCGATGGCCTGGGTCAGCGTACCCGAAGCCCACGTCGGAGATCAGCCCCCGATTTGTCCTGGTCTCCCGGCCGGGAGGTCAGCCCCCGCCTCCTGAAGGTGGATCCGCAGAATTCGACGGAGTTCGTCCGTGACTCCCTGCTTGCTTACCTCGAGGTGGAAGCCTGGAACGAGCACCTCCGACGAGGCCGAGGGGAGGTGCGAGCTCTCATAGGGGACCACCCCGTCGCCACGCCCGTGGGTCTTAGGATGGTGCAACTGGAGCACGATGGAGTGGTGGGGCACGCTCGCTTCGATGGGGGTCCCGCGCAGCGCCTGGATGACCCGGCTGGATGGGCTGAGGTTGCGTAGGCTGAACGTCTCGCCGCGAAGCCCTCGGTTGTAGCTGCCGGGCCCGTAGGCGGCCTCCAGCTCATCGCCGATGCGTGCCGTATTGCCCTCAGGGCGTGAAAGGGCCAAGCCGAGCCGACCGAGGGGGCCGTCGGCCATCGGGCTGCCGCCATGCGGTGTCGCGATGAAGATGAGGCGGCGCACGTAGGGCTCCGGCCGGAAGATCAGGGCCCGGTCCAGGAGGGCCTGGGATTCGGGGGTGAGCCGCGAGGCCGGGTAGGGGACATTCACCACCGCGTCCCAGACCGCCAGTCCCGAATCCTGGGCGAGGATCTTGGTGAGCAGCCCCCCCTGGCTGTGCCCGACCACCACCATTTGGCGCAAGGCGGGTTCCGAGCCTGAGGGGTCGAAGGTCGCCATCGCCTCGCGCAGGGTCTCCCGCAGGTGGGCGGCTGCCACCGGGATCGGCTCGCCCGTGGCGTACAGGAACATCCAGAACTGGTAGTAATCGGCCAGTACGGGGTCGTTGCACAACTCGTTGTACGTTTCGGCCCAAACCAGCGGGCTGGCGATCAGCCCGTGGACGAGCACCACCGGGATCTTCCCGGGTTGATAGGGGCGGAGGAGGTACAGGCCCTCATCGAACCGCCCCAGGTCCGAGGCTACGACCCCGGTAAAGGCTGCACGCCGCAGCCCCCGGCCGCGATTCACCTGCACGGCCAGCGCCGTGGTCCGGTCCGCCGCGAGCGGCCACGCCTTGCCGCCGGCCTCGACGGCCCGGGAGTCGAACGGGTCGTTCAGGATGAGCGTCAAAGACCGCCCATGCCAGGCCCCGCCGGTCCCCTGCCCGCCGGCCCGCAACAGGGCCGTCGCGGGCGTCGCCACATCCTCGGGGAAGTAGCGATCCTCGGGGGGACGGGCGTTGCGATCGCGGTCGGACGGCCACAGGGCGACAACAGGCACGCCGAGGCCGTCCGACCCGTATTGGTGGGATAGCCCCGAGACGTCGTATTCGTCGGCGGGGACAATACGCCCGACCCGGTCCGGGGCAAGAAGCCGCGTCGTCCCGGCGGTCGCGATGCCCAGGTGTTGCAGGGTTGCCAGCCAGTCGGTCCGGAGGGCCGATTTCGCGAGGATGGAGCTCTTCTGGGCGAGGTCAATGAGGCGCCCGACAGCGGCGTTGTGAGCCTCCTGTGCCCGCTGGCCGATCACTCCCGACCCCTCCAGCGCGATCGACGCGTAGGCCGCCGCGTCGCGATATAGGCCGATGGCACGCCCCCACGATCGGCACTCGATCGCCCGCGCCCACCTGCGCGATCGTTCGGCTAGCACCAACGCCAACTCGGGGCTCGGGTGCGCGTCGAACCAGTCCTCCAGCCGGCCGCCGGCTCCGTCGAACTCGGACAAGCCCTCGCGACAGAGGAGGAAGGATTCCAGATCGTCGCGACTTCGGGCCTCGACAGGTCGGCGCATGAGGTCGATCAAACCGTGAGTCGCCGGCATCCTCTTCACGCGCACGCCCCCGCACCCCAAGGGAACCGCGACGACGATCGAGAGGAGGATGGCCAGTGGGAATCTTCGCATTTTCGGAGGTCCCCCACAGCCGTTCTCGCAGGTCGGCACCGATGAAGGAAAAAACCCGAGACATGGTCTGTATCGGCCGAATTTTCCTTGCAGGACAATTTTTCGGCCTGGGCTGATACGGCAGGCGAAGGAGCCTGGGTGGTCAGGAGCGGGGCTGGCGGCAGGTTTCGAAAGTGCGGGAAGCCTCCCGCCGGAGAGTGCCGCCACCCCCTTCTGGCACTTTTGGCAGCTCCCCGAGCCGGCAACATTGCCGCGGACACCTGCGATCGGTGCGGAGTGCACTGGGTCAGCCACGGGCGGGTTGCGCTTCGCGGCGGGATCGGCCCTCCGGGAGCGACAACCGCATCGAGAGGGCCGACGCGCAACACCGAATCACCCGGACCACGGACGAGCACCGGGGCGTCCGGAGGTGATCGCGGCTAACGCATGCCTCGAACTCCGCCACCTCGATCCGTCGGAAGACCCTCGAGTAGGTGTCTTTGCACAGCCCGCGCCCGCGGGTGAAACCAAGAAGGAAACTGCCCTGGCCGTGAATGTTCTACCGGTATCACGCAAGCGCGGTTATACTTCTGTCAGGCCCTGTGTCGACAGAGGACCGCATGTCATGTCCAGCGCTGTCCAGAATCAGAGCGATCCCGAGCTGAAAGCATTGTTCGACCGCTACCAGGAGCGGCTGCGGCGAACCGTGCGGCTGCGGCTCGACCGCCGGCTTTCGGGAATCGTCGAGTCCTCGAGCGTCCTGGAGATGGTTCGTCAGGAAGCCTCGCGACGCAGCCTGGAACAGGTCGAGACCACGGTCGCCAATCCCTTCCTTTGGCTCCGTCAGCTCACGGGTGAGGTCTTGACTCGGCTCCACCAGGAGCGGCTCGGCCCCGACGTCCGCGGCGACATCTCGCTCTATCGAGGCGCCCTGCCGGAGGCCACGTCGGTCTCCCTGGCCGCCCACCTTCTGGGTCGCGGCGGCGGCGAGGATGACAAGGCTGCCGCCCGTGCCGAGCAGAAGCTGCTGCTCCAGGAAGCGCTCGAACGCCATGGACCCCATCGACCGGGAGGTCTTGACGCTGCGTCATTGTGAACAGCTTTCGAATGATGAGACGGCCACGGTGCTGAGCATTTCCAGGCCGGTCGCCAGCGAGGCCTACATTCGGGCCCTCAAGCGGATTACCTTGGTCCTGGCCTCGTTGCCCGGATTCAAGAGGAAGTCTTAGGGAATCTTCCCCAGCTAGTCTGTTTCAGCGAGCCGCCAGTGAGCTAGAGAAGCTGATCATTCGGGAAAACGCTCCAGCCGCATTTTTCGGTCCCCTCTCCCCTTGCGGGAGAGGGCTAGGGAGAGGGGGCATGATGGCCAGTGACTTCGCACGTCAGCTTCGCCGCGAGATGACCGACGCCGAGCGTTGCTTGTGGAAGCACCTCCGCGCCCGCCGCTTCGACGGCGAAAAGTTCCGCCGCCAGGAGCCCATCGGTCCGTATATCGTGGATTTTGTCTCCCATCGATCGCGGTTAAAGTGACCATAAAGTCACAACAGGCAGTCGCCTATTTTGCCCTCTCCCCTTGCGGGAGGGGGTAGGGAGAGGGGGCACACCAGTGAGCTCATCCCTTCGGACAAGGCGATCGGTCATGCCCGGCCCCTCTCCCTAGCCCTCCCCCGCGAGGGGGGAGGGAACAGATCTGCTTGAGGGCACCGGTGGCGGAAGCCAGAGCATCGCGAGCGCGAACCCCCAAGTCCTTGCCCACAGTCGGGCCGTTGTTTTGTTTCTCGTCCAGCAACAGTCACCGACGAGTTCAATCCCATGTCTACAACCAGCGGCAATCGCAACCCGGTCGAGGCGCTGGCCGAGGAATTCCTCGAGCGGAAGCGCGAGGCGAGGATGCGACGCCCGAGGAATACGCCGAGAAGCATCCTGAGCTAGCCGACGAGATTCTGGCGCTCTTCCCCGCGCTCCTGATGATGGAAGACCTCGGAGGCGACTCGGTGGAGCGGACCGGGCCGGAGCTCACGGGTGGCGGGGCGATCGGAGGGGTCTCAACGGGCCGGCTGGGGGAGTTTCGCTTGCTCCGCGAGGTGGGCCGGGGCGGGATGGGCGTCGTCTACGAGGCGGAACAAGAGTCGCTGAGCCGGCGCGTGGCTTTGAAGGTGCTGCCCTCCGGCGCCATCGCCGACAAAAAGCAGTTGCGCCGCTTCGAGCGCGAGGCCCGCTCTGCGGCCAGGCTGCACCACACGAACATCGTGCCGGTCTTCGGCGTCGGCCAGCACGAGGGGACGCACTTTTATGTAATGCAGTTCATTCAGGGCCAGGGGCTGGACGCGGTGCTGGAAGAGCTGCGGAAGCTGCGGGACGCCAAGGCGGGCAAGACCGAGGCGCACGCTCGAACCCATCGAACCCACAAGCAGCGGCCGGCGGCTGATATCGCGATGTCGCTGGCAACCGGCCGCTTCGCGGCGGGCGCGGGCAACGGTGATGCGGCCCAAGGAACTGCCACGCTGCCCTGGTCGGCGACCGATCCCCCGCCGGGCCTGCCGGCGGCGTCGGAGTCGGCTCAATCGTCGATCTCGGGCTCCTCCACGGTCTCGAGCCTCACCGGGTCGAACCGCAATTTCGCTCTCAGCGTGGCGCGGATCGGGCTGCAAGTGGCCGAGGCGCTGGCCTATGCGCACGGGCAGGGCATCTTGCACCGGGATATCAAGCCGTCGAATCTGCTGCTGGATCGCGACGGCACGGTGTGGGTAGCCGATTTCGGGCTGGCCAAGGCGGTCGGGTCAGACGACCTGACGCACACCGGCGACATCGTGGGGACGGTGCGTTACATGGCCCCGGAGCGGTTTCGCGGCGAGGGGGATGCGCGGGCCGACATCTACGCCTTGGGGTTGACACTTTACGAACTCCTGACGCTGAAGCCGGCCTTCGACGAGCAAGACCGGGCCAAGCTGATTCACCGGGTCACGCAGGAGGATCCGCCGCGGCTGCGCAAGCTGAACCGCCAAGTGCCGCCCGACATGGAGACGATCATCCACAAGGCGATCGCCCGCGAACCGGCACAGCGATACCCCACGGCGCAGGCCGTGCTGGAAGACCTGAACCGGTTCCTGGAAGGCCGGCCAATCCAGGCCCGGCGTGTCTCTCCGGCTGAGCGGGCCTGGCGTTGGTGTAGACGGAACCCCTGGCTCGCGGGCCTGTCCGCGGCGTTGTTCCTGGCGCTCTTGAGCGGGACGATCGTTGCGTCGATCCTCGCGGCACGGGCCACGGATCAGGCCGAGAGAGCCGAATTGGAGGCCATGCGGGCCAACAAAAACGCGGCCGCCCTCAAGACGTCGCTGGAGGTCTCGGCGCGCCGCCTGGCGGCGCTGAGCCTCGAGCGCTCCCGGTCCAATTTCGATCGCGGGCGGGCCGCCAGCGACCGGGGTGAGATCGGCCCGGCGCTCTTGTACTGGGTTGAGAGCTGGCGATCGGCCGTCGAGGCCGGCGACCCCGCCCTGGCGCGCGCCGCCCGCGCCAGCCTGTCCGCCTGGCGGCACCAGTCCCCCCGGCTGGTGAGGCTGTTTCCTCAGAGCGACAAGGGCACGATCCAGAATGTGGCCCTAAGTCCCGACGGCAAGACCGTGGCGACAGTGGGAAATGACAAGATGGTGCGGCTCTGGGACGCGGCCAGCGGCCAGCCGATCGGTTCGCCCTTGACGCATCAAGACGCGGTCTACGCCATGGCGTTCAGCCCCGATGGCAAGACCGTGCTCACCGGCAGCGCCGATAAGACGGCTCGGCTCTGGGACGCTACTAGTGGCCAGCCGATCGGCGCACCCATGAGGCATCAAAGCTTGGTCAGTGCCGTGGCATTCAGCCCCGATGGCAAGACCGTGCTCACCGGCAGTTACGATGGCACGGCGCGGCTGTGGGACGCGGCCAGCGGAAAACCGATCGGCGCACCGATGACGCATTCGATTTATGTTGAGTCCGTGGCGTTCAGTCCCGATGGCAAGACCGTGCTCACCGGCTGCTACGACAAAACGGCGCGGCTGTGGGACGCCGCCAGCGGCCAGCCGATCGGCGCACCGATGACGCATCAAGGCCAGGTCTTGGCCGTGGCGTTCAGCCCTAACGGCAAGACCGCGCTCACCGGGAGTGACGACAAGACGGCGCGGCTCTGGGATGCCGCCACTGGCAACCCAATCGGGCCCCGTTTGACGCATCAAGAGGCGGTCAGGGCCGTGGCGTTCAGCCCCGACGGCAAGACTGTGCTCACCGGCAGCGCCGATAAGACGGCGCGGCTGTGGGACGTGGCCAGCGGCCAGCCGGTGGGCTCGTCGATGACGCATCAAGCAGCGCTCTACGCCGTCGCGTTCAGCCGCGATGGAAAGCTCGCATTCACCGGGGCCAACGACGCGGCGCGGGTCTGGGACGCCGCCACCGGCCAGCCCGCCGCCCTGCGCGTGCAGGATCAAGGGACACTCATGGCCGTGGAGTTCAGCCCCGACGGCAGGGCCGTCTTGACTGCTCCGGGGGGGACGGCACGGCACGGCTCTGGGACACCATTGCCGTCGGACCCCTCGGCCGGCCCCTGACGCATCAAGGCCCGGTTTCTGCCGTGGCGTTCAGCCCCGACGGCAAGACCGTGCTCACCGGCAGTGCCGATAATACGGCGCGGCTGTGGGACGCGGCGAGCGGCCAGCCGATCGGCTCGCCCATGCCGCATCATGGCCCGGTTTCTGCCGTGGCGTTCAGCCCGGATGGCAAGACCGTGCTCACCGGCAGCCGCGACTCGACGGCGCGGCTGTGGGAGTCTGCCAGCGGCCAGCCGATCGGCACACCGATGACGCATCAAGACGCGGTCTTTGCCGTGGCGTTCAGCCCCGACGGCAAGACCGTGCTCACCGGCGACCGCGACTCGACGGCGCGGCTGTGGGAGGCGGCCACCGGCAATCCGATCGGCTCACCTATGAGGCATCTAGGCGTGGTCTTGGCTGTGGCGTTCAGCCCCGATGGCAAGACCGTACTCACCGGCAGCTTCGATAAGACGGCGCGGCTGTGGGACGCATCCAGCTTCCAGCCGATCGGCTCACCGATGACGCATCAAGGCGCGGTCATGGCCGTGGCGTTCAGCCTCGATGGCAAGACCGTCCTCACGGGGAGCGCTGACCAGACGGCGCGGCTGTGGGACGCGGCTAGCGTCCAGCCGATCGGTTCACCGATGACACATCAAGGCTATGTCTATGCTGTGGCGTATAACCCCGATGGCAAGACCGTGCTCACCGGGGCCACTGACGGTGTACGAATCTGGGACGCCGCCAACGGCAGGCCGATCGGCACGCCCATCACGCAACGTGAGAGGGTTTACTCCGCAGCATTCAGCAGGGACGGACGCAGGATCCTGACGGGGTCCGCCGACAACTCGGCCCGGCTTTGGGACGCCGCCACCGGCCAGCCACTCGGACCGCCGCTGCCGCATCAAGGGCCGGTCCAGAGGGTGATGTTCAGCCCCGACGGCCGGACCGCGCTCTGCGCCGGAGGCAACGAGGCGCGGCTCTGGGACGTCGCCGAGGTCACCGCCGACCTGCCTCTGCTCGAAAGCTGGGTCCACGTGAACACCGGTCTGGCCCTCGACGAGCAGGGGCAAGTCAAGCACCTTGACGCCGCGGCTTGGCACGAGCAACTCGATCGGCTCGCCTCACTGGGTGGAGCCCCGGAGGCCGAGCCGCGCTGGCGGCTCGACCCAATAATTTTCGGCGCTGAACCCACCGCCAGGGCCAAAGCCTGGGTGGATCGGCAGCGCTGGGCCGAAGCCGAGGCCGCCTTCACCGAGGCCGTCGCCGCGCGGCCGCTGGATCCGCGCATCCGACTCGAGCGCACCGGTTCTATACGTCCCGCTCCCAGCCCGGGAAGGCCGAGGAGGATTACGCCCGGTCCTACGCCCTGGGCAGCCAGGACCCCAAGCTGATCGATACGATCGTCGCCAGCGAGCCCCTGTTTCGCCGGGTCGTCCCCGAGTCGCCCGGTTCCGACGGGTCACTCTGGGTCAAGCACGGTGAGCTCATGGTGTCGCAATCGCGCTGGAACGAGGCGGCCGCCGACTTCGCCAGGGAGCTGGAGCTGTTGCCGGAGGATCGCAACTGGAACAGCAAGCGCGGCCTGAGGGCACAGAAGCTGGCACAATGGGACCGGGCATACAGCCGGCTCTTGGAGCTCCGACCGGAAGACGGACAGATCTGGTCCGCTCGGGGGCGGTACCATGTGCAGCGCGGCCTCTGGAACGATGCGGCCGCCGACTTCGCCCGGGGTGTCGCGTCTGCCCCGACTTCCAGCGAGGAGTGGTTTGAGCACGCCTGCCTGCGCCTTATCATCGGGGACCACGAGGGATACCGGGCAGCGGTCCGCGAGCTGGAACGCCGTGCGGGCGATACCGAAGATCCGTTTCAAGCGTTCGTCCTGGCCCGCACTGCAAACATGACCCGCGAGCCGGTCGTCGAACCGGAGCAGGCAATCCGCTGGGCGAAACTGGCCGTGTCAGCCCACCAGGCTGGCTGGTACCTCCATGCCTTGGGCCTGGCTCATTATCGCGCCGGCCAGTTCGCCGCCGCGATCCAGCCGCTGGAAGAGTCAAACGCTGGGTCTTGGGAAGAGCGCGGCAAGATTCAGAACACGCTCGTGCTGGCCCTGGCCCATCATCGCCTGGGGCACGCGGCGCAGTCGCGCGCCTTGCTGGACGAGGTGGAGCGTTGGTGGAAAAGCGCCGACCCCACGAATGCCGACGATAACCTAATCGGCCTCCCCGCAGTCGACTGGCTGCCCCTCCAACTCCTCCGCCGCGAAGCCGAGGCGATGATCCTCTACGACCCGATCTTCCCGAGCGATCCCTTCGCTCCGTGACCATGGTCTGAACTCTTCTTCTCAAGCGAGACCCTTGTCAAGACCGAGTGAATGGTGTAAAAAAAAGGTTGAACAAAAGAGTTTTTCCGCCAGACTGCACGCCCCTACCTCTACGGGACCATACCCGTATCATTGATTTCGTCGTTGACACCCCTCATCGGGCTGATTGCGCCATGACGATGAAACTCCCCCTCCCCCGCTTGGATCGACTTTGCGGTTTGCTGACCTGCGCGATGTTTTTTTGCCTCACGCTCGCGTTGACGACGCCTGCCTCTGCCGCCGCTCTTGACCGGACCGGAGAGCAGATTTACCAGCAGATGTGCGTGTCATGCCACGGCAAGAAGGGTGAAGGCAGCAAGGAGTACGGCCGCCCGCTAGAGGGAGACCGTTCCGTCGGCCAGCTCGCCAAGTACATCGCCAGGTCGATGCCCGACGACGACCCGGGATCGTGCGACGGCGAAGATGCGGAGAAGGTGGCGGCGTACATTTATGATGCTTTCTATTCCAAGACGGCCCAGGCGCAGAATAGGCCGGCGCGAATCGAGCTGTCTCGGCTCACGGTCAGGCAGTACCACAACACCGTGGCCGACCTGATCGGCAGCTTTCGCGGCCCGACTGTTTGGGACGGGCCCAAGGGCCTGCATGGCGAATACTTCAAGTCGCAACGGTTCCGCAACAAGGACGATCGGATCATTGACCGCGTTGACCCCACCGTCCAGTTTGATTTCGGGGTGAACCTGCCCGATCCGACCAAGGGGATCGGCCACCGCTTCGCCGTCCGCTGGGAGGGATCTGTCCTGGCTCCGGAGACCGGCGATTACGACTTTGTCGTCCGCACCGAGCACTCGACGCGGCTCTGGGTTAACGATCTCAAGAAGCCGCTGCTCGATCGCTGGGTGAAGTCAGGCAATGACACCGAGTACCGCGAATCGATCCGCCTGCTGGGTGGCCGGGTCTACCCGATCCGGCTCGAATTCTCCAAGGGCAAGCAGGGATCAAAGGACGGCAAGAAAGACCCGGATCCGCCGCCCACCAAGGCAACCATCGCCCTGCTCTGGAAACCGCCCGGACAGACCGAGGACATCATCCCCCAGCGCTTTCTATCGCCGGGCAAGAGTCCCCAGGTCCTCGTCCTCCAGACGGCGTTTCCAGCCGATGACCGCAGCGTTGGCTACGAGCGCGGAACGTCGATATCCAAAGCCTGGGACCAGGGAGCCACCGACGCCGCGATGGAGGTTGCCGACTATGTCACAGCCCACCTGGGAGAGCTGGCCGACTTCAAGGATAACGCGGCTGACCGCGACGCCAAGGTTCGCGACTTCTGCCGCAAGTTTGCCGAGCGAGCGTTTCGCCGGCCGCTCTCGGACGAGCAGAAGTCGTTCTATCTCGATCGCCAGTTCAAGGCCGCCAAGAGCCCGGAAGCCGCCGTCAGGCGATTGATCTTACTGGTCCTCAAGTCGCCGTGGTTCTTGTACCACGAACCTAAAGGCGGGCTGGACGCCTACGACGTCGCCTGCCGGATCTCTTATGGGCTCTGGGACTCACTGCCAGACCAGGCGCTGGTAGACGCGGCGGCGGCCGGCAAGCTGGGCACGCGCGACCAGATCGCCAAGCAGGCCGAGCGTATGGTCCTTGACTTGCGGACCCGCGCCAAGGTCCGCGAATTTCTGCTCCAGTGGTTGAAAGTTGATCGGGCCTCTGAAGTGTCCAAGGACCCGAAGGTCTTCCCGCAGTTCAGCCCTGCGATCGTGTCGGATCTGCGGACGTCGCTGGACCTCTTCCTCGAGGACGCGGTCTGGGGCGATGCGTCGGATTTCCGCCGTCTCCTGCTTGCCGACGACATTTACTTGAACGGCCGGCTGGCGCAGTTTTACGGGGCCAAACTGCCCGCCGACGCCTCGTTCCAGAAGGTCAAGCTAGACCGAGAAGAACGGGCCGGGCTGCTGACGCATCCCTACCTGATGGCGTCGTTCGCCTACACGGCGACGAGCTCGCCAATTCATCGCGGAGTGTTCCTCTCGCGCGGGGTGCTGGGCCGGACCCTGCCGGCGCCGCCGGCGGCCGTGGCGCCCCTGGCGCCCGATCTGCACGCCGGGCTGACCACCCGCCAGCGGGTGTCGCTGCAGACCAGCCCCAAGTCGTGCCAGATGTGCCACGCGATGATCAACTCCCTGGGCTACACCCTCGAGAATTTCGACGCCGTCGGCCGGTTCCGCAAGGATGAGAAGGGCAAGCCGATCGACGCCACGGGCACGTACCAGACCCGGACGGGCGATACCGTCACGTTCACCGGCGCACGCAGCCTGGCGACCTACCTGGCCGGCAGCGAGGAAACCCATTCGGCCTTCGTCCAGCAGCTCTTTCATTACCTGGTCAAACAGCCTGTGCATGCGTTCGGCTCGCAGGAGCTGTCCGAGCTACGCGACTTCTTGGTTCAGCACGACTTCAACATGCGGAAACTGATGGTTGAAATCATCGCCAGCTCGGCCCTGACCCCGCGCCTGGCCAATCCGAAAACCACGGCAAGGCAGTACCCGTGGCCGTTCTACCCTGAATAAGGATTCGATCGGCCTTCTCTTTCATCGTTTGTGAAGATCCGCAATTTCACCGGCACTCTACCGGAGGCAGCACGTGGCTCAGACGACCAACCGACGCGAGTTTCTCCGCGACCTGGGCATCAGCGCGGGGGCCCTGCCCTTTTTGCTCAACCTGCCGAGCCTGGGTTTCGCCAATCAGCAGAAGCGCAAGCAGCGGCTCGTCGTGATGTTCAGTCCCAACGGCGTGATTCCCTCGGCGTTCTGGCCCGATGAGGAAGGTAAGGATTTCAAGCTCAAGGAAAGCGTCAAGCCGCTCGAGCCGTTCAAGAGCCGCACCCTTTTCCTGCACGGCATTTGCGACAAGATTCGCGGCGACGGTGACAACCACATGCGGGGCATGGGCTGCCTGCTGACGGGGATCGAGCTGTTTCCCGGCAACATCCAGGGCGGGTCGGATACGCCCGCGGGCTGGTCGAGCGGGCATTCGATCGACCAGGAAATCAAGACCTTCCTGCAAAAGGACGCGAGCACGCGGACTCGTTTCGGCTCGCTCGAGTTCGGTGTGATGGTTCCCGATCGGGCCGATACCTGGACCAGAATGGTCTACGCTGGGCCGAACAAGCCGATCGCACCGATTGACAACCCGTACCAGATGTTTTCCAAGCTTTACGGCCGGGTGAAGGACCGCGAAAGCCTGAGGAGCATCCTTGACGACATCGACACCGACCTGAGCAAGCTGCGCTCGGCTGTGAGTACCGAGGACCGGCAACTGCTCGAGGAGCATGCAACCTTCGTCCGCGAGATGGAACAAGAGCTCAAGGAGACCGCCAAGGAGCCGATCGGCCACGCGGTTCCCGAGATCGAGGCGGGCGTGAAGGAGGAGAATGACAACATCCCCCGGATCAGCAAGATGCAGATCGAGCTCATGGTGCAGAGCTTCGCCGCAGATTTCGCCCGGACCGCGACGCTCCAGTACACCAACTCCGTGGGCGGGGCGAAGATGCACTGGATCGGCGTGAGCGAGGGGCATCATGAGCTCTCACACGATCCGGACAGTAAGAAAGAGTCGGTGGAGAAGCTGACGAAGATCAACAAATGGTTCTGCGAGCAACTGGCCTATCTGACAAAGCGGCTGGCCGAGACGCCCGAGCCGGGCGGCAGCGGCAGCCTGCTGGACAACACGCTGATCGTCTGGACCAACGAGCTGGGCAAGGGCAACTCGCACACGCTTGACAACGTTCCCTTCTTGCTGGTCGGCAACGGCCTCGATTTCACCATGGGCCGGTCGCTCAAGTATAAGAAGCTGCCTCACAACCGGCTGCTGCTCTCGCTGGCCCACGGCATGGGTCACCACGACCTCAAGCGGTTCGGCAACCCCGATTTCTGCGGCGACGGCGGGCTGACGGGGTTGTGACGGAAGCTGACCCGGGCGCTCGACGCCATCGGCTGCGGTCATGTCTGACGATTCCTATTAGTCGCCTTAACTGTTTTGCTCTCGGCGCTCTATCGCGGTCGACGGGCGCTCAGTGAAGTCGTGTCGCCCACGCCATTCAGCTTTCTACAGGCGATTTACGGACGCGCGCAGCCACTCGATCACCTGCCTCGAAACGCTCATGTCGCCCAGGAAACGCATCGGCGGAATCTACTTCCTACGGCATGACTACTTCTTCCTGGGCCAACCACGCCGCATAGGCCAGCGCCTGTCGAACATCCTCGGCTTCGAGATCCGGGTAGTCGGCAAGGACCTCGTCCCAGCTAGCCATTCTCAAGGCGATTGGGGCGATTCCTTGACAAGGATTCGACGAAAGGTGAGGTTACTTATTTTGGACTGCAATGCGCTTTCAAACTTCAGGAGGTCTTGATGGATGACAACGAATGGCGGCTGTTTTTGTCTAAAGAGAGTCTTAAGTTCTCCGCCGCCCACATGACGGTTTTTCCGGATGGAACGAAAGAAGCGCTTCATGGTCACAACTATCAAGTGAGCTTGACGATTGACTTAAGGGAGTCTTCATTTGAGCGTGTCATCAGTTTCGCCCAGTTCAAGAAGGCTCTGAGACCGCTCTGCGATACGTGGGATGAAAAGATCCTAATTGCGACCAAGAATCCTCATCTGAAGCATCGCGAGATCGAGGAGGGAGTGGAGGTGATTCTCTGTGGAAAAAGGTATGTCTTCCCGCGCGATGAGATCGTGCTGCTGGAACTGGATAATATCACGACGGAGTCTTTGGCCAAGGAACTCTGCTTGCGTCTAGTAGAGAAGTTGAGAGATTCTCTTTCGACCCCTGCGCCGAAAGGGCTTCCGCTCATGAGCGCCATCGCGGGGGTGGAGCTGCGTATCGACGAGTCCAATGGGCAGGGGGCCTCTTTCCGTACGAGGATTGGCCACACAAGGATGGGCGAATGAGCGAATTAGCAGGAAAAGTCGCGCTCGTGACTGGCGCCAGTCGAGGCATCGGCGAAGCGACCGCTCGATTACTCGCGGAGCGCGGAGCGGCCGTTATGCTGGTAAGCCGGAGCGAGGCGGCCTTGGCCCGCGTTTCTAGCTCGATCAAGGATGCGGGCGGCGAGAGTTCGTACATCGTGGCGGACATTTCACGGGAAGCCGAAGTGGCGGCCGCGTTTTCGCACACGCACTGCACGTTGGGCGCTGTCGATGTCCTCGTTAACAATGCGGGTGTGATCGCTTGCGCTCCGATTTACGAGCTGAGCACCGTGATGTGGGATGACGTGATGGCAGTCAATCTAAGAGGAGCCTTTCTCTGCATCCGGGAGGCGTTCCATCACATGCGATCCAAAGGCGGAGCCATCGTCAATATCAGCTCGTTGGCGGGAATCCGAGGGACGGAGAAATTTCCTGGATACTCGGCTTATACCGCTAGCAAGCACGGAATTATCGGTCTGACGGAATCGCTTAGCGTAGAGGGCAAGCCCCATGGAATCAGAGTCAACGCGATCGCGCCGGGCGCCGTCGATACGGAAATGATGAGGAAAGCGGCGCCACACTTGAGAACCAGCACAAGCCCGGTCGACATCGCGAGATTGGTTCTCTTTTTGGCCGACGAGGGTCAGTCTCGCTCGTTGAATGGGAGCATTCTAGAGGTGCATTGTAATCTGTGAGAACTATGGATTTTGGAAGCTCGATCGAGCTCAAGGAAGGATATCTTGATACTCTCGGAATTTGAGAGCTCAAGAGGAGGAGCTTACGAATCCCACTGCGTTCAGGAATTCAAGCGCAACCGTCTTCCAATCGTACTGTTTTACACATTCCCGACCAAAGTCGCCGTAGGCTTGTCGAAGCTCTGGTTTTAGGAGCAACTCGACAAGAGCCGCCGCCAGCGCGTCGACGTCGCCGGGACTGACGAGAAACCCGGCTTTTCCGTGGGGGACAAGTTCGGGGATGGCTGCGGCGGTGGTTGACACGATCGGTAGGCCCGTAACCATCGCCTCCAAAAACACGATTCCGAATCCCTCCTGGTGACTGGGCAGGCAGAAGATATCGGCCTGGCAATATTGTCGGGCTACCTCGTCGTCATCGGGCATGTTTTGTAAGAGGGTCACCGAAGACTCCAACTTGAGTCGTGCGACACTCTCCTGGATTTTCGAGTGTTCCGGACCATCTCCCACGATGACGGCTCTGGCATCGGGCACTTCTCGGAGCACTTTGGGAAGGGCTAGTAAGAGATCCACTATATGTTTCCGCGGATATTGCGCGCACAACACAGAGAATCGTGCGGCCGTTTTTCCGAACTGGAGTTTGTTGGATAGGTCGCCACCGATCCAGGTCGATGCCCTCGGGAACAATTCCGATCTTCGCCGGATGCACGCCGTAGTGTTTGACGATGGACTTTCGGCAGTATTCGCTCGTCGTAATGACCCGGCCCGCAGACTGTGCGTTGACTTTCTCCAGCCGTGACAGCGCCCACAGTAGAAACCAGCACCGGCCTTTTTCATGCCTCGACTCTTCCGCCAATACTCCCTTGATGCTGACGCAATAGCGCTTGGCCCGAGAGGTATGAGACAAGTTGGAAAATACGCTGGACCACAAGAAGCCGTCGATGTCGAAAGCCACGATGAGATCGTAAGGGTTACCATTGGCCGACAAGAGAATACGAGGGAGCTTCATATTGAAGAGAATGCGATCCAACGTAAGAGGAAGCAGGCCTCGTTTTCGAGGCGAGATTCGTGTCACTTCATGTCCGGCCTCGTGGAGCACCGCTCTAGTCCCTGGATCCCGACGGCTGTACCGCTTCCCTCGTGACCGGTCTGCAACCAAGAGTCGATAAACGCTATTCTTAGCGGATGTGAAATAGTAAACACCGATAGCGATCACTTGGCATCGTCGGATCCGACCAGTTTATTCAGACCAGATTAGCATGGCGGTAGCGAACTGGCAAGGGGGACGGAAACCGGGACGCGATTAGTATTGACGACAGTCCGCCGTTTTGGTAGTATTGTGGAAACTGGGACGCGATTAGTACTGACGACAACCCTCCGTTTTGTCTAGCAGAGAATGTCATGCCAAGGTCAGCGAGAGTAGCTCCTGGGGGTTTTGTTTATCACGTGCTGAATCGATCAGCCGGTGGGATTCATCTGTTTCGCAAAGAGCCCGACTTCGAGGCGTTCGAGCGCGTCATGGTTGAGGCGCACCATGCGGCAACCCATTCGTATCCTGTCGTATTCTGTCTTGTCCAACCATTGGCACTTTGTGGTCTGGCCGGAGGAGGAGGGCCAATTGACGGACTTTTTTCGGCGGCTCGCGCAGACGCACGCCGTACGCTGGCGCGTTTCGCACCGGACGGTGGGGTACGGGCACCTGTATCAAGGACGATTCAAGAGTTTCCCGATACAGAGTGATGACCATCTGCTTGGCCTACTGCGATATGTCGAGCGGAGTCCTTTATCGGCGGGGCTGGTCGAGCGAGCGCAGCAGTGGCGGTGGGGCAGCCTGTGGTCCAGAGCGCGAGGCACGCAGGCGATCAAGGCTTTGTTATCGGCTTGGCCGGTTGAACGGCCAGCGAACTGGACGGCTCGCGTCAACACGCTTTTGACCGCGAAAGAACTAGACCGAGTGCGGGTGAGCATCGAGAGAGGACAGCCCTACGGCGGAGAGGAGTGGGTTCGGAAAACGGTAAGGGATCTCGGCTTGGAGCACACCATCCGTCCGGAAGGCCGACCACGGAAATCGAGCCGATCCCCAACCGATGCGACAAGCTAGCTGCATGCAGGATCTTGACATGAGACACGGAAAGCGAACCGCGCAGGACCAACCATGCCCGGGGGTCCTCCGGAACTCCCTGGAACCGCCATTTCCGCAAGGCCTGGAGCAGCGCCCCCTTACACGACTTCTTCAGCCAGGTCCAGGTTCTCCAGCCCCAAGATGTGGGTCAAGGTGGCAAGCATCCGCCCCGGCTCGTGGCGGAACAGATGCTCGACCAGTTTCTGGACTCGGGGTTCCCCACCCATCAATCGCCTCCGCAGCCCATGGGGTCCGTCTGGCGAAGCGCGATCCTGCCGTCCTCCAGAAAAGGACAATCGCGGATGAGCTCGATGGCCTCGTCGTAATCGGCCGCGCGCAACACCAAATAGCCGCCGACTACTTCCTTGGCTTCGCTGTACGGTCCGTCCGTGACATTCAGCCGGCCCTTCTGCAGGCCCAAAAGCCTGCCGCCCTCTTCCCCAAGCTTCTCACCCGACACGTGCCGGCCACTGGAGCGGATTTTCTCGGTCCACGCCTGATACTTTTCGAACTTCCGCTGCATTTCTTCGGGCGACAACGTCTGCAAGTTGCCTGGGACATTGTGCACAATCAGCATGAACTTCGCCATAATCGAGCCCTTTTCTTTGACCTGTGGGGATCAAGCACCCTCCGGAGAATTGCAGCCGATTCTCCTCGGACTAATTTTGTTTGCGCACCAGATCGAAACTCACCTGATGACAGGGCTTGCCGTCTTTGCAGGCGACCCACTCGGCCTTCAAGCGGTCTTTGCCATCAAATGCTGCGACGGGGCCGTACCGGCTTTCTCATCGGCGTTCGACGATACGGCAACGGCTGTCAGGGCGGCCACCAAGACCAAAGATACGGTTCGAAACTTCATCGGTGCTCTCCGATTGCAAAAGGGGTATCGCTGCCTTTCCACTCAGGCCGTTCGTTGTACTGACGAAGATCGGGTCTGGAAATCGACAACATTTTAGATTGAACTCCAGGCCACCTTCTTGTCTAAGCCTGAGCGTTCGACAATTTGCCAACAATTGACCATGCGAGCTTGATCTTGGTTTATTGCTTCCGTTGCTCAGGAGAGCGTGGCCCAGAGCGGAAAAGGGCAGGTACGGGCGGTTCCGGAAATCGGTCAAAGGACTGCCGGAGACATCGCCGGGGACCGCAATGTGCTACTCCACCAGCTAGCCGCTCGCGACGGATCCCACTCGGTTGCACAAGCGCACTCACCAAGGGCTCGATCCAGTTGATCGGCCTCCGGGAACCGACTGGACGGGTCTTTGGCCAGACAGCGCAGAACGACCTGCTCCAGGTCTGAGGGGATGCCGGCTCGGAGTTGCGACGGGGCTATCACCGGGTCGCGGGCGTGCGCGATCATCACCTGGATGCCATCAGCCTCGTCGAAAGGCGGTCGACCGGTCAACAGGTAATAAGCCACGGCGCCCAGCGAGTAAATGTCGCTCCGCTCGTCCAACTCCCGGCCCCGCGCTTGCTCGGGTGACATGAATAGAGGCGTGCCGAGGACCAGTCCCTCTCCGCTCAGGTCAGTCGTGGAGGAATTCGCCGCGGGCCGGACTAAGCCGAAATCCAGCAGCTTGGCCACGTCGTCCATCCCCCCGCGCCGCGCTGCGAAAATGTTCGAAGGCTTGACGTCGCGATGAATCAGGCCCGCCGCGTGGGCCTCACGGAGTGCCCCGCAAACCTGCCGCAGCAGGTACACCACTCGACCCGGCGGGAGGGAGCCATGCCGATCGACGAGCTGCGCCAGGTTCAAGCCCGGCAGATACTCCATCACGTAGTAATAGGTCCCATCCTCGGTCTGACCATAGTCGAAGATTTCAATCGTGTTGGGATGAGAGAGCGTGGCGGTGAGGCGAACTTCCCGCTCGAACCGCTCCAGGGCCGACGGGTCGGCCACTTTGCCCGCCCGAATTAACTTGACGGCGCAGGGACGCTTCAGAAGCTGGTGCTCCGCCAGGTACACCTCGCCCATACCGCCACAGCCGATCTTGCGGCGGAGGTTATACTGGCCGAGTCGCCGGGCTTCGGCAACCTGCCGGCGCAGCATGAAGATGGTACGGGCCCCAAACGCAGCTCCGGCTGCCAGGATGAGCAGGATCATGGCATCGAAGGTGTAGAGTAAGAGTCGAGGGGTGTCGCTGTTGTTCCACCCCAGCTCAAGCCACCGCATCGCCTCGGGATGACGCAAGGCGAGCAACTCCACTGTCACGAAAGGTAGGAGCGCGAGCGGCACGACCACGAGAGCGGCCCGGCGCCAGCTCTTCGGAACGTAGAGTCCGTAAGTGAGAATGAGGATCGAGGTGAACAGCACGCCGTTCTTCAGAGTAAGCTGCGCCATCAACCGATCGTTGCGTAGCGAGTACATGAGCATCAGTCGGTACTGGACGAAAGTGCTCAAACTCGCAACCATTCCTATCATTCCCAGTTCCAGGGTCTTGAGCCAGTTCAACGAGACAGGCCATTGGGTCGAAAGCAGGGCGATAATACTTCCGAGGCCCAGGATGACCACAGCGTTCAAGCCGACGACGGGCAGCGTCAGAGCGTCATCCCCGAGGACGACGTGCGTCCAGAGCAAGGTCATCGCCAGGATCGAGATGTAGACGATTGGTAGTTCGAGCAGCCGAGCACGCACGAGCGAAGCGGTCTCGGAGCTGAAGCTCGACCCTGTTGTGGCCGCGGCCATCGCCGCCTTCGGGAAAAAGCAGCCGGTCTCATCGATAGCACCTTCCGCAGGCTGGTCGAGCGACTGTGGTCTGATCGCGGCACGGAAATGATCGTGCGGGTGCCAGCTTCCAGTCTGATCCGGTGTACCGTTCGCCGCCTCAGGCGGTGTCAGGAACCCGTCCCCGTTTGCTTCCTCGTCCTGCGATAGCAGGCGGGCGACCTCGGCCCTCAGGTCTTCGTCGCCGTCGCAGGCGCATCGCAGCCAGGGCTCTCGCTGGGCGGGCTCCATCAGCACCGCGGCAGCGAACAAATCGTCGATCTGGCGCCAGCGTTCGGGTGTCATTCGTCCCCCTTCGCGAGCTGGCCATGCATCCAGGCCCGCGCAAGTCGCCAATCCCTCTCCACCGTGACCACCGAGATACCTAGCGATTCGGCGACCTCGGGCACGGTCAGGCCGCCGAAGTACCGCAAGGTCATGACCTGGGCCTGGCGGTCGTTCAATACGGACAATCGGTCGAGGGCCTCGTGGACCGCGATCACATCCAGCCCCTGCTCCTCAAAGTAGTCTGCGATCCGGTCGAGCGGGACGCGCTGCCAGCCCTTGCCACGCCGTGCGGCAGCTCTCCGCCTCGCGTGGTCGATGAGAACCTCCCGCATGGCACGTGCCGCAGACGCGAACAGATAGTCTCGGTCCGGCGCCTTCTCGAAGACTGCTTCGCCCATCAGTCGGATGACGGCCTCATGGACCACCGCGGTGGGCGAGAGGGTGTGGTCGGCCCGCTCCCGGCGCATCAATCCTGAGGGGACGTCTCGCAACTGATTATAGATCAAGGAGATGAGTTCTCCCCTGGCCCCCTCGTCCCCGGCACGTGCTTTACCCAGGATCAGTGTCAGTTCCCGCCGCGGCTCGGCCCCCATCTCAACTCCGTCGCAAGAAATCGATGAAGGGCTTCACCGACATTATTCGCGGAACTCATTGGGGGGACAAGAAGCGATGTTTCCTTTAACCCTGCGAGCGGCGGGCGCGGACCTCTCGACCCGACAGGGCAACGCCAGCGCAAAAGGGATGAGTGGTTCTTGCGCTGCATCGCCTGATCCCTGCCCTGTACCGAGGAGGCCGGCGGGTTCTCGGAAGGTGAGATCTCCAGGGTGCCAGTCCCGCCCCCCTGACGTCGGCAAGCGGCGGATCCTTGTGAGCCGCCACGGAAATCGGCGGCGCCAACGAGATGACCCTCGAGCAACTCGGCAAGGGGCTGGGAATCACCAAGGAGCGGGTCCGACAGATCGAGTCGCAGGCCGAGGACAAGCTCCGCAAGTTCGCGCTGAGCGCGAAAGATTCTTAGAGAGGAAGATCACGATGCTCGCACCATTCTTCATCGACATGCTGGTCGGCTGCTTGCTCCTCATTCTAGCCGGATGGGTCAGCGACGAGATCCGCGCCGGCCGACGTGACGTCGAGTCCATGAGGCCCCCAGGCTGGAACCAAATGAGCCGTCCACGAAACCTTGGTCATTTGACGACCCCGACGCGACATGGATCGGCTCGACCGGTAAGGCGGCAGTTTTGAAGTTTAAGAAAGGGGTCCTACCGTCACAGCTCGTCTTGGACGTTCGCGCTTTCTCCCGCTCTGTAAAGCGTCTCCGACGGTCCGGGTGCTACCCACTCGCACCGGAGCGTTATTGGTGTTAGGCTCCCCGGCGCATTGCGGGATCGCGAGGTGACGATGTATCGTTCCCAGTTGAAATCTCATGCCGGAGGAGCCCATGTCCGACTTCCAGCGCCGGGACTTCCTGACAGGGGCCGCAGCGTTTGCTGCGGCCACGACCGCAACACTCGCCGGAACCAGACGGGCTGCAGCCGACGACCAGCCGCCTGTGCCGATTCGCGGCCAGAAGGGCGCACCGATCATTGGTCCGACGAACCCCGCCCGCGAAGCCCAGAACCTGGACAGGCTCGTGCCCCCGCCGACGGACCACGGCACGTTGCCCAACCTGAGATTCTCATTTGCCGACGTCCACAATCGGTTGCAGCCCGGCGGCTGGGCCCGGCAGGTGACCGGACGAGAGCTGCACATTGCCACGGAGCTTAACTGCGTCAACATGCGGCTCAAGGCCGGGGCGGTCCGGGAGATGCACTGGCACGTCCCGGACGAGTGGGGGTTCGTGCTCAAAGGCCGGATGCGGATCACTGCCATCGACCAGGACGGTCACGCCTTCCAGGACGATATCAGCGAGGGCAACATCTGGAACTTCCCGGGCGGCATCCCGCACTCGCTCCAGGGACTCGAGGGGGACGGTTGCGAGTTCCTGCTCGTCTTCAACGACGGCAACTTCAACGAGGATGCGACCTTCCTGGTCACGGACTTTCTGGCCCACATTCCGAAAGAGGTTCTCGCCAAGAACTTCGGCGTGCCCGAAAGCGCCTTCGCCAACATCCCCAAGGAAGAGCTCTACATCTTCGAGTCGCAAGTGCCCGGCCCGCTCGACACGTATCGAGTCGTCGGCGCCGGGCCGGTGCCCACGACCTACAGCCACAGGCTGATGGACCAAAAGCCGATCGAAACCAAAGGGGGCCGGGTCCGCATCGTCGACTCCACCAATTTCCCGGCGGCCAAGATGATCGCCGCCGGACTGATCGAGGTCGAGCCCGGCGGGATGCGCGAGCTGCACTGGCACCCGAACTCCGACGAGTTGCAATACCACATCGCGGGCCAGTCGCGGATGACGGTGTACGCCTCGGGTTCGACCGCGGCCACCTTCGACTACCAGCCGGGCGACGTCGCCTACGTGCCGAAGAGCATGCCCCACTACATCGAGAACACGGGCACGACGACGCTGCGGTACCTCGAGCTGTGGCAGTCAGACCGCTTCTCCGACGTCTCGCTCCGGCAGTGGTTGGCGTTCACGCCGTATGAGCTTGTGAAGGCGCACCTGAACATCGACAAGTCGGTCCTGGCGACAGATCCCGACGCGCAAGACGCCGGTGGTCCCGGCCTGAGCAGGCCAGCGCAGCGGATTCCGCTTGCACGAACGATAGCGCGGCACCGTGCCTGGTCCGAGACGTGACCATTTGACTTCTCGAGTAAAGGTCGTGCCAGCACAAAGAGGTGGGAGGGATTCCTTTTCAGAATTCGACGAGTTGACCGGGCAAGTCGACCCTCGAGGCTGTTCCTTCCCTTCCCGCTCGAGTGCTTCCGGAATGCGCCGCGAGCAGACCGTATTCATTCGACGCGCGATCGCGAGGATCGGCCGCTGATTCCCTCGCTCGCTCTTCGGATTAGTATGATAGACCACCCGCACTTCGGCTGTTCTACCTATCAGTCAGATGTACCGGCGAAGGCCCGGCCGTTCCACGATGATTGTACGAGGAGACGCCCGGCGAGTTCGCGGACTAACTCTCCCCGCGCCTGCCGACCCGGCCGATTCCTGCCCGCCACGTGACCGATCGGCTCCGTCCCGCCGCGGCTCGGCCCCCATCTAACCCTCGTCGCAAGAAATCGATGAAGGGTTTCACCAAGATTATTCGCGGGACTTATTGAGAGACAAAGAGCAGTGCGGCGGTGCCCCCATTTGGGGGGCAACATGCCTGCTCCGTGCAGGTACCTGGCACACTTCAGTCGAGGAAGCGACCGTTCGGTTGCAGAAGGAGGCGGAAAATGGGGCATCTCTTGCTCTGGGATCACGTGCTCTGGTCGTTCTTATTGGGGTTCACTCCGCTGGCTCTAAGCCTGGGATGGAAGCTTGTCACTGGTGTCGCAGACTTGCTGTGGCACAGAGACTCTCAAGACCCTCGAGCAGGTTATACGAACGAGGCAACTCTGCCCTCAAGCGTCAGCAAGTTATCGAGTTCCGGGTCATCACTTGCCAGGCCGGTGCCGACCGAGACACATTAAGCTGCTTTAACACCGAAGCAGGTGATCCTTTACAGTACGTATCTGAGGCCAATGGACACCGGGGAGTTGCCCTGACCACTCGTAGCGTTAAGAATAGGCGGCGTTGGTAACGATCCCGCCAGATCGGTTGCCAACCTGCCGCCTTCAGGAACTCGGCGGGGAAGGGAGCGAACGATTCGCTGTCAGTTGTTACGGTCATCGTACCCATTTGAGGAGCATTCCATGCAAGGTATCGACAGACGTCGAAGCGGGCGCCGGCTGGCTGGGATTTCTGCATCAGCGTTCCTGGTTTTCGGTCTCGCTTCTTCACTGGCCCGGCCCCAGACGCAAACTCAGGCTAACGGGAATAAGGCCCAGGAATACACCTCCAAGGACCAATCACCTTCGAGTTACGACCAGATCGCACCCGCCCTGCTCGGGAAGGAGAGTTTCCAGGCCGTGATGGCCAAGGACAAGGCTGACAAGGAATCGGTCATGGCCCGCCAGAAGAAGCTCCTGGAGGAGCGTTACGACCTTACCCCACGTCCCGATAGCAAGCTGACGATGTCCCGCGGCAAGCCCATCCAGGTTGGCCCGGCCGCGAAGTTGCCGGAGGGATTGACCTGGGACCAACTCGCCGCGATGGCCAGTGATGAGATCCGTGAGAAGGGCCTGTTTCCCAAGGGGTTTCTTCCTCTTCCCCACCCCAAGCACGAGGCCGGGGGGATGGTCTTCCCACTGATGGAGATCAAGCAGCTCGGCCGACTGGAACGCTTCGACGTCGATTTCGACTTGCCTGAGCATTTCCTCCCTGAGTTTCCGCCGGCCATCTATCTGACCACGCGGCTTGATCTGGGTGATGTCTCCCAGGGAAAGGTCGTGACGGAAGAGAACTTCCAGGAACTCTTCGCTGGCATCCTCAACGCCAAGGACCTGGAGGGTCTGCGCCTGCTGGTCACGCAGTTCCCTCAGCAGCAATTCAACGCCTCGGCCGACCGGAAAACGGACAAGCCCGAGGGCATGCGTGGCGTAACTTGCTTCGACTGCCACGTCAACGGCCACACCTCCGGAGCGACGCATCTCGTTGGCGACATCAGGCCGCAATCGCACCGCCGGCGCATCGAAACCCCGAGCCTGCGCGGCGTCCACATCCAGCGATTGTTCGGCTCGCAGCGGGCTTTGAAATCCATCGAGGATTTCACCGAGTTCGAGCAGCGGGCGGCGTACTTCGACGGCGACCAGGTGTCGGCGGCGGCCAAGGGAGTCAGTCCGCTCGAACGGGGCAGCCAGGTCCATTTCATGTCGGAAGTGCAGGAATTGCTTGCGTTTCCCCCCGCGCCACTGAGAGTAGACGGCATGCTTGACCCGAGACACTTCGCCGCGGATTCGAGCGAGATGCGCGGTCAACAGTTGTTTTTCGGCAAGGCCCAATGCGCCACCTGCCACCCGGCCCCTTACTACACAGACAACTCGATGCACGACCTGCAGGTCGATCGATTCTACAAGACGCAGACGATCAACGGCCTGGTGGCCACCGTACAGGGGCCAATCAAGACCTTCACTCTGCGCGGCATCAAGGAATCGCCGCCGTATCTCCACGACGGCCGGCTGTTGACACTGGAAGACACGGTGGAGTTCTTCAACTTGATCCTGGAAACGCGTCTGACCAGTGAGGAGAAGACCCAGTTGGTGGCGTTCCTGCGACAGTTGTAAGGAATCGGGATTAACGGGGTCGACAGGCTTCGGTCCATGGTGCCAGACTCGGATCGATGGGGTCTTACGGAACGCTGGTTTTCGTTTCCTCGTAACCATCCGACAAGGAGACACCATGTCAGAGTCTTCGCGACGGGGATTCATCGGCTCGGCCGCCGTGGCGGCCGGGCTGGTCGGCTTGAACGCGCCTGCGGATGAAGAGTTCTCATTCAAGAACAACGTGCCCGACCCCTTGCTGGCGGGTGACGAGTTACCCACCTTCAAGTTCGAACTCGAGAAGTCGGCAGGCAGGGTGATCGGCGGCAGCTCAGGCAAGGAGGCGACGGTCAAGCAGTTGCCGATCTCCAAGGGGATCGCGGGAGTCTCCATGAGGCTAGAGCCGGGCGCCATGCGCGAACTGCACTGGCACGCCACGGCTGCCGAATGGGCATTTGTGATCGAGGGCCGCGTTCGCACGACCGTGATCGATCCGAACGGGCGTGCCGAGACCAACGATTTCGAGCCCGGCGACATCTGGTACTTCCCCCGCGGTCACGGTCACATGCTCGAATGCCTCGGGAACAAGCCTGCTCATTTCATCCTTATTTTCGACAACGGTTACTTCTCGGAATTTGGCACATTCAGCATCACCGACTGGATCGGCCACACGCCCAAACATGTCCTGGCGAAGAACTTCGGCCTGCCCGAATCGGCTTTCGACGGCTTTCCCAAGGACGAGGTTTACTTCGCTCGCGGTCCGATTCCCTCCGAGACAATCCAGCCGAATCACCAGGGGCCGCTCACGTCGCCGCCCGATACTCACCGCTTCCGGATGCTCGCTCAAGAGCCTCATTCCATCCACAAGGGTGGCCGCGAGTGGCGGGTGGGAGCCGACCGTTTCCCGATCTCGAAGACGGTCACGGGCGTCATCCTCGACCTGAAGCCAGGAGCCCTGCGCGAGCTCCACTGGCATCCAACCTCCGACGAGTGGCAATACGTGATCGAAGGGCAGATCAATGTCACCTTGTTTGGTTCCCACGGCCGCTACCGTGACGAAACGCTGAACAAGGGCGATGTCGGCTACATTCCGCAAGGATATGGCCATTCGATCGAGAACGTTGGTAGCAAGAGCTGCCGCGTCTTGATCGGTTTCAACACAGGCCATTATGAAGCCATCGATCTCTCCATGTGGATCGCGGGCAATCCGCTCGACGTCCTTGCGACGAACTTCAGCAAGCCTCAGTCGTTGCTCGAACAGTTCCCACGCGACCGGATCTTCATCGCTCCGACGGAGACACCGCGTCACAGTGACCGCGAACTCGATTAGAACCCCCAGGTCAAGCAACGCGCGTTGATCCGGAGGTTAAGAATGGATGTGAAATCGGTTCTGTCAGGCAACGTCGGTGGCAATGCCCTCGAGATTTCTCTCCGCGGGCATCTCTTGCTCGAACGCCCCCTGCTGAACAAGGGGACCGCGTTCACGAGGCAAGAGCGACGCATGTTCGGATTGCTCGGCTTGCTGCCACCGACAGAAGAAACACTGGGTGAGCAAGCGGATCGGGCCTTCGACGCTTACCGTGCCAAACCAACAGAGCTGGAACGGCACATCTACTTGCGTCAGCTTCAGGACACCAACGAAACCTTGTTTTACTTCCTTCTGGTCGACCATCTGGCCGAGATGATGCCGATCGTCTACACGCCGACCGTCGGCCTTGATTGCGAGCAGTTCAGTCATATTTTCCGCCGCCCGCGCGGGCTGTTCATCGCCTATCCGGAGCGTGACGACCTCGATGAGATCCTGGGAAATGCCGCCTCCCCGCAGGTCGAGGTCATCGTCGTCACCGATGGCGAGCGCATCCTCGGGTTGGGTGACCAAGGCGCCGGGGGTATGGGCATTCCGATCGGCAAACTCTCGCTCTACACCGCTTGCGGCGGTATCCATCCTGCGACGACATTGCCCATTCTACTCGACGTCGGAACTAACAATCGGCAGCGGCTCGACGACCCGCTCTACGTCGGCTGGCGGCACGAGCGGATTGCCGGTAGCGATTATGATACATTCATCGACGCATTCGTCGTTGCGGTCCAAAGGAAGTTCCCCGATGTCCTGCTCCAGTGGGAGGACTTCGCGCAAGTCCCATGCCGGCCCCATTCTTGAGCGCTACCGCGACCGGCTTTGTACTTTCAACGACGACATCCAGGGTACCGCGGCGGTTACAACCGGCACCCTGCTCGCGGCGGTGGCCGGCACCGGCGGGCGGCTCAGAGACCAGCGGGTCGCAATCTTCGGGGCCGGTTCCGCCGGTTGCGGTATCGGCGAACAACTGGTCGCGGCCATGGTTGAAGAAGGCTTGGCCGAGAGTGAGGCTCGCTCCCGTTTCTTCCTCATCGATCGGCCGGGACTGCTTCACGACGGGCTTGCCGGCTTGAGGCCATTCCAACAGCCGTTCGTCCAGCCTGCGGCTCGGGTCGCCGGCTGGCGCACGGGTTCGGGCGAGGCCATCGGCTTACTCGACGTGGTGAGGAACGCTCGCCCGACGATTCTGATCGGCGTTTCGGGTCAACCCCGTACATTCACTGAAGAAATCGTCCGCACGATGGCCGAGCAAGTTGAGCGTCCCATCATCTTCCCGCTATCGAACCCCACGTCAAGAACCGAGGCAAGCCCGGCGGACCTGATTGCCTGGACCGCAGGCCGAGCCTTGATCGCGACCGGTAGCCCGTTCGACGATGTCTCCTTCGGCGGCCGCCCATACCCGATCGCCCAGTGCAACAGTAGTTACATCTTTCCAGGACTGGGGCTGGGCGTCCTCACGGTGAAGGCCCGGCGCGTGAGCGACGCGATGTTCATGGCGGCGGCACGCGCATTGGCAGATTGTTCCCCAGCTCGTAAGGACCCGGCGGGAGCGCTACTCCCGCCGCTCGCGGAATCGCGCCGGTGCTCGCGTGCGATCGCCCTGGCCGTCGCCGCGGTGGCCCAGCGCGAAGGGCTGGCCGCCTCCTGTACGCCCGAGGAACTCGAACGCCGCGTCGATGCGAAGATGTGGCAACCGCAATATCTGACGATGAGACCGAAATCGCATTAATTCGAAAGGTCCGATGGGAGAGAACGCAAAATCATTCACGCAGCACCTGTACGAAAGACCGATAGTTATCGTGATGATCAGGATCGTCCCGGCTCGTCTAAATCCTTAGAATCTGCCGGACCGTTGCGGATTAACAGATATCCGTCCACAGGATGTGGGGCAGAGGATGCGTTGGAGACGCGGCCGCCACTGGCTATTGCCGATCTCGCTGTGGGCGTCGCTGATCGGCCGCGAAGTGCCTGCGCAAATCCTCTTCGCCGTCGCTACCGGCGGCCATCGAGGAACAACCGCGAGCACAATACCCGGCACGGCGATCACCGCTAGGTGCGGCTTCAGAACTTTTTGCCCAGACCGTGCCTCCAGCACCAGAGCCGATCCCAGGCCCGGCCGGGGTAGGTTTTCCAGTGGGCGGAATGGACGCCGTGGTGCCGGAAGGCCTGCCGATCAACCTCGCGTCCGCCATGCATCTCTCCGGGGTCCGGCCGCTCGACATCGCGGCGGCGACTGCGCAGGTTGAACAGGCTCTCGCGCTGCAGCTCCAGGCCAAGGCCCTCTGGATTCCCAGTCTCAACGGGGGAGTCGACTACTTCCGGCATGATGGTGTCCAGCAAAACTTCTTCACGGGTCCTAATTTTCGGAAAGGAAGGCAAACATTCTTCGTCGGCGGCGGGCCCAGCTTGTTCGTCGGGCTCACGGACGCGATCTACGCCCCGCTCGCGGCACGGCAAGTGGTCGCCTCGCGGCGAGCAGACCTCCAGACCGCGCGGAACGATGTCCTGCTGACGGTGGCCCAGGCCTATTTCGACGTCCAGGCAGCGCGGGGAAGACTGCTCGGCGTCGGGGCAACGATCGTGAGGGCCGAGCTGCTCGTAAACCTCACCAAGGGGCTGGCCCCGAGTCTGATCGCACCGCTGGAGATCAATCGATCGCTGACCGAATTGCAGAGCTTGCGACAGAGCCAACAAATCGCCATCCGCGACTGGCGAGTCGCGAGTGCGCGCCTGGCGGAAGTTCTTCTGCTTGACCCGACCACTTTGCTCGAGCCAGTCGAACCGGCGTTCCTGCAAGTGACCTTCATTCCCTCCGAGTGTTCCCCCGAGGAACTGCTGCCGGTGGCCCTGAACAGCCGCCCCGAGATTGCTTCGAGGAAGGAACTGGTCGCGGCGGCGACCCTCTTGCTGAAACGTGAGAAGAAGCGACCCCTGCTGCCCAACTTGGTCGTCACCAGCCCGGCCACGACAACGGGCCTGCTGGCGGCCGGCAACCTCTCTTCCGGCGCCAACGGCATGCTCAACAGCAATGGTTCCCGCATGGACATCGAAGTGGCCGCCGTCTGGCAATTGCAAAACGGAGGAGTCGGCAACATCGGCCTGATCCGGCAGCGCCGGGCCGAGCAGGAGCTGGCCTCGATCGAGCTGACGCGGACCGTCTTCCGCGTCAAATCCGACGTCGCGCAGGCCGTCGCCCGGTTGCAGACCGCCCGCGTGCGCATGGTGGAGACGGACGAAGGCGTGCGCCAGGCGATCGAGTCGGCCGATAAGAACTTCATCGGCCTGCGCGAGACGTCGCGGCCGGCGGGCGAGCTGCTCCGCCTGATCATCCGCCCCCAGGAGGTCGTCGCCGCGCTCATCGCCTTGAATACCGCCTACGAGCAGTACGCTGCGGCCGTGAGCGAGCACAACGTCGCCCAGTTCGAGGTCTACCACGCCCTCGGCCAACCGGCCCAGTGGGTCACGTCCCAGGCGGGCCACGCACCACCGCCAGCTCCGCATTCAACCGCTCTGAACGCGGCCCGCGGCTCCGCACCGAACTGATCGCACCCCGGTTTCGTTCCCTTTCCGTCTTCTCCTGATGCTCGACGAATACCGGGTGCTCGGACGGCTCGACCTCTTCTGTAATACCAATTCCCTGTAATCAGCCCCCATCGGCCCATGGGCGGAGTCCGATGGACATGACGGTCCAGGGTTGATCGACGAGCTTGTTTCAGGCCTCGCAGCAATGGTCGACCACGGACCCGATACCGAGCGCTCGCTGCCGGACACAAGGACGCAGCCCCGTGACCGCAACTGGCTCGGGGATCCGCATGTCCCTCCTGTCCGACGCGATGTACAAAGGGGATCCAGCGGCCGAATTGAGGCGACGGCCTTTCAGGCGGGCGTTCCATAAAGCCCGGCTTGGCGGCCGCACTCCTGAACCAGGGCCAGAACCACGTCGATGGCCGGCGTCCGCACCCCGGTCAGCCGGCCCAGTTCCTGGACCGCGGTGACCAGGGCGTCGATCTCCATCGAACGGTGGCGCTCCAAGTCCTGCAGCATCGACATCTTGTGGCCGACCACCGAACCGGCGGCGGCAAGCCGCCGATCGATCATATCTTCGGGAATGTTGATGCCCAGCGCCTCGGTCACCGCTTTGGCCTCATGCATCATGTGCTTGCACAACTGGCGCAATCCAGGCTCGGTGGTGATCCGGTCCAAGGTGGCGTGGGTCAGCGCGCTGATCGGGTTGAAGCAGACGTTGCCCCAAAGCTTCAGCCAGACATTCCAGCGGATCTGATCGCGGATCGGCGCTTCGAAACCGGCGCCCGTCAAAACGGCGCTCAGCGTCTTGACACGCTCCGAACGGGTGCCGTCGGGCTCGCCGATAGTGAAGCGCTTGAACTCATGATGCTCGATCACCCCGGGGGCGATGACCTCGCAAGCCGGGTCGACGACGCATCCGATCGCGCGCTCCGGCCCGATTTTGGTCCATTGCCTGGCGCCCGAATCGACCGATTCGAGATGCCTGCCGTCGAAGCGGCCGCCTTCCTTGTAGAAATACCACCATGGAATGCCGTTCATCGCCGTGACCACGGCGGTGTCGGGCCCGAGCAGCGGACGGAACTGTTCAGCCGATTCATGCGACTGGTGGGCCTTCAGCGTGCAAATGACGTAATCCTGCGGCCCGAAATCGGACGAATTGGAACTGGCGGCGATCCGAGCGACCTTTTCCTTGCCTTCGATGATCAGCTTGAGGCCGTTCTCGCGGATGGCGTCGAGATGGGTGCCCCGGACGATCGCCGAAACCTCATGGCCGGCCAGCGCCAATTCCGCCGCGAGATAGCCGCCAATCGCTCCAGCGCCGAAAACACAGATTTTCATGGTGCGTTTCCTTCCGAAAATCGAACTGCCGTCGTTTCCCCGAACTGGTCGAAGGGGGCTCTGACTTTGATCAACTCCGGCTCGGGAGTGGGCGGCAGCTTGATCCTTTGCGCTGGCTCCGGCCGCCGGGGCGGCGGGAGGGCATCCACCCGCTCGACCTTCCCGGACCGTAACGACCGGCGGACGGCCGTCTGGACCCGTAGGTCGGCCAGCCCCTCCGCCCCGGACGGCTGCGGCTCGCGGCCCTCGAGCACACAGCACGAGAAGTAAGTCAGCTCCGCGCCGAACTGGTCGTCCGCCGCGAATCGTAGCTCCTCCCACGTGCCCTGGGCCGTCAGCACGCCGGTCATCTCCCCTTTCATGCCATAGGCCCTGTTGACGAACAGGTCGCCGGCCGTGCCGGTCAGGCGGAAGTCGGAGCGGTAGGGGGCATTGAATCCGCAAGTGAAAGTGGCCACCCGGCCGCGCGGGAACCGCAGGATCACGGACGCCGTTTCCTCGACCTCGCGGAAGCGGTCCGAGCCGTCCGACCCGGCCAGCGCAAACGCATCCTCGGGCTCGTCCGCAAACAGGTGGCGGGCGGCATTCAGGCAGTTGACGCCGATGTACTCCAGCGGCCCGGCCCCCTTCCGCAGACGCACGTCCCCCGCTGGGATCGGTGACATGAACAGGGACGTGAAGAGGCGCGGCTCGCCCAGCCGCCCGGACCAGACCAAGGACCGCGTAACGGACGCGCCCGTCTTTTCCCCGCCTTGGCGAGGGTATCTTGTTTTGCCGTTGCGACCTGTTTGTTGTGCGTGACATTAGCTGTTGTCCTCCCGGAACCAAGGGAAGAGAAGTCGCGTGCTACGGTTGGTCAGGGTCTCGAAGAGATCTTTGGATACTGACCGCACCTCATCGCCCACGTTGATGATGATGGAGAAGATCGAGGCAAAGGTGATGGTGGTCAGTCGGGCCGGGGCGAATCCCCCGGCACCTCCAGTCCACTCGGCACGTGAACGTTTTCCGGCGCAGCTTCATGCCGGAAAGGGCCGCGAGCGTTTCAATGACCGCCGCGAAGTCGTTTTCCAGGTAGGCCTTGGCATCGGGCCTTTGGGACGCCAGGCCGACATGCGACTGGAGGATTTCCCGCGTCGCGGACGCGATCGGCATCGTGACTCCTAGCCTCCGGCCGGCATCAAGGCCGAGTTGAAGATCTTTGTTGAGGAGCAGCGGCACCGTGAATGTCGGCGTGAAATCGAGATTCACTAGCGCCGCTGATTTGTACTGAGTGAACCCTGAGCCCATGACGCTTCTGTTGATGAACTCCAGGAAGGTACGGCGCGCTACGCCTGCCTTCTCGGCCAACAAAGTGACCTCCATCAAGCTTTCCATCAGGCCTGCGAGGAAGGTGTTGTGGGCGATCTTGCAGAACCTCGCGGGGTCGCCTTCACCGACATAGACGGCGCCGCGCACAGCATAGGACTTGATCAATGGCTCCGCCTCGTCAAAGGCCTCTTGCGGGCCCGAGACGACGCTCGACAACTGCCCGGCCACGACGCATTCCGGATTGCCGCTCAGCGGGCCTGTCAGATAGGCGACCTGTCGTTTTGCCAGCTTCTCGCGCAACACCTCGGATTCCGGGACTCCAATGGTCGAGCAATCCACCAGGATGCGCGGAATTTTGGAGTTGATATCGGCAAAGGCGCCGGACGGTCCGAAACAAACCTCATGCAGACTGTTGCCGTTGGTGACGACGGTAAAGAGAATGTCGATGTCGCCCAAAGATTCCAGCCGGTCGACGACTCGGGCACCCAAGGCGGCGAGTGGGCGCGCCTTCTCGACGCTCCGATTCCAAACCCGAACGCTATGGCCGGCCTTTAAGAGCCGGCTCACCATCGGGTAGCCCATGCGACCAGTTCCGATCCAGCCGATTTTCATGATGTGTCTTCCCTTCGTCTTGACCCCACTCAATGTCGCACCGACGCGGCGAAAGCTCACCACGCAGCCGACACCTATCGGGTTTCTAGGAATTCCTTGATACCTTCGTGGGAGCCCACGCGCCCAAGGCCGCTCTGTTTCGTGCCGCCGAACGGAGCGGCAGGGTTAGAGACGAGGCCGCGGTTCAGCCCCACCGTACCCACATCGAGCTGTTCGCTGAAGCGCAAACCGCGCTGCAAGTCGCGTCTGTAGAGATAAGCGACGAGGCCGTACCCCGTGTCGTTGTCGTACTTGACAGCGTCGGCTTCGTCCCGGAAGGTTCGGATCGGGGCCACAGGCCCGAAGATCTCTTCATTCCAGATGGCGCACCGACCGGCACATCGGTAAGAACAGTCGCTGGGGAAAAAATATCCGACGCCTTTTGGGATTTGACCGCCGCTCAACACCGAGGCGCTTCGCGCCGCCGCGTCCTCGACGAGATCAGATATCCTGCGGCGAGCTCGTCGCAGTGCTTGTACAGCCGCTTCCAAATCCGCACGCAGTTGGGTTGCTGCGACTGGGTCCGCAGCATCAGGTCGTCGAACCGCTCAACATTCAACGTAGGCATCGCCGGGAAGAGACCGGGCGCGCTCTTCACGAAGTGCGTATCATGCTGATAAAGTTCCTTAGTCGTCTATCGCGACCGCGCCCTCCCGCAGTCATGCGGGCCGAAGATCGGGGTGGTGGACGCATAGGGATCGCGTGTTGAGGCTTCGATGAACCCGATTGTTTTCGCACTTCGACGGCCCGTGACCGTGATGATGCTGGTGCTCGCCCTGGGATTGGGCGGGACCTACAGTATCGTCCAGATGCAGAAGGACATCTTTCCGTCGCTCAACCAGCCACAGCTTTACGTCATCCACAACTATGGCGGGATGGATCCCAAGCAGATCGAGGGACTAATCACCAACGTCTACGAGCTGTTCTTTCAGTACATCAACGGCGTGGAGCATGTCGAGTCCCGGTCGATCCAGAGCATGGTGATGCTCAAATTGTTCTTCCAGCCGGGAATCGACATGGCCGAGGCGACGGCTCAGACCGTTGCCTACTGCAACCGAGCCCTATCGGTCATGCCCAATGGTTCACTGCCGCCGTATGTGCTCCGGCTCGACGCAGGCAGCTTGCCGGTCGGCTATCTGGTTTTCGAGAGCCCGAGCCGCTCGGTCGGCGAGCTTCAGGACATGGCGCTGTTCCGGGTCCGGCCTATGTTCTCGGGCCTGGCGGGCGTCTCGTCCCCACCGCCGTTCGGTGGCAACATCCGGTCGATCGTCGTCAACGTCGACCCCGACCGGCTTCGCTCCTACAACCTCTCGCCCCAGGACGTCGTCGACGCGATCGACCGCGGCAATTTCATCAGCCCCTCGGGCAACGTGACGATCAAGGACCAGATGACAGTCGTCCCGACCAATACCATGGTCATGAGCCCGCAAGAGTTGCGCAACGTCCCGCTCAAGCTAGGGGAGAATGTCTACATCCGTGACGTTGGCTCGGTGACCGACGCGACCGATATTCCCGTCGGCTATGCACTCGTCAATGGCCGCAAATCGGTCTACCTGCCGGTGGTGAAACAGGCTTCCGCCTCGACGCTGACGGTGGTGAGCGCGGTCAAGGAGAACCTGCCACGGTTCCAGGCGGTCATGCCCGACGACGTCAAGGTCACGTACCAGTTCGACCAGTCGCCGATCGTGTACCGCGCCATCGAGAGCGTAGGTGTCGAAGGAGCGCTGGCGCCGGTCTGACGGGGCTGATGGTGCTCTTGTTCCTGCGCGACTTGCGGGCCGTGATCATCGTTGTCCTCAATATTCCGCTGGCCCTCCTGGGGTCAATCGTGATCCTCAATCTGACGGGCAATACGATCAACATCATGACGCTGGGCGGTCTTGCTCTGGCTATCGGCATCCTGGTTGACGAGGCGACCGTCGAGATCGAGAACATCCATACCCAGATGGAGCACACGCCGTCGATGTCGCGCGCCGTGCGCCAAGGAAACATGGAGACGGCGGTCCCGCGCCTGCTGGCGCTCTTTTGCATCCTCTCGGTGTTCATCCCCTCGTTCATCATGGTCGGAGCTGTGCGCGCACTGTTCGTGCCGCTGTCGCTGGCCGTCGGCGGGGCGATGATCACGTCGTACTTGCTCTCCAGCACGTTCGTGCCGGTCCTCTCGGTCTGGCTGCTCGAGAACCGCCACGGAACGCACGGCCACGGCGACGCGGCCGAGGCGCGACCGGGGTTTTTCATGCGGATGCAGGACCGATTTGAACAAATCGTCGACTGGACGGTTGCGCACCGGCGCAAGGTGGTGTTGGCGTACCTACTGGCGACCGGCACGATCGTGGTTCTCGTGGGAAGCCAGTTGGGCCGCGAGCTTTTCCCGAAGGTCAACACCGGCCAGTTACAGCTTCGCGTGCGGCCGCCGCAGGGGACCCACTACGAGCTTACCACCAGGGTGGCCCAGAAAACGCTCGACGTGATCGCCGAGGAGGTCGGGCCCGAGAAGGTCGACATCACGATGGGCTACGCCGGCGGCAACCCGCCGCAGTTCACGATCAACATGGCCTACCTCTGGAGCCGCGGACCCGATGACAGCTTGCTCCAGGTCGGCCTGCGTGAAGGGAGCGGAGTCGATATCTTCGAATTGCAGGAGCGGCTACGCAAGGTTCTCCCCGAGAAAGTAGGCGCATGGTTCCGCCAGGAGCTCTTGAGCTTGGGTGTCGCACCCGACTTGGCCGACCGCCGCGTTGCTGACATGATCTTCGCGTTCGAGCCGGGCGACCTGATCTCTCAGACGATGAGCCTCGGTGCCCCCGCTCCGATCGAAGTGGTCGTTAGCGGTCGTAACATGGCCGACTCGAGTACCTTCATGGATAAGCTCCGCGAGCAGTTCGACCAGATCGCGTCGCTCCGCGACACGCAAGTCCAGCAGTCCCTGCACTACCCCACCGTCCAGGTCACCCTCGACCGCGAGCGGGCCGGTCTGAGCGGAGTGACCGCGCGCGACATCGGCCAATCGCTCATCGCCGCGACCTACTCCAGCCGCTACACCGCACGCAATTTCTGGCGCGACGACGCCAGCGGCAATTCGTACCAGGTGCAAGTGGAAGTCCCTCAGCCCAAGATGACCGAGGCGACCGACGTCGCGCTTGTGCCGCTGACCACCCAGTCCAACCGCCAGCAGGCGGCGAAGGTCGCCGATTCACCCTCCAACCCCACCCCCCCGCTCTTGATCCGCGACGTGGCGCGCGTGATGCGAGCGAGATGCCAGGCGAGGTGGACCGCTACAACATGCGGCGCTTCCTGAGCATGACGTCCAACATCGAGGGAGAGGACCTGGGCCGTGTCATCAACCGGTTGGACCTGGCAATGTCTCGAGCCGGCCGGCCGCCAAGGGGGGTCGAGGTCGACCTGCGCGGGCAAGTTCGGCCGATGAGGGAGATGTTCCGGAGCCTGGAGATCGGCCTGGCTGTGGCCGTGATCGTGATCCTGATCATGCTGACCGCCTATTTTCAGGCACCCCGGCTGGCCCTGACGGCCGTTGCATCGGTGCCGGCGGTCCTCTGCGGTGTCGTACTGGCGCTCTGGATCACCAAAACAACCCTCAACATCGAGTCGTTGATGGGAACGATCATGGCCGTCGGCGTGGCGGTCTCCAACGCGATCATGCTCGTCAGCTTCGGCGACCGCCATCGCCTGGAGGAGGGGATGCCGGCCGACCGCGCGGCGATCACCGCGGCCAAGGGCCGGTTCCGCCCGATCATCATGACTGGCTGCGCCATGATTGCGGGGATGATCCCCATGTCGCTTGCCCTCGAGGAAGGGAGCGAGCAGAACGCACCGCTCGGCCGGGCCGTGATCGGCGGCATGGCCCTGGCAACTTTCGCAACGTTGCTCGTCCTGCCGGCCGTCTTCACGCTGCTCTTGAACCGGGCCTCCAACCAATCTCCGTCGCTAGACCCCGACGATCCCTCAAGTGCTCACTATGATCCCATCCACCCCGAGCATGGCCCTGAACATGACCACGACGGGGTACCCCAGAAGGATGACCGCCATCCGGGCGCCGAAAAGACCGCACCTGCCCCAAAACCGATCGGAGAGCGCTGACGATGTCATCCATGGACTCCAGATCAAGGACACCAAGCATCACTCAGCCCGTCTTCAAGAGTCCCATGGTGGCACTCGTCACCCTGAGCCTCTTCCTAGCGCATTCAGCAGGCTGCCGGCACTCCGACCAGAACGGGAAGTCGGCTGACGCCAAGAGCGAGCACGGAAAGACGGCCGGTATCACCGTCATCCACCCGGAGCGGCGCGACATCCGGATGAATGTGGTTCAGCCGGGGACGATCGAGGCCTTCGAGACAACGCCGATCTATTCGAGGATCGCCGGGTATGTCCAGGAGTACCGGCACAACATTGGCGACCGTGTCAAGGATGGCGATGTCCTCATTGATATGTGGATCCCTGACATTGTGCAGACCCACGCCCAGAGGGTCGCCAACGTGCATCGGGCCGAGGTCCAGATCGACGTGACGCAGAGTGCGCTTCGGGCCGCCGAATCAAACCTCCTGACGGCTGAAGCACGGATCGTTTCCGCGAAGGCCGGTGTTAAGCGGGCACAGGCCAGCTACACCCGCTGGGAGTCGGAATACAAGCGGCTCGAGGTTCTCGTCGCCCAACACGTTCTGGACGTGCAGGTGCGCGACGAGACCTATCGCCAGTTCGAGGAGGCCGCTGCCGCACGTGACCAGGCCGATGCGATGGTCTCGGAGACGACCTCGGCTCGCGACATGGCGATCGCGAACCGCGACAAGGCCCGTGTCGATGTCGAGGCCGCACGCGCCGACCTCGGAGTGGCCTGGGCCAACGAGCGAGAGGCCCGGGTCAACGTCGAGTACGGCCAGATCAAGGCGCCGTACGCAGGCGTCATCACCCAGCGCAACGTCAGCCCCGGCGACTACCTCCAGCCCGGCGGCGGTACGAACGGCCGCCCCCTGTTCGTACTCGAGCAAATCGACCCGGTCCGTGTGTTCGTCGGCGTGCCCGAACTGGCCTCGTTCTTCATCAAAGAGAATGACACGGCGCTCATCCGCTTCCAGGCGCTCGCGGGTATTACCCGCGACGGCAAGGTCGTTCGTTCGGGTTTTTCGCTCAACCCGTCTACCCGCACACTTCAGACTGAGATCGACATTCCGAACTCCGACGGCCACCTTCACCCGGGCTGGTACGTCACCGTCAGCATCACCATAGACCGCAAGCAGGTCTGGACCCTTCCATCCAATGCCATCGGCTTTCAGGGACAGCAGAACTTCGTCTATCTCCAGGTGAATGGCAAACCTGTTCGCACCCAGGTCATCATCGGCCCGTCGGATGACACGCACACCCAGGTCTTGAGGAAGTATGCGTCCGGCTTTGATACCAGCGCCTGGCCGCTCTTCGATGGCACGGAAGAAGTTCTGGCGGGTAACCTCGACATCCTCGCCGCAGGGCAGCCGGCGACCGCGGAGGGTGGACAACATTGAGTGGTCGTCCCTCGTGTCCCCGGCACGCGGCATCTCATCGCGCGGATCGAGCCGCGGTGCGCACGGCATCTGGAGCATGGTTGAGATGCTGCCTCAGTCGGGCGATGATCTGGTCCGCGATCGTGATCGCAACAAAATGTCCACCTGGCACGAAGTGCGCCTCGCAGCGGGGGAGAACCTGTGCCATCTTCCATGTCATGGCTGGTGGGACAATGATGTCTTCAAGACCTTGCCACATGGTGACGTAGCTATCCCTGGGCAGATCAGCGGGTGAGAACCCGTAGTTGCGGTAAAGCCTTAGCTCCTGTGCGAATGTCTCGGGGCCGTTGCCGTCGATGAACACCTGCTGCAGGTCGCGAAGAAACAGGTCGAAGATCTCTTTCCGCCCAAAAAGCTCCTTGTCGGCGGCGGGCCAGGTCGCGATAAGACGGTTGAGGAAAGACGTTGGATTTGCCCGGAATCGCTCGCCCCAGCGCCGTGATTCTCGTTTGGCCAGATTCGGATAGCGCGAACCGATCTCCAGGGCGAGCCGCCGTTGCCGATCCATGCCTTGCAGGGCACCGGAGAGCCGCATCGGACCCATGCCGCTGATCACGGTCGCCGTTCGGATGCGGGAGCCGAGCCCGTACAGACAAGCCAGCGCATAAGGAGCACCGCCCGAGATGCCGATGACGCTGAACCGATCGATCTGCAATTCCTCCGTCAGGTCCTCGATGTCGGGCACGGCATCGAGCGCACTTTGCGCTCGACGAACTCCGATTTGCCGACGCCTGGCCGATTCGGGGCGATGATCCGCAGTTCATGCGGCATCGCCTGATCTGCGATATAGGACGCCTGATGATAGGAGCCGATCAAACCGTGGAAAAAAAGTACGGGATGCCCCGCGGGATCGCCATATTCCCGGAATTCCAATATCCTTCCTGTTCTCGTGGCGATAAGGCTGTCAGGCCCTGGGTCTGGCACATGTGCTCCTCTCAACATCCATGAACGGCGAGATAGCAGATTCCGGCAACAACCATCTCTCGACAAACGAAGACGCCGTAATCGATCATAGGGTGTTGATGGTCCGGTTGCAATCGAACGAGTTATGAGGGGCACAAGATGTGCATAAGTGGTTCATGCATCACGCGAGCTCTCAAAACCTTTCGATGCCACCGCGAACCGTGCGAGCCATCATCATGTCGCTCTTGACCCTTTCGGTAGAGCATGGACAGTCGCTGGACGATGCTCGCAATCGCCTTGAGGTGGCGGTCAACCAGATCCGGCAGCTTTTCGGATCACTGATCAAGCAGGTCGCCTGGAGCCCCGATCGGTCCCAGGTTCGAATTGACGGCGCGGGGTTCTGGCTCGAGATGGTGGTTGATGCACGGAGCGTCCACGCCACTGGCGATGTGGCCCTGCTCGGCCAGTTGCTCGGAGGGCCGCTAATCGCCGGCGTCAAGCGTATCATGCAGCAAACCTTTCAGAAGCAGTTGCAGTGAAGCGCGCCGACTCATCCCTTTTTCTTCGGCACCTTGGCCCCTTTCTTGCGAGCCTCGGAAAGACCGATGGCGATGGCCTGTTTGGGGTTCGTCACCTTCTTCTTCGACTTGCCCCCGCTCTTAAGCTTTCCCTCCTTGAACTCGTGCATTGCCTCCTTGACTTCTTCCTGGGCTTTCGCACCGTATTTCGGCATGGCGAATTCTCCTTGTGCTGGGACAGCGGATGGGTAATAGCACCTGAGAACAGAGTGCAAACCCAGTGCCAAGCGGTCCATCTATGGGTGGCAACCTAACTTCAAGGCAGGAGCCGCTGACCGAGCGCCGTGTCGTGATCCAGAATGCTGCGGCGATGACGGTTCCGAGCTTCTCGAAAACTGTTGGAGGCATCGGCTTCGTCGTCGAGGTGGCTGTTGTAATCATCGGCGCCGATCTTTCCGGCGACAAATTCACGAGCGTTGCGCTCGAACGCTCTGCTGCATTGCCGAGAGTGGTTTTCTCGACGCGTTCGAGCACCTGGCGAGAGCCATGGTATTCACGCGCGGGCAGACGAACATCGGAAATAGGTCGTCCCCTCGATCACGACCGGATCGCATCTCATGTGAACTGGAGCCTGCGGCGTCGTCAGGGTTTGTGCCCGCCAGTCACTGGGGCTTCTCGCTGCCCACGGCGAACGCCAGGTCCGGTCGGTGTGTATGAGCCGGCTTGGCGGAAGTCGTTGCCGAGCCGGTCCGTCCGTCTGTCGTGTCGACCCGATGGAACACCACCACATCGGCCAAGGCACCCTCGCCTGGCTTGAATTCCTTGGGCCGCGCTCCAAGAAAGCCGCCGTTGCAGACGGTGAATGTGTCGCCATCGATCTTGTAGACCGCGGCGATTTCCGGCAGCGGCTGCTGATCAGGGCCAGTGAGCTTCTGCCAGTCCAGGCTGCGCGGGCTGGTGGTCTCGTCGATCCTCACCTCTCCCTGAACCTTGAAGTCGAGACCTTGCGGGGTCTTGATGGCAGCTCGGACGTCGCGACCCTTGATTTCGATCACGACGTGGATTTCATGCCGGGCACCGGCCTTCGCCGTCCACCGTCCCTGAAGTCGGCCAAGGTCTCCGTCTCTGGGTATAGACTCCTCGGCCGCGTGGACATTAAGGCCGAGTAGAACGAGCAGAATCGGCTTTGATAATTTCATGCGTTTACCCTTTCGCCGTGTCGGGAAGCCATCCCCATCACGGTTCGACTACCATGCCTGCCGGCTTCCCATCCGGCCAGTGGAAAAAAGCGGGCGACTCAACTGCGGTGTAGAACGATCAGCGCCAAATGGCAGACGAGATTCTGCACCTGCTTTGGCACGTCGACCCCAGTGATCACTCGTCCGGCGTAACTCTTCGGTTGACTTCTTCCCGCTCCCTTCGGCATCCCGATTTTTTCAACTGTACCGCCATCTGATTGCACGCTCACTCTTTCCCACGCATGTCCTCGCTTGCGACCCAAGCCTGGAGCTCGGCCTGGAGCTGCCGAGTTCGCCGGGCACGGGTCGCGGACAGGTCGCGTCTCTCGGCAGGGTCAGTGGAAAGGTCATAAAGCTCCGGCTTGCCCCCCCGCGTGATGACCAGCTTGAAATCGCCTCGCAATGCGGCGAGCTGATCAGCTCCTTCGCTCTGCCATTCCCAGAACAAGGTGCGTTGTGGGGCGTGCCCTTGGCCGGTCCACAAGGGTAGGAGGTTCACGCCATCGACGTGCCAGTTTGCGTCAAGTGTTCCGCCCGCGGCCGCGACCAGCGTGGGAAAGAGATCGGTAAGGTGGACATTCTCCAGGCAGGCTCCTCTGGCCCGAATCTTGGCGGGCCAATAAACCAACCCGGGAACCCGAATGCCGCCTTCCCAAAGAGTGCGCTTCTGGCCGCGCAAAGGCCTGTTGCTGTCCAGTGCGTCGCTGGCCCCCTGATTGCCGGATTCAAAAGTCGCGCCGTTGTCGCTGGTGAAGACAAGCAGAGTATTCTCGATCATTCCGAGCTGTTCGAGTTTACCGAGCACCCTCCCTATATTCCAATCCATACGCGTGATCATGGCGGCGTAGGTCGCATTGTGAGGGTGCAGGGGATCGACTTCGGGCAAGCGGCCCTTGAGGCGATCAACTTCCTCTGTCGGGGCTGCGATGATGAAGTGGGGTGCCAGGTAGGAGAGGTGGAGAAAGAAGGGACCATCCTTATGATGATCCAAGAACTCGATGGCGTGGTCGGTGATCAGATCATCGACGTAGCCGGCGACCGGCACACGCGCGCGTCCTCGCCAGAGCTGGGTCGGGAATTTCTCGAGAGCGTCGTAAGGATCTGTGAACCCGAAGAAGTCATCGAACCCCTGATCCATTGGGTGGACGTAGTTTTCCCGGCCGGAACGGGGCTTTCCATGCTGCCACTTGCCAAATAAACCGCTCTTGTAACCGCAGTGCTTGAGCGCCTCTGCGATTGTCACTTCCTCGAGAGGCAGATCTTGGTCGTTGCGTCGAACGCCGGTGTGAATCGTGTACTTACCGGTTAGCAAAGCCGCCCGGCTGGGGCCGCAGATCGGCGCCGCCGAGTAGCAGCGCTTCAGGACCACTCCATCAGCCGCCAGGTGATCAAGATGAGGAGTCTTCCACTCCTCTCGCCCATTGAAACCAACGTCGCCCCAGCCCAGGTCGTCGGCGACGATCAGGACGATATTCGGTGTCCTTTCAGCCGCGAGCAGGGTACCCGCCGCCGTTTCCAGGAATGAACCCAGCAGGAGCCAGCCGAGCAACAGCCTGATCCTGCGCTGGCACATGACCTACTGACCCCTTCAGATCGCCGGGAGCCGAAATCAGGCCGACCCGCGGGCGTTTCGCTCCTGGACCCTCGTCATGCTTTCTGAACGGAATGTACCTTACCATAAGGCCCGTGTCTGTCCGCAACACTGGACCTGACGACGAGCGTCGCCGTTCTGATTTCTCGGCGTCAGCAACCGGGACGGTTTACGAAATCTCGGGAGTCTCTGCTGAAACTGTAGGAATTGGATCGGCGAGAAGAATTGGTCCGCGATCAGCGTGCCGCCTCGGTCGGTCCTCGTCTCCGCTCGCGTTCACGTTGCCAGGTTCTGTTGCTTCGATCGCTCGGCCAGCCGAGCGATCGAGGGCTTGGTCAAATCGCGCGCTGCAGATGCCCGAATCTGGTCCCAAACCCTTAAGAGGGCAAATGGGGGCTGCTCACTCGTCGGTCCTTGCTGCCCAGACCGTGACTTTTGCTTCTTTGATATTCAGCGTCTTGGAAACATTGCTCTGCGTATTGGCGCCGAAGAGTCCAGCATACAGGTTTGGTTGCTGGTCGAGGAACGCGGGATGGTTGATGGTCAAAGTGTTCGAGGATCCACGGGTCAAGTCCTCGACAGCAAGAGAGTAACGGCCGTCGAAACGGCGGAGAGTCAGCCGCAAGTCGTCGCCCGTCGTCATTAGTCCGATCTCGTTGGGCTCAAAATCGAATCCCCGAAAATTCTTGACGAGAAACAAGTGGTAGCGGTCTGGCTGGTCCTGGCTGAGCAGTCCCCCACGGATGCTGGTGGCACTGTCGGTGCCGATATAGAGCCCGAATTGACCCACCACGTCAAGGCCTGGAATCCTGGGAATGGTTGCAGTGATCTCGAAGTTCTCTCGACCCGTAAAACCAAGGTCGGACAGGCGAACCCCCAGATACTCTCCGATGGGCATGCGATCCTGGGTATTCAGATCGCTCCTGGTCGTGGTCAGAAGCAGAACCCGCTGCGACAGGTCCAGAAGCAAGTTCGGGTCGCGTACCGGCAAGGCCGCGCCGGTTCCAGGCAGGCGGTGGGTGAAGCCAATTCCCCGCCCCTGCGCCGTCCTGCAACGATCCCGCGACTTCCCTACTGAAATCGAATACAAGATTGCGAGGAGCGACGGTCTTTGAAGGCTCGATGGAACGGATGAATCGTGGCGAGCTCGGCTCGCCTTGGCGTGGTTTTGAAAGAGACTGTGCGGCCGTCGATGCTTGCCGTTTGATCCTGGGCGATCGTCACGGCGGATCGGTTACCGGCTTCAGATGAGATGGGGAAAGCGGCTACTAGCCCATTGAAAACCCGCACTGTGGTTTCGCCGGCGGCGTCGACTGAAAGTCCGAACTCGGTTCCCAGGTCGACAACCTTGCCCTGAGGCGACAAGATGGTGAACCCCCGAGCTGGGGTTGGAACATGAGCCGTCAGCGTTCCATAAATGAGCCTGGCCTCGCTGCCGCTGACAAGGACGAGTTCGGCGGGTCCCTGCAAGATCACTCTCGCACCCCGGTCAAACTCGATCTGGGCCAGGCCCGATTGCAACCGCAAATGCTTGCCGGCTCGCATATCGCGTCCCGGCATTTCGCTCTCCGACCCGGCCCATTGACAGTCCTGAGCATTGACCAGCCAAGCGACATTGCCGTCGCGGCGGTCGCTGAGCAATTTCGCCGAGCTCAGCGCCTCGATCGGCGAGCGCAAGTGGCTAGCGAAAATGGCTGCCAGGATCAACGCGAGCATCAAACCTGCGGCCAGGCTCGCCAAGACGACGTTCGGTTTGCCCAGCAGCCTGTGCTGGCGGAGGCGGGATCTCGACGCCGTGGGCACATTCGCCAGGGCACCGCCGCAAACTTCCTGCAACACCACGTCTGTGGCGCGGCGAGCACGCATCGCGAAGTGGAGCTCGGTGTGCAACTGAAACGCCGCGACGAAGGCACGTCGGGCATCTTCGCTTCGGAGCAGGCACTCCTCGAGCGGACGAACATCTTGATCGCTGATCAGGCCGTCGCAGTAGGCCGCGATCAGATCTTCGCAGTCACCAGGAAGCGGTTCGCCGCCGCTCATACCAGGCCCTCCCGAGCGAGCCCGCGCCGAACGCATTCCTGCAGCGCCAGGCGAATTCTGCGTAACGAGTTGTGGATGCTCTGACTCGAGCGACCCCAGTTCAGGGCCAGCTCCTGAATGTGCATAGTGCTCCCGTAACAGGCCTCCAGGAGTTCCTGATCACGCCGACGCAGCTTGCTGATGCAGCGGGCCATTGCCTCAAGGCGTTCATCTTCTGGCTCGAAGCTGAGCTGTCCATGCGCTTCGATCAACTGCGCGGTGAGCTCGTCGTTGAAATAGAGACGGTCGCGGCCCCGCGACCTCAGGAAATTGGCAACCTCGTATCGGGCGATGCCGAACGCCCAGTGCAAGAAACTTCTCGCGGGATCGTACTGATCGATCTTCTTCCAAAGCGCGAGACTGGTCTGCTGAAACAGGTCGTCGGCGTCGTCCAGGTTTCGAACCAGCGAGTAAATGTAGCCGAAGAGCTGAGTCTGATGCTGCCGTAACGACTCGGAGAGCTCGAACTTGACGTCGCGCATGCTACCATCATCACCAAAACGATCCGCCCAAATCCGGGGTGGCTCGGTCACCCAGCGCTGCGAGCCGCTCAGGACTGATCGCGGTCACCTGTTCCTCCACCATTAGAGACTCAGCCGCGGTACGCATTTTGTCATCCTGAAGTTCTTCATTTTTCAGAGCATGTACCCTTATGGCCATCTCGAGCAATTGAGCACGAATACCCGCACGCATGGTTCGATGGGTCGAAAGTTTTATGAGTCCGTGAATTTTTCGGGTGACAATTCCTGTTCGCAGGATGAGAGACTAAGAGGCTATGAAAAAGCAGTGACCACCTCTCCTGACTGCATCCACTCATTCTCATTTATCATCGAAGTTGTCGTACTAGATCGTACTGTGTCTCTTTGGCCCGACCGAAACATCGGGAGGAGTTGTCATGGGAACCAACTGTCGCCGAGGTTTCACGCTTATCGAGCTACTCGTCGTTATTGCCATCATCGCTGTCTTGATCTCACTTCTTCTGCCTGCCGTGCAATCAGCTAGGGAGGCGGCTCGTCGGGCCCAATGCGTGAACAACCTCAAGCAGATCGGCCTGGCGATGCACAACTACCATAGCGCCGTAGGCTCGCTGCCGTGGGGAGATGGGCCGTGGTGGGTCGAGTGGTCGGCCCATACACTTCTGCTTCCTTACCTCGAACAGGGGCCGATTTATAACAACATCAACTTCGCGGACGTCGAGCTGCCCAACTTCCTTAACCCTCTCAACATAGACAATCCGGTCAATTCGACCTCGTGCTATGCCGTGATCAGCGTCTTCAACTGCCCGTCCGACGATGATCGGCTGACCGAGGTGAGTGGCCATAACAACTACATGGCGAATTCCGGATCGGCCCCTAACTGTGCGTATGGCGGCATCGCCGGGACGCCCGCCTGGAATAGCCCCAACGCCGGGCCATTCATTTACTCAGACAGCGGTAGTTACACCGGTCTGACGTTCGGTGGCAGTCTCTGTGAGTTTCGCCTCAATTAGGGACGGGACAAGCAACACTGCGGCGTTTAGCGAGCGCGTCAAGGCGATCGGGTCAACCATCTCGGCCAACCTCCGCCCCATTTGACAGTGGCAAGCCCACGGCCTCGCTCGCCGTGCCGCCAAACCCGGTTCCCAATTCGCAAGAAGGTCTGTCGCAGCCGTTCTATCAGCTCTGCATGAGCAACCCCCCGTACCGGCCCCCGGCAACCAGGACGCGGCCAATCCGGCGGCGGGCAATCCGAATGGTACTGACGACAACATCTCGGGGGCAATCTGGGCATCGGGCCAACCGGCCTGCACGCGGTACCTCCATATCATGCCACCCAACACGTATAGCTGTCGCCAGGGACTTCAGATCGGTCACGTTGCCAACAGCAGGCACCCAGGAGTTGTCAACGTGCTCTTCTGCGATGGTTCGGTCAAGGCCATCAAATCAAGTATTAGTCTGAACACCTGGTGGGCACTGGGTACACGGTCGGGTGGCGAGATCGTCTCGGCCGACCAGTATTGAGACAACCTCGACCACATTCCATCAGACTGAATCGGTTGGCCCCGTTGACAGCAGGCATTGGATGATGAGCGATCGTCAGGACTTTTCATGACTAACAACTTTCACGTGCGGGCCGCCTGCATGCAATATTGTTCGCATTCTCATAACATTCGAACCGAATTCCTTGCCCTTATCGTTGCGTCTTTGCTACAAGGCTGCGGGGAAGGCAAGCCGTGGGTTGACACATCGCTTACCGAGGCGAGTGTCTCTGGAACCGTCTCGGTCAAGGGGACTCCTGCCACCGGAGGTAAGATTCTGTTCAACCCGAGCAACGCGGGGCGCATCGTGCCGACCAGGACTGCCGACATCGGGCCAGACGGCAGCTACACCATCAAGACCCTCACCGGGGATAATCGCGTCACCTTTGAGGGAGAGCTCGCCAGCAAGAATCCCGGACTCGGACTCATCAAGGAATATGCCAAGGTCGGGTCCGGCGAGAATCACGTCGATTTCGACCTGATGGGAGAAGGATCCAAGAATGTCCCTTACGAGTTGAGCAAGAAGGGCAAAGCGAAGGGCAAGAGGTGAATTGCACGGCGACTCAGGCGATTACTGTGGGGTTGTGAGCTGGCGGAACGATCGGAGCGATCATGGATATCGCGGAAAGGCCGGTCGTGAATCGTCCAGGGGGCTCCCCGAAAGACATCGATGTTCAAGTCAGTCTGGAGTCTTCTGCGCCTCCGAAGCCACTTGCTAGAGGTTCGACCTGGATCCTGGCGGGGCTGGCCGCCGCCCTGGCCGCCGGTTTCGGCTGGCGAGCCGTTCCTTCGCGAACCGATCCAGACCGGCTCTGGGTGGAGGCCGAGAAGGCTTTCCTTGCTGGCCGTTGGGATCTCGCCCGAGCCTCACTGAAACGGCTTGAGCGGGTCAGGCAAAGGACGGGCCTGGACTTGATGCTCGAAGCCCAGTTAGCCGTCGCCGCAGGGCAGCCCGAGGAGGCTTTTGCCTCACTCTCACGAATTCCCGAAGATCACGCGATCGCCTCCCAGGGGCACTTGCTGGGTGCCCGGCTCTGGCGAGAGCAGCACTGTTTGAAGAAGGCCGAGATCGAACTTCGCCGCGCGCTCCAGGTAAAGCCCGGCCTCCTTGAAGCTCACAAGGAGCTGGTTTACATCCTCGGGATCCAGGCGCGTCGAAGCGAGGTCGATGCCGAGTTTCATGCGCTAGCACAACTGACTCCTCTAACCCATCACGACCTCTTCACGTGGGCGCTAACCCACTTTACGCACTGGAGCCCCGACATCGTCGAAGACCTCGACAGCTTCATCAAGGCTGATCCCGACGACCGCTTCAGCCGGCTCGCCTTGGTCGAATTACTGCTGGAAAGACCGGGCGAGGAGGTGGACGCTTACATTGACCTTGTTCTCAAGCCTTTGCCGGCGACCGACCCCGATGCGCTGGCCTTGCGGGTTGAGTTCGCCTTCAATCGCGGCTTCATGGAGGAGGCGGAACGACTGCTGGAGAAAGCACCAGCGAATCACCCTCGGACCGCCAGGATCCGCGGTGAGATCGCGCTTCGCCGCCATGACGTGGATGCCGCGATCAAATACTTCAAGGAAGCGCTCACCGGCGAGCCGTATGATCGCGTTTCGCCCATGCACCTTGCCCAGGCGCTTCAGCTCAAGGGAGACAGGAACTCCGCCACGGTGTACCTCGACCGCGTTCAGCGGCTCAACAAGGTTTACAGCTTGATCATCCGGGTCCGAGCGCCGAACCGTGAGAACGACGTCTCGGATTTGGCAGAGCTGGGCAAAGCGTGCGAGGAAGCCGGACTGACGGAGGAAGCTCGGGGTTGGTATACCCTGGCCATCACAATGAATCCCCTCGATACCGACGCCCAGCAAGCGCTGGCTCGCCTGGGGCGATCTGGCGGTCAATAAACTCTGTGCGTGCGTCTCACGGAAGCTCAACCGCGAGATCGTTTCCGGCCTCTCGGACCATGATATTCATAACCACAAGCGGCAAGGAAGACGGCGTAGCTGGCCATTGATCGGGCGTAATGTTCGCCGCACTCCACTTCGTTCCAAGGGTTCCTGCGAAGTGGGCGATAGCGGTCGTGAATCGCCCGGGTGATCGCCAGGCCTTCCAGAACCATACCCTCCCAGATCATGTGACCGGCTACCTTTGGTGAGAATCACACGAACTTGTGCTGGCCCGGGATCGGCACGGGCGGGATCGGATAGGACCCGAACTTGTATTCGCCGGGGCCCAGCTTGGTTTTGGACCTCATTGCCTCATCCCAGGTGATGGCGTGGCCGCTGTAGACGGCTTCCCTGCCGATGATGCCGGTCAGGGTCGACTCTGCCACGGTCTGGGCCTCGTTGATCGGGTTGCCGGACAAGATGCTGGCGATCAGGTCCTGATGCTCCTGATGGTAGGGGCTGGGTGCTGCGCCACGGTATCGCCAGCGGCCTGCCGTCCCTTTTGTTTCGATGCGGTCGGAGCAGTTGCTGGTGCCCTTCGTGCCGACGACCGACTCGCCCACGATGCCGTCGCAGCCGTTGATCTGGCGGCACTGGCTGAAGACGGTAATCCCGCCGGGATACTCAAACTCCACGGCGAAGTGATCGTAGATATGTCCCTGGCGATCGCCGACGCGTGCCTGCCGCCCGCCCAGGCCGGAAACGGCGCGGATCGGGTGAGCTCCGATCACCCAACTCATCACATCGAGGTTGTGCACGTGCTGCTCGACGATGTGATCGCCGCCCAGCCAGGTGAAGTAATTCCAGTTGCGGATCTGCCACTCGATGTCGCTCCAGGACGATTCCTTGTCCACGACCCAGATCTGGCCGCCATTCCAGTAGGCCTTGGCGTAAATGATGTCGCCGATCGCGCCGTCTTTGATTCGCTTGATGGTCTCGATGTAGCTCTTCTGATGTCTCCGCTGGGTTCCGGCCGCGATGCCAAGCCCTTGCTTCCTGGCCTGTTCACCGGCCTCCATCACGAGGTGAACTCCAGGCACATCCACGGCCGCGGGTTTCTCGATGAAGGCGTTCTTCCCTGCTGCGATGGCGGCTTTCAGGTGGATCGGACGGAAATGAGGCGGAGTGGCCAGGATCACGTAGTTGACCTCGGGAATCTCGAGCAACTGATTGTATGCGTCGAAGCCAGTGAAGCCCCGGTTCCGGGCGATATCGATGCCAAGCTTGCCGAGTTCGCCCCGCGTGCGCTCCAGCCGGTCCTCGAACAGGTCGGCCAGGGCAACAACCTTGATGTTCGAGTGCTCGACTTTGCCCCCTTCAGCGAGATCCTCGGTGTGGTAGCCTTCCTTGGGATAGATCACTTTCGTCGCGGCCCCGAGCGCGTCGAGCACCGCCCCGGTTCCGCGCCCTCCGCAGCCGATTAAGCCGACCTTGATCTCCGCGACTCTCGCCGCTCCCGACCCGGCATGCACCAGCGGCACTTGCCCCGCGGCCGCCGCGCCGGCAATGCCAAGTGATGTTTGCTTGAGAAAGTTTCGACGCGAAGAGTCGGCGTGGGAGACGTCTTTGGGTGCGTTCATCGTGGTCAAGGCTCCAAAGGAAGGCGCGTTGCTCTCTTGGTGCTAGGCAGAAAGAGGCGGGATCCGGGTCGTTCAATGACCATGTTTTCCACGATAACTCTGGAAACAACCCAAAGATAGTTGGTAGGCACGGTCCATTTTTGAACCTCCAAAGGTGCGAAAATTCTTGGCCTACCGCGTCAGTCCCAGGACCTGGAGACAGTTCAAGGGAAGCCCTCTCCAGCCCTTGGAGGAAGAATGTCTCGATACCTGCTTGCCCAAGGGTCCATGGCTTGGCATCATGCTTCAGTTCACGTCAATCTGCACCAATGGCGGCTCTCTGCTGGAGGCACTGGTAATGAGGAATGCAGTTCGGCTTACGTTCGTGGCGACTCTGGCGATGGTAGGCTCGGGCTCTTCCCAGGCCCAGGAAACGAAGGCCAAACCCGCGAGGGGGCCCGCGCATCGAGCCCTCGAGCGGATGGTCGGGCATTGGGACGTCACCGGCATTGTCTAACCCCGAAAGACTCGGGGGCCGAGCCCTTGAAGGTGGAGGGCGAGGATGACTGGTACTTCTTGGGGGACAGCGCCTGGCTGATCAGCAAGGGCAAGGGGCGAGCCGGCGACCTTTCGCTCGAGACGCTAAGCATTATGTGCTACGACGCCCAGAAGGGCAAATACATCTTGACGGAAGCCAATTCCGTCTTCCCGCCAAGACTGGTCCTCGATGAAGGGACCTATGACGAGGCGAGCAGGACCATGTCGTGGAAGGAGCAGGAGATCTTGGAGCCGGGCTCAGGTGAGAAGGTCACTGTCAAGGCCGAGTCCACCTTTAAGGATGACGAAACGAAGGAGGGCAGAACCATCCGCAGCACGAAGGAGATCCGGGGCAACATGTCACGATCTGGAAGCGGGTGAAAGAGTAATTATCCCGGTAAACGACCAGGTGAGGACAGTGCGATGAAATGGTTCTTTCCCCTCCTGATGCTCACCGTGCTGGTCGCGGCCGGCGCTGACCGGCCGAAGATGCCGGAGGTCACCAGGCCGGTCCTGTTCAACACTCCCGAGGCAGACAGGATCCTCGCGGCGCTGCAAGTTTTTCCCCTGGACAACCCGTGGAACGAGGACATCTCCTCGCTTCCTTTGCATCCCAACTCGGCCAAGATGATCGCCAGCATTGGGGCCGCCAAGAGTCTGCAGTACAACCTCGACATGAGCTTTATCCTCGTCCCGCCAGATCAAAAGCGGGTCCCCGTGAAGCTCCTGGCCTATCCGACGGAGTCGGACGAAGGGCCTTACCCGGTCCCGAACGACGCGCCCATCGAGAACTGGCCGCTCGACGGCCGCACGCTGGCGAACGCCCAGACCGCGAAGGAGCAAGGGGACCGGCACGTCCTTGTCGTCGATCCGGTCATCCGCATGCTGTATGAGTTCTGGCAGGGTCGGAGGACCGCCGACGGCTGGCAAGCGTCCTGCGAGGCCACGTTTGACTTGAAGACCAACAACGCTGCGGCCGGAAGGGTGGACCTCGTCCGACGCCGCCGGACTGCCGATCTTCCCGGCGGTTATCCGGTTCGACGAGTGCCAGCGCGGTCTGGTGGAACACGCCATGCGGTTCACCGTCCGTCGGTCACGCCAGGCATACGTCTACCCCGCGACGCACCACGCCAGCCGACTGACCGACGAGGCGCTGCCGCGAATGGGCGAGCGCTTCCGGCTGCGGCGAGACTTCGAGGTGTCCGGCTTCTCCCCGCACGTCCAGGCGATCCTGAAGGGACTGAAGAAGTACGGGATGTTCGTGGCGGACAACGGCGGCGATTGGCGGCTGTCCGTCGCCCCGGACAGCCGCATCAAGGGCTTGGATGAGCTGCGCAAGCTGAAGGGATCCGACTTCGAGGTGGTGCAGACCACCGGGCCGAGGAATTCGCAAGAAATCCGCGCGGGGACGGCCCGAGCCAAGATCACGCCCGAGGAGTCCGTGTGGCTGGGCGGATACGGCCATCGGAATCGGCCCGCGGAGGGCGTCGCGGCCGACCTCTGGGCCCGTGCCCTGGCGCTGGAAGACGAGCTGGGGCATCGCCGCGTCCTGGTGAACGCGGACATCCACATCTTTACCCGCAGACTCCACCGGGAGATCGTAGAGGCGGCCCGCAAGCGGTTCGGCCTCGAGCAAGACGAGGTGATGCTCATCGCGACTCACACGCACAGTGGTCCCTGCCTCCCCGAGGGCTTCGATCCCCTCATCTTGTGGGGCCTCGACGAGCGCGAGATGCGGAAGCTCCAGGCTGCAGCCGATCGGATAAGGGATCAGACGGTCGACGCGATGGCTCGCGCTCTCTCGGGGCTCCGGCCGGCCCGGCTCTCGTTCGGGCGTGGGGAGGCCCGGTTCGGCGTGAACCGGCGCGTGCGCAGAGGCAATGGGGAGTATACGTTCGGGGCGAACCCTGAGGGCGTCGCGGACCCCGATGTGCCTGTCCTCCTCGTCGAGTCGCCAGAGGGATCGCCGCTTGCCGTGGTGTTCACCTACGCGTGCCACAATACGACGATCCGCAACGGACACGAGGGTTTCTATCGGTATCACCCGGATTTCGCGGGCGTGGCCGCGGAGCAGATCGAAAAGCAACTTCCCGGAGCAACCGCGATCTACGTCACCGGCGCCGCGGGCGAGATCGATCCTCAGCCGCAAGGCGGAGTGGAACAGGCGGAGAGACATGGACGAGCGCTGGCCGCCGTTGTGCTCGCCACTCTTGACCGGACCCGCCAACGCCCGGTCCGAGGACCGTTGCGTACTGCGTATCGTGAGATCCTGCTGCCGCTGGCAGCGGTCCCTTCGCGCGCGAAGTACGTCGAGCTGTCCGCAGACCGTGTCGCCTACCGACGGCGACACGCCCGCCTGATCCTGGCCCAGATGGATGCCGGGACGCTACCGAGAGAGGTCCCGTTGCCGATCCAGGTCTGGTGGTTCGGGGAGGACCTCACCCTGGTTGCACTGGCCGGGGAGGTGGGGGTGGACTACGCCCTCAAACTGAAGCGGGAATTCGGGGCGGACCGGGTTTGGCCTGTCGCCTACGCGAACGAGGTGCCCTGTTATATTCCCTCAGATCGAGTCCTGAGAGAGGGGGGCTACGAAGCCGGCTGGGACCTTGACCAGGGTCCCGGAGTGCCGGGAGCGACGGGCAACATCCTCTTCTACGGTTGGGCGGCCCCGCTGGCGCCGGGGGTGGAGGACCGGGTTCTCACCGCGGTGCATTCCCTGCTCAATAAGTGAAGCGCGGCTCCCGCATGTCGGCATTCCGCACTTCGAGTTCAACGTCTGAGATGCTCCTGGCATCCAACGCGGTATGCTTCACCAACGTATTCCCCCAGGTCGCCCTGTAGCTGTACCGCGTCGCGCAGTTCAAAGGCATGCACGTGGTTTCGCGTCGAGATCGTTTCGATCTTGCAGAAACAAGGACTCTCTCGCCGCTGGGCGAGCACGAGATGTCCGCGAAGATAACCTCGTCGGGGCATCAACGCGGCAAACGACATTCGCACCTGGAACGCGATGCGCGTTTTTTCCGGCAGAACCACTACAGGCCCGTGCGATCGCACCGCCCCTAAGAACGCTTCGTAAAGGCGGCGTGTCTCGGGTGGTTTTCCCTCGAAGTGTGATTCCAATTGCACGTCAGAGCAAAAATGGGTCTGGTTCTTGTTGGCGAACCGCCTGCCGCATTTGGTGCATCGCCAGAGCTTGTCGAGTCCGGTCATCACATCGATGGTCTTCAAGTTGAGGGTGGCGCGAACGGTCGTTTGTCTGGTCGAACACCCGAATGCTCACGTACTGTCGCTAGCTCTCCGACCTGCATGGGAAGCTGCCTTCTAGCACGAAGTTTCGTCACTCGCTGGTTCAAATATCATCTTCGCGGGGCCGGTCCCCCTCAAGACGATGCTTTTAAGCACTTGTCTCAAGAGCGAATCCATGGGCCAGCCCAAGCACGGGGAACCGGAACCCCCACGCGATTAGTTTCACATTGAAACTCAACTCCAGGAGCAGCTAGCAGTGGGCGGGAGGGCCGACGTTCTCAATCTGTAGATCAACGGCGTTCGAACGCCACTCACGAAGGCTGCAGGACAGACCTTGGATGTAAACTGCAGTCTTTGGAACCAAGAACCAAGTCTGACGCAACGCCCCTCCCGACGCAACGCCCCTCCCATCAGGAGAAGCTGGCGCGGTGCCGGGAACTGCTCGACATGGCCGTGAAAGTGCAGGTTGACACGGCCCCGACCGATCTCGATCCGTTCCCGCCGCCGGGCCGCGAAGCGACGGTGACCCAGACCCGGGCTGTCCCTGATGTAGCGCGGGTCGAATGGTCGTGGTCGCGGAATTCCCGCCGATGTCCTTGGCCGAGGGGATCACAACGGTCCTCGAACCGTTCCTGATCCTTGTCAGCTCATGATCTCACAGGAGGAAGAAACGCCCCGGTCTGAGCTCCCTTGATGTCACACCCCGACCCGCGAGCGACCACCGTCAGGAGGCAGAGCGGGGACTCCCTGGGTCTCGGCTCCAGCTCACCGCATTGCCACGTCGATAGGTCCGCGCGAGGGCTCCTCGGTCACGCCAAAGACACCTCCCGGCGCGTCCAGAGGCCTGGGGTCGAGCCATTCAAGCTACATAGGCGACGGCACAGTCGGCCCACCGCGAAGCGGCTTCGTCCTCCGCAGTTGCATCCGCAAGGCCGACGAGGCTTGAGTTGAAGCCGCGCACACTCACGGCCTTGCGGATACAAGATTCTTCAGATGGCGAACCCATCGGGATGGGGGGGAGGTCGGAATTCTCCTCACGGCGACCGGTCCGCATAAGATACCCGGCTTCGTTTGTCCCTTATATAATGGAACCCGAGGACTAACCGGCCGTTGACGCGGCTATCCGGCTCCGACGATCCGCTTTTCGGCGTACCAGTTCTGGGTCTTATGCAGGTCAGCAGAATCAATAGTCAGGCCGTCAGTGCTATGCTCGCCGGTGAATTGCAGTTGCCCGATCGATTGACTTCTTCGGAGCTTGCTCTCCGGAAGGCTTACGATGAGGATACCAGTCGTTTGCGGCGTCATTGATCGCCGGATTCTGGTTAACTACCACGTTGATCCGAACGTCCTAGCACCCCTCCTGCCGGCCCCTTTCCGGCCCAAGGTCATTTACGGCGTCGGCATGGTTGGGATCTGCCTGATCCGGCTGAAGAAGGTCAGGCCTGCTTCCTTCCCGTCCTGGCTCGGCATCTCGTCCGAGAACGCTGCTCATCGAACGGCCGTCGAGTGGGACGACCATGGCGTGGTTCGGGAAGGTGTCTATGTCCGGCGGCGTGACACAAACTCCTGGCTCAACTCGTTGGCCGGCGGGCGAGTCTTCCCGGGCATTCACTACCATGCCAAGTTCACGGTCAAGGAGACAGCCGATCGCTTCGAGGTCGCTCTTTGCAGTGATGACGGTGTCACCACCATGGCGGTACGCGGTCGTCGGACGAACCAGTTGCCGGCATCATCGGTGATCCGCTCGCTGGAGGAAGCCTCCGCGTTCTTCCAAGCCGGTTCCCTTGGATACTCGGCGACACGCGACCCGTCGCGCTACCAGGGTCTGGAGCTGCGGTGTCTCAACTGGCAGGCGGAGCCTCTGGAGGTCGAGGAGGTACGGTCCAGCTTCTTCGAGGATGAGTCGCTTTTTCCAAGAGGCTCGATCGAGTTCGATTGCGCCCTGCTGATGCGTGGCATCGAGCATGAATGGCACGGCAGGGAAGACTTGTGTTGTGCCCCTGGCGGCCGGGTTGGCCGAGCGTTGCAACCGACTGGCGCAACCCCTTCCGGTTCCCGTTGAGCTCAAACCCGCCGTAGGCGGGCGGCGGCAACTGAACTGGGTAGTCAGGCAAGTTGAGAACCGATCCGACAGCCTGGAGGTCCCGATGTGTGCGGTCGGTCCAAATGCACAACCCTTGTATTCGGCAGCGGAAGCAGTCACGTTGCCGCGTGAAGCCGCGGCAACCGGTTCTTCTACTGCCCGCGAGACAGTAGGTGTTTCTGGGTATCAGATCCTGGAGGAGCTCGGTCGCGGGGGCATGGGCGTCGTCTACCAAGCTCGGCAGGTGAGCCTCAACCGATTGGTCGCTCTTAAAATGCTTTTGCCGGGCGGCCATGCTGGCGAAGCCGATCTTGCACGTCTCCGCGCCGAAGCCGAGGCCATTGCCGGGCTCCGGCACCCGAACATCATCCAAATCTACGAAATCGGTGAACAAGACGGGCTACCCTTCCTCGCACTCGAATATTGTGCCGGTGGCAGCCTGGACCACAAGATCAACGGCACTCCCCTTCGGGCCGAGCAAGCGGCCGCTCTAGTAGAGATATTGGCCAGGGCAATCCACGCGGCGCACAGGGTGGGGGTCGTCCACCGTGACCTCAAGCCGGCAAACGTGCTCCTGACGGACGTCGACGGGCAGCCCAAAATCACCGATTTCGGGCTGGCCAAGAAGCTAGGCAGCCAGGTCCACACACAGACAGGACAGATCCTGGGTACACCCAGCTACATGGCCCCCGAGCAGGCGGCCGGTCAGAGCAAGCAGATCACCGCGGCTACGGACATTTATGCTTTGGGCGGGATCCTGTACGAGTCGCTCACCGGTCGTCCGCCCTTCCGGGCAGTAACCCCGTTGGACACGATCTTACTGGTGCTTGAGCAGGAACCAGCCCCGCCTCGCCTGCTCAACCCTCGAATCGATGTTGATCTGGAAACGATCTGTCTAAAGTGCCTGGAGAAAGATCCGGCACACCGGTACGCGAGCGCCCTGGAATTGGCTGATGATCTGCAGCGTTACCTCGCCCGCGAGCCCATCAGTGTGCGCAGCGTTAATCTGCTGGATCGCTTGAGCCGCACCTTGGATCACAGCCATCTAGCGCCGAGTTTTTCACTTGGTCAAACATTCTCTTTTACTTTGCAGCGGTTACCTTGCTCGTCGAAGTAGGATTGTTTGCGGTGATAACGCGCGTCTCCCGCTGTTCTGGGTAGACCTGATGCAAGCGATTCAGTTCCTCCTGATGGCGCTACCGTTTTGGCATTACCGCTCGCAGCGATTGTTACCTAGAACCATAGGCGAACGGCAACTATGGTCGATCTGGATTGGCTATTTGCTAGCCTGCTCGTTGGTAGCCGTCGTGAGCTACACCCTTGTCGGCGTCGACAAGTTCTATGAATTCTATCTCTACCCATATTGGGCCATCTTGAGCGGACTCGCCCTCTTTGTCATGGGTACCAGGTACTGGGGCCGCTGCTACCTGTTCGGCGCCGCCTTCTTCGTATTGGCCGGGCTGATGCCATTTGTCCTCCATTGGTCTGCACTGGCATTCGGTTTGCTCTGGTTCAGTTGCCTAGTGTCGATCGGATGGCACCTACGCCGCTTAGCAGCTGAATCGGGCGGGCAACGGAACGGCCCGCCAAGGTGACTACTGCCAACGGTTCAGGTTTTATCGGAAAGGACCAGCCCAAGGAGGCGTTTCAGCCGACCGGGCCGCGCCCGCAGTCAGTGGCCTGAGGTCTACGACAGTGGTGAGAGGGCGGCTGAGCTTTACCATGAAAGGATTCATGTCATTTCACTCTTGCGTGTGGTTTTTCTGGCAGACCTGCGCACCGCTGTACCGACGGTCACAGGACGCCCTTGGGTTTTTGTCAGTTGGGTATCTCAATTGCCTTGTACCCGTGTGTCCGGGCGTTCTGCTGAACCGAGTCACCTCAGCATCGACATCGCGCACCGTGGAGCTGGGCCATTGGCTCCTTAAGAAGCGCGAGGCCCAGAGATCGTTCGACATGGTCGCTAGCCGACTTCGCCGGCGAGCCCCCAGAAGTGGCTGACCCGTTATGCTTTTCGCGGGCCATCGGGTCCTTGTCTGGCTCGGGCGAACGATGCGACCACTATCTGCGGGTCTGCATCTGCAGGATGATCGTGCCTAGAAATTGTGGTTCATCGCCGCGCTCGTCGAGTGTCGGGTTGACCAGGATGCTGGCGTGGCACGACGCGTAGTACAGACCGGGCTCGGACGGCCTGCCGACGGCCGGTCCGGCGACCCAGAGGCTCAGGAGGTAGTCGCCCGGTGGTACCGCTTCAATCCGGAACGAGCCGTCGCCTCTGACCGGCAGATTATCGCGGAGATAGGCCTTGCCCTCCTCTGTATTCAAGAACGCCCTGTAAGTCTCCCAGATTGGCTCATCGCTGGGCCAGCCGATGTGCGGTGCTTTCAGTCCAAGCTGGAGACGGACCTTCGACCAGTCGATTGGCAAGCCGAGGTCCTTCGGGGGCTCGAAGCGGCCGACTAGCGCGCGGCCCGGGCCACCGAGGTTGACCCGCGAGGTCCGGCCTTCGCGGACCTCAATAAAGGTCGCCAGGCCATTCACGATGCCCTTGACGGCGCCCTCCGAGAACAGACGATCGACGACCAGCCGGCCCTGAACGACCCGACCGCAGGCGAATCGGCCGTCGGAGTCGGTGACCGCCTGGTCCTCCCAGGAAGTCCCTGCCGAACCATCGCTCGACGACCCGTTGCGATAGACCCAGACTTTCTGGCCAGCGACGGGCTTCGTGCCCGCGACCACCCGGCCCTTGACGTGGCACCACCTGCGGAGCGTGACGACGTGGGACGCGAGGAGGTCGGCCGGGCGGATCTCTGCATAGCCGCTCCGGTGCGCGACCATGATCATGCCGGCGTCCGACTCGGGCAGCAAATGAAACCGGCCTGCGTCATCGGCGATGACGACCTGGGCGCCAAGCCGTTCGGCGTGGCCGGAGACTGTGATCGTCTCGCCATGTCCGGTCGCCTCGCGGGAGACCGTCGTCCAGGTTGCCTGCGCCCCGGCCGCCGGGACGCCCTCGGGAGTAAAGGCGACGCCCGAGATCCCCGCGTCGGCTTGGAGGGCAAACGTGAGCTTGACATCCCCTTCCGACTTCTTCACGATCCGCGAGACGCCCGGCCGGTATCCCTCGGCCTCGACCCGGAACCGCGTCTCATCCCAGGCCCGTGCGTCCGGCGGGAAGTCGAACCGCCCGCCTCTATGGGTTGTGATCAGATGGGGCTGCCACGTCACTCCACCACTCATCAGCGCACCGGGGATGACCCGGAACCGGGCAATCGCCCGGTTCGTCGTCGCGTCAATCACCAGGCCGTGCACGGCGAGGGTTGCGGGTTTCGCGGGCTCGTCGTTCTGCTCGGCCTCGGGGCAATCGCGGGGCCTGGCCCGCAGGGTCCGGTGGCCTCGTCGCCGGTCGAGGTGGCGATGACCCCCGCGCTGCCGAGGCTCAGAGCGAGCCCTAGCACGATCTCATCAACGATACCCAGCGGCGAGTCGGCAGGGGTAACCACCGTCGGTTCATGTCGCTGTCCAGAGGGTGTTCAATTCTCGACCTCAAGATCTCGCCCCTTTCGCTCGTCTCGACGACCGTCGCGCCGCGTCATCGTCCGACTATCCTCTTTCAGCGGATTGTTTCGCAGGGCGCATCGGGCGCCTACGCCGAACTCGAGGGAGCGCGTGAGCCGCAGTGGCTCGGAATGAAGAAACGAGCCAGGAATAACTTCCCGATTTCCATTTGGCGTCTGTTCGTGCGGGTCTCCAGACACCGCCGTCTTCAGGACCACAGGTCTCCCGCCGCGGCAGCGGTTGCAGACCTTGCCTTGAAGCGTGGCGCGGATGTCGGCCACGGTAGCCCCTTGGCATCAAAGCTCACAGGCCCGCTCGTTGATCGCATCGCGCTTCGGGGACGTCTTGCGACCGGGCCTGGCGGCGGCGAAGAAGGCGTTGACGTCGGGATCGCGAGCGAAGTTCAAAGCGGACAACGAAGATTCTTGATCTCAGCACGCAATGTCGCTACAGTCCCACTTGTTCAACAACTGTTTTTCAGTCTCCGGACTCCTGGTGGACAGCTCGCGATGCTTCGTTTCCTCGGACCGGGTACTTGCCTCTGTGATGGATGGAATCGCCGCGAGGTGATGCGAATCGGCGGCCTGGGCTGTTGCGGGGTAGGGTTGAGCCTGGCTGAGCTGATGCGTCCCAGCGCCAGTGCCGCCAGCGCGTTGGCTGGCGGTTCGTCCTTCGGCCGGGCTCGGTCATGCATTATCCTTTTCTTGATGGGGGGCCCTCCTCAGCATTCGACGTGGGATCCCAAGCCGGACGCCCCAGCCCAGGTCCGGGGTGCATTCGGACCGATCGCCACGACCGTCCCCGGCATATCGATCTCCGAATTGCTGCCGCGTACCGCGCTCGTTGCCGACAAGCTGTGCATTCTCCGCGGCATGTCGACTGGTGACAACGCACACTCGTCGAGCGGCTACTACATGCTCACCGGGCGGCCCCACCAGCCGATGAATTTTGAGAACGCCAATCCAGGCCCGCCGAACGACGTCCCCAGCCTGGGCGCCGTGCTCGGCCGGGTTGAAAGAGCCCGAGGTGGGTTACCGCTCTCCGCCACCTTGCCGCACCGCATCTTCAACACGGATGGGAGCGTCTGGCCTGGCCAGGACGCGGGGTTCCTGGGCCGTACGTTCGACCCCTGGCTGTTGAATTCGCGGCTGACCGCGGAGGGTTACCGGATCCAGGAGATCGACTTGCCCGCCGAGCTCGACACCGGCCGGTTGAGTCGCCGCCAGAGTCTTCTCGAGACCTTCCAGCGTGGTCTAGAAACGCTCGATCACACGTCGCCGGCGCGGGCGTTTGACGAGCAAGAGCGCAGGGCGTTCGATCTGCTGGGCTCGTCGCAGGCCCGGCGGGCATTTCGCCTCGAGGAAGAGCCCAATGCTAACCGGGACTTCGTATGGAGAGACTCCGTTCGGCCAGAGTGTGCTGCTCGCGCGCCGCCTGGTGGAGTCCGGAGTCCGGCTCGTCCAGGTGAACTGGTTCCGAGGGCCCGACGAGCCTCCAGCCAACCCTTGCTGGGACAGCCACGCCAACGAATCTGCGCGGCTCAAGGAGGTGCTCGCACCGCCGACCGACCGGGCCTACGCTGCGCTCATTGCGGATCTGGACCGTCGCGGCCTTCTCAACGAAACGCTGGTCGTCTGTATGGCTGAATTCGGCCGCTCGCCCCGACTCGACGGCAACGGTGGGCGAAACCACTGGGGCTCGGTCTTCTCGGTCGTGCTCGCCGGCGGTGGTGTCCGAGGCGGCCAGGTCTACGGTTCATCGGACCGTATCGGCGCCTACCCAGTCGAGGGACGCGTACGGCCCGAGGACCTGTCGGCGACCATCTTCCACTGCCTGGGCCATGCCCCCGCAACCGAATATCGCGATCCACTGGGCAGGCCCCATCTGATGAGCCGAGGCGACGTCCTCCACGCCATCCTCGAGTGAAAACCAGTTGTTCCTGCCTGCGCGTCCTCGCTGAATCGACGCAGCCGCCCAGAGCCAGCGCGGGACCCAAAGATCAGCTGCTTGGTGAGAGCGACTCCAAACTTTGGCAAGAGCCAGAACCGCAGGAGGCCCACCGCTGCGATGACAAGAATCTCGGGTCGACCCAACATCATCATCTGCTGAGTCCCTCACTGGCGACGCCGTGAGACTGCGCCTTTGATCCCCTTGAACGCGAGCCCCCAAAGGCAGCCCCCAAGGAACTTCGGTAAGCTGTCGCCTAGGATCGTTGTACCTACTTGATATCACGCTGGATCGCGCATACTGTCATGTGCGTTATGATTCGAGGACGGATCTAGCGTTCCAGAACTATCGAAATCTTACCTTGAAATCGCCGCAGCATAAAGGAATTCATGAATGACCACTTCCAATGCGGAAGACGAACCAAGAGAGCAACTCGCTGCGAGAGTCACCGAGCTTTCTGCTGGACCCGCTGATCGGCCCAGTTCGGCCGCTGTCGCTCGAACGCTGGTCGTTGGCATTTTAATTGCGGTAGCGGGAGCCTGGATTGCGATGCAATTCGCGGACCGGCTTCGTGTTCTCGAGCTTGTCGAGCATGGTGAGAAATTTCGAGGAACGACATTCAGGATTGATCTGGCGACTCGAAACGCGGCCGTGGCCTATGGGCTCGTCGGCGGCATTCTGTCGCTCAGCCTCGGTGTGATCGCCGGCTCTTTACTCGGGCGTTTTTCGGTACCCCGTCTATTGGCGGCAGGCCTTACGGGTCTCGTGCTGGGAACTTTGTTGGGCGCGACCAGTTCTTACGCGCTCACGCCCGCATACTTTAGCCGCATGGAAAAGGCGGATATCAACCTTTCGATACTTATCCACATGGGAATCTGGGTGGCTGTTGGAGCGGCAGCTGGTATCGCTTTCGGTGTGGGCTACGGAACTCGCAAGGTGTTGGTCGGGTCGTTGATCGGAGGAATGATCGGCGCTGCCCTGGCCACGTTATTCTTTGACATCGGTGGAGCGTTCTTTCCACTGGCCCGCACGGAAAGACCACTTTCGGTAGAGGCCGGCACTCGGCTCGCGGGTGCCGCGCTGCTCTGTCTATTCATCGTTGTCGGTATTATGGTAGTTGCGTTTCAGAATACACCGGCCAAGGCGAAACGGACTTGAGGCCCACGAGACCTCGTCACCGCCGATGCGACAGGCCGAGGAGAACTCCCCGGCCTGTCGAGAATTCCGGCACATGAATTCCGTCTCTTCTCAAGCCACGCCGACGAGGTCAAACGCCTCGTCGTTTTCGGCTCAATAGGCATCCGAGCTGACGACCTCGCCGCCCGCCTTGGTGGCAATCGCCCACCAGGTCGGACGACTGATGGAGTTCTTGATGAATTGAACGTGGCCGTCGGCCATTGTCACATTGACGCCGCCCGGGTGGGCACTCGTAGCGGGATCTGTCCAGCTTGAATCGGTGTTGCAACCGACGCCGCAAGCTTGGTCCTGAAATCGGCATCCGTTGAAAATCGATTCATTGGGCGTCTGGACGGCATTGAACATCGCCATGCCCGGGATGCCAATGATCCAACGGTAGCCACGGTAATCCGCGATGCTACCAGGCACTGACGCTCGAAACCCGGCTGCGCAGGTCTGAATGTCGGCCATCACCTTGGCAATGGCATTCGGTACCGCACTGACGTCGTAGACGTCGCCACTAGTAGGAGCGCCGCCTGTTTGAAGAAAGACGAAGTTGCCGCGATACTGCGATCCGTTACCGCCGGTATAGCCGGCGTTGCCCTGCCCAGTGAGTGCCTCGGAGAAAGCCATCGTGTTGCTCAGACCATCGGTCACGCTCTGAAGATTGTATGACTTCCAGATGGTGAAAAGACCAGTGGTATCACCTTGGGTCTGCGTCACGAAGTTGTGGACCTGGTAGTACGGCATGTAGGTCGTGGTCCCGAAGGACCCCGCGTAATTGCATATATTCTGATTGCCGGAATAGGGATCCGAAGGGCACAGAAACGTGTTCAGCTTGGTGTTGTACGCGGTGTAATTCGGGGGCTGGGCGTAGCCGTAACCGGTGTCAGGGCAGATCAGCAGGTTACACGCGTTGTAGACCATCGTTTGCTCCAGGTACGGGAGCATCATCGCCAAGCAACTGTAGTTTTCCCATTCGGCGGGGCCATTTGGGGGGAAGGAACCTATAATTCCGTACTGCGGGGTACCACCCATGGGAAGTGCGCTGTTGGCCGACAGATAATTGTGCATTGCAAGCCCGATCTGCTTCAGGTTGTTGACGCACTGCGCCCGCCGCGCAGCTTCGCGGGCTGACTGAACCGCCGGGAGCAAAAGAGAGATCAAGACGGCGATGATGGCGATGACCACCAGCAGCTCAATGAGTGTGAAACCTCTCTGCGATCTCGTTGACATTGGCGTCTCCCTCGTTTCAACAGAGCGTGATAAAAGCAAACACTTTTGTGCCGAAAATCGTTGAGACCAAGTCTTCGGCCGAATCTTCCGACTGCCTGCCCTTGCGGTTCATTTCTTGCGGGCGGTCGGCTTGGTTGAAGCTGGATGCCTGTCGGCATAAAACGCTTTGACCCTTGCCTTCTGCTCAGGGTCGATGGTGCCACTGTCCTTGACCTGGGCACCGTCCGGCGGCTTCGAATCGCATCCGATCAGCCCAACCGAGCACACGAGCAGCAACACAGGCACGGTCAACGACAACCATCGAGAGCGCAAAATATGCACAAGGAACTCCTCTCGACGAAAAGGGGATCTTTCACGAAAGTGATTGCTTGGTTCCACGTCGGTGCAACAACTGACGTCCCAGCCTTACCTTCACCAGGGAAGGCGGGCGACCGCAAGAACCCGAATGATACTTCGAGTCTGAAGAAAAACCTACGATGAACTAATTTTTTTGTTGAGGAATACGACCGGGTTCAGGTCCGCCGTGACGCGTGACGGTCCACCGACTCGAGAGGTCACAGCCAAAACGGTATCATGGTTGCGCCTCGTGGGTCGTGACGGCAACCGGTTCGTCCGGGACCTTGCGAGGCGTCCGCGGGGGTGAGAATTGGGTCGCTGGACCCGGTAGATAACGGCCGGTAACGTGCGATCATCGCATATCATCTGCGCCACAAATGTTTGACATATGATGGACCATTTTATGCAGTCCGCTGCGGGATTCGAGGATGAACGGGGCGTGGTTTCTCCCAGCGCGCGGCCTGCTTCTCCTCGGATCGGGGCGGGCACGGTGCTGTTGATCGGGACCTGGATCGGTTTGATCGCGGGCTTTTGCGACGTCTGTCTCCTCGTCATGAACACGAAATTCGTCAGACGCGACTTCTATCGGGTGGGGGGAGATTTTCCGTGGATCGTCCCTTCGGCCGTCGCGTTTCTTGTACTCGTACCAGCGGCGCTGCCTCGCGTTGCGCGAGGATTCGGGGGCCGGTACCGCTGGCCGTCTCGGTGGGACTACTTTCGCTCGTCGGATTCCTTGAACTGAGCTGTAGGCTTCGGCTGCAGATCTGGGCGTCGCTGATCTTCAGCGTTGGGCTGGCTATCCAGTCGGTACGGTTCGTGCGGTCCCGCGGGAACGGGTTCTTGCGGCTGGTGCGATGGACAGCCGGATTGCTCGTCGCGATCTTGTTCGCGACGGCGTTCTGGACGATCGGCGGGCGCATCTGGTCGGAGCATCGGCAGAAATCCGCCTTGCCGACGGCACCGGCCAGGGCGCAGAACGTGTTGTTGATCGTGTGGGACACGGTGCGCGCGGCGAACACGAGCTTATATGGATATAGCCGCGCGACCACGCCAAACCTCGAGCGGTTGGCGAGCCGTGGAGTACGGTTCGACCTGGCGTTCTCGGCGTCTTCGTGGACGCTCGCTTCGCACGCGAGCATGTTCACAGGACGATGGCCTCATGAGTTGCGCGTGGATTGGAAGGCACCGATGCGCGATGGCGTGCCGACGCTGGCCGAGTACCTGGCTGCGCACGGGTATGACACGGCGGGGTTCGTGGCGAATCTCGATTACTGCGCCGCGGAAACGGGCCTGGCTCGCGGCTTCGCTCATTACGAGGATTATCCGCTCAGCCTCTTCGATACATTCACCGGCCACGTCGCGCTGGGGCGGCGGATCGACGTCCCCGCGTGGGCGTCCGCCATCGAATCCTTCCTGGAGAAGCATACCGGGCGTTGGTATGACGTGCTGCCGCGTTCCAAGGAGCACGAGAAGCGCGCGGATGCAATCAACGGCGCGTTCCTGAGATGGCTCGGGAGGCGGCCGGCCAATGGGCGGCCGTTCTTCGCGTTCCTCAATTATAACGACGCGCATACGCCGTACGAGGTCCCAGACCCGTCGATTCCCGGCTTCGGTCTGCGGCCCTCATCGGCGTCGCACCGGCGTATCTTGCGAGCATTTACCGGGGTGGACAAGATGACGCTCTCAGCCGCAGACGTCCACATGGCCAACGATGTTTATGATGATTGTCTTTTTTATATGGATTTGCAATTGGGGTTACTGATCGACGAGCTCGGTCGGCGGGGTGTGCTCAAGGATACGCTGTTGATCATCGCCTCGGATCACGGTGAGCACCTAGGCGATCACGGACTGTTCTTCCACGGCGGCAGTTTGTACCGGCAACTTGTGCAGGTTCCACTGTTGATGGTGGGCCATAAGCGGATTCCGGCGGGTCGGACGGTCGCCCAACCGGTGAGCTTGTGCGATATCCCGGCCACGGTAATCGACCTGCTTGGTGTGGGGCTCGGATCACCCGTTCACGGGTCAATCGGTCGCAAGTTACTGGCAACCGCGAGGCCAGGAGGGAGCTCGTGCTGTCGCCAATGCGTTGCTCATGGAGACGACGAAGCCCGAGTTGCTCATGAACGGCGGCCGGGAACCTGCCGCCAAGGGTCCGATGAGGGCGGTGGTTGTAGCGGGGATGCATTATATCCAAATGGCCGACGGAACCTACGAGTTGTTCAACCTGGAAGCGGATGTGGAGGAGAAAGCCAATCTGGCCAACGATGTCGTCTTTCGGCCGGTGATTCTTGAGTTGCAGAATCTCCTGGGTTTGATGCTCAGGAGAAGGTAAAACATGAGATTTTACAGCGGCAAACGCTTGGATGAAGATCGCCGGACGGAGCCGGCTCCGACAAGAAGACCTCGGCGCGCGCCCATCCCGATCCCTGCAGAGCCCCTGCGAGCGGCCACATGGGTATCCCGGACGCTTATGGCGATACTTGGGTACCTAGGCAAAGAAATCGCCGATGGCCCGGGCGTAGGCTCAGCGCGTATTCACGTTGCCGAGGGTCGCGGTGGGGAAGTGTAGGTGATGGGAGTCGATCGGGGCTACGCACGTTTCCGAGGGGAGCAGATACTTGGGCGGCCCCCTTCGCAGTCGCCCGCGCCACTGGACTGGCAGATGTTTCTCTTCGCCCTCTGAACTTTTCGTTCCTGCCTTCGAGCATGTACCCGGATAGGTTCTGGTATAATCGACGAATTAACGAGGGCTCTCCACTTCGGTTGGAGTGATAGTATGGGGAGCGCGTCAAAACGAAGGATCGCGCGACCCTGCGATCTTTGGTTGTCAATCCACAGCCCAGCCCTTCGATTCGCCTGACGAATCGAATGAGCCAGGTGCAGTACGAAGGGGCGTGTGATCGTCCGGAGACGTCGTCTGCGATGCCTGAAGGTAAACAATCCTGAGGAGAGGGCGATGGCTAAGATTTTGCTTGGCGGTGTAGTCGCGGGAGTCGTGGTCTTCTTTTGGGGATTCGTGTCGCACATGCTGCTACCCCTCGGCGAAATGGGGTTGCAATCCCTTCCGAACGAAGGTGACTTGACCGCTGCGATAAAAAAGGATGTTCGCGAGCCGGGGTTGTACTTTGTACCGGGCAGGGACATGAGCAAGCCGCAGACGCAAGAAGAGATGGAGGCTCATATGGCCAAAGTCACCAAGGGGCCGTACGGCTTCATGGTGATCTACCCCGACGGACGCGATGTATCGTTCGGCAAGCGGCTGCCGATCGAGTTTGCAACGAACGTTGTGTGCGCGCTCTTGGCCGCGATTCTCATCTCGCAGCTTCGCCCAGGCTTCATGGTGCGCGTGGCGTGCGTAACACTCGTCGGTCTTCTGGCCTCCATAATGACACTCGTGCCGTATTGGAACTGGTACGGGTTCCCAACCGACTTCACACTGGCCCAGATCGTCGAGAATACCGTCGGGTGGTTCTTGGCGGGCATCGTACTCGCGTTGATTGTGCGCCCTTCGCCGAAGGCACCGCCCATCGAATGAGTTCGGAGCGAGAGTAATCCAAGGATTTGAGTTTGCTGATCCATTTCCGAGCGGCCTGGCTGGTTGTGGTTGAGGCCACGATCCGAGCCAGGCTGAACGGCGGGCCGGTCATGGTCATGGCCACTGATGAATGGAAAACGAGGGACAATGATGATCAGCGGTTGTTTAGCCGCGGATCAACGCGGATGAACGCGGAGCAGAGAGGAATCCGACATATTGAGGCAGGTAAATCTGAATGTGCATGACGCCTGGACGACTCTCCGAATCACCTCACGCTGGTTTTCTGATCCACGTCCATCCGCGTCCCACTCGCTTTAAGTTTGAGTGCCTAACGGGCGGAAAGGTGGATCCAGAAGGCATTTCGTCCGGGTGTCGGCTACTGGGAACGCTCCGGCGCAACTCCTCTATTACGATATAGTTAGGTCTTGAATCTCGGCCCATTAAAACATATAAGCATAGCCAGAAGACTGGAGTCGAGGCCCACGAAGCCAGCAGAGGAATAGACGTAATGGTCTATCAAGTAATAGATTACGGCGACAGACATGGCCCGCGAACGCGCTCGCGAAAAATGCAAAAACGTAGCATTTCGTAGCATGCTGGCCCCCTTGCCCGGGGAATCCTGCCACCAACCCGGCGCGTAGCATCGCCGGGGACCCTGACGATCGGGGTGCGTCAACTCCAGGCTATCAGCCCTCAGTCGATCATCTCGACTCGGGCGCGGTAGCCCGAGGGCAGTATCATGGTTTCCAGGCTGCGGCGGACGCCCCGACGCTGCCAGAAGCGCGTGGCTTGGGCACGAATGATGACGGAACGGCCGGAGATGCGAATCTCGACGGAGCGGACGCGGTCGCCCACGGCTTGCTGAACCTCCTTCTCGATCCGCTTCTTGATCGCGGCATCGGCCGCGGAATCGGAGCGGGGCTCGGCGGTGATCGAACTGCGGGGCCCGGCGGGCTCACCGCCGGAGCCCTGTGGCCTGAATAGGCGGCCGAAAATGGTTGCGGAGCCGCGCGGTCGCTGCGGGCTGGTTAGCGCCCGATGGCATCGAGGGCTCGCTCAAGGGTCGTGCTAAACTTGGGCGGGGGGATCGGGGGGTCGCGGAACGATCGGCCGGCAAACGTTCCGATCCAAGTTCGGCGGGCGGTTCGTCGGGGATTGACTCCAGTGTTAGTGGGATCGGGGCCCGGCTCTTCAATGAGGATTCATTGCTGCCGTCTGGTAGCTCGATGGGTGGCGAAGTCGGAGGGCGGGATGTCAATGGGGCGGCTGGTGTGGCCGAGTCAGCGGGCCCCGTTCCTGGGCCAGGCCGGGGCCGGCTCAGGCGCGTTCCAGGGCGAGACGGCAAGGGCGCGGTCACGCCGGGCACCAGAAGCAAGGGATGATTCTCGGCCGGGGCGGTCCGAGCGGGCTTGGTCGTCGGGCTGGAAGCGGTCCCTGGGCCAGAACCGGAGGTAGTGCCTGGTCGAGGTGTGTTTGTAGTCGGCCCCGTCGATGGAGGATCCAAAGCCGGTGGCGTCAGCGGCGGCGACTGATCCTGGGCCACGGCCAGACCGGCGAAGAGGAGCAGTCCAGACAGTCCACTAGCCAAGACGCTCCTGCTCATCTTCGCCCTCGCCTTCCGGACCATCACTCGCACTTAGAATCGTGTCTCATCTGGATTCATCGGCTCGACGATCAGACTTTGCCGCCTTTTTTTCTTGTCGCTGCTCCGATTGGGTCTTGAGACCTGAAACCATGCCCACCGCAAAGCAGATCATCGCGGCGCTGCGGCTGCAGCCGCATCCGATTGAAGGGGGATACTTTCGCGAAAGGCTCGATGCTCGAGCCCGGCGTGGAATTCGCTTTGCTGGGGGCAACGATGGCTCCCGGGTTCGACTACGCCGATTACGAGCAAGGCCGGCGGGCGGATCTCCTTGCCCAGTATCCTTCCCACGCGGAGCTGATCGACCGCTTGACTCGGCAGTGAAAGCCCGGTTGCGCATACGGACCAAGACCCGGAGCTTAATGTGCCCCGTTGACCTGGCTTTTTGTGTCGGCCGTGTCGAAGGCAAGCTCGAGCTGGCGCCAACCATAATACGAACCGGCCGGATGAAAGCGCCCGCCCAGAGCCCGCAACTCGTTGCTGCGACGGCTGAACCAGCGGCGCGGGTCGAAGAACCCGAGCACAGCAGACAGTTCGTCGGGGGCGAGAAAGACCAGGTAAAGAGCGGTCATTTGTTCGCCGAACAGCGGCACATTGACCAGCGGAACGACCCCCAGGTGGAGCAAGACTCCGGCGCATGCGATCCACTTCCTCGTGGGGCGAAACCAGAGCAGGAACGCCAGTGCGAGCTCCACGATCGGGGTGGACTGGCTGAGCAGGCTGATCACGATGGGATAGCCAGCCAGCCATTCCAGGTTTAACTGTCCAACCTCGTGGTTGAAGATGATGAAGTGGATCGCGGTACCCCCTAGCCATGTGCTGCCATGGCACTTGAAAGCGGCCGTGGCCAGGTAGATCAAGCAGAGCTGGATCTGGAGCAGCCGTTGGGCCCAGGGGACGATGAGCGGCTCGGCCATGGTCCCCCGCCCTTGGCTGGCTCGTCTTGCGTCGAGGGAGAAGGCTTTGCCGCAGGGGCTGAGCATCATGTAGAAGGCGGTGATCATCATGAGCTGGTCCGGGCCGCAGTTGGTGGAGATGTTGCGGTGGTACAGCGAGAGCAGCCCGACGTAAAGTAAAACGCCCATGATCCGGGTTCGCCAGCCCAGCACGAAAGCAACGGCCACGGCCGCCACCACCGCGACGAAGCAGCGAACCGACACCGGATCTTGAACCCAATGCAAGGGTGAGTAACGAAGGGGGCTCGCGGCCTGCCGCGCCTGATCGCCCAGAAGCAACCCCGCGCTCGTGTACCAGTAGTCAAGTTCGACACTGATGAAGGCAAGATGCGCAAGCACCAGAACGCCGAAGACAATCCGGAATGCGCCCAAGGGACGTGCTGAGATTGGGCCAAACCAAAACCGATTCCAGGCTCGTAACGGGTTCATGGGCGGGCCTCATCAGGCGCGACGAAATCAAAATTCGCCAGGTTCTGCAGCCGCGCACGCGCCAGGGGATCGCTGAAGGCCTGGCCGGGCGGCGGCGAAGCTTTGATTTGACAGTACAGGCTGAGACGAACTGGATAGGCTTCCGGCGGCAGCCTCATCTGCCTGAGTACGTACCGGCCGACGAATTCGCGCTGAACCGCGTATTCGTCAAGCATAAGATTGCATGTGAATTTGGGATGCCGAAACCGGGGCAGTTTCTGCCACCAGGGAAGATCCGCGATCTTGGGGAACTCGTAAATATGACGCATTCCCTTGGCGTCGATGACCTCCGATTCGAGCAAGGCGGTATCTCCCATCGGATCGGGAGCAAACATCCACCAGGATTGCCAGAGCCCAAGAGGCAGCATGTAGGGTCGGAACAAGGGAAGCAAGCATTGCCTGAGGGGAGAGTTGGGGATGACCCAGACCAGCGTCGCCGTGAGATGAAACACCAAGTAGGCCGAGATCGCCAGCCGCGTTGCGATCCTTCGCCAGGCCAAGGGATCCTCCCTTCGTTCCAGGCAGTGGGTCCGTTGCGGAAGAAAAGGCTAGGTTATGGGGGCCGTTAACTTATTTCAAATTGCGCTGAGCGTCAATTCCATCTCGGCGAGAAAAGCTCGCTCTGGCATGGCACGATTCTGGGCCCATCGGCACATGCCCCTTCCTTTTCGGTTGTGTCCCCGCGCTACCCGGCTTCGGGCGGGTGAATCTCGAAATGCCCGGTCTCTGGTCCGGACATACGTCTATCAATAATCCGCTGTACTGAACTCGTGGCTGGACAAAGCCAGCAGCGCACCAGTCATCACGAGTGAAGAAAGGATCGACAGTTGCGGTGAAAACACTTCTCCGGCCTCGACGAGCTTGTAGACCGAGGGCTTTTCGAAATGCTCGTTCGCGTTCAAGGCGTTAAACAGAATCAGACCCGCGTCGATGGGCTTCGGTGTAATCCAGTAAGCGGCCTGCGCCAAGCCGACCGTGGACGCTGGGAGATACTGGCTTTGCGGAGAGTGGCGAGCCATGACGCTGCCGTAGTTAATTCCCCATGCAAGAAGCCAGAAGAGAATGCAGCCGAAAACACACGCCACCGTACTCCGGGTGACAACGGCAAGCAGGACCGAGAAGCTGTAGAAGATCGCGAACTGGATCAAGAGCAAAGGAACGGACCACCAGTACACAAGGTCCCAAATCCTGGTCCGCACGCCAAGCGCGAGCCAGGTCAGCGCGACAAAGAGGACCAACTGAAAGCTGACGAAAGCCAGGACACCGAAGTACTTGCCAAGCAGCAATTGCCAGCGGGGGATAGGCTTGGCAAGCAGGACCGACGCCGCACTTGGCTCCAGGAACGTTGGAATGAATCCCGCGGTCCACACCAGGGTCAGCAAGAGTCCGCACGTGCCGGCAATGCCGCTAGCCAGGATCAACTGCAGGAAATGCACAGCATCGCTTCGCTCGCGACTCACAGGAAAGGAAACGACACCAAACCCGAGGGTCATACGGCCGCTGATCGTTTCGACTCCCTCGCGTCGCGCCGCAGCGGGATCGGTGGGGAGAGGTGGCCGAACTTCTCTAGTCGCGCCGGCCGAGGGAACCAGAGCTTGGGCCTCTGGTTCTGGCAGAAAGAATACCGGCTCGCTATCGCTGTGAAGTGAAACGTCCCCCGACACGTCCACGCTCAGGCAAAACACAGCACATATCGCCGTAACCGCCAGCATCATCCAGCAGATCCCAGACGCAAGGCTTTGCCGAAAGGTGTCTTGGATCAACTGCTTCAAGCAGCCCAAGGTGCGACGAACGTCCACTGTCCGCTCCCGTCAAGATCGATAAAATGTCCCCAATGCCGCCTCGAGAGTCCGCGTGCCGCCCGTGTCCGGATCGCGCAGCAGAGAGGCGAGGAGACCGATATAGGCGAGCCGTCCCTCGACGAGAACCGCCAATCGGTCGCACACCCGCGCCACTTCGCCTAGGGCGTGCGAAACGATGAGCACGGCTTTTCCCGCGGACCTTTGTGCTTCGATGATCTCCTGAAGCAGTTGCCGCGCGCCCAAGTCAAGTCCAGCCATCGGCTCGTCGAGGACGAGCAAGTCCGGCTCGGCGATCAGTGCCTGCGCCAGGGCCAGGCGCTGGACCATTCCCTTGCTGAAACGGGCGATCGGTTCGTGGGCACGGTCCAAAAGCCCCATCTTCTCGAGCAACACGGGCACGCGATTTCTCAAGAGAGAGGCAGGAACCAGTGACATTTGGCCGCAAAACCCAAGGAGCTCGGCGGCACTCAAGTAACGCGGAAATGCCTGGTTCTCATGCATGTAGCCAACGCGAGCGAGTGTGTTTCGTTGGGATATCGGGTGACCGAGTCGGAACACGCGGCCGCCGCTGGGATGACACAAACCCAGAAGGATTTTGAGCAGGGTCGTTTTGCCGGCCCGGTTGGGGCCCAGGAGTGCAAGCACTTCTCCGGGTTCGATCCCAAAACTGACCCCATTCAAGGCCTGGATCATACGGACGCGACGGATCGGTGTCCGGTACGACTTCACAACATCCACAAACTCGGCAGCGAGGGCATGCATGGCTACTTGATCAGTGCGATTTGCACACCGCTTTCCAGAATGGAAGTAAACGCATTGACCATGTTCGCAGACATCTGCGCGTCTGTACCGGTCACGATCTGATTGGCCGCCAGCGGAGTGGAGGCACTGCTCTGGGTTCCGGCGTAGTATTGCATCGATTGCAGAGTCGAGAGCGCGCCGCTGGCATTCGGGCCCTGAAACACGGGACCATAGCCAAGGGCGTAGAGTCGGAACGGGTTTCGCGTCGTGCTGTAAGTGGAAGCGAGCTGCTGGATCAGCGAGTAGATCTGGTTCAATACTGAAGGGTCGTTGAGGTTCGCGGCCGTCACCGATGGATACTCGCTGGCACTTGGCCGGTTCATATCGTAACGGACCTTGTAGTAATTGTAACTTCCAGCATTTACCAGCGAGGCGGTCGCCAGGCAGTTCGGCAAACCGTCGGTCTCGAAGATGATGACTTTCTGGGCCCCTTTTCGTCCCATTCCTCCGGCCATACCGGTCGGAAAGGTGATGGGGGAAGATGTGGCGAAGCTCCGCAAGGTGCTATCCGAGGTCGGAGTGACCGCAAACTGGTTGTAACTCAGCATGAGGGCCATGGCGAAGCAGGTGTCACCATCCGCGCGAGGCGTGTCCATGAAGTTGGCCGAGGGGATCATTCCGGTGGCCGGGTCCGGATCGTAGGGTGTGACCTCGGTCATATTGGGGGATCCATCGGCATTGATGGTCGAGAACGGGGCCACCAGGGCGGATGTCGCGTAGTTGTAGTTTGTTCCCAGCGGACAGCTCACGCAGTTGAACCGACCGTTCGGGTCGCTCGATGAGCTGCGCGGCCAGCTATAGGGAACGACCGTGACCCAGTCGTTGGGATGGTTTGTCTGCACCGTGTTGATGGTCGCCTGGTAGGCCTCCTTGGCCACATAGATCGGCGCCTCGTAGCTATCGCCGGGTTGCATATAGAAGTAGTTAGCTGACGTTTGTAGTCCATGTTGTAGTTTTGCAGATAATCGACCATCGTGATGGGGCTGAACCAGTAGCGCAGGTTCGGGCGCAGAGGGTTATCCGTGTAGCTCATGTACTGAGGCGCGGACGGAGGAGCCGATTGAGCCATCGTGCCCCAGTTGAAGTCACTCCCGTAACCGGCCATGCCGCTGACGTCCTGGTAAACGCCAGCGGAGGTCTGTCTGAATCCTAGTACGTGGTCGATGAATTCGACCCAGAATCGCTGGTCGGTGCTGCCGTAGCTGGGCCAGCTTCCCGTGATCGCAGTCGGGATCGAGCCATAGTACTTGACACGGCCCGCTCGCAACTGGCTGGGAAAGGGGTTCGGCGACTGGATGATCCAGTTGAGGATCGCGTTGTAGTTGATTGTATAGGTGGAGCTTCCGGGCAAATCCAATGACCCGGAACTGTTGAGCAAGGCGGTATTGCTGTTGGTGCCGAAGAAGCGCAACCGCCAATCCGCAGAGAACTGGCCATTGCTGGTCCCCGCCGGATAAGCCCGGTTGAAGAGCCGACACACAGCATAGTATATCGGCGCTGAGTTGCTGCTTCCCGGGACAAACTTACTGGTCGGAGTGTAGGGCCCGCCACTCGTCGTGCTCCCCTTTAACCAGTTCTGCAGGTTGGTCAAGCCGGTGGTTGTACCCTGGCCCAGCCAGGTGCTCCAGTTGTTGGCGAGATATGTCTGGTCCGTTGTACTGCTAATTCCAAGGAGGCTGAAGTAACTCTGGAGAGCGGTGGTGGTTGGGGTGGTGGTGTTGCGCGGATCGGGCGGCCAGAGGAAAAAGGTTTTGCCGTAATAACCCGGCCCTTGGGTATAGCCGTTGAACTGACATCCAGAGTGCGCTATAGTCCACCTGTGTCCAAACCTTGGGGACGCCGCCGGACCCCGAGGTGTCGAGCGAGCCGGCTGAATAAGCCGAGTAGCCGTCCAGTTCCCAGAAGATGTTCGTGGTGCTGCTGTTAAGCACATCCTTGACATGGGTGGCATACGTGGTGGTGCTGCCCAACTTGAAAAGAGGCACGTCGCCGCCCGGCACGGAGGCATAGGAAGCGGGTGGCAACACCGGCGATCCGGACGTCGGAGCGGTCCAGGTGTTCCCTCCGTCTGTGCTGGTATAGGAATCGAAAGCACGGATCAGGGTCGACGCGTAGGCCGCGTTTTGATAGAAATTGTTCACATAAGTCTTGGCGTATGACGAGTTCGAGACCGTCGTATTGCTGGGAGAGATCGTATAGCTGTCGTCACTCGAGGTGTGATTGGTGGTGGGTCCTTGCAGGCCGGCATTGCTCGAAGAGTAATGGCCGAATGTCGGTACTAGGGTGTCGGGATTGTTGGTGGTGCGCGAGGTTGGATAAAAATCGAAACCCAGGCAGGTTCCCATGCGCATCGAGCCCGAGAGGTCCATGACCAGGGCGAGGTCGCGGGGGCGATGGACCGCCTGGGCGGTCGCCGAAAGGGTCGGCAGGAGATGCGTTCCGAAAACGGCGCTGAAGGCGGCCGGCGAGCCGTTCGTTGTGACCGTGGCCGTGACCGCTGTGGTCGGTGAGCCGGTCAAGGCCGGGTAATTGGCGGAGAACGTCTGCGTGGTCTGGTTGTAGTCGTAAGAGCCATAAGTTAGTTGCAATTGCGATGCCTGCATCGGCTGTCCCAGGACGCGGTTATAGGTCAGGAGATTCTGCGCGTTCGTTGTGGCTCCAGTCTGGTTGTAGTTGCTTGCCGCCGATCCATTAAGGCTTCGCGCCGCGGTGAGCGCGACAAGGTCGGCAGCTTGTTGCGCTTGTGTCTTCGAAATCGCCACCATCCCCAGGTCAATCGCCAGGGCCAAGAAGGAGAGCTGGGCCACGATCGTGAGTGCAACCAGAGGCAGGACGGTCCCCCGGCGGTGCCGAGGCCGGCTAACAACCGACGGAGCGGAGATAAACATGAACTCATTCTCCTGGAAATGATTGTCCTGAAAGGGTTCGTCAGGTCGGTGCTTCGTCTCGAGATCAATGTCCACGCAACTAGCGACAGAGCAGCCTTTCCAAGGCCTCAGGTTCCTCCCTCGCACACCATCGTGACGCCGCTGGTTATGACGAACGAGGAGGGCATATGTATGAATGGGATAATGTTCATAAATTTGTACGTACCGGACACCGTGACCGTGATCGGATCACCCGGTTCCAGGCTGTTGGCCGGGGTTGAGACACCCAGGTGCGTTCCGGACACGGTCACGGTGAAGTTGCTGAAATTCTTGGTTTCCCCCGCCATGTAGTTGGTCACGATCGTCTGGACGTCGGTGCTGATCGTCGTGCTCGTATTGTTCGCCAAGGGCATAACGGCAGCCTTCCCGGGAGGCGTTGTTGAGCAGATTCCAGTCCATTAAAAGGCGTGAGTATTCGAACACGCCGAACACAATCATTGCCACCAATCCAATGATCACGCCGGTTTCAACCAGCGCGCCACCCCACCTTCGGTCAGCGTGGCGCTTGCGGATCACCATGGCTCGTTCTCCTCGTGGGCGCTGTAAGTCCCTACTCGGCGGGAAGGTATGGCGTGATCTGGAAGGGTGAATCGACCATCGACGCCCAGACCACGTTGACGGATAAACGGCTCATGTTCGTGACCTGTGCCACGGGACTCAGGCGAATGCTGCTGTAGGGAACTTGAATCCCGATCTGGAAAACATCAAGCTGTGCCATCCCCGTGGGATCCGTGACACTCGGTTGCGTGACGTCAGAAAAGGTCATGGTGAAAAGTTCTCTGTTGGCGGTGTTGTCCCAGCAGGTGTAACCGGTTGTGTTCGCAGGCAGGGAGATCACGGGAGCGATGATAGAGGTGCTGTGACCTTGACCGAAGGCCGATGGCTCTGCGCTCTGGAGATAGGTTTGAAGGTTCGTCGCGACGGTTTGCAGATTGGTCTGCCCGAGGGAAGCGTCACGCGCACCTTCACGCGCGCAGTTCCACATGACCTCCGACACTTGAGTGATCCGGCCGACCTCCAACAACCCGGTCAGGACCAAACAGATGAGCGGCAAGCAAACAGCCAATTCGACGGCCGCCGAACCAAGCCGGCACTCTTTCGCGGCTGCGTGTCGACTCATGACGCACTCTCCGGGCATAGATTGGTCCCCGATTGACTCAGCATCACCTTCTAATCTCCACCTAAGTCGTAAGTGCATCCACGTCAAGCAAGGGGGAAAGAGTGGCCAATCCAGGCAAAGCCGCGTTGTTCCTGGTCGACGAAAAGTTGAAATAAAACACACTCCAAGGGTTGCCCATGTGCGGGTACCTGCGCGGGGCCAACGGCTCCGTGGAGACTTCTTGGACGATCTGGGCCCGCTCGCGACCCGTGACGGGCGGATTCTTGCGGGAGAGGCCGGATTCCCCGACCTGATCGCCGGCCTTACATCGCCAAGGTCGATTCCTCGCAACCGGGCGACTCCTGGCGCTGGTGACCCGTTCCAGTCATCCAAGATTGGCGAAGCAGGATGCGACCGCGATCGGCACGATCTTCATCGCAACCGAGGCCTCAAGCTCGATCGGCGGCCTTCGCTTGCTGGAACGGCACCTCGCTATAAGTGAGAGCCCATTCCTTCATAAATCGAACGCGAGTGGGAACCACCCGATAGAGAATGAAGTCGGGATTCTCGAGGTCGACGACGTAATTGAGAAGGTGGGGACTGGCTTCCCAGATTTCTGCCTTGATCGTCTCGTCAGCGACAATCTCCGCCAGACCGGTGATGCGTACCTGGTCATTATGACCGTCGAGATAGCATACTTCGACGCGCGGGTTGGCCTCGATCTCCGCGGTTTTGCCGTAACATCGAAGGTTGGCAATATAAACGGTGAACCCGTCGGTCTTGACCGGCGCAATCGGCCGGAGGCGGGGCTGGTCTCCCTCCACGGTGGCCAGGTATGGCAGTCGATCGGCCTGGATTACCGAGAGTGCCTGCTGGACCAGTGGGTCGGGCTCGGCGGGGTGGGCTGAGGGCGTTGGCATGATTTGCCTTTGATCTTCCTGGAGCAAGCCCTCGCAGGCTCGGCAACGGCAGCGAACTCCTCGGGACGCACCGACCACGCGGCAGGCCGCTCCAGATCGGGTCACCAAAGACGCCTTGCTCTCCGCTTGCGATTGCAGTTATCACAGCAGAAGCGCGGATAGTCTTGCAAGAGGTCCGCACTCCGCGACGCTGCACCCACCAGGTCGAGAGATGCTCTCGCCGTCTGAATGCCCTGTGTTTCCCGCCAATCGGCCGAACCTTGCTTGTACTGCACCGAAAGTTCAAGATAAAATAAACTATTGTTAAGCGACTTTGTTTGCTCAGAGGCTTGAAAAGTTTCTAGGAAACCTGATGACGCCGAATCGTTGTCAATTTCGCGATCAGGCCCGCCGCGAGTTTCTTCAGGTGGGATTCTGCGGATTTCTCGGATTCGGTCTGACCGATTTGTTGGCGGGTCGTGCACTGGCGGAGCGAGCTACCGCGACAAGACCGAGCAAAGCCACGGCCGCAACCAGGCCGCGGGCCAAGTCGATGATCCTGGTCTTCCTGACCGGTGGGCTCAGCCATCTCGACTCGTTGGACATGAAGCCCAACGCCCCCGAGGGAATCCGCGGTGAGTTCCGTCCGATCGCGAGCCGGGTGCCAGGGATACACGTCTGCGAGCACTTGCCGGAGCTGGCGACTCGAGCCGATAAAATGGCGATTCTCCGCACGCTGTCGCACCCCTATACAAATCATCTGAACGCAACTCACGAGGTGCTAACCGGGCATGCCCAGCCGGGTGCCTTCTTCGACAAGATCGCATCGCGTGATGATTATCCCTGTTACGCCTCGGGACTGGATGCGATCAGTCCCCGCGGCGATGGCATTCCTAGCGGAGTCAACCTACCCACCTTCCTGATGGAAGGCCCCCTTGTGTGGCCCGGCCAGCACGCCGGATTCCTGGGGCCTCGGCACGACCCTTGGCAAATTCGCCAGGATCCCAACCGACAAGGGTTCCATGTCGAAAACCTGTCGTTGCCGCCGGGGTTCAGCGTCCAGAGAATCGAACGCCGCCAGGCTCTGCTGGCCCAGTTTGAAGGCCAGCGCGATCTCATCGGTGGCCGGGCCGCAGGCGGTGCCGATCCGCTGAGCGGACAGCGACAGTTGGCCATGTCGCTTTTGCGTTCAGGCAAGGTCTCGGAGGCGTTCGATCTGAGTCGAGAAGACCCGCGGCTCCGCGACCGCTACGGCCGCCACATGTACGGCCAATCGCTCTTGCTGGCCCGGCGTCTGGTTGAGGCCGGCGTGCCTATTGTTCAGGTGAATATGGGACGGGTACAAACCTGGGATACCCATTCCTCCAATTTCAAATCGCTCAAGGAGCGGCTCTTGCCGCCAACCGACCGGGGCGTGGCGGCGCTCCTGGACGACCTGGAATGTCGCGGCTTGCTCGACGAGACACTCGTGGTCGTGACCGGCGAGTTCGGCCGGACTCCGCGAATCGGCGCGAGCACCGGAAACAACAACACCCGCGACGGCCGTGATCACTGGGCAGCCGTCTTTTCGGCGGCTCTTGCCGGGGGAGGCGTTCAGGGAGGCCAGACCATTGGCCGATCCGACAAGATCGGAGCCTATCCCTCCAGTCGTCCCTACACACCAGCCGATCTGGCCGCGACCATCTATCAGAGCCTGGGAATCGATCCCGCCACCGAGGTCCGCGACCGCCTGAACCGGCCGGTCCAGCTCTGCACCGGCGAACCGATCGCGCAGGTCTTCTCCGCGGCGCGAACCGTCGGCTAGGCCGGCGACTCCGATTGTGGGGTTCGACTCGATGCCGCAACCCACCTTATGCCGCAGTACTCTCGGCGTCGTCGGTCGCTTCGGGATGATAGACCAGCAGGTTGACTCGATGAAACTCTTCGTGCGTGATCTCGAACGGCTCGGCATTGATCGCCCAGAGCTCCTCGATCAGTTCGTCGATGCCACCCTCGGGTTCGTCCCAGGTTACCACCAGGACGTCATCGCCGCGGGCCTGGATTTCCAGTCCGAGGTCTAGCAAGTGGGTCTCGATCTCCACCCGGTGCTCCTGACTGACCGTGAACGTCCAGCGAATCATTTCGATCGACAGCGGGTTTTCGGACAGGTTCACCGTACCATCCTCCTTGAATTTCGAAAGCCTGGATTCCTTCATTCCCATCGGCCGAGCGAGCAATTGCCTTGAAAAAAGTCCTCAAGACCCCGATGATCGGCTCGAATAAGCCACCAACAAAAGACCGCGGCAAGGCCCATGACGGCATTCTTCTGACCACCGGGGAGACTGCGTGATATGACGATCGTGGAGCGAATGCGAGCCCAGCTACGAGATGCAATGAAGGCCCGCGACGCCGTGAAGATGGGCTTTCTGCGGTACTGGATTGCCCAGCTCACGCTCGGAACCGGGGCCGAACTCGCCGATGCCGAGGCCGTCAAGAAGATGCGCGGAATTCTCAAGGAGTCCAAGGCCGGGCCGACCAGCTTCTCCGAGGCCGAGATTGCTTTGCTGCGAGAGTGGGTTCCGCCCACGCTTGGTCCCGAGCAAATCGCCGCGGCCCTGGCTCCCGTGTGCGACCAGATCAAGGCCGCCCCGAAAGACGGCATGGCCATGGGCATCGCCATGAAAGCTCTCGCCGGCCAGCCGGTGGACAGCGACGACGTCAAGGCCGCGGTCGCCTCGCTGCGTCAGTAACGGGACGGCCGACTCGTCGGAAGTTTGCAAGTCTGACGCAAGGCTCTCCGATGACAACCTGGGAATCCTCTCCCTCGGCGAACCGTTTGGATCTTTCCTTTGCTATACTGATTCTGATCGAATCAATATCGAGGTACGCCGGTTCCCTCTTAAGAGATTCGTTGTGAAACGCAGGAGCAAGTCGAAGACATCTCATCGCCCCGGACGGATCGACGACTTGTCGGCCAGCTTGCTCGCGGCTGCCGCGCTGGCATTCATGTGGGACCACGCCGCGCGATCGGCCGAGAAGGATGCAACCCCTCTCCACCCGGCGGAGGCGGCGTTCTTCGAAACCCGGGTCCAGCCGATCCTCAAGGCGCGGTGTCTGAAGTGCCACGGAGGAGAGGCAAAGGTCCGGGGCCATTTCCGCCTGGACAGCCGCGCGGCCGTCTTGCGCGGGGGCGACCTGGGACCGGCAGTCACGCTCGATCGGCCCGAGGAGAGTCTGTTGCTCCAGGCGATCCAGTTATGAGGGCCTGGAAATGCCGCCCTCCGGCAAGCTCCCCGCCGACGAAATTGATGTCCTGACACGCTGGGTCAAGCAAGGCCTGGCCTGGTCCGAGGCTGCTCCTGCGGCGGCTCCGGCCGCGGAGACGCATGCCGCTGCCCTCAAGCCAGCGGCGTCTTGGGGCTATGGAGCTGTCGCTCGGCCCGCGCGGCCCGTGGTCAAAAACAATGGCTGGGCCCGCAATCCGATCGATGACTTCCTCCTGGCAAGGCTCGACTCCGAAGGCTTGGAGCCAGTCGGGCCGGCCCCAAGAGTTGCCCTGATCCGGCGGCTGACCTATAACTTGACCGGCTTGCCGCCGTCCCCCGAAGAGGTAGACGCATTCACTACCGATCGTGCTCCTCTGGCTTATGAGCGGCTCGTTGATCGACTGCTCGCCTCACCTCATTATGGAGAAGCCTGGGGCCGGCACTGGCTTGACCTGGTTGGCTACGCTGAGACCAACGGTTACGACGCGACTCGGCCAAGCCACATGCCTGGCGCTATCGCGACTACGTAATCGGGGCCTTCAACAAAGACAAGCCTTATGATCAGTTTCTCCGCGAGCAGATCGCCGGCGACGAGATCGACCCGAGCTCGACCGAAGCGCTGATCGCCACCGGCTTTTACCGGCTGGGGCTCTGGGACGACGAGCCCGCCGACCCCGAGCTGGCCCGCTATGACGGCCTGGACGGCATCGTTTCCACGACCGGCCAGGTTTTCCTGGGCCTGTCGATCAACTGCGCACGCTGCCACGACCATAAGAAGGACCCTCTCCCCCAGGCTGACTATTACCGGTTCCTGGCTTTTTTTATCGACGTCACCAACCAGGATGGACGCAACACGCGCCGGGCCGGGCCGGGACCTGGCATCGATGTCATGTGCGTTCGCGAGCGCGGCCAAGCCGAGACGCACGTTCTGCTGCGCGGCAATCCCAGGCTGCACGGCCCAAAGGTCCAGCCGGGAGTTCCTGCGATGCTGGGGCAGCCCAGCGTGACATTCACCACGGGGCAAGGCAAGCGGCGGGCACTGGCCGGCTGGTTGGCCGACCGGCGCAATCCGATGACGGCGCGCGTGCTGGTCAACCGGCTCTGGCAGTTCCATTTTGGCCGGGGCCTCGTGCCCACACCCAATGATTTCGGCCAGCTTGGCGAACCGGCCTCTCATCCTGAACTGCTTGATTGGCTGGCTTCGGAGTTCATGGAGGGTGGATGGCGGATCAAGAGGATGCACCGACTCATTGTGCTCTCGAGCGCCTACCGGATGTCGTCACAGGCAACGGCGGCGGGAATGGCCAAGGATCCCGATAACCGCTGGCTCTGGAGGTTCCCGATGCGCCGGCTTTCCGCCGAGGAGGTTCGCGACTCATTTCTGGCGGTCAGCGGCACGCTCAACACCAAGCTCGGCGGACCCAGCATTTGCCCGCCGATGCCCCGCGAGGTGCTTGCGGGCCAGTCGGTGCCCGGATCGGGATGGGCGACCTCGCCGCCCGACGAGGCAGCGCGGCGGAGCGTCTACGTCCACATCAAGCGGTCGCTGCCGCTGCCGATCCTGGCGGCTCATGACGCACCCGACACCGACGCCAGCTGCCCGGTCCGCTACACGACCACTATCCCCGCTCAAGCCCTTGGCCTCTTGAACGGCGAGTTCGCCAACGAACAGGCCGCCAGGTTCGCCGAGCGGCTCCGCAAGGAATTGCCGGGTGATCTTGCCGGCCGCATTCGCCGTGCGATCCGCTTGACCACAGGAACTTATCCGTCCGACGACGAGATCGCGCGCGATATCGCCTGGATCAACGAATTGCGGCGCGATGTCGCACCTGGCCGATCAACCCGCCCTCGTTCAATACTGCCTGATGACGCTCTCCGCCAATGCGTTTCTGTACCTTGACTGACGGGATGACAGGCTCATGGATCATGCCCAATCACCCTCGACGACTTGCGCACGCCGCGGCCAGTTCTGCGGCCGAACTCGCCGTGAGCTGCTCTGGGAAGCCGGCGGGGGATTTGCCTCGGTGGCGCTTGACCGCGCTGTTGGGCGGCGAAGGGTTCCTCTCTCGCCAAGCCGTCGCCGCCGACGGAGTCTCGCGGTTCATCAGCCCGATGGCACCAAAGCAGCCGGCACTCCCGGCCCGTGCCAAGAGCGTCATTTTCCTGTTCATGTACGGCGGGCCCAGCCATGTCGACACGTTCGACCACAAACCCCAGCTCTACGGATTGGACGGCAAGACGATCGACGTCAAGACGTTCGGCCGCAGCGGCAAGAAGAACCAAGGCCGCGTCGTCGGGCCCAAATGGGCCTTTCGCCAGCATGGCCAGTGCGGCAAGTACGTCTCCGACGTTTTCCCGCACCTGGCGACCTGCGTCGATGACATGGCTTTCGTGCACTCAATGTATGCGGATTCGCCGATTCATGGCTCCGCCATGCTGATGATGAACTCGGGACGAATCATCAGCGGGCATCCTTGTCTTGGCTCGTGGGTGACGTACGGCCTGGGCAGCGAGAACGAGAATCTGCCCGGCTTTGTCGTGATGCTCGACAGCACGGGCGGCCCGATCAGCGGCGCCAAGAACTGGTCAAGCGGCTACATGCCGGCGTCCTTCCAGGGCACCGTCCTCCGCGCCGGAGATGTGCCTATCCACGACCTTGCCGTTCCCGAGGGCACCGACCGCGCGACGCCGCCGCCTGCTGCTGGATCGCCTCCGCGAAAAGAACGAGGCCCATCGCGCCTCACGCTCGGAAAACTCCGAGCTAGCCGCGCGGATCGCGGCCTACGAGCTAGCCTTCAAAATGCAAGAGTCAGCGCCCGAGGCGGTGGATTTCTCTCAGGAGACCGCTGAGACGCTGGCCTTGTACGGCGTCGACCGCCCCCAGACGTCGGAGTTCGGCCGCAAGTGCCTGCTGGCCCGGCGGCTGGTCGAACGCGGAGTGCGGTTCATCCAGATCTACTCGGGCGGCGCGCACAACGACGACAACTGGGACGCCCACAAAGACATCATCGCCAATCATTCCAAGCACGCCGGCCACACCGACAAGCCGATCGCCGGCCTGATCAGGGACCTGAAGCGGCGCGGTTTGCTTGACGAGACGCTGATCGTCTGGGGCGGCGAATTCGGCCGCCAGCCAACCGCCGAGTATGCCCAGGGAACCGGCCGCGACCATAACTCCTACGGCTTCACCATGTGGCTGGCCGGCGGCGGCATCAAGGGCGGCACGAGCGTGGGCCAGACCGACGAACTGGGCAGCGCCGCGGTAGAGAACCGGTTCCACGTCAGGAATCTGCACGCCACGATGCTCACTCAGCTCGGCTTCGACCCCAACGGCCTGTCCTACTTCTACGGCGGCCTGCACCAGAAGCTTGTGGGCGTCGAAGGCGCCGCGCCGATCAGGCAGATCCTTTCATGAACAGCGAACGATTCTGCATAACACGCCAGGAATCATCTAACTCGCATCGTGAACTTCGTGCAGTATCACGGCACGGTCACGGCGTCCGTCGGTTGACTCCACTCCCCGAGTAACTTCTTTTAATCGGCCGAATCTTGGCCGTGCGTTCACGACCACACGTGCTCGATAACGATACGTCTGACCGGGCGAGACGCCGAAGTCGAAGGATCGGAGCATGAGTTCGGGCGGAAGCTGGCGAGGAGGAGCAGGAGCCACTCTCATCAGGCCCGGAACATTGGGGATGATCTGCACTTGGACCCGCCCTTTCGGAACCAGACGCTCGAGGCAACACTCCCTGCCACTTGCCGTTCTTGAGGCAGGGTAAAGGGTCTACGAGCTCAGGCACGAGGATTTCGAATAGTTCCTCGTCCTCCTCAGGAATGTTATCGAGAACACGGATTGTCGGCGTCGGGTCGACGGAGATCCAGCTTGACCACGATCCATCGGGATTCCGGATCTGCCGCTCCAGGTCGACCCTGCGGTAGAAGCTCGGGGAATCGGGGTCTCCAGAGCCCGATCCTTTAGCCCTCTCATGGATGGCTTGATGACCAACGACCCCGGTGATAACCGCCCAGCTGTACTCGCGTTCGACTTCCTTGAAGGTCTCCTGAGTTTTCCGAGGGTCAAGCGGATCCTTCCTCTCGTCCATGATCCGTTTGCGGCTGTGATCGAGATCGTAGACTAGCAGTCTGCCGCGTCCGCCAGCCGCTCGCACCTCGGAAGGTGCCTTGATGACAAGTGTGGCCTCTTGTAATGGGAGACTTTGTGAACTCGTAGCGCCCGGTTTTGGCGACTTCGGCGGATCGAGACGATCCTGGCCGTCTGTCTGTGAGTAGACCGCCAGTCCGCCGATGAGCAGGCATAGCGAAGCAGCAAGCCCACCTCGTTTCAGCCTCGACCAGAAAAATATGTTGATTCCTCCATGCGCCAGGGCAGTGATCGAACTTGAAACGAGGCCGCCGGCTGTGGTGGAACTGGCAGCGAACTCAAGGCAGATCCGCGTAGTTCGCTCCAGTAGGCGAAGTCGCAGGCCGAACCCAAGGCCAGGAAGCTGGATTCCGGCGAAAGCCTTTTCGCCTGCGGGTTTATCGGGGCCCAGGCCGCGCCGGGAGAGGCGCTCTGCGCAAACGGTTCCGGGCGCGGGCGAGCCGGCTCTGGACCGTCCCAAGTGGGAGATTCAACTGGCGGGCCGCCTCCGAGTATGTCAAGCCCTGGAGATCGCAAAGGACGACGCAGGACCGCATGAGTCTCGGCAGCCTGGCGATCTCGGTCTGGACTATGCAAATCGCTTCGTCTCTCTCGAGCCTGTCTTGAGCGTCTGGTTCGGCGAACGACCGTGCCGAAGCCAGCGAGCGCCAACGTCCGTTCGTGGCTGTGGCGAACTGCCCTGGAACGGCGAGCATAGAGCGAAATCCGGACTGCCACCGCGTGCAGCCAGGGACCAAGCGAGTCGCGAATTGTCAACCGCGGGGCCTCGCGTGCCAGTACCAGAAACGTTGCCTGAAAAGCGTCCTCGGCCTCCTGGAGGTTGCCGACAACGACCTCGCAGACCCGCAGCACCATCGGCCCGTGCCGCTCCACAAGCGCGGTGAAGGCGGTCTCCCTGATGGCAGGATCGACGCCCTTGCCCATCGAACGCTCGAGCAAAGCCGCGTCGCTGACATCGCCCAGCCGACCGGTCTGGAAAAGGGCCTTCGCATGATGGGCTACGTCGATCAATCGCCCTTCTCGCATCGATCTTACTCCGCGAGGTCAATTCGAGCTTGTTCAGAGAGTAATGGCCTGGTGGAGGCGATTTGTTCCCTCTTTCTTGGGAATCGGCTCGAATGAGGAATTGAGCTCGCTTTACTTTCGCGGCCGCTCGCGCCGCACTGTCACCTTTCTCCCCTTGATCTTGCTGTCGCGCAGTGCGGTGATGACCGCTTCGGCGAGGTCTTCCGGCACCTCCACCAGCGAGAATCGATCGGCGATGTCGATATCGCCAACATGGCGGCCCGTCAGGCCGGCCTCGCCGGTGATGGCGCCGACAAGATCCTGGGCGCGGATGCCCGCGGCGCGGCCGGCGCCGACGTAGAGACGAGTCATCTGGCCGCCGCGGCTGGCTCCTCGCGAGCTGACCTCACGCCCCTTCTTGTCGGCGGATGTAACCTTGCCACGTTCCTTGCGGGAAGCACGAGGCGGCTTGTCCCGATAAAGCTCCACTTCGGGGATCTCGTCTTCCTCATGGTCCTCGGCACCGTTGGCTTGATGAAGGAGCTTGATCGCGCCCGTGGCGACATCCATAAGATCGAATTCGGCGGCCAGTGATTCGACCACGACTCGGTATCGCTCGAGATCGCCATCGACAATGGCTTCGCGCACTGAGGCCCGCGACAGCTCCAGCCGCCTGGCGCGCAGGTCGGCCACAGTCGGCACCTTGGCAATCTCGATTTTTTGCCCTGTCGTTTGCTCGATGCTGCGTAGTTGCCGGTGCTCGCGCGGCTCGGCCAGGGTGATGGCTACCCCTTCCCGGCCGGCCCGCCCCACTCGGCCGATCCGGTGAACGTACGACTCGGCCTCGGCGGGAACGTCAAAGTTGATCACGTGCGAGAGGTGCTCGATGTCCAGACCCCGGGCGGCGACGTCGGTGGCGATGAGCAGGTCGGATGCCTCGCCGCGAAACTTCTTCATAACGCGGTTGCGCTGCTCCTGGGTCATGCCGCCGTGCAGTGCCTCGGCGCGGTAGCCGCGCGCGTTCAAGTTCTCCGCCAGATCATCGACCTCGTTGCGGCGGCGGCAGAAGACGATGGCCGAGGTCGGGTTCTCTACGTCCAGCACGCGACTGAGCGTTGCGAGCTTGTGCCCGCGAGGCACGATATAAGCCGTCTGGCGAACCCGGGCCGACGTGCCCGCAACCGTGGGCTCGGCGGCGATCTTGATTCGAACCGGATCGGTCAGATGGTGTTTGGTGATGGCCGCGATGCGGGGTGGCAGCGTCGCCGAAAAGAGCACGGTCTGCCGTTCCTTGGGAGTCTCGGAAAGGAGTCGACTCGATGTCTTCGGCGAAGCCCATATCGAGCATCTCGTCGGCCTCGTCGAGGACCACGACGGCCACCCCGCCCAGCTTCAGCTTCTTGCCGCGCACCAGGTCCAGGGCCCGTCCCGGCGTGGCGACGACCACATCTGCCCCGCGCTCGAGCGCACGGAGCTGTGGCCCGTACGCCTGCCCGCCGTAGATGGGCAGCACACAGGCCCCCAGCGGCCGGCCGTAGCGATGAACCGCCTCGGCCACCTGCATCGCCAGCTCGCGCGTTGGTACCAGAATCAGAGCCATCGGCCTCGTGCCGCGATGCTCTCCGGTGGCCAGCTTGTGCAGCAGCGGCAACGCGAAGGCCGCCGTCTTGCCGGTGCCGGTGGCCGCCTGGCCCACGAGGTCCTTGCCCGCAAGCAGCGGCGGGATCGCCTCGCGCTGAATCGGCGTCGGCTCCTCATAACCAAGCTCGACAATTGCTTTCACCAGCCGGTCGTCAAGGCCCAAGGATGAGAAACCAGGGAGTGCCGCGATCGATGCCTTCTGAGCCATTCCTGCAATCCTCTTGCAACTGTTCCCCGGCGCGTCGGTTCACCACGCGAACCGCCATGGCTTAGAGATCGCCTCGGGTTCGTTCAATTTGCCGGTTCAGAGTACCCCGGCGACAGCGTCTTTCCTAGGTTCAGCAAGAGAGCCCACCGGACCCGACCGTGGTTGGCTCTTTTCGACTCGCCCGTTTCGACACCTGTTCCCTCGACACTCGCCGCTCCCGTCGATTTCGCGAGTCGACCTGGGTACAGCTCTCCGCAGGGGCCCAACATGCTACGAAATGCTACGTTTTTTGCATTTCCAGAAGGGTTTTTCCATCGTAATTTCCGGCGCAAGTTAATATAGCATCCGAGGTTACGTCTGCCTGTTTTTGGCTCACGTCGTACACAATTCGGCCTAACACTTTACTGAAACAGGAGTTGCGCCGTTATGAGGCACGTAGCCGATCCCCGAAGAAATCGCCTTTACGACCCCATTCCAGGGCATTTCACCTTCATCCGGCCAACAAGTCATCGCCGGGGTTGGCCCGGGTCTTGTAGAGCGGAAGGAGCCTAGCACGGTGCTCCTCTGCGCACTGAGGCGGTTGGCCTCGATCTGTGCTGCGTGGCTACGGTGTCAATTCTCAAGTTGGGATCGACCAAGGAGAGAGGACGGGGGAAATGAACCACGCAGATCACTGAGACCACGGAGAGAGATCAGAGAAGACGGTCGGAGACGCCGAATCCAACAGAGATGGCTCGTTCGGCGAGGCTATCCAGACTCGCTTTGCTGCGACCGATTGCCGCGGATAAGATGACGGTCGCGAGCATAGGATTGAACACGCCAGAGTGATTCAATCCTTGAGATTGCGGATGACACCCCATAGGAAGCCCGCGATGCCGCCCTCGCGGCGATCGAGGCTGCTGAAACTCCGAGGGCATGACTATGGCGATGGCTCGATCGTTAGATGCCGAGTTCGAACAATTCCTCATGCGATGCCGTAAGCTGAACCGAGAGCTCGACGGAGGCGGTTTGAGTCCGAGACCGCGTTAATAGTTGGTGTGTTGTCCTTAAGCCTCGCCATCGCCGCACTAATCATGTTGGCATCGAAGTTCTGGGCGGTAATGTCATCGGTGGATTATTTCGCCTGCGACCGCATGGCAAGTTCAGGGCTAATACTTGGGGGGATAGGTCTCGCGTTCTCCTGGCGCCATCAGAAGCTTTCGTGGCTCTCTGCTTTCGGCTTTGCCTTAAGTGTCGTGACGCAGGTGACCATTGCCGCCATCGTTGCCCAGGGGTGAACTGACTGGCACGATGCCTACCCGCTCGATCAGTCCGGCATCGGCTTAAAGGCGATAAGCCTGACAATCCCATCGAACAGAGAAGATGGAGACAGAAAGCTCGTCGTCGGTCAGCCGAACGATCACTTCACCTGGGTCGCAACCGACCATCGTCAGTGAACCGTCGAGCCCCTCGCTCTCCCGGATGGGCTGCGGCAAGAGTTCTTTTACATACCCGGTGAGGGCCTCTCTACTGATAGGGTCGGGAGGATTCATTGGCATATCCCCCAAGCTGTCGCCCTGAGCGAGATTCAGCCCGTCTGAAAGTCCGCTTGGAGATCTCGCTGACTCAGCGATTCCTTGATCCCTAGTTCGACCGTGTTCTCCCGGATCGCAGCGTCTCCCTTGGCAATCACGATGACCTGGCAGAACACATCAGCACCCTCGTGGGCTAGGGGAAGTATGACCTCTTGGTAGATGTCGTGCCAGTTCTCCCATGGCAGCCGTTTGATGTCGATTCGGACTCTATTCAGCCGCCGTTCCCCTTTCTTGATCACGACCCCACCACCGCCTCCCCCTCCCCATTCGTCACCTCCCGATCCGGTTCCAGGTTCCCCGCTTCCAGTGACGGTCGTCGTTCCTGTAGCCCCGGCTGTTGCACCTCCTGCCACTTTGGTCACGGGTCGCTTCGGGAATCAAGGACTTCGCCAGGGCGGGTGCAGGAGCCATGCTGTCTCAGTGACCTCGCAGTCGGCGGGACTGACCGCCTTGTCATTGAAGAGGATGGTATCGAATTTCTTCTTCTCACCGTCGCCAAGAGCGTAAGCGAAGAGACCCCGATGCACGCCTTTCGATAAGCAATCAGGAAGAACGGCGGCAGCCCCGAGGCGGGGCAAATGCGTGAGTTGCGTGAAGTAATCGGAAAGCGTCTTGACGTTGATGACATCCTGATCTGCGGGCCAGAGCCCGAACCGGTCCCCAATTAAGATGGCAGGATCGAGCTTGTCGAGGATCTGCTGCTCATCGGTCAGCTTTTCCGCTACCCGATTGCTGAGCGTCGTCTCGCCGCTGTATCCCGAAATACCGAGGTCAAAGCAGCGGATGGTCTTGTTCTTCGCCGGGACTAGCACCAAGCGATAGACGGTCGCCAGGGCCGCAGGCAAGCGGGCCTCGGCTTCTTTCAGTCGTCCGGTCAGGTCTTTCAGTTGTTCCTCGGTCAGTTGCCGCCTGGTGCTCTTGTCCTCGTCGATGTTGCGGAGCGCCAGCAGGCGGCGGGCAGCGTCGGTCACCTCAGATGCCCGTTGCCTGATCCGGGGCTAGGAAGATCAGCATGTTGGCGTGCTTGCGAAAGCCCTTGCCATGCTGCTTGAGGATTTGGGTGACGAACTTCTCCGTGTTCTCAGTCGGACCCTCCTCGGTCGCCCCTTGGTCAAGATCGAGGACTACGAGGCTGAGGCGTGCTTCGTCAGCCACATCACGATCCTCTTCGGGGTAGCGGTACTCGCGGAACACCGCATCCCCGATCATGTCGTTGAGCGTCTGTTTGGCGAACTCCCGCACCTTCTCGGGCTCGGAGCGGACCATCTCTTCACGATCCACGAGGATGCGGTTGAGGTTTGGCCGGGACTCGAACCGGTAGAGCCCGCTGTCCAGGTACATATACCAGAGACGCTTGGTCATGCGGTCCAAGTGCATCCGAGATGAACGGTGGGGCCATCTCGGGGTTGAGCACCGCCAGCCTCAACTGAGGGAGGGTAGCTCCCCGCTGCTGGCTGCCACTGAACGAGTACATGAACGTCGCCTTGGCGAGCTTTTCAGACACGCTCTCCTTGGCGTACTCGCTGCCAAGCTGACGATCGATCTCCGGGGCTTTTGCGTTCTTTCCAGCGATGTCACTGTCGATGACCGAATGGCCGGTGCCTCCCCAGCCGGTGTGCTTGATCAGTTCTCCACGCACGCCCGCAGCCCCAAGGTTCACGCTCCCGCTCTGGATGAGCGGCTCGTTGTCCTTGGATTGGTACAGGTCGCTGATGACATCCGCCAGTAGCCGCAAGACGCCTCGGGTCCGCTGGAACTCGGGGATCGTGCCCCAGCGTTCGTAGAGGACGGTGATCAACTCAGGATGGAAGGGATACGCCTTCACGATGTCATCACGATAGCCAATCTCCCGACATGCCGAGGGCACGTCCTCCCCGAGTTTCTTGTACATAGCCCAATAGACTTCAGCCGTCGCCCGAGCATCGGTTTCGATGGCCTGGCGTTCCTCATCCCTGGGCCAGTCGAAGAGCCTTCTGCGGATGACCTCGTAGATCTCCGCACCCTCCACCGTCTGACGAACCTTCTCTACACGTCCCAGCACCTTCTCCAGAGATCCGAAGGTTCTTTCGGCATCCTCCCCGAAGAACTCGGCAAGTTGGCTCGTGAGAGTGGCGACCATGCAGGCATTCGGGCAGTTCGAGACCGCAATCGATAGTTCCTGGAGAAACGTCAGGGTGTTCCCCCGAAGTGAACTCTCCCCGACACTCACCCCGCCCGCTTTGACAAGGTAAACCAGAATCTCATCGAGCAGGATCAGGGTTGGTCCCGATGCCTCGAGCAGCTTTCCGAGGGAATTCGTGCCGGGGGTGGTTTCGACACGGTCATTCTCGGCGACGATGCCGTAGAGTTTCCCTTCCTTGCCACCATCAAGCTGGTACGCCATCTCACCCCAGAACGTTCTCTCGCTGGCAGCGTCGAGTGCTGTTCCGACGAGGCAGGCGACGTTGACCGCAGGGATGTTCTTCAAGCCTGCCGTGGTGAGAATCTGTTGGATTTCAGGAGCTTGCCGACCACGTTGGGCTTCTTGAACAGGTGGTATTGCGTCAGCAGGGTATGCGTCTTGCCGCCGCCGAATGCGGTCTGAAGCTGGATAACTGGTTCTCCTTTGCCTGACCCTCCCAGACGACGCATCACGTCGATTAACAGTTGCGTCAGCCCTTGGGTCAGGTAGGTCTTGGAGAAGAAGGTCTTGGCGTCTCGATAGTCGATGGCACCTCGGCCAGCCAGAACTTCGCCCAGGCTGCGGCGAAGACAGAGGCGTCGAATTTGCCTTGTCGAATGTCGGCGTGTGGGGTAACAACCTGCCGCCAGGGTTTCAGAATGCTCATGGTTTCTTGCTTCCCTTCGTCTTGTGTCTGACAGCCGCACTTGTGTCGCCGCGTCCCGGCTTGCTGGCAGTCAGCCATTTCTTCGCCATATCGGCTCCAGCAGCAGCCCGTAGCTGCCGCACCTTTTCGTCTGTCAGGCGGCGTGGACCTCGCAGGAAGCGACCGATCGGGATCTCGGTGTCGTAGCCCTCGCCTCGGATCAAGTGATCAACGCAGATGGGCTCATCCAAATGGATCGCCTCGGTCTCGTTGATGACCAGTCGGTGCTGATACTTCGGAGAGGGGTTGTCGGGGTCGTCCCCTGGGTTCTCGATCACGGAGGCGACTGTCCAGACACCGACGAGATAACCGGCACTCGGGACGGGTCGTCCCAGTGCCTTCCCCGACGTGATGACCCAGAGCCGATCTCCGGGTAGGAGGTCGCCCAGGACTCGATGGCTCGAGTGCCACCGCAGTGGATGCCCGGCCTTCCAGGCCGCAGGGCAATCGGGTGAGTAGACGAGGGCGTCGGTCATGTCTTCGGCTTCTTCCCTCTGCCACGCTTCGGAGTCGGAGCTTCGGGCAGGGGCACCACGCGCAGCTTCCCCTCCTCGGCCACGGAGAAGTTGCCTTCCCACGCCACGGCTTGTCCCAGCACATTCACCGCGAATCGGGTGACATGGACCGGTGAACGAAGGCGAGGACGAAGGAGGATCACACCGCACGTGGCCGGCTTGCCCTGCCGAAACGCCATCTCCCCGAAGTCCTTGTCGAAGGTCATCAAAACGCGGCCCTCGGCGAGCGCGGTGGCAAGCACTGCGTCGTCGTCGGCTCCTGGCGACAGCTCGACAATCCATGCCAGGTCATACCCGGATTGGCGGGCGGCCAGGACTACCTCCCCAGGCACGTTTTCGTTCGCCAGGAATCTAGACATCATCGCGCCGGCAAAGGGTAAACGTGCTCTTGCTTCACGGCTTCTGCGGCGTAATGCAGCGCGGCGCGGATGTCATCTGCAGCCAGGTGCGGATAGTTCTTCAGGATCTGCTCGTCCGACCATCCGTTTGCGAGGAGCTCGATCAGGAACTCCACTGAGATCCGTGTGCCCTTGATGACCGGTTTTCCGACGAGCACCTTCGGGTCCACCATGATTCGATCGTGCCAGTCCATCGTTTCGCTCCGCTCACTTAACGGATGAAGGATGAAGAATGAAGGCGGAAGGATGATTCACTCGTCCCGCCGCTTTGCATTCTTCGCACAGGTTATGAGGATGGCCGTCAGCCCATTGGTTTCTTGTTGGAGGTCCGCCAGGCGATCCTGGTTCACCACCCCGCTCTCGCCGAGCAGTTCCAGCCAGTAGGACGATTCTTCGAGTTCCTGCAACGCACCCTCGACTTTGCTGATGAACTCCGCCGTGGAACGGCTCCGCATGGCCTCCCGGTAGTGCGCTCTGACCGATGTTCCCGACCGCAGCAGTTGCTTGCCCATGACTTGAGCCACGGCTGTCTGAGGCAAAGCCGAGTACAACCGGATGATCCGCGGCGCAAAAGCCTTCGTCCGGATCTTCAGGTCAACCAGTTTCTTGTCCTGCTCATCCTTCATCCTTCACTCTTCCTCAAAGGCGGAAGGCGGAAAGCAAAAGGATGAACAACGGTTGAATTCGTCCCGCCTTGATCCTTTACCCTTCATTGTCCATCGTTCAGCCTTCATCCTTTAGCCTTCGGCCTTCAGAATAACTCTCCTTGCCTCGTCGCCTCGACGAGCCCGTCTTTTTGGTTGAGGAGACCCTGCATCAATTGCTTCTCCCTGTCGCCATCCGGGAGGATTTCACTGACCGCCTGAGCGATAAGCCACAAGGTATGGTTATTGTCGTGACCACTTCGATTAAGGAACTGAGCCATCCCCTGCGAATCCCCCTTCTCCCGGAAGGCACACATCCGGTGCAGTACATCGATCAGGCTGGCGGGGATGGCATCAGCGGCAGGCTCGCCAAGACCCTTGATCTTGACCCGCTTGCTGATGGGCGTTGCCAGCACGTTCTCGCCCGACTTTTCCAGCACGCCTGTCTTGTCCCAGAGCAAGTCCGTGTCCATCCCGAGGGCTTGTGCGAGCTTGAACGACTCATCGGCAGGTACTTTGGCATCGCCGTAGGACCACTTCCAGACGACGTAGAAGCGGCTTTCTGGGTCGATTGTTCCAGTGTGCGAAGTCTTCATGATCTTTGTCAGGGCGTAGGACGTAACGAGGCTCCGCACTTCGTCGAGGAACTGTCCGACCGTAACCTCCTCGCCAGAGAGTTTCGTCACTCGCTCGTACTTACCGAAGACGGAGAGTGCTGGGCCGATGGCCGAGATGAAGAAGTCGGCTCCACGAATGCCCTGCGACCAAAAGAAGTCAAGACGCTCCTGAGCGACCACCTTCAGTTCCGTCCGAATATCGTCCCAGAAACCCACCATTGCTGACTCGGGACGCTTCCTACAGACGAGAGTAACACTACTTGCCAAGTGCGGCCACCTGATTTGCTCGCATTCTCGCATCACGTTCGGTATGGAAAGCCCAGGACGAAGTGACCATTAACCGTCCTTGCAGGAGTGCGGAGATCAAATGTTCCCAAGCCGTTGTTGTCTTGTGGGCATACATAACGCAAGCCACACCTTGGTCGTGAAGTGCATCATGCACGGAGGCGAAGGCTTCACTCAGTTTGCGCTCAAAGAATTCCTTGTCTTTCCGACCGGTTACACTTCTGTGTGGCCGCTGCTCGATGATCTCCTCACCCTTGGGCGTCAAGGGTGACCTAAATAAATCCGGGTACTGAGAGCGAAGTACTCTTCGCAGCCAGACGTAAAAAAAGTCAGCGCACTCGGCATAGGGAATCTGGTCATAATAGGGTGGGTCGGTTATGACTGCGTGCAATTCCTTTGTCGAAAAGGGCAATCTCGTGGCACTTGCCTGTTGACACTTAGCCGGGGTACTTAGTTTCGCAAGCTCAGTGAGAACGAGCGTCACCTTATTTATTGCCTGGTGTCTATGTACCGACCAAGTGCCCGATAGGATTTCCCTCAGCGTAGTCCCACTTCATCGGAATGTTCCCGCCGAGAATGAAGCTCGAAATCAGTCCCTCCGAGAGCCACGTGGCCGACGTACAAAGGTAATGGCTTATGCTGCTAAGACAGATTCCAAGAACAGACACAACGGCTCTCGTATAGCCTGAGTCCTCCTCGTTTGAGCTTTCCAATTCCTTGCTGGCCTGAAGAATCAACTCACCAAACGTGACCAGAGCAAGGGCTTGCCTTGCATTGAAGAGAGATCCCCATGTTGTGAGACCATACAACTGAACAAATAGGACACGTGGTTGCTGTTTGCTTATCGGTTCGTCAGGTAGAAGAGAAAGGGTGCCTGGCCATTGGGAGGTTTTTCTCTTGAGTCGTCGGGACGCTTCTTCGTATGCAGAGAGATCACTCGCCTCTGTTGCACGATAGACCTTTCCCTTGCCGTCAGGTCGTGTTTCGACAACGGCCATCATCTGCTGGCCGAGCCTTCCCGCTTTAGACTCTGCTTTGAGATACTTGCCGCCAGACACATGATTGCAGAAAGGACACCGCACTTTCCCTTTCATGGCGGTGCCCTGTGCTGGGTCAAAAGAAAATGTCCCGTGGTCCTGAACCGAAAACGAGACCGTCTTCGACCTTCTGTCCAGTTCCATTCGTAGAGCGATTCGTCGTCCTTGCTTGTTCGATAGCCACAACTGCCGAAGTAAAGGGATGGTTGCTCTGCACGTTGGGTTTTCGCAAGTCACTGTCCGTGCCCATAAGAACGCAACAGGGGGGCGACCGACTTGACCTGTAGCGTAGCAGCCATCAATCTGACGCAAGACGCCGTCTAATACCCACTGACCCCAATACTTGACATCCGCTGCCAGCGGGTTCGAGCGATATTCTGACTCTGAAATCTCAACATCGGGAATCAGACTGTCTTCGGTCTCTGCCCCTTCCTCAGCGTAGTCCTCACTAAAGAGTGTTTTCTCGCCCTTGGCCTTTTTGTCGGCTACTCGATGGGAGATCAGCCGTCTGATGTATGAGGGAACCGGACGGCTATCGGGCTGTCCATACTTCTGCGGAAAACAAGCGTACAAAGCTCTATTAAATGGGCTACTGGATTGAGATCGACCGCATGAGAATCGCAGCCAAGGCGCAAAGCCTCTAGCGGAATTGCACCACCGCCAGCAAACGGATCGAGTACCCTTGTTGCCGAATCTTTGGCATCGGGATAGAGGAAACCGTGGGCCGCTACGATCAGTTTACGGGCCGGTTGAATGTATTCCTGGTTGTTCGAGTTTCCACTCGACGAGATGTTTGATGAACTCAAGGCAGCGAGTGCGGGGGGTATCCTCAACAGGCGAACCATCATCATTCTTAGGCTTGAATATCTTACGACCGAGTAGTTCTTTCACCAGGGTACGGAATGACTCCGGGCATTCGGGATCATCAGGGTCGGGTATCAGAGATGCAAACACCGCTGCCCGGCAAGCGGCCAGCGGTCGTCTCGCCCACCAAATGTGAAGCGACGAGATGTGTCCTTGACGGATCGCCTTCTCACGAGCGGATTGCTCGGAGACTTCCTTGAGCGGCAGAGCGACTTCGATCAAGCGTTTAAGCACTATCCGGCCCTCCACTTTGTGTCCCCTGAGACGAGAAATTGGCCGGTGCGGAAAGCGCCCGCTGCAAGACTACCAGGAAAAGGACAAGTCCGATAAAGACCTCGGCCATGACCAGAAGTCGGCCGAACCACCTTTGCGGCGAGAAATCCCGTACCCGAGGGTGGTGATGGTTACGAAACTGAAATACAAGGGCGTCACCAACTCTCAAGAAAACGAACCGGAGGTTGACTCGCAAGAGGATCGCCGAACAGGTAGGCCATCATGTAGAACGTAGCGAACGAGACTACGCATTCCAGGTAATGCCAGATAGTTCGAACAACGGCTCGCATCTCGCGCCGTCGTCGAGTAATCGTCTGCAACGTGAAGCTGGACGAGGAAGGAGAGAATCTCCGCGAGCCGGTACGATGCAAGAATCACCCCCAGAAGTCCGGTCCCCCAAATCGCATATGTGCAGGAAAAGGAGATCGTGTAGTGAAGGACGGTGTACGATGCCAGCAATGCCGCCATCGTGACCATCGAATAGCACTCTAGGGCACCCTTGACCAGTTTGGCGGCTTCCTCGTTGGACATCCCCTCGTTGAGCCTGGAACGTAGTCTCAGGCTCGCAAAGTGCCTCCAACAGCAATGCAATAGCTCCCACCCCAAGACACACTTCAATAGTCCCCAAGAAGGGACCATTGTCATCGTCGGGGGCGAAGGCGTCTCGACGCTTCTTGTCTTGCAGGTCGAGGAATTCCTTGAGAGTCATGGGGCCGCCAGATTGTTTCTTCCCGTCTCCTCGGACCTTTTGTCAGACGCAGCACGTCGCCAGTCCTCCCGGGCAGACCAGATACCGGACCACGCTGACCTCCTCCTTCGGCGACAATTTCGATGCCGGGTCTTGAATGAGATGAAGCTCCGGTTCCTTCCTGCAATTCACAACGACGTAAAGCCAGTAATCCTTGCCGAATCGCTGGGCTTTGATCCACTCATTTGGCGTCAGGGCAACGCCTCCGACCCCGGCTCTCCCTTTGACCTCGATGTATCGGGCAACCTGTCCATCCTGGAGCGACGTGACATCCCAGCCGCAGTTCTCTTCCTCGACCGACACGGGCTTTCGACCCTGCTCCACGTTCGTATTCCATCGCCTTCTTGACGGCGATGCGCTCGATCTCGGGATCGGTCTCCATTCCCTCCACCGATCGGACCACTTCTTGCGGTACGGGCAGGATCACCGCCACGCCGAGGATTTCGGGCGGCTTCTCGGAGAGGTGCTGCTCTTGCCCCATCTCCTCCAGCCGATCCTTGAGCCGCTGGGAGAGTTCGTTGCGGCGGGCATCTTCCTTCGCACGATTGCCGACGATGTTGAGCCGCTTCGGGTCGTTCTCGTCCCGAATCTCCCTGAGCTGCTGGTCGAACTTGGTGATCTTCTTGATCGACTCACCGATAAGGAATTGGAGCGACTTGCGGACGTACTTCTCCTTGATGGCGAGTTCCTTGTGACGGCGCTTCTCGATCTCGCCGAAATACTCAGGTGTGACGGCTTCGAGTGACCAGTCGATGATCTCATCTTCGTTGGTCGCAGTCTCACGCACTTCTTGCGGCACGGCAACCGCACTCTCGGGCGGTTTGAGGTCAAGCAGGGCATACGGCTGGCTCTTGCGGCAGGCAGAGTCGGTCTTGTGGATGGCGAAGAGCCGTTCGCCGATCAGGTTCCCTCGACCGTCCTCGATCCCGCATTTGAGCAACCAGAGCACGGTCGGTTCGGAGGAGTCGGCATTGAAGAACACGGCTCCTTGACGCAAGGAAGGTCCGTAATCCCTCAAGACCCGTTCGGCGACTCCCTCGAATAGCGGGTGACCGGGACCAACGAATTGGAGGTCGGAATAGCCGACTAGCAGTTCCTTGTCAAAGGTCAGGAGGGGATAACTCGTGCCGACCTTGCCGTATCTCCGTTCCAGCGACTCCGAGAGCTTGCGAAGATCGGGTGGCACCCGACCGATGGACCAGACGCCCTTGCGATCCTTGACCGGCGTGATCGTGCCACCGAAGGAGCGATAGGCTTCGAGGAAGAACTTCTCGATGTACTCGGGCATCAGCCGGTTCTCCCGGCTTTGCTGGACATCGGCGTTGAGTTTGCTCATGTCGATGTATCGAGCGCCGAGAGCTTTGTCCTCCATGTCGGCTCGGATGCGCTGGACTTGCTCGACATCGGTTTGCAGGTCAATCTCGGCCAGGATCTCGCTCATCGTTCGACGCCGGGAGAGCCAGTCCTTCATCAAGGCATCGAAGCGGGGAGCCGGGATGATCTCTCCAATCACGTCGTACACTCGGTCGCTGCCCAAAGCCTGCCGCATGTCGTCAAGCTTACTGAGCAACCGCTCCATCACCTCGCCTTCACGGGTGTTCTCGGCGACGATGTTCCAGATCATCACCTCCCGTTCCTGCTTGTATCGGTGAATGCGACCCATCCGCTGTTCAAGCCGGTTCGGGTTCCACGGGATGTCATAGTTGACCATCAACGAGCAAAACTGGAGGTTGATGCCTTCACCTGCCGCTTCGGTGGCGACCAGGATCGAGGGCTTGTGCTCGTAGAATTCCCGCTCGGCGTCGATCCGCTTCTCCAGCGACATGCCGCCGTGGATCGTGCAGCAGTAGAAGCCCAGATTCGTTAGTTTCTTGATCAGGAAATCGAGCGTGTCCTTGTGCTCAGTGAACACGAGGAGCCGCTCATTTCGACCCGAGATGTGGTTCGAGATGACCGACCGGAGTTCCTCGAACTTCGTTTCGGTGGCGTTTTTCTCGGTTTGCCGGGCAAGTTGGACCAGCCGTTCAAGATCCTCGATCTCGGCTTCCAGTTCCGCCATGTTCTCGGCCATCGTCAGCCGCTCAACGAGATCATCCTCGAACTTCCATCGATCCGACTCGGTGAGATCATCAAGGTCATCGGGCAGTTCGCCATACTCTTGTTTGAGCTTCCCGAGTTTCTGGAGGTCTTTGAGCCGCTTACAACGACGTTCGAGCGAGCGCCGGATCGCCGCCAAGCTGGATGCGAGACGGCGCTGGAGCACGGTGAGAGCCAGACCGACGTTGCGGTTTTCGGCGGCGTCCGCACGCTGGAAGTTGTGCTGCACGTACTCTGTCACGGCATCGTAGAGACGGAGTTCCTCGGGCGAGAGCTTGTAAGATAAGGTCTGAACATGGCGGGGCGGGAAGCAAGGTGACCCATCGAACTTCTTCATGTCCTCCTTGAGCCGCCGCACCATGATCCGGTTCTCGTCACGGGCGCTGGCTTCCGCCAGGATTTGACCGTTGACGTACAAGTCCTGGTCGAGCAGTTGCAGGAGCAGGGCGAAGTTCTCGGGATCGCCCTTGTGAGGGGTTGCTGTCAGGAACAGGAAGTGATCGGTGTGATCACGGAGGAACTCGCCAAGCTCGTACCGCTGGGTCTTGTTGACCTTCGTGCCGTAGCGGTAGGCAGCCATCTTGTGAGCTTCGTCCACGATGCAGAGATCCCAATGCACGTCACGGATCATGTTCAGGATGTCATCCTGCCGGGCGACGAAATCGACCGACGTGATGCACTGCGTCGAGTCCTCCCAGATGTTGCGACCGTAGGCGGCGCTCACCGTGGCCCGGTTGATGACCGTGAATGTCTCCCCGAACTTGTCATGAAGTTCCCGCCGCCATTGGTCAGTCAGGTTGGCAGGGGTGATGATAAGGGTGCGTTCGATCAGTCCTCGGAACTTGAGTTCCTTGATCGCCAGCCCAGCCATGATCGTCTTCCCGGCACCAGGATCGTCTGCGATCAGGAACCTGATGCGGGGCTGGGTCAGCAGGTGGGTGTAGACCGCATCGATCTGATGCGGCAACGGATCGACCTGCGACACGGAGACGGCGAAGTGGGGGTCGTACTGGAAGGCGAGCCGAATGCGATGAGCCTCGGCGGCAAGGCGAAAGTGGGAAGGGTTCCCATCGAGGGCAGCGAGCTTCCCAGCGTGCGTCAGCTTGATGGTCTTCTCAAAGTCTTCCAGCTTGAGGAGCTTCGTCCAGAGGCGTTTGGAGAGGATACCGACTGCTTGGACCTCGATTCGGGCACCACGAGCCTTGGCCGTCAGCACTCTGACGGCCTCTGTCCAATGCGGACCTTCGAGGACCGTGCCCTCCGTCAGTTGGCTCAGGATGCTGTCGGCAGTCATTTGACCTCTCCGACACCGACTTCCCGTAATCGGAGCTTTCTTCGCCCCTCACATTTGACCATCGCCTGCATCCAGCTTACGATGGCGGATGCCTCCATACAAGCAGGGGCCGCCCCGTGACTTTCGCGGGGGCAAAGGAAGGATCGCCAGTGAGAGTGGCCTGCTCCCCAAAATCTGGTCCAGCCGAAATGGGAGTCCTCGGGTAATCTGAGTCACGGAGGGACTCATGAGCAGGCGAAGGACCGCCCAGGAAGTGGCGCATGCTCTGCGCGAAGCGGACCGCGATCTGGCCAAAGGACTGACCGTCCCGGACATCTGTCGGAAGGTCGGGATTGCGCAGATAACCTACCGCCGGATTCATGCTCTGCTGGTCCGTGGCGGCTGGACGGTGAACATCAAGCGGGTTCACCGACTCTGCAATAGTCTCGGACTGCGACATCCCCCGGACTTTACGGTGTTTGGCCACTTTCGACTCGAAAACGTCGCGCATGTCGCAGAGAAGCTACGCAGGTAGAATATGACCCCAGGTGCGACTATCATGACGTCGCGGCCGGAGAACGTCGGTCAGAGTCAGCATGACTGGGGAACATTCAGCCATGATTCAGTTTTTTGTGACTCTTGGAGTGCGACCGGACCGGAGGGTTACCAGGTTCCTTCTGGCTTGCGGCCTGATCGGGACCGTGCTCGGGGTTACCACGTGCCCGACGGCGAACGTCTCATGCGGGTGTCCAATCATCGCAAAAGTCTCGGTTGCCTCGGGAAAATCTGCTCGTCTACCGCGGTCAGGACGGCGCACCAAAGCCGTTGCGACGACCGACGATTGGCTCAAGCGGAGAAAGGAAATCGTTGCCGGGATGCAGGCCGTGATGGGACGGCTTCCCGGACCCGAGAAGCGTTGCCCGCTCGATATGAAAGTCGAGGAAGAGGTCGATTGCGGGAGTTATGTGCGGCGATCCATCACCTATTCCTCCGAGCCAGGCTCGCGGGTGCCTGCCTACCTGCTGGTTCCCAAGGAGGTCCTTGGCGGCGAAGGGAAACGAGTCCCGGCGGTCCTCTGTTTGCACGGGACCGATAACGTGGTGGGCAACGGTGTCGTCGTCGGGCTGGGATCGCGGCCGAACCGAGCAGTATGCCAGCGAACTTGCCGAACGTGGATACGTCACCCTTGCCCCGAACTACCCGCTTCTGGCGAAGTATCAGCCTGACCTCAAGGCTCTCGGTTGGGAGAGCGGCACGCTCAAGGCGGTCTGGGACAACATGCGCGGACTCGACCTGCTGGAGTCACTCCCGTTCGTCAAGTCAGGAGCCTTCGGCGCGATCGGCCATTCGCTCGGCGGGCACAACTCGGTCTACACGGCGGTTTTTGACGAACGGATCAAGGTCGTCGTGACGAGCTGCGGGCTCGACTCGTACCTCGATTACTACGGCGGTGACGAGAAGGTCTGGCTGCCCGAAAAGGGCTGGGCCCAGACGCGATACATGCCGAAGCTTGCCGGCTATCGCGGCCGGCTCGAGGAGATTCCCTTCGACTTTCATGAGATGATCGGATGCGCTGCCCCGAGACACGTGCTGATCATCGCCCCGATCAAGGATGACAACTTCCGTGCGGAGAGCGTCGACCGGATCGTGGCCTCCGCCAAGCCGATCTTCGCGCTTTATGGTCAGCCGGACCGGCTGCGAGTCGAACATCCCGATTGCGAGCACGACTTCCCGAAAGAGATGCGAGACAAGTCGTACGCCCTGATCGACTCGGTTCTGCTCGCCGCCGGCAACGCTCGCCAGGAGACAAGCCACGGGAAGAAAGCCGACCTGCCGACCCACTGGGTTAACGTTCGAGACCTGGACGTCGAGGGAAAGGGTTGGACAGACACGAAGTCGTTCTTCGACCGCCTGCCCGCGAAGGCCGAGGGGGTGGTGCCTCCCTCTGTCTGGGGATTAAGCCAAGACTCCGCCGGACTGCTCGTTCGCTTCACGACCGACGCCACGACGATCCAGGCCCGATGGACTGTCATCTCCGGCCGCCTCGCCATGCCGCACATGCCGGCCACCGGCGTCAGCGGGCTCGATCTCTATGTGAAGGCGGACGACGGCCGCTGGCGCTGGCTCGGAGTGGGCCAGCCTCAAGAGAAGAAGACCAACACCTCGACCCTGGTGAGCGGACTGCCCGCAGGCCGCCGTGAGTTTCTCCTCTATTTACCGCTCTACAACGGAGTCTCGTCGGTCGAGCTCGGCGTTCCCGAGGGCCGGGACGATCGAGAAGACAGCCGCGAGGGCTGAAGGGCGCCGGAAGCCGATCGTCTTCTACGGGACCTCGATCACGCAAGGGGGCTGCGCCTCACGCCCGGGGGTGGTTCACACCGCGATTCTGGGCCGGCGGCTCGACCGCCCTGTCATCAACCTCGGATTCTCGGGAAACGGCCGGATGGAGCCCGAGATGGCGACGCTCTTGGCCGAGCTCGACCCGGCCGTCTATGTGCTCGACTGCCTCCCGAACATGTCGGCCGCCGAGGTCGCCGATCGCGTGGAGCCGTTCGTCCGGACGCTCCGCAAAGCGCATCCCCAAACCCCGATCGTGATGGCCGAAGACCGGCTTTACACCAATGGCACGGTTCTTCCCGGCCCTCGCAAACGCAACGCCGAGAACCACGCCGCACTCAAAGTGGCGTATGACCACCTTCTGGCCGACGGAATCAAAGGATTGCACTACCTTCCCGGCGCCGTCCAGCTTGGCGACGATGGCGAGGGCACCGTTGACGGATCACACCCGACCGACCTCGGATTCCTGCGAATGGCCGACGCCTTCGCTCCGGTGCTCAGTGAAGCCCTCAAGCAAGCGTCGGAGAAGTGACAATAAAACAACATGAAGCATTGTTTATAATAATATCATGTTTCGTGAAGCGTTGGTCAAGCTGGCGAGTGGCTGGGTTGTGACGGACAATCGGCAGTTCCGATATTAACGGGTCGTCGTTCGCGGGGGGACGGGCTCGTGTGGATCACACACCGCTGCCGGATTCTGGATGTGTATTTGCGACCCCGACCCCTTTTATCGCTGCAGGGCCGGGGCGTCCGGGACTATGGAGCTGGCGGTTCTCCCTTGTCGCGTCGGGCCGGCGGGTGTCATACTCCGTGCTCCAATGGACATCGACAAGAGGAAACCCAGGAAGGGAGGGCCGACAAGTTCCGCGGCATTCCTCTCCGGCGCCTCCCGATCGTTCCCTTCGCTGGCTGCCATCGTGGCCGGGAAAACTCCTCATGAAGCGTCTGCCGCTATCCGACCAGCTCGTCTACGAGTTCATCCCGCCCCAGCACAGCCGATTCTGGTTCTGGGCTGGAGGATACTACAATCGCTACCTGATGACTCGCGAGCAGAGGATTGCGGAGATTGATGCCGCGGGTATGGCATGACTCGTGCGCTGCTGGAACGCGGAGATTCGTACTGATCACGCCGAACCATGCCGACCACGCTGACGCTTATGTTCTCTACGAGCTGAGCCGGAGGCTCAAGAAGCCGTTTACTTACATGCGGCGTACCAGATTTCACCTGGATGGGCGGTGGGTGCTGCCTCGCGTCGGGGTGTTCTCGGTCGACCGCGAGGGGGCCGACCTGTCAGCATTCAAGGCGGCTGTGAGCCTGCTTGCTGACGGGAAACACCCGCTGGTGATCTTCCCCGAGGGAGAGATTACCGTGTCGCCGAGCGCCTCACACCACTCCGCGAAGGGGCCTTCGCGATCGCGGTCGCCGCGGCGGAAACTCGATGCGACGGCCGGAAGCTCTCGATCGTTCCGGCCGGGGTCTGTTACCGATTCATCGAGGGTCACGATCCGTTACCTGCCCTGCGTTCCCTCATGGACCGACTCGAGACCCGTTTCACCTGGCGAGTCCAATCGGACCAGCCGCTGGTCGAACGAATCCTTCATTACGCCGACGGCATCCTCAGTCTCAAGGAAGTCGAGTACCTCGGCTCACCCTCCCACGGAAGCTACATGGAGGGTGCCGCCAACCTGATCGAGCGAATCCTCACCGCTATCGAGGAACGCCGGCTCAAAGGGCGGAAGCCTGCTACCGTCCCGGAACGGGTGAAAGATCTGCGCAAGGCCTGCCTGGAGACGCTCGAGAAAGAACCGACGTCCGGTAATTCGACCGCCAAGATCGCGGCCCGTCGCGATCTCGAGGATCTTTTCCTGGTCATCCAGATCTTCAGCTATCCGGGCGACTATGTGAGGCTGAATCCCACTGTCGAACGCGTTGCCGAAACGCTGATGAAGTGTGAGGAAGATTTCCTGGGCGTGGATCAGGCGCCCCCGCGGGCTCCACGCCGAGCCCTCGTGAGATTTGGTGAGCCCATCGAGCTAGGCGAACGGCTCGGGGGTTCGGGCCAGCCCCGGTCTCGCCACCTCGTGCCCGCCCTCACCGCGGAAATCGAGACGAGGATCCAGTCGATTCTCGATGCCATGCCACCGGGACGGCCCCTGGCCGATGAGCAAACGGGAACAACCGCACCGGCCATTGCCACCGCGGAATCGGGGGTTTCCTCCCAGCCTGAGGGTCACATCGAGAGCTCGCCTCGCCGATGATTCACTGGTCGCTCCTCTTCCGGACGCAGGCAGATAACGTATCATCGGGCACATAAGGTGCCAGGATTCGATTTCGGACAAATTGGTGGAAAAAAAATCATTTTCGGATCCGTACGCCCTTTTCGCGTCCCCGACACCTTTTCGCGTTCACGACCAAGGAGGGAGGACGGGGGAAATGAACCACGGGGATCACTGAGACCGCGGAGCGAGATCAGAGAAGACTGTCGGAAAAAAAGAAAACACCCTGGACAGGCCCTGCCTGCTGGCCCGTGCTCAAGCCTGATCTCCTGTTCCGCCTCTGATCCACCGGTGTTGTGCCCCACCGTGCCTCCCTTGCTGTCTGTGGTTTCGAAATCTTGTCCCCGGCGGTTCGCTCCGTGGTCGCCGCTCTTTCTGCGTATGATCTGGTTGACGCGGGAAAGAGTTGCAGCGATCCTCGAGGTTGAGTGGGCCGCACGCTTCGACTCCCGGTCAGAAACCAGGGGAGGCCGTCGGACGACAAGCGTCGCCGGACGAAGTGCGGCGACCCGATCGGGCTCAGAGTTTTTCGGCAGAAGGAGGCCGGTGCGAAGATCGAGCCGAAGCCGACGTATAAGCGCGCTTTGTCTCCCCTCTGGGGGTTGGGGTTTCTGCTCTGATCTGCTCTGCTCTGCTCTGCTCTGATAGCCCGTGACATTGCAAATTTCCGTGACACCCGTGACATCCGTGACATGAGGATGCGGAAAGGGGCCACCCAGGTTCTTGCACCGGAGTAGAGTAGATGGTTCCATTCAACTCGTTCGCGTATGCCTCCGGTGTAGCATGGTGGCGGCGTCCGACGCAGTCATGTCCACTGCTCTTCGGGGATTCAATTGGGACCTCACTGCACGATGTTTAATTCGCCGCAATATCGGAAAAGATTTCCGCGATCTTGGATAGTGGTATTGCGTCTTTGCATTGCTTCAATATGTGGCTCAGCCGCGAGGTCGGTGAATCAGAAACTCGTCGCACACACCTGATTCGCGGAGCATTCCGCTCATGACAAACACTGTCCTGTTCCTCCTCTCAGCTCTCGCGGCGGGCGAGCCCACACACGCCGAGACTCAGCCGAACGCCAAGCCTCTGCGTTACACAACCTCCTGGGTCGGAAACACGTTCGGCGGTGGGCCGAAGTGGGTTCAGAACGCCGCCGAGTCGATGCAAATCCTACCCGACGGCACCCTGGTGGTGGGCAGCTTCTGGGATGAAGGCAGTCGCGAGGTCGGCCTCTACAAGGACGGCGATGTCGTCGGTCAGCTTCCAGATACCCACATGAGAGCCGGCTTCGCGGTCGCCGCCAACGAGCACTACTTCTTTTATGCTCATACCTGCGGCCTGGAGAACCAACCCCATGCCAAATCCGGCGAGGCGATCAGAGAGAAGCCGATCTGCTATTTCGGCGTAAGCCGCTACACTCGCGACGGCAAGCACGCCCCATTCCCGGGCGGCAAGACCCGGTTCAAGAATATGCTCACCTTCCACGAAGCACAAGATAACCATACTCTCATACCGCGAGGCGTCGCGGCGAGCGACAGGACGCTATTCGTCGCCGACACGGCCTTCGACTCAATCAAGGTCATCGACCTCGAGAACGATGGAGATCATCCGTGAATTCCCCTGGCCTATACCGGGCAGGTTAGCGATGGATTCGGCGGGTGACCTTTGGGCGATCTGCGAAGGCGGAAAACGTGTGGCCTCCTACTCGGCCGACGGCAAGCTTCGGCTGGAGGCCTTGCCGTTGCCGACGGGCTCTGTGCCCAATGGGCTCGGGTTCGATGGCCAAGGTCGGCTGCTTGTGTGCGATAACGGGCCGAGGCAGCAGGTCCACGCCTTCGACATCAAGGAAAACGCCGCCGAAGCTCATTGAGTCCCTCGGCGAAAAGGGCGGCATGTACGCGGGCCCCGAGCCCGGCAAGGTCGGACCGTGGCGGTTCGCAAGCCCATTGGGGCGGGTTGTGACTCGGCCGGGAACTTTTACGTGAGCTCCAACATCCCACGAGGGGGAACCGTCCTGCGTGCTTTCTCGTCCACGCCCAAGCTGCTCTGGGAGCTGCTCGGCCTGGAATTCGTCGACGTGGCCGACGCCGACCCTGCTTCCGACGGCCGCGATGTGTTCACCGCCGACGATCGTTACCGATTCATCCTCGACGCTCCGTCCGGGAAGGACTGGCGGTGGGAGTCCCATACGCTCGATCCGTTCCGCTATCCGCACGACCTGAGGAAGCGGTTCCCCGGATTGCAGTGCGGTACGTCCGTGCGATGCTGAGCGGCAAGCGATTCCTCTGCCAGGCACCGCGGAATGCGGCAAGGATTACTCGGGATGTACCGGATCGACGGCGACCTAGCCGTGCCCTCGGCTGTGCTAAGCAGCGGACCGATTAAGACGGACGACGGTTGGGCTCCGCCAGGCCAGCCCCAGGCCGGACGCTGGCTCTGGCGAGACGCTGACGGCGACGGCCAGATGGAAGCCGGCGAATACGTCGCGACGACCGGGCCGGAGGGCGAATACTGGGCCAGCAATATCGACGCCGCCGGCGATATCTGGCAGGCGGGACGCGAGTCGGGAATCTGGCGGTGGCGGTTCCGGGGCCTCGACGAGCATGGCAACCCGCATCACGACCCAAAGCCCGAGCACTGGGCGATGCCCTCGCCAATTACGGACCTTCTGCGGACCGAGTACCTTCCCGAGACCGACATAATGTATCTGAGCGGGCAGACGAAGGAACGGGTGATCTCGCACGGTGAGTGGGGCACGGCCGGGACCGTGATCGTCCGGTTTGATGACTGGAGCAATGCGCCAAAACTGCGCGATCGCATCGATCTACCCTACGTCGCCGACAAGCAGTTCATCGTCTCGATTGCCTACGCGGGCGAGTTGGCGTTCGCCGTCGACTGCAAGAGGACCGCCGAAGTGTTCGTTTACAGCCTCCGCGACGGTTCGGCGGTCGGGTCGATGAAGCCCGGCCCCGAGGTCCAAGGGGAGAGCGGCTGGGTCGATTTCCGCGACGGGATCAGGGCGCCGAGGCGGAAGGACGGCGGCTACCTCGTGTTTGTCGAGGAGGACTACAAGGGTAAGTCGCTGGTGTACCGCCTCGAAGACCCGCTCGAATCGGCGAAGTGAACGAAGTCACGACACAAACCGGAAAGCCCCAACTCATGATGCTCCTGCTCGCCGCCATCGGCTTCGCGATGCCGAGTTCGGCCCGATCTGAAGGGCCATCGGCTTCTTGATCACGTCGGTGAGGACGGGCGACACCGAGATCTTCGTCGTCGATCCCACCACGGGCGACGCGACCAATCTGACCCGCAGCCCGACGTCGGAGGACCGCTATCCTTGCTGGTCGCCCGACGGCAAGCGATTCGCATTCACGTCCGATCGCGACGGCAGCTTCAACCTCTACGTAGCGGACGTCGACGGCAGGAACGTCCGTCGCCTGACCGATCTGAGGGCCCCGGCGGTCGCCTACATGCCGAGCTGGGCCGGCGACCGGATCGTATTCGGCAGCACGCCGTTCGCGGAGATTGCCAGCATCAAACCTGACGCCGGTGAGGCGGAAATCCTCGGGTCCGGCCACGACCCGGTGCTTTCGCCTG
>CAVXCB010000042.1:0-53211 GCA_963760085.1 uncultured Planctomycetaceae bacterium
AGCTTGGCGAGCAGACCGCGCAGCAGCGACACCTGGTTGACCACACGAGCGCGGTAATCGGGCGTGTGGGTCCGGTGGATCTCAACCCGGGTCTCTCCCAGAACCTCCTCGAGAAGCCGGATCATCTCGATCCGTTCTTCCTCCGAGAAGGTGAACGTGCGCGTTTCAGATAAGGTCGTGGCTGCCATCGTGGGTGCCTCCTGTTCGACTGCTGTCTGGTGAATTGACATCGTATTCCTACTCAATAGACATGATTATGTCTTCCGACTGCCTTGACAGTGCTGGCCTGGGGACCTTTCTCTCCTAGCTCTTCGACGAAGCTGACCTCGGTACCGACATCGAGAGTGTCGAATCCTGAGCCCAGAACACTGTTCCGATGAAAAAAGATCTCGCGGCCATCAAGCGTCTCGAGGAACCCGTAACCTGCCTCGGTGAAAACCCTGGTCACACGGGCATGAGGAAGTTCTTGGTGAGTCTTTACGAACCCTCGGCGGCGGTTGACGAACTCCTCGATCTGCGCCTGCATCTCCTCGAAGGCCTCCTGGATCACGAGGGAGAGTTCGCCATACGCAAGGCTCCCGTCGCTTTCGCGTTTGACCACCAGTTCCGCCCCGGGCATCTTGAGGTCGATGCGGACCTGGAAGAGGTTGCCCTCCTTGTGGTGGCGGTGGGGCTGGTCAACGATCACGCAACAGCTTGTAATCCGGTCGTGAGTGTCCTCCAGGCGATCGACCGCTTCCTGGATGGCCCTCTCGACGACCCTGGAATGGGGAAGATTGTGGAACGCGATCTGGAGTGGAGTTCTCATGGTCGTTCCCTCTCAGGGCACGACCGCGACGGGATGAAACTTCCGCCGCGGCTGGGTGCTTCCGGTTAGGGCCGGAACAGCCCGCCAGGGCACCCGATGTCGGAGAAAGGAGGTGGGTCTCGATCGGATCGAGGCGGATGAACCCCTCGAAAGAACCGCGGCAGGGTCGATACCGAAGCCGTGCCTCGAGGCGGGCCACCGGATCGTGCCGACATGCCAGCCGGTTCATGTCGGCTTGGATCGGACCGATCGTTCCTCGGTCCTCTTCCTTGATTGTACTCCATCAAACGATCAATTCCCAGCCGGAGGAATTTACACTCCAGGATCAGCGAGCTCTGCCTCTCCAGCGTCCAAAGCAAGAGCTCCATGCCGGTCGAGCCGCCAGTCAGCCGCGCGGGATGGAGAACGCCGCAACATGGATTGCCGAGTCAGCCGGATATCACCGAGGCGTCATTTAGCGGGATTGCTTGGCTAGCTGTTTGCGAATCGTTCGCAAGCGTTGCCTGGCAAAGAGCAGAGGAAGGTCGTCGACGGCGCCGGGGCGGGTGAGATCCTGATTTTGCTTGACCACGGCGATGAAGCCCTCACACATCTCGTCAGTCGCGCTAAAGCCGTAGCTCACGGGCTTGGGAGGATGGTTGGGATTCCTCGGGTAGTCTGAATTATCGAAGTGAGCGACAACCTTCACGACGGAGCCCGTGGGCAACAAGATTCGCTTCTGAAAGAAATAAGCACTCTGCCACGAGGGGTCCCAGTCGGGAATATTAATCAGGTCCTGGGTGCGGCCGTTCGGGAGGGTCACCGACATCCGCATGTCGCGGCCCAACAGGTGCATGTGGGGAGAAACGGCCAGGACTTCGACGTCGGCGGGGATGTTCCAGCTCGCCTTGACCTCGATGTTAGATTGGCCCGCGGGAAGCAAGAAGTTGGCGTTCGAGGCCGTGCTCCAGTGCAGCGCCTGCTTCACAGGCACGCGAGAGAAATAGATTCCGATGCGCGTGCGATCGACTTCGGGTTTGCCGGTGGGGTGGTAGTGGACCTGGAGGATCACGTCGGACTGACGGGGTAACCGCTGGCCGATTCCATCTGGAAGGTGATGGGGCTCGTGTCCGCCGGCCCAGAAACCAAGGTCTTCGTAAACCGCGATGCCAGGTCCCGAGAACGAGGTGTACCCGGGCCCCGGCTCGGCCTCGTCCCTGGTTCGCGCGGCGCCTGATGTATCGAGAAATGCGTTGATGTGATGCACTACACGCGCACTCGCCGGCCGGAAGTCGATCGATGAGACATACGCATCACGCGCCAGATTCGTGGGGAGCACGAAGCAGCGATAAGTGTCGGGGCCAGAGGCAGGGATGGAGAAATCCTCGGCAGGCTCGAGGATCAGGTCAGGCGGTCCCAGTTTCCAGTCGGTGGCGAAACGAGGCGGCGGCGGCATGTCCTTGGGATCACCCTTCAAACTCCCTGATTCCGCCCATGCCTCGAGAACGGCGATTTCCTGGGGCGAAAGCGACTGGTCATGTTTGAGTCTTGGTCCCACTCCCGGTGCTGGCTTCCAGGGCGGCATCTGTCGTTCACTGGCCACTAGCGCGAGATCCGATGCGCGCTTCCGGGACTGTCAGCTAATTGTTTTTGCTCGCTCTGATGACCACTTCTTCGGGATTCTTCACTCGAGGGTTCATGAGGTGTCGGCTCTTGCCCAAGGTACCCAAATACGGGAGCGAGAGAGCGGATTTCGATACACTCCGACCACCTGCTTTGAGACCTTCCCCTTTCCGAACCCAACCGAGGCCCGACAAGAGTCGATCGCAAGCGCTGCGATACGCCTCAACGATCTTCGGTCAAACTGGATCATTCCTCCGGAATGGGTGCGTCAGGAGACTCTGGAATTCCCAGGCTCGATCGATGGCCTTTGGGCTCGTTACATCGACAATTCCGATGACCGAGGCATCGGAACCGTGCGCTACCCCCGGTTAGTCCCCAAGGACGCTCACGTTTACGACCTGGCCGAGCGGACCCTGACGAATCTCTACAACGAGCGACCGGCCTGGCTGGCGCTTGCCCACAAGGCCCTCGATGAGGCGGTTTTCGACGCCTACGGCTGGGACCCCTCGATGACCGATGAGCAAATTCTGGCCGCCCTGCTGGAACTGAATCAACAGACGATCAACCACCGCATCACCGCGGTCAAGATGTTCTCTCGCTGGCTCTGGAAGGACAACCGACACCGGGAGCATGTTCTAGCACATCTTGCAACCAGTTACCCCGAAGGGGACCGCCGCCGCAAGCGCCGCGCCTTGACCCCCACCGAGGCCGCCAAGCTGGTGGAAGCGACCGAGACCGGCCCGATCGTCTTGGGGATGACCGGACCTGACCGCGCTATGCTTTACGCTCTGGCGATCGGGACCGGCTTGCGATCCGAGGAACTGCGAACCCTGGCCCCTGAGCGGTTCGATTCTGATTCTGACCCGCCGACCGTCACGGTTCTGGCAGGTTACGCCAAGAACCGCCGGGAAGCCGTCCAACCGCTTGCCCACGCCCTGGCCGAACGTCTTCGCCCCTGGGTGGCCTTAAGAGTCCCTGGGAGCCCCGTCTTCCCGAGTATGACCCCCCCAAACGACGGCCGAGATGCTGGCGATCGACCTGGAGGCCGCCGGGATCGCCACCGAGACCGATAGCGGTGTCGTGGACGTTCACGCGCTCCGAGGAACCTACATCACGCATCTGGTGAACTCCGGAGCCTCGGTCAAGGCCTGCCAGACATTGGCCCGCCACTCGACCCCGGTTCTTACGATCGGAGTGTACGCCAAGACTTCACTTCACGACCTGACAGGCGCCGTGGAGGCTTTGCCCGACCTGACCCCCTCGGAACCCGCCAGGGAACGGGAGTTCATGCAGGCTACGGGTACGGATGGGCAACATATCAGGGAACGCTTTGCCGATTACTTGCCGAACGAAGGGGACGGAAACGGCCGGGATCATTCGGATATAGACGGGATGATTCAGGGTCAGACGGTGAGAGGCGCCGCCGAGATTCGAACTCGGGATGGAGGTTTTGCAGACCTCTGCCTTACCACTTGGCTACGGCGCCGCGGTGAGAGAAGCATGGAAATTGGCTTCTCCGAGCCGGGGCGAAACAGATGAAATATCGTAACTTTCCGCCAGGGCAAGAGCAAGCAGTTCCGATGCAAAGACTTGCAGCCAGCGGAGCATCAGAACGGGCAGCCGGAATGCCAAGGCGTCAGCGAGAAGCTCTGGGCGAGACTCGCTAGTGGGCTAGCTCCAGGCGCTTGAGCTCGTCGTCGACAAGTTCGACACAAGGGGACCCTGGCGGGTTCAATAACAGGAACCTCTTGGCCTCGACGAGTCGTTGATGATAACGCTCTCGGGCAGTTGGCGGGCAAGCATCTACCAAGGCACCGAGGCGCTGACTGAACTGGGTCAGAAACACTTCAGCGTCGGGCCAGGGGCGGCGAATTACTTTATCCCACAGATCGAGGGCGGGAGTGATGGATCGGTTAGCGTCAAGGTATGCGAGCCGGCACATTGCGACGGTCTCGATGATCCGGTTGTTCCGAGGGCTGCTTTCGGCGTCTGGAATGCGCAAGAGCCAGTCCAACAGACGATCCTGGCTGCCCGCACTCAGCAACGCATCCGCCACCAGTTCGTCAAGAACCGGCCTAAGCAGGGGGGTAAGCTGTTCGCGATTGATCTTGAGCAAGACCGATCGCCAGTCCACGGTTTCCTCACGAGGTTGGACCCGCGGGCTGCCAGGTCCCGCCGAATTTTCGTCATGGCACAAGCCAGCGATCGCCGCTGCCAGGCACCATTGCAGCCGGATCGACGGGTCCGCGTCGCGATCGATCGGTTCTGGCTTGGCCGAGATCTCGTGCGCGGACCAATGGCCACCGACACCAATCGCAATGTCTCCTGCCCTGGGAACGACCCGCCTCTGACGGCCACCGGTGCCGGCGCGACGGAATTGATAGAGAGGGTCTCCAAGATAGACCAATCGCCAAGGGCGGCCGAATGGCTCGTGCTCTCCCTGTCGCAGCACCGCGCGTATAGGGAATCTCGACGGCGGCAAGCTCGGCCACCAGCTTGGGACACCGGAAGGCATGCAGGTAAGGTTCATTCATTGCACCAAAATAGATATAGGCACCGTTTTCCAGCCAGCGTCCCGCAAGCGTAGAGGGGTCAGTCGGATCGGCCGCGGAGAAGCTGTGAATGATCGATACGGCCATCGGTCGGCCCCGAGGAATGTCGGCCGGGATACCGGTTCCTCCCGGGATCGAAAACTGGCGGGGTGCCCCGGACGAGTTGACCATGATCCAGGTAAACCGGTTGACCGGATCGATTACATGGTGCCATGTCGGCGAGGCTGGCATCAGCACCCGAGCGATGCAGCGTGGAGAGCGACCGCGGCCAGACCAGGCCGAGCGTGCGTGCGGCTTCCGTCATCCTGTAATCCGACCAGGTAACCCCTTCAGGGTACGTGTTCCAGAGCAACGCCGACTCAGGTTGCAGAAACAGCGAACACATGGCGCGATAGAGGCTGCTGGCGGGGTTGCCCAGAAGCCTGCCGGTGAACGCCCACCGGGATCGTGACTGCTCCAGACCGGCCTGACCGGTCGGAAGCAGCCGTCCGACCAGATCGTCAAGTGCGTGCTCACCATTCGCGACACGGCCTTCCTCATTATTGAGATACCGGTAGGGCCAATCGCCGGCCAAGGTCACAAAGTCACATTTATCGCCTAGCACGCTGTATGCACCGCAGATCGTCGCGGCAGTGGCTTCGATCAGGCGAGCGAAACGCCGGGCTTCGGCCATCGACAGGACGTCCTGAAAGCCCTTGACTTGTGATTCGAGCGGAGATTGATCAGAATCCGCCACTTGTGAGAATGGCTCCAGCCGCACCAGGGGCTGAAATCGGCCCGCGGCAAGAGCCACCGCGCCTGCGAGCATCGGGCTTTCGGGGTTGCTAAGTACCAGACCGGGCGGCGTGAGACCCAGGTTGGTGGGGGCTCTGTGCGCAGGGGGCAATCGATCATCCGCGAGCTGCCGTCCACGCCCGGGCCACTGCTCGCTGGGCAGCCGTCCAGAGGGGACTCTCACCGTTCGAAGCGACGCTTTGCTCAGCGGGCAATTTGCTGGTCCCGGAGTCGCCGACGATCCGCACCACCCGAGCTGGACGAAAAGCCCGCAGGAAGGGGAGTGTGTAGGCCGGGTCATCGATCAGAATCGGGAAGAAGCTCCGCTCGTCCCAGGCGGCGATCACCTCCAAAAAGGATGTCAGGTCGGGAACCAGATATACCTGATCGACCACGCTTCGCTCAGGTCCTCGTGACCGTCTCCAGCTCTCCGCGGCACGCAAGAGCGACTTCACTCGCGGGTCCAGGATGGAGCTTACAAGACCAAATGCGGGGCGGTTCTCTGCAACCTCCACACTCTTCGAGTCCTTGGCGTTTTCGGCACGATGCGGCCGAGCCGAGCTCACCCGCACCCGCTCCCCGGGCTCCTGCCCACCATGGCACGACACCGAGACCAAGGCCAAGATTCCGGCCATCGCCATCCCGACCAGGACCCGCGCCGATCCCCGACCGTTCACCTGATTTGCACGTCCGGCCATGGTGAATTGCTCCGGTCGTCCGGTCATGCTGAACAGGGTGCCAGCTTCCCGTCACTGCCAATTGATCCGGTCCGATCCCTCCCGGTCCCCGCAAGTATTCCTCAAGGCAAGCTGCTCGGGTCTCCTGGAAGGCTTCCTGGGTGGAGGGAAAGCCATGTGACCGTTATACTTGGTTGGTGGAGGGTACCGGAACCCCCCTTCCCGTACACTGGACACGAGGATTCCCCATGACGGGCCGCGGCTGACTTGAACCCGAACTCAAGTTCCAACATCCTCTCCGCCAGGCTTGGACGGGCCCTTTGGTTTAGCATCGGAAGGACTGGTTGCAATGAAAAAGGGCGGCATCCTGAATCCGGCAATCTGCTCGCTTCTGGCCGAACTGGGACAAACCGACGAACTGCTAGTTGTCGATGCCGCTTATCCCTTGCCGACCGACGGGCACGTCATCGACCTGACCTTGACGCAGGGGATCCCCAGGCTACTGGACGTGGTCCGTGCCGTGGCCGAGGAGCTTGTGATCGAGTCAATTGCCGTCCCGGTGGAGATCAAGGAATACAGCCCGCGCCTGTTCCAGGAGATGCTCAAAATCCTGGGTGACATCGATATTGACGAAGTTCCCTTCCACGAGTTCAAGGAGCAGTCACTGGACGTCAAGGGAATCATCCGCACCGCCGAGTTCAGCTCTTACGCCAACGTTCGAATCGTCGCCGGAAGCGCTTTTTGAAAGGGGCAGACACAAAGGCGGATGCTGCCGTCCGTGGATCTTGGCGGTTGGGCTTACAGCCTGTTGGTTTGCGATCCTGATTGGGAGAGGCGAAAAGGCTCGTGGCGGGCAGCCTAAGCCGGATTCTGTCGAGGTCGGCCCGGGGCGGGTTCGCCGCTTGGCCTGGCCTCGGATGATCATTTCTCTGGGCGGCCGGTTTCCCGGTGCCTCGAGCGACCTACCCGGAAGTCGATAACGGGTCGGGCCGACCCGTACGCGACGGTCGGAGAAGGAATGTGAAGGCCGATTGCTCGGCCTCAAGCGATCCATCATTCCGTGCCGCGTTGCTCCCCTATTTGGTCTTGCTCCCGGTGGGGTTTGCCGAGCCAGATCGGTCACCCGATCTGCTGGTGAGCTCTTACCTCACCGTTTCACCCTTACCTCAAACCTGTCGCGAATCGCGGCCTATTCGAGGCGGTCTATTCTCTGTTGCACTGTCCCTATCGGAGCCACATAACGTGTACTCTGACGGTGGGTGTTACCCACCACCGCACCCTTCGGAGTCCGGACTTTCCTCCGCGGCGTGTCCCGAACGGTCTTGTGATATCGATTGATCGCTCTCTCGATTTCACCCAACCACACAGGCACCGCGGCGATCATCGCGCCCGCCACGAACTCTTTACCTATCATACGGGGCATCTCGGCCGCCAGCAAGCGACGTTATTGACCCTCCAGAGACGTCGCAGTTGTGTCTCGGGCATCGTTTCGCCGAGGTTGACAATCTCGAGCAGCCGGTTGAAATCAGCGGTCGCGGGCCGATTTCGCAATCCGGCACCCACACCCACCTCAATTTGAGTCGGGCGGCGTGTCCTGACTCGAGTTTTTATGGGTATCGGCGGGCTTGGCCGTGTTGTCGGCGGCTTTGAGGAACCGCTCGTGCTGCCTGACGCAGTACTCTTGCCAGTTCTTGATCCTGGCCAGTTCACGTTGTGATCTCTTGTACTTATGCAATTCGCCAGCTTGAAGCAACGCTGCTGATTCCGCTTCGAGACGTGAGGCTTCGAGTTTCGCTTTTTCTTCGGCTTCCTTGTAGTTGACGGCCATCTGCTGATAGTACAGATGAACATCCTGGATCATCGCGGCGCAGCCCGTAAGGCAGAAGGACAGAATAACAAGCGACAACCGTCGTGGCCGCATGCATGTGGGCGCGGCAAGTATACTCTGGGGCAGCACGACAACCTCCTTGTCGAATGTCCGGGAGCTCAGGTAGAGCGTCGTGATCCGGAAATGCCGGCCGTTTCCCGCACGGAGATTTGAGCCGGACGCATCCTATGAGCCACAAGAGAATCCGGCAATCTCAGTCTTGCTCACCGCTCACACCGCCAGTTCGGCCATCCTTCTTGACCACCGCGTCTTCAGCAAAAACGTCCTGGTACGGGATCATGGCACCGGACTTGCTTTCGACTCGGGTATCCCGAGTTGGCACACGCACAGTCTGCGCCGGAAGGTTCGTGTGATTCGGATGGCGCGATGGCCGAAGCGGATGCCGAGAAAGGACCGCATGATCAAGCGCCGGCAGCCAGTCGGGGCCGAAATCGTCCCGGACGGGAGTGTCCACTTCCGGGTTTGGGCGCCGAAGCATCGAGAGGTGGAAGTCGTGCTGGAAACCGGCGCCAATGGCTCTTGTGCATTTGCTCTTCAGCCCGAAGCCGAAGGCTACTTTGGCGGGACAGTTGCGGGTGTGAGCAGTGGTACCTACTACCGTTTCCGGCTTGGCGGGTCGAGCGCCGAGGTTCTGCCTGATCCAGCATCCCGGTTCCAGCCCGAGGGACCGCGCGGGCCGTCGGAGGTCATCGATCCTTCTAGCTTCCACTGGACCGACCAGGCCTGGCAGGGAATCTCGTCCATCGAGGGCCATGTTCTTTACGAGCTTCACATCGGCACCTTCACTCCCCAAGGAACCTGGACCGCCGGCCTTCAGCAACTGCCTTATCTTGCAGAGCTGGGCGTCACCGTCTTGGAGGTCATGCCAGTGGCGGAATTTCCCGGCTCATACGGCTGGGGCTATGACGGTGTTAATCTCTTCGCGCCGTTTCACGGCTATGGCACACCCGACGATGTCCGCCTGTTCGTTGACCGGGCTCATGCGCTAGGGCTCGGAGTGATTCTGGACGTCGTTTACAACCATCTTGGCTCGGAGGACAATTATCTCGGCAAGTACTCCGACGATTACGTGTCGCGAAACTACCAGTCCGAATGGGGCGACACTTTGAATTTCGACGGTCCAGGCTGCGGGCCGGTCCGCGAATTCGTGCTGGCGAACGTCGCTTACTGGATCGAGGAATTCCATTTCGACGGCATGCGGGTCGATGCCACTCAGGGGCTTCACGATTCCGGCCCAGAGCACATCCTGGCACAAATCGTCCGCCGGATGCGCCAGGCTGCCGGAAATCGGCGCATTCTGGTTGTCGGCGAGAGCGAGCCGCAGCGCGCCGGCCTGTTGCGCGGCGCGCACCGAGGTGGCATCGGCTTCGATATGCTCTGGAGCGACGACTTCCACCATACCGCGACGGTGGCCGCGACGGGCAACCGCGAAGCCTACTATGGTGATTACCTGGGCTCCCCCCAGGAATTAGTCTCGGTGCTCAAGCGGGGCTGGCTCTACCAGGGGCAGTGGAACTTGCGCCAGGGGAAAAGGCGTGGCAGTCCGGCCCTGGATATTGCGCCGGCGGCGTTCATCGGCTACCTCCAGAACCATGATCAAGTTGCCAACACTGCCCGCGGCGAGCGGTTGCACCTGAAGACAACGCCCGGCCGGTTCCGTGCCTTGAGCGCACTTCTTCTGCTCGGTCCGACGACCCCTCTCTTGTTTCAGGGACAGGAGTTTGCCGCGTCGAGTCCGTTTCTGTACTTCAGCGATGCGCGGCCCGAGGTCAGCGAGCGGGTTCGTCAGGGCCGACGCAAGTTCCTCGAGCAGTTCCCGAGCCTGGCGACCAAACCGATGCAGGAGCAGGTGCCAAGCCCGAACCGTCCCGACCTGTTTTATGCGCTCGAAGCTCGACTTTGCCGAGCGTGAAGTCGGTTCACACGCTGAGGCTCTGGCGCTGCACCGCGACCTCTTGGGGCTGCGGCAGCGCGATCCGACTTTCCGTGCCGGCCACCGCCGAGGGCGCCGTTGACGGTGCCGTGCTCGGTCCCGAGGCACTGGTCATTCGCTGGTTCGACCCGTCGGAACTGGTCGATGACCGCTTGCTGGTCGTAAACCTTGGCGTCGAGCTGCGTTTGAGCGTCGCGGCCGAACCGCTGTTGGCTCCTCCCTCCGCCGACCTACGCTGGCGGGTCCTCTGGTCGAGTGAAGATCCCCGCTACGGAGGCGGCGGCACCGCCGAGCCGGAGACCGAGGAACTGAACTGGCTGCTGGCCGGACACGCGGCAGTCGTGATGGCTCCGACGCCTGTCGAGTCCGACGAAATCCGTAACCCACCAGGAACCGTCTAAGGTGGGCCTCCATGTTCTTTCCAGTCACGATCAGAATGATGAGACGAAAATTGCAATACGACAAGGATCTTCCATCAGTAAAGAACTGGCTCGAATGCCATGGTTGACCTCATCCGCTCTATTCAAAACCCTTGGCAGCGTGTTCGAGGTCAACCCGACCGAGGCGAGCGGGAGGAGGAAAACGGTGCTGACGTGGAGTACGAGCGCGAGTGGATTCTCACTAATGGTCTGGGTGGGTACGCTTCGGGCACGGTCTGCGGTGTGCCGACGCGGCGTTACCATGGCCTCTTGATCGCGGCTCTGCCAACGCCGCTTGGCCGGACCATGATGCTCAATCAGCTTGACGAGCAGATCGTGGTCCCAGACGGCGATCCGGTCATGCTGGCGCCAAAAAATATTCACAGCCATCCCGAGCGCCAGCCGGAGGGCCGCGTTGTTGAATTTCGACTGGAGCTGGGCCTGCCCGTCTGGCGAATCGAGGTCGTGGGTATCGTCCTGGAAAAGCGGCTGCTGATTCCTCATCTTCAGAATACGGTCCATGTCTCGTACCGCCTCGTCGAGACCAAGGAAGGTCTCGGCGGTGGGGCTCCGTTTGCGACCGCTGGTCCATTTTCGCTCGCATGACGCGCCCGTTGATTGCTCGCATCCGGGCCCGTACCGGTTCACCGCCTGGGAGAATCGCTATGAGATTTCGGTGGGCCAGGACATGCCGCGGTTGAGGATGACCCTGGACGGCAAGGGGGCGGCCTTCACCCTCGACGCCGCGCGGTCGGCCGAAATCCTGTTTCCGCTGGAAGCCCAGCGTGGTTACCAGTCAATTGGCGACCAATGGAGCCCGGGCTTCTTCCACGTTGAATTGACCGCAGCCAAACCAGTCACACTCATTGCATCGGTTGAGTCCTGGGACACGCTGTTGGCGATGGGCTTTGAGGAGGTATTGCGAACCGAGCGCGGGCGACGAGCGCGGCTGATCAAGGCGTCGCATCTTGCCGCTTCGGGCGTGGCGATTGACAGCCCCGTCGCTGCCGGGTATCGCGGCCGCCTTCCTAGCGACACCACGAAGCCTGCCAGGACCGGCGGTGCGGTGCCGGCGTCCAGCGATGGCATGTCATTTCACGACGAGCTTGTTCTGGCCGCGGATCAATTCCTGATCGAACCTGCTGGTCGAATCAAGGATGCCGCCCGCGCGCATGCCGCCGGCGAGGAGGTCCGCACCGTGATCGCCGGTTATCACTGGTTCACTGACTGGGGCCGCGACACCATGATCAGCCTCGAGGGCCTGACTCTGACCACCGGCCGGGCCGCCGAGGCCGGTTACATACTCCGCACCTTCGCCCACTACATCCGCGACGGGCTAATACCCAACGTGTTTCCGGAAGGCGGAAGCGACGGCCTTTACCATACCGCGGACGCGTCGCTCTGGTTTTTCCACGCGGTTGATCGCTACCTGGAGTGGACCCGCGACCGCGAGAGCCTGCTAGCCCTCCTGCCGAGGTTGCTCGACATCGCAGAGCATCATCTCGCAGGTACCCGTTTTGGGATCGGCGTCGATCCCGGCGACGGACTGCTGCGTCAAGGGGCCCAGGGGTATCAGCTTACCTGGATGGACGCCAAGGTGGGCGACTGGGTGGTCACGCCGCGACGAGGCAAGGCCGTGGAGATCAACGCCCTCTGGTACAACGCCTTGCGTCTCTTGGAAGGCTGGCTGCGCGAGTGTCGCGCCCAGAATGACGCCAACGCCGACCGCTACGCCTACGCCGCGGAGATGGCACATCGTTCGTTCAACGACCGGTTCTGGTACGGCTCGGGAGGCTATCTTTACGACGTGGTTGACGGTGAACGTGGCGACGATTCCGCTTGCCGGCCCAACCAGCTCCTGGCGTTCTCGCTGAAGCATGAAGTGCTCGACCACATCCGCTGGGAGCCCGTGCTGAATGTCGTCCATCAGCGGCTCCTGACCCCGGTCGGCCTGCGCTCGCTGGCGCCCGGCGAGCCGGATTTCAAGCCACGCTATTTCGGAGACCTGCGCGCCAGGGATGCGGCCTACCACCAGGGCACTGTGTGGGCCTGGCTGATCGGCCCCTTCGTCGACGCATGGCTCAAGGTACACCCCGACGACCGCCAGGGGGCCCGCGGTTTTCTCGAAGCCTTTGGCCCGCACCTGAACGAAGCCGCGCTGGGCACGATTAGTGAGGTGTTCGACGCCGAAAAACCGTACACGCCCAGGGGCTGTATCGCCCAGGCCTGGAGCGTCGCCGAGGTTCTCCGCGCCTGGGTCAAGACCGCCGAGCCCGCGACAGTATCCGAGCTGGCCGAATAGAATCCGGCGCATGGGTCCCGACGTTCCAGAGTTAACGATTGGAGGGAATAAGCAACCGCCGGAATGACCCGCAAAAGTCTCCAGGTTTACCGGACCGTACTATAGTTCTTCCGGAGACACATCCCTGGAGGTGACAGCACATGTACGTCGTGGATTACTTGTGTAGCCGGCGTGTTGGGTTCGAGACCTTTCTGCACTCTCCTGCCTCCTCGGCGACGAGGCTCGCCGGGCGTGTGCACGTTCCCGGCCGGAGCGTGGTCAAGTCGGTGCTCGTCAAGGCGCATGAGACCTATTTGCTGGCTGTCTTGCCTGCAACACTTGCCATCGACCTGGCACGTCTGGGCCAAGCACTCGAACCAGGTTCGGGTGCAGTCGAGTTGGCAACCGCCGATGAGATCCAAGGGATCTTCCAGGACTGCGAGCCGGGAACAATCCCGCCGTTCGGACGGCTTTACGAGCTTAGAACGGTAGCCGATGTTAGCCTCCAGGGCGCTGGTCTACTCGTCTTCCGGACCAACGTACGCCACGTGGGCATAAGGATGCAGTTCCGGGATTACGAGAGCCTGGAGGTGCCGACCTGGGCTGATTTCGCAAATCCGATCAGCAAGGGACCAGGACAGTCGACTCCGCGGACCGGGCAACGGCGCGCCGGGTAAACCAAGCAGGGTCGTCGGCTCTTTGCAGTTTCATGTTCCAGAGGTGGTCTGTCTTTCGGCCTCGTCGATCTCTTCCGGCGCGAAACCCCTGCGCATCGTGTTCTCGGTAATGCTTCGAGCGATGAGAAACTCCAGGAGGTAATCCGAGCCGCCGGCCTTGATACCGATGCCAGAGAGCTTGAAACCGCCGAAGGGCTGGCGATCGACAGAGGCCCCCGTGATTCCCCGGTTGATGTAAAGGTTGCCGACCTTGAAGTCGCGTTTAACGCGGTCGATATTGACGGGACTGCGTGAGTAAACTCCACCAGTAAGGGCATACTGGGTGCCGTTTGCGATTTTCAGGGCCTCTTCCAGATCTCGAGCCTTGAGCACGGCCAGGACCGGACCGAAGATCTCCTCCTGGGCGACTCGCGCACGTGGCGAAACGTCGGCCACGATGAGGGGGCCGACGTAGGTGCCGACGTCGGCTAGCTCGCCGATTTCGGCATCGAAGACGACCCGCCCTTCCCGCTTCGCGAGTTCCCGGTAGTCGAGGATACGCTTGCGGGCCTCGATGTCGATGACTGGCCCGACGAGGGTGTCGGGCTGGTCGGCCGGGCCGATCTTGACGGCCCGGGCGGCTTCGACCAGGCGGGCCAGGAAGATGTCGTGGATTTCCTGAAGAACGATGACCCTGGAACACGCCGAGCATTTCTGCCCTGAGTAACCGAAGGCACTCTGCACCACACCCACGACGGCCTCGTCCAGGTCGGCGTCGTCATCAACAATGATCGCGTTCTTGCCGCCCATCTCGGCGATGACCCGCTTTACATGGTCCTGGCCGGGCCTGGTGTCGGCGGCCTGGCGGTTGATCAGCAGACCGACATCGCGCGATCCCGTGAAGGCGATCAGGTCGACGTCGGGATGGTTCACCAGTGCCTGGCCAACTTCCTCGCCCCGGCCGGGCAAGTAGCCAAGGACGCCCGATGGTAAGCCCGCCTCGATCAGGATCCGCACCAGGTGCCATGCAATCACCGGCGACTGCTCGGCCGGCTTGAGCACTACCGTGTTGCCGGTGACGAGTGCCGCGACGGTCATGCCGCAAGGAATTGCCAGGGGGAAGTTCCACGGCGGAATGACCACGGCGACTCCCCGTGCCATGTACTCGCAGGCGTTGGTCTCGCCGGGAACATCGCGGTGGCGAGGTTCGGCCAGACGGATCATCTCGCGGGCGTAGAACTCGCAGAAATCGATCGCCTCGGCGACGTCGGCGTCGGCCTCGCGCCAAGGCTTGCCGCACTCGAAGATCTCCCAGGCGGCCAGCTCGAAGCGTCGCTGCCTCATAATCCCTGCTGCCCTGATCAGCACCTCTGCGCGGTTTCGCGCAGGTGTGGCCGCCCAGGCCGCGCTGGCCGAACGTGCCGCGGCGATGGCTCTCTGAGCATGCACTTCAGAGGCAGCCGCCGTGCGGCTGACAATCCGCGAGCTGCGGCTGGGGTCAAACGCATCGAGCAGCGGAAGATCGCCGCGTATCTCCTGGCCGGCTATCAAGAGCGGATAGGTTTGCCCCAGTTTCTGACGGATCACCTCGATGGCCTCCGTCTGCGCCTGGCGATTCTCGGCGATGGCAAAGTCGGTCACCGGCTCGTTGCGGAATGGAGGTGGCTGCTCGGCACGAGGCAACGACCGAGGGGTCGGCCGGCTTGTCCGGTTCAACATGGCTTCAACCTCATCGGGTTTGCGCAGCAGGTTCTCGATCTCCACGTGCTCGGCCAAACTCGCCTTCAGGAACGACTCGTTGGACGTGTTTTCCAGCAACCGCCGCACCAGGTAAGCCATGCCTGGCAGCATGGCTCCATAGGGGGTGTAAACCCGGACCCGGTGACCGCGTGCGACCAATGCGGCCTGAATCACGTCGCCCATGCCGTGCAGGGTCTGGAGCTCGAACCCGGCTGGGCCAATCGCCGCGGTCTCGGCGGCCGCGATGGCATGGGCTAGGCTGCGAATGTTGTGGCTGCCGAAGGCGGGGCGCAGCTTCTCATGATGGTCGATCAAGAACCTGGTGCACCGCTCATACATCGCGTCGCTTTGCCACTTCCGGAGGAAGACTGGCTCGGGCCAGCCCAGCCGCCGCGCGGTCAAGACCTCGTAGTCCCAGTAGGCTCCCTTGACTAGGCGGATCGTGATGGGCGTGCCGCGCGATTCAACCCACTTCAGCAGCATTCTCAGCTCAGCCTCGGCTTGTGGCTGATAGGCCTGGACCACAATGCCGACATCCGGCCAGTCGCGGAATTCGGGCTCGGCAAGGACGCGACAGAATATCGCATAGGTGAGAAAGCGGGAGAAATACTGTTCCATGTCTACATGAACATACGCGTTCATTTCTCGGGCGGTCCGCAGAATCGGCCGCAGCCGGCCGGCTACACTTGCGAGCGTGACCTCGGTATGGATCGGGTCGAAATGAGTGGTCAGGCTCGACAATTTGAGAGAGAGGTTGACCCGCGGAATCGGCCCCTTCTGGTCGCGGTCGATCAGCGGGATTTCAGGGACCTCGTTCAGGGCAGTGGAGAGACCGCGGATGAGGTCGATGCAGGTTTGCTGGTAAAGATCTGCCTCGGCTTCGCTGATCACCGCCTCGCCCAGGAGGTCGACCGTGAAGGCCAACGACTTGTCGCGCAGGCCCAGCACGCTCTTGGTGGCCTGTTCGGGCGTGGCACCAGCGATGAACTTTCGAGCCATCATCATTGCGGCCGAACGCGCTGACCAGGCCAGCAGCCGTTCGCGATCCGAACCAGCCGGAGCCAGGCCGACCGCCAGCTTCAGCCACCAGGGCACGTGTTCGCCGGCCTGCGCGAGGTACTCCGCCAGGTGCCGCCGCACCGAACCGGCCGATCGGAGCGAGGGCAGGGCGTCGATGAACCGGAACAGCTGAACTCGAACCTGGGGATCGCTCAAACTCCAGTTCATCAACCGTTCGTCCCACCAGACGCGATGCCAGGGCGACGGTCCGCGGCCGATCCGCCCAAACAGCTCGCGGCCGATTTGGCGGGTTTTCTTCTCGAGAACCTCGCTCTCGAGCAGTCCCGGGGTGACGCTGGTACTCAAGCTCGCCACGCCAGAGCCCGACACTGTCGTCATGAACGCACGTACTCCTGGAGTTAGCGGCACCGCCAGCATCTTGATCACGCGATCCACCACTACTTTATTGTACTCTCACTCGTCTGGCCTTGCTGACGAGGCATCGCGGCAACGGGCCCCAACCGACTTATTCTGTTAGACCCCCATCCAAGTGAACTCAATGCGGGTCTTTTGACTCTTATCAAGGAGTTGGCAGTACACGTCCGACCGGCACGCGGTATCTCTACGTCCATTGATCAGAAAAAGAGGGGATCGCTTGCATCCAGACCGAGTACCGGACCTCTGGTCGAACAAACGATCCAGCCCGAGAAAAAGACGCCCGGGCTCGCGATCAAACGAAGCCGCTGAACCAGTCGCGGAGGTGCAAGATACCCCCGACGGGCCAGAAAAAGTTCGAGTTAACGGCTTGCACCGCGACCCCAGGCTTTGTAGGCTGGCCGTTCTTCCCGGAAGCCTCTCGCGAAATGCTAACTTACGTCTGGATCAGAGGTTACGAAACGGATGTCCAGGTCCGAGGGACAGTCCCGAGGTGAGTATTCAGACCCTCAAGGCGGGTTTTGGAACTCCGTCGCGTGGACCTGGCCAGCGAGGGCTCGGGTATTGCTAGCCATGATCGTGCTTATCTCCGCAGTGTCGCTTCGTGTGGCCAGTTACACCTTGGGCTCAGATCTCAAGCGGTCTTGCCGGGTCATGCCTGTGCTGATAGTTGACCCCAATACGGCTCCGGATTGGGTCCTGGAGGCATTACCCCGTGTGGGGCCAAGCCTGGTGAAACAATTGATCGGGCAGCGGGAGAAACGCCCTTTCGTTTCGACCGAGGATCTGCGCCGGCGCGTCCGTGGACTGGGGCCTGCAACGCTGGCTCGTCTCGCTCCTCATCTGCGGATCACAGCGAGCAGCGCTCCCAGCACAGAATCCAACTTCTCAATGAGTCTCTCGGCTTCCGGTCAAACAGAACTTGCCCAAGTGCCGAGGCATCCAGTTAGTTCGCGGTAGCTCCGCCACATCAGTGGCGTTGCGCTGCGTCCAGTCTGGGCACTGTGCTTGCCATGGCCGACGCCGATCCAGGCCCGCTCAACCACATTCCCCGGCAGATCAGCTCCCGTTGGATCTTGAGGCCGCGGTCGCGGGAGAAAGCTCTTTGACCGAGTCATCGCCACGCGCGGCATCTTGGCTCGTTGCGGCACTGCCGCAGCAAGGGCGCGCAGGGAGCAGATGGCCCAGTTTGTCTCGCTTGGTGTCGAGGTAGCGCTGGCGCTCCGACCGGGTCGGTGCAATAATCGGGACCTGGTCGACGACGGCAAGCTCGTAGCCATAGTACACGAAGGCGTCGGTCTTCTTGGGATTGTTCGTCAGCAGACGTACCTTGGTGAGCCCCAGGTCCTTGAGGATTTGCAGGCCGATGCCGTAATCACGCAAGTCGGCCTGGTATCCCAAGGCGATGTTCGCTTGCACGGTGTCCAGGCCCTTGTCTTGCAAGTTGTAGGCGCGGATCTTTTCGATGAGACCGATGCCACGGCCTTCCTGGGGCAAGTAAATCAGTGCTCCTACGCCCTCGGCGCCAATCATGCCCAGGGCCATGTGAAGCTGGTCTCCGCAGTCGCATCTCAGGGAGTCGAGCAGGTCTCCGGTGAAGCATGAGGAGTGCAGCCGGACCAGAGGCGCGTCGACCCTGTTCAAGTCGCCCATGACCAGCGCGATCGGCTCGTTGCCGGGCTCGTGCTGAACCCGGTAGGCGATGATCCGACCCTGCCCATAACGAGTCGGCAGGTCGGCCTCGGTCGCGCGATGCACGAGCTTCTCGCGGAGGCGGCGATACTTGATCAGCGTCTCGATCGAGACGATGGGCAGCCCGTGTTCTTGCGCGATGGCATGCAGTTTCTCTCGTCCAGCCATGCCGATCCCATCGGTGATCTCGCAGATCACGCCGGCAGGAGTCACTCCCGCCAACCGTGCCAGATCCACCGCCGCCTCAGTATGACCCGCGCGGCGAAGGACGCCGCCTTCCTTGGCAACCAATGGAAACAGGTGGCCGGGCCGAGCCAGGTCGGCCGGTTTCGTGGCCGGGTCGAGGATCGCCCTTACCGTCCTTGCCCGCTCCTCGGCGCTGATGCCGGTCCGGCACGAAACGTGGTCCACGGGAACCGTGTACGGCGTTTGGTGCGGAGCCGTGTTATGATCGACCATCGCGTTCAGGTGCAGCCGGCTGGCCACTTCGGGCAAGATCGGCATGCAGAGCAGCCCGCGCCCGTGTGTGATCATGAACGCGATGATTTCGGGAGTGATCTTGTCCGCCGCCGCGATGAAGTCTCCCTCGTCCTCACGATCCTCGTCGTCGACGACGATGATAACTCGGCCGTCCCGCAATGCCTGAAGGGCGTCTTCGATTCTGGAATATAACTCACTCATCGACACTTCCTTGATAGCGATGACTTGCGGGGGATTCCGTTGGTCAGCAGCCGGATCCTGGCAAATTCGCTCGATCCGCGCAGCCTATTCTACACGAACCGCCAAGTCCCGGCGATGACCGCGGGCCGGCGGGCTCGTGCCGGGCGGCCTAGATTTTGAATTGCAGTCACACGCAAAAGGTGCTCAGGCCGAGAGTCACGGGCTACTGATCCCGGCCAGATCGAGAAGAAAGGCGTACATGAAAGCCGTCTGCTCGTAACGTCTATACCTGCCCGAAACGCCGCCGTGGCTGCCCTGCTTGTAGGTTCTAAGCAGCAGGCGGTTGGAATCGGTCTTCGTTGCTCGGAGCTTGGCAACCCACTTGGCAGGCTCCCAGTACTGCACCTGCGAATCTTGGAGCGAGGTTGTCACCAGCAGGTGGGGATAGCTCTTCGACTCCACGTTATCGTAAGGGGAGTAGGAAAGCATGTAGTTGAAATAAGAAAGATCGCCGGGATTGCCCCACTCATCATATTCGGAGGTGGTCAAGGGGATTGACGCGTCAAGCATTGTCGTGACGACGTCGACAAACGGAACCGCTGCGATGGCTCCGTTGAAGAGGTCTGGCCGCATGTTGACGACGGCACCCATCAACAGGCCACCCGCGCTGCCACCCTGAATGAAGAGGCGGCCTGGCGCGGTGTACTTCTCCCGTATCAAATGCTCGGCACATGCGATGAAGTCGGTGAAGGTGTTCTTCTTCTTGAGAAGCTTGCCGCTTTCATACCATTCTCGACCAAGCTCTTGGCCGCCCCGTATGTGAGCGATCGCGTAGGCGAAACCGCGATCGAGCAAGCTGAGCCGCTCTGACTGAAAAGACGCGTCCATGCTCGCCCCATAAGAACCGTAGCCGTAGAGCAACAAAGGTCGGCTGCCATCCCTCGGGAATCCCTTGCGAGTGACGATCGACATCGGCACCTTGGTGCCATCAGCAGCGGTCGCATGGAAACGCTCCGCAACATAATTCGCAGGATCGAAGCCGCCGAGGACTTCTTCGCGCTTGACCAAGGTCTTCGACCGCTTGCGCATATCGTAGTCGAACGAGGACTGCGGAGTCGTCAACGAAGTGTAAACGAACCGCAGACTGTCGCTGGCCAGTTCGTGGTTCTCGCCGATGTGGGCCAGGTAAGCCGGCTCTTCAAATTCGACCTGGTATTCTCCCTGACCCGACGAGGGACGGATTTGAAGTCGGATCAGGCCATCACGCCGCTCTTCGAGCACGAGAAAGCTTCGGAACAGCTCGAACCGCTGCAGGAACACATCGGTCCGATGGGGGACGACCTCCTCCCAGTGCTCCGTGCCGGGGGACTGGATCGGGGCTCGCACCAGCTTGAAATTCTTGGCCTCAAGGTTGGTGCGGATGTAGAAATGGCCGTCGAGGTGATCAACCGAGTACTCCAGCTTAGGGCGCCGCGGCTGAATGATGCGGAATTCCCCCTCGGGCTTGTCTGCGTCGAGGTAACGATATTCCGTGCTGAGCGTCTGTTCAATCCCGATCATGAGGTATCGATCAGACTTGGTCCGGGAGATCCGGCACGAGAAAGTTTCGTCGGGCTCCTCGTAAACGAGTCGATCATCGGCCTGCCGAGACCCGAGGCGGTGGCGGTAAATCTGGTAGGCGCGCAGCGTGTTCGGATCTTGCTTCGTGTAGAAAACGGTCCGACTATCATTGGCCCAGGCCAAATTCGAGGTGACATCGGCGATGGTGTCGTCAAGGAACTTGCCCGTAGCGAGGTTTTTGAACCTGATCGTGTAAAAGAGCCGACCACCAGCGTCAACCGCCAACGCGAGCACGTGATTATCCCGGCTGACATCCGAGGTCCCCAGGGAGAAATAACCGTGCCCTTCAGCCAACTCGTTCTCGTTGACGAGAATCTCCTCGGCTGCATCAAGCGATCCTTGCCTGCGAATCAAGATCGGGTATTGCTTCCCCGCTTGAAATCGAGAGTAGTAATAGTAGCCGTTGTCCCAGACTGGAGCAGTGCTGTCGGTTTGCTTGATCCTGCCGACGATCTCGTCGAAAAGCGTTTTTTGCAGGGACTTTGTGTGGGCCATGACCCGATCGGTGTAGTCGTTCTCGGCGTCGAGGTAGGCGATGACCTTGGGGTTGGTTCGATCTCGGAGCCAGTAGTAGTTGTCGATGCGAGTCCGACCAAAATTCTCGAGTCGTTTCGGGATCGGCGTTGCCTTGGGTGCCACCAATTCGCGGGGCTCTTCCCCCTGACCGATCCGGCATAACGACAAGCCGCTCACCGTGATCGCCAGCCAAGCCCGTTTCCAGCAATTCACTTGATATTCCCACGTTCGCCTTTCGATCGATCCAGTTGACACCAGAGGGTTCTGGAGGAAGCTTTGTGCATCCCAGAAACAGGCCGAACTGGCCGTCGAGTGACCCTGTACGAGGCGCTTTCTTCAGGGCAGCTCACGAATCCGTAAGTCCTTGAAATCGATAGGCGAGCCTTCGGACTCGAGGCAGAGAAAGCCCGATGAGGGCGTGCAGCCGCTGCCACCAGAGACTTCTTCACCATTGACCCATAGTCTTACCTCGCCGTTGATGCAGCGCACGTAATAATGATTCCACTCTCCGACTCCCTTCGACAGATGCTTGGAAGGAAAGCTCCGAGTGCCGTCGGGAGAGACCGGCGGAAACGGTTTCATGCGCGATGAGCCGACGGGAAAGACGTCGCCGTGGGTAGTGAACCAGTCGGCTTTCTTACCGGACTTCTCCTCAAACTGCCGGGCATAGCCGTGATCGAGCACTTGAACTTCGATACCCCCGTGCGGTAGCGCACCCGGTTGCAAACCGACAAGTGCTTGCTCCGACGCCCACACAAAAAACCCCGAATTCCCTGCCGACTGGAGATGGCGCCACTGGGCTATCAGTTCGAAGTTCGTGAACGTCTTCTTGGTCCGGATCACCCCCACTGGGCTTCCCGTGCAGTGAACGATGCCTTGTTTCCAGGTCCAGGTCTCGGGATCGCAATTGACTGCCGTCAAATCATTCTCGACTAGCACTCGCCAGCCCGGACCGGTTCCATCGATGCAGGCCTTGGGTAGCGCCGCTGGTTCGTCGGCAGGGCCGACGACTCCAACCAGCATGAGCCCCATGGCAAGACCGAAAACACGGGTTAACCATGACGGAACACTCATTGTTGAAACCTCCCGATCCGGGATACTCGATGGATTAGCCAGGAGAAAACCTGAGGCTTGTGTTATACCCAGAAAAAAGTGGGTGGACGAGGGACAGCGCAGGGAAGGGGTGAATTCGCGGGGCCTGTACCGTGCTGCCCGGCAAACGCCAAAGCACAAGTACTAGCCGCTGTTTTTCCTGAGACAGGTTCCTTATATTCTACGTAGCGGTTGCTGCCCGAGGATCCAAGCCTGAGCCGCCCCGTATTTCTCACTCCTCCCATGATTGGCCACTACTCCAGCCGGAAGTGGGGTCGTTTCCAAGCGCATTCTATTCGAGTCTGCGCAGGCCCGCGGCTGGGTGATGCTTGTCCTGGCTATGTTGGAGAACGTCCCATGATGAACCGCCGTGGATTCTTGCTGTCGCTCACCACCGGCCTGGTTGCTCTTGTCCTGGTGGTAGGTTCCGTAGTTGCCGACGAGTTGCTGGGCATGATCATCAAGGTCGATGCAGATGCCAAAGTGATCGTCGTGGTTCCGAAAGACTCGGAAAAGGAGATCAAGGTCAAGGTGACCGATAAGACCGAGGTTTCCAAGAAGGGTGGATTTGAGAAGCTCGACCTGGACAAGCTCCAAAAAGCGGTCGAGAAAGCCCAGGATAAAGGGGCGAAAGGGATCCAGGTCAAAATCACTCATGAGGCCAGAGTCGCATCGAAGATCGAGAGGATAAGGAAGAAAGCGAGCCAGTGAGGGGACGACGAATCGGCAGGCAGTCCGGCCGAGACTCGTCTCGTTTCGTCCCGCGCATCGGTCAATCGACTGGCCGCCATCGTCTCGTTCGTCGAGGACACGGAGCAAAACTCCGGATTCTCGACGGCAGGGGAGCGGCGGCCTCACTTCAATCGACGCACGGTTGCCCGCCCTTGAGCTCGAGCAGACTCACCATCGTTGACGACAGCATGTCCCAGTACTCGGCCTGTTCGACATCCATTTTCAAGAGTGCAAGTGGAGGATCGTCGAGCCCCTGCGGAAACCACGCACGGTAGGCGGGTCTCCAAAGCTCCTCCATCTTTTGCCGATCCTGGAGCAAACTGGTGCGCCCAGTCAGCGATACGTAATGATGTTCCTCCACAGCAACGTAGCCGGCGTTAACTTGCGGATTCTGCCTGATCTCGCTCGTCTTCTCCGACCCAGCATGTGTGAAGAACCAGAGAGAACCGGAGACCCGTCGAACTCCGCCTCCTGGGTAGCCATGGGTCTGCACCGCAGGATGCCATCCGGCCCTAACGTCGTGAGCATGGCGACCTTGATCACTCGGATCATCGTGGCCAACTTTTTGATGTTGACTTCTTGCTCTGTCGTCAGCATGTGGTTCCCATTGGAAAAGATTCTGCTTAGTACCTTGCGTCGCGGTTCTCGTCGTGAGGCGAGGGCCCACAGCCCGAGGCTGCCGGCTTCGCCCGAAGGTTCTCGCTCCGTAGACCGGCCGAGAGAAAAAGCCATCTTGCATCCGGGAACGCCAGGCGTGCTTTCCCACCGGCGGATTATCAGGATAGGTGCGAGTTTCATTCCGCGCAGGGGTGCTGGCAGGGCGCGAAGTGCGTCTGATGCACCGATTCGGGTCCAGGCTCTTGCAAACCGATCTCTTAATCGCTACGGTTCTTAAGAATATTCTCAGATCGCGCCGTGGAGAGTTGCCACGATGCCGGCCAATCTGCCGCCACAGTACCACAAGGCCGAGTTGGAGTTCCGGGGCGCCTCGACACCCGCTGAACGTCTTGAAAAGCTTCGTGAGATGTACCGGCTGCTGCCCAAACACAAGGGCACCGAGAAGCTGCAGTCCGACCTGAAGCAGAAGATTAGCCGGCTTAAGGACGATCTCGAGGTAGCCAAGGGAAGCGGTAAGAAGGCCGGGGTGAGCTACCGAGTGCCTCATGAAGGGGCCGCGGGGCAGATTGCACTGGTCGGATCACCAAATTCGGGAAAAAGCGCACTTCTGGCAAGTCTGACCCATGCCCATCCCGAGGTTGCTGCTTATCCGTTCACGACCAGATCGCCTCAACCGGGAATCATGATGTGGCAAGATGTCCCCGTCCAGCTTGTCGATCTGCCGCCAATTTCGCCCGAGTTTCTAGAACCTTGGGTTCCCAACATCATTCGAGCGGCGGATGCCGCGCTCCTGGTAGCCGACATGGGCAGCGATGATATGGTCGAGGAGATCGATGCCGTACTCGAGCGGCTGGCGGCGACCCATACCGAGCTGGTCGGAGCCTTGCCCTACGATGTTGACGATGAGGCGGTCCGACACGTCAAGACGCTCATTGTCGCCACCAAGATGGACGTCGATGGGGCCGGTGCGAGGCTTGAGCTGATTCGCGACATGGCTGGAGACCAGGTTCCCCATACTCTCCGTTTCGGTCCAGGCTCGCCTCGGACTGGAAACGTTGCGCGAGGCCGCATACCATTTGTTGGGAGTGCTGCGCGTCTACACCAAAGTTCCTGGCAAACCGGTGGATCGGTCTCGACCCTTCACCTTACCCATCGGTAGTAGCGTCCTGGACCTTGCCAGGGACGTTCACAAGGAGTTCGAGGACAGCCTGAAGTTCGCCCGTATCTGGGGGCAGGGTGTTTTTGATGGTCAGTCCGTAAAGAGGGATCACGAGTTGCATGACTCAGATGTCGTCGAATTGCATGTCTCGTGAGTCAGCGCGGCGAGAGCTCGAACCGATTCGGCTCGCCGGGTGCCAGGAAGAAGACTCCGCACGAGGACCAGGATGGGCTGAGGCAAGGAATGGCCTCGAAGGGGACAGAACGATGGCAACGGCTCTGATCGTGGAAGACCATCCAGATCAAGCAGGACTTGTCGCCCGGATTCTCCGGACCCGCGATTTCGAGCCAATCATCGCCGAGGACGGCAATTCGGGTCTCCGCATGGCCCGGGAGTACCTTCCCGACGTTCTGCTCTTGGACCTGATGCTACCAGACATCAACGGCTTTGACGTCTGTCGCCAGCTTCGCATGGAGCGTTCAACCATGCTCATCCCCGTGGTGATGCTGACGGCGCTCAGCGACATGCAACATCGCATCCATGGCTTCCGGGTCGGGGCCAATGCCTACGTCGCCAAGCCTTATGGAGTGGACGAGTTGTTCGGAGCCATCTCCGCGGCGCGTTCATGGCGTGCCAGCATGGGGCAGAGGCTGCTCCAAGGCGAGGTCAGCGTCGAACTGAACAGTGAGATCGCGCTGCTGAAGGATCTCAACAGTTTTCTGATGCATGTATGCCAAACGACGCCGCTCTCCAGCGAACAGGTCATGCAACTTCGCCAGGCTGTCATGGAGATGGCGCATAACGCCATCGAGTGGGGCAACCAGCATCAGTCGGAACGTCCCGTCAAAATCATTTATCGCATCCACAAAGATCATCTCGAAATCGTGGTCCGCGATCAGGGCTCAGGCTTCGACCGCGAAGTCCTGCCTCACGCCGCGATGCCTGATGATCCATTCACCCACCTGGACGTCCGCGAAAAACTGGGGCTACGGGCTGGCGGCTTCGGTCTATTGATCTGCCAGGGCATGGTCGATGAGATGCGTTACAACGACCTCGGCAACGAGGTCACGCTCATCAAGCGGTTCGCCGAGTCCAGTGCCCCTGAATGACGGCGGTGCTCGACGAGAACACCGCCTGCCTCCAACCGGGAAATAAGGTAAACTTCCTGTGCAGACCGCTTCGGCAAGCCAGATCGCCCCGGTCGTAAGTGGTTCCTGTCAAATTCTCCGCTCCAGCATCGTATCACCGGGGCTCTCGCGTCATCAGGAGAGCTCATTCATGGAACGGACGCGGTTTTACCGCAAGGTATTAGTGGTCGATGACGAGCCTGACGTGCTGCGTTCGGTCCATGACTTGCTGCGCATCAATTACGAAGTCGTGACTTGCCAGCGAGCGACCGACGCGCTGGAGCAACTAAAGGCTACCGCCGACATCGCCGTGATCTTGTCCGACCAGAGAATGCCCGGAATGACCGGAGTCGAACTGCTCAAGCGGGCGCGGTTAATCCGACCCGAGACCACGCGCCTGCTGTTCACGGCATACGCCGACATTCATGCCGTCATCGATGCTATTAATCAAGGGCACGTATTTCGTTATGTCGCCAAGCCGTGGGAAGCCGAAGAGCTGGAATCGGTGATCCGCCAAGCGGTCGAACGGCACGACATGATCATCGAGAAGAACCTGCTGCTGGCCGAGCTCCAAACCGCGAATGCCAAGTTGACCGAAGCCAACCGCCTCAAAGGGGTCTTTTTGGAAGTCGCCAGCCACGAGCTGAACACGCCCGTGAGTGTGGTGCTCGGGCTGACGGATCTCTGGAAACTCTCCCTGCCCAATGACGCTGCCGGGCCGGAGCGGCAGTGGGTCGAACGCATCAACGCCGCGGCTCGCGCCTGGCCAGGACAGTCCAGCGAATGTTCAAGCTCGTCGACAATAAGGAATTTGGTCGAACCCTCGAGTTTGAAGCCGTGGAGCTCGAGCCCCTGTTCGGCCAGGCCATCGACGAGTTAACTCCCTACCTGGAAGCCCGTAAACAGCGTGTGGAGGTGGACATCGACGCCGAGCTGGGTGCGATCGAAGCGGATTCTTCCAAGATCATGGACATCCTGATCAACCTGCTGGCCAACGCAATCAAGTTCACCCCCGATAACGGCACGATCCGGGTGCTGGCCCAGAAGCTCGAAGCGAATCCCGAGTGGGTGCACGTGGTGATTCACGATGAAGGAGTTGGTGTTCACCCCAGCGAGCAACAATTCCTATTCGAGCCCTTCTTCACGGGTTTCGATACGCTTCATCACTCCTCGGGAGAATACCAGTTCGGCAAGCGGGGAATCGGCTTGGGACTGTGCCTGGTCAAGACTTTCGTCGAGTTGCATGGGGGACGGGTTGAGGTTCAAAGCACTCCCGATCGGGGCTCGTCGTTCGGCTTCATCCTGCCTCGTCGTCGGCCCTCTTCGTTCACGCCCGCGACAGGCGACAAACCCAGCGATCACGCGTCATAGACGCGTCGCCGGCGATCACTCGATCGGCCGACCGAGCCGGTCGGGTGCGAGATCGGTCGGTACCTCCGTACCGGGGGACTGACCGCGCCCGTCAGCAACATCCCGAGACTGGCCTTGGATATACTCCCTCAGATAACGCAGAAAAGTGGGTAAACCCGCATTATCCCAGGCCTGCTCGATGGCCTCCTTAAGGCGCTGATTCTCCGCCTGTAGTTCGCGAAAGGCCTGTGCATCTGCGGCGCCCACGTCGAGGCCGGCGACCTGGTCATGAGCATTGACTGAGAGCATGAAGCCGGCCTCGTTCTCCCACGGCTGAATTTGTAATTTCATGTGTGGGTAATGAAGATTGCCCAGCCGCAACGCGTAGATTGCCGTATGCTGTCCCGCGGTCTTCCCCGCTCGCTCAAATGGCGGCTTGGTGAGGATGTTTAAGGCGCGAGGTCCTTCCGACCACACCAGCCTGCGCCGGATAATTTCAGGGATCTGAGCCGAGGGGTAGGCGATCTGGAGATAAGTCTCGACCGCGGTTCGCAGCAAGTCGAATCTTAATCCGCCCAGTTCGGTGGCGCTCGAACCTGGAGGGGCTTCCATGAGTGGAACCTCCATCAGTGGAACCTCACGATTACCGACTTACCTTGGATACAGATCAGGCCGCCCTGAGTTGCCCCAATCGAGCGCCGACTCTCTGGTCCTCGAATGTCAGCCACTTGCCTCCATTGTAATGACAAATGTATCTTGAGCACCGTGTCCCAGAATTCGCAACCCCGCGGCCACGCCCCGCGCTGCAGATTTATCGCATCAGTTGTCTGGGTATAGGGTTCGAGGGAAATCACATCGGCTCGACCCGGCGGAGTGTAAACGACGAGTTCCCGAATGGCTCGGTCGTATCCGACGCGGAGCTCAGCGTTTTGCACCTCGTCGATGAGCCGGCAAACGCCTCTATCGCCTGTGAATTGGAGATCTGTCAATACGTCGTCGAGCTTCAGACCCACCATAGATCGGCCCTTCCGGAAATCCAGGCGATCATCGACAGTGCGAATTTCACCGGTAGGCAGAAAGTCTTCAAGAACCCAGAACTTAGAGGCCGGCAGAATCACTTTGGTGCGGTCGGCTCGGCCTCCAGGGGCGAACGGAAGCCTGAAGTAGGGATGAATGCCGAATCCGTAGGGTAGATCCGCCGCGGTCGGGTTCGACACCGTGACAGTCATCGTCAGGCGCCGGCCCGTTAATGCGTACCGCACGTTTAGGACCGCGTCAGTTGGCCAGTTGGGTGCCATTTGCGGAGAGCTGCGGGATAGTTGATAGCGGCCCACGATGAATGCCGAATCGGCATCGGCCTTGTGCTCGATGACCTCCCATGGCGCATCGACGGCAAATCCGTGAATCGAATTCGGGCCATTATTCAGAGGCAGCTTGAACGTGCGGCCGTTGAAGGAGTAGGTACCGCCCCGAACACGATTGGGATAAGGAAACAAGATCGGGATTCCGTTTCCAGCTGCACTTCGAGGATTGCCGGCGAAGTCATCGGCCGCCACAATCACGGCACGTACGTTGCCACCAACGGGCAAACGTAAGTCGAACAGATTGAACCCATAAGACGTCAGCACCGCCGCGGATGCTCCGCTAACGTCATCCTGCAGCGTATGGATCGTCTGCCGCCCTCGAGTTTCCGTACCGATGCGGTGTCCCATGGTTTTCGCCTTCCAGATCTGATGGTTTCAAGAGTTGGGAACGGTCGAGGCGTCCCTGAAATCCCGCGCCAAGTATGGAATCTTTCCAATTCTGACTCTTTTTCGTTGACTTCACCAGGAGGGCAGGAAAATTGCGGTCAGCAAGCACGTGTGTTCGCTTGAAGCGATCCACCCGTAGGAGGACGTATGCTTTGTTTCTTAGCTGAACGCTCAATTAAACGTGTGATCGCTCCAGACTAAGCCAGGTGACTAGCCTACATGGTTGTCGAATCGGAGTGTAAGGTCCCCTGTGAAAAGTTTTTACAAAATTCTCTCTGCGTGCTTGCGTGCGGTTCTATAATTCGCTAGACTGTGACAATCACGCATTGGATACTGTTTGAGGTTGCCACAAAAAAGTGATATCAATTGATCGTAGGCGAGACGATGAATGTCGTACCGCTTGAGCACTTGCTTGGCCGTGCATTGCTCAAAGATCTTTGCGCTAAAATGGAGTTCTTGTCTGGTTGCGTCGCCAGAGAAACGGTAACTTCGAATTAATTAATAGTAGTGTGTGAAGACTGATCTCGGTGCTATGCTCACAATTAGGACGTGCAGTTTGGGAACTTGCAGCCCGGCAAGAAATTCGACTTGACGAACAAGATTTGCCTGCTAGGATGGATGTAGACAATCATTCTGCGGGATGGATCTAAGGCTTTCTCTGAGCAAGAGTCCAACCGAGGGGGGACTTGAGGATGGAATCCGAAGTGGTTCTGAACGGTGCGATCATCGATTCCTGGGTAGAAACTTCCGGGGTTAGCGATGACGTTTCACGCCTCGTGCTTCAAGTTGCTCCCAAGGGAAGACCCAGGGATATGGTGATAGTTGAGGCCGAAGCGTCTTTGATTCCAGACCGAGGCTGGCTTGAGGATCTGGGGGAAAACCTTTGTCATGGCAGCCCCGTCTATGCAATCGGTCGGAGAATGATCAACGGCTTTCTCAATGCGAGCTGTCTGCAACTCGTTCGTTGATGGCAGCCACAGATCCCGACGGCCGTAGTCGCCACCTCCACATCGTTTCTTGGCCCGGGATAAGCAAGTCCAGGGCGTTCCTGCCGGGTTTCGCGGCGCAGTCCTGGTGGACGAAACCCCACCCTCTCTGCCCTATGCGGCCTCAATCTCCGCCATCCGCCTAGCGATCGCAGCAGCAGCCTGGACCGGCAATCGTGGGCAAGTCTTCCTTGCCGGAGATTCATTGCCGATCGCGATGCACAAGGAGTTGCAAGGTTTGAGAGCCCTGGCACCGTGGAACAGTCGCAAGCGCCACTGGCCTTCGATGTGAGAACCTCGCTGGGAGTTGGTCATTCCAGCGTTCTTGGTAGTTTGTTCTCTCGAGCGGCGCGGCCGCTGCCGCTGATGAGTACACCCGAGGCAAGGTCACGGCCTGAATCACTCCGAGCGGCGCGTGCACGCTGTTCTTGAAACTTCGGGCTACCAGAATGGTCACTGGGGACTTCTCGTGGTTGACTTCAGCAGCGGGCTGACGGTTTACGAGCAGAACAGCAACCAACTCTTTGCATCCGCGTCGGTGGCCAAGCTGTTCAGCGTCGCTGCCGCCCTGGTCGAGCTGGGTGCCGACCATCGTTTCGAAACTCCGGTCGTCCGCCGCGGCGAGATCGATAATTCAGGGAACGCTGCACGGGGACCTCGTCTTGATTGCCCAGGGAGATCCGGCAATGGGCGGCCGCGCAGGCGCCGACGGGACACTTCAGTTCAAGGATGATGATCACATCTACGCGGCCGGCAATCCGCACGCGACATCGTGACGGCTGACCCTCTAGCGGGTCTGGACCACCTGGCGCGGCAAATCCGCGCGGCAGGAATCAAGGCGGTGACTGGCGAGGTGATCATCGATGACAGGCTTTTCGACCACACCGAGAGCACGGGAAGCGGCCCGCAGCCGGGTCAGCCCGATCATGATCAACGACAACGTTGTGGATGTCCTTGTTCAGCCGGGCAAGGCCGCCGGAGAGCCGGCCTTTGTGTCTTTTCGGCCACCGACCCAGTTTGTCACCATGGACGCAGAGGTCAAGACAGTCGCAGAAGAGCAGGCGGCGGAATTGAAGGTTGGGAGCATTGATTCGCGACGGTTCACCGTTCGGGGAAGTATTCCTGCTGGCCATCACCGGCTGGTGCGGATTCATGAGGTGGACGATCCCGCGTCGTTCGCGCGGGCCCTATTCATCGAAGCCCTGCGCCGCCAGAATGTGCGTGTGAACGCCAGCTTCCTGGGTGAGAATACGACGGCCAGTCTGGCCGCCTGGACCGAGGTTGCGCGATTTGCCCGAGGTTGCGCATTGCACCTCCCCTCCGTTTGGCGAGTTCATCAAAGTCATCCTCAAGGTTAGCCACAACCTCCACGCCAGCACGCTGCCCTTGCTGTTGGCGGCACGGCAAGGTGAGCGGACACTCGAGGCAGGATTGCGAAGGCAGGGCGCCGTGCTCAAGAACCTGGGAATCGAGCCGACGACCGTTTCTTTTGGTGGGGGAGCCGGCGGCTCGCGCTCGACCTGGTGACACCGTGCGCCACGGTCGCTTTGCTCACCGCCATGGCGGCCCGCCCAAGTTTTCCTGCCTTCAAGGCAGCACTTCCGATTCTCGGCCGCGATGGCACGCTGGCACGCGCCGTGGCCGCGGAGAGCCCGGCGCGCGGCCACGCGCATGCCAAGTCGGGAACGTACTGGGTGGATAACGAACTCAACGGCAAAGCAGTCTTGACCAGCAAGGCATTGGCCGGCTATCTCGAGACCGCATCCGGGCGACCGCTCGTCTTCGCCATCTTCGTGAACAACGTGATGCTCAACGCCCCCAGGCCGAAACACACCGTCTCAGATGAAACTGCGGAGGCCGGAAAGCTTCTTGGCAAGCTGTGCGAGCTGTTTTACGCCAGCGATCAAGACGGAACTCGCCCTCAGCACTCTGATCCCGGCCAGGCGGGTCATGCGACATCCAGCGCTCCGCCGCGGCGTTAAGCCTTGCCGAATCAGCGAATCTACTGGTCCATCGCCCGGCCCAATTCCTCGTTACGCCGCGCACCAGCGATAAGATTGTCAGCGGACGTTGCCGAATCGGCCACGTGCGGGGCCGGGGGAACCACTGAGCCCAAATCGAACCGGGAAACGACAGGGCCGCCGGCAGTATGCGGTGGCTCGATCGCACCCGGAGGACCAACAGGCAGGCGGCAGGGGTAAACTTCTTGGGTCGGATAAGGAATACCAATACTTGCCTCGCCAAATCGCCGCTGCACTTCCGCGGCGAGCCGATGCTTCACGGAGCCGATGAGACCGGGCTCGGGTACGAAGGCGTAGAGCACGAACTTGAGCGCCGAATCACCTAGCTCTTCCAGCAAGGCGGACGGCTCTGGTTCGTCCAGCACGTCCGGGTCATCGTGCGCGATCGCCAGCAGTAGTCCCACAACCTGCTCGGGCGCGGAGCCGTACGCCGCGCGCACCCGGATCGCGACGCGCAGGATCTTATTCTTGTGCGTCCAGTTCACGAGGTTGCCGGTGATGAACTCGCGGTTGGGCACGATCATGCTCTGGTTGTCGCCGTTGATGATCGTCGTGGCGCGGATATGGATGCGATCGACACTGCCCGTAGACCCCGCCACGGTCACGATATCGCCGATTCGGATCGGCCGTTCCAGGAGCATGATGATCCCGCACACGAAGTTGGAAACGATCTCTTGAAGACCGAACCCGAGGCCCACTCCCAGTGCGGCCAGAACCATGCCAATTTGCGCTGTGCCGATGTGGACGGTCCCCAGCGCGGCGATGGCCGTTACCCCCAGCACCGCGTATCGGCAAAGGGTCACGACGGCGAATCGGACGCCCGGGTCATCGGCGATCCGGGGAAACACGGTAAGGGCGAACAGCGTGCTCATATAACGCCAGGCCAGGCCACCCAGCAAAATGAACATGGCCGATTTGGCCAGGTCGCCGAAGGTGACGGGTGTGCCGGAGAGCAACAGGAGGGGCTGCTCGGCGAGGAACCGGAACAGTGCCAGGTCCAGCTCCCAGACCCAGGCGAAACCGATTGCGCCGACGAGAATCGCGACATAGAAGGCCAATTGACGGAGCCGCTCCGCCAGGTCCTCTCGCGGCACTGGATCAGTTTGCTGCTCTACCGCCGCCGGCCTGGCAGCCGGCTCCCGGTCGCGGGTCGGCGCCGTCGAGCGTGCCGCGACCGCAGTGCTCAGCACGACCGCCCAGGAGCGGCCCGGCCGAAACCACCTTCTGGCGTGCTGGTTGATGATCCGACTCGCGCCGCGACTCGAAGGCCCAGCAGGCCATGAAGAGCGCCAGGGTCTCGGTTCCACCGACGGCCAGTCGCCGGGCCGTGAAACTGAAGCCGCGCACGTCGAGAGCAACGATCAGGCCTGCGAACGCCAGGACGGACCAGGCCACCACCCGCCGGCGCTGGCTGATCCAAATTAGCCAGCCCGCGGCCGTCTGCTTCACAGCCGCGGATCCCGAGTCTGGGACGGATGCGGAAGCGGTGGCGGCAGAATTCGGATTCCGTCCCGAGTCGTCTCCAGGTTCCTGGTCGAGCTGGAGATCGCACCAGTGCAAGAGCGCCGAACCTCGGCGCACGAATGGGATGAGGGCTGCCCAGACTGCGAGCTCGAATCCCAGGATGAAAAGCCGGCAGAACGCCACGGCCTTGATGGCTCGCCCCGCGGGTGCGAACTCACCGCTGGAGAGCAGGTATGCAGGGACCAGAAAGATCACGGCCGCGGCCGCCAGAAACCGTCCCGTGCGGCAAAGCTGGCGGCCGACACGCTCGGGAACGCCAAGAAACCGCTCGGTCCAACCGTCTCGCCGGGTCATCCATGCCAGTACCCCAGGAACGAAGACGCCGAGGGCCAGGCCATGCAGCGCGGTAGAGACCAGGATGCCCAGGTTTCGCGGCCAGGGTCCAAGACGTGCAACCTGCGCCAGCAGCAACAAATAAGCGGGCCAGATTGACGCCCAGACCAGCCCCAGAATCAACGATCGAATGGCCCGTCTCACGTTTCTGATCCTCGCAACACGTCTGGTGGTTACGCCGCGGCGTTTGCCGGTAAACCGGCTCTGCGCGCCGGCACCGACGATTCAAGTCCGTTTGATCACTTGTGACGACTCTACCCGTAAGGGCTTGGCCTGGTTGCCGTGAAGATGGCTAGGAGGCAGCGCTCGGGTGATCCTGCGCCGAAGCAGCCGACGGATTCGAAACAGACCTAGCGGAAGAACGACCGCGGCCACCGCGGCCGTGATGAACTCGTTTGAGGGATGTGCCCAAGACATGTGGTCGATCGATTGTTCGGCCAGTGTGAGCAAACCCTTTGCCAGGCGGTTCAGCTCGCGTCCGAGCCGCTGGAAAGTTGCCATCCCGAGAGGTTCCTGATCGCGAACCCAGAAGATGTGGGTGCGGATGAAGCCGTACTCTTCATCGAGCACGCTCAAGTCGCCGCGTAATTTGTTCCAGCGTCTCCGAGGCGCGGGCGGTCAGCTTGCTCAAGACAGCCTTCTGCCGTAACAGCATAGCCTTCCTGCTGCGCTCCAGTTCGGCGAAGTCGCTTTTCGCCTGGCTGTGCCGCTGCGGCGCCAGTCGCTCAAGCACGGCATCGTGTTCGACCTGGTCGGCCATCGAGTCCTCGATGAGCTCGAGCTCGACACTAGTCAGTGTATTCTCATAATATTGCAATTGCGTCTCGATGCTGGTCAGTTCGTCGCGCAGAATTCGGTCTCGCTCAGGACCGATGCGGCGGAAGTCGTTATTCAGCCTTAGCGCATCGAGTCGGCTGACATCTCCATCGGCGAGGAGATGTTTGATCTGCTCAAAGTCGGCCTCCGCACGGTCAGCCAGGGCACGTTCTTCCTCCAGCGCGGGGTGAGTGCCGGCAGCCAGGGTCTGTTCATTCTTGACGACCCTTGCCTCGAGCTCGAGCAGCTCGGCCCTGCGGCGGGCCCGATACTGTTCCAGCGGATCGTCGGCCTGCCGCGCCATGTTTTCCTGGGTGGCCGCGGCCTGCCGGAGGGCCTGCTGCTCATTCTCGGCCGCCTCTCGGTACCGCAACTGCATCTGCTCCAGTAGCCTACGCGTGACTTGCATGTGAGCCTGGAGAACCTGCTGGCTCAGCTCGCGAAGATCAGCCTGCGCCTGTTCCAGGGCGAGCTTGTTTTCAGCGGTCTTGAACCGCAACACGGCGACATGGGCGGCCAGCCTGTCATTGGTCTGGCGTTCGCGCGCAAGGAACCGGAGCTGCGGGGACATCGCGCCGCCGGCCGCGGTCTCTTGCTCCTTATGTGGTGCAGCGAACTTCGCAAGTTGCTGATACACCCGGTCGCGTTCCGCCCGGAGCGTGGTTTGCTTCCTTGCCGCGCTGGTCTGCTCGGCACGAAGGCTATCAAAGTTCGATTCCCATTCCTTCAGCTCGCCCTGAGCGACCTCAATGGCATCCTTCATCTCCCCCAGGGCGACCTTAGTGATTCCTGTCGCCGAGCCCTGGAACACGGGTGGAAGGAAGCTCTGCGGAGGCTGTGCAAGTTGGATTCGCAGGCTTTGCAGCTCGGAACGGGCGGCTGCCGACTGTCGCTCTGGACCGAGCTTGGACCGAGTCAGCTCATGCAGGTCCTTGACACCTCGATCGTGCTGATCGAGAAGCACCTGACGTTCCAACAGCACCTCCCGCAGCGCCTGGTCGCCGGGTTTCGATGCGGCTGGCGTCGTTCGCGTCTTCGAGGTCGAGTCCGGCCCGGAATCAGATGCTTGCGTTTCACTAAATTGCTTGAGCTGTTCGATCGTCTTCAGGCGGAGGGCAGTTAGGTCGGCCGGAACTCGAGAAGCGTCGGCTGTTTTCCACTCCAGCGGACAAAGTCTCCACCGCCGTCTGGGCGGGTGGTCGATCGAGCGGTCGTCGCGACTGCTCTTCTTGAGCGTGAACGCCGAAGTTCATCGCTGGCACGTAGAGGAGACAGAATCGGGCCCAGCAGCATCCGCAAGCCCCCGATCAAGGTATCGAGATTTAGTATAATATGCTCTTGTGTGCAATTTACGAAGGGCCGTGAGTGTTGCCTCTCCCCGCGGCCCGTTCGATCTGGGACGCTGGCATCTCGCGGCATTCCTTTGCCGGCGCAGCACGCAGGCCGCTTTTCAAAGTCGCCTTCAGCGGGCCGGTACCTTAGCCAGCGCGGTGCCGAGTGGCAAGGCGAAACACGAGGCCATCAGCCCGTATGCAGGCCAGCATGGCGGAATAGTACCATGATCGGTCTATCAAAGCAGTCATGGAATGTTGTCCGCGTGTGCTTTATCTTTCCGCGTGGTATGCACTTCGGTTCAGCCTTGACCTCCCTCGTGCCGGCGCTATCATTGGGTAACTTTGAGGCTCTAAACACGACCGCTGACTGGCGATGGCGACTTTGTGGTTTCCGTCGTTATATGGCCTTACTTGCTTTGTTCCGACGCTTGTGTGATTGTTTTGGCCCGGAAACCTGGTGCCGATTATCTAAACTTCGTGTAGACGAAGCGAATTGGGGAGAGGACGGGTTTGACGAGCTTCCTCTCTTGACACCTCGGATGTTCCTTCGCCATTAAGTCCGTGATTGCAAACAGTTGCCTGCTTTGACGATCAGCTTCGTATTGCGTCTTTCGGAACTGCGATAATGGAAGTTCCTCGTCTAGCACTTGCAACCGCACCGACGGGACCAGAGCCTTCCGTCATGGCTTTGGCTCTGTTGGCAGGGTTGACGGAGAAGCGGTGTCGGGTTCAGCACTTTCGCAGCCGGGCCTGCCCCACGGCCACGGAGCTGGTGGGCAAGGTCACCGGCTTACCCGGCAGGTATCTCGATTCTTGGCTGATGCCAGAAGCCGTTTGCCGATCACTTTTCCTCCGCGGCACCCAGGCCGCCGAACTGGCCGTCGTCGAGGGAACTCTGGCGACGCCGATGAAGGCTAAGTCGTGCACCCAGAGCGACCTGCCGGGAAACCTACTTACCATCGCGCAGACTCTTCAGCTTCCCGTTGTCGCGGTCGTTTCCGTACCGGATCAACCGGGAGCCGTCTTTCACCTACCCAGGCTGCCTGATGGCGTTGAGGGCGTGCTCATCGATCGGCTTGCCGACCCCGCGGATTTGCCCCGGCTGAGTCGACTGATTCGCCTCGCCCATTCGGTTCCCGTACTCGGGGCCCTGGAAACTTTGCCAGCCATTCGCCTGGGGCTGGAGGGAGCGACCCGCGACGAGTTGCTTTCCGAGGAGCTGGTGGCGCAACTGGCGGCCAATTTTCTTCGCCACAGTGACCTGGACGCGATCGGTTCTCTGGCCCGAAGCCGTCAGTTCCCTGAGGCCATGAGTTCTTCGTGTGCCTGCGGCCTGGCGGAATGTTGCCATTGTTTTCGGGTGGCTTACGCTCAAGACGAGGCATTTGGCCGTTATTTTCCTGACACTCTCGAAGCGCTCGAAGCCCTTGGGGCCGAACTCGTCGAGTTCTCGCCGGTGCGCGACGAGGCTCTGCCCGAAGGCGTGGATCTGGTCATGATCGGCTGCGGCACACCCGATCTGCACGCCGAGAAACTGGCGTCCAACCTGAGCATGATGGCCGCGCTCCGTCAGCACGTTTGCCGCGGCCGGCGAATCTATTCCGAAGGCGGCGGAACCGCCTACCTTGGTCGCTGGATGATCATCAACGGTCAGCCTGTCCGCGGGGCCGGAATCTTACCCTTCAGCGCAGAGCTGATGGCTAATCCCGAACCTCCTGTCCCGGTCACGAGGACGCTCCTGCATGACTGTTGGCTCGGTGCGAAGGGGACGGTGGTCCGGGGCTACAGAAGCTGCCGATGGCGCGTCCATGCAAGCTTCGAGCGGCTTGAGTGCCCCGCTTGCTTCGGGTCACTGACAGTCGACGGTGATCTCTACTACCATCATCATGCCGTCGGCAGCATGATTCATCTGCATCTCGGGGCGTTTCCCGAGGTTGTTGCAGCCTTCGCCGGCCCCCATCGGCCGTCGCTCAAGCGTCCGTCGGTGCACGGTCTGGCAGATCTCTCCTGAGTTCCGTCGCAACTGGTGGGGCTCAATTCAACGATCATTCGACGGCGCTACCGCGTTTCGTCCGATTCGATCTCTGCTTCCAGGATCTCGATGTTTTCACGGATCGAGGGACTGTGAGGTTGCAACTTCGCGGCCCGGCGCAAAGTCTTCAATGCCTCGCGTGGCTCATTGAGCTGGATCTGACACTGGGCCAGGCCGGAGATTGCGCCAATGTGGAACGGATTGAGCTGGAGCACGCGCTGGCAATCCTCTGCGTCTGTGCGAACCGCCCCTGCATGAAGAAGGCGATTGCCCGCTGGTTGTAGGCTTCCGCGTACTTCGGAGCCCGAGTAATCAGCCGCGAAGCAGACTTGACGGCCGCATCCAATCGGTGCTGACCGATGAGCTGCCGAACTTCGTCCAGTTGCTGATTATTCTCCGGCGAATCGGCGCAAAACCAGATGGCCCACAAGGCGCTCTCCGCCAGGGTCCGCACGATCGGGTCATCGTCACGCAGCGCCTTGGCCAGGGCAGCGTTGCTCTGCTCGAAGCAGCCGGTGACCCCGAGGGCCAAAACCGAGGCTCTGCGCACCGCCACGCTGGGGGACGACGTCAAGACGCGACCCAGGGTTGCTTCCGTATAACGCGCAATCACCTGCTTGCGAAACAGGTCCAGATCTCGATCGCGCAGGAAGGCCTCATAGTAATCCACTAATAACGATCCGGGCTGAGATTCCCACATCCGGGAGCCTGCCATTCCTTGTCGCTGCATCTCGGGCACGACCGAGAGGCCAGCTGCGAGTTGAGATTGTGACAGTCCGCCCAGCATCACAAAGGCAGCGAACGCCACCACTAACGGGCGGGACGCCCAGACCCGTTCCGAGCTCCGAAACTGCGCTCCAAAGGAAGCCGACATCGTTCGATCTCCCCTCGACGGCACCTCGGAATGACCTGGGTTCTTGCGGGCTCAAGCCCCCGGCTTTCAGCCCGGAATGTTCGGCTCGTCTGGCCAAGAAAACCGCCAAAACGCCGGGCTTCCGCGGAGAGGCAGGTCTATGATGCCAGAACCGGCAATGCACCCGGTTTCCTGCGATCGATCTCTGAATCCATCACCTTATACGTCTGGTGTTTCAGTTTATCATCCCCCACAATCGAGATCCAAGAGAGTGCTGGCTCGAACCCTCGATCTCGCTTCGCGCCCCACCGCCCCTTTGAGTTGCTCCTTCTCTGGGTGGGTTCACTCGTGGAGAAACACCTCCGGAAAAGTGATCGGGCGGACGTCAGCGGCGCTTGATACTTGATGGCGACGTCAATCAATGGACGACTTGCATCATGGCCGGTGCACAACTCGGGACTGCTCTCAGGCAGATCGAACAGTTGTTTGCCGAAGGGACCTCGACGGGCCTCTCCGATACTCATCTGCTGAACCGCTTCGCAACGCCCGTCCGTGGCGGCCTCATCGGCGCCGCACCCGACTTGGCCAATCTCGACGATGGCGACTTGAGGTTCAATGTCGATTTCCGCGACATCTATGCCACATTGCTCCGTCGCTGGCTGGACATCGACCCCGCGCCGATCCTTGGTCGACGCAACGAAGACTGGGGATATTTTGAGAGTTTACGATTACTGTTATGAGCATGTGCTTAATACTCTAATTGCGCCCAGGCGAAAAATGGTCACAACTGACTCCATCTTCCCCGGTCTCACGATCTCCGGTCTGCGAAGATGGCGGGGCCGCTCACGGCGCGAGCGGGTCGACCGGCATGGCCAGGTCGAGCATCAGCAACCGGAAGTCGGGCCGGTCGCGAAGGGAGTCGAGGGCCGACTCGGTGCGGAAGTTGTTGGCGTCGCGGTAGCCCATACCGACCGACTTCGTGAGCAGGGCCATCGCCTTGTCGGCCTCGGCGTCCCTCTGGTCGGCCGGCACCCTCGAGCCTTCGCGGCCGGCGAGAGCCGCCAGCGCGGCGTGGCCGCAGGCGGTCTCGAACCACTCCTCGCCCGAGCGCGACGGCAGTCCGTCCCAGAACTCCAGAGCGCGGCGGGTGTCGGCCGCGGCGCCGGCGAGGTCGCCCGAGTTGAGTCGAGCCAGGCCGCGGCGCCGTACGCTGCTGGCCAGGCCGCTGCGGTACATCGTGACTTCGGGATGGTCTTGCACCAGCCGTTCGCGGATGGCGATCGCCCGCTCGTAGCCCTCGCGGGCCTCGGCGTTGCGGCCGAGGCGGCGGAGGACGTCGGCCGTGTTACTATGACAGCTTGCCACATCGTTGCGATAGGCAGGGTTCTTGGGGTCGGTATCGGCCAGCTTCTGGCGGATGGCCAGCGCCTGGCCGTACGCCGCCAGCGCCTCGGACGGGTCGTCCGTCGCGGACAGCAGGTGGCCGATGTTGTTGTGGCTCACCGCCAGGTCTTGCTGGAACTCGGTGACGCTGGGGTTGGCGTCGGCCAGCTTCTGGCGGATGGCCAGCGCCTTGCCGTACGCCGCCCGCGCCCCGGACGTGTCGCCCGTCGCGGACAGCAGGGCGCCGATGTTGTGGTGGCTGATGCCAGGACTTGCTGGAACTGCGTGACGCTGGGGTTGGCGTCGGCCAGCTTCTGCTGGATCGCCAGCGCCGGCCATACGCCGCCCGCGCCCCGGCCGGGTCGCCCGTCGCGGACAGCAGGATGCCGATGTTGTTGTGGCTTGATGCCAGGTATTGCTGGAACTGCGTGACGCCGGGGTTGGCGTCGGCCAGCTTCTGATGGATGGCCAGCGCCTTGCCGTACGCCGCCCGCGCCCCGGGCGTGTCGCCCGTCTCGGCCAGCAGGATGCCGAGGTTGTTGTGGCTCGTCGCCAGGTCTCGCTGGAACCGAGTGACGCCGGGGTTGGCGTCGGCCAGCTTCTGACGGATGGCCAGCGCCTTGCCGTACGCCGCCCGCGCCCGGCCGGGTCGCCCGTCTCGAACAGCAAGCTTCCGATGTCGATGGTAAGCCGTACCCAGCACCTCCCGAGCCTGGTCGGCCGCGCTCCCTCCGTTTCGCCCTCCTCCGCAAGACGCAGTGCCTCCTCGTACGACCGCCCGCGCCCCGGGCATGTCTCCGGTAGAACGCTGCAACGCCCCGGCGGCGATCAGGCTCCGCGCCACGTCGAGCTTCGTTCCGGCGTCCGCCCCCGGCTCGGACGCCAGCGCCCGACGCACCGCCAGCGCCTTGCGATGGACCGCCAGTGCCGCGCGCTGGTCGCCGATCTTGCCCGTCGAGTCCGCCCAGCTCGTCATACGCTTTGCCCAGCGCCGCCCGAGACTCGCGGTCGGTCTGGCCTTTCAGGAGGTCTTCCAGCCGGCTGTAGAAGTCGGCCGCGCCTTTCAGGAGCTTGGTCCGCAGATCCTCGAACTGCTTCTCCTTGAGCAGCAGGTCCTCGCTCACCTCCCCGTGGAAGAGCTTGATCGCGTCCATGGCGAGGTTGAACCGCTGCTTCTCACCCTCGTTGGCCGTCTTCAACTCGGCATTCGCTCTCGCGGTGCGCGTTGGCGAACGCCAGGTCGACGTAGGCCCCCTGGAGCCGGACGTTGGCCTGGGTCTGCACTGCGAGCACGGCCGCGAGGCCGACAACCCCGGCCAACGCCGCCGCCGCGGCCGCCAGTCACTCCGCGTGCGGTGCCGCGTCCAGCCAGCGTGACAGCTCCGCGTCCACGGCTCGCGCCAGGGCGCCGACCGGCTCGTCAGCCAGCCAGCGATCGAGGTCCTCGGCCAGCGCGCCAGGCGTGGCATACCGATCCTCCGGCCTCAGGGCCATCGCCTTCAGGCAGATCGCCTCCAATGCCGGGTCGATCGCCCGGTTGACCGCCGTCGGCGGCGGGAACTCGCCGCGTCGGACCTTGCCCAGGACCACGTCGACGTCGCGGTCCTCGAACGGCGGCTTGCCGGTCAGGAGGCAGTAGAGCGTCGCCCCCAGGCTGTACACGTCGGAGGCGCAGACCGAGCCGGTCGAGGTCGCCGGCCGCCTGCTCCGGGCTCATGTAGGCCGGGGTGCCCGGCGTGTCGCCCGGGCGCGTCGAGTTGCCCGAACCGGCCGAATCGGGCCGCAGCGTCACCTCGTCCGTGCGCGACGCCTCCTCGGGCCGACCGACCGGCTTGGCCAGCCCCCAATCGACCACCAGGGTCTCGCCGTAGGGGCCCAGCAGGATGTTGTTCGGCTTGAGGTCGCGGTGCAGGATGCCCCGGCTGTGCGCGTAGGCCATCGCGTTGCAGACGTCGAGGAACCGGCCGAGCAGCTCGCGCAGCGCCAGGGCCCGCTCCCCCGGGTCGCGCCCCGGGACGTCCGCCTCGTGGAAGTGCGCGATGGCGTCCTTGAGGTTGTCCCCCTTGATGAACCGCATGGCGTAGAACGGCCGGCCGTCGGCGTAGGTGCCCAGGCCGTAGACCGGGATGATCCCCGGGTGCTCCAGCCGGCCGGTGATCTCGGCCTCCTGCAGGAAGCGGGACCGGCTGTCCGGGTCGTGGGCGTGTCGGTCGCGGATCTCCTTGAGGGCCACCTCGCGGTGCAGCTCCTCGTCGCGGGCGACGTAGACGGCGCCCAGGCCGCCGGTCCTGTGCAGCCGCAGGATGCGGAACCGCACGCCGGCGGCGGTGGAGGTGCCGGCCGCGCGGGCATGCGGGGCCGTGGCGTCCGGGTCCGCACGCTCGTCGGTCCTGGGGACGCGGGTGAGGCAGGTTTGCAGCTCGGGGTCGGCGACACCGTTCCAGATCGTCGCGGACCGAGCCGAGCGAGCTGAGCGCGGCCAGGCTCTCTTCGAGATCGCCGCCGTGCATCTGGAGGTGCTTGCGGGCCAGGGCCTCGAGCAGGGCGTGGGTCTCGGCGTCGACGGCGCCGCGCTCGAGCAGGATCCGCCCCAGGTCCGCGGGATTTGTCGGCGACCCAGGCGGCGAAGGCGGCCACCAACGCCTCGCGATCGATGAAGTTGTTCTGCAGGGCGAGGAGGCCGAACAGCAGGTTGTGGTCCGCGCCGGCCCGGGGCCGGGCGGCCCGAGGAGGGGCGGCGCGCCAAGAATGGTCTCGATCACGGCGACGTGCTCCGGGAACCGGCACTGATATTCCTCCGGCGTCGGCCGCTCGCCGTTCTGGCGGCGATAGGCCAGCTCCAGCACCAGCAGCGCGCGCAATAACGCCGTCGCGCCGCCTCGGGCACTTCACCGAGGTAATCCTCGATCGGCGGCCGCCGGCCCGCCTTCCAGGCGGCCTCGAAGCGGTCGCACACCGCCTCCACCCGTCCGCCCAGCGAGGGCGAGCGGTTCCCTTCCTCGGTCGGGGTCGCGTCGCTCATGAGATCCCCTCCCTCGTCCAGAGGTCGCGGATGCGCCGCAGCTTGCGCTCGACGGTCGTCGCGACGCAGCCCAGCCGCGCGGCGATCGCGGCGTTGGTCTCGCCCTCCATCTTCCAGACCGCCACCGACGCGCAACTTCTCATCCCCCAGGCGGTCGAGCAGTCGCCGGCACTCGTCGGCCACCAGGGCGGCGAACTCGGGGGTCGGCTCCGTGCCCAGGAGCAGCTCGAGGTTCAGCTCGGCCTGCTCCCAGAGCGACCGTCCCCGGGCGCCGCGCCCGGGCTGGCGGGCCTCGCGGCGCGTCAGGTCGATGGCCTTGCGCACGGTGATGACGAACAGGAGCTGCCAGAGGTCGTCGCGGTCCTCGAGCTTGGGGAACTGGCCGCGTTCGGCGCGGCGGTAGAAGCTGTCGAAGGCGGCCAGGGCGACGTCCTCCTCGTCGGCGGCGCGGCGCGGGTGCCGCGGAGGCGGTCGCGGGCCAGGGCGACGAGGCGGTGGAAGTAGGCCTCCCAGAGGGGCGCGGCGGCGGCGCGGTCGCCGTCCTTGAGCTGGGCGATCCAGCGCGTGACCGAACCTTCGGGGTCCATGGGCGCGGCTTCCTTCGACCGCGAGGAACGACGGGGCTGACGCATTCATGATTGGGACTCGGCCCCCGGATTGCAAACATAATTTTCTTGACCAAATAAGCTAATCTGGCGAGTCGATCGGTGCGGCGCAAGTACGGCCCCGATCGACATTCCGGTCGGCTCTGCCTCGCCGGCCCGCCCGACACGAGACCACCTTCGCACCGAGCCTGTCGGGGGGGCAGACCCAATCCTGAAAAAAATCGGGACAGGGTTGCGGGGTTATTCGCCGCGCCAGCGATGGACTTTGTGAGCGGGGAACGCAGGCATGATCGCCGGGTGGCCGGCGGGCCGGCGTCCCGCTCGGAGAGGGCACCTACGATGGACGCGACACGGGCGAGGCGGACGCGGGATCGGGCTCGGCAAGTCCTGGTATGCCCGCCACCGCCAGTGGCGGTTCGCCCGGTTCCTGGGGTTCGGCGGTGCGGCCAAGGACGGGTGCCAGGCAGCCCTGGGGTCGCGACGTCTGACTCGCAGTCCCCTGACACAAGGGGACTGGGGCTCGAATCCACTTTCGCCGAGGACAAGTGCAGCTGGAACGTTGAGCCCACAATCCGATGGCAGAGCGATCGGCGGCATCCGCTAGGGCGGGCGATCGGTGCCAATAACCCGGGCCGGACTCGGCTCTCGGGATTCAAAACACCGCGGATGTGGTTGGCCTCCTCCCATGTCCAGGGGTTTCCAACCGGGGGAGGCATACAGACGGGTGGCCGGAATGTCACTGGGCAGAGAACATCGCTAGCGTTTGGCGATGAATGACCTGGGGGCGGCCGAGCCATCCCAGCAAAGGAGATTACAGATGAACGTTTCACGTATCGATGTGGTCCGCGCGTGGAAAGACCCGGAATACCGGGAGGGGCTGAGCGAGGCCGAGCGGGCGGCGCTGCCGGCGAACCCGGCAGGGCTGATGGATCTCGCGGATGCGGAGCTGGCCGGTGCCGCCGGTGGGGCGGTTCTCGCCGGTGGCGCCGGAGGGCTGCTTCAAATAGCGCAGCATTCTTTCGTGGACACGAAGTGCTGTTGCCCCCGTAACTTTACCATTCTCCGCACATGCCTGTGGTGTGCGTCAGGCGTTCCGTCCGGGGGAGATGCATAGCCGGTCTGTTGACCGGCGGGTGCTGGGCGTTGGCTAACAGACGCGATCCCGACCTCCTGGACTTAGAACATCTTGGACCGGATTGGCCTCCGCCCATGTCCAGCGGTTTCCAACCGGGGAAGGCATGCAGGAGGGTGGCCGGGGTGTCCCCGGGGCAGAGGACATCGCAGCGATTGGCGAAGAATGACCCGGGGGCGACCGGCTTCCCCGCTAGAGGAGAATTACCATATACTATTGTATATTTTTATATTAGTATATCATCGAGCAACTAGAATACCGGGAAAGCGTGATCGATGTTGAGTGGGCAGCGCTTCCGGCGAACCCGCTGGCGGCTCTCGCTGGTGCCGATTGCGGCGCGGATTTCGCAAATACTTTCCCGTGCTTCACCCGCCTGCTCACAAACCGCTGTTGCCCCGAACCCGTAAACGTCCCATGCTGCTCAATCGTTTAGTAGTTGAATATAAGTATATTATATTCATCTGTTGTTGCTCCGATCATACGAGGAGATTACACAATGGACAAATCGATCATTCGATCAGCGGCCTGGTATCGGGCGATCACTTTGATTGAGCGTAGGCCGCTTCGACCGACGACACCCGAAGCTGAGCTCAACACCGACTTGGCGAGGCGGTGCGTGCAACGCTGGCGAGCGCAGGACCCGTTCGCCACAGACTCTTACTTCACCCAGCGGCTCGCAACGGACGGACTGAGCGAGGCGGAGTTTTACCGTCTGTTGGGCGAATCGATTGAAGCGGTACAGGGTCGCGTGCCACCCCCGGACTGGCTGACCGGTTTTGCCCAGGCGTTCGTCCCAACCGATTCATCCAGCCCATTCCCGTTGTCGGAGAAGCAGCCCGTTCGGGAGACGGATGGGTTCCTCTCCCTCATCGAGCCGCTCATCGGCCAGGGCCGTGTGCGTTTGCATGAGGGCGTCCAGGCTTTGAGCTGGATGTATCCCGCCGTGCCATTCGATGGGGCTACCGTCGAAGCGTTGCTGGTGGCTGACCTGCCCGGCCATCTGCTGAGTATGGTCGACCGCACACTGGTACTTGAACTCAACGTTGCCCGGGTGCAGGACCTGTTGACCGGCGGGACTCCTCACGAGCGATTCGGGGAGCTTCGTGGAGCGGCTGCGCCGCGGCAAGGTCGTTTTGGCTCTCTTCGAGGAATACCCCGTCCTGGCCCGCCTTCTGGCGACCGCGATCGACGGCTGCGTCGACTTCGGCCTGGAATTCTTGCAACACCTGTTCGCCGACTGGGAGCCCATTCGGGCCACCTTTAGCCCGGAGGCTGATCCGGGGGTGTTGACCCATGTGCAGGGCGGCGCCGGTGATACTCATCGAGGCGGGCGCCGGTGCTGATCGCCCGGTTCAGCTCCGGCTTCCGGGTGGTCTACAAGCCGCGGTCGCTGGCCGTTGATGTCCATTTTCAGGAATTACTGGCCTGGCTCAATGCTCGCGGCGACCACTCGCCGTTTCGGACGTTGAACGTCCTCGATCGCGGTTCCCATGGCTGGGTCGAGTTCGTCGCAGCGAATGGCTGCACAACGCCGCAGGAAGTCCACCGGTTTTACCAGCGGCAGGGTGGCTACCTGGCGATGTTGTATGCGCTGGAGGCGACCGATTTTCACAACGAGAATCTCATCGCCTCGGGCGAGCATCCCGTGTTGATCGACCTCGAGTCGCTATTCCACCCGCGCAGCGAAAACCGCAACCTCGACGGAGTGGATCGGACGACCGTCGAGACTATGGCCTACTCAGTAATGCGCGTGGGCCTGCTGCCCCAACGGCTCTGGACAAACGTCGAATCGGAAGGCGTTGAGCTGAGCGGTCTGGAAGCGCATCGCGGCCAGCTCACGCCGCAGGCCGTGCCGTACTGGGAGGGTGCCGGCACGGACGAAATGCGGCTCGCCCGCAAACGGATGGAAATGCCTGGCTCTTTAAATCGGCCCCATCTCGACGGTGCGGAGATCAACGTTCTGGACCACGTGGAGTCAATCACGTCGGGCTTCACGGCCATCTATCAATTGCTCCTCGAGCATCGCGCCGAGTTGCTGGCGGAAGGTGGTCCCCTGGCATGCTTCGCCGACGACGAAGTGCGCGTTATCTTGAGAGCCACGCAGTCCTATGCCTTGTTGCTCCAGGAGAGTTTTCACCCTGACGTGCTGCGGGACGCGCTGGACCGGGACCGCCTGTTCGACAGGCTCTGGGTCGATGTCCCGCATGAAGGCGCGCCTGGCCAGAGTGATCCCCGCCGAGCGTGACGACCTATGGCAAGGGGACATACCATTATTCACCACGCGTGCCCGGTCCCGTGACCTGTGGAGCAGTGCCGGCGGACGTATCGATGAATACTTTGACGAACCCGGTCTGTGCTGGTGCGACGCCGTGTGCAACACTTGAGTAAGACCGATCTGGAACGGCAACGCTGGTTCATCCGTGCCTCGCTCACGACCCTCGCGATGGGAGGCGAGCATGTGCTCTGGGCGGGGTACTCCTCGACCGAACCAAAGACCGTGGCCAGTCAAGAGCGATTGCTGGCGGCTGCCCACGCAACGGCCGACCGCCTCGACGTGCTGGCCCTGCGGGGCGATGCGCACGCCGAAGCCAGTTGGATTGGCCTGACGCTTCTCGGCGAAAAGCATTGGTTGCTCGTCCCGATGGGGCTCGATCTCTATGACGGTGTGCCCGGGGTCGCGTTGTTCCTGGCCTATCTCGGCGAAATCACCGGCGAGGCTCGCTACGTCTCCCTGGCTCGCGCCGCTTTGACGACGATGCGTCGCCAAATCGATCAGAATAAGACCGTTATCACAGCAGTTGGCGGTTTTGATGGGTGGGGCGGGGTGATCTACGTCCTCACCCACCTGGCCACGCTGTGGAATGAACCGGCGCTCTTGACCGAGGCCGAAGCCCTGGTGGAACTCCTGCCACCGCTGATCGAAAGGGACGAAAGCCTCGACATCATCAGCGGTGCGGCCGGTGGCATCGGCGGTTTGCTGAGCCTGTATCAATGCACTCGATCGGAACGTGCGCTCGATGTGGCGATCCAATGTGGCGAGCGGCTGATCGAGCGAGCTCGACCCCGGTTCCAGGAGCAGGGCTCGACCCCCAAAGTCGATCTGCCCATCTCCTGGCCGGCTTCTCACACGGTGCGGCGGGGATGGCCTGGGCGCTGCTGAAGCTGGCCGCGGCGACCGGCGAGGCGCGGTTCCGCGATGCGGCACTGGCGGCCATCGCCTACGAACGCAGTTTGTTCTCGCTGCGGCGGGGAACTGGCCCGATCTGCGCGAGTTCGCGAAGGTCGACCCGGCCAAGGACGACGGGCAGGCGGAGTTCATGTCCGCCTGGTGCCACAGCGCGCCGGGGATTGGCCTGGCTCGCCTGGGTTCACTCTCGTACTCTGGATAACCCCGAGATCCGAGCGGAGATCAATGTGGCACTGCGAACGACCTTGGCCCAGGGGTTCGGCGGCAATCACTCGCTGTGCCACGGCGACCTGGGCAATCTGGAGTTGCTGCTACAGGCAAGCCAGGTCCTCCCTGATCCCCAGTGGAAGGCTCAGACCGAACGGATCGCATCCGCGATCCTGGAAAGCATTGATCAGCACGGCTGGCTGTGTGGCGTCCCGCTCGGGGTGGAAACGCCCGGCCTGATGACCGGTCTGGCCGGCATCGGCTACGGTCTGTTGCGTCTGGCCGAGCCGGAGCGGGTGCCGTCGGTGCTGACCTTGGAGCCTCCGAGAACGACCCTTTTAAAATAGCTCTGGGAAGGATCGAGGTGCGACATGATGCGACGATACGCGGGCTCGTGCGACAGGACGATCAGAGCGACTGCGGGGCCGCGGCACTGGCGACGATCGCGCTCCACTATCGCCTCCCCATCGGGCTGCAACAGATGCGCGACCTGGCCGGCACCGACTGCGCCGGTACGAACCTTCTGGGTCTGGTGCAGGCCGCCGAGCGGCTCGGCCTCTCGGCCAAGGGTGTCAAGGGGTCGTACGACGACCTACCCCAGGTGCCCCTGCCCGCCGTCGCGCACGTGCGGACCGAGGAAGGGCTGGGACACTTCGTGGTCCTCCATCGCGTCAGGAAGGATTCCGTCATCGTGGCCGACCCGGCGCGCGGGATTGAGCGACTGTCCCGCGACGAGTTCTGTCGGCGCTGGACGAACCTCCTGCTCGTGGTGGTACCGGGGCGGGAGGTGTGCCCCTCGGCTCCGCGGCGGCATGCCGGTGGGGCCATGGCGTCGCTTTCTGGGCCTGCTGGGGCCCCACACCCCCCTTTTGGTCGAGGCCTTCGCCTGTGCCCTGCTCATGACGGTGCTGGGGGTCTCCACTTCCTACTTCATCCAGCACCTGGTCGACTCCGTGCTGGTCCGCAGCGAGGGGGGGCTGCTCAACGCCCTGGGCGTCGGCATGGTGCTGATCGTCCTGTTCAAGGCCCTCTTCGGTCTGCTCCGCCAGTACCTGGTGGCGCATGTCGGCCGCAAGGTCGATCTCGCGCTGGTCTCCGGCTACGCACGCCACATCCTCAGGCTCCCCTTGCCGTTCTTCGAGATGCGGCGGGTCGGCGAGATCCTGTCGCGCGTCAACGACGCGGACAAGGTGCGCGAGGCCATCAGCGGCACGACGCTGACCGCCGTGGTCGATGGCACGCTGGTCGTCTTCATGCTGGCGGTGCTCTGGGCCTACGACGTCCCGGCTGGCGGCGGTGGCGACCGCTTTCGCCCCGGTGCTGGTGGCCAGCGTGGTGGCGTACCACCCGGCCGCACGGCGGCGCTCCCGCGAGACGATGGAGAGCCATGCCGGGCTCTCGGCTCACCTGGTGGAGGACGTCTCCGGCGTGGAGACGGTCAAGGCCTTCGGGGCCGAGCGGTCACGGGCCGAGGAGGGGGAAGAGCGGCTGGTCGCCTTCGTCCAGGCGAGTTTCTCGCTGCAGAAACTCGGCATCAGCATGAACACGCTGGGGATGTGCGTGACGGGGCTCGCCGGCGTCGTGGTCCTCTGGTACGGCGGTCACCGGGTGATGGCCGGGGCACTCACGATCGGCCAGCTCATGTTCTTCTACACGCCTGCTGGGCAACCTGCTCGGGCCACTGGAGCGGCTGGCCTCGATGAACCTGCAGATCCAGGACGCGCTGGTGGCGATGGACCGGCTGTACCAGATCATGGACCTGGAGGCCGAACCGCTCGGCGACGCCAAGCGAGCAGCGTTCCGAGGGGTCCGCGATGCCATCGAGCTCTCCGGCGTCGGCTTCCGCTACGGCTGCCGCGCGAATGTCCTGGAAGGGCTGGACCTGCGCATCCCGGCGGGCAAGACCGTGGCGATCGTCGGCGAGAGCGGCTCGGGCAAGTCGACCCTGCTCAAGCTCCTGATGGGTTACTACGCTCCCACCGAGGGACGGATTCTGATCGACGGAGTCGACCTGCGCGACTTCGAGCTGGCGTCACTGCGGGGCCGGATCGGCCTGGTCTCGCAGGACCCGTTCATCTTCAACGGCACGATCCACGAGAACATCGCCCTGGGCCGGCCGGGAGCGACGCGTGAGGAGGTGATCGAGGCGGCCCGCGCCGCCGGGCTGGGAGAGTTCATCGCGGGGCTGCCCGAGCGGTACGAGACGGCCATCGGCGAGCGAGGTGCGAACCTCTCCGGCGGCCAGCGGCAAAGGCTGGCGATCGCCCGGGCGCTGCTACGGAGGCCGGAGATCCTGATCTTCGACGAGGCGACCAGCCACCTCGATACCGCCACCGAACGCGCGATCCAGGAGAGCCTCAGGACCGCCCTGGCGGGCAGGACGGTGGTGCTGGTGGCCCACCGGCTCAGCACGATCCGGGAAGCGGACCTGATCTACGTCCTGCACCAGGGCCGGGTCGTCGAGACGGGGACGCACCGGCAGTTGATGGCACGGGAGGGAGAGTACTGGGGCCTCTGGCGGGCTCAGGCCGACGACAGGGAGAAAGCTCTCCCAGGCTTGCATATCGCGGTCGCGTCCGGGAACGGGAAAGCCTACGGGGAAGGGGTGAGCCATGCGTAACGAATTCGTCTTGGATCTGGCCGACTGCACCGAGTTCCGTCTGGCACTCCAGGCCCGCCCGCCGCGAGTCGTCCACGGGACGCTGATCCTGCTGGTCGCCTTGCTCGCGACCGCCCTCGCCTGGTCGGTCGCGACGCAGGCGAATCTCGTGGTCCGGAGCTACGGGCCGCGTGCGCCCGGTGGCCACGCCCGTGAAGGTCTTCAGCGGGGCCCGCGGCGAGATCTTGAGCGCGACCGCTCGGCGGGCGCGTCGCCGCAGGTCAACGCCCGCGTCGGCGATGTCGTCAGGCAGGGCGACGTCCTGGTCCGGCTGGAGACCGCGCGACTGGACAACGAGATCGCCAAGCAAGACCGGACGATCCGGGCGGGAGAAGAGGAACTGGCGAAGTTGGTTCAGCTCGAGGAGCTGCTGACACACCAGTATGAGGCAACCAGGGCGAAGGCCGAGGCAGAGCTGAAGCGGGCCCGGGAAGAGGCCCTCCGGGCTGGCGAGCAGCGAGGCTCAGAAATCCGTCTGGCCCAGCTGGCGCTTTCGACGGCGGAGGCTGAAGAGGCCCCGCTACGTAGGTTAGTGGAACGGCGGGCCATCGCGCCGATGGAGTTGCAGAGCGCCGCGGCGAAAACCCGCGAGGCGAAAGAGAAGTTGGCCAGGGCTCGGATCCCGATCGACGAGGGCGGGGTCCAGGTCGTACAGCGGGCGCTCGAGCTGGCGGAGCGGGACTATGCCGTGAAGCGCGAAGAGCTGGATCAAAGGCGGAGGGCCAAGCGGGGTGAGGTCGAGACCGCCCGGCTGGAGCTGGCGAACCTGGAGCTGGAACAGAGGCAAGCGGTCATCCGCGCCCCGATCAGCGGGATCGTGACGGCGGGTGACGTGAAGGTCGGGGACGTCCTCGAGCCGGGCAAGCCGGTGGCGGAGATCGCCCGGCAGGCGGGCTTCCATTTCGAGGTGTCGGTCCCGAGCGGGGAAGTCGGCCGGCTGCGGCTCGGGATGCCGGTACGGATCAAGTTGGATGCCTACGATTACCAGAAATACGGCACCCTGGACGGGACGGTGTGCTTCATCTCCCCGGACTCGGAAGTGTCGGAGGGGCAAAAGGGCAACGACCTATACCGTACAGGATCTTGATGCCGCGGGACGAGGTGGGGCGGGGAGCGGTTCGCGGCCGGGTGAAGCTGGGGATGGCCGGCCAGGCGGAGATCGTGACCGGCCGGGAAAATCTCCTCGTGCTTCTGATCAAGCAGATCCGCCAGACAATCAGTCTCGGCTGATCGACCTTCATCTCACCCCTGCGTTGCGGCTGCCGACTCTGGCACGGCATGGCGACCACAGTCCGGATCGTTATCCAGGGGTTTGGGACTGCCAGTGCCTCGCAACTTACCGCCCCGATCGACATACCGGTCGGCTCTGCCTCGCAGGCCCGCCCCACACGAGACCCCCTTCGCACCGAGCGGGTCGGGGAGGCAAGACCCGATCCTGAAAAAAAGCCGGACAGGGTTGCGGGGGTTTTCGCCGCTCGAACGATCAACTTTGTGAGAGTGGAACGCAGGCATGATCGCCGGGTGGCCGGTGGGCCGGCGTTCCGCTCGGAAAGGGTACCGACGATGGACGCGACACGGGCGAGGCGGACGAGGGATCGGGCTTGGCAAGCGTGGTACGCCCGCCACCGCCAGTGGCGATTCGCCCGGTTCCTGGGTTTCGGCGGCGGCGTTCAAGCCCCGCAAATCCCCGCTCGACATCAAATGGCCGGCCGCCAGCGGGTGACCCGGACGGGGTCGGGCTACCGGCTGTGATGTGGAGGTTTCGGTCGCGTTCGATAGAAGGGTCTTCCGCCAGTTCGGCGGAACCGGAAGGCGTGTCGTGATCCGGCGCCCCATTGGGGTGCGGCCCGTCCAGAGTGCGGTGACTCCCCGCGATTCTGAATGACCAGGCCACGCGTCGTGTCCTGGTTGATATGAAACGATTGACATCCACAGACATCGAGCAACGAAAGAAGGACAACCATGCGTTCCCTACGACTTCAGAATCTGTTCGGTCAGCTTCTGGCTCGCAATCCGCGTTCTTGGCATCACGCCGG
>CAVXCB010000043.1:0-242377 GCA_963760085.1 uncultured Planctomycetaceae bacterium
CGAAAATCGCGGACGCTTAACTTGCCTAATTGACACTCAAGTAGCATGGATGCAGTCTTGAACGGGTACCCTCTCTCAACGACGCCGGGAACCCGGATGTCGGTAGCGTCATGGGCACACAATACGCACCGACCGACCACCGAGCCACGGCACGGGTTGTGTCAGCTCGGTCAGTCCGGCCTCTTTCAACAGCGGGTTATGGGCTCGCTTGCTCAGACGAACGATGACCACCCGTTCCCTGATCTCGACCTGGCCCGGCGTGTCGACGAACTTGCGAAACAACTTCGACGGCCCCGTCCGGCTAAAGCCTTTCAGCCGTTCGGCCAGCCTGCGATACAGCAGGTCCGCGAGCACCGTCAGGGTCAGGTCGAAGTCCACGTTCAGGCGAACGTCACTGCACAAGCAATCGAGGTGAAAGAACGTAATTTGTTCACCAAGGTGATTCTCCACGTGATTCCGGCTTGCGTAGGTCTGAATGACGTCTCGAGCCGTCTGCGGTTGCGGCAGGTCGTTGGTCAAGAAAAAAGTCGGAGATTCGTGCCCCAGCCCTGTCACGATCAGTTGCCGCACGATGCTCTTCGTAGCCGTCGAGCTGGACCCACTCATCGACATACTGGACCCGGCGCCGCTTCCCCTTGGCCTGAGTGATCTGGCAGTGCTGCCACCGCTCCGCGGGCAAGCAGATCGACGCGCGCCAACATGCCCGACCCGCGGCGGCGGATGGTGATGAAACCAACCCGGCGTTGCGTCAATTGGCTCAGGCCGGAATAGGTGGTCGCGCGCGAGTCAAACAGCAGCCGGGCCGGGTAGTGCCCTGTTTGTTCTTTCCAGTAGTCGGCGAACTTGGGGACGATGCGGTCGGCCTCGTCTCGAAGGATGTTGGCGGTCGCGTAACAGAGCACACGCCGACCAGCCGCCTGCGCCACGAACGCCATCACCGAGGGAAGAGCCCGGTTTCGCGTCGGCACCCAGTGGTTTTCCAGATCAGGCTCCGCACCGCGAAAGGGGATGGCGTGGAAGTCGAGGTTGAAGCTCAGAGGAGGATCTCCCAGCGGGACCTTGGCGATAACGGCGGCGATCAACCGCTCGGTCATGATCCGCTCGGTCTTGTAGGAATAGTCGGTCGCATAGGTGGTTTTGGGCAGGACGTTGAGGCCCGCGAACAGCCCAGCGCCCTCGTCAGTGCACAGATCGCTGATGTGACTGATTCGCCGCTTGCCGATCAGCTTGGGGGCCAAGAGTGCGAGCAGTGCCTGCAGCGGCGGGATCTGCTTCGAGCCGGGCAAGCTTTGCATCGCTGACGGCCTGAGGCAGGTCAAGGTCCAGCAACAGGGGAAGAAAGAGAAAAAGGCCGGCTACCTTGGTCGGGAATTGTCGCCCGTTGTCGAGGACCAGCCCCCGAACGTCGGCAATGTCCGGCACAACGGAACCATCGTGGCGTACTCGCCCGGGTGCGGGTTCGGACGACGGTGTCGCGTCGTGGCCAATCCCTCACGCTGCAGGAGGCGGAAGAGATACGGTTCGCTGACGTCGAACCCCGTCGCGTTTCAGGGCGGCCCGGATGTCGGCCAAGGTAGCTCCTTGGCGGCGAAGAGCGCAGGCTCGCTCATGGATCGCATCGCGTTTCGGAGAGGTCTTGGGTCCGGGCCTGGCAGCGGCGAAGAGCAGGTTGACGTCGGGGTCGCGAGCGAAGTCGCGGACGATGGCTCGAACGGAGCCGACATGAAGATGAAACCGCTTGGCGATGTCATCGGCAGGTGCGGATTCGTGGAAGTAAGCGCGGCAGATTTCGTAGTGGCGCTGGGCCGGTGAATCGGGTTGCTGGAACAGGCGCGCGAGTTCTGGGGAGCGAGCCATTGGTGTTGAGTCCCAATTAGGCAAGTTGCCGGCCCCCGAGGGACATCCTGGGAGCCGTTTGGTCCCAGGGGTAGCGGAAGGGCATTGTGGGCGAAAAGCCCGAAATGAAGGGGTTTCGGCCGGCTCGAAGGTGGAATGAGGGCGGAGGAAACGTGAGCGCGGCGCGGGCAGAAATCGCGGGCGACTTGCCTAAATGACACTCAACGTCCCGGGCTTCAAAGGCCGAAAAAACCGGGGAAAACCGACCAGACCGTGCAGGAAAATTGGGTGCGGATTAGGCAAGTTAAGCGTCCGCGATTTTCGGCGGAGGAGAACGTTCGGCTTCGTGGGCGACTCGCGGTCGATGATCCTGATTAGCCACGAGACCAAAACCGAGCCGGCGAATTATTTCACGGTCGATCTCGAGTCAGAGAAGCGGACCGAGCTCACTCATTTCCGCGACCCCGCGCCACAGCTTACGAGCCTGAAAAAAGAGCTGATCAAGTACCAGCGTGACGACGGTGTCCCGCTTTCGGGGACCCTCTACCTGCCGCCGGACTACAAGGAAGGCACACGTCTTCCCCTGATCGTGTGGGCCTACCCCCTGGAGTACAGCGACCCCGCCACCGCCGGCCAGGTCCGCTCGTCACCCTACATGTTCACACGATTCTTCGGAGCCTCCGAGTTGTTTTTCTTGACCCAGGGCTATGCCGTGCTCGATAACGCGACCATGCCGGTTGTGGGCGACCCCGAGACGATGAACAACACGTATGTCGAACAGATTTCGGCCGCCGCTCGGGCGGCGATCGAGGTCCTGGACAAGAAAGGGATCATCGACCCCAGGCGAGTTGGCGTGGGCGGGCACAGCTATGGTCCCTTCATGACGGCCAACCTGCTGGCCCACACCGACCTGTTCGCCGCGGGAATTGCCCGCAGCGGGGCCTACAACCGATCGCTGACTCCCTTCGGGTTCCAAACGGAGCGGCGCAGCTACTGGGAAGCGGTCGACCTCTACACCAGGATGTCGCCATTCACGTATGCTAACAAGATCAACGAGCCCATCCTCTTGATTCACGGCGAAGCCGACAACAACTCCGGCACCTTTCCCATCCAGTCGGAGCGATTGTTCCAGGCGATCAAGGGGAACGGCGGCATAGCCCGCCTGGTCATGCTGCCGCACGAGAGCCATGGTTATCTTGCGCGAATCGGTTCTGCACGTGCTGGCCGAGATGTTCGACTGGGCCGACCGCTACGTCAGGAATCGCCCCGTTTCCGATGGCTCGGCGTCCAGCGGATCACAGAAATCTGTTCATGGACCAACCCCAAACTAGATGACACTTCGTGATTCCGGAAGACTCTCAAGTGGCCAATACACGCGGGTTGGCCATCCTCTCCGGGCTAGAGTGGTTCGCGTTTTGCAAAGTGCAAAATGCCGCTGACGGCAATTGGCGGACCGCAGATCATCGGCTTTTTCCTCAGATCCGTGGTTCACGGGAGCCGTAGGCAACCGACCGACCAGGGAGTCGAGAAAAAGAAGCATTCTCAAGCGACGCACCGAGTTCTACACTCAGTCACTTGAAGCATCATGGTGAGAGGCGTATAAGCGATGATCGACGCGATCGGTATTCCTTGATGCCACCAAGTGGTAACGATCTCCTCTGATCCCTCGGACCATCGCAATGGGACAACCTCACGATGAGCAGCTTTGACCGGCCTGATGAGAGCACACCGGAATACCTGGGTTCGAGCGACAATTTGTCCGGAGCCGGAGAGCGAATCGCTGTGCCGCCGGGCCGATCAGGGGGCGTCTTCCGTCGTCTCACGCACAATGCTTGGCGAATACTCATTCTCTGGCTGGTGATTTCCAGTGTGCTGACTTACGGGATATACAGATTCATCCAGCCGATGTACCAGGCTTACGCTCTGGTGAAGATCGAATCGAGCCAACCAGAACTGTTTGACCACTCTCTGATGGCCCTTGACGGTGCGGGGCCCACCTATCTGCAAACTGAGATCGAGACCATTCGAGCCAATTCCGTGCTCGACCTCGTGCTATCGCATGCTGAAATCAAGAGTAGCCCCATGTTCAGGGATTCGCTTGATCCCAAAGCCAAGCTTCGCGAAAAGCTCGTTCTCGAAATCGTGCCGAATACGAATTTTATTAAAATCGCCTTAGAGTCGCAGGACAACAAGGAAGCTACTGACATCGTGAACGCGGTTGTTGATGCCTACAGGGAGATCAGTGCGGATACAGGCACGACCTATACCAAAATGACAGCCAGCAAAGACCTTATGAAGATACTTATTGCAGATCTGAAGGTGTACAAAACAGGTCTTTCCAAGAAGATTGAGGAGACTAGAGAAAAGCTGCGGGATCTCACCGCGCGAGATGAGGTTCTTGCCGACAAAGGGGCGCCCGAACGCAAGGCCGTTACGGCAGTCTTCAAGCCCCGGGATCTCAAGGAATGGCATTCGCATGTGAATGAGGTAGACGCGAGCTTTTTGCGAGACGACCTGGAGCGGTATTACCGCATGTTCGATCAGGTCCACCGCAAGCTGGAATCGTTGGACTTCATCAAGAATAAGAACGGCTCCAACGTAACTGGTTACGATCCGGCCGAGGTTCCGAGGGTTCCAATTGACAACAAGCGGCTGGGGTATATGGTGCTCGCGCCAGTGGGGGTCCTTTTGTCGCTGGTGGGGTTTTACCTGGTGTTCGGCCATGATCGCCCGGGGCAGGAGAGGCACGTTCGGGAGAAATAAGTGAAGTCTCACTCACCAACGCAGTGGCGAGTGACACCCTTCCCCGAAAAGAAGAAGCCCCGGCGGCAGGCCGCTGATGCCGCCTGGCAGTCCTCGGCCTCGTTCTCAGAGTCGTGCCGAGCTTGCAGACCCCTGGGTGCTCAAGATCGCCGGCGCGGTCGACCCGGTCGACGCGGAGCGAGGATTTGTGGGACGACGGCAGTCACGCGAGGAACACTCCGACCTTGGTCGACCACGTATTCCAGCCCATTCCCGGGAACGAGTTCAAAGCTAAAATTCCAGAATATGTCCACGCGGATGACGAATGTACTGCAAAAGGAACGTGCACTAAAGGGGAGTCATCCCATGCGGTGGTTCGGTCCTGGCACAGAGGAGGTTTGGGGGCAACTCTGCAACGAAACTGGTTGCGAGCTCGTTCAGAACGGACGCTGGAATGGATCCAAGGTCAGGCTGCACGTGACGCCTTGGACAATCGTTCTGGACAAGCACACTGTTTCCGACGGAGAAAGCAGCACGACCTACACGCGGATGCGGGTTCCATTTCTCAATCCGGCGGGATTTCGCTTCCAGATCAGGCGTAAGGGACCATTCAGCAGCCTGGCTAAGATGCTGGGGATGCAGGATATCGAGGTGGGCGACGCCGAATTCGACGAGGCGTTCATCATCAAGAGCAACGACGAGACAACCGTCCGTGAACTGCTCGCCAATCCCGGCATCCGCCAGAAGATCCAGGCTCTGCCTCGCGTCCGGCTCGAGATCAAGGACAACGAGGGCTGGTTCGGCACCAAGTTCCCCGACGACGCCGACGAGCTGCTTTTCCTGGCCCCCGGTGTGATCAAGGATGTCGCGATCTTGAAGGCTTTGTTCGAGCTCTTCGCCACCATGCTTGAGCAGCTCTGTCGGATACGGGCCACGACCAGGCACGATCCGGGGGTCAGCCTTTGACAGTTGCAGGCGCGGTGAGGTTTCCGGAGAATCAATCTCACGGCCACAATTCCAAGAATCCTGTCCTGCGCCCGGTGCGTGGATCGAAGGGAGCTGAATCGTGGGCAGCCGTGAGACCTCGAGCCGCATCCTGGGGCGGTCGGCGCAGGCCTGTGGCCTAGCATGTTTCACGATAGGCGCCGGAGCAATCGTCGGAACCGCGACGCGGCAGCCGTTCCTGATGGGCGTTCGAGAGAGTTACATCCCGATGGCGCCCAACACTGCGATCGGGTTTCTCGTTCTCGGCACGGGGCTGTTCGTAATCGCGGCCGACCAGATCCGCCTGATCGAGACACCTCAGCATCAGCGGGGCTTCGGATCTGGGATTCTTGGTGAGACCAACCGGCGGCGACGGGTCCGCGAGCTGGCAGGAGTCGGGGCCCTCGTGGTGGCCTTGGTCTGCGTCCTGCGGCTGTTGGAGCTTTTGGCGGGTACGAACTTGGCCGTGGATTCCTGGTTCATGCGGGGACCCGCGGGGAAACTGGGGTCTGTGCCCCTGGGCAAGATGGCGTTCTTCACGGCAATCGCCTTTCTCGGGGCAAGTCTTGGGCTGGCAATCCTGGTCTGGAGCAGGCGAACGAAGAGCCAGGAGCGGTGGAACATTGCCGGGGCAGGGGCCACTGTCACCGCGGCGATCGGCCTGGTCTTTGCCTTGGGCTACCTGTTCAGCCCCAATGCTCCACTGCTCTACGGCAGCGAGGCGATCCCGATGGCGCTCAATACGGCCATCGGATTCGTGCTGCTGGGAATGGGACTTGCTGCGGCCGCGGGGCCTTCGTCGTTTCCGCTGTATCGCGTTTGCGGTAGCCTCGATCAGCGCGAGGTTGCTCAGGGTTTTCTTGCCGCTGGTCGTCGGAACCGTGGTCACCGTCGCCTGGCTCACTCATGTCGTATCCACGACCGCGGGGAGTTCATCGGCCGCGATCTCGTCGGCCGCGCTGGCGACGGCTGCGATCTTCGTCTTCGGGTTTTCTCTGGAACGGATTGCCGGCCGGGTCGGGCAGCAGAATCGAGCAAGCCGAGGCGGCGCTCCAGCAGGCGCACGACCAGTTGGAGCTCAAGGTCCAGGAGCGAACTCGAGCGCTCTCTGCAGGCCAATGAGAAGCTGGCCGGAATGCTCCGCGATCTGAACGTCGCTCACGAGGCTCTTCAAAAGAGCCACGAGGACCTCAAGCAGACGCAGGGACGCATGCTCCAGCAGGCCAACCTCGCCAGCCTGGGCCAGACTGCGGCCGGCGTCGCGCACGAGATCAACAATCCCCTTGCCTTCGTTACCAACAACATCACGGTGCTCAAGCGCGAGGTGACCGATCTGCACGACATCCTCAGGCTTTACCAGCAAGCGGAAACAACCTTGGCCGCGTACCAGCACGACCTCCACGAGCGGATTCGCGAGCTGAGCGACAAGATGGATCTGCCGTTCGTCCAGGCCAATCTGGACGGTCTGCTGGACCGATCGAGGGAGGGCCTCAAGAGAATCCAGAAGATCGTCGAGAACCTCCGTCGAATTTGCTCACCTGGATGAAGCCGAATCTCAAGAAGCCGACCTGAACGTGGGAATCATCCGCGACGGTCAGCATTCTCCATGAACTCGCCGCCCGAAGACATGTCACTGCTGGAGACAGACCTGGAGCACGTCCCGAAACTGAATTGTTATCCCACGAAGATCAACATGGTCGTTCAGAACCTGGTGCTCAATGCCATCGACGCATGCTCGTCCGGCGGCAAGGTCGTGGTTCGCACGCGCGCTCGTGAGGAGGCCGTCGAGATCGAGGTCGCCGATAATGGTTGCGGCATCGATCCGGCCATTCAAGGCAAGGTATTCGACCCCTTCTTCACGACCAAGCCGGTCGGCCAGGGAACCGGGCTCGGTCTCTCGATGAGCTACGGAATCATCAAGGACCACGGCGGGTCAATCGACTTCGAGTCAGTGACGGGGCGAGGGACCCGGTTTACCTGCGTGGTCCCTATTTCGGCGAAAGCGGGGTTCGCTTCCCCCGGTGATTCTCGAACGCCAAGTGCCCCATCGGCACCTGCACGGGCATGAGAGGGATCATACCGGCTACCCGCACTCGGCCACCGGCCACTGGCTTCCACCAGTGCCGTTGACCTGCGCCATGCCATTGCCGATAATTTGAACAACTGTCATTTCCTGGCGAAACGAACCCACTACCGAACACCCCTGGGAAATCCTTGGTGCGGTGTGGAGACCGCTGGGGTTGGCCGGGAGAGGTGGTTCTTGGATCTGCTTGGCCGGGCTCGCAGCTTGTTCAAGGGGCTGGCGACACCCCCCGTCGCCAAGGTCCAGTACTACAGTGTGGCCTGCCCGCTGGGTCACCGGCTTCGCGGCCAACGGACCGGGGGATATCAAGCCTTGCGGTGCCCCTCATGCGGCGAGGGGATCTTCGTTTTACCCGCCAGTCCCCTGCCGGAACCGGTGGCTCCCGAGCGCTCGGTGAGGGCTCGCTCTGCCATCCCCCCTAGGGCCGACGTGGACGAAGGCCCGATCGAGCTCAAAGACCCAGCTCAAGTCACGTTGGACATCGCCGAGCCGGATGACCTGGCGGTCGGAGGCGAGATCATCTGGGACGATGAGCCGGCTGCTCAGAGATCCCCGTCATTGAGACCGAAGCTGGGGGCCATGCCGATCGAGGCGCTGTCGGGAAGCCTGCGGCACAACCAGATCAAAACGTCATTCTTGGCCCTCATCCAGGGCCTGGGCCCCAGGACAGGCTGCTTCCCGGGCCGGAGACTCGACTGCCGCAGCGGGATCGACGACCCACTCGCCGCCCCGGGCAACTACCAACACCGGCAGACCGGAGGCCGTCCGGCGACGGCCGGCAGCCACTCTGGATCCTGGGCAAGGGACTCGGGTCCCAGTGGCGGGAACAATCGACGGGATCAGCGATCTGGAGCAGCCGCGAACAACTCGCAGGATTGGTCGCCGTCCCATCCTGGTCCTCGCCTGCGTCGCCCTGCTCGCGATTGGAGCACTCTCCTTACGGAACTGGCGACAGCACCGCGAGAACCTTCCCCAGGTTGTCCGGATCGGGCATACCCAGGGAATCGCCGCGCTGGAGGACGGCAAGTTCGACCTCGCTTATCAACTTCTTTCCGAGGCCAAGGCGGCGGTCGTTGCCCTCGGAGATGCCGTGGAGGGCACGGCAGAGGTTCGTCACGCGGCCGACGAGGCGTCGATCTTCGTGAACCTGCTTACCGACTCTCTCGAGACCCTGCTCGACGAGGCCGCCAGAACTAGCCCACAAGCCTGGTCCGACCGGTTTGAGACCATGTACAAGGGACGGGCGGTTATCATCGACGCCAGGATCACGGCGACGCCGGACACTGCCGGATCGAATCGCTATGAGCTTGATTATGTGGTCCTTCCCGCGGGGCAGGGAGCTCGCGGAAGAGCGCTATGCCCGGATTGATCTGACAGGGTTCGAGGCGATTACTCTGGCCGGTCACAAGGAGGGTGATCAGGTGATCTTCGGCTCTCGGTTGGCGGCCTTCCAGTACGATGCCGACGCCAGGGAATGGTTAATCCGCCTTGAGCCCAAGAGCGGGGTGTCCATCACTCACTACAAGGCTCTTCTGAGTATGGGCTGGCCCAGCGGCTCAGCCATTCCCGACACCCCGCCGGAGGAAACCGATCAACCATGAAATACCTTTTAACTCTATTGCGGGCCGGCCTGACCGTGTCCTCGTTATGGTGGGCCTGCCGGCCGGCCGCGGCCCAGACCGAAGCGGTCGCGGTCGATCCCGCGGAACTGAGTCGGCGGGTGGATCTGCTGGGGAGAGTGGTGGTCGTGGACGACCGGGTGCGGTTTTACCAGTACCATCCCGGCCGGGGATACGACGAGGTACTCTTGAAGCGCACCGACGTGGTCTTTCGGCTTCCTCCCAGATTGCGGCCGGATGGTCCGCCCAAGCCCATGCCGGTGGTCGTCAAAGGACTGTCTGGCCCGCGAAAACGACCAGCTCGTCTGCGATGTGACCGCGCTGAAGGTGATGCCCAACGACCTGGAGCGTCTGGATCAGGCCATTGGCGGACTTGCTGGTAAAGATTTCGAGAACCGCCAGGCCTGGGCGGCCTGGGCCGAAGCACGAGGCAAGGCCTTCAAGGACAATGCGCTCATCCAGCGAGCACGGTCGCTGGAGGAAGAAGCCCTGCGGCTAGAGGGCCAGCGCAAGCAGTCAACAGTCGATGCCCCGAAGGAACTACTCGCACTTGCCGAGCAGGGGTGGCGGCGTCATATCGCCGAACCCGAGCCATCGGCGCTGGCTCACCAGGCCCTTCGTTCCCAGATCGCCGCCGCAACCAATCCCGCCGCCCTGAAGGAGGTTATTGCTTCCATAGAGCGCTTTTCCCGGAGGCGGCGAAGGATCAAGCGGCGGGACGGATCGACCTGACCCGATGGAGCCAGGCTTACTTGAACAACCCCGGGGCGGTCTACCGCGACCGGGCCACGACTGCTCACGTCCGCAAATCGCTAGACCGCAGCCTGTGGGCCGATGCCGTTGCCAAGCTGCTGGAACTTCAAGCCGCCCTTGACCCTCGTTCGGCGCTCGAGCTGGCGTCGAGGGCTGAGACGGAACTTCCTGATCGGCCAGAGCTTGCAACGAGGCTGTTGACCAATGGACTGGACCAAGCCCGGCAAAACCTGGGCTCGTTACGGCTGGCTGAGGTCAGGACGCTGGCGCAGGTCTACCGGGAGAAGCTCAAGAATCCGCCGGCAGCACTAGAACTTTATCGCACCTGGCTTAAGGTTCGGCGCGACAGGCTAAGCGAAACTGACGCGGAGGGCCCCGTGGCCTTGGCGGCACTCTATGAAGACTTGCTCCAGGACCGGGCCGAGGCCAGAGGACTGCTCGAGAGAGCCTGGAAGATCGATCCCGGTTCCAAGGACGTCGCCGAGGCATTCCGGACCCGGGGCTACCGGCGCGTCAAAGACCAATGGGTCGACGATGCCGCATCGACCGCCGCCGGAGAGACCGGCCGTGCTGACACCGAGTCACCTCGATCCGACCTCTCGTCGGCTCGGGGCTTAAGGGGAAAGACACCCGACGAAGTCAGCCAGTTGATGGCTTCAAAGCCTGATGGAAAAGTCATCTCGGGTACAAAGGGCCAGGTAATCGAACAGTGGATCTTCCTGGTTCCAAACCAGAGCCAGATTCGCTATGTCAACTTCTTGTACACTCCGGGAGAACTCCTGCCCCGCGTCGTCTCCGATTACTTTCTGCCTCGAAGCGTGCTCAAGGGACATCTCAAACCCGTGCCTTGATTAAACATCTCAGTGCACAATCTTTGAGCACTTCTTCTTTTTTTGTTGATTTTTGCAGAATTGCACGCACAATACCGGTGTATCCCGCCCCGAATGCCTTCCTGGTTTAGCTTTGCGGAGAGTGCGCCTTCCCCAATTGCATGGAAGTTCCTTCCTCTCCTAATTTGTTCGTAGTCCGAAAGTCCAATGTGGCCAACTACTCGCAGGAAAATCCGAAGAATTTCGTCAAACCTTTAGTTGGCTCGGACGTAATATTGCTGTGGTTCGCTAAACCCGGGCGCCGTGGCTTGTCAATGGCGCATAATGTGCTTGATGGAGTCCATCACCGTGGGGAGCACCTGTATCGGTACCCTTGTGCTTCTCATCAAATTCGCTTGTGCGGGTCTTGGCCGAATGAAGCGTGTGCTATCATCCTAAAGAAATTCCAGCCCGTCGGCCAGGAGATCCGTGGCGACGTGGGTCCGCGGGTCTGAACCCGCAGCCAATGATCCGCGCAGTCTCACACCAGGAGGTGTTCAATGGCCCGCAAAGATGCATTGCTTAGACTCACCTCGCGATTGGTCGCTCGCCGCGACGCACTGCGGAAAGCCATTAATGGCGATCTGGATAGCTTCCGCAAGTTCTCGGAGGTGAGCGGGGTCGGCGATAATGTGGACGCAGCCGTCGATTCGGCCAACGACGAGATCAGCTCTCAACTCGTAGAGATTGAGAGCCGTGAACTCAGCCAGATCGAGCACGCACTGCAGCGAATTGCCGCTGGCGTCTACGGTCGCTGTGAGTTTTGCAGCGGTAAGATCTCCGAGGCTCGGTTAAATGCCTTGCCCTACACTAACAGTTGCATCGACTGTCAGCGCGAAAACGAGCGGCTTGGTCAAAATCGGCTCGACGGCGATTCTGCACGCTGGGCCAAGGTGTTTGAGAAGCCGACGGATGACGGCGAAGGCGATGCTCATATCAATCTTAGCGATTTCGAGATGGATTTCAGCGAAACAGGCCGCTGACGGAGACCCAACGCCGCTCGATCTCTCTCGATGATCCCCCGACTTTGAAGCATGCCGCCGGATTGTGCTCCGGCGGCTTTTTTTTGATGATCTGGAAAGTACAGCTCAAGAATCGAAACACGTAATTCTCAACACGACCGAGGAGCCGGCCGTATTTGGCGAGCCGCCCAGCGCTTGTCAATGTGACCTACGAGACCGACCGCATAACCAGCGGAGTGGGTTATCGTCTCTTTCATGGGAACGCACAGCAGGCTCATTAGCCTCGTGCCCGCTCGTCGACACCGAAAGCCCGGTTGGAGCGCGCGATGGGACGGTCCGAACGGACTGGTAGGTTGACAGACAGGCCGCATGCGCGGGCCGCAGTAGAAGCGATCTAGCCCCGCAGAACTGGTTCAGTAACGATCCCGTCCGCCGCCGCCATAGCCGCCACCACCGCCATAGCCGCCGCCGCCACCACCCGCTCGGGGCTCACGGGGCCGTGCTTCATTCACGGTCAGGCGCCGCCCGTTGTGATCTTGATCGTGAAGACCGCGAATCGCGTCCTGCGCTTCGGCATCTGTGTCCATTTCCACGAAGCCGAAGCCCTTGCTGCGTCCCGTGTCACGGTCGGTGATGACCTGAGCACTCTGGACCGTTCCGAACTGAGAAAAGAGTTGCTCAAGGTCGGAACTGGTGACCTTATAGGTCAAGTTCCCGACGTACAATTTCTTGCCCACCATCAATCTCCTGAGCGAAATCACCGACGGCCCTCGATTGCCTTTCCGGGCCGAGAGGAAAGGGATCGTGTCAAGATCCAAAGAGCGGAAGGGCGACAGAGGAGGCGAGAGGTGATTCCAGAAAGGATCGACATCGCGAACTCGACTCGTTCCCAACCAAACGTGAATTATACTTCACTGCCGACGTGCCGATAGGTCGATTCTCGTTTTTTCACAGAATTTGAAACTTTTGACTGGGGAGAGGCGACCAACTATTTCCTCGTCCCGCGCCACTCCGACTGGTCACCGCCAGGTCCTAATCTTCAACGTCCACGACCCGCAGAACCAGAGAATCTCCATCCCGCAGCGGAGTCGTTGGATCGGTCGTGAACCGCTGACCGTTGATGTTCAAGGTGTAAGTCGGCAGTAGCGATCCCTCACCGCCGACCACTGAACCCAGGAGTACGGGATAAGCCCGTGACAGGGCGCGAAGGACTTCGCCGACGTCCCCCGCCGCAACCTCTAACCGGCTGGCAGTTTGCATACGAGGAATTCCTACGAGCTCCACATGCACGCGTGACACGCAGGCCTCGCTGCCCACCGTGCTTGGAACCGGTCACTTCGTAACCCGCCTGGGCCATGGCGGTCTTGTAAGCTTCGGGCGTGTTCAAGTTCCGTAATGTTAGGAGCAATGGATCCTCACTTTGCAGCTCCTCGGTAGCGACGATCCGCGCACGCAAGACCTCAATCAAGCTTGCTGCACGGAGGCAACCGCTCTGCAACTGCGACTCGCACGCCGGGAGAACCGACCGCCGTCGATAGAGCGCGGCGAGGGGATGCAAGAATCCGTCGCAACGAGGGATGGCCAGATCGTGATCTCCGATCATCTCGACGAGCCGGTCGATCCATGCCGGCTGAAGGAAAGGCACGTCGGTGGCTGTCGCGTAGGCCAGATCGACGCGATCGGGCAAGGCGGCTAGCCCGGCGGCCAGCCCTTGCAGCGGCCCGCGGCCAGGAAGGGGATCGCGAGCGATCAGCACCGCTTCAGGCAAGGTCGGCAGTTCTTGGCCAGGCGCGGCCACAACTACGACGGGACCGGACACGCCTGACACCAGCCGCACCACGCGCTGGAGCATCCGCTCAGGACCGAACGGAAGCCATGCCTTGGATTGACCCATCCGCCGGCTCTCGCCCCCGCACAGAACCAATGCTCCGACAATCACGGTCCACCCTCCGGAGCCGCGGTCAAGAAGCCCAGCAATTGAGCGCACCGACCTTCGGCCTTGCGAGCGGTTCCACAATTGATTCTACCTGAACGCACTGGATAAAACTGAGCTTAAGACATTCCCTCAATGACCCTCGTCGGTCATCCTTACTCTGGGGCGAACCGAAGGCGAAAACGTGATCATGATCATGAACCACCGTCGAGGGGCAATGACCGCGGCCACGGTCCTGCTGATTTTCGCGGCGTGTGGTTCAATGGTGCTGGGGAAGGAGCAACCGCCCAACATCGTTCTGATCGTGGCCGACGACCTGGGCTGGGGCGATGTCGGGTTCAACGGCCGCACGGAGTGGTCCACACCCAACCTGGACCGACTGGCTGAGCAGGGTGTCGTGCTCAAGCGTTGCTACTCGGCGGCGACAGTCTGTGCCCCAAGCCGAGCGGCTCTGCTCACCGGGAAATATACGATTCACAGCGGAGTCCGACGCAACGGGGAGGACTTGCCCACCGAGGAGGTCACAATCGCCGAGGCGCTGCGGTCGGGCGGTTACGCCACTGCCCTTTTCGGCAAGTGGCATGGCGGCAGGCCGCGCGGCGGCCGTACTGATCCTGTTCACCCGATGGATCAGGGTTTCGACGAATTCTTCGGGTACACCGACGCCGTTAGGGCATGGGAGAAATTTCCAAAAACGCTTTGGGATGGCCGCAAGGAAGTCGCGGTCTCGGGATATTTCGACGACCTCATCACCGATCGGGCAATCGAATTCGTTGGGTCCCGGCGGGAGAAGCCCTTCTTTCTGGAAATCGCCTACATCGCGAGTCATTTTCGAATAGCGGCGCCGACCGAAGACCTGGCGAGATTTCGGGGCAGGTTTCGCGAATCCGACCCCGCTCGGTCGCCTCAGGCGGCCTACGCGGCCATGGTCACCCGCCTGGACGTGAATATCGGTCGGGTAGTCGCCCGGCTTGACCAGTCCGGGCTCACGGCGAACACGCTGATCATGTTCACGAGCGACAACGGCGCGACCTTCGAGAGAGGGAACGAGGGGGCGAGTTCCGCCCTGGACAGCAACCGCCCGTTTCGAGGTCAGAAGCGTACACTCTGGGAAGGCGGCATCCGGGTGCCAGGATTGGCCCGGTGGCCGGGACGGATCCGCGGGGGCTCCGTGTGCACAGAAAACGTTCACCTGATTGATCTTTTGCCGACTTTCCTGGCGGCTGCGGGAGCGAGAGTCGATCCTTCCTGGCATATCGATGGAGTGAACCTCCTGCCCGTTTGGCAGCGGCAAGCGCACGGGCCTGAGCGGACCTTATTTTGGGAATGGCAAAGTGAGGGTTACGACCAACTGGCCGCCATGCGCGGCGACTTCAAGCTCGTTGTCACGCGCGGTGGGAAACCCGAGCTATACAACGTCGTCACCGATCCAGAGGAGCGCCGGGATGTCGCCGCTGGCCTTCCCGGCCTGACCCGGCAGCTCGATGACGAGCTGAAGGCGTGGCTGCAAACCGAGATTTCCCGGCCTCAGGAGCAGAGCAGGGGAAAGCGATCGCATGCTGTTGGTTCTTGACTGGCGGTGGCTCGGTCGAGTTAGCGTCGATCGAGCCAGAGTTCCTCGAGCACCGAGTAGCCGCCAGGTTTCATTCCCAGGGCCTGGTACGTACGCTGGGCGCGTAGGTTGCCGTTCTCGACATAAAGGCGAAGTCCGATGACGCGGGAATCTGCCAGGGCCTGATCGTGAATGTGCCCGTAAAGCGCCTTGAAGACGCCCCGGCCACGGAAGTCGGCGTGGATGTACACGCTTTGCAGCCACCAGACCCAGCCGTCGCGCCAGTCGCTCCACTCGCGAGTGATGGCGGTCTGGCCGATCAGCCGGGGACCATCACCCGATGGCAATTCCGCGACCCAGTAGCGAAGCAGATCAGGCTGGGCGAGCGCACGTGCGACGCCCTGATCGAGGACAGCCAGGTCTAGCACCTTGTGCTCGGTCTCGACTGCCAGCAGGCGGTTGAACTCGACGATCGCCGGGCGATCGGCCGGCACAGCGTCTCGTATCAGCGGGAAAGGCACGGGGCCAGGAATAGACATCAGAGGCGGTCGCTCCGTTTGTCGCGGGCGCGTCGACTGGCCTCCTGAAGCACACGATGGTCTTCCTCGGTCAGCCCGCCGCGGCCCTCGCGAGCGATTTTGGCCAGGACTTCATCGAGCCGAGCGTCAAGCTGCTCCTCGGGCAAGACCGTAACCGATCCCGGCTTTAAGCCTAGGCTCTCGCTGGCCGCTCGGCTCGATCCGGGAGGCCGGGTACGCGGTTTATCGACCGGCATGGGCGTGAAGATGCGCAACCGGGGGCGGCGGATATGCGCCGTGACCAGACGCGACCAGCGAAGGTCGAACTGCTTGAAGCAGAATGCGAATGCCGCTCCCATCAGGTGAGCCTCGTATGCCACTCTCCCGCGGTCTCCTATCAGCGGAAACACGAGGTAGATTCCCAGCAGCACCCACATCGGCATCGGCAGAAAGAAAAAGAGGATCTCACGCTTGGGATAGAAGAGGGTGTAGAGCGTCACCACGGCCATCACGGCCCCAGAGGCGCCTAGCATGTGGCGATCCATGCCGCCAGGTCCCGACAGCCCCGCGATCGCCGCCCATCCCAGGGTGCTCACCCCTCCGGCCAGCAGGTAGAACGCCAGGAAGTCGCGGCTGCCGTAGAGGGATTCCATCTCCCGGCCCACCAGCCAGAGAAACCACATATTTGCCAGAATGTGGATAATGCCGGAGTGCAGGAAAGTCGCGGTCCAGAGTTGCCAGATCCGGCCGTGTTGAAAGATCGCTTCGGGCGAGGCCTCCAGCCAATCGACGAACAAGGGATGATCATAACCTAGCAAGTTCTGGAGTAAAAAGGCCCCACTGTTAATCACGATCAGAGTCTTGCACCAGGGTGCCACCCCGTTGAACCAGCTTGGGCCACCCGTTTCACCACGATAGTATTCGCGGTCATAGATACCCATGGCGGCTCCGTTCCAAAGGGTGGAGTTCCCGGCTGACCCGTGTATCTTCGATTATAGTGTTCCCAGATGACCAATTTTGATCGATCAAGATCTCATGCCCAGCTCCGGAGGACAGACGCACCAGAACCAATAGTTGAATCCAGCACCTGCGCCGTTCTGCCGTCGGGTCCGTTCCCTTTGCGACGACGTTTTCCGCGAGCGATCCGGAGACCTTCCAGCAGCGATCGTTGCTCCGCTTCAACCTGGCTGCGAACCACACCGATCCTTGGTTCACTACTTCATCATGGGACCGGCCTTTCGATCCTGTCAACGGGTCGCGCCAGGCCGCCGGAGCTTCCGCCCGGACTCGCCAAGGAAACCTGCTTGCTGGGCGTGTATAGGCCCAGCGGTGAGGGCTTCGTTCACCGCAAACAACCGGGCGATCCCGTGTTGTCATGTCGTCCCAATCAGTCGAGTTCGAAGGCTGCCATCGCTTCCGGCTTGGAATCGTAGATCGGCCAGACGATGTCCAGCGAAGTGACCCGAAGCAGCTCGCGCGTCCGCTCGGAAATACCGGAGAGCGCCATGGATCCTCCTTGCGAGATAGCCAGCTTCCAGCATCGGATCAAGAGTGCCAGAAACATCGACCCGAAGTAATCGACCTGACTCATGTCAAAGAGAACCAACGGATTTTCCTGGCGCAGCAATGGGTTCAAGATCAGCTCGGCCGCCTGCTCCTCGAGTCCGAACGCCAGACCTTCGAGAGCTGGCGTTGCCGTGATGACCGTGATGTCGCCATGACGTTCGATGGTGAAGGCATCATCGGCATTCGGTTTCCTGGTGATCATCGTGAGTGCTCGCCAGTCCTGACGAAAGGAGTGCATCTTGGAGCTTCGCAGGGCCAGTATGTTTCACTATAGGTTAGGAACCCCGGGCATGCCGGACAAGCCTGTTGCCTGGATTGATCATTCCGTGGAAGCATTAGAAACTCGGAATGGATCCACGACTTCCAGCTCAAATTGCCACCACGACATGCTGACCGAAGCCCGTTGCGACCCCGTGGTTGGGTCAGGATCGAGCACCAAGCTCAGGCGGAGGGACGGCAGTTCGAGAACGCCCGGATGACTTCGTAAAGATCGTTGCTCACCATCAGGCGATCGTTCTCGAAGTCTTGCAGCCACACGTAGTTATCGCGGTAGGCCTGTGCCAGCAATGGGTATAGATCAGAGAGCTGAATCGGGACGGAGGGGGAGTTTGCGTCTTCGTGCTCGTCCTCGGGATATGGAAACAGACGCAAGCGTGCGGTTGCCATTTCGGTTTTCCTCCGTGCGATTCTGAGCGGGTCCAATTCCGGAACGCAGTAGCAGGAGAGGCTGCGATCCGCCCGGGACGGCTGCCGGAGCATGGTGGCATAGTCGCAAGGAGCTCCAACCCGCGAGCCCATGACTCACTCTCAGCCAACCTCTTCCATCGGCCGACCATCAAGCGAACCATCAGCCATTCCGGGGATCCCGCCATATTGCCACTGCATGCATGTGAGCGCCTCTGATTCCATATTTATTTTGCATCTTTAGCACGCGAAACCAGGGGCGACAGGCGCATGGCAATCTGCTACAGTTCCGCCCGCGACTGGCACCGGAGGCCGGTCGACTTTGGATTGAGGCTCGGCGGAAGTGATTGTCCGGCCCAACGCTTGGCGGGTTCGGAGAGATGGCCGCAATCCGGTCGGAGCTCAAGGAGGAACGAGGCGCATGGAAGCACTCGGCGATGGGATCGCGTGCAGGCTGGGCGGTATCGCGACCGTGGTTCTGGCCTGTGTTCCGCTGCTCTGCGGAGCCTCGTTTCGATCCGACAATTTCATCGTCGAGGCAAGCACCAAGAGCATCGCTCGAACCGTTGCCGAACATGCGGAGACCCAGCGAGTCAATATCGCCAGAGCCTGGCTGGGCCGCGAGTTGCCAGCCTGGACCGCTCCCTGCTCGATTCGAGTGAAGGTGACATCGGGCGAGGCCGGTGGCTTGACCTCGTTCGGCTTCAATAGCGGTCGCGTGACCGACCAGAGCATGGTTTTGGAGGGCCGGCTCGACCGGATCCTGGCCTCGTCGTTGCCTCACGAAATCACCCACGCGGTCTTCGCCGCGTATTTCGGCGGTCCGATGCCTAGATGGGCCGACGAAGGTGCCTCGCTGCTGAGCGAGGACGAGCGCGAACGCAGGCGGCACGACCAGATTGCCGTCGATCTGCTGGCCCGGCGGCGGTGAGGTGTCGCTGGCGCGCCTCTTCAAAATCGAGGAGTATCCCAAGGACCTGATGTCGTTCTACGGTCAGGGTTATTCGATCTCGCGTTTCCTGATCGAGATCGGAGGCAGGCCCAGGTTCCTGCACTTCGTCCGTGACGGCCTCAGGTCGGGATGGGACAGCGCAACCCTGAACCACTACGGCCTGGCCGACGTCCGCGAGCTCGACCGCGCCTGGCGATCCTGGCATGAAGTCACGCTGACGGCCAGCGTCCCGGACCGTGACGAGGGCGATCTCGTCTACCGCGATCAACCGCGCAGCAGCGAGGAACAGCCCCCGGGCCAGTGACGCTTGTGCGGTTGGTTGGGGCCTCCAGCACACGACCACGAATCTTGACCCTCCGGTAGAGCCCAGGTCAGTCAGTCCTTGCGCGACCTTGGCTTACTGCTCGTCTGTCCGTGAAACTTTGGGTTTGTTTCCAACCCATCTGCTCTTGATCTTATTGACATAAGCTTATGCGGAAAAAGGTTTGATCCGATTCCAGATGGCTTTGTTCGATGCTTTTTTTGTTTGGCGTTGTCCGAACGTCGGAGAGTCGATCCTGATCAATCGCCCTGTCCCGGTCGGCCTGCCGCATCCTCAACCTCTTATAAGAATACTGTGCCTCGGTGACCACGGTGTAAGAGGCTATCCGAGAAGGCCTGTTTGACAATTGTAGGGTGGGTGCAACCCACCGCTTTTTCCGAGGGATTGGTGGGTTGCACCCACCCTACGAAGAGGATCCCCGGACAGCCTCTAAGAGGCTATCCGGGAACTATTTCCCGTGATTCACGGTACTTGAAAGGGGCCGGGCGGGTAGAACTGCTAGGTTTCAAATATCTAAGCATACGATGAATCGAACTCACTTTGATCATCGCCTCGCTGGAGTGTGTGAAGCGCTCGTAGTCTCGGCTGTGCCTGCGGTACCGTCCAATCCAGGCGAGCGTACGCTCTACCACCCAGGCACAGGCCAACTTCACGTATCCCACCGACCCAGCAGGTCGCGCTACGACATCGACCGAGTACGTCGCCTTGGTCCTCTCCAGCCAGTCGTCCAGGGAGTTGTTGCGGTACTTCTGATCGCCCCACAGCCTCTCCAGATGCGCAGTGCTCCGCAGTCATCTGCCCCAAGACTTCCGGCGAAGCCGTCCCGTCATCCGCCGATGCCGCTGTGACCGCAACCACCAGGAGCAACCCCAAGGTATCCACGATGATATGTCGCTTCCTCCCGGTGATCTTCTTACCGCCGTCATAACCTCCCTCGCCCCCGACCTCGGTCCCCTTGACCGTCTGGCTGTCAATGCAACCGGCGCTGGGGATGGCTGCCGCCCCGCCTCCGTCCGCACCCTCCGCCGCAAGGCATCGAGGATCTTCTGCCAGGTACCGTCGTCCCGCCACTGGGCGAAGTAGTCATAGGCAGTGCTCTTGGCCAAGAGGTCGTGCGGCAGCATGTCCCACTGGCAACCGGAGCGGTTGAGATAAAAGATCGTGTTGAGCACCTCCCGCGTCTCGACCTCGCGGGGTCGACCCACCTGGTTAACAGGGATAAGCGGTCGGATGATTTCCCATTGCTCGTCGGTCAAATCCGAGGGATAAGCCTTACGCATCGGTGTGCATCCTTGGGGACTGTCTCACGCAGCTGTCGTTGTAGTTGACAGTTCTTGCGTCAAGTCGTCCGGGTCGGATTGAAGGAGTGTCCAGAAGTCGTACGTGGGTAATCCCAAACCCAAGGCTTGGTACGGACACTGCTTTTTCCGGGGACCGGATCGGAATGGGTGACAGTTCCAATACAGGCGCTTCAGATCGAGCATCGGTTGGGTCATCCGGCGGTGACGGGATTGCTGCATCCGCAGTACGCTGTTCATGCATTCTACCGCGCTGCTGGCTCGGACCGTGTCTTGGAGGATGGCCGTGATCCGGTCATAAGCCGCTTGCTCGGCATCCTCCAGTGGTAGGTGCATGGCCACGGCATAAGCCATCATGGCCAAAGGACTCGGCCCTGGATTGGAGGAGCCGCCATGCCGTCTCCACCACCGCCAAGCCAGTACCTCGCGCCATTCCTCTCGCGGTTCAGCCGCTGCAAGACGCTGGTGCATTCGATCCAAGAAGGCCAGGCTGCGTGGGTCGGTGAGGAAGTTTCTGACCTTGCGCCATTCGGGTCCGGTCAGTTCGCTCAAGCCAGCCTTGATCTGGGCCTCCGCCCAGAGACGATCATTGAGTTGCCCATCGGGCCGGAACAACTCGAAGGCGGTGCGGCAACGGTCCCAGGCCGATTCGACGCGTTCCACCGGTTCAAACGCCTCAATCACTTTGGACCAGGCAGTACGGGCGACCCAAGCCGAACCCCGCGCGTCGATTCCTTGCTTTTTGTCTCGCTGAACCTGGGCGTCGCAGGTCTGGGCCTGGTCCCAAAGCGGCTCCACTGCACGCCACGCTTGTGTCAACACTCGTTGAGCCTCTTGAGTCGTATGGAAGAGATCCAGCCCGTGGCCCAGAGCGGACGCCAAGGGGTCGCTCGCGCACCGCAATTGGGCAGTTTGCTGGAGGGCCGTTGCAATCCCTTTGGCAGCGTCGGAGATCACGAACTCGAGATTCTTAAAAGGAGTCAACTGCTGCTGCCACGTCGCGGCCTTGCGGTCGTTGGCGTTGTGACAAAAGACCGCGGTCATGCTCGTCGGCTCGATGCCGACCAAGGTCGGCCGCCCCCAAAAAAGATCTCATCGAGAGCTAAGGTCTGGACCTCGGTTGCGCACTTTTGGTCGAGCACCTGGAGGACCTTTGCGGCCCGTTTCGCCTCGGTTTTGACCCAACGGCCGATGGTTGAATGGTCCGGTGCCTGACCCGCGGGCAAGAGGATTTGGAACAGATCCTCGGTCTGACGCAGGCTCAACCCCAGCGCAGAGGCAACCGTGGCGAACTTCCGTTGCTTGACTGGGTCCAGGGCGACTGGTTGCTGGGCACGAGCCTCCAGTTCGGTGACTCTCCGCTGGAGTTGCTGGATCTCGGCCTCCTGTTCGGCGAGCCGAGACTTGTCACTGGACGCCTCGGCCAGCCGCTCTTCGACCTTGCGGGCATGCTCATAGACTGTCTCGCGGCTGCACTGCGAATCTTGGGCTTGCCCAGTCACAGAGCCGTACTGACCCGAGAACACAGCGGCGGCGTTGCGGACCCAAGTGCGGACCGGTAGCTTGAACATGCGTGAGCCCTCCATGGCAACGGTGGTGAAATCCAGTAACGCCGCATTTCACCGGGGGAGAGCTTTCCAGGCCAGCCCAACTGTCAACTTGCCGATCCGCCCACGGGGCTGAAATGAGACAGTCCCCATCCTTGCGTTGGGGAAATGGGCGGACTTCCTGTGCTGAAAACAGCTTACGAAATCTGGGGATTACCGGATAGCCTCTAAGTTCTCCGGTTGGGATCGACAAGGAGAAAAGACGGGACGGGGAGAAGCTAACCACGGAGATCAGTCGAGTAGCGGAGGGGCCAGTTTCCCAGCCGCCTCCGCCCTCTTCAAACCGGATCTTGTAAACAAAATACTCATCTAGTCACACCTGGCCAGATACCGCCAGCTCAGCCTATCATTGGTTTGCCGGCCCTTCTCCGATTGGTGGAGTGGTACAAGGAGCCGGCGGAACACTCAGCAAGGAGGTTTCTTATGCGTCAATCTCAAGCCGCCGTTGTCCCCCCCCGCGCCGCAGCAAAATAGTTCGGCAACTGAATCCTCGGCGGATATGGATGACTCTTGCCGTCGAGCAACGAGAACAGATTCTCAGCGCGCTGACCCGTGTTGCCGCCCAGCAGCTGGCGAAGCCTCCGGACGTGAAGGAGGTGACGCATGATCGCTCGTGAGACCGTCTGCCCACCTCCCGCATCAATACCACAACCCGCGTTCGTGCCAGGCATGAACCCGTCCTTGCGTCGCGCCCGGCCTGGCTTGATCACGGATTGGCACCTTGGTCTTCTGGCAATCGTCTACATCCGCCAATCCACTCCCCAGCAAGTCCTCGATCACCGAGAATCGCGCGAACGCCAGTACGCGATGTTCAACTACCCGGTCGCACTGGGATGGCCCGGCGACCGCGTCCTGATCATCGACGATGACCAAGGTCTCAGCGGCAAGACGGCCGAGAACCGTAGCGGATTTCACCGCATTCTGGCCGAAGTTACCATGGAGCACGTCGGCCTGATCGTAGGGATCGAGATGAGCCGGTTGGCCCGGTCCAACAAGGACTGGCAGCACCTATTGGAGATGTGTTCTATATTCGGAACCGTCCTGGCGGACGAGGACGGCCTCTACGACCCACGGGACCCCAACGACCGGCTTCTTCTGGGGTTGAAGGGGACCATGAGTGAATACGAGTTGATCACAATGCACAACCGCCTGGAAAGAGGCAAACTTCACAAGGCCCAACGGTGCGAGTTGATCCTCACCGTGCCATGCGGGTACCTCAAGCTGCCCACTGGCGAGGTTGTTCTCGATCCCGACGAACAGGCAAGATCGACCGTTCGCTTGGTTTTCGACAAGTTCGATGAGCTGGGTTCGTTCGGGCGGCTCTACCGCTATCTGGTACGGAACAAGATCCGCCTGGGAATGCGCGTGCAGCGCAGCGCACGGCGAGGCCAACTGGAATGGCGGCCGCCCACGCTGGGAACGCTGGCTCGAATGCTCCACCACCCGATCTATGCCGGAGCCTATTCCTACGGGCGTCGCCGCGTCGATCACAAACGAGCGGCTTCAAATGGAAGCAAGGTCAAGATTCGTGAGGTGCCGATGTCGGAATGGAGGGTCCTTCAAACAGATCAGCTTCCAGCTTATATCACATGGGATCATTACCTGGCCAACCAAGAGCGACTGCGACAGAATCGCTTCCAGCCCGGCTCGGTCGGGGCACCTCGTGAAGGAAAGGCGCTGCTGACAGGCATTTTGGTTTGCGGTTCCTGTGGTCGGCGCATGCACGCGTCCTATCGAAGTAAGTCGACAGCGTACTACGACTGTATGCGGAGGAAGCTCGAGATCGCCGATTGCCGCGGACTAGCATCGGCGGCCATTGATGACCTGGTGACAAAACAGGTCCTTCTCGCCTTGGAGCCGGCAGCCCTGGAGTTGAGCCTGAAGGCGATCGAGGATGTTCAACGGGAACGCCAACGCCTCAACCGACACTGGGAACAGCGACTCGAGCGTGCCTCCTATGACGTCCAGCGTGCCGAACGCCAGTACCAAGCCGTCGAGCCTGAAAATCGCCTGGTCGCGCGGAGCTTGGAGCAGCAGTGGGAGGCGGCGCTGCGTGCACAACGCGATTTGAGAGAAGAATATGATCGATTCTTAAATGAACAAGCACCTCGGCTCACAGAGGAGGAACGCAGCCGGATCCTGGCGGTCTCCGCCGACATTCCGGCACTCTGGCACGCTTCCGAGACAACCGCGAGGGATCGCAAGGAGATCATACGGCTTCTCACCGAGCGCATTGTGGTCAATGTTCGCGCCAATACCAAACGCGCTGAAGTTACGATCACGTGGCGAGGTGGCCAGACCACGCGTCATGAGATCGTCAGGCCGGTTTCACGGTACGAGTCTCTTGGGGAATACGATCGAATGATGGATCGGATCGTCCAGTTGCGTCGGGATGGCCTGACGATCAAGGAGTTGGCGATCCAGCTCACTCGCGAGGGATACCGCACGCCCAGAACTCAGAAGGGCTATACGTCAACTTCGGTGCGTCAGCTCTTATCCCGCCGCGGACTAACCGGGGGCGCGATCGGCCGAGAACAGATCGAGAGCGGCGAATGGTGGTTGCCTGACCTCGCTGAAGAGCTCGGGACTTCATACGATCGGCTTCGTGAGTCGGCGACTCCGCGGAGAAGTTCGTGCTCGACGAGTCCAGCCGGGAGGCCCGTGGATAATTTGGGCCGACGGCAAAGAGCGACGACGATTGCGAAAGCTCATTGCAAACCCGGAATGACCCAACACATTCCTGAAAACCAACGTGATCATGTAGTTCTTAATTATAAACTGACGCGCCCCCGACCGCCCATCGCGGCCGGGGCCTTGTGACAATGGAGGTATTATGCCGCGCAGATCCGGACGTGCAGATTTCCCGCATCCGGCTTACCCAGACTCACTCGCTCCGAGGCATGCACGGGTTTCCCAGCTTGGCCGCGGAGCTAGGGCGCAGCTCAGTCAGGAGGTGTAATTCCGTAATCGGGTTTCCCCAAGCGGTCCTCCTTCCCTCTTCCGGCCCAAAAGTCCGGCAGGGGTCCTTCGCTCCACGGGAATTACCCCGCTTCCTCGCTACTACGACCCCCTCCGACTCCCGACTTGACCGACAGGCGGTTATGGTTTCCCGTCAGTCGTTGATCCGGATTCCGGATCATCAAGCCGGGTCTCTCAGGTTCCTGATTGATCTCTCGACGCCCGCTGTCCCGTATCACCCCGGAGGACCCGACCGCTGCATCTGCTCGTTGCTTCACAGTCGATGTCAGGCTTCACCAACTCAGGAAGGCTAGCCATCCTCATTTGTGTAACGAGGCCGAAGGGTTCGCTTGCGCTACGGCTGACGTCTTCGCGTTCCCGGGCTCCGACGAACGGGTTACCCCAGTCGCCGCCGGGTCGGCTTCATGGTGAACGAGCAATTTCCATGGTCAGTACCTTTCAACTGACAAGATCAACCAAGCTTTGCTGACGCACCCGAGTGCACAGAGAGAGATCTGAGAAGACAGTCGGAGAACGCCGAGACCAACAGAGATGGCTCTTTTGGCGAGGGTCTCCAGACCCGCTTTGCTGCGACCGATTGCCGCGGATAGGATAGCCGTATTGATCGATTCCTCGATGAAGGGATTCTACGACGTGCCCAAGTCTCGGTGCACCGATCCCGGAGTAGAGCGGATTATCCTACGAGCCATGGAGCTCAACGAGGATCCCCCGCGCGGCCTTTCTACGCAAGCTGCGCCGCGAGAACATGGCCACGTTGATGCTCGGCAGTGCGTCGCTCTCCCCGGCCATCGTCGTGGTGATCGCTACAGTCATGGGCCTTTTAGGGATTCCATGCGGGCAGTGGAGTGAGCCTCGCTCGGTGCTGGCCCGGAACGGAGCGACCGGGTTCATCGACCGCCGGCTCTCGCTGTCAGACGGCGAACTGAATTGGAGTATGCTCGTCCCATCTGGGAGGATTTACGTGTCGTCTCCTGCCTGCGACCCGCTGGCAAGGTAATATCGCGCCATGGATACCATCGATTGGCTGCTCAATTCGGACCCGGCAATAAGCTGGCAGGCGATGCGCGATCTAACGGACGCCTCTCCGGCGGCGATCGCCGCGGAGCGCGCCCGCGTCCCGCGCGAAGGGATCGGCGCCGAAATTCTCGCCCGCCAAGGGTCGGACGGCTCGTGGCACCGAACCGACGCCCCCGTTTGGTTGCCGACCCTCTACACGTTGCTCCTCCTACGCGCGACCGGCGCCGACCGTGCCGAACCCGCGGTTGAGTCCGCGGTGGCTCGTCTCGAGGCGGGCTTCCGCTGGGACGAAGAATTCCGCGAGAGGCCGTTTAAGCCGTTCTTCGAGGGGGAGGTGGAGCCGTGCATCAATGGAGGCACGCTCGCGCTGGCGCTACTTCGGGCGCCCGACAGAGAGCCTCGCGCGCCGTCTCGTCGGCGAGCAGCTCGAGGAAATGCGTCGCCCACTTGTGCCGGCGGGGATTTACATGGCCGTGAGCTTGCGGGTCACAACGTCGATGCCGCTGATGTCGGAGCCCCTGAAAGAATTGAATTGAAACCAACTGGGGACAAGATTGCTGGCGACGGTAGGCCCGCCGACAGTCATGCCTTCAGATCCTTCGGAGCTTGGCACCGCCAGGCCTCCTTGATGAGGGCTCGAGCTCGCGGACGGTTACCGCGGGCAGGTTCACAAGAATGGCAGGAAACCCGTTGTAGTGCGGCTCAGTGAAGAACTTTGTCGGGTCCAAGGCGAGTACGCGGTCCTTCTCCGCGAGGCTCGCGACCCGGACTGCGATGACGTCCGGTTGCGGCACGCGAGGCTTCTTCGGCTCGATCCGCTCCATCCACACCCACACGAATCCCTTCAGTTTGCCCTTGTTGCGAACTGAAAACGCGAAGTGGTCCGCCGCCTCCTCGGTCTGGGGCAGCGATAGGGCAATGCGGCGAACGTCAGCATGAGTTGCCATTAGAGTCGCCTTGAGTTCAGACTGCCCGGCCTGCCTGCGGATCGCTCCCCGACGCCATTTCTTGGCGGTCCGTGCGGCGGGAGTTCTGGGGCACCAAACCCGATTATCGACCGAGCTTCGCAAGATCGATAGGCTTCACTCGTGGCCAGACCGGCGCGAGTTGTCGTACCTGGCCTGCCTGCACTGGGGGCTAATCGCCACCCGCCGGCGCCCTGGCTCCTTTCGGGCTACTCTGCAAGTACTCCGCCAATCCCTCCTGTCGAGCCGGAGCTGAGCTTGCGTTCGGTCCGCCTTGTGCGCAATGCGCACCAGGACGATCACTTCTTGGCCACGACCGTCGGCTTGTCCAGCGACGCAACAAATCGCTCGGTGCCGCTCTCGCGAATCATGCGTTCCTCGCCTCGGGTGCGCAGGTCGTCGGCTCGGCAATCCCTCGCGGGCGTAGACCTCATCCAGCGCAGGAGTCGTCCGACTTTTTCCGCCGCCAATCTTGGAGACCGACTTGACCCCCTTCGGAAGGCCATGCTTGCGTTTTTCACCGGTAGCCTTCACCCGCAGCGCCGCGAGCTTTTCATCGGTCGGCCGAGGGAGTGCGTAGCGGTACGGCTCCTTGTTCTTGAGCATATGCACGGCGATCGTCACCATCTTCCGAGCCGTGGCCACCACCGCGATGTTGCGGTTCTTCCTCTTGGCGAGCCTGCGGAAGAACGCCCCCAGCGGGCCGGGGTGCCTGCCCACGTGCTGCGCCCTTGAATCAAGAGCCAGCGGACCTGAGTGGCTCCCGCCTTGGTGATCGGCCCGGTATAACACTTGTTGGCCGACTGCCTGACGCTGGGCACGAGCCCGAGATAACTCGCGGCCTTGTCAGGGTCGGAGAAGCGCTCCACGTCGGCGAGCACCGCCTTGAGTGCATACGCAATCGTATAGTCCACTCCCGGTATTGTCATCAACAGTTGCACATTATGGTATTTTTAATACTCGTTAGCGATGTGCGTGTCGATGGTGACGGACTCGCGTGCCAGCGCATCGAGCAGGCGCAGGTCGGCGTCAACCAGGGCGCGATCGAGCGGGTCGAGCTCGACGTGCTTGAGCCAGGTGAGTCCCTTGCCAGAGAAAAGATCTCCCTCGGGAGCGGCGACGAGTCGGCGCACCAGCACCGAGTGAATGCGGTTGCGAATGCTGGTACGCTCGTGGACAAGGGCCGTTCGCCGAGCGGCTATAGCCCGTTTGTCCTCGACGTCCGGAGTGGGGACCCAGACGCTCGGCAAGTAATTGCAGCGCAACAGGTCGGCGAGCACCCGAGCATCGACCTTGTCCGTCTTGACGTTGGCCTCGGCGATCGCCTTGGTTTTGAGTGGGTTGGAGACCACGACGTTGGCGACGTAGGGCCTCACGAGCCTGACGAACGCCCAGGTGTTGCTGGTGACCTCGACGGCGAGTTGGTCGGTAGGGCGGAGGTGCTTGGCGGCGAAGCCGCGAATCGAGTCCAGGCCGACGTCAAACGACCCTGACTCGAGCGACGTCCCATCCTGGCTGAGCACATGAAACGTGGCGACCTTCTTGTGAAGATCCACGCCGACGAACCTAGGTTGGCCGGCGGTGTGCTGGACCGGGGCCGGATTGGCGTTTTGTTTGGGTTGAGTTTTGCGGGTGTTCATGGCGATAAACTCCATGAGGCACTTTCCCCGGGGGTGCCGTCTTGTGCCACGAGCACGGACAGACGGCCGGTGGGCCGGATCGACACCTACCTCTTCGAGCTCGAAGCTCAACCGGATTGGTCGTAAGGGCCTCAGATATGGTGGCGGGCTCGAAGCCCATACCTAACTTCGAGCGGCCCTTGGACGATCGGCCCCCTGGGAAGGCCTTGTTTCGGTTGGGAAACGAACGAACAACAGTGATCGTCCAGCCCGGCGTCCGGTTACACGAAGGATCGGCAACAGCGGCACGACTCTTTGACGGAAGAAGTGATAGCAACAGGGAAGAGGGGACGAGGTGGGGCTTTGCGGGCGGGAACTGGAGGCCCTGGTCCCGCCCCCAAGCGGGTGGCAGCAGGGAGAAACGAGGTGATGTGCACAAGCCGTTGTTCATCGTCGCGTAACCTGGAGTTGGGGGGCGATCACTCGCAACACATCGAAACATACCAGGTATGGTGTCCCCGGAGGCCCGATAAGGTGTCGGAGCCGATGTGGCGAACATCGATGCAATAATCGTGTTTCGAATCCTGACACCTGTTTCTTCCTGGCGGTATCCAGGCAGAACGCGGCAGGCGCTATCGTAGGCGAAGCGCTGGATTCTGCGCCGATTTGCTCGTCCTCATGTACATCCTATCTGGCCGAATCAGGCCAGGTGTGGTGCAATTCTTGCGGAGCACTTGCGACCCCTCTTCGGCTTCCCAATGCTGCCGCGCGAATTCCCGCGCGGACCGTTGGCCGGGTGGGCCATCGGGCCGATCCAAAAGGGAAAGCCCCGGAAGCGGCCAGAGTGGAAGCCACGATGCGCCGGATGCTCAAGGACCTGCGGGGCGGGGCGGAATCACCGGCAGGGGGTGCCGAGCGCAATTGGATTGTGCCACCACCGGTGGTACAATCGCCCGCCAAGCAGACAAATGGAGCGCGAGCATCAAGCCCCGAATCACCAGTTCGGCAGACGAGTCGCACGAATGCGATCACCACGAGGCCGTGGACGCAGTCGACATCGACCCGCATGCGTGAGGAAATATGGCTCGCAGTGAGTTGAACACTAACAGATCGACGGTAACGCTGCACGTGGTGTCAAGTCTTGATGGCTTCATCGCCAAGAACGACAACAGTGCCTCGTGGCTCGACACTTCCGGAGAGGTCTACGAAAAAGGGGTTTCTGAATGGAATGCCGAAGAGGTCATCAGAGCTATAGACTGCTATGTGCTGGGTTCTCGCACGTATGAACACGCGCTTCAGCTCGGCTGGCCATATGGTGATACTCCGACGGTCGTGGTAACAAACAGAGAACTGCCGTCCACAAGGAAGAGCGTGGAGTTCTACTCAGGCGATCTCAAAGGATTGGTTAATGAGATACTCGCCCTCGATATGGAAACATCTGGCTCGTGGGAGGTGCTATGTTGTGCCAGAGTTTTCTCAGGCTCGGCTTGGTGGATGAAATCAGATTAGCGGTCATGCCGGTACTCTTGGGTGACGGTCTGCGCCTGTTCGGTAATTCCAGCACCGAAACGAGATGGCGTCTGAAAGACGTCGTCGCTTCCAAAACCGGCATTGTTGAGTTGTCGTATGGGCGCGAATCAAGCGGCGGCTAGCCCTGAAAGCCGACTCAGACTTCTGAATGCGAGGCGGAGTGGGTGAGCGGCCCAGCGATCGAGACGATCATACGTGACCGCATGCCCGCCGCAATCGAACTCGACCACGTCCTCCGGCTCGTCGGACCAAGGCCCCGGACGCGGACCGATGTGCGACACTTCACCCGTCAACACTTTAACGGGGAGTTCGCCCCGGCCCAGGCATGCCTACCATCGCGGGCTGCACTTGTAACGGAAGCGAGCCAGGTATGGGTTGCCCGGTACGCTATCCAGCCCTCGGTTCACGGTCGCGATGAAGCCCGCGTTACTATCGTCAGTGCGAGTGTCGTACAGTACCATGCGAGTCCCTGCTGCCTGAATCCAAGCTGATATTGATCAAGACGAAAGATCAAGCGATTCGGTGGCAGATAAGATAAAGAACCGATGTGGCGAACATCGATGCAATAGTCGTTTTTCGGTTCCTTTTTCTTCCCGGTAGGGCTGTCCTGGCTGCCCGAGCCACAAGCCCCGCCGGGTCTGTGGACCTGGTCGATCTCGACGGCGATAGGGCCATATCTACCATCCCGATCGGGGGAGTCCGCAGTCTTGCCCTCTCCCCGGACGGTCGGCTGGTCGCTATAGGTGGCGACGATGAAGCCGTCACCGTCTGGGAGGCGGGGACTGGGCGATCCGTTGCTACCTTCGATGGTCACAGGCATCGGCCGGACCGTTGGGCGACGACATTCGCCGATTGATGGCGACTGTCGGTCTGGCCGAGCCTCGGATTCAGAACACCATCTGGTCGGTCGCATTCTCCCCCGACGGTACTCGTCTTGCTTCCGCCGGCCAGGACGGGTCCGCCTGGCTCTGGGGCCTTCCAGGTCGGGACGGCGTACGCACTCTCGATCGGGCCCTTCTGCCTCGCTCCAGCCGTCCCAATTGGCTGAGCCTTTTCCAGGGCATACTAGCCTTCGCGGCTCTGGGGCGGGATACGGTGTCAGGAACCGAAAACGCCTTTTTTCGATCAATGTGTCCGTATCTGTTCCCGCTGCCTTAATTTCGATTCGACGCATCTGTCTCGAAGGCTTCGACGGTTTTGTCACCTCCTCCGCCGCTCCGATCCGCCGCTGGCGGACCGGCTCGAGCGACCCAGTTGCCGGGTGGGAGTTACACCCACTGAACATCTCCACCTTTTCAGGGCGCACAAAATGAACTGAAACCAAGGACCCCACCAAGGTCCCCCCCGCCTTATGCAAGGTGCTGGGATACTCCGTTGGTTCATGCCTCCTTAGCGACCGCCGCACTCCGCTCGGCGATCAGGCGGTTGACCTCTTCATTAGCCGGTCGGATCTCGAATGGCCCCATCCGAACCCCAGGGTGTTTCGACATCAGCGAGATCGCGTGGTTCAGGTCGCGGGCTTCCAGCAGCAGTATACCGCCAAGCATTCCTTGGTCTCCACATACGGACCATCGGTGACTTCGATCTCGCCATCCTTCATCCTCAACGTAACCGCCTTACGGGCGGAATCGAGCGCTTCTCCGCCCAGGAAATGCCCGCCTCGTCGAAGTTCATCGTCGTAGGCAAAGCACTCTTCCACCATTCTCTGCCCGTCTTCCTGCGGAATCTCAGCAAACTTCGTCTCATCGATGAACCCTAAACAGACGTATTTCATGCGACTCCTCCTTCAAAGACTGCCTTTCTGGACTTGCTCGGCCCTCACTACTGCCAAGCTCTCATCCATAAGTCGAATGAGCCAGGCCGCAATCGACACCACAGACGGAATTCTCTCAAAGAATTGGCGTAACCGGTCAATTCCTTGATTGAGCAGCGTCAGTTCATTTTTCCTGAAGAAGGCTACTCCCTCACGCTTCCAAAGAAAAAACGACTGCCACTATTCTTTTGCCTGGGATCGCTCTCCCGGCGACGGGAGAAAGCCCGGCCCATCGCGACCCTGCTTAAGCCGAGGCGGGCAGGCCTCGCCGCCGCACCGGATCGTTGAGAAGGAGGGCGTACCGTCGTATTCTCTGGAAGGGTACGAGACTCGGAATCCGGCCGCCGGGTCGGATCGCCGGGTTTGGATCAGTCGAGGGGACCGAGCGATGAAGGGTCGCCAGTCGAGCGAAGAAACGGGCGGCGCACGGTTCAATCCCGGCCGCAGGGAATTCGGGCGGATGGCTGTCACCGGTGCGCTGGGAACCGCGGCGATCCTCGGTTCGTCGGACAGGGGCTCGGCGGCGGCGCCGCCGAACAAGCTCGGCATCAAGCTCTGCGCCCAGTCTCGCCGCCAGCCCGTCCGAGGAGCAACTGCTGTTTCTCAAGCAGATCGGCGCCGAATACGTCAGCGTCGGCTCGACGCCGGACCTGCGCACCGCCGAGGGCTTCCTGCAGATCAAGAAGCGATACGCCGACGCGGGCATCACCGTGTGGAACATCGGCAACTCCGATGTCCATAACATGCCGGAAGTCACGCTGAACCTCCCCGGCCGCGATCAGAAGATCGACGAGTACAAGCAGTATCTCCGCAACCTCGGGAAGGCGGGGATCTATTACACGACGTACGCCCACATGGGCAACGGCATCTGGAGCAGCGGCCGCGCCGAGGTCCGCGGGGCTTCGGCCCGCGAGTTCGATCTGTCGAGCCCGAGAAAGAAGGGCGTCTGGGGCGGCAAGAGTTGGCAGGAGCCGCTCTCCCACGGCCGCGAGTTCACCCAGGACGAGATCTGGGACAACTACACCTACTTCATCAAGCAGGTGGCCCCGGTCGCCGAGGAGGCCGGCGTGCGGATCGGCATTCACCCGGACGATCCGCCGGTGCCCGTGCTCGCCGGCGTGCCGCGCTGCATCTTCAGCAACTTCGACGGCTACAAGCGGGCCATGGAGATCGCCAACAGCCCCAACGTCGGGATCTGTCTGTGCTGTGGCACCTGGCTCGAAGGCGGCCGGCAGCTCACCGGCAAGGACCCGGAGGAGATGATCCGGTATTTCGGCGCCAGCAAGATCTGGAAGATCCACTTCCGCAACGTCAGCGCGCCGCTGCCGCACTTCGTCGAAACCTTCATGGATAACGGCTACTACGACATGTACAAAATCATGAAGGCGCTGCGCGACGTGAACTTCGACGGCATCGTGATTCTCGATCACAGCCCGACCATGGTGGGCGGCAACTACGCTCAGACCGCCTACGGATTCGCCTACATGAGGGCGCTGTTAAGCCGCGCGAATGCGGAAGCCAGATCCTAAGCAGGCCGCTGACCCTGGGTTTGGGGACCTCTTGGCGGGTGCATTGGCATGATCGGGTCTGAACTCGACCACCTATACATCTGGACAGACCGAGCGCGCCGGAGGCTGAGCGGCTCGTGGCTGTCGGCTTGAGGTGGATAAGATGTCAGGTCGGATAAGATGTCAGGAACCGATGTGGCGTACATTGACGCAATAGTCGTTTTTCGGTTTCTGATCCCTTTTCTTCCCAGACTGATGTGTTCCCAGCCGCACCGCCTGAACCGACAACGCTGGCCTCAGTGATGGCTGTCGGGCTCGACCCCTCTCGGGATCACGAAGGGAACGACCCCCGTGTTATGGGTAACCTCCGCCCTGGATCAGCCGAACGTGAATGCAAAAGCCTCCACGCCCGAATCGAGAAACTCGATCTGGAACTGTTGATAAGCGATGGGCTTCGGTTGTCGGATCAGTTGATACAGCCTTTGTTCGGTAACGGTGCCGGTGCCTTGGTCGTCAACGTCAACTCCGTGAGCAGCGCCCGGCGGCTGTCCATCGATGAGCACGCGAAATCGCACGGAAGTTCCTCGCGCTGCCGGTCCCATGACGAGATGAAGATCGCGGGCGTGAAAGCGGTACTCGATCCGCCCTTTGGCCTTGTTCAGCACAGTGGACTCTTCTCATCACCGTCCAATCACCCGACAAGGGCCCAATGATTGAGTCTCAACCGCGCGGGTGTAGCATAGACGCGACGCTTGTCCAAATTTACCGTCCGGCGAGATGCGAAGTTCTCGGCGCGCTCATAGCCGACATAGTTCTCCGGAGACTTCAAGCTGCCCCAATCGGCGGCCGCTTCCGCACCAAGGGCATCGACCGAAACCAGTTCATGACCGATGCCGCCGATGCCGGCCTCGGCCAGCAATTGTTGAATAATCCTCTCCGACTGTTCGTATTCACCCTCGCCGAATTGATGATGTCGAATATGCCCCTTCGCATCGACGAAATAGAGGGCCGGCCAATAGTCGTTATTGAAAGCACGCCATATCGCATGGTCGCTATCGATCGCGATCGGATAATCGATCTTCATTTCCTTCGCGGCCCAGCGAACGTTCTCGACGTTTTTCTCAAATGAGAACTCAGGAGCGTGCACGCCGATCACCACCAATCCTTGATCCTCGTATTTCTTGGCCCACGCGCGGACATAGGGAAGTGTGCGTCGCCAATTGATACAGGAATAGGTCCAGAAGTCAACGAGGACGACTTTTCCGCGCAATCCGGCCGCCGTCAATGGCTGCGAGTTGAGCCAATCGGACGCGCCGTCGAGAGAAGGCAAGTTACCCTCAAGGGGTAATCGATCCGTTGCGGGCGTCTTGCTGGACTGTGCTCTCGTAAGTAAGCGCCCGGGATTTCCAGGTGTCCGCGCGGGGACAGGGCCGAAGGGAAATGCCAGCGTGACGACTTCTTCGTCGTTCGTCGGCTTATCTCGTGCGGCGCCGTTCTGCCCGACGCTGGTCCCGTCGTTGGGCCTTCTGGCGGGACTCGTCAAGGCGATGGTTCAGCACGTGCTCGGGGTGCGCCGCTGCCCAGCGGTCCGGCAGCAGGCGTTCCAACGACTCCGGGCTCGCGTCCACCGACAGCTCCAGGATTACATCAGGGCCAGCGCTCGACTAAACCGCTGCTCCAGCAAGGACTTTCAGCATGTAGTTCTCGTTCCAACCACAACTGCGACGTTTCATGACGAGACTCGTGCGGTCTGGATACTGCTTCAGGAGTGACAAGGTGAACCGATTGAGCCATGCAAAATTCTCCCGCAGCGCCTCGTCTCTGATCCGCGATTCGTCCTCGCGATACGTCACATCGAGAACCCAGTGGCAGGTATTTTCGATACCCCAATGACCTCGGACCGCTCGGGCAAACTGCTTCACTCCCATGGGCAGACTGCTGATGTAGTAGCGGACTTCGATGGTCTCCTTGCCGTCACGAAGGCACCGGGACGTCACCACCCCGATCGTCCTCAGCCCCTCCCACAGCGTGAACCCCGGCAAGCTCTTGGGTGCCGGGAGTTGGAGGTACGTTCGCATCTCCTCACGCCCATGCCCCTTCTCGGTCGTCACGTGCTCACGAGCGTTCGCCAAGTCTCCCTCGAGCTGTTCGTCGATATAATCGATGACCGCTTGATGCAGCGTCTCCTGGTTCCCCTTCATCGCCAGCACGTAGTCGGCCTTGCCCTCAATGATCTGCGCAGCGATCGCCTTTTGGGTTCCCATCGCGTCGATGGTGATGATCGCCCCTTTGATGTCCACCAGTCTCAGAAGCTCGGGAATTGCCGTGATTTCGTTCGATTTCTCAGCGCACGCCACCTGCCCGAGCGACAGCCCAAACTCGCTGGCCCAGACGCTTACCGAATGCAAGGCGCCCAGGCCGTTCTTGCGATCGTGGCTCCGCCGTGCCGTCTTGCCGTCCACCGCCAGAACGGGTTGCTCCACGCCGGTCGCCGTGGCCGCTGTCGCACGCAACGAATTCAACCAGTTCGCAAAACAAGCTTGAAAGGCACCCGGTCGCAGCGTCATCAGCACGCGACGAAAGACATCCTTACGTGGAATACCGTTGGGCAAATCCAGAGTGTTCAAGAGAAATTCCTGTTTCAAAGCAGCCCACTTGCCAATCCCAGTTGGCCCGCTTGCACCGGCCAGCACCGCCATCAAAGCAATGACGACCACGCTGACCAACGGATGTTGCAAATTGACGGTGGAGCGAGGATCCTCCAACTCCGCAAAATGCACTACGACCTCGTCCAAGGAAACATGCCGGCTGTCTGCCATCGGTTGTTCTCCGTGCGCCGCCGTGAATATAGCAACACAGAGAATGGTATACAAATAAACCGATCAGGTGCAAGCACCCCAAATTGCCAAGACCGCCTAAAGTGCGCGCTGGCCCTGAGGATTACATCATTCAAGTAGGCCCAGGGCTCCAGCCGGTGCCGCTTCGCCCCCGCGATGATCGTGCAGATCACCGCCGCACGCGGACCCGCCTCGTCGCTGCCCAGGAACAACCAGTTCTTCCGTCCGATGGCTTGATCCCGCAGCCGTCGCTCCGACACGTTATTGTCGATCGTCAGCCGACCGTCCTGAGTGTAACGGCACAGCGCCTGCCATTGGTTGAGCGCATACGTTACCGCTTGTGCCAGCGCCGACTTGGGCAAGAGCCTCGACGAGAGTCGATCCAGTTCGTCCCTGAGCCGCTGTAGGATCGGCACCGCCTCGGCTTGTCGCACCGCACAACGCGCGGCGTCGTCCAGAGGCCGAGCCCGGTCTTCAACTTCGTATAACCGCCTAATCATCTCTAGAATCAGCGAAGCTTCCGCGGGAGACGACGACCTCGCCTCGAAGAACTTCCGACGGGCATGCGCCCAGCAGGCCACTTCGAGGATCCGGCCATCAGAGCCCGTGTAGATCCCGTCATAGCCGCTGAAGGCGTCGGCTTGCAGATATCCCGTGTAGTTCGCCAGGAACTGCGCAGGGCCGTCCCGCTTGCGATTCTCCGTGAAGTCATACACGTCGTAAGGAAACGCGGCGGGGCCGATGTAGACCCAGAACCGCCCCGTGTGGCTCCCCGGTTTTTCGCCACCCAGCACCGTCACCGGTGTGTCATCGGTCCAGATCACCCCGGCCTGGCGCACCAGTTCCTTCTGAAGCTCATAGAGCGGCCCCAACAGGTCAGCAATTTTGCCGACCCAATCGCAGAGCGTGCTCCGTGACAAATAGAGACCATAACGCGTCGAGATATCCTCGAATCGATACAGCGGCAAATGTTCGGCGAACTTCGAGACGACCACCTGAGCAAGCAGGCCCGCTCCAGCGATACAGCCGCTTACGGGACGTGGCGGAGGCTCGGGGGCGACCACACCGTCGCGGCAGTGGGGACAGGCATACTTGGGCAAGACGTGGACATGAAGTTCAAAGTGGGCGGGGATGAACTGCAGCACACGGGCCTCATCCTCGCCGATGCGTGCCTTGGGTTCTCCACACTGCGAGCAAAGCTTCTCGGCCTCGGGTACATCATGCTCGATGCGCACTTGAGGTAGCCGATCGTAATCCGGCTTGCGAGATCGGCGCGGTTGTGCCGGTGGCCTGGAATCACGGGCCGGCGGCTCGGGCGGCAAGGTGAGACTCTCATCAGCTTCGTCGAGCTCGAACAGATGCCCCTGTCCGGGGGCTTCCACCAGCCGTTCCCGCCGTGGACCGAAGACGTAGCGGCGATAGAGCTCGAGCTGCCGACGCAGTTCATCGACTGTTTGCTGGTGTTCCTGGACGGTCTGATCGTGGAGCTTGGCGGCTTGATCGAGCGCGGCGTGGAGGTCCTCGACCTGCTGGTTGAGCCGGTTCAGCAGGTCGTGACATTCGCGGGGGTCGGCGGGCCATGACTCTGGCGTGATCATAAAATGTATTATAGCATGATCACTCCATATTACAAGAGGGGAACGATCAATTTTTCGGCCTCTGGCGTCGGACGCTGGTACCGCTTGCGTTGCCGAGCCGATCTCAAGTCGATGCCGGAGAGGATCAACGCCAATTGGGTCGCAGTCATCTCGATCGATACCGCATCGCGGGGGGCTTTTGGGATCTGGAACGAGCCGACCTCCAGTCGCTTGTACCAGATGGCCAGCCCGTCGCCGTGATCCCAGTAGAGGATCTTGATGCGGTCGCGGCGGCAATTGACGAACAAGAACAGGTGGCCGGACGTGGGGTCCTGGCCAAAGACAGAGGTCACCAGGCCGGAGAGCGCATCGAAGCCTTTGCGGAGATCGGTAGCTGGGGTGTGCAGGAACACTCGGACGGCATGAGGGAGGCTGATCATCGCGAGCCTCCAGAGTTGGTCTTGGCTGCTGCGACAGCGCGGACGAGACGGCAGGCCAAGTGCTCATTGACCGCGGGAATGCGAAGCCGGATTCCATTGGGAAGGTCGGCCTCGATCGGCAGCGGTTGGTCAGCAACTCGCTCGAGGAGGCGTACAGTCACGGGGAGAAAAGTCGACCGGGCGGGTAACGTTGAGCCCGGACCTGCCGAGTCAGCAAGACGGAGTCGTCGCTTCCAAGCATGGAACTTCGACCTGGCGACGCCTTCCCGTGTACAGAACTGATCGATTGTCAAACCGCTGGCTTCTTGGCGTCGAATGCGATCGCGCCAAAGCGCATGGACCTTGGGGTCGGGGGTTCTTGCCATTGGGTAGCCTCCTGAACGTGGACGAACTGGTCCACCTCGCAGGCTACCAGGCCCCGCAAGAATGGTTATCTCGGGCGCTTACACCGCAACGGCTAGGTCCTCCCAAAGGCCCCCTCCTTGTCACGCGAGGCCCCACCCGCTAATATTTTACTGTTGTCGTAGGAGCTGCGTGTTCCGGTCTGGTAGACGCGATCGACGATCCAGAGTCGGAGAGGCGCGATGGCCCGTAGAAGCCGGACTCTGGGATTGTTGCTCGGGGTGGCAGCCTGCCTGGCGGCGCTGGTGTGCCGCCAGGTCTGGACCCGCCCCGAGCGTCGGGCCGCCTATGCCATAGCTTTCGCACCGCGAGGTGATCAGGTAGCGGCGGTGGCTGAGGGCGAGTCCAAGAAGGGGCAACTCTGGGTCTGGGACGTGGCGACAGGTCGGCAGATCACGTCGGCGACCGGGCCGGATCGGCTGCTCTCCCTGGCGTTCGCGCCAGACGGAACCACCGTGGCGACCGGGGGATGGAATGGGACGGTTAACCTGTGGAATCCCGCCACCGGACGCATCCTGCGTTCCTTCTCCGGGCACTCGACACCAGTCCGTGGCCTGGCCTTCTTGCCCGATGGCCGCATGCTCGCGGCGGGTGCATCCGACGGCCGGGTGATTCTTTGGGATGTTGCAAGTGGCCGCGAGCAGATGCGGCTCGACCGCGGGAGCCGCCTCCCCGTCAATGGGATGGCGATCTCACACGACGGCCGCTTCTTGGCAGCCGCTGGGGGGCTCGGTGCGGGAGCCGTGAGCCTCTGGGACGTGGAGACCGCGCGATCTCTGACACCAACCTCGCTCGTTGCCGCCGGGGAGCCCATCGCCTTCGCCCCCGGTAGGGCAGTCCTGGCTGCCCGAGCCACAAGCACAGCCGGGTCTGTGGACCTGGTCGATCTCGACGGCGATCGGGCCATATCTACCATCCCGATCGGTGGAGTCCGCAGTCTTGCCCTCTCCCCCGACAGTCGGCTGGTCGCTATAGGTGGCGACGATGAAGCCGTCACCGTCTGGGAGGCGGGGACTGGGCGATCCGTTGCTACCTTCGATGGTCACAGGCATCGGCCGGTCCCGTTGGGCGACGACATTCGCCGATTGATGGCGACTGTCGGTCTGGCCGAGCCTCGGATTCAGAACACCATCTGGTCAGTCGCATTCTCCCCCGACGGGACTCGTCTCGCCTCCGCCGGCCAGGACGGGTCCGCCTGGCTCTGGGGCCTTCAGGGTCGGGACGCCGTACTCCTTCTCGATCGGGCCCTTTTGCCTCGCCCCAGCCGTCCCAACTGGCTGGGCCTTTTCCAGGTCATACTGGCCTTCGCGGCTCTGGGTCTGCTCGTGTTAGCGGCGGCACGACTTCGCGATAGTGACTTCCAGTCGTATCGTTAGGGTCACTCCTTGGAATGGGAAAAGTTGCACTCCAAGGGGGTTGATGTAAGCTGCTAACTGGGGGCATGGGGTCAGACCAAGTTTCAAGTTCAACTTGAAACTTGGTCTGACCCCGCCAGCACGTGAGATGACGAGCCAGATTCGGGAAATCCGCACGTCGTGATCTGTGGGAGCCCCGGGGGAGCAGTCACCCGGGGCGACCCGGCCCGCCAGCACGAGGAGGGACTGAAGTGGGCTTGGGCCGCGGTGTCCTACAGGCGGGGGTCGGCGGGCCTGTGATTCCTCAGTAAGAAGCGATGAGCGAGATACGGCACCACGAAGACCGGGGACACGAACAGGAGAGAAGCGACGAAGATGCCGAGGAGGACGGCGAGTTCGGGGAAGGCACAGAAGTACCCGATGATCGCGATCGCGATCATGCACCAGGCGATGGTGAACTGTGTTGCTCGGGCCATGTCGGACACCTCGAATCCGACGATAAGGCGTCCCTTCGCCTCACGCCAGGGGCTGGCCTCCGGTTCGTGCTCGATTCGACCTGTGGGGGCATGGGGTCAGACCGAGTTTCAAGTTAAACTTGAAACTCGGTCTGACCCCGCCAGCAGGTTCTGGAAGACGTTCTTGCCCAGGTGAACCTAGAAGGTTCGTAGTCTGTCCTTGGGCAGCCCATGCACCGGGCAGGGACACGGCGCTGCTGGCCACGGCCACGCAACTTGGTGTCCCCGGTATTCTCTCGGGACAATGGGGTTGGACGTCGTTTTAAGTATTGGTGCACAATCAGTGATGCGACGAGTGGGCACCGTCGAAATACTCGTCCTCAACCCACAAGGCCGACCATGCAGATTAAATCGCGTTTCCGGCTTCGTTCACGAAGACCGACGATCCCGGGCCTGATTGGGCTGTTCTTTTCGTTGCGGCCTTCGACCCAGCGACCTTCGGTCAAACGGCAGTACCCCGGCCGGTGGAGGTCTTCACCGAAGAGAAGCTCGGGCGCAAACCACTCAATAGCTACGGGTCTCTGGAAGGCCCGATCCAGGCGATGCGGGCGTATCGCCCACTCGATCTCAACGCCGAGACCTGGAAGAAGGCCAATCCCGGCCGAAGCCATCAGGAGTGGGCCAAGGAAGCGCGGGAATGCCTCCGACGTGGCCTTCACTACGATCTGCCCCCTGTCGACCTCAAGCCCAGGACGCTGGCGCGGGTGGAAAGCGACTAATTCATCCGCGAGACGATCGAGTTCAACACGACGCCCTGGTTTCGGGTACCCGGGTACTTCTACATTCCGAAGAACGTACCGCTCCCCGCCCCGGCACTGCTCGTCCTGCACGAGTGGGGCGGCCCGATGCTCTTCGGGGCGGATCGCGTCAGCGGCGAGGCCGTGCATCCCGTCGTGACCAAACACCGCGCCGCCTACACGAGCGGAAGGGCGCTGGCCGACTGGTACGCCTCCAAGGGGTATGCGGTCATCGTCATCGACGCGTATCACTTCGGCCGGCGTGCGCCGCGAGGGCTCGGCGGCCTGCCCCAGAGCTATGACCCGGCCACCCTCGACGATGCGACCCTGGCGAAGTACGACGACCTCGCCCGACAAGCCCTCTATCTGGGCGTCCGCGAGTTGAACTGGGCGGGCACCACCTGGGCGGGCGTCAACTTCGGTGACGACAGCCGTTGCGTCGACTACCTGCTGTCCCGCAAAGAAGTCGACGGAACCCGGATCGGATGCACGGGCCTCTCCGGAGGTGGATGGCGGACGAACATGATCGCCGCACTCGAGCCGCGCGTGAAGGCGGTCGTTTCCGTCGGATGGATGACGACGGGAGACACGCAACAAGCCTACAACCTCGCCGGCGCGATCGGTACCTTCTGCCTGCTCCCCGGGGTCTGGAATCGGCTGGACGTACCCGACCTCATCTCGATGGCCGCACCCAAGGCCTGCATGGTCGTGGGCGGGACCGAGGATCTGCTCTTTCCTCCCCTCGGACAGAAGGAAGCCACGCACCAGATCGCCGAGGCGTTCGATTGGGCCGGATCTCCCGATCTTTTTCGGAGCTACGCACCCGCCAAGCCCCACTGCTACGACCGGGACATTCAAGAGGAAGCTCTGGCCTGGTTCAATAAACACTTGAAGGCCGGGAAAGAAATCAGCGCGTCGGCGCACCGCGGGAACGATTGGTTCAACCTGACGGTCCGCGACGAACGAATGGAGTGGGCTTCGGGGTTCAGGGCCGGCTTCCGGTTTTCGCCACGGCCACGTCGAAGAAGTGACAGAGTAGAATAAAGCGGGCCAACCCCGACCTGGAGGATCCAACCTGGACGAAGACGATTTACGGCAAAGTGTACGGCAAGACTATTGAATTCGACCAAGATCTTGGCGTGCCGGATGGTCAGGATGTCGAGGTCCAGATCAAGGTGATCACCCCGCGAACGAACTGGGGCGAAGGCATCCTGCGCACGGCGGGAGCGCTGGCGGATGATCCCTACTGGGATGCCATCATGGAAGAGGTCCACCAGGCCCGCAAGATTGAACGGCGGCCCCAAACGGAGAATGAGTGACCCACCTTCTGGCCACGAACATTTGCTCGGCTCACATGCGGCGTCCCGGTGGTTTGGCGCATCGGTTCTTTCAATACGCTGGCGGGATCGCCATCTCAACTGTCGTCCTGGCGGAACTGTACTCCGGTGCCTACAAGCACCCCAATCCATCTCGGCTCTTGGCGTTGATCACTGATTTGCTTCGAGAAGTCGCTGTCCTGGACTTCGATTCGGCCTGTGCGGAACAATTCGGCAAGGTCCAGGGGGGGCTTTTGCAGCAAGGCATCGTGGTTCCAGAAGCCGACTTGATGATCGCCTCCGTTTCTCTGTGTCACAATCTGACACTCGTCACTCACAACTCGGCAGACTTTCAGAGCATCCCCGGTCTCCGTCTGGATGATTGGCTCACGCCCTGAGCCAGATGGCAACACATAATCGAGTCGTGAGTGACCGACCGCCTTGACCCGCTGAAGTGCGATCTGGATAAGGGGCACTCCCGCTGCGATCGCGGCGCCCACTTCAAGTCAGCACCGGTAGCTGCGAGAAGAACTCGTTGCCCTTGTCGTCGACCAGGATGAAGGCAGGGAAATCGACAACGTCGATCTTGTAGACGGCCTCCATGCCGAGCTCGGGATACTCGAGCAATTCGACTTTCTTGATGTTTTCATGGGCCAGGAGCGCGGCGGGTCCGCCGATCGAGCCCAGGTAGAAGCCGCCGTGCTTCTTGCAGGCGTCGGTCACCGCTTGCGAGCGGTTGCCCTTGGCGATCATGACCATCGAGCCGCCGTGCGACTGGAAGAGGTCGACATAGCTGTCCATCCGGCCGGCCGTCGTGGGGCCGAACGAGCCGGAGGGAGCCCCGGCTGGAGTTTTGGCCGGGCCGGCATAGTAGACGGGATGGTCCTTCAAGTAGTCGGGCATGCCCTTCACCCCGGTCGAGACGCTCCTTGATCTTGGCGTGGGCGATGTCACGCGCGACCACGATCGTCCCGGTCAGCTTCAGCGGAGTGGAGACCGCGTACTTCGATAGATCGCCGAGAATCTCGTTCATCGGGCGGTTGAGGTCGATGTCGACGCCGTGCTTGTGGCCCAGGCCCGATCGATACTGCGCCGGGATGAACCGGGCCGGGTCGCGCTCCAGCTCCTCGAGCCAAATTCCATCGCGGTCGATGCGGGCCTTGATGTTGCGATCGGCCGAGCAGGACACGCCGATCCCCACAGGGCAACTGGCGCCATGGCGTGGCAGGCGGATCACCCGAGCGTCGAGGGCGAAGTACTTGCCGCCGAACTGGGCCCCGATCCCGCTCTTGCGGGCCAGGTCCATCACCCTATCCTCGAGTTCCGGGTCACGGAAGGCCTGGCCAAGCTTGCTTCCCTCGGTGGGCAGTGTGTCGAGATACCCGGCGCTGGCGAGCTTGACCGTCTTCATGGTTGCTTCGGCAGACGTCCCGCCGATGACCACGGCGAGGTGATACGGCGGGCAAGCGGCCGTGCCCAGCGAGCGCAGCTTCTCCCTGAGAAAATGCTCCAGGCCGGCGGGATTGAGCACAGCCTTGGTCTCCTGGAAAAGCATCGACTTGTTGGCCGATCCGCCTCCCTTGGCGACGAAGAGGAACTCGTACTTCTCGCCGGGTGTCGCGAAAATGTCGATCTGCGCCGGCAGGTTCGTGCCCGAGTTGATCTCGTCATACATGGAGAGGGGAATGGTCTGAGAGTAGCGGAGATTTTCTTTTTGATAGGTGTCGAAGATTCCGCGCGAGAGCCACTCTTCGTCCTTGACGCCGCCGGTCCAGACGCGCTGGCCTTTCTTCGCAATGATCGTCGCCGTGCCGGTGTCCTGGCACATCGGCAGCTCGAATCCCGAGGCCACCACGGCATTTCTTAAGTAGAGCCACGGCGACGCCCCGGTCGTTGGGGGACGCCTCGGGATCGTCGAGGATAGCTGCAACTTTTCCAGGTGTGCGCGCGGTAGAGAAACGAGACGTCCCGCAGGGCTTCCCTGGCCAAAAGCTGAAGAGCCTCCGGCTTGACCTTGAGGATCTCCTCTCCCTCGAAGGTCGCCGTGGAAACGAGATCCGCACCGAGCTTGCGGTAACTGGTCGAATCTGGGGCCAGCGGGAATGGGTCGTGATAGGAGAACTCTGGCATGATCGGCTGCTCCCGAAGAACGCCGCGGCGGGGTTGTTCTTGCCGCGTCGGGTCAATTCACGAGGAGCCCATTCTATCACGGCTGAAGCTCGAGAGTCGCCCAGAGGCTGGGGTTCTCGCCGAGTGGAAAATCGCGGCCGACGCCCAGGAACTGGTCCTCGCGTTCGTGGTCCGAAACCTGGTAGGCAAAACCCAGCCGGCGGTTCGTCTCAGGATCGAAACCGTGCAGAGCCCTGGCCGGCAGGAAGAACTCCAGGAGCCAGCCGGCTCGGTTCAGCTCGGCGCGCAGTGCTGAGCAGGTCGGGCGAGCAAATCGGGGCGTCGGCCACGGCGCGGGCGATCGCGCGCTGGCTGATTGCGACGTTCAGGCGCTTGCGATCGCGTGCCAGGGTCAGATGAGCCGAGAAGCGATGGCAGAAGCGGGTGGCCCGACTTACATTGCGGGTGTCCCTTGTGTCGATCCAGAGGTTGACGTCCGCGAATCCCTCAGGCCGATCGTCACTCCGGGCAGCCTTACTGACGGGTGCGTTCGCCAGGATCGCGATTCCCAGCCCCTGGGGATTCCAGGCGACCCGCACAGAGGCCCAGGAGGCGCGGCCCTCGAGCGCCGAGAGGTCCGGGCACGGCACATGTCGCGGGCAGGTCGAGGAGCCCGCCGCGCGCATTGCCACGCGGTATTTCGTCGACCCGCGGACACGATGCGCAGAGCCGGAACCAGAACGCCTGGGGCAAGAGCGCCTTGGCCATGGTGCGACACTCCCGAACCGTCGAGCGACAGCGCTCACTCGAGTGAAGAATCGACAAATGGCTTGGGTTTGGCGAATGGGCTGGGCTTGACCAGGGCGCCGAAGATCGTGCTGACCCCGAGGCCGACCAGCAAGAAAACCAGGCTGTACCGCGCCAGGGCCCAGACGCCGATGAAAGCCGACCAGAATGCGGACTGGATTCCGTACCAGGGCTGGTCGCTAGCCATGCCCGCGATGAAGGCGGTGATCGCGATCAGGAACATGATGCCCGGCCACCAGAATCGGGTTGCGAACAGGACGCCGATGCCGATCAACCAAATTCCGCCGATCAAAGCCATGCGACGCCCCGGATCAGGTTGCATGTGAGTTGCCTCGCGGTACAAGCTCCCGCACGAAATCCCGGCGACACCATACGCGACTTACGAAGTGGTTCGTGAGACTACGGGCATTATTCAGGGAGGGAGCTCCTGGCCTCCGGCGGTAGCAGGAGAAGCCTGTCCCTATACCTCCAGTCGTTTGAACAAGTTGACCAGCTCGATAGCCGTCAGGGCGGCGTCGGCCCCTTTGTTGCCCGACTTGAGGCCGGCTCGATTGAGCGCCTGCTCGACGGTTTCGGTGGTCAGAACTCCGAAGATGACCGGGACGCCTGTAGCCAGTCCGGCTTGCATGATTCCGGAGGCGGCCTGGCCGGCGACGTGGTCGTAGTGTCCGGTTTCTCCCGGATCACGCAGCCCAGGCAGATGACCGCGGCGTAACGGCCGCTCTCCGCGAGCTTGCGGGCGACCAGGGGAATCTCAAACGAGCCAGGAACCCGGACCAGGTCGAGCCGTTCCTCCGGTACGCCGTGGCGCACGAAGGTATCGCGGCAGCCGGTCCAAAGGGCCTCGGTCACATGTCCGTTAAACCGGGACGCGACGATCGCGAACCGGCCCGCGGGGGCGGAGAAATCACCTTCGTACGCAGGCATTGGAAAGTCCATGGGTCACGCCCGGCGCGACAGATCAACCCGGGATAGGCTCGACTGCCGCGAGTTCGGCGCTCGGCCTTGCGGGCGCCGCTCTGCCGAAGCAGTCGGCTCGTGAGCATCGTTACGACAGATTCATCGCCATCAGGAACTCGGCGTTGGTCTTGGACTTCTTCATGCGGCCGGTCAAGAAGCTCCATGGCCTCGACCGGATTCATGTCGTTGAGCACGCGGCGGAGAATCCAGACCCGGCGCAGCTCTTCGGCATCCATGAGCAATTCCTCGCGGCGGGTGCCGGACTTGTTGACATCGATGGCCGGCCAGACTCGCTTGTCGACGAGACGGCGGTCAAGGTGCAGCTCCATGTTGCCGGTGCCCTTGAACTCCTCGAAAATGACGTCGTCCATCCGGCTGCCCGTATCGACCAGTGCGGTCGCCAGGATCGTTAGCGACCCCGCCTCCTCGATTTTGCGAGCCGCGCCGAAGAACCGCTTGGGCTTTTGCAGGGCCGATGCGTCGATGCCGCCGGTGAGGATTTTGCCGGAATGCGGCGCCTCGGTGTTGTACGCCCGCGCCAGCCGCGTGATCGAGTCAAGCAGGATGACGACGTCCTTACCGTACTCGACCATACGTTTGGCTTTCTCGATTACCATCTCGGCGACCTGGATGTGCCGCGAGGCCGCCTCGTCGAAGGTGGAGCTGATCACCTCGGCGGTCGGCCCCTTGACCGACCGCTCCATGTCGGTGACCTCCTCGGGACGCTCGTCGATCAGAAGCACCATGACGTAGGCGTCGGGATGGTTGGCCAGAACACTGTTGGCGATCTTCTGAAGCAAGATCGTCTTGCCGGTGCGGGGCGGAGCGACGATGAGCCCGCGCTGGCCGAAACCGATGGGGGTCACCACGTCGACGACCCGCATGTTGATCTCGTCGTTTCCCGTTTCGAGCCGAATCCGACCCTGGGGATGCAGGGGCGTCAGGTCGTCAAAGCCGACCTTCTCGCTCAGCTTGTCGGGGTCCTCGAAGTTGATCGCCTCGACCCGCAGCAGGGCGAAGTAGCGCTCATTTTCCTTGGGAGGGCGGATCTGTCCCGAAACGATGGCCCCGGTCTTCAGGCCGAAGCGGCGGATCTGGCTGGGCGAAACGTAGATGTCGTCGGGGCAGGGGAGGTAGTTGTAATCGGGGCTCCGCAGGAAGCCGAAGCCGTCGGGCAGAACCTCAAGGGTCCCCTCGCCGTACATCAGGCCGTTTTGCTTGACCCGTTCTTTGAGGATCTTGAAGATCAGGTCTTGCTTCTTCAGCCCCATGTAGTCGGCTGATGCCCTCGGTCTTCGCCGTACGGATGAGCTGGGGCATCGTCATTTTCTGCAGCTCGGTCAGATGGATCTCGCCGCGCTTGATGTCTTCGTAGCGGTCGTGAATCGCCGCGTCGCCAAAGATGTCCTCGTCCTCGACGTCGGGAAACCCTTCGGCGGGAAACTCCGGAGTGAAAGCGGCAGGGGCGGGACGCTCGGCCCGAGGCGGGGCAGGAGGCGCGTAATCGCGATCTCGGGAATTGAATGTGGATTCACGCTCGAACCGATCGCGCTGATTGGCAGCGGTTTCGAGGTCGCGGCCCCGGTCACGTGTCGCCGGCGCACTCTCTCGGTCCCGCTCTCGGTCGCGGTCGCGATCCCGGTTGACGGGAATCCCCTCGTGATGAGTGGGGGTGCCGTCGCGCTCGGCACGCTCGCGGGCCAGCCGCTCGCGAATCGACATTCCTGGCTCCCGGTCGGGTCGTTCGCGCAGGGGCTCCCGTTCGCGGACGAACCGGATGGGCTCGCGGTCAGCCGGGCCTTCCTCGCGGTAGGGCTCGCGACCGGGGCGGTCACGATAGGACGACTCTCCGCCCGTCAACGGTGCTTCACCGGTTCCGGAAAAGGTCGGCGGTGGGGCGGAAGCCGCGCCTGGCGTCTCGTCGGATTGGGGCGGCGAGGCGGGGGAGGTCGACTTGCGCAGGCGGGAGGTTCCAGAATTCTCCCGGCGGGGACGAGTCTCGTTGGTCATGATGCTCCATTCTCCTGTACAAACGGAATCGGTGATTCTGTCGAGCCGGGGGATCACGACGAGGCTCGATGCGGGTCGGAGTCGTCCTGAAACAATCCAGTCGACCTTGCGAGCTGGAAAGGCCGTTCGTGGCCGGAGTGGTCCGCCACCGCGGGGATTGGAATCGATACGTTAAGAGAACTCTGGGCAACTGCTCTCGTGAAAAAATCGCGGACGAGGATAAACGGTCGTGGGCGAACAGGCGAGGACACCACGCCGCGTGATGAAACAAATCACTTCAGACGACTCAAGAATCACCTCAACCGAAGTCACCAGGCTGAAGCGTCACTGGTGCGCGAAAACCGGCGGCGGAACAGGACAGCCGGCTTGAACCCGACGTGGCGGAGACGCGCGAATCTAGCAGTTCTCGACCCGTCGCCAATCGGAATAAGCGATCGGCTTCCTGGTCCAGAATCTCGAGAGTCGAACCGTTGTGGATCACAATATCGGTTCGTCCGAGTTTGAGGTCGCGGGGCCACTGGGCTGCCTCGCGGTTCTGCAAAACCTCCTCCGTCCAGCCGCGATCGCGGGCCACGCGCTGGAGCCGGACTGGTAACGAAGCATCGACGAAAACCACCAGATCGCAGAGGCTGTCCCAGCCGGCCTCGAGCAGAATGGCTGCGTCCAGCACGACCGCCGGGGCCTTGCCGCGCACCGCTTCACGCTCGATCAAGGCCTCGAACCGCTGTCTCATTCGCGGATGGACGATCGCTTCAAGATCGTCGAGCGACTGCCTGGAGGCGAAGACGATCGAGCCCAGGGCACGCCGATTGATCGAGACTGGCGCCACGGCGGCATCCGCTCCGTGCCCGAGCACTCCAGGACCAAACCGCTCGATCACCTGGCGGCAGATCTCGGGCTGCTCGAGCACCTCGTGGCCGACAAGATCGGCGTCGATCACGAAGGCCCCCCTTTTGCCCAAGAGTGACGCGACCTGGCTCTTGCCGCCGCCAATCGCGCCGGTCAAGCCGAGCACGGGGACCGCGCCATGTTGCCACCGGTCGGGCAGTGAAGCCATCGAGAAAACACCGAAGCAGGACGACATGGTACTCCTGGAGACAACCATCTGGCACGACGAAAGTCGCGAGAGCACACTCGGTCTCGAAGGCGGACAACTCAGGCGGCCGGCTTCATTGGTCCCATGAATTAGGGTCGGTTGAGCAAGTGAGGAACCGCCGTGTGCAGAGTTCACCCGAGAGATTGGCACGACCTATCGAGATCTGAAATCCGCGCCTTGGCCTCATGAAGATGGCATCGCGCGAACTTGGTCAAGCAGGTGGGGTCCTGGTGGTTCTTGATACCGTCATCTCCCGTCCCTTGTCGTTCTCGGGAGCAGGTCCGCGGAAGAGGAGATGGAGCGGGTGATAGGATCGCCAAATTCGGCAGCCGATCAATTCCGATCGTTCCCTTATCTTATACGTCATGCCGTGGCCACCTGCAATGGGTTTTCGCTGATTTGCATCGAAAAAGCGGTTTCAGGCCCCGCGGAGCCGCCTTACCAAGAGATTCGCCGCGGAGGCAGAATAATTTGGGAGATCTCATGGTTCGATGGCCTCGACGTCGAGCCAGTTGCCGCCGGCGCCCAGGTCGACCTTCAGGGGCACCTCGAGAGCCAGGGCCGAATTCATCTCCTGGCGCACCAGGGCCGAGAGGTCGACAACCTCGCTGGCAGGCGCCTCGAAAACCAGCTCATCGTGGATCTGGAGGATCATCCGGGCTTTCAAGCCGGTCTCGCGCAGACGCCGGTCGATCTTGATCATGGCCATTTTGATCAGGTCGGCCGCGGACCCCTGGATCACGGTGTTGACCGCCGTTCGCTCGGCGAGGTTGCGGTTCCGGCCAGTAGTGTTCTTGATCCCCGAGATCGGCCGCCGCCGACCCAGAATCGTCTCCACGCGCCCCGCGGCCAGAGCCGACTCCAGGGTCCGCGTGATGAACCGGTCCACGCCCGCGTATTCCCGGAAGTAAGAATCGATGAATGCCCCTGCCTCGGCCTGGGTGATTCCCAGTCGGGCGGACAGTCCGTAGGGGCTGAGACCATAAATCACTCCGAAATTCACCGTCTTGGCCACGCGCCTCATCGACCCGTCGATCTCTGATTCGGGCACCCCAAAAATCCGCGAGGCCACCACGCTATGGATGTCGTGATCGAGCTCGAAGGCCCGGCGGAGGGCCGGATCTGCCGAGAAGTGGGCCAGGATCCGCAGCTCGATCTGCGAATAATCGGCTGTCACGAGCCGCCAGCCCGCCGGGGCCACAAAGGCCTGCCGGATCTGCTTGCCTTGATCGGTACGTACAGGAATGTTTTGCAGGTTGGGGTCGCTGGAGCTCAATCTTCCCGTGGCCGCGACGCTCTGATTGAACGAGGCGTGAATCCGCCCGTCCTCGGGATGTACCAAGGCCGGCAGCGCGTCGAGATAGGTCCCCTTCAGCTTGGAGAGCTGGCGATGCTGCAACAGTAAGGCAGGCAGCGGATGCCTGGGAGCCAGCGCCTCAAGCACCTCCTGCGCCGTGCTGTGCTCGCCGCCGGGGGTTTTCTGGAGGGTGGGAAGCTTGAGCTTCTCGAAGAGGACCTCGCGGAGCTGGGGACCGGAGCTAATGTTGAACGGTCCTCCAGCAAGCCTGTAGACCTCGTCCTCGAGGTTTGCCAACTGCCCGGCGAACTCACTCGAAAGTTCGCCCAGACGCTTCGTGTCAACCTCGACGCCAACTCGCTCCATCGCGGCCAGAATCGATATCAAGGGTCGTTCCACGTCGGTATACAGCTTCCAGAGCCCTTCAGACTTGACTCGGGGAGCCAGAATCTGCTCAACACGCCAGGTTGCGTCGGCATCCTCGCCGGCATAGGCCGCCACTTGCGCCACTTCAATCTGGTCCATCCGCGCCTTGCTTCTTCCCCTTGCCGATCAGGTCGGTGATCGGAATCATCGTGTGGCCGAGAAGCCGCTGGGCAAGCTGGTCGAGGTTGTGGTTGCGTTCGCCGCTTTCGAGCAAGTAGCTGAGGATCATTGTATCGGTGATTGGCCCCTCGATCGCCACCCCCGCGCGCCCTAGGGCAAGCATGTCGTACTTGAGGTTCTGGCCAACCTTTTCGACCTCGGGACAGGCCAGGATTGGCCGTCAATGCCTCGAGCACCTCGTGGGGATCGAGGACCCGGCAATTGACCGGCCCGCGCAGCGGCAGATAATAGGCGACACCGGCCGTCCAGCTCACGGCGATCCCCACGAGCGAGGCGCGCAGCGGGTCGATGTCGGTCGTCTCGGTGTCGATGCAGAACCTGGTCTGACGCTGCAACCCGATCAGAAAGTCACGGAACAGCTCGGGCGTGTCGACGACACGGTAGTCGGCCACCCAGTGATCGGCCTCGGCCGCCGGCCCCGACGCGGGCAGCTCGCTGATAAACCGATGAAACCCGCTCTCGACGCACAGGCTCTTGAGGGCATCTACATTCGGTTCCGAGATTCTGAGTGCCTCCCAGTCCAGGTCAAGTGCCAGGTCGTCGCGCAGGGTCACCAGCAGGCGGGCCCGCCGGGCTGTCTCCGCGTGCTCGCGAAGATTCTGTTGCTTCTTGGGCCCTTTTACCTTTTCAATGTTGTCAAGCAAGGTGTCGAGCGTCCCGAACTCCTTGAGGAAATTGGCCGCGAAAACTCCACCGATTCCCGGCACACCGGGCACGTTGTCGACTGAGTCTCCCGTCAGTGCCAGGAAGTCGACGACCTGGTCGGGGCGAATGCCCCATTCACCCAACAGTGCCGGCGCGTCGATCACGGCATTCTTGCGCAGGTTGAGAACTCGGACGTGGTCGGAAATCAGTTGCCGTGCGTCCTTGTCGGCCGTACAGATAAAAACATCCATCCCGCGCTCTTCGCCGCGGCGGGCAAGGGTCGCGATGATGTCATCGGCCTCCATCCCAGGAACCACCAGCACGGGCACCCCAAAACCCTCGAAAACCCGGCGGATCACGGGAATCTGGGGAACCAGATCGGCGGGCATTGCCGACCGGTTGACTTTGTAGTCTGGGTAGATCTCGGAACGGAAGACCGGGCCCTCACCGTCAAACGCCGCGGCGAGATAGTCCGGCTTGCGATCGCGCAACAGGTTAAGCATGTCCCGGAAAATCCCGAAGACCGCCTGAGTAGGCTGGCCGGCAGGACCGGTCATCTCCGGAATCGCATGAAAGACCTGAAAGATCAGCGAGAAGGCATCCAGAATGTAAAACGTGGGTCGCTGCGCCATCGTGATCAGCAGAGAGGCTTAAAGTCCGAATCGCCTGCTAGTGGCCGAGCGTGGATCTTACCACTCGGAGTCTCATTCGGCCATCAGCTTTCGCTCGGCGTGCCTTGCCATCGCGATTCCATTTGATTCTTGGCATGACGACTTTTACAATCATGATAGTCGCGCCGGTTTATTCGATCGCAACGTGCCGGGTGCCGTTCGTCGGCATCTTTTTTGACAGTCACTTCGGCGTTGCCTCTGACGTGTGACATATTACAACAGCCTGGCGGACCGTATCAGCAAGTCGCTACCGCTCTGCCCCCGAGGGAGTCATGTTCCATGGCCGCAGCTAACGAATCGCAAGGGCTCAAGATCGCCGTCGCCGCGTTCGTGACGCTCACGGTCGCCCTGGCCGTAACGTCGTATTTCCTTTACACGGCTTACTCCCGCAGTGAAGCCTTGCTTGAGTCTGAGCGGGACAAGCTGACCAAGTCGCAGCGGGCCGCAAGCGACGCCGTCAACCAGTATGACGAGTTCCGCAAGCTGGCCGGCGCCAGGGCCGAAGAGTTCGACCCGGCCAAGTCCGAGGTCGCCACCTTTTTCAAGAAGAACGGCGAGCGCATTAACAATCTTGTCGCCGCTACCAATGCCGCCATCCAGAAGGCTCAGCAAGCCGGCGCCGAGAGTAAGGACCTCGAGGAAGCCAGGGCCCGCGTGCAGACGATCGTCAACTCCTACCAGAGCGAGCCCAACAAGAACTTCTTCTCTACGATGGATCGCCTCACCGAGCTGCTGGAGAATATCAGCCTCTTGAGCACCGAGATGAGCACAAACTATCTGGGCATCAGGAAAAGCTTGGAAGGCTCGACCAGCGTGGCCAAGCAAGCCAACGATATTCAGGCCAAGGCTGCCGCTGACAACAAGGTTGAGCTGGAAGGCGAGCACAGCAAGCACGAGGGGATGCGCAAGGAGCTGCTGGCCAAGGTTGATCAGCTCCAGACCGACAACGACAAGAAAACCACGCAGATCGCCAATCTGGAGACCCAGTACCGTCAGCTCAAGGATGAGAGCGATCGCAAGCTGGAACTGGCCAACTCAATTATTCGCGAGCAACGCGATGTGCTCGACAAGAACGAAAACGTGCTCGACAAGCCTGACGGCTACATTACTTTCGTCGATCCCGAGCGCAACGAAGTTCAGGTCAACATCAACCGCCACCAGGGGGCTCGTCCGCAGATGAAGTTGACCGTCTTCGACGCAAACTCGCCGGGCGTGCCGACCGAGAAACCGAAGGGGAACATCCAGTTGCTCCAGGTCGGCGACCAGTACAGCATTGCTCACGTTGACAAGGTCGTCAACGAGATCCATCCGCTCCGCGTCGGCGACATCGTCTACTCGCCTGCCTGGTCACCCGAGGAGCCCATGCGGTTCGCCCTCATCGGCAAGATTGATGTAAATCGTGATGGTAAGGACGATCGTCAGGACCTCAAGCGGATGATCGAGGAGGCCGGCGGTATTGTCGATTACGATCTGCCGCCGCCCGAGTTTCGGCAAGGAATTGGGCAAGTTAACAGCCCGTATCTCCTGGTACGTCACCGACGAGCGAATGCCGCTCCGCGATCTTTTCGAGAAAAAGACCGACGCCGGGGTAGCTGCGCAGGCTCAGTTCGATAAGAAACTTGGCCAGGCGATCAAAGAGGCGCGGGCTGAGGGCATCAGGCCTATGCCCTTGCCGCGTCTCCTGGCCTACCTTGGCTATGAGATGGGCACTCCCGTCGTTGGACGCACCGAGGCGGTCAATTCCGCTGCGCTGCAACGCTTGGTCCAGCCCCGAAGGAAAGCAGCCGAGCCCAAGATCGAAACCGAAAGCAGCACTGCGACTGGCGAGTCGGCGAATGTCAAGCCCGAAGTCGATGCCGTCAAGCCCGAAGTCGATGCCGCCAAGCCCGAGGAACCCAAGTCCTAGAACTCTGGAACGATCACCGGCTGTCCACTCGAACTCGGCGACGGGTCGGCCCGATGTATCGGCCGCGCGGCCGCATCAGCCGATTATGGTCGATCTGCTCAATGCAATGGGCCGCCCAGCCAGCCACCCGCGCCATGGCGAAGATGGGCGTGTAGAGGCGAACCGGCAACCCCAGGTAGTGATAGAGCCGTGCACTTGGCCAGTCCACGTTGGGTGGCAGGTGCTTGCGGTCCGCCATGGCCCTCTCGATCGTAGTGGCAATCTCTTCCCAGCGTTCGTTTTGAACTTCGCGCGAGATCTCCTGGCAGTATTGCTTGAGGATCGCGGCCCGGGGATCAGCCTGCTTGTAGACGCGGTGGCCAAACCCCATGATCCGCCGCTGGCGGGCCAGTGCAAGATCGATCCAGCGGCCCGCATTCTCGGCAGAGCCCACGCTCTCAAGTACACTCCAGGCCTCCTCATTTGCCCCTCCATGTAACGGACCCTTGAGCGCTCCAATCGCGGCCACGATTCCCGAAGGGACGTCTGAAAGAGTAGAGACTGTCACCCGCGCGGAGAATGTAGACGCATTGAGCTCGTGCTCGGCATAAAGCACCAACGAGGTATCGAACGCCTGATGCAAGCGCGGCGACGGAACCTTGCCCGTCACCATGAACAAAAAGTTGGCGGCGTGGTCCAGCTCGGCGTTGGCGGGAACCACCGGCAGCCCCGCGCAGATTCGTTCTCGCAACGCGATGACCGTGGGCAACTGGGCGATCATCCTTTCGGCCTTGCGGACGTTCGCAGCATGGTCGGTGGCGGGCTGACCGAGGTCGGTGTCGAAGTGCGAGAGCACGCTTACCGAGGTACGCAAAACGTCCATGTGGCTCACGGTGGACGGGATCGTTTTCAGAAGCTCGACCAGCGGCTCCGGGATACTTCGCCAGCCGCGTAACCGAGCGTCGAACTCGTGGAGCTGGCCGGCATCGGGCAAATCGCCGTGTAAGAGCAAGAACGCCGTCTGCTCATAGCTGACGTGCCCCGCGAGGTCCTCGATTCGATAACCCCTGTATTCGAGGATCCCCGACCCACCTCTCTCCTCGATATTCGAGATGGCCGTTTGAACGGCGATCACCCCTTCGAGACCGGGATGATACCGTTCCACCAACACCTCGCTCATACTCGGCCTCCGCATGCTCTGCGGTCCGGCAACTCGGGCTGGACCCGTCCGCCGCAGTCGTTCTCAGCATTCATTGCCGATCACGATTCGCCGCGACGTTGCACGGCTGTGTCATGCTTGAATGATCTGTCTTCAGCGGATCATCTTAACAGGTCGATGTCATCGAAAAGAGGGGAACTCAGGATTGAGGAACAGGAGCTTGGCCCGACGATCGATGTGCGTCATCGTCCGCAAGAAAGTCGCCCAGATCGGCCATCTCTCGAGGATCAAGAGAAAGTAATCGGATCGCCATGGCATCAATCAGTCCGAAGAGCTGGCGCAGGGCCTCGACTCGTGACTTCAGCTCACGCAGCTCTGGCTCGCTCTCCGAGACTTGGTGGATCAGGTCAAGGACAATCAACGTGGGATCGAGCTCGCGTCGCTTCCGTTCCTTCAAAATTTTCCGAAACAGTGTCCAGATTTCGGTTTCCGCCCTATAGAGCTCGCGCCGTTCACCCGGCCGATGGAGTTTGCGAACCACGCCCCAGGCAAGCAGCTCGCGGAGATTCATGCTCACGTTTCCGCGGGAAACGTGGAGCCAGTTGCGTAGCTCATCAGCGGACCATTCAGTGCCCGTGATGTATAGGAGGGCAAAAAGCTCTCCCATGGTCGGATTGATCCCCCAGGCCCGGGCCATCATCCCCCAGTGCTCGACGAACTGCCGAATTACGGCGTCAGATCGACCGCCGGAAACCGGATTCTGAGGAACGGGAGTGACCACCGGATCATCCATAGCTCAATGCCTGTCTTGCCGCCAATTGTTGCATTCTCGAATGGGTACAGCTCGAGCTCCATCGAATGTCGGCTGCCACCTCCGCATCGAACCTCTCGATCTCGAAAATATCAACTCCTCACTCATCTCTGTGTAGCAATCTTGGGCTCAAGTAGGCGTGAATCAAGGGTAGCCATCGGCCAGCGTACACTATGGTTCTCATGCGTGCGTCGCTTCAGTTCCGCGAGTCTTGGACTGGCCGAATTGGCGATCAAATCCGCGATGGCACACTCACTTGTGTCTTGCAAGTCAGCTCTGATCGCCCACAATAGAGTGCACGTCAAACCGTATCATTTCATGGGAAATAAAGAAAGTTGTCGTGGAATTGGGGTATGATGGTTGGTATGTCTTACTTGCCGAGAACTGATGAGGATTTGAGCCTTCGGTACCCGACGTGCTAATCTGTTTCTTCGGATTATTTTCACGGTAGTTGAGGAGCTGGTTCCATGCCCGAAACAGTTGTCCACTTCCAAATCCGCATGCCTCCCGTGTTGCATGAGCAGCTCGCGAGTTGGGCGAAGGAAGACAAGGCGTCGCTGAACGCCCTAATCGTGGGTCTCCTTGAGAAGGCGATCGAGCATCACGAGAAAGCCCCACGCACTGCCTAGCGACCCCGACGTGGGTTGACACCCTGCGCGAGATCTTACCTCGACTGACGCGGGACGGGACACGCGATGGTTCAAGTCCATCGACGCGTGCCGTTGCGCACTTAGTGGTTTCCACGCATCCCCGGCCGTCCTTTTCCCTTGAGTCTGCCAGGTCTGACCGGTATGCTGCAGAGCAGATTCCCCGATAGCTCAATCGGTAGAGCGAGCGGCTGTTAACCGCTAGGTTCAAGGTTCGAGTCCTTGTCGGGGAGCTTGACCGGGTCTGGACACAACTCGAACAGCGAGGCCTCCGTCGTAAGTCATTTTGGAGAATATCGCTCAGCGCCGAATGATCGACGTGATCGAAGCGACTTACCTTTCGCGAACCGAGGTAGCTATAAAGCATTGAACCAGCCCGAGTGATTTAAGTTATTTCCAATAAAGAAGTTGCAAAATCGGCGGGCGATTCGGATGCCCTGTCATCCCGCCTTCCATTCGAACCGATTTGACGCCAACGGTCGGGTCACCGATTTACAGAACTGGTTGGAGATTTCAATAGCCGTCCTGTCGCCCCGACTCTTTTGCGAGTCTCGCCGGCGCAGGTAGTTGTGGTTTTGCCGGTCTGGCGTGCTGCACTTTCACGGCCACGGGCCGATTCAGTTGCTCGTCGTAAGCCAGATAGACGAGGCCGAAGCCCCCTTCGCCAAGCACTTTCTTGATCCGATAGCGACCGATCCGCTCCAGGAGATCAGCGGGCGTACCTTGATCCTTCGGGATGGGGTTCCGTTGGTGATCCTCCGTCACATCGAGGGGATTCGAGTCGCTCACGTCGGCAGCCGCTTCCTTCAATAAAGCCGATCATTGTCACGATTCCTTCGAGGCAAGGGGTGATTCCACGCAAAAAGCCCACCGCCGAAAACGACGCTGGGCTTGTGCCGAAGCGGCCCGCAGTCTTGGCCGGCGTCACGCTCGACAATCTCAATCACTACTTCAACATTGTTGCCGACACCGATGTCGATTTCTCAAGGGCTACGTCTCCGAAGCCACAGACGACTGCGGAAGTCTGAGCGAGCCTCGGTTTTCAACCGCGATTCTTGATCAACCAACGCGGACATGGACACCATGGGGACGTTCCCCGGATCGGTCGCGTACACCCGACATTGCGGGGGTAGAACAAATGAAACGGAGCAATGTTCTGGCGGAAAAAGGTCGCGGCCCCTCAGCAAGCTTCAGTGCGGGAACCGTCCGTGACGGCTCGATAAACCGTCCCGAAAACGTCCTTCCACTTTCCATCAAGGAATTGACAATGACCACGAACACGATGCCGCAACAGCAGAAGGTGATCGCCCCGCCGTTCGCGTTCGAGTCAGCAACGCAAAAAGTGCGATTGGCCGAGGACGCCTGGAACTCGCGCGACCCAGACCGCGTCGCCCTCGCCTACACCGCAGACTCGGTATGGCGCAACCGGAGCGAGTTCGTCGTCGGCCGCGACCAGATTCGGACTTTTCTTGCCGGCAAATGGAATCGCGAACTCGAATACCGGCTCGTGAAGGCTCTTTGGGCATTCACCGAGAACCGGATCGCCGTTCGCTTTCAGTACGAGTGGCATGATGCCGCCGGTCACTGGCACCGCAGCTACGGCAACGAACTGTGGGAGTTCGACGAGCAAGGCTTGATGCGTCGCCGCGAAGCGAGCATCAACGATGTCCCCATTCTCGAAAGCGAACGCAAGTTCCTCTGGCCGGCTCCCGGACCCCGACCGGTGGACCATCCCGGCATCCCCGAAGTCCGTTAACATTCGATCCCGTTCCTTCAGCACCCTATTATTTGAGATATGATCATGCACCATACGATAACATGGCCCTTCGTTCTCACCCTGTTTTCGATCACGGCTTTGGCAATCGGTCCGGCACATTCGGCTTCGGCCAGGCAACCGGTTGTGGTCCTCCACAAGACCGTCAAAATCGGCGACCTCGACATCTTCTACCGCGAGGCCGGCTCGAAGGACGCCCCGGCGATCCTGCTTTTGCACGGCTTCCCGACCAGTTCGCAAATGTTCCGTAACCTGATTCCCGCACTCGACGATAAGTACCATGTCATCGCCCCAGACTACCCCGGATATGGTCATAGCTCGATGCCGCCTCGGGAAAAGTTCGCGTACACCTTCGACAACCTGGCGAAGGTGATCGATGAATTCACCGAGACAGTCGGGCTTTCGAAGTATGCACTTTATGTTCAGGACTATGGCGCCCCGGTTGGGTATCGGCTCGCGTCGGAGCACCCAGACCGGATCACCGCGATCATCGTCCAAAACGGCAACGCCTACGACGAAGGGCTCGACAACGAATTCTGGATAGCCGATCAAGGCGTATTGGAAGGAACCCAGCAGCCAGGAGAAACGCGATGCGCTTCGCAATCTACTCACCTACAAGGCGACCAAGTGGCAGTACATGACCGGAGTAAAGAACCCTGAGCTTGTCAGCCCGGACGGAGCGGCCCACGACCAGTTCCTGCTGGACCGTAAAGGAAATGACGAGATTCAACTCGACCTGTTCCTCAGCTACGGCAGCAACCCGCCGCTGTACCCGAGTTGGCAGGAATACTTCCGCAAGCACCAGCCGCCGATGCTGATCGCGTGGGGCAAGAATGATCAGATCTTCCCGGCCGCGGGAGCCGAGCCGTACAAGCGCGATCTGAAAACACTGGAGTTTCACTTGCTCGACGCCGGTCACTTCGCCCTGGAATCGAACTGCGCGGAAATTGCCGAGCTGATGCGGGAGTTCCTCGGCAAGCACGTACCCAATAAGTAAATCTCACAGCGCATGCCCTCGGAGTGAAGGCGTGGGCACCACCCGAATGGACGAAGGAAATGCGGCAATGGAGAAACAGCCACGCGACCCGGCATACACTGGCAAGGTAGAGTGAGCCGAGGAGCACGCACCTCGTGGGAGATCAAGGAAGGGGATGGGTTCGCCCCTTGTGAACCGAGTTTGAACCGACTTGCCGATTAGGGGAGAAAACATGCGACTCGTAAAATGCAACTGCCGAATTCAATGGTTGGTCGTCCTCGTCTGTCCGGTGGTGCTGGCTCTCGGCTTGGCGGCTCACTTCGAGGGGACATCATGCCGGGCCTCGGGATCGACACCTCCGCAGACGACCGGCCTATCCCTGCCGGGAGGGGAGGACGATTTACTCGATGAGGCGCAAGGCCATTTCAAGCCGCTGCCGAAGGACATCGCAACCGCTGAATTTCCGGTCCCACCGGACCGCGTAAAACTGGGGTGCATGCTGTTCTTCGACCCGCGCATCTCGGTCAATGGCACCGTAAGTTGCGCCCGATGCCACCTGCCAAGTCTGTACGCGACAGACGGTCTGGCGAAATCGCACGCCGTGTTCGACAAATTGCTTCCCCGAAATGCGCTCACCGTCCTCAACGCCGCGCTCCACTCCAAGCAGCACTGGCGCGGCGAACTCGAGAACGTGGAGCAGCAAGCGAAGCAATCGTTGCTCGGGCCGGGTTTTGCCAACCCGGATTACGCTGCTGCAATGGCGCGGGTTGAGACAATTCCAGGCTATGTCGAGCTGTTCAAGAAAGCCTTCCCAGACGAGACTAATCCTGTCACGGCGGACAACTGGGGCAAGGCGATTGGAGCCTATGAGCGCACCTTGGTTACCCCGTCCCGGTTCGACGAATACCTCGGCGGCAAGAACGACGCTCTCTCGGCAGAGGAACGTCTGGGCTTGCGGACATTCATCGACACAGGCTGTACCAGCTGTCACAGCGGAGTCGCGGTTGGGGGTGGCAAGCTCCGCAAATTCGGTGTCAAGGAGGAATACTGGAAGGCGACTGGCAGCAAGGAGATCGATCGTGGCCGAATCGATATCAGCAAGGATTCCGCGGACCTGTACGTATTCAAGGTGCCGGGCCTTCGCAACGTCGAGATGACGCCCCCATACTTCCATGACGGCTCGATCGGCTCATTGCCGGATGCCGTCCGAATCATGGCCCGCGTGCAGCTCGGCAAGAACCTGTCCGAAGAGGAGACGGCCGCAATCGTGACCTTCCTCAAGAGTTTGACGGGGACATTGCCGGAGGACTTTGCCCGCGCTCCCGTGCTTCCCGCCGCCGGTTTCAGCTCTCCGCCTGTCGCTCTCGGCAAGGGCGACGCGAGATGAGATCGCGGCACCTGAAGCCCTGACTATCGGCGACTCACTAACGTCGGACGATTCTGAACATACGCTCGCTTCACCTTGATCACCATAAGGCCACTTCCGGATCAGAGCATCTCCAGCGGCCTCTTCTCGGTTGGTGTCGGAAAAGCCCGGTCGAGTTCGGCGAGATCCTTCGTCGTAAGGTGGAGGTCGAGCGCAGGCGCGGTTCTCGCCGACGTGCTCAGGCGTCCCGGCTCTTGGGATGACGATGAGTTCGTCCTTTCGGAGCAGCCAGGAGAGTGCCACCTGAGCCGGAGTGGCGTCGTGGCGCTGCGCCACTCTCTGTAGAGCCGGATGATTGAGCATTCGGCCTTGCTCAATCGGCGAGTAGGCCATGATCGGGAGATTGCGCTCGCGGCACCAGGGCAGCAGATCGTACTCGATGCCGCGGCGGGTGAGGTTATAGAGCACCTGGTTGGTGGCAACCGCAAGTCCCCCTGGAATGTTCGCAAGTTCTTGCATGTCAGACAAATCGAAATTGCTGACGCCCCAGTGCCGGATCTTGCCCGCGCGAATCAACATCCCGAACGCATCCAGCGACTCTTCCAGCGGGGGACCGCCGCGCCAGTGCAGGAGGTAGAGATCGATCTGATCGATCCGAAGTCGCCGCAGGCTGCGCTCGCAGGCATTAACCGTGCCGTGCCTCGTCGCGTGGTGCGGTAACACCTTGCTGACCACAAAGACGTGCTGCCGTCGGCCGGCGATCGCCTCACCAACAAGCTCCTCGGTTCGGCCGTCGGCGTACATCTCGGCGGTGTCGATCAGCGTCATGCCGAGGTCGATACCCAGGCGCAAGGCCGCGATCTCGTCCGCTCGAAGGTGTGCGCCTTCCGCCGGCCCCCAAGTTCCTTGACCGAGAATTGGGACCGCCTCGCCGGATGGAAGTCCGATAGCGGGAATTGCACGTGCTGACACAACCACCTCTCAACAGACCGCGAAGCGGCCTCTAAAGGGGAACCGTGGCAACGATCTTGCCGAACTGCTGGTTCGATTAGTTTCTCTTGGTGTAATGGTTCTCCGGCGGCCCCCAGACGTAGTAGGGCGGGTAAGGCGGCCAGCACACCCTGGGAAGAGGCTTGCGACAGTAGTCGTCCGGGGCACCTTGGCAGGGAAAACAATGAGGGTTCCACCAATGCAGCAGGCCGCCGCCGTGTGGGTGCCAGCCACCGACCGGGTGCAGCCGCTGTGACAAGCGCGGCTGGGGTGGCGCACCTTCCGCGGGCTCGCCACCAAGTGCCCGACCGTAAGTGATCAGTATGAGCACGAACACCCACATTGTAACCTGGCTTCTCATGCAGTGTTTTCTCCCTCCGCGATATGGCCGTCATCACGCGCCGGGCTCAAGCGACCCGAGACGTCGGAGTAACTTACCGGTCCGCGGTTAAGGAACGGACCGAGGCCGCGGTAACGCCTCTGGTAAGGAATCCGGGCCGAGAGCGGCTGGCGCCTCCACTGGCGCGGCTCGTGCCTCAGCGTGCTCGCTCTCGGTACTCGGTTGCAACGGTTCTTTCTCGCAGCGCAATTCCCAGCCTCCGCCCAGGGCTCGATAGACGTTGACCAGGTTGAGTGCAATGTTGCCCGCGGCGATCGTCTGGCCAGCCCGGGCCTCGAGGACCCGTGTGCCCGCGATCCGCAGGGTCGGGTTCTGTTCGTAAGCCGTAACGATCAGGGCGTCGAGCGTGGGATCCCCAAAGACCTGCCACCAGTCTTGTAGGTGGTGGTTCTGTACACTGGGATCATTCGCCTGGATCCATTCCGCGGCCACGGGTGCCGGCGGCCGTACATAGTTGGGCCCAACCTTGAAACCGTTGCGACCCCACTGCCCGGGGCCGGTCAAGATGCATCCGCTATTGAGCAAGACCGCGACCACCAGTCCCCCCAGCTCGGGCCATCGCCAATGGCGAGGTCGAGGAATTCGGTGGGCATCATGCCCGTGTGGAACTCGCCAAGTTATCCGTCATTTCCGTCGTGTGCGTCCGTTGACGGCTCGCCGCACGAGGGCATCGTCCTCGGCAAGTCGAGAACGAACCGCACATACGAAATTATCGGTCGGTCCAGCGCGGACGATCGGGGATAACCCTGTGAAGAGTACCGCTTGACGCGGGCGAACTGCCCAGTTTGCCCGTTCTATCGAGTTTACTCCGCTCCAATGTGCTCCCCCTCCTGGGCCACCGAGCGCTTCATGAGCGGTACCAGAACGAGGAGCCCCACGGCCAGGACTGCGAACAGCCAGAAGACGTCGAAATAGGCCAGGGACGCTGCCTGCTGCTGGCGGAGGTCCGCCAGCGCCTGCCAGGTCATTTGCTGGGACCCGGCCGGGTCGCCGGTCTGCTGGAAGAAGAAAGCCTGACCCTGCTCGGAGAAGGAGTTCACGGCCGGGTTAAACGGGTCGAGGAACTCGCCCACACGCGCCGTGTGGAACTGCTCGCGGCGGTGCTCGATGGTCTGGGCCATCGACGTGCCGACGCTGCCGCCCTCGTTGCGGAGCAGGGCCATCAGGCCGACGGCCGCCCCGCGTAGATGCATCGGAGTGTACTTGAAGGCGGCCACGTTGATCGGAGCGAAGATCATCGACAGGCCGACGATCAAGACCACGCGCGGCCAGATCACCTGCCACGGGCTGATATACAGGTTCATCAGCGCCATCCAGTAGTTCCCGGCAGCCATGACGAGCAGGCCCGCGGCGATCAACCAGCGGGCATCGACGCCCCGACCGATGAGGGCGCCGACAACCACCAGCATCATGATGGAGAAAATGCCCGATGGCGACTGCACCAGCCCGAGACATAGGCGTCGTAGCCGAACAGGGACTGGAGCAGGCCCGGCAGGGATGTGCTCGCGCCGTAGAGCACACCGTACGCACAGAAGATGATGATGCAGCAGGCCGCGAAGTTTCGCTCGCCCAGCGGCCGGAAGTTGACTACTGGGTTGGCGATCCGCAGCTCCCGGAAGATCAAGGCGCCCAGCCCGAGAACGAAGAGGATGAACAGCGTCTGCACCCGCCAGAACGGGTCGTTGTACCAGTCCCACTCCTGCCCCTTGCTGAGCATGACTTCCCAGCACGACATGATCAGGACGAGCAGCCCCAGGCCGATGGTAGTCGAAGTTCAGCGGCTGGCGGCGCAGCTCGGCCCGCTCGCGTCTTGAGGTAATCAGGGTCATCGACCAGGAGGTAAGACGCCAGGAAGCCGATGGCGCCCACCGGGAGGTTGATGTAGAAGATCCAGCGCCAGTTGTAGGTGACCGTGAGATAGCCGCCCAGCGTCGGGCCGACGACCGGCGCCGAGCAAGGCCGCGACGCCGAACATCGTCATGGCCGTCGCCCTGCTTCTCGGGCGGGAAGCTGTCCAGCAGGACGCCCTGGCTGGAGGGCTGGAGTCCGCCGCCGGCCAGGCCCTGGATCACCCGGAACAGGATCAACTGTCCCAGGCTGGTGGCCATGCCGCACAGCCCCGAGGCGATGGTGAAGACGGCGATCGACAGCAGGAAGTAGTTGCGGCGGCCCAGGTGGGCCGAGATCCAGCCGGAGATCGGCAGGATGGTCGCGTTGGCGGCCAGGTAGCTGGTGAGGACCCACTCGCTGTCGACGTTCGACGCCGACAGGCCGCCGGCGATGTACCGCAGCGCGACGTTGGCGATCGTGGTGTCCAGCACCTCCATGAACGTGGGCACGACCACCGCGGCGGCGACGAACCAAGGGTTGATCGCCGGGCGGCTGACGGCGCGTGGCAAGGGCCGAACTACTCATGCAATGGTTCCTGGAGCATAACGCAAGACGACGGATACCGCAGGCCCTTGCTCCATCCTGGGTACCCGACGCCGATCGAGCTTGCGTGTGAAGGCGGGGCCCCGGATGGAGGCTTCCCCCGCTGCCGTCACCGTGGGGCCTCGAGGAAGCGGCTGAGGCGGTTGCAAGACCTCTCCGGCGTGCGGACCCGTGGGCGGTTCCTTGAAGTACACGTAGGGGACGACCGATAAGCCGACGAACAGCGGGGCCTTGTCCGGGTCGTAGTTGGTCAGCTCGATCCGGACCGGCAGCCGCTGGACGATCTTCACGAAGTTGCCCGTGGCGTTCTGCGGCGGGAGCAGGGCCAGTGTCTGACCGGTCCCCATGGTGAAGCCGGTGATGCGGCCCTCGAACTCCCGCCGGCTGCCGTACATGTCCACCTCGCAGCGCACCCGCTGGCCGATGCGCAGGTCCGCAAGTTGTGTTTCCTTGAAGTTGGCATCGATCCAGATCTCCGTGAGCGAGCGCACTGCCATCAGGCTCTGCCCCACGGATACATTGTTGCCTGGGTTGACGTTGCGGCGGGTCACCACGCCGTCGATCTCGCTGACGATGTCGCAGTAGCGGAGGTTCAGCAGGGCCTGGGCCAAATCGCGGCGGCTTCCTTTAGGCTTGGCGTCGGCCTGCCGGACGGCCGGTGCGTTGGGAAGCATCCGCTCCATGATCCGATCGATGTTACGCTCCGTGTCGACGGCTGATGAAATCGTCAATTACCTTCTTCGGCGTCTGGTTCCCGGTCGGCTAGGGGCAGGCCAAGTTGCGCGACGCTCTGGCCCAACTCGCGAGTGCCTGGCGGACGCCGGAGAAGTTCTGGTCGAGGTCCGGGGACGTCGGTCAGCTCGTGGCCCTTCGCGGGGTGGGCGGGAGGCCAAGGCCGACACGCGTCGCGAAGACGACTGAGGGCCTGTGGCACAGCCGCTCCGCGACATTTACGGCTTGCCGCCGCTGATCGAGTTCCTCCTTGCGACGCCCCCGCTCGGCAACGACTCCTCGCCCCTTCTCAGGTCGGCCTGTGCTCGATCCAGGGTCGCCTTCTTGCTGTTCATGGTCGCCACGTGTGCTCGGAGCATGGCGATCTGGTTGTCACGTGCTCGATGGCCGTTTGGAGTTGCAATCATGGCCTGGCTCTGGCCCGCTATGGCTCGGACCTGCGCCTGGGCGGCCTTCGCGTCGGCTTCGGCGCTGCCACGGCGGCTTGTTTGATCGCGACCTGGACCTGGTAAGGCTCCTTATCGAGCTGGACCAGCAAGTCCCCCTTCTTGACCCGGAAATTGTCATCCACCAGGACCCGCGTCACCTGGCCGGGGACCCGGGGAGCCACGTAGGTCACGTGGCCATTGACGTAAGCGTCGTCGGTGGACACCGTGTTCAACATCGTCTCCACCGTCGGTATCAGGAAGATATCCTTCGATCGCCAATGCGGCGATGGCCCCCACACATAGCAAGATTTTTCGTCCGCGGTGTGATGGCGGCCTGGCCTCGGCTGGTTTGGGCGGTCCGTCTGCCGGCAGCATCTTGGGAGGATCGGTGCCTGCTTCCGTTATCGCCTTCGGCATCTCATCATGATCGCTTGCCATGCGGGCACTCTCCTTTCGGACTGCCGGACATCACGTTGCTCTTCCTGGTCTGCCAATCTGCACTACACCCCGAACGATGCTGTGCGATCGACTTCGTCGGGGCATCAGACTGCCGCCCCAGCATGCTTGATCGCTCCTGTCACACCGACCGAGCCATAGAAGACATCAGATATGAGGGCCGGCGGATGATCCCCACCGAACGAGGCCCACGCGGGATGCGCCGCGGTGGTTTGGGAATCCCCGAGGGCGCCGTCAAGCCAGGACTGACGGTCGCTCGCTCATCGAAGCTTACGTTTTGAGCTCCATCAAAACTGCACTTTCCGGGATTACATGAATGTAATGCAGCGACGGACAGTCGGTAAAGGAGGACCGGCCCGGGACGATCCGCCTGTCGTTACTGCAGCCACGGCGAGCTTGCGTCCGGCTTAGTCTCAGGACCGTGCGTGGCCAGGGTGTAAAGCCGCAACTTGCGGGCATCAGGATCTTCGAAAACCAAGCACCCAGCCCTGGATGGCGGTCAGCACCGGCGAACGTTGAACACCGGCCGCGTCCAAATGCTTGGCCCAGGCGTCGAGCGCGGGCCGGTCAGCAACCGCGATAGTCAATTGGTCGAGCCCGCGGTCCTTCTCGACCTGCTCCGGGTTGAGTCGCAATTCCAACCGGGTTCCGAGGCCGGGCACCTCCAGGATATAGCCATAGCACGACCCGTCGGCATGCTTGTGGTCCCACGCCTGAATTCGCTTTGCGTCGAAGACGATGGTATAGAACGTTTCGCTCCGATCGAGATCGGAAACGGAACACTTGATGTGGTGGATGCCCCTGAGCGGTGGTAGATTCATGATCTCCTCCCGTGGACGGGTTCGATCTTGTCGCTTGACGACGTCCATCTCGCCGACGCCCTCGATGGACGCGTGGATCTTGTCGCCGGGTTTGAGGAACCGGCCCCCGTGGACCCCGGCCGACCCGGACGGGGAGCCGGTGAACAGCATGTCGCCCGGCTCGATCGTGATGACCACCTCCGAGGCGAAGCCGGCGACAACCAGGGTCTTGCGCCCGGTCGTGGCGATGGCGTCGCGGGCCGCCTATCACTCGCGTCTCCTCGCCAGTAAACTCCCCGGGACCGTGGACTGTGACGGTCTTTGTTGTCTCGTCAGGTTCGTCTATGATCACGACCTCGCCGGACTTGACCACGTAGAAGTTGTAGTTGACTTGGCCGCCCTCGAACAGTTTCTCACCGTCCCGATAGCTCTTTGGCGACACCACGGCGCAGCGCCAGCCCGGCCATCTGGCTTTCGTCGAGCTTGGGAAAGGCGGCGGCGGCGCAAAGTCAGACTCAGCCATCTCTCTGCCTCCTCCGCGGCGACGAGCCTGCCTTAGTCCCGCAAGTACGGTAGGGCCTGCTCTGGAACGTCCACTTCCGTCTCATCGACGTAGCACCAGGCCCACTGTTCGCCCAGCTCGTAGGACGCCGCCACCGCGTGGTGCGTCTCGTGGGCGTGCTTGGTGGCGTGGCGGCCGGGCGAGCTGTCACAGCAGCCGACGTGGCCGCAGCTCAGGCAGAGTCGAAGATGAACCCACGGCGTGCCCAGTCTCAGGCACTCTTCACACCCCTCTGGCGTGCGAGCCGGAACCGGGTCGAGACCGATCTCGTGTTCGCAAATCATTTCGAATCTCCCAAAGAAAAGTCAGTCACCTCGCCACTCATTGTGCGCAGACCCACCGTCAACCGGAAGGACGACGCCGGTCACGAAGGACGACGCGTCGGAGAGGAGCCAGGCGACCGCGGCGGCTATTTCCTCCGGGGCGTCCGACTTTCCCCATCGGTAAGAACTTGCCGTACGAGCGTGGATCGTCTCCAGAAGCTTCCGCCAGGAGCGGGGTTTCGATGGGGCTCGGCTCGTGAGGTTAGAAACGCCGAGCCCTGTCTTAAGTCGGCCTTCCGGCCGTCGGCAATGCAACCGAAGGCTTTTTCGTTGGCGAGCGTGTGTCGCCAGGGAGAGACCGTTGTCGTCGGCTAGACAACTGCGCCATCGCGCGGAGCACCTGTCGTCTGGCCTCGCCGATACTCCATGAGACGCGACTCGAGGAAAGAGGCGCACTCTTGCATGCCCTGGCCGGTTTTCGCAGAAACTTCAACGACCTGCATGTCCGGGCGGACCGACTGAATGCTCCGATAGGCGGCCGCGCGATCGAATTCCACGGCGGCAGCCAGGTCGATCTTGGTAATGACAGCGATGTCTGCACTGTTGAAGATCGGCGGGTACTTGAGTGGCTTGTCTTCTCCCTCGGTGACGGACAGGAGTACCAGCCGCAGCGCCTCCCCCAGATCGAAAGTCGAGGGGCAGACCAGATTGCCTACGTTTTCAACAAACAGAAAATCGAGCTCGTCCAGCTCCCACCCTTCCAGCGCGTTCTGGACCATCTCGGCCTCGAGGTGACAAACCGTGCCAGTGGTGATCTGTCGAATCGGCACCTGCGCGGGCCAGGCGCTGGGCGTCGTTGTCCGTGGCCAGGTCGCCAACGAGGGCCGCGACACGGTAGCAAGCGCGTAGCCGCCCGAGTAACTTTTCCAGAAAAGTCGTCTTTCCGGTGCCGGGGCTCGACACCAGGCTCACCACGTAAACCCCGGCCGCGCGGAACCTCTGGCGCAGCGCACGGGCTGCCATGTCGTTTTGCTTGAGGACGTGCTGGCGTACCTGAATTAGCCTTGTTTCTGCGCTCATTCGATTTCCATGGCGACAACTTCCAGGTTTCGACCGCTAACGACGTCTGGGCTCGGCGTGCCGCACTCGGCGCAACAAAGCTGCTGCACGGACGCCACGGCCCGAGTCATTTTGCAGGTCGGGCAATGCACCTGAACCGGAACGTCTTCGATCACCAGTTGGGCCTCCTCCAATGGCGTACTTTCTCGTGCCAGCTCATAGCTGGAGAGGAGTGCTTCCTTGACCACGCCCGAAAGAGGCCCGAGCCTCAAGTGGATTTTCAGGACGCGCACGCTTCCCCGCTTGTGGGCTTCCTCTGTGGCCAGATCCAGAATGCTTAGAGCGATGGAGAGTTCGTGCATGATCCCAAATTGGTTCAGTTCATTTCGTTGCGACGGCTACCTCAGTCGGTCGGCCATTGGGTCGGTCCTGCCGCGACGGACCGTTCGTCAGTATTTGGGTCACGAGGGACTCGATCACGGCAATCGCCTCCTCGACCGCGGCTTGAGCCGGTTCACTCATTTCCATTAGCGTTTCGTCGTCCGAAGCCAGTGGCCGAGGTTCGCAGCCGACGAGATAGATGGAGCGGATCGTGCTGCCCATCTCCCGAGCCATCCTCAGCACTTTCACCGGATCCATGGAGTGGGGTTCAATCACCCCGCCAGTGACGCCGTCCTCAATAAACTCAGGTTCCAGAACGTAGACCGTCCCCACTCTTCCGCCGCGGGGAACGGCGTCCACGAGGATCAGCACCTCAGTAGGGATCCAGCAGGGCGTAGGTCAAATCCAGCCCGCGAATGCCAAAATCGACCACGCGCACCGTGTCGGGTAGCGGGTGCTGGGCCAACCGCCGGGCGACCTCGACGCCAAACGCATCGTCTCCGAAAAAAATGTTCCCGATGCCGGCGATGAGGATGCGTGCAATGCTCGTGTCGGTTGTCGTGATCACAAGTTATCCGTCCTTCTTGTGGCCCACGAGATCGAAAGTAAGCTTAAGCTCGTCCTTCACGGTAATCATACCGCCCAGGGCCGAAACCCGCTTAATTCGATACGCTTGTTGCGAGAGCGCAGTCGCCGCTGAGACGAATCTCGTCTTCGCTCACTCTCAACTGCGCATCCAAGCGCTGAACGTTCGTGACGCCATGCAAAGAGAGCTTTCCCGCGATCCCGAGCCGGTACCAGCCTTCGGCGATCTTGCTGGCCATGATCTCGGTGCTCTGAAAAACGATCTGAGGATAGGCAGCCGTTTCCAGCACCTCCTGGCGCATCCTGCGTTCGATCTCTTCGCGGTCCTTCGCACTGACGGAGTCGGCTAGGGTCAAAGAGTCCGCTTGGACCGTTAGGTGGAACTCGGCATCGGCCGTCACCTCGGGCGTCAGGCGAAACTCGCCCGTAAACGTGCGGATCGCGAACGTCGGACTGTGCGCGAAGGCCGAGAGAGCGCCCTGAGCAAACGCCTGGACCGTGAATCGACTGTGCGAGGGGTCCAGCACGTAACTAATTGTTTGTGGCACGAATCATCCTCACTCGATCCCCAGGGCTCACATGGCTTTGAGCTTCAGGTAACGCTCCACGTCCGGCAGGACCCCAACGATGCCGCCGCCCATCGAACCGAGCGGAGCAACGCTCCCCAGCAAAGTACCGCGGACGGCAGGGTGCGCCAGGATCAACCCCACACCAAAAGCCACAAGGGCAACCCCGCCGGCAAGCAGCACGGCGTCGCGAACGTCCGAGTTTGTATTTTCCTGCATTGGTAACCTCTCGCGTAAATGAAAGAAACACTCCTTAGAACTAGGTTCCTGAGCTTCCCTGTCCCCCGATTCTCCAGGTCCAGAATGCAGCTCGCTCTCGCTTGTCAAGGGCTTCGCTCGAACTCGAGTTCGGCTGGATCGGCTCCACTTCCTCGACACCGAAATAAAAGCAATGTCCTGGCTGACGCAGCCGTCCCAGGTCCCCTCCAGGATCATCGTCCAAGACAACGCCGAGGTAGACGCGCTCATCAAAATCCTGTTCGATCGCTTCTATCGTCGCAGTCTTGCCATCCAGGGCCATGTCCAGGATGTCCGCACGGCCGAGAGGATGAAGCCGTACGCGGTCGCCTTGCTTAAGGTCGATGCCGTTCACGCGAAGGCTTTCGAGTCGCGGCCTGTCGAAGAACTGTTCCCAGTCATTCATGACGATTCTCCGGACGGCACTGGCCGCAGCCCGTGGACGGCGCCGTGCAACCTCAGCATCTGCTCCTCGCCTAGCGATCTGGTGCGTGTCAGCAGGCGCGCGCCCGCTCATCCACAGCCGCGGCTGCCTGCCTTTCCTCGTCGGTCAAGGTCAGGATGCGCAGTACGAGCATCTCGTCGATCTCCGTACCGTCGAAGAAATCGCCGGGACTTTCGGCCGCGATTCGCGGGTAGTCGTACAACGTGATCGGCGAAGACAGCATGGTGTCCGTCTCACCTTCGCGGCCGACCAGCACGGGCCATGTCCCCTCGTTGCGGCACGTCGCGGCCAGCGCCCGGCAGTCATCGGGAGGATCGATCAGCGACAAGAACTCGCCAGCTCAGCACGCCCAGGATAGTGTGCGTGGAAGCCAGAGCTTGAAGCACGGCCTGGTCGCGGCACGTTAGGTCGCCATGTTCGAGCGTTGTGTCGTTCTCAATCCGCGCTCGAAGCTTGAACAGGCCCTCGCCAAAGGGCTGGGCGGAGACCTGGACGCGAACTGTGACCGAGTGCTGCTCGCGCACCAGGATCGCCTCGATCTGGCCGGTGTGGCCGCGCACGGACTCGATCTTGCGGCTTGCGGGGAAGGTGATCTGGCGCTGCCGCGGCTCGCCCGTAAGGGAAACCAGATCCAGCCCCTCAAGAACCACATCCCTTTGCATTGCCTCTTGCCAGGTTTGGAGCAACCGGTCGCCGACTTCAAGTTTGTCGACGACATGGAAGGCCGGCTCCTCGCCTGGAGCCAGCTCGGCACAGCGACGGTCGAGCTGCCCGACCAGCCGGGCCTGGAGATGAAGGAAGCGTACCACGACTTGAACAACCGTATTGCCGGTGCCGCGGAGCAAGCACTCCGTCTGCATGGACCACGTGTCGCCGGCTCCCTGCGCTTGACAATAGCCGCGTGGGTACAGACCGCCGAAAGTCCACCGTTGTCGGTTTTTCACCGACGGCCGATAAGGGTAAAGGATGTACCCCTCGTACAAGACCGCATCGACAATCTGATCCACCAGCGTTTGGTTCATGAGTCTGACTGCTCCCGTTCTCGCTCCAGCGCGGGCGTGGCGAAACACCCGTTCTGGGCAACTGGCAAGAGGCTCTCGAGTGCTTGTTCCCAGGTCGGCATGCCTTGATGGCTCTTGTATTGGTAAAGCCGATCAAACACATCCTTGCGCAAGCAGAGCCAGGCACTGTTCGGATAATACTGCTCCATCATGTCCTTCCAGACTCGTACCGGCAGGCGAAAGGCCGCTTCCTTGTCCCAGGGGATCTGTGCCACTTGCAGCGCACCGTCGGCGGCTTCATGAAAGATCGTGCCGCTGAACAGAAAGGTCGCAGGAATCTCTCCTTCCTCCAGGGCGTAAGAATACTTGGTCACGGCCACATTAAAGTCGTAAGTGCACGGTACAGGAAGGTCGACCAGGATGGCGTCCGTGAAGGGCCCGACGTTAACGCTGGCATGCGTCCAGAGCATGGGCCGCAGGGTCTGGCCCCAGCGCGAGGGCCGGTCGAACAGATCGAGCAACCTATCCTGTTCCAGGGTCGTGTAACGCCTCTGTGCGGGTTCGATGCGAATCTGACACTGCAGCGCGACGGCATGGATTGGAACAACCTCCGCTCCGTTGGCGGCCGTTTGGATGACATGGAGCTTGAATTTCAAAAGCGGCCCGACCGCGTATGGCTCCGGTTCTGCCATCACGACCTGAAAATTCAGATCAGGCATGGTTGTTCTTCCCGCTGAGAGTCGAATTCTGCTTCAAGGCCGCGAAAAACCGCCCGATTTCTTCCCATACTTCCGACCCCCCCGACAAGCCTCGCCAACCGGACCGTATCAGGCCCACGAGCCGGTAGCAGGCATCAATCGGAGCGCGATAGTGTTCTCGCGCAGATCCCAATCGATTGACCAGAAGCGCTTCGACGTCCGGCTCGAGCTCGCGCAGGACTGGGTTTTCGTCCTCGAGTTGCTGCCAGGCCTCCAAGGTCAGAAGCGATTCCGTACCCCCCGCGGGACTGGGATAGACAGCCACCACCCGTCCCGCGCGCGTGCTGTGGAAGAAGAAAGCCAGATTGATCGGCAGGTGCAACTCCTCCCATTGCAGGTCCGTCAGGCGAAAGTCGCTCAAGAACTCAACGTCCCGGGGGACTCGGCGGTAGCGAGCGCTGGGCTGGCCACTGAACAGGATGGCGCAGGCGTTGCAGGAGCAGAGAATCCGCTGGACGGCCGGTTCGATTAGGTGTTCGTGGTCGGACGACAGAGGGGCACTGCAAAGCTCGCACGTCTCCGCGGCCGGGCGCTTCCGCGTGAACCTGCGAAGTGCAGCGAAGGAACTCTGTCCGAATTCTCGTTCTAGCGTCATCGCGCCACGCCTTGTGATTGACTTACTGCCCCAGGATAGGCAGCGCGAACCGCACTTTTCCATCCTTCGCCACGTGCCCGTTCGTCACCGCTCCTTCGACTTCGATCGCCGTCACATCCGGGGCTTTCTCGTTGATGGCCTCCTCGATTGCCAACTTGAGGGTCATGGCCGACGACGGGCAGCCGTCACAGCTTCCCAGCATTCGCAAGCGGACCACGCCGCCGGTCAGGCTCAGGAGTTCGACGTTGCCCCCGTGCGAGCGCAAGAGCGGCCGGACCTTGTCGAGAGCTTGCCGCACCCGAGTTTCCAGATCCAGAGGATGCAGCCCGTGGAGCAAGAGTACGCACCCCACCAGATCATCGCCGGCGAGCGCGTCGATCAAGGCGAGGCCTGTGTCGCCGGCGCCTGCCACCTTGTCCAGAATGCGCTCGATGGCGGCGCCGTGCAGCTCGATCACGGCCGCGAGAATTTCCTGAGTGCGCGCTCGCGCCTCGGGGTCTGCGAATCGCTCTACCTCGTGGATGAGAGACTCGACCCGCTCGATCCTGCGGCGGAATTCTCGGGCATCCGAAGAACTGGCCATTCGTGCTCCTTATCTACGGCTGCAGGCCAAACATCGGCGTATGCCTGGTCTCGAGTACCTTGCCCTGGCCCAGGTACATGTGGACTCCGCAGGGCAGGCACGGGTCGAAGCTGCGCACGGCCCGCATGATGTCAATTCCTTTGAATTTGTCGGGGCCATTCTCCTCGAAGATCGGCGTGTTCTGGACGGCGTCCTCGTAAGGCCCCGGCGTGCCGTAAATGTCGCGCGGATTGGCATTCCACGGCGTGGGCGGGTACGGATGATAGTTGGCGATCTTGCCGTTTCGGATCACCACATGGTGCGACAGAACGCCACGAACGGCCTCATGGAAACCGCAGCCGATGGCATCCTCCGGTACCTTGAACTCGGTCCAGGTTTTGGTCCGCCCCGCATGCAGCTCCTTGAGGGCCTGCTCCACGAAGTAGTAAGCGCAGGCGGCGGCGTATGCCTGGAAATAGGTTCGAGCCCGGTCGCGCTCGATGGCGTTGCTCCACTGCGGGATCTTCCATTCGAACTCGACTTCGGGTTTGGAAGCCGTCTTAGGCAGGTAGATCTTGACGCTGCTGCCCGTCGCCTTGACGTAGCCGATGTCCACCATGTTCGACAGGGCCGTAGCCCACAACCGGGCGATGGCGCCGCCGCCAGTGTCCAGGGCCAGATGCTCCCTGGTGCGCTTGTCGAACCAGCGCGGCGACATGACCCAGGTGTACTTGTCCTCGAAGTTGCGTTTCTGCGGCCGGGGAATGGTGGTCTGGTTCCAGGGATGACGCCGATCGACCGGGTTGCCCAGCGGGTCCTTGTCGACGAAGATCTCACCATTTTCCCAGTCATCGTAGTAGGACGATGCCGAGCAGGATGCGGATGTTGAGGTTGATATCCACCAGGTCGTTGGTGACCAGTTTGCCGTCGACGATGACGGCGGGCGTGACATACATCTTCCGCCCCCACGCGTTCATGTTCTGGTAGGTGTAGTCGCAGACTGCGGGGTCGTTGAACGAGCCCCAGCAGCCCAGGAGCGTGCGCCGGTAACCCACCTTTTCGTAGCCGGGCAGGGCTTGGTAGAAGAAGTCGAAGAGGTCGTCGTGCAGGGGCACGCATTTCTTCATGAACTCGGCGTACCGGGCCAGGCGGACCAGGTAGTCGGTGAAGAGCTGGACTGTGGGTACTGTGCCGACGCCGCCGGGATAGAGCGTGGAGGGGTGGACGTGCCGGCCTTCCATCAGGCAGAACATCTCACGGGTATAGCGGCTGACGTGAAGTGTCTCGCGGTAGAAGTCTCCCGTGAAGGGGTTGAGCGCCCGCATGATGTCGGCGATGGTCTTGTAGCCGTGGATCCTCGGCGTGGGGTGCAGGGGTCCGCTGGGCCTTGTCCCAGACGCCGGGATTGGTTTCCTTTACCATTTGCTCGCAGAAATCGACGCCGACGAGATTGTCCTGGAAGATGTTGTGGTCGAACATGTACTCGGCGGCCTCGCCCAGGTTGACAATCCATTCGGCCATAGCCGGCGGTCTGATGCCGAATGCCATGTTCTGGGCGTAGGTCGCGCACGTCGCATGGTTGTCGCCGCAAATGCCGCAGATCCGGCTGGTGATGAAATGGGCGTCGCGCGGGTCTTTGTTCTTCATGAAGATGCTGTAACCGCGGAAGATCGCCGAGGTGCTGTGGCACTCTGCGACCTGGCGGTTGGCGAAGTCGATCTTCGTGAAGATGCCCAGGCTGCCGACGATCCGGGTAATCGGGTCCCAGGACATCTCGACCAGTTTTCTGGTGTCGGTCGGAGCCTTCTTTTCCGGGAGAGTCACAGTGCTCATTCGACCAATCCTTTCTAGCCTTGTCGCGAATACGTGGTGGGATGATATCCGGTCGTCAGTTCGGACGCGCCGATGCCGCCAGCTTGGTTCCTTGTTGACCGTGGTATTGGTGAAGCCGCGTAATGACCGGATCATCCGGCCGTAGATGCCGATCGAGTTGGTGGACAGCTTGGCGCCAGGAGGCTCGTCCATGAACGGCATGAACTTGTCGGGGAATCCGGGCATCGTGCAGCCGATGCAGATGCCACCGACATTCGGGCAGCCGCCGATGCCGGCCATCCAGCCGCGCTTGGGCACATTGCAGTTGACCACCGGCCCCCAGCAGCCCAGCTTCACCAAGCATTTGGGCGAGCCATACTCCGTGGTGAAATCACCCTGTTCGTAATAGCCGGCTCGATCGCAGCCTTCGTGGACCGTACTTTCAAACAGCCATTTCGGCCGCCCGCAGTCGTCGAGAGGAATCATGGGGGCCAGCCCGCAACCTGATAGAGCAGGTACAGGAAGGTCTCCATGAAGTTGTCAGGCTGCACGGGACAGCCAGGCACATTCACGATCGGGATGCCTGCCTTCGACCTCCAGTCCCAGCCCAGGTAATCCGCCAAACCCATGCACCCTGTCGGGTTGCCTTCCATCGCATGAATGCCGCCGTATGTCGGCGCACGTGCCGGCTGCAACCACGGCCAGCGCCTTGGGAGCCAGACGATCGATCCATTCGTTGGTCGTGATCGGCTGCCCCGTCCTCTTGTCGGTGCCAAGCGCAGCCCAGTAGCCCTCGCTCTTGATTTTTTCGTTGGGTATCGAACCCTCCACCACCAGAACGAAGGGGTCCAGCCGGCCCTCCTCGGCCTCGTACCAGTATTTCATGAACTCGTCACCGACCTCGTACGCCAGCACCGGGTTGTGCAAGTGCACCTTGGGGAGTCCCGGAATGGCCCCCATGATCACGTCCTCGAGACTCGGCTGGGTGGCAGCGGTGATCGAGACCGAGTCGCCATCGCAACCCAGACCTGCGGTGATCCACACGACATGCACCTCTTTGACAGCCGGTGCTCTTTGAGTCCGGCGCCCGTGGGGGACAGTTGCTTCAGCCATCGCACAGGGCTCCTTTCATGAGGTGAAAGACTTCGGATGTAAGACGAGAGAGATCGATGAGCGAGAACATGGACTGGTGCACGTCAGAAGAAAGAAGTCGTCGCCACGGTCCTCTCGATCCTCATCGACAAGAGCATGAATCGTGCCAAACGAATGATAGTTCGGCTCTCAGACCTAACATGTTTGCTCGTCTAGAATTAGGCGAACGTTCGCGGCGCCGAGAAATGGGCCTCGGCGCAGTGGTTCCCATTCTTTCGGGAAAATTCACGAAATATCGTTGACCTAGTCGCGCCCGTTTGATGCCGAGCTTGGCCATTCGTGATTCAAGCGTTGTCGGCTTGAGACCAAGGATGGCCGCCGCGCCGTTCTTGCCGCTGACGCGCCAGCCGGTCTGCTGGAGGACCGCCAAGATTTGGTTGCGCCGCGTGTCGTCTAAAGTTAATCCATTGGTGGGCGCTGACGGACCGGTAGGCAAGGCCGGCGTGAAGATCGTCCCATTGGACAAGGAAGGCACTTCGACCTGGAGCGTCGGACCGCGAGAGACGATCATGGCGCGCTCGATGACATTGCGCAGCTCGCGAATGTTCCCGGGCCAAGAGTAGCACTTGAGCGCTTCCTCGGTGGCGCGGGGGATGGATTCGATCTTCCGGCCCATGGTTCGGCCGAACTCTCTGACGAACGACCAGACCAAAAGCGGAATATCCTCTTGCCGCTCCCTGAGATGGAGGCAGGCGGATCGGGAATACGTTCAGGCGATAAAACAGGTCCTCTCGGAATCGCCCCTGCTTGACCATCGTTTCCAGATCGCGGTTACTCGCTGCAATGATGCGCACGTCGGCCGACAGGGTCCGCGTACTGCCCAGGCGCTCGAATTGGCCGTATTGGAGGACTCGCAGCAGCTTGACCTGCACCTCCAGGGGCAGCTCGCCGATCTCATCGAGGAAGAGGGAGGAGCCGTCGGCCTGCTCGAAGCGGCCGATTTGCCTTGCCATGCGCCGGTGTAAGGCGCCCTTTTCATGGCCAAACAGCTCGCTTTCGATCAATGTGGCCGGCAGGGCAGCGCCGTTGAGCGTGAGCATGGGCCTGGCTCGCCGTGGGCTGCCGCTGTGAATGGCCCGGGCCAAGAGCTCCTTACCCGTACCCGTCTCGCCGAGCAGGAGCACGGTCGCCGACGTCCCGGCCACCTGCTCCACCTGATGCAGCACCCTCTGGATCGCGGGTGTCTGCCCGACGATTTCGCCGAAGTTGCACTTGAGCTTGATCTCTTCCTGCAGGTAGACGTTGTCCGCCTGCAACTGGTCCTTCAGGCGTCTGATCTCGTCGTATGCGGCCAGCGTGGCCTCCTCCGCTCGCTTGCGTTCGGTGATGTCGAAGGCCACGCCGTGCAAAAACGAGGGCGCCCCGTGTTCGTCCATCACCAGCTTGGCCTCGCCGTGTACCCACACGACCCGCCCATCCCGGGCCAGAAACCGGAATTCGGCGCGAAAACGCTCGCCGGAGAAGCAGGTGTGCGCGAAGCTCTCGGCCCATCGGACCTGGTCGTCCGGGTGCAACTGGCGATACCAGAGGAAGGAGTCGTCCAACCATTCCTGAGCTGAAAAGCCGAGCAACTCCTCGATTTGCGGGCTCACGTACAGTTCGCTGGTGCTCCCATCCAAGGGTGCCATGAATGTCACCGCCGGGATTTGCTCCACGAGGGCCCGGTATCGTGCCTCCGCCCGGTGCAGTTGCGTCCCCCGGCGCCCTGGGCGGCTCGTCTGCCCGAGGTCAGAACTCCGACCAACCGCCAGAGGTCGCCACCCCCAGACGGAAGTGGTCCAGCCATACGCGCGAGATGATTTTCTGCCTCCTCAAGCCCCGGAGTTTCGCCTTCTGGTGCTTCACTCAGAGGATATGTGTTCTGACCGTCCCCGGCCTGAAGTTCATGGGAGGCCGACGTTTTCCGCTTCATGGAGTTACAATCAGGTCACCGTGGTAAAGCTCTTGGAGGTAATCAGAGTCAACAAATCCTCGGTAGCTGTTCGCCCGCCAGCATGGTGACGACCCGTTCTCCGCCCACGACCGAGTGCATGGTCACCATGCCCGGATGATCCTCAACCACCTTGCCGATCAAGGCGGCGTTTCGCCCTAGGGGGTGGTTGTGCATCGCATCGAGTAGTCGTTCGGCGTCGTTCGGGGCCGCCACCGCTATCAATTTCCCTTCATTGGCGACATAGAGCGGATCGAGCCCCAGCATCTCGCAGGCACCGCGCACTTCGGGACGAACCGGAATCGTCGCCTCGTACAGCTCGACACCCACCCGCGAGGCCGCCGCCAACTCATTAAGGGCGCTGGAGAGCCCGCCGCGCGTCGGGTCGCGCATTGCGCGGATTCCGGGGCATACCTCCAGCATCGCCCTCGTCAGATCGTTGAGCGGGGCGCAGTCGCTTTGCAGGACCGTCTCGAATTCGATCCCCTCGCGCACCGACATGATCGCAACCCCGTGGTCCCCGATGGTGCCGGAGACGAGGATGCGATCGCCGGGACGAGCGGCGCGGATCGACAGCGATCGGCCGTCTGGGACTAATCCGATGCCGGATGTGGTGATATAGACTTGGTCGCCCTTGCCGCGATCAACAACCTTCGTATCCCCTGTGACCAGGCTTATCCCCGCCAGCGCGCACGCCTCGCGCATTGATAAGACGATTCGCTTCAGGTCGGCGATGGCCAGACCTTCTTCGAGAATGAATGCAGCCGAGAGGAACAAGGGCTCGGAACCTCCGACGGCCAGGTCGTTCACGGTCCCATGCACTGCCAATTTTCCGATGTCGCCACCCGGGAAAAAAATAGGACGGACTACAAACGAATCCGTCGTGAATGCCAATCGAGGAGCCCGCGGCCCGTTGCTACGGGACAGGCGGACGGTGGCTTGATCCTCCAGCCCCGCCAGGACCTCGTTGCCATAGGCTGGCAGGAACAGCCGCTCGACCAGATCGGCGGTCAATCGGCCGCCACTGCCGTGGCCCAGCAAAACGTGCTCGTAATTGGATAACGGCACGGGACAGCTTAGTTGATCAAAATCGACGACTTCAGACATTGGCTGTCTCTAACTGAACAGTGGCCCCCGAAGCGGGATGCCGGAAGCGTCCATAGTGGTAGTACGCAGCGCAGGCCCTTCTGATGACACCATCGTTGCCCCGAGAGGGTTTTCCGGCGTGCACGATTTTCCGAAAGCCGGGCAATCGTGTGGCTTCTTGAGTCCCTGGAGTATTAGTCCGCTGATGCAGACACTTGACTCGGCAACCTGAATGTCCTCGACCGCGAACCGCTGTTCCGCATCAAACGCGGCGTAGGCGGGGCTGAGCCGGAAGCCGCTCTGAGGAATCGTTCCAATGCCCCGCCACTTACGGTCGGTGACTTCGAAGACGTCGCGGATCAAGCGAAGAGCGGCGGGGTTTCCGGCTCGGTGCACGGCTCGCGCGTACTGATTCTCAACACCACGCCGTCCCTCCTCCAGCATGCGGACGCAGCGATACACGCCCTCGAGCAGATCAAGCGGCTCAAACCCGGTAATGACGATCGGGATGCGGAAGCGGTCCGCAAGTGGCTCATACTCCTCGTAGCCCATGACCGTGCACACGTGCCCGGCCCCCAGAAATCCCTGAACGCGGTTGGTGGGTGAAGCCAAAATGGCCGTCATCGCCGGCGGCACCAAAACGTGAGACACGAGAACCGTGAAGTTGTTGAGCCCGCGACGCTTGGCCTGCCACACCGCCATGGCGTTGGCCGGCGCGGTCGTCTCAAAGCCGACCGCGAAGAAAACGACGGTGCGAGCCGGATTCTGTTCGGCAACGCGGAGACAATCGAGCGGGGAATAGACGATCCTCACGTCGCCGCCGGCCGCCTTCACTGCGAACAGATCGCGCTTGCTTCCCGGGACGCGGAGCATGTCGCCGTAGGAGCAAAAAATCACTTCGGGTCGGGAGGCGATCGCGATGGCCTTGTCGATGAGCTCCAGCGGCGTCACGCACACCGGGCAACCCGGGCCGTGGACCAGCTCAATTCCCCGCGGCAAGAGTTCGTCGATGCCATACTTGACGATGGTATGAGTCTGCCCGCCGCAGACTTCCATGATGGTCCACGACTGGGTGGTTACGGCTCGAAGGGCGTGCAGGAGCTTGTTGGCCGCCGCGGGATCGCGATATTCATCCAGGTACTTCATGTGGTTCTCCGGCTTTCAGTTCCGCGAGTTCGTTCATTCCATCGAGAAACTTGAAGACCTGTTTTGCTTCCGCTTCGTCAATACGCGACAGGGCAAAGCCCACATGCACGATGACGTACTCGCCGACGTTGACCTCGGGCACGTGCTCCAGACAGACGCGCTTGAAGACGCCGCCGAAATCGACCTTGCCCATCAGCACGTCGTGCTCGCGATAGGTGCTGGTCACTTTTCCTGGAATTCCGAGGCACATCGTCTTCTCCTCAGAAATCACCGGGGCGAGGCTGGTGAAGGGCTTCGACCAATCGGAATTGCCGACACCGACAGGCGAAGGCTCTTGCCGAGCTTTCTTCATCGCGGCTTGGCGGGAGCCTCGCCCTCGCCGCCGTTTTCGCCAGCATGTTTCTCCTGGGCCAGCGCGGCCGCGATAGCCAGTTGACCCAGACTTAATCCTCCGTCGTTGGGCGGTACTAGCCTGTGACGGTAGACTCGAAAGCCGTCACCCGTTAATCGCGTATTCGCCTCACTCGTAAGCAAGGCGTTCATGAACACCCCGCCGCTCAGAACAACGGCGTCAAGTTGCGTCGACCCTCGGATATGGTCGCACACCGAAGCGATCAGTTCAACCATGGTGGTGTGAAATCGCCGGCTCACGATCGCGGCCGGAATGCCCCGCTCGGCATCGAGCGCCACGGCGCAGATCAGCGGACGTGTGTCGACGACGAGTGTTTCATCCGGAGGTTCGCCCTCTGGCACTTTCTCCAGCTCGAATGGATAAGCGCCGCTCTCGGCCAGACCCGTGGCCAGCCATTCCAACTCCATCGCCGCCTGTCCTTCGTAGCTCACGCGCTGGCGCAAACCGGCGAGGGCAGCGACCGCGTCGAAGAGTCGTCCCGCGCTCGAGGTCATGGGTGTGAGCAAACCTTTTTCGAGCATCGTTTCGATTGTCCGGAGCTCGGCTGGTGGCAGACAGCTCACGAATTCGCCATTGGTACTGCCTGCGTCCCGGAGATGTGCCACAGCCATGCGCCAGGGCTCGCGAATGGCCTGGTCGCCTCCCGGCATGCCGACGTAGCGCAGATGCCCGGCTCGACGAAATTCCCAGTAATCCCCAACGAGAAACTCTCCACCCCAGATGGCACCATCGGTTCCGTAGCCGGTGCCATCGAAAGTCACTCCGATGACCGGTTCGGTCAGAGCGTGCTCGGCCATGCAACTGGCCATGTGGGCATGGTGATGCTGCACCGAAATCAAGAACGGGCGATCCTCGTGCAAGCTGGTCCGCGATTGGGCACGCGTCCGTGAATACTGGGTCGATGCATAATCCGGGTGCCGGTCATGCGCAATTTGCACGGGTTCAATTGCGAAGAGCTGTTGATATAGAAGGATGTCTCTCTCGAAAGCGCGATAGGCAGCGTAGTGATCGAGATCGCCCAGATGGTGGCTGAGAAAAGCGTGCCGCCCGCGCCCGAGCGCGAACGTGGACTTCAATTGCCCTCCTACAGCAAGAATGGGATGACGACAATCCAGTGGCAGGCCGATTGGCTGCGGCGCGTATCCCCGCGAACGTCGTACCAGCGACTCTGTGCGGTCCACGACACGCGTCACCGAGTCGTCGCAGCGAACGTGAATCGGGCGGTTGTGAATCAAGTACAAGTCTGCAATCCCACTCAAGCGATCCAGAGCGTCGTCGTTCTCAAAGGCGATGGGCTCGTCCGAGCGATTGCCACTGGTCATGACCAGCGGGATGCCACCGACCGCCTCCAGTAGGAGATGATGGGGCGGTGTGTACGGCAACATGACGCCGAGGCAAGGGTTTCCGGGGGCAACCCCCTCGGCAATGCCGGCGCTTGAACGCTTATGCAGAAGCACGATGGGTCGCTTGGGCGATGAAAGCAACTGCTCTTCAGCGGCCGAGACTCGGCAATACTTCTGTGCCATCTCGACATCGCGGACCATGATGGCGAACGGCTTCTCGTCGCGGTGTTTCCGCTGCCGCAGCGCCGAAACCGCTGCCACATGACCCGCATCGCAGGTGAGATGAAAGCCTCCAAGACCTTTGAGTGCACCAATCGATCCGGCACGAAGTCCTGCTGCAAACAAAGCGAGCGGATCGTTGGTTTCGACCCGCTTGCCGTGAGCGTCCAGTAGTTGAAGTTGCGGTCCACAGGTCGGACAGGCTGTGGGCTGGGCATGAAATCGGCGATTACCCGGATCTTCGTACTCGGCTCGGCAGAGGGCGCACATGATAAAAGAAGCCATGGTGGTGCGCTCACGGTCATAGGCGCACCCTTGACGATCGTGAGCCGCGGTCCACAGTTGGTGCAATTGAGGAAAGGATAGCGATGGCGACGGTCGGCGGGATCAAACAATTCCGCCAGGCAGTCCTCACAGGTGGCTACGTCCGGGGGTACGAGAATCGGGCCCGAGCTCTCAACCTCGCTCGGTTGGATGCGGAACTCGCGATCCCCTTGGCACGGCCGATGCTCCCAGTCCAGCCGGTCGATGCGGGCAAGCGGAGGAGTTTTGGTCGCCAGCTCCGTCAGGAAGTGGTCCAGCGAGCGCGACATCCCCCTCCACTTCGATCAAGACACCGCCCCCACGGTTCTTGACGAAGCCGAACAACGTGAGGCTCGAGGCCAGGCCGTACACGAAAGGGCGAAACCCGACACCTTGAACGACTCCATCGACGGCAATCGCCCGGCGTTCCATGACGTCGCCCCTGGACAGGACCTGGCCGAAAGCCTGCGCACCATCCTTTTGAATGTCGAGCACGTGCCGAATTGTACGCTCCGGGTTCCAAAGGGCAATCGCCTGGCGGTGATCGTGTTTCCGGGCGAGGCCAGGGTGATCGAGGTCGCCGGCGACGCGAAGACAGGATGTCCGTTCGGCCCACACACGTCGACGAATTGTCCGGTTAACATGTGGGACTCTGGTGCGCAGCCCAGGACCTCCGGCGCTTTGGCCGCGCCACGCGATTCCTTCGAAATCGCAGCCTTTGCCAGCCGTCCGCGGAGCATTGCTTAACTAGCAGGCAATCTGGCATTCCCTGTGCTCAAGTAGTTCGGCGGTCGGCTGACACGCTCGGTTGACCCTAGCCGGCACCATTCCAGGAAGGTTGACTTCGACGACCATCCGTGGCTATTGATAGTTGTCTTTTCCTGGAGAGCCGAACCATGAAGCCGGCCCTGGGATCTGCGGTACGCATCGCGAGGGCGGCATTGTCGTGGTCCCCGACCAAATCAATCCCTCGACCGACCAGGCCGTGGCCGCCGTCTCCGTGTGCCGAATTGACGGCTCCGGCACGACGATCCAATCGGACTTTCTGGCTGTGGAGGAGCCGCTGGAAATCCGTCTGGGGTGCACGATTGACGGGCGACGGGTCCACCGCGGCGTCTCGGTCACGATGCGCACGCCCGGCCACGACCGCGAGCTGGCCGTCGGCTTCCTGTTCACCGAGGGCATCATCGTCGCGCGGGAGCAGGTCACGGGCGTCCGCGCCTGCGGGGCGGGCAACGTGGTCCGCGTCGATCTGCGGCCGGGCGTCGCCGTGGACCTGGCGCGGCTGGAGCGGCACTTCTACACCTCCTCGAGTTGCGGCGTGTGCGGCAAGACGTCGCTGGAGGCGGTGCGTGTATCCGCTCGCCTATCGCCCTTGCCGAGGGCCGGCCCGTCGTCGACGGCCGCGGTCATCCACCGGCTGCCCGAGGCCTTGCGGGCGGCGCAGGCCGTCTTCGACCGCACCGGCGGCCTGCACGCCGCGGCGTTGTTCGACGCCGCGGCAACCTGCTGTGCCTGCGCGAGGACGTCGGCCGGCACAACGCCCTGGACAAGCTGATCGGCAGCCAGTTCCTCGCCGGCCGCACGCCGCTCTCCGAGGCCGTGCTGCTGGTCAGCGGCCGGGCGAGCTTCGAGCTGGTGCAGAAGGCGGTGGTGGCCGGCATCCCCATCCTGGCGGCCGTGGGCGCCCCGTCGAGCCTGGCCGTGAGCCTGGCCCGGGAGCACGGCCTGACCGTGCTCGGCTTCGTCCGCGCAGGATCGCTTCAACATCTATACCGGGGCCGAGCGCATCGGCCAGGGCGCGGCCGTCCTGGACGTCGGCCTCCGTCCCGGAAGTGCGGGTTCAACTCTCGGTCGTTTGAGACGAAGGAATTGCCATGTTCAGCCTCCCCCTGTTCTCGCATCCGCAACCGTCCCGGGAGCCGTTCAGCCCGCAGACCGCGGCGAAGACCTCGCGGCTGCGCGGCGCCACCGTCACCGAGAGCGTCTGTCCCTACTGCGCCGTCGGCTGCGGGCAGCTCATCTACACCAAGGGCGGCAAGATCATCGACATCGAGGGCAATCCCGAAAGCCCCATCAACGAGGGCACTCTCTGCCCCAAGGGGGCCAACGCCTTCCAGCTCGCCGTCAACCCGCACCGCGTCACCCAGGTCCTGCTACCGCGCCCCGTTCTCCGACCACTGGGAGACGCGGTCGCTGGACTGGGCGCTGGACCAGATCGCTCAGCCGCGTCAAGGCCGCGCGCGACGCCGACTTCACCGCACGCGACGAGGCGGGCCGCTTGCTCAACTCGGTGCGCAGCATCGGCACCCTCGGCGGGGCGACGATCGACAACGAGGAGAACTACCTGATCAAGAAGCTGTTCGGCGGCGGGCTGGGGGTGGTCTCGATCGAGAACCAGGCGCGGATATGACACAGCGCCTCGGTGCCCGGTCTGGGCGCCTCGTTCGGCCGCGGCGCGGCCACCAACTACCAGCAGGACCTGGCCAACAGCGACTGCATCCTGTTCATGGGCTCGAACATGGCCGAGGCTCACCCCGTCGGCTTCCGCTGGCCCATGAAGGCCAAGGAGAAGGGCGCGACCCTGATCCACGTCGACCCGCGCTTCACGCGCACCTCGGCGCTGTGCGACGTCTACGTCGGCATCCGCGCCGGCAGCGACATCGCCTTCCTCGGCGGCCTCATCAACTACGTCCTGAGCAACGACCGCTGGTTCCAGGAGTACGTCCTGGACTACACCAACGCCTCGACGATCATCCAGGAGGGCTTCCAGGACACCGAGGACCTGGCGGGCCTGTTCAGCGGCTACCACGGCGACGGACAGACCGGCAAGTACGACGCCCAGGAAGGCCACTGGGGCTACGAGGGTCTCGCGCCGAGCGAGCGACGGCGACAGCCGGCAGCCGCAGAGAAATGCTGAAGGAAGAGCACGGGATTCACGGCCACGGCCTCAGGGCGGGCGCCGCCCGTCACTCCGCGCCGCGCAAGGACATGACGGACGCTCCGGCAGCGAGCCGCCGCGCGACCCGACCTTGCAGCACCCGCGCTGCGTCTTCCAGATCCTGCAAGCGCCACTTCGCCCGCTACACGCCGGAGGTCGTCTCCCAGGTGTGCGGCTGCACGCCGGAGGAGCTGGTGCGGGTGGCGGAGCTGCTGTGCGCCAACTCCGGGCGCGAGCGGACCAGCGCCATCGTCTACGCCCTGGGCTGGACGCAGCACACCACCGGCGTGCAGATGATCCGCACCGCCGGCATCCTGCAACTGTTGCTGGGCAACATGGGCCGGCCCGGCGGCGGCATCATGGCCATGCGCGGCCACTCCACCATCCAGGGCTCGACCGACGTCGCCACCCTGTACGACGTCCTGCCCGGCTACCTGCCGCAGCCGGCCGCCGACGAGCAGCACGAGACGCTGGACTCCTACGTCGAGCACGAGGGCCTGCCCACCGGCTACTGGGCCAACTTCCGCAAGTTCATCGTCAGCCTGCTCAAGGCCTGGTACGGCGACGCCGCCACGCCGGAGAACGACTTCTGCTTCTCGTGGCTGCCGCGGGTGGACGGCGACTACTCGCAACTGGCCTACTTCGACCGCATGGCCAAGGGCGAGGTCAAGGGCTACTTCCTGTTCGGCCAGAACCCCGGCGGCGGCGGGCCCAACGCCGGCCTGCACCGGGCCGGCCTGCGCAACCTCGACTGGCTGGTGGTCGCTCGACTGGTTCGAGACCGAGAGCGCCGTCTTCTGGAAGAGCGACCCGAACGGGCCGCCGCCCGCCGAGATCAAGACCGAGGTCTTCTTCATCCCCGCGGCGGCCGCGCCGGAGAAGGAGGGCAGTCTCACCAACACCCAGCGGCTGCTCCAGTGGCACGACAAGGCCGTCGACCCGCTCGGCGACAGCCGCTCCGACGCCTGGTTCCTCTACAACCTCGGCAAGCGCCTCAAGGAGCTGTACGCCGGCTCGACCGACCCCAGGGACCAGCCGCTGCTCCACCTCACCTGGGACTACGACTTCGACGAGCGGCCGCGCCTGCCCGACGGCACGCTCAGCCGCATCGAGGGCGAGCCGGACCTGGAAAAGGTCCTCCAGGAGATCAACGGCTACGCAAGCTCGGATGACAGTCGACCCGCGGCACCGGCCGGCCCCGCTCTGCTCAGCGGCTTCTCCGAGCTGAAGGACGACGGCACGACGGCGTGCGGCTGCTGGATCTACAGCGGCGTCTTCCCCGAGCCGGGCCGCAACCGGGCGCGCGAGCGCAAGCGCACCGACAACCCGCTCCAGCCCGAATGGGGCTTCGCCTGGCCGGACAACCGCCGGGTCCTGTACAACCGCGCCTCGGCCGACCCCGACGGCCGGCCGTGGTCGGAGCGCAAGAAACTCGTCTGGTGGGACGAGGAGCAGCGCCGCTGGGTGGGCCTCGATCGGCCGGATTTCGAGCCGGACAAGCCGCCCGACTACCGACCGCCGCCGGGCGCGACGGGCATGGCGGCCATCGCCGGCAACCAGCCGTTCATCATGAAGCCCGACGGCGTCGGCTGGCTGTACGCCCCGGCGCCGTCAAGGACGGGCCGTTGCCCGACGCACTACGAGCCGGTCGAGTCGCCGGTGGGCAACCTGCTCTACCCCAAGCAGACGTGCAGCCCGACGGTGCGCCTGTTCGAGGGGCCGCTCAACCGCATCGCCCACACGCCGACGGCGGAGTACCCGGTGGTGGCCACCACCTTCCGGCTCACCGAGCACTACCTGAGCGGGCCGATGAGCCGCTTCAACAGCTGGCTCAACGAATTGCAGCCGGAGATGTTCGTCGAGCTGAGCCCGGAGCTGGCCGCCGAGCGCGGCATCGTCCACGGCGGCTGGCTGACGGTGCAGTCGGCGCGCGGCCGGATCGAGGCCCGGGCGATGGTGACGCGGCGGCTGCGGCCGCTGCTGGTCGAGGGCCGCGTCATCCACCAGATCGGCTTGCCGTTCCACTGGGCCTTCGCCGGCGAGGTCGTCGGCGGCAACGCCAACGACCTGACTTCGCTGGTGGCCGACCCCAACGTGAGCATGCACGAGTGCAAGGCGTTCGCCTGCCAGGTCCACGCCGGCCGGCTGGACGGCCGCGCTCCGCGGCCCGACGAAGCCCGCGGCCGCCTGGCCGACGCGCGACCCGATCCCCGACACGCCGGCCGCCGCCCAGCCCGAAGGGAGATTTGGACATGGCAAGTAGAGAAAAGGAGCTGGCCGCGTCTGCCCCAGAGCAGCGACCCGCCCGCGCGGCCGGCTGTCGGCGCTGCTGGAGCGCCTCGATCGGCCCGTTCCGCCGCGGCGCTCCTCCGCAGCCCCGTCCGGCCACCGGCTTCTACACGGACACGACGGTCTGCATCGGCTGCAAGGCCTGCGAGGTGGCGTGCAAGCAGTGGAACCAGCTCCCCGCGGACGGGTTCCACTGGTCCGGCAACAGCTACGACAACACCGGGGAGCTGTCGGCCACGTCCTGGCGGCACGTGAAGTTCATCGAGCAGTTCCGCCGAGCCGAGCCGTCCAGCGGCGGAGCAGGCGTCTCCCTGAGACGTCGTTGCCCGACACGAGCCAAGGCAAGACCGCTGGCTCATGATGAGCGACGTCTGCAAGCACTGCGTCGCGGCCCCCTGCCAGCAGGCCTGCCCGACCGGCGCGATCATCCACAACGAGTTCGAGAACGTCTACATCCAGCCCGACATCTGCAACGGCTGCTCGTACTGCATCGCCGCCTGCCCCTTCGGCGTCATCACCCGCAGCAGCTTCGACGGCCATTCGCACAAGTGCACGCTCTGCTACGACCGGCAGAAGCGACGGCCTGGTGCCGGCCTGCGCCAAGGCGTGCCCGACGGAGTCGATCCAGTTCGGCCCGATCGAGGAGCTGCGCGAGCGGGCCCGCAAGCGCGTGCGAGGAACTGCACCGCCGCGGCGTGCCCGCAGGCTTACCTGTACGGCGACACGCCCACCGAGACCTACTCCGAGCTGAATTCGTTCTACCTCCTGGTCGATCGTCCCTCCGTGTATGGCCTGCCGGAGAAGCCGTTCAATCCGTGGCTGCACATGAAGGGGGATTACGTCCGCTCCGTCGTCAGGCGGCTTGGCCGCCATCGCCGTGCTGCTCGCGGTGCTGTTTCTCCTGGGCCCTGAGATGCACACGAACTGCCCACCAACGAGCCTATCGCCGAGCCCTCCCCGAGCGAGACGCGGAATCGGCGCGAGCGGCTATGCGACCGGGCCGGTGACCAAGGCGCCCGACTGGCACGGGCTCGTCGCCTGGGACCTGTTGCTCAACAACCTGACGACCGGGCTGTTCCTGGCCGCGGCGATCGGCGAGCTGGCAGACGCCGGCGGTCTTCACGCCCGTGGCGAAGGTGGCCTATCCGATCGCCCTCGTCCTCTTGCTCGTTGACCTGCTGTGCCTGGTGCTGGACCTGGGCGACCCGCTGCGGTTCCATCACATGCTCCGGGTGTTCAAGCCCAGCTCGCCCATGTCGCTGGGCACCTGGTGTCTGACGATCTACTCGTTCCCCTGACCGTGGCCGCGGCGCTCAGCCTGCTGTCCGGAATGGGGGATGACCGTCGAGTGGCCTCGCACAGTCGGCGGTGGTCCTCGGCGCTGCTGCCCGCCCTTGGCTCCGCGGCCTACAAGGGGGTCTGCTCAGCACCAACTCCCAACCGGGCTGGAGAGACGCCCGCTGGCTGGGCGGTTATCTCACCAACTCGGCCCTCCTGCTGGGCTGTGCGGAGACTGCTCGTCCTGTCCGTCCTGCTGGGGCAAGAGCGTGCGACCGCCGTTCTCCGCCCCGCTTTCATCGCTGCTGCTCGTGCTCAACATGATCCCCCTGGGCCTGCTCTTTGCGGACCTCCGCCCGACGCTCGCGCGGCTCTACACCCGCGAGGCAGCTTGTGGCTCGCTGCGCATGCTCACATTCGCCTGCGCGACCCTGATCCCCCTGTGTCCTGGCGCTCGTTGGGGACAGCCCCCCATTGATGTTCGGCGCGGTGATGTTCCTTTTGCTGGGGAGCCTGATCATCCGCTATCTGATCGTCAGGATTCCACACATTTCGCCATCAGGAGTTCGAGCCTCTTTCGGCTGAGCGGCCGAACCCGCAACGCCCAAAACAGCTAGCAGCCTGGGAGAGTGCATCATGAGCCCTCTAGTGCTATGGCACCGCATCCAGTTCGCCTTCACAATCACGTATCACTACCTGTTCCCGCAGTTGACGATGGGCCTGGCCCTCTTGATCGTGATCTTCAAAGTCTTGGCCGTGCTGAAGCGGGACGAGCGCTACAACGAGGTGGTCCGCTTCTGGGCGCGCATCTTCGGCCTCAATTTCGCCATGGGGGTGGTGACGGGCATTCCGCTGGAATTTCAGTTCGGCACGAACTGGGCTCGGTTTTCCACTTTCGCGGGGGGAATCATCGGCCAGACCCTGGCGATGGAGGGGGTCTTCGCCTTCATCCTGGAGTCCGCCTTCGTGGGGTTGTTCCTCTTCGGCGAAAAACGCCTGGGCCCTCGGGGGCACCTGGCGACGGCCGTCGCCCTGTTCCTCGGTTCCTGGCTATCGGGCTACTTCATCATCGCCACCAATGCGTTTATGCAACATCCCGTCGGCTATACGTTGGGAACAGATGGCGTACTGCACCTGGCCGATTTCTGGTCGTTCGTCCTCAATCCCTGGGCGTTCTGGCAGTACGCGCACAACATGACGGCCACCGTGATTACGGCGTCTTTCGTCGTCGCCGCCGTGGGGGCCTTCTGGTCTCTGATGGGAATACACATTGAACATGCGATGATTTGCTTGCGCGTCGGCGTGATCGCCGGTTTACTATCGTGTATCGTCATCCTTTATCCCACCGGGGATGGTGCGGGCAAACTGGTCTCCGACCACCAGCCGGCGACGCTGGCGGCGATGGAGGGAGTGTTCAACAGTGGGCCGTACGCGGAGCTGGCGATCATCGGCCAGCCAGACGTCAAACAGCGCAAGCTCGAGAACCCCATCGTGGTACCGGGGATGCTCAGCTTCCTGGCCTACGGAACTTTCGGCAGCACGGTCAAAGGGCTGAACGATTTTCCCCGGGACGAGTGGCCCGACAACGTGGAACTGCTGTATTACGCCTACCACATCATGGTTGGGCTGGGGACGTGTTTTCTAGTCGTGATGGCGGCCGCGGCTCTTATGCTCTGGCGCAACAAACTTCAGCAGACGCGCTGGGTGCTCTGGGTGCTGATGCTCGCCGTCCCGTTTCCGTACATCGCCACGATAGCGGGTTGGTGGACGGCGGAGCTGGGCCGCCAACCCTGGGTGGTCCACGGCCTGCTGCGTACCGCCGACGCTGGTTCCCCCTCGGTAAATGCCGGTGACGTGGTCTTTACCACGCTGGGCTTCGCCGGCTTGTACTTACTGCTGGGCATCCTGTTTGTTTTCCAGGTCGTGCGGGAGATCACCCGCGGCCCTGTCACTGCCCACTAGGAGACTCCGATGGAAGGGCTCTGGTTCGCCATCGTGTCCGGGATGCTGGCCGTCTATGTGATTCTCGACGGTTTCGATTTTGGCGCCGGCATCTTGCACCGCTTCGTCGCCCGGACGGACGAAGAGCGGCGAACTGTCCTGGCGGCCATCGGGCCGGTTTGGGACGGCAACGAGACCTTGCTATTAGCGGCTGGCGGCCTTTTGTTTCTGTCGTTCCCGAAAGCCTACGCCGCTGCCTTTAGCGGCTTCTACATGGCCTTGATGATCGTGCTCTGGTTGTTGATTCTGCGCGGGATCGCCATCGCTTTCCGCTCAGAGCAGGACAACCCGTTATGGCGAGAGTTCTGGGACACGACGTTTTCGCTCGCCTCGGCCCTGTTGGCCGTCGTGCTGGGCACGGCACTTGGCAACGTGGTACGGGGTGTGCCCGTGGGCGAAACAGGTTTTTTCGCCATCCCTCTGTTCACTGATTTCCGGACGGGTCGTCAACCAGGGATTTTCGATTGGTACACCATTCTGGTGGGCGTATTCGCGCTGTTCACCCTCGCCGGCCACGGTGGTTTTTATCTCGCCTGGAAGACAACCGGCCCCGTCCGGGATCGAAGCCAGACCTTGGCTCGAAACGCCTGGTCTGCCGTGCTCCCCTTGTGGGTGCTTGTCACTCTGGCCACGGCCTGGATTCAGCCGGAGATCTTCAAGAACCTCTTGGCTCGTCCCTGGTCTCTGGGCTTTGTTCTTCTGATGCTGGGAGGATTTTGGGGGGGCTTTCGCTTCTCCAACCAGGGGCGCGAGTTGGCTGCTTTCTTGTCGTCGAGTGCGTTCCTTCTGGGCCTGCTGGGGGCCACAATGGCGGGCAATTATCCGTTCTGGATGCGGTCGACCCTGGATCCGGCTTACAGCCTCACGGCGGCGAACACGGCTGCTGCGGAGTACGGATTGCGCACGGCGCTGGCTTGGTGGATCATCGGCAGTACGCTGGCAGTGGGATATTTTGCGTTCTTGTTCCGTTCTATTCGAGGCAAGGTCGGGCCCGGTGCCGAGGGTCATGGCCATTGAAGAAAGCCAGAGGCTGTCGAAAAAAATATTCCGAGTTTAGCGGCGGCTCCGCGTGCCGCCGCTGAGAGGAGTTGTCATGACCAGCGGATCGCGTCGGCAAATGATAATCTCGCCACGATGGATGCAGGGCGTCGTCCTGACCTTCGCTTTCGGCTTCACAATCATGGGCTACCTGACCCTACGAGCCTACGAGGACCATCCACCCATCCCGTCCCAGGTCGTCTCCGAGTCTGGGCAGGTGATTATCACCGACGAGGACATCCTCCACGGCCAGGAGGGCTTTCTCACTTACGGCCTGATGCAGTTCGGCTCGGTCTACGGCCACGGCGCCTACCTCGGGCCCGACTTCACGGCCGATTACTTGCACCGCGCCGCGCTCGTTATGAAAGCGATCTACGGCGGCGGCCTGGAGGCCGAGGAAAGAGCACGACAGGAGTGGCAAGCAAACCGCTACGACCCTGCCAGCGGGAAGCTGACCTGGACCAGAGGACAAGTCCAGGCGTTCGAAGACTTGGCCGGCATTTACGAGCAAGAGTTCCTCAACCGACAAGCGGAGCGGCGCCGGCCTGGGTCCGCATGCCATCCCCGATCCCGCCCAGATCCGACGGATCACCGCCTTCATCGCCTGGACGGCCTGGACCGCCTCGGCTCGCCGGCCCGGCCTGCTCCTATTCGTACACGAACAACTGGCCCCCCGAACCGTTGGTCGGCAACCAGCCTGACCAGGAGGCCGTCGTCTGGAGCACTGCTGTCCCTCATCGCGCTGCTGGGCGGCATCGGGCTGGTGTTGACGCTCTTCGGCCGCTATTCCAATCTGCTGGGCTGGCACGGCATGGAGGAACGCCGCCTGCGCTTCCTGCCGCCGGGTGAAGTGCCGCTGACCCCGGCCCAGCGGTCAACTGCTTGGTACTTCTTGGCCGTCGCCGCCCTCTTCCTGGCTGCAGACCCTGCTGGGCGGGGCCACGGCCGCATTACCACGCCGACAACGGGAGTTTCTTCGGCATCGACCTGCCGCAGTGCTCCCCTACAACCTCACGCGCACCTGGCACGTGCAACTGGCCATCTTCTTCGTGGCCGCCGCCTTCCTGGCGGGCGGCATCTTCCTCGCCCCGCTGATCGGCCGGCCGGGAGCCGCGCGGCCAGGGACTGTTGTCCTATTTGCTGCTGGGGGCATTGGTGGTCGTCGTGGTCGGCAGCATGGTCGGCGAGGCGGCCAGCTACAAGGGCTGGCTCAAGGGAGACGCTGCGGTCCCTGGCTCGGCGCCAGGGCTGGGAATACCTCGACCTGGGGCGGCTCTGGCAAATTCTCCTCGTGATCGGCATGGTCTTGTGGGTCGTCATCCTTTACCGCGGCCTGCGCGGCAGGCTGGCCGGGGAGAGCCTCGGCAACCTGCCCTACCTGTTCTTCTACAGCGCCGCTGTCCATCCCGCTGTTCTATGCCGTGCGGACTTCTCTGCCAGACCACAGTCCAACTTCGCCATCGCCGACTTCTGGCGCTTCTGGGTGGTTCACCTGTGGGTCGAGGACTTCCTGGAACTGTTCACCACCATCATGGTGGCCTACATCTTCGTCCTGCTCGGCGTGGTGTCGGAAAAGACGGCCACTCGTGTCATCTACTTCGACGTCATCCTGTACTCGGTGGGCGGCGTGGTCGGCACGATGCACCACTTCTATTTCAGCGGGGGCTCGGCCGTCCACATGGCCCTGGGCGCCGTCTTCTCGGCCGGGGAGGTGATCCCCCTGACCTTTCTGACCGTGGAAGCCTGGTCCTTTCTACAGCTGGGGCGCGGCAGGAGGTGATCGGCGGCAAGGGCCAGTTCCCGCACCGCTGGGCCGTCATGTTCCTGGTCGCGGTCGGCTTCTGGAACTTCCTGGGGGCGGGCATCTTCGGCTTTCTCATCAACCTGCCGATGGTGAGTTACTACGAGATCGGCACGCAGCTGACGGCCAACCACGCCCATGCCGCCTTCGCGGGCGTCTATGGGATGCTGGCCCTCAGCTTTCTGGTCTTCGCCCTGCGCTACCTGCTGCGGCCGGAGGACTGGAGTGAACGGCTCATGCAGTTCTCGTTCTGGTCGCTCAATTTGGGCCTGGCCTGGATGGTGTTCGCCAATCTTTTTCCGCTCGGCGTCCTGCAGCTAGGCGACTCGGTGGCCAACGGCTACTGGCACGCGCGTTCCCTGACATTCTTCCAAGATCATGCCTTCATCGAATGGATGCGGATGCCCGGCGATGTGCTTTTCATCGCGGGGGTAGTGCCCCTGGTCTACCTGAGCGCCAAGGCCGTGCTCACGCCAAGTCAGGCATCGGCGCCAACTTCTGCCTCCGGCGATTACCTGGAAACATCGTTGTTCCGTGAAGTGTTACCCGGCGCGGAGGAGACCGAGACGCCTCTCGGAGGAGCGACATTATGAATGACCTCTCCCCGTTTCTAAGCCTGCCGTCGGACCTCGAGGTTTGGATGATCCTGGGGTATGCCGTGCTGGTGTTTGCTGGGGCCCGCTTGACGGACGCCTTGGCCCGCACTCACTTCCAGCGGGCACGGCGGTATGCCGAGCACGGCTTTCGGTACGATGCCGATGCGGACCGTTACCACTGTCCCCGGGGTGAGCAGTTGTCCCTGCACGTGATCGAGGCAGAAAAGAAGATTGCCGTGTACCGTGCCCCCGCGTCCAGTTGCCAGGTTTGCCCACACAAGGCTGCCTGCACACCCCACGACCAGGGTAGGCACATCTACCGCCCTCTGGCGCTGTGGGCGGAGACGGACGTTGGTCGCTTCCATCAGTGGCTGGCGGTGATCATGTTCGCCAGTGGAGCGGCCATCTCTCTGGCCGGCTTAATCCTCTGGCCAGGCAAGCCGGGGACCGGATTGTTGCAAATCGCATTTCTCGCTGGGTTCAGGTCCGTCGTCCGCGATGGGCGCCGGGTGTGGTACTCGTCGGTGGCCTCTGATGCGGAGTGATTTCCTTACTTTAGAGCCGCGGCGGGTCGAGCAGTCAGGCAGAAATGATGCAAATTCGCACATCCGCTCCTTTCGAGGTAAGCTCGGGCCCGGTGCCGAGAGTGATGGCTATCAGGATTTTTCCCTCGCTGGAGGTGCCGAATGGGTTCACACGAATCGACTCTGTTGCAATCCCGAGGGTGGATCACTAGCCCTGTGCTGGCGTGTAAGGTTATTGTCTACAACACTTTAAACGTCAATCGGGGGTTCTTCGTTGGGCGAGGTTTGATAAATCCGTGTTGAATCTATGCGGGTTGTAGGGAAAAAGTGGGCCTGCGGGTCGGTTCCGGCCGATCTCTCGTAGAGAAAGCGAGCGTTTTTCGGAAGGATGGCCCAACCATGGTCGAGTTGGAGTGGGTTCTGGCTACGACCGTGTCTGTGCTCTTCGTGTGGCCGGTGGTGTTCTTGTCTTGGGGCATCAACGCGTCCCAAGCCGCTCCGATTGTGCAAATCGCCAACTCCGAGTTCAAGGTCGGCGCGAGTTGACGTGTTCAGCATGAGAATCCCAAGTGGCTTGGAGAAGGTTCGAGGCCGAGCCCACCGTCTCCCAAGTCCCGGTCGTTCCCGATGCGGTCACTCCGGGAGACGATGGGTTGTGGCGTATCTTTTTCAGGGCCTTCGCCGTCGTGCCTGGATGTGTCTCTGCGGCTTGATCCTGACGATCTCGAGCAGCGGATGCGCGTTTGGGCCGAAAGTTCTGGAGAAGACGCACGGACGCTACCAAGAGTCGGTCCTGTTGGTAGAGGAGGAGCAGTTCCTGCGGAACGTGGTACACCTGCGTTACAGCGAGCCGCAGCGGTCGCTCAGCGTCTCGTCGATTGCGACCCAGTACGAGCTCGGTGGAGGAGCCGAGGCGAGACCATTCTTCGTCGCCCCCAACCCAAGCAACAGCAACGTCATCTTCAAGACGTTCACCTCGATCCTCCCCGACCTGAATGTGAGCGGGGCGAACCGGCCAACGATTACGCTGATCCCGTCGAACGACAGCGACCCCGTGCGTCGGTCACTCACTCCGATCACACCCGAGTCCATCGCGCTATTAACCGAGACGAGCTGGCCGGCGTCGGTCATCTTGCGACTCTGGGTCGAGCGCCTCAACGGCGTGCCCAACGCCGTTTCAGCAAGTGGGCCGTCGCGTGGCGTGCTCTCCGACTACGCGCGGTTTCAGAGGATCGCGGACCTAGTGCAATACACGCAGGATAACGAGATAGCGAGCATTCGCGTCGAGCATCGTTTCGTCGAGTTGGGGGGACCCGTGCCGGCCGACAAGGTCACCTCCGCAGCGGTTCTGGAGGCGGCCAAGGAGGGGATGGAATACCGCCAAAGCCCGGACGGAAACTATTGGGTTCTCGTCAAGCAAGAGAATCGGCTGATTCTTCGTATCAACCCATCGGCGTTCGACTCACCCGAGGTCGAGGAATTGACGGTGCTGCTGAACCTCGAGCGGGGCCGACTCCAATATGATGTCGTCGTTGCGCCGGGGGTCCTCGCTGACCCGCACCGGTATCCGCGTCCCCCGTCGGCCGAGCTCAGAATCATGCCGCGTTCATCATCGCAGGTTCTCTATTACCTGGCCAACGGTGTCGAGGTTCCGCCGGAACACATCGCCCGCGGGTACGTCCAGTGCATGCGGGACCCGGAGGGGAAAATGGTCGACCCGGGCGAAATCACTCGCGGACTCTTCGAGGTCCATGTGTGCGAAGGGCACAAGCCGCCGCAGCACGCCTACGTCGCCATCAGGTACCGTAACTGCTGGTATTATGTCGACGACCGCGACCAGGCGACCAAGTCGACTATCACGCTGATGCTCCAGCTGAATCGCCTTGACTTCGCCAACGATCGACCCGCCGCGCCGTTCTTGACTCTGCCGGTCGGACGCTAATCAATCTCTTTCTCGGTGGGGTTCTCGACAACCGCTCAGGTCGCGGCAGCCGTTACATGCCAGAGGCACAGGGGCCTCAGGTCAGTGTGGTCCCAGGCTCAGAAACCAGGATGATCATCGAGTGTTCCTGGACGCAATAGGTCTGCGAAACCATGATTCTGGGACGCTCGTCCAGCTCCAGGAAATCCTCCGGAGAGGGAAGAGCTGTATCGACGACCCTGCGCCATGGGCGGCCTGTGGGTGCAGCCGGGATTTGGAAATCCAGCGACTTCCACCCGCTATTCATGGCGACATAAATGTCGCAATCGATGATTCCCTTGCGGTCGCTACGACGTCCATCGAGGGCAAAGGCCAGCGCACAACTGGCACCAGAGAAATCGGGATGAGCCGGTCGGACACCGTGCCAGAGGATCCCAGGCGGTCCTCCCTCCGCGCCGCCGGTGAAAAAAGTCCGCCGGCGGAGGACCGGATGAGCCTTGCGAAGGGCGATCATGTTGCGGACGAACCGAAGGAAACCAGCGTTCCGCTCCTCGAGCGACCAGTCCACCCAGCTTGTGCTGTTGTCCTGGCACCAGGCATTGTTGTTGCCGTTCTGAGTACGGAGGAACTCATCTCCCCCCAGGATCATGGGAATTCCCTGCGACACCAGCAGCGTGGCCATCAGGTTGCGCACTTGCCGCTCGCGAATCCGGATGACCGCGGGATCCTTCGTCGGTCCCTCCGCCCCGCAGTTCCAGCTCCAGTTGGCATTATTGCCGTCCCGGTTCCCCTCGCCGTTGGCCTCGTTATGCTTGTCGTTATAGGAAACCAGGTCATTGAGCGTGAAGCCGTCATGGCAGCAGAGGAAGTTGATCGAATGCAGCGGCCCGCGGCCCGCGTACAGATCGTCGCTGCCGCAGATCCGGGTGGCAAGCGCCGAGGCCATGCCTGGCTCGCCGCGCCAGAACCTGCGAACATCATCGCGATAGCGGCCGTTCCAGTCTGACCACCTGCCTCCGCCAGGGAACGTCCCCACCTGGTAAAGCCCTGCCGCATCCCACGGCTCGGCGATCAGCTTGGTGCCGTAGAGCAGCGAATCCTCGGAAATGCGATTCACCGCTGGTGGATTGACGACCAAGTTGCCCCTCCGGTCGCGGCCAAAGACCGACGCAAGGTCAAAGCGAAACCCATCGACCCCGGCCTCGGCGACCCAGTTCCTCAGGCACGACAGCAGGTAATTGCGAACAACCGTGTGATCGCTGTTGAACGTGTTGCCACAGCCGGAGAAATTCAGATAACGGCCGTGCTCGTCGAGCATGTAATAGAGCGAGTTGTCCAGGCCGCGGAAACTGTAGGTTGGCCCTCCCTCTCCGCCCTCGGCCGTGTGATTGAACACGATATCGAGTATGACCTCGATTCCGCGGCGGTGAAATGCGCCGACCATGTCGCAGAACTCGTTCCAGGGCTCCGACCGCTCAGGGTGCTGCGCATAGGCGGCCTTTGGTGTGCCAAAGGAGATCGGATTGTAGCCCCAGTAATCCTTCAACCGCTCACCAGTCAGGGGGTTAACGAATGGGCAATCGTTTTCGTTGAACTCGTCCACCGGCAGCAGCTCGACGGCCGTAATCCCCAGCCACTTCAGGTAGTCGATCTTCTCGGATAGGCCGACAAATGTTCCGGGATGGCGTACCTCGGAAGACGGGTCGACTGTATAGCCGCGCACATGCAGCTCGTAGATGATCGTATCCTCGAGCGGGATTCGAGGATTGACGGCGCCGTTACGCTCGGTCATGGACTCGTTCATCAAACTGCGTCGCGACGCTTCGCCGCTCGTACCCCACGGCCGCCCGCAGGAAATGGCCCGGGAGTAAGGATCCAGCAGAATGTTCCTGGCATCGAACCGATGCCCATTGTCGGTGGGTCCATCCACGCGATAACCGTAACAAAATTCCTCCGGCAGCCCATCGACGCGGATATGCCAGTGATCTCCGGTTCGATTGTACAGGTCATCGAGCTGGATCTCGGTGAGTACCTCGCCCTCGCAAGGCTCTGAGAGAACCAGCCATACCGCTGTGCCATGCCGGCAGATCAAAGCGAAATTGACCCCGTTGGGCATGGGGTTGGCCCCAAGGGGCAGCGGGCTTCCGCGGCCGACGATCAGGGTGCGATCGCGATAGTTAAACTCAGTGCGAAAAGCCTGCCGCGTTGCAGTCTTCATGGGTGCAATGATTGTTCATCGAAGCTTCGGAACATAAGGAAGGCTTTCCCCATCCGGGCGCCCAAGCGCCGGCGGATGTGCGATGGCCGCTGCAGGAGGAGGTCTATTCTTTGGTCATGGCAACATGCAACGCGGAGTTAAGCGAGGCAGGCCGATCAGCATGCCCGAACCCAGGCCCCTGACAGGTCAAGATCACTGGGGAGGAGGACCACCCGGCCCGCCGGGAGGTGGACCCATTCCACGACCACCAGGAGGGCCACCCATTCCCGGCCCCATGCGGTGCTGACGATGGCAAGACATGCACGCCCCCCCCAGACTGTCAAACGCTTCCCTAGTCTTGTTGCTGTCCTTTGCCTGAGCCGCATGTTCAAGCTCAGTCGCCGATTCAGCGAACGCCAGGGTCAACTTGGCCCATGAGTCCTTGCTGCCCCTGGCGGGCTCGAGTTTTCCCAGCTCAGATGCAAGTTGCGCGAATTCATGGCTTTTGGACTGGATAGTATCCCAACCGGGCTGCGCCTGCTTGAGAGCTTCTCCCAGCGAGCCCTGCAACGCCTGTGGTCCTTTGCCAATCTTGACCATGATCTCCTTGATCTTGGGATTCGACCTTGCGACTTGTCCAGGCCCGACGTTAGGCGAGCGTTTACTCGGAGCCTGCTCCGCGCCGCGGAAGGCATCGTTGGGGCTTTCGTCAGCACACCCAGGGATCAAGAGGAACGTCAGCGCCACCTGCACTGTCATCGCCGCCGATAGGAGCCTTGCCATGAACAGACCTTTCCGGGCTTTTAGCGAACTGAAGTTATCGCGAACCAGATACAGGGCCAAGTCGACCCCGGGAACAAGCGTCAGTCGTACCGGTAACGGGCGAAAATCTCGACAAATCATGTTCAGTCTTTACAGATCTTTACTTGGTTCCTGCACGGTGCATGCAAGTCCTTAGGAAGGACAACCCGACGAGTATCCAGGACCCTGTGGCCTGAACCGTAGGTCAATAAAAAAGCCGAACCTAGTGCCCCGAAAAGCCTCGGAGCGTAGGATCGGCAAGAAATTCGACGCCATGATTGTGAGAGTGAAATCCAGGAGTGGCCTGGCCCATTGATCGATGACCCGATCACAGACTTGTTGCGCTCCAGCGCTCCGAGCCCGAGCGATCGCCAATTCGACCACCACGGGTGGAATTGGCGTAGGTCGCGGTCAGCATCCCTAACAAGGCCGCACGGCGCCCAGCCGCGGGTGGACTTGCCACCACGACGCACCCGGGCCACAGCGCCCGCCCACTCAAAACCAGCATGCACAGGTGCGGTTTTCTTGGACTTCGGTTCATTCATCGACAAAAACTCCCCACGAGCAGAAACGCGACCCGAAATCGCGGGTCAACGCTCCACCACTCCCTTGGGCCAGAAGGAACCCGAATTCCACCTGGCATCGCCATCCTGGCTTCAGTCACTTTTCGCCCGGCCCCAACATCAATCGTTTGGGCTCAGAGTCCCATCGAACCGTTCTCATTCAAACTTCGAGCCGTCAATCGTCGGCTGATGACCGCTTGTTCCGCAGGACGATCACGCCGATTCTTAATTCACGACCGGCTCGCGTTCTTATGTCATCGGATCAATGAGACGTCTTTGTTGACCGGGATCATTTCAAACCAGGACTCTTATTGAAGATCGAAATCTGGCGACGATCACGACTGGGCACGACCTTTCGTCGCGGAATCCCGCTCTTCCTTGCACTAACCAAACTTTAACAGGCTGCTCAGTCGCCGTCTAGAAAAAAACCAGGCGGTCGTTCTTTTTCTGATTCGCCGTGCTGCGCGGAGTTCTGCTCAGACCACGGCAACCCCCGGAGATTCTAAGTCCTGGAAATCCGCCGGACGAACAATGGTTCGACTGACGGCCTACTACAGAGTCGCCGATTCTACGTAAAACTCATGATGAATAGTACATCCGCCAAGAGATTGAGTAATGAAAACGCCGTGGCGGCGGGTTCAATGGGTGCTTGGATACGTTGCCCGAGCGCGGCCAGCAAGAGGACCAACGTGTTGATTCCATTGAATGCCGCGTGCATCGCGATTGAGGCGAGCAGACTGCCCGTTCGTTGATAAACTGTGCCCAGTGCCATAGAAAGGAGAAAAATGGCGAGAGGCGCAGGCCATTGAGGCAGATGCATGGCGGCGAAAACAATTGAGGTGAATAAGATGGGTAGCTGCAAAGAGGGCGAGACCGGAACCTCCACAGAATGGTTGCCACTGTGTAACAACTCGCTGCCCGCGTCGATTAAAATACTCCTGGGCTGCTCATATTCCGGGTCCGAGAGCGTCGACTCATTCCACGGTTTCGGGGTGACGAACTGTTCACTGTCCTGGCTTGTCTTGGCTTGTAATGACCCGTCGTCAACGAACCGCTCAAGCCAGCGTTGAAGAATGCCCCGGAATAGCAACTCCTCGATCAATGGCGCCAGTACCATCGTGGACAAGACAGCCAGAATCGCCACATCAAGAGTAAAATTCTCAAGAACCATCTGTTCCACGGGATGCGTTTGGGAACGCCAGATGCGGGTCGTGACAAACTGAACTGCGCAAACCGGTGGAGTCATGAGCATCGCCGCTCTCACGCCGATTCCGATCTGCCGAGGCCACTCCTTCCAATGCAGGCCAAGGTCATTAAGCCTCGCTCGCGACGTCAACCGCACGAATGCGGGAACGAGCACGAGCAGCAACCCATTGCTCACGGCAGATTGCAGCATCAATTCGGCAAGTGATTGGTCCTGCGGCCTCTCGGGTCCCGGTTGCGGCGATTCGGCTTTCGCCACCCCGCTGCGATCCTCCGCGACGGCTTCCCTTAGCGCGGGTGTTCCCCCGTTATTCTTCGGCTGCATGATCGGTCTGGGCGGTACACCGGCGCCGCCGTGGTTCACCGCGGCTTTGGCGAGTCGTGGGAGATGCCGGCCCGTCGCCATCGCATAAAGCCGAGCGACGGAGACGTTCACGCCCAGGTATAGAAAAACCAGCGAAAGAACGGTTAAGCCTCCCCACGGTGCCCGCTTGAACGGCGTTGCGTGATCACAGGCCAGAATCGGCAGCCCCTTCCGCATCCGCCCGAGCGCCCACACCCAGGCCCACACCATTCCCAGTAATGAGGCAATGAGCATCGTGAAAAGCATTGAGAACGCGAAGTATTCAAGCGAGATGCGGCTCATGCGAGAACGAGATTCCTTGACCGAGTTTGGGGAACTGCTCGAATCATCGTAGCCTCCATTCCTTTGTTCGGCCACCTTGTCCGAAGGGATCGCTCACCCTAGAATCGCCATCTGGCTAGATGTCACACGAGGTGATTACGACCATGCCGGAAGCTGGAGCCAAATTCGAAGATGCCCGACCTCGATGAACAGCTTCGCATCCTCCGCAGGGGGGTCGAACAGATTGTTCCCGAAGACGAATTCCGCAAGAGGCTTGAGAGAGCAATCCACTCGAACCGGCCCTTGCGGGTGAAATACGGGATCGACCCCACCGGGATCGACGTTCACCTCGGCCACACGGTCCCTTTGCGCAAACTCAGGCAGTTTCAGGATCTGGGCCACACGGCCGTCATCATCATCGGCAATTATACGGCTCTCGTCGGCGATCCCTCCGGCCGTGACGAAACCCGGGCCAAGCTGACCGAGGCCCAGGTGGCAGCCAACGCCCGAGATTATCTCAAGCAGGTCGGCCGGATAATCGACATGAACCGCGCCGAGGTGCACCAAAACGGCGACTGGTTCTCGAAGTGGTCTTTTCTCAGGGTACTCGACCTGATGCGGCATATGACCCTGGGCCAGATCGAGCGCCCGTGAAGATTTCGCCAAACGAATTGCCGCCGCAAAGCCGGTCTATCTTCACGAATGCCTCTACCCCCTCATGCAAGGCTGGGATTCGGTCGAAATCCATGCCGATGTCGAACTCGGAGGCTCCGAGCAGCTCTTCAGCTTGCTGGTTGCCCGAGACTTACAGCAATCCCAAGGCCAAGAGCCCCAAGTTGCTCTCACGATGCCAATCCTCGTCGGCACCGACGGCGTCCGGAGGATGGGCAAGAGCCTGGGGAACTACATCGGCGTGGCAGAGTCGGCCGAAGAGCAATTCGGCAAGATCATGAGCTCCCAGACAGCCCGATGCGCCAGTATTTCACATTGCTTACGGAGCTTCCGCTTGATGAGATCGACGACTCCTGAGCCCAGAGGTCAACCCGAGGGACGCCAAAGAAGAGTTAGGAAGGCTGATCGTGTCACAATACCATAAAGAAAACCCGCAGCATCACGTGCCCTTCGCGGCGGCCGGAACGTTCAAGCTCAGCCGCCGAGCACGCCGCCGCCGCATTCCGCCGGCGAGCCGCCGGTGAAGATCCCGACGACATTCCGGATATCGCGCTCTCGGCCGAAATGCTCGATGCCGAGTGCCGTGTCCCCGCGCCCATCTTGATCAAGGAGCTTAAACTCGATTCGAGCACCTCCAAGGCCCGCAAGGTCATTGAGCAAGGCGGGTTCAATGTCGGTCCTGAACGCGAAACGATCTCGGACCCCCGGGCACTGATCTATGTTTCCGATGGGTTGATCGTCCGGTACGGCAAGCGCAACATCGCCAGAATTCGTTTGGTGTGATCGCCTCCTCCAGATCTCGAACATGATGGAAGCGGCCATGGCCCAACATGGTTTCGGCATCATCGGCTGCGGCATGATCGCCGAGTTTCACACCCGGGCGATCAATGAAATCCCCACCGCCCGCGTGGCCGCCGCCTACAGTCGAACGCCCGCCAACACCGCAAAAATTGCCGGTATGGCCCGTGGCCAGTGCCTGGTCTACAACGACTTGAAGGCGATGCTCGCCCAGCCGGATGTGGATGTGGTTTGTATCTGCACTCCCAGCGGCGCCCATCTGGAGCCGGCCCTGCTTGCGGCGCGGGCGGGGAAACACGTGGTCGTGGAGAAGCCCCTGGAGATCACGCTCCCCCGCTGCGACTCGATCATCGAGGCCTGCGACACGGCCGGCGTCAGGCTCTGCACCATCTTTCCGTCGCGTTTCACGCCGGCGAATCTCCGTCTCAAAGAGGCAATCTCAGGCGGCCGGTTCGGGCGACTGACCTTGGGCGATACTTACGTCAAGTGGTGGCGGACTCAGCAGTATTATGATTCCGGCGGTTGGCGGGGCACCTGGGCGCTCGACGGCGGCGGAGCCCTCATGAACCAGGCCATCCATAACGTGGATCTCCTCTACTGGCTGATGGGCGACGTCACCTCGATCGCCGCCCAGACGGCCACCCTGGCCCACGCCCGGATCGAGGTCGAGGACACGGCGGTGGCCAGCTTGAAATTCGAGAACGGCGCCCTGGGCACAATCGAGGCCGCCACAAGCGCCTATCCGGGCCTGCTCAAGCGCACCGAGATCCACGGCGACCGCGGCTCGGCCCGGGTTGAACAGGACGACATCACCCTCTGGGACTTCCAGGAAAAAGTCCCCAGCGACAACGAAGTATTCGCCGCCATGGCCGCGATTACCGGCTTCAAGGCCGGCGCCAGCGACCCCCGCGGAATCAATCATCTCGGCCACCGCGACCAGCTTATCGATTTCCTCGAGGCCATTGACAACGACCGAGCGCCCATAGTCGACGGCCGAGAAGGCCGCAAGTCCGTGGAGATCATCCGAGCGATCTATCAGTCAGCCGGTTCCGGACAGATCGTGAAATTGCCGCTGCATGAACACGTAATCGGCCTGTCCCTGAGCCGAGCCGAAGCCGAAGGCCGACCCCGCGGAGACCGTGGTTTTTGCTTGTAACAGCGCGACGATGCAGGCCAGCGCAGACGGGCTGTCGGTCTACGAGCGCCTCGGCTTTCACCGCGTGGCGAGGTTGAGGGGGTACTGCGCCCGGACGTCAGCAGGAGGCTGAGGCTTGCGGTCTGACCTAGGCTGCCCAGGGGCCACCCAAGTATCTGCTCCCCGGCAAACGTGGGTGGCCCCGACCGACTCCCCGTCTGTCCCAATCGATTGTGCATGGCCTGACCGGTCCGACGGCGATACCGTGCGCTGAGTTAGTGACAGGAATCCCCCTGGCAAGGGGGGAAACCTGCTACGAAATGCTACGTTTTTGCATTTTTCGCGAGAGCGTTCTCGAGTCGATGTGTTTCGTCGTAATATATTATTCTATAGGCATTTACGTCTGTTCCGCTGCTGGCTTAGTGGGCCGCGACTCCAGACTTCTGGCTATGCTTATGTGTTTTCGCGGGCCGCGAGTCTGGACTTAACTATATCGTGAAACAGGAGTTGCGCCGGTGCGATCCAGGACGCCGATCCCCGAACGAATTGCCTTCTGGATCCACTTTTCAGGCCGTTATGCCCTCAATTCGGCCCACAGATCATCGCTGAGAGTTGGCGGGAGGTACTTCGGGATGCCGTCCTTAAGACGGAGCGCGTTGGGCGCGCGGGAGGGGTGGCCACCAGCATCGGCCTTCGCATTATCCCAACTCGAACTTCATCGAACCGCGGAAGGGGGGACTCGGCGATTTTCGAAGGCGATGACGTCGTCATCAAGAAACAGGGCGACTTCCAAGTCCTCACCAACTTGCGGCGATCGGAAGTGAAGCAGGAAGCGATCACCTGCGACCTTTACAAGAAAGCCTCTCAGGCGCTCGAAGGCTGCGCGAGCTCGAGCGTTGTGGGGATCCGCGACATCCTTTGACGCGACCGCGGCGCGAGGGGTGCCCGCGACTCAGTATTCGAACGTCTACGACCTTTAAAACCTCGGGCGTCAGCCCGAATCTGATCTGGCGAGGCACCTAATCTGGAAGGCGGCTTCGTGGCGTCGGCTGTCTTTGCGCGGATCGCCACCGCGGCATACCCAAGCGGCCCGACCTTCCGCTTTTGATCGGACTGATCCCGCCGTTGAACGCGGCCTTTGAACTCGAAAACCGGAAAACGGATCTGACCCCGCGAAGCCCCCTGACCCCGCGAAGCCCCCGGATCTGACCCCGCGAAGCCCCACGCGAAATCAACTGTGTTCGGCCGTATAGCATGGCAGCCAGGCCACCCTCCGAGACGGTTGATGTGACCTTGCGTGCCTGCGAGAATGAAATGGGTTGACTTGCGGTGATCGCAGACTCAATCGGAGATGATTCGCCGTCCGAACCGACGAAATCTATTCGCCGCCTGACAATTTACCGCTGGTAGAAGAGCCTACGTGGCCATTCCCTGGAGCGGCAATATGAACGTAAAACAACTCTCCGAACCCTCGTTTATTGCATCCGCACTCAGTTGCATATTACTGATCGTCATCCTGGCCACACGCCATGATAGTCGATATCCATCGTCGAGTTCGGCAATGACCAACCAAGTCGCTGACACTGCTCTACGGTCAAAGGAGTTTGACGACGCTGTATCACTGGCTCACAAACAGTTAGGGAAAGGGGATTTTTCGTCGGCGTTTGACATGATTCTTGTGGCATCTCGACTCGATCCTTCTGACCCCCGCCTTTTCGATCTAGTCATTGAGTTCATAGAAAAAGCAAAGACAAATGCCAATGACGAGGTGATAGGGCTGGCAGAAGACTTGCTTGACCGGGGTGACTCATTGGTGCATTACCAAAGCCCGCACGCAGTTATTTCCGCCCGTCAGCGCCTCTCAAAGCTTCGGCAATCCTTCAACCCGCCTAAGTCCCCGACCATTCCCGATTCTCCTCTCGAACCAGTCAGCAAGCTGCTTACGGCTGCGGAGAATCCCAAAGTAGCACTCAACGTACGATCACGAGCGGCAGAACAGGCTCGCACTGCGATTGACAATGCTCAACTTGATCAGGCACTTGCCTTAGATCAGGAGGCAAGTCAAATCCACGCAGAGGAGCTTCAAAAGCTCATCGCTAGGACGGATAATGCTGAAAAAACCTGCATAACAGAACTATTTCGCCAGTCGCAGTCAAAAGTCGCAGAATGGCAAACAGCTACATCTGTTTTGACTAAGGAAATCGAGTCTGCTCCATCGAATAAGGTTCCAGATGTATCCAAGCAAATCACGCTTTCATTAGCTCATGGATTTGAGCTATTACAAGAATTAATGCCCTACTCGAAATCCGGGGTTGAAGGGGCATCTGACTTATCCGCCGCTGTTGAGAAAAAAGTAAAGCTGCTTCAGAGACAAAAGAACTGGCTATACAACCAACAAACACTCAGGCTCATTCGTGAGATCGAATCAAAAAAGGATTGGAGTGCGGAAAACAAAATTCGCCATCTAGCCGCAGTGAGCGAAGAGCTTCTTTCGCCCTATGTTCTTCGTCGTCACAATGAACTGTGGGACAAGGTGTTCGAGAGCCTACCAGACGAAGACAAGAAGGTGTGGGCGGTGAGACTTCGCATTCTTCGTATAAATGAATAGGAGACATACCTCATGATCAACAAAACCCTGCTCACAGCCTTTGTAGTACTGGCACTCGTCACAACACCACGAACCTCGAAAGCCGTGGGCTTTGCGACAGGTCCGTTGGTTGACCATCCAGTGCATCACCCACTCGAAGGTCGGACTGGTTCGGCATGGCGTTCTCGTGTCGGGACATGGGGAGAGAATTTTGTCGGGGAGACTTACCGTCTTCGAGGTTTTAACGAAATACACGAAATTAAGAATGGGAGCAACAATGGCATCGACAGGATAGCAGTCAAGCGGGGTCCGAGTGGCCAACTACTCGACATCAAGTTCGTTGAAGTAAAGACCACCCGCTCTGCTAGCCCTAGACTTAGCAGGACTCGCTACGGCGGAACGCAGATGTCACGGAAATGGCTCGCAGCCAATCTCAAGGATATGCGAACATCGGGCGATCCGGCTTTGAAAAAGCTAGCTCTAGAAATCAGCCGCTTTCGGAAAGCATCAGGCGTGCCAATACAATCTCTTGGTGAAATAACGCACCTCAATACTAGAACCGGAAGGCTCACTGGATACACCGCCGATGGTAGTGCAGTGAAGTACAGCGAGTCCATCGAAAGGCTCTTGAAGAAGATACAAGCCAGGGGTGGCTCAAAGCAGATTCGTGCATGGGCTATCCGTACGTTGTCGGAATGGGACCAAATTCGTTCATCAACTATGTCTCGCTGGCTTGGCAAGAGTGTGTCTCAGCAGAGCAGTGAATCATTACTTTCAAACTCTGGGCGAGTATTGCCAGCAACAGGAGCGGCACTGCTTCGTGAGTCTCGCAGCACTGTGGCAGCGAAGGTGCTGCGAAGGGCAGCGGGACCAATCGCAGCCGTGGTGGCGTTCGCTATGGATGCGAAAGAACTATATGACACTGAGTATGCATACCGCACGGGTTTAATATCTGTTCGTCAGCGGAACATTCAATTGTTGTCCTCTCTAGGTGGTATGGGAGGAGCGTTTGTTGGAGCGGCAGCGGGCGGATTCACGGGAGCATGGCTAGGTGCGTTTGGAGGCCCATTCGCCTGGATAACGGTTCCAGCCGGTGGGACTATCGGGGCCATCTTTGGCGGTGTGGGTGGATACTTCGGTGGGTCCGCTGTTGCGGGGTACGGAGCAACGGTTTGGTACAAGTCGATTGATGCATCCGTAAAGCAGAAGTTTGAGACACTGTGGCTCAGTTCAACGGGGGCGCTACGTGAATAGATCATCTCTTCTGTCAAAATATATCATTTATAGCACTTTGACGATTTCGAGCATCTGTTCGTCGGTTTGCGGCGGAAATTCCACACCTCCCCCATCCTCAACCACTTCAGTAGGCGGCGACCCAACCAGCGCAAAGAAAGTTCGACCGAAGGCAGAACCGAAGGCAGAAACGCAGCTTCCTGATCCTGATTAACCGTAGGCGGGTGGTACTTTGTGCGGATTGGCGGCGACCGATGCTTGTCGGTCGGCGTCGAGCCCTCCCAGGCCAAGATTTCCCCCATCGGCGATTTTTCGGGACTCCGATTTTTCTGAGCTTTTTCCAGCCCCCACTGGGAAAGTCGGAGAGTCACGCATAAACAGAAAGTCAACAACGGTGGTCTTAAACCCACCCCCTGGGGCGACTGAGTACTTATAAATAAACCTGGAAATGGTAGGATTTTATCTCTGCGAAAGACCCGTCCTCACCGTCTCCTATCAATCCCTCGGTGCAATCTGACGGCGGTAGGTGTTCGTGCCAGGGCCAGCGCGCACTTTAGGCGGTCTTGGCAATTTGGGGTGCTTGCGCCCTGATCGGTTTATTTGTATACCATTCTCTGTGTTGCTATATTCACGGCGGCGCACGGAGAACAACCGATGGCAGACAGCCGGCATGTTTCCTTGGACGAGGTCGTAGTGCATTTTGCGGAGTTGGAGGATCCTCGCTCCACCGTCAATTTGCAACATCCGTTGGTCAGCGTGGTCGTCATTGCTTTGATGGCGGTGCTGGCCGGTGCAAGCGGGCCAACTGGGATTGGCAAGTGGGCTGCTTTGAAACAGGAATTTCTCTTGAACACTCTGGATTTGCCCAACGGTATTCCACGTAAGGATGTCTTTCGTCGCGTGCTGATGACGCTGCGACCGGGTGCCTTTCAAGCTTGTTTTGCGAACTGGTTGAATTCGTTGCGTGCGACAGCGGCCACGGCGACCGGCGTGGAGCAACCCGTTCTGGCGGTGGACGGCAAGACGGCACGGCGGAGCCACGATCGCAAGAACGGCCTGGGCGCCTTGCATTCGGTAAGCGTCTGGGCCAGCGAGTTTGGGCTGTCGCTCGGGCAGGTGGCGTGCGCTGAGAAATCGAACGAAATCACGGCAATTCCCGAGCTTCTGAGACTGGTGGACATCAAAGGGGCGATCATCACCATCGACGCGATGGGAACCCAAAAGGCGATCGCTGCGCAGATCATTGAGGGCAAGGCCGACTACGTGCTGGCGCTGAAGGGGAACCAGGAGACGCTGCATCAAGCGGTCATCGATTATATCGACGAACAGCTCGAGGGAGACTTGGCGAACGCTCGTGAGCACGTGACGACCGAGAAGGGGCATGGGCGTGAGGAGATGCGAACGTACCTCCAACTCCCGGCACCCAAGAGCTTGCCGGGGTTCACGCTGTGGGAGGGGCTGAGGACGATCGGGGTGGTGACGTCCCGGTGCCTTCGTGACGGCAAGGAGACCATCGAAGTCCGCTACTACATCAGCAGTCTGCCCATGGGAGTGAAGCAGTTTGCCCGAGCGGTCCGAGGTCATTGGGGTATCGAAAATACCTGCCACTGGGTTCTCGATGTGACGTATCGCGAGGACGAATCGCGGATCAGAGACGAGGCGCTGCGGGAGAATTTTGCATGGCTCAATCGGTTCACCTTGTCACTCCTGAAGCAGTATCCAGACCGCACGAGTCTCGTCATGAAACGTCGCAGTTGTGGTTGGAACGAGAACTACATGCTGAAAGTCCTTGCTGGAGCAGCGGTTTAGTGAGCGCTGGCCCTGCGAGCGGCCCCCTCCCAAACTTGCGATTCAGTGATCGTGGATTATTAATTCAGCACAAAGGCCGGGCTTTCGTTCAAGCGGTCGAGAGAGCGGATGAAGGTGAGCGTGGTCCTCGGGTCAGCATGGCCGGCGAAATCCTGCAATTCGATGATGTCGCTGCCGTTTAACTGGATTAACTATGCCATAACCTCCGGATGAGCCAGCCTGAAACTAAGCCCACGGTGAACCCCACAGTTGTGCCGACCACCAGGGCGGCGAGGATGTGCTCCTTCACCAAGCGGAGCAAGGTTTTCCTTCTCTGGAGCGGCGGCATTGTGAATGTGCCGCCACGCCTAAGCCATTCGATGATAGCGGCCTGCGTTATCTCGGCCAACGCGCGGCACGCTTGATCGAAGGTTGGGTCCTTGTAGCTCGAAATCGCCATGAATCGGACGAACTCGGAACCGCGGAACTCGCCGCGGTGCAGGTGGGCGTTCCGAACGTCCTGCGACCGGAACCATTCCTTCTGAAGCCGGTCGGCGATCGGGTTGCCGAGCAACGACTCTACTACGTGGTAGATGTTGTGATTTCTGAATTGGGGTTCGGAGGGCTTGAGCGCCTCGCAGGCGATGACCATCAGAGCAAAACTGAGTGTACTCCGCTCGCCCCAGTGCAACAGCGCTTCTTGCCATTTGGCGGCGGCTTGGAGGAAGTGGCGGCGCTTATCCGGCATCAACTTGCAGAAGATCGCCCAAAGATCGCTTATGTCTGAAGGGAGTGATTGCTCATTGGTGCTACCGTCGATTCCCCGAAGAGAAAAATCGGGACGGTCGACCTGTTTCAGCGGGATGGGTGAGCAAGCGCCGCGTACAGGCATCTGTTGCGGGTGCTCGTCTTGGAAATACCCTAGGTTGCGTACGGCGCAGTCGGCCGCTCCGACCGTGAAGGTCCATGCCCGACCATGGGCCGGGAGTCCAACGGATATGCCGATCACCACCGTGAGAAATGCCGACAGTTCACGGAGTTTCTGGTCGAAGGCATAGGCGGCGTCACTCTGTCCAGCACAGTCCACCAAGGCATCGATTAGAATAATTCGCGGGCCAACCAGAGCCGCTTCGTCCTGCTTAGTCGGCGGGCCGAGCCGGAGGGCGTCACTGAGCCAAATCTCACCGCGCCAAGCAAGCCCATTATAAGAGAGCTGTCCACGGCGATAAAAACGCTCGGTGGCACCCGCCAGGCAGCGCTGGTTAACCTGCTCGAACAACTCCTGTGCCTGGGCGAGAGGAAAGTCGGACGTACCCGCAGAACGGGCACGTACCTTGATCGGTCCGCCTCGTTTCCGCTCCCAAACGACGACTAGCTGCGGCTGCCCGGCAGCGCCAGTGTTGACGGTGATGCTACCGCTGTTCTCCTTGGCCTCCAGTTGCCCGATGCCACCGCTGCTCCACCCGCGTCTTTCGCACTCCACGGAAAAATATTGTAACCAAGTATCGGCTTGCTCTCGCGCGACCTCAAAACGGATTGGCCAGTCGAATGGCGGCTCGAAACGCCGGTCTTGGACAGGCATCATCCCGCCGAACCCGTCGGCGACCATGATCGTAGCCTTGGACTTGGCTTTTGCCATCTGTGGCCTCCCTTTGGTCATCCTCTGCCGCTCAACCAGACATCCGTCTCGGGCCATGGGTTCGCGTGAACTTACTCGTTCAAACCGCTGTAGCTTCGCCAACAGCCTGCTCGCGCAGCGATTCATAGAGCCGGGCAGGGCCGAGCAGCACGTCTTTGATGCCGCTGCGAACGGTTTCGGAGCCCAATGCCTGCGTGCTCATCGCGGTGTGGGCCTCCAGAGCGCCGATGATGGCGTTCATGAGCTCGGATTTCAGATCGGGTGATTTCGCGAACTGCTCTTTCGTGTTATTGGTTGCTTGCTGCTTGAGCGTTTCGGACTCCAGCAATTTCCCCATGATCACGTTGTTGACGTAAACCAGTTTGTCCTGGTCTGTCAGGTCGCCCTCAAACAGGTCATTCACGCGCTGGATGATCTCGTTCAGGCGAGCTTTTGCTTCTCTTGAATGTTGCCACCGCCCGCTTCGGTAATCGGTTCCAGCTTGGGGTTCTCGCCCGCGACAAGGGACAGTGGGCGTTTGCCCTGATTCCTCAGGTTGTGGTGCGTCAACACTACTTTGGAAAGGTCGACGCCTTCGCGCTCGCGGCCAAATACCAGCAGGCGGAGCACTTGCCTGAAAAACATCGAACGCTTCTCGAGCGCCGTGTTGCCGTAGTCGAAGATTTGCGACAAAAACGTGTAGAGGCGCTGAAACGCCCCCATATTGCGCTGGAACAGCAGCAATGCGTCCAGCTCGTGCCGAGCCGCTTCCATTGCGGGTTTGTTCTTCTGCTCCGTGGCGGCCTTCAGGGCATCCTGTGCCGCCTTATACCGCTTCTGGAGCCGGTCAACGACTGGCTCGACCGCGGCTGCCAGCTCACTTTGCCTGGCATTTGGCTTCAGTTCCACGGCAACGACGCGCTCCACCTCGAAATCGTCGTAGTGACCGGCGGCGTCGAGCTTGCGCGTAGGTCGTAAACCAGATCCGGATCGCTGACGTTAGCCAGCTCGGCCGTGGAATAGTAGGTCTTGAACGCCTTGAGCACCTCCTCGGTGTCGTTTACGAAATCCAGCACATAGGTCGTGTCCTTGCCGGGATGGGCACGATTCAGACGAGATAAGGTTTGCACGGCCTGAATGCCCGCCAATCGCTTATCGACGTACATCCCGCACAGCAGCGGCTGATCGAAGCCGGTCTGGAACTTATTCGCCACCAGCAGAATCTGAAACTCGTCAGTTTTGAAGGCTTCGCGAATGTCGCGGCCTCGCAGGTTGGGGTTGAGCGTCTGGCTGTTTTCGGTGAAGGGGTCGGGGCCGGATTCCTTGTCTTTGACCTCGCCCGAAAAGGCCACCAGCGTGCCGATGCCGTAGCCGCGACCCTTGATGTACTTGTCGATCGCGATTTTCCAGCGGACCGCTTCCTGGCGGCTGCCAACGACGACCAGGGGGATTATTGGTGTCAGTTCTATTTTCCATGAAAACAGAACTGACACCAATAATCCCACTGACACCAATAATCCCACATGAAAACAGAACTGACACCAATAATCCAGACACCAATAATCCATGAAAACAGAACTGACACCAATAATCCATGAAAACAGAACTGACACCAATAATCCAGACACCAATAATCCACGAAAACAGAACTGACACCAATAATCCATGCCAATAATCCACGAAAACAGAACTGACACCAATAATCCACTGACACCAATAATCCATGAAAACAGAACTGACACCAATAATCCATCATCCATGAATATCCCAGCCGGAATCGGCCCCGTGCTCACGCATTCTTCCTGAGATTAGCAAGCAGTCTCTCAGCAAGACCCACTGCATACTCAACTTTCTTTCGGTCAAGCGTAGACGAGTGTACCTGTTGATTTCTAATCATGCGCAGCTCGGTTAAGTTTTGAAGGTCGTCACCTGAGAGGAGTCCTGCTCGCATTGCTTCCTCCCAGTGATAGGTGTGCCCACGAGTGATTCCAGCCTTCCCGTATTTTGCGTTAAGCGCTTCCTCGATTTCATTCCACAAAACAATCAATCTTTCAAGCGTTGGGGCCGGCTTGGGGTCTCCCAAATCGACTCCGAACAAATACTTGAGAAGAAGAACAGCGATCTGTCGATACGCCAATAGATACTCGTGGTCCACACTCAATCCTGTTCCGTCATGGTACAACTTGTTTCTGATCCGATGATAATGCTCAATGTCTGCCTCATCGATGCCGGTCAGACGAGCACCTGCATGATGCCAGAGCAAGTTCAGCAGGCCCGGGAAGCTGTTCTCGACGCCCTCCAGGTCTTTCCGGGGCACCTTGATACCCGATTTGGAACGCGGAAGCGAAAGAAACGTGCGGATAGAGGTTTCAACGGAATTATCAACGCTGATAAAAGCAATTCGGCGATCAAACGCCGTCTCTAGGTGAATGTGTGAGTCAGCATGGCGAAGAAGCTCAATTGCTCCTGATGCCCAGGTCCGTTCCATGGTCTCATCCCTCTGATCGTTCTTTACCTTGCACGTTGTTTGGATCGATTCGAGAAACCTTGCCCTGATCCATGGCCGGTCTGAAACGGCGCGAAATCCTTAGTCCCGGTTGACCTCATCGGCCACGCACCCCTCCAACCGCGCCCGTGCCGCGATCATCGTTTCGTGGAGCTTTCGCTGGAGGAGCTGCCGCGGCGGAAGATCCGTTAGGTACCCACCACGCTGAAAAGGTAGTGACCTCGCGGACTGTTACGGTGTCAGGAAGTGGGTGTCAGGCTTGGTTTTTGGTTTTAGGGGGACTTTGTGAGCCCTGGTTCCTAGTTCTTAGTGAGGGCGGCGAGCGAAGCCTGCTTGCTGGCCTGGAGTATCATAAAGTCCGGCACAGGACCGATCGTCGGTATCAACTTCGGCAGGAAGGGGTCCAACCGAAGCTGATCGAGACCGAGGCGATGCTACGGCAAAAGCTGGAATACATCCACAACAACCCAGTGCGGCGAGGCTACGTGAGTGACCCGACACACTGGAGATATTCGAGCGCCAGGAATTATGCGACGATCGAGTCATTGACTGCCGTCACAACCGATTGGTGATCCGGAGATCGGAGCCGACGCGGAGCGTCGGACTCGGCATTCCCACGGGGACCGTGGGAACGAGTAACGACCAAGGCCAAGGTCGCTTGGGAGGCTCACGGCCGGTCGGCACCTCTTCGACCACTCAACGGCCCGGAGGGCCGAGCTTGCGCTTGATAGAAGTGCTGCCGGCAGGATATAAAACTGCTCCGTCCCGGGCGTTGATCGCGACTTGCGGTAACTCCCCGGGCCGTACACGGTCAATGGAGTGACGCCATGCCGCGTCATAAGACGCGCCGGCCCTGGATCGATTACCTGGTCTACCTGGCGGTTCGCCTGATCGTGGCGTTCGCCCAGATGCTCACCATCTCGCAATCCTACGCCTTGGCGCGGGTCCTGAGCTGGGTGACATACAGGGCGGACGCCCGGCACCGCAAGGTGGGAATCGAAAATCTGCGGCTGGCCTACGGAGATCGGTTCGACGATTGCCAGCGCGACCGCATCGTGCGTGCCGTTTACCTTCACTTCTGCATGATGATCATGGAGCTCTTGCACATTCCCAGGAAAATCCACGTGACCAACTGGCGGCAGTTCGCCAGGCTGGTCGGCCACCAGCCAATTCTGGACCGCTTCATGACCGGCGGGCCAATGATACTGCTGACCGGCCACTATGGTAACTGGGAGCTCGCGGGCTATCTTTTCGGTCTTTTCGGATACCCGACATACTCCGTCGCCCGAACCCTGGACAATCCCTATCTCGACCGATTCCTCGCGCATTCCGAGAGCGGACAGGCCAAAAGCTCATTCCCAAGTCGGGAGGGTACGACCAGATTCTCGAGGTGCTCCAGTCTGGCCAGGCACTGTCGATGCTGGCGGACCAGGACGCCGGAGGACGCGGAATGTTCGTGGACTTCTTCGGCCGGCCGGCCTCGACGCACAAGGCCATCGCGCTGCTGGCAATTGAACATCAGGCGCCCGTCGTCGTCGGGGTGGCTCGACGTGTCGGCCCCGGTTTTCGCTACGAAATCCGCTGCGCCGAGGTCATTCAACCCCAAGAGTTCACCGACTCCGCCGACGACGCGCGGCTCTTGACCCAACGCTATACCGCGGCGCTGGAAGACCTGATCCGCCAGGATCCCACGCAGTATCTCTGGCTGCACAGGCGATGGAAACACCAGCCGCAATCGCGCCGAGCACGAACGGCGGCTGGATCGCAATAGCGTCTTTTGAGCGGCTCGCCCCTATTCCTCGAACATCCGCTCGACCGGAACGATCTGGACGGTCACGTTTGCAAGTGGGAAGGTCTCGATCTTCTTGTCCTCGGCGAGAATATCCTCGGGGGTTCCCTGGGTGTCGTAGGATATTGGCGAGGGCCTGCCCGAACTTAGCAGCTCGCGCAGCTCGTCGCCGTTCTGGGCCACGATTGCAATCTTCATGCCGGCTGGCTTGAGATGCTTTCGGACGGCCGCGTTAACCTGCTCGACCGTCAGCCTGGGCAGCCGCCCCGCCAGTTCGGTGACAAGGTCGTCGCGGGCGTAGAACCGGCCGTCGATCGCATAGCCCAGGCGGCGGGACAGCGTCTGAACCCAGAGCTTGCTGTAATTGAGCAGGAACGAGCGCGTGGCCTCGAACTCGGCGGGGCTCATGCCCTCGGCTGTAAGCCGGTTCAGCTCCCAGAGCGCGGCGCGGAGGGCAAAAACAGCCTTGTCCTTGGGCACGGGCCGCACCCAGATCGAGAAGTACTGTTGCCTTCTCGGGTTATTCGGAACCTGAAACGTGCTCATTCCCTCTTGTATGAAGTCTTCGATGTAAGAGTAATCGCCGTAATTGAGCCCGCGCTTGCCGCGGAGGTCCTGCATGAGTTTGCCATTAAAGGTGCGGTGCTCGCCGAGATAGGAATTGGCCACGGCCAGCGCGTAGAACTCGTCATCGCGCCGGGTCACGTCGATCGGAAATCCGATCGAGATGGCCGTGGCCTCGGCTGGCTTGGCGACGATCGTCACGTCCAATCCAGACGATGCGCCCGGCGGATCGAGCCGCGGCAACGGCTGGGCCGGACCGGGCAGCGCAGGCCAGACCCGACTCGACGAGCTGGGCGGACGCTTGATCGAATCCGCCCGCCATGCCCAGGGTGAGTGCCTCACGCGTGTAATACGCGCTTGTGAAACGCCCTCACATCGTCGATCGTGATCGCCCTCAAGCCCCGCGCGGTTCCGCGGTCGGGATGGCCGTAACGATGACCCTTGTAGAGATCGCACTGCAAGGTCCACTTGCCCAGCTCTTCGTCGTTGTTGCCGCGCAGGGTCTTGGTGATGTAGTCAAGGGCCTCGTTGCGCAGACGTTCGAAGTCATCGGGGGCGAATCGGGGGGCGGTCAGAAGCTCGGTCACCAGGGGAATATAGGCATTGAGGTTGTCTCGATGCACGGTCCCCTCGAAGACCGTGGCCTCTTTGTGGCAGGCGCCTTGAGGCTTGCCGCCATGGGATAGAACTTCTCCAGGATCTGTTCATACGTAAGGCTTGCTGTGCCTCCCTCGGCGATCATGGAGGCGGTCAGGGCGGTCAGGCCTTCCTTGCCCCTGGGGTCGTCTTGCGAGCCGACCCTGAACACGAAACGGAAGGAGACCAGAGGGTTGGACGGGGAAGGGATCAGGATCGCACCACGGTTGGCGACCTTGGTCTGCGCAGGCTCAGCGGAACGAGCCACGAATCCGGCGCTCGAGGATCGGCCAACAGAGTAGGAGAGCCTGGATGACGCGATGTTTTCCAATCATTTCGACTTCTCCGTCTCGAGTATGACCACCGTCTCGTTGGTCGGAAGGAAGTACCTGGCGGCCACGCGTTGAAGATCGACGGGAGTGAGCCGCTCGAGGCCGGCGAAGAGCACGTTCATGGCGTCAGGGCGCCCCGTGATCGCGATCGATTCGCCGACGGAACGGGCGACCGCGTCGGCGGATCGTAGCGAGGCGGCGAACGCGTATTTCAGATGTGACCGAACGGCGTCCAGACGTGCGGAATCGACGGGTGTCCTGGCCGCCTCCGCCAACGCCTGGGTGATTTGCTGCCGCGCCGTCTGCAAGTCGGCGACGGTCCGGACCCGTGCAATGATTGAGAACAGACCCGGATCGCGGCGCGACGAGGCCTCGGCGCTGAGTGACTCGACCTTCTGCTGCTTGAGCACCAGATCGCGGTAAAGCGGGCTGGTCTCGCCGAAGACGGCTTGCTCAAGAGCTGCCAGGGCAGGGATGTCGGGGTTTTCCGGGTCAGACGCGGGCATGTGATAACCGAGGTAGAGTATGGGCAGAGTTGGCACGGGCCAGCTCACGTGCGCACTGCGGGGCTCGGTCTGCGGAGGCTCACGGGGAATCTCCACGCTGGCCTTGCCGCGCTCCCACGACCCGTAGTGGGCCTTGACGAGTGTGACAAGCGCGTCATGCTTAACGTCACCTGTGACCAGGATCGTGCAGTTGTCGGGCCGGTACCAGCGGTCGAAGAAGGTCTTGCTGTACGCATACCGGTTGGGCATCTCCTTGATGTCTTCCAGGAATCCGATTGTCGTGTGCCTGTAGGTGTGCGTGGTGAAGGCCGTCTCTTGCATCGCCTCTTCCAGCTTCAGGAACGGCGAGGAGGCACTTTTGTTGTACTCTCCAAGCACGGCGCGGGCTTCCTTCTGGAACGACGGCTGATCGTACTGCAGGTTCCGGAACCTGTCGGATTCGATCTCGACGGCCGTACCGAGCCGAGGTTGGTATGGTCATGTGATAGCACGTCCAGTCGTCGGTCGTGAAGGCGTTCGAATCGGCGCCCGAGTGACTTCAGGACGTTATTGTACTTCTCTTGCGGATACTTCTGGGTGCCGCGGAACATCATGTGCTCGAAGAAATGGGCGAAGCCCGAGAGTCCCTTTTCCACCTCGTTGCGAGAGCCGGTGCGAACCACCGTGTAATAGGCGATGATTCCCGGCGAGTCGAACGGCACCGAGATCACGTCCAGGCCGTTGTCCAGGGTTGTTTTCTGAATCGGAAATGGAAACACCGGCTGCCGCTGGACCTGGCGTGGTTCAGCCGCGGGGGCGGTTATCCGCGTGAAGAGGATGATCACCACCGCGAAGGGTAAGCATCGGGGCATCGTGAAATTGAACTCCTTGGAATCAAGTTTGCTGGGGAAGATCATCGAGTCGCGAACTCGCGCTTCGGCCCGTCGGGCCCGATTTGAACACTGAACTTCGATCCGTCGTGAGCCACCGAGACATGGATGAACTGGCCGCCGGCGGGATCCGAGTTGGCGATCAGGTCGGAGTCGGTATTATCCTCGGAACTGGTCTGGGCGTTGCGATGAAGCTGGTAGGCCGCCTTGATGGAAGGGATGGAGCGCAGCAATTTGACGGTCGCCGGCGATCCTCCCTTCCGCGGACCGTTGTTCATGATGGCCACGGTTGGCTGAATGGTCCGCAACAGGACGGGATTGTTCGAGCTATCCATACCATGATGGGTCACCTGATACAGGTCGATGACGCCCAGGGTGTTCTGCGGGCACACGAGCGCTTGCTCGATGTTCCAGGTGAGGTCGCCGCAATCGAGGAAGTCGAACTGCGCCAAAGCGGAAGCGGATGGCCAGGCTACGGGCATTGTCGGAGGGGTCCACGCTCTGGCCGGCGACGTCGCGGCACTCGGGATTGGGACCGGTTAACCCGGAATCGTGGATGACTTTGCCTCCCGAGGCCACGACGAGGCTCTTCAGTTCGCCTCGGAAGACGATCGAATCACCCGGCTTGAGTGCGGTCCGCTTGCCCTGCGACGCTGCGCGGTAGGCAATCCCCAGAGGGTCGTTGGTCTTGGGGCCGTCCGGGAAATCGAGACCTGTATCGTTGTCCTCTGGTAGTCCCCTGTCCCAGAAGTGCTTGATTTCGACGGCTTTCGCCAGCCCGCCCACTCCGCCGAAGTGGTCCAGGTGCCAGTGCGTCGTGACCAGGTGATCGAGATGATTGCATCCAGCCTGGTTCTTGAGCACTTCTACGATGCGCCTGGGGTCGCGATCCGCAAAGCCCGGCCAGCCCGAGTCAATGAGCATCGACTCTTTCTCGGGCGTCACGATCAAAGTCGCCGCACCCCCCATGACATCAATGAAGTAGAGGTCCAGCGATCGTGGCCCGGAATCATCACCACGCGCCAGGCTCGTCGCAACGAGCAGCCATGTAAATCCCACGCACAACAAGGGCCTTGCCAAATCCATCGATGTTTGCTCCCGGATCCCCGGCATGAGAGTTTTCCAAACAACTTCTGTATTCGTTCCGTTTTGTCCCCGAGGCATCAGGGCGAGCTTTGTGAAGATCGTCGCCAATCTCAAGCCCATAAGCAAGGGCCGACCAGTACCGCCGGCTATCGCACTGATCGCGATCCCGCCATACCGATCACTGTCCCGTCAACCTCGGGCTGCCAGAATCACGATCCGGATCAACAAAGGATGAAGCGCCCAACGAACCGGTCTTAGCTTTCGCGATCAGCCGCGCGGGTAGATCGTGCGTCTGTTGCTTCAACGAAGCTGCAAAGTTGAAAAAAAGAAACATAAGTGGCACTCGATCTCCTGACGGCCCTTGCCTCGGCCGCTTACCGAGGGGGCGGGCCGTCGCTCGTAAGTTTTCTGTTCGCGAACATTTAGAGAAAGCATCGAGAAATCCTGTGATGCCACAGATCTCAAGAGTCGAATAGATCTTCTAGAGTTGATGTTGCAGGCCGCGGACATTCGGGCTAGGGATACTGTCAGATCCGCAGGGAGGTGTCGTGGCTTGCGATCAATTTCGGTTCCTATTAAAGCGAGGAACGAAGTTACGACTGCTGAACTTCGACGGGTGAAGGCGCTCAACCGCAGGTTCCCACCGCGACGACGTTCAGGCACGATGAGGTCGTGTTCATCGCACGCATGGAGTGTGCCACGTATGATCGGTGTAACGATCCTGGCTGTTACGGATAATTCAAGCTGGCTGGAGTTCTTCTGGGATGAGGCGCGTTCGGTCCAGGGAACTCGGCTTGTCGCAACCGGCTCGATGGAAGAGGCGTGCGGTCTGTTGAGATACGCAGATGCACGCTTGATAGTGGTTGACTGGCAAGACGCCACGGTATCCAGCGAGCAGATGGACCAACTCTTGTGGTCCAACTCGATTCTTGCTCATCCAGCCTCGGTTCTGGTCGTCGAAGACAGTTACCGCGGTGATCATGCCTCGTCGCTTTTCCACATGGGCGTTGACGATTATATCGGCCTGTCCGAACATTCGGACCGGCTGCGAATGATCCTCGCCCGGTTGCTGGCTAGAACGACGCCGCACAAGATTCGCAGCAGTCAGATGCTTGCGCAGGCATCCAGGCCGGTGCTGGATCTACTGCTTCAGCCGGCACGCCGGGCTGTGGCGGCGTCTTCGGCCTGAGCGCTTGGTTTGTCGCTTGTCCAGAACATCATGCGTATGGGTTTTACGGCGAGGCCGGAGCGCGTTGCCGCTGCGCGGTTCGGGATGCGGCCGGAGCATTGCTGGGCCGATCCAGCCCCAGGGGAGCGGAGCCGGCTCTGTACTTCCTCGAGCCTGCGCAGATATCGGGTATAGAGCTGAGTGTGGCGGCTCTCCGGCGTGATGTGCTTGCCGTCAATGAAGAGGGCGAGCACCGAGGTTGTGGGCTGGAGGATATGGCCGGCCGTCACGACCAGGTTGGCCCGCTTGCCGGCTTCCAGCGACCCTACCCGATCGGCGACACCCAGGATCTGCGCCGGAGTGAGAGTCACCGCCTTGAGCGCAACATCCTCGGGAAGGCCGAACGCGACGGCCGTTGCCGCCTCATAGGGCACATTCCTTCCATTGGTGGCTCCGGCGGATCCTCCTCTCTTGGAGCTGATGGCAAAGATCACACCCGCGGCGTGCAGCCGGGCCGGGTTCGCGTACGCGGCGTCGTAAGGGTCGTGATCGTGGGACGGCACGTTCAATGTTCCACCGACAAGGACCGGGACTGCGGCCTCCTTGAGCGCGTCGGCAACCTTCCAGGCCTCGCTGCCTCCCGAGATCACCGCCTTGAGCTTCAGATCCTTGGCGATCGCCAGGGCGTCGAGAATCTCGGTGCGGTGGTTGGCCAGGAAGACCACAGGCTTCTGGCCCCTCGCATAGGGGACAAGAGCGCCGAGCGCGGGTCAAAAGGTGGGGGAGCCACTCCCTTGGACTGGGCCTGAGCCACCACCTCGCCGTACCGCAGAGCCCTACGGAAGTGCTCACGGATTGATTCGAGCTGCTCTTTCCGTCGAGCTTGCGGGTCCGGACCACCCTCAGGGCCTCCGGGTCCTGGACCGGGGCCGGGGCCCGGTCCGGGACGCCTGCGCGGCTCTCGGGATTGCGGGAGACGAAAGCGGGAATCGTCACGTCGAGAGCCGCGGGATCGGCGACGACGAGCTCGCGAGGAACCCAGCCACGCAGGTTGATCACGCAGCCCTGGCCCGAGATCAGTCCGCCGGTCGGCTGCACGTAGGCGGTCAAGACGCCGTTGGCCCGGGTCACCGGGATGTGTTCTGAGTCAGGCCGCAGCGCCGTGCTGGCGCGCAGCTCCGGCTCGAATCGGCCGGCGTCGGCGAAGTCCTGGGTCTCGCGCAGGCTGTCGATTTCGAAGAGTCCGATGTTTGAGCCGGCGTCGATCAGGCCCGGCCAGATGTCCAGCCCCCCCAGCTCGATGGTCTGGGCTTCGGGTGGAACCCGCGTGCCGGCGGGGCCGATGGCGGCGATCTTGCCCTCGGCCACGATCAGCGTGCCGCCTGAGATTGCCGGGCCGGACACGGGGTGCAACGTCGCGCCGACAAGAGCGAAGATGCTCTTGGGCTGGGACGTGAACTCGACCGCGTGGTTGCGGGCGGCTTCGCTGGCCTGGGGCATTGTCTGGTGATCGCCGGGCCGAGCGTGCGAGCTTGCCATCGGGCTCGAGCCGCTGGAAGTAAACCTCGCCGTCGATCAGAGCCAGCTCGCACGCGAGAAGGCATCGAAGGGATGGCGCGTTGAAGACCACGATGTCCGCGTCCTTGCCCACCTCGATCGAGCCCAGGCGACGTTCGAGTCCGAGCTCGCGCGCGGGGTTGAGCGTGATCATCGCCAGGGCCTGTGCCTCGCTGACCCCGCCGTACTTCACCATCTTGGCGGCCTCGAGGTTGAGATGGCGGTTCAGCTCCTCGCTGTCGCTCTTGATGCAGACATTGGCCCCAGCCTTGGTTAGCAGGGCGGCGTTGAACGGAATGGCGTCGTAGGCCTCGACCTTGTAGGCCCACCAGTCCGAGAAGGTGGAAGCACTGGCCCCGTGGTCGCTGATCTCGGCGGCCACCTTGTAGCCCTCAAGAACGTGCTGGAGCGACTGGACCTTCACGCCGTAGCGCTCGGCGGTGCGCAAGAGCATCAAGATCTCGTCGCTGCGGTAGCAATGACTGTGAATCTTGAAGGTCCCCTCGAGAATCTGCGCCAGGGCCTCGAGCCGCAGGTCCTTGCGCGGGGGCATAACGGCCTTGGACTTGTCCTTCTCGCGGGCTTCCTCGTAGCTGTTCCACTCCGCACGGTACGCCTTGCCCTCCTCGAATGCTCGCTCGATCACCGACTCGACACCCATCCGGAATTGGGGAACCGGCCCGGCGACCGGGTCACGTTTTCACCCAGGGCGAACTTCACGCCCTGGGGGGCGTCGCGGATCACCAGCTCGCGTCCGGGCTTGCCGTAGCGCAGCTTGATCACGGCGTCCTGACCACCGATCGTATTGGCCGAACCGTGCAGCAGCCGGGCAGTGGTCGTACCGCCGGCAAGGGCCCGATAGATTTTCACGTCATCGCCCGTGACTACGTCCTTGACGCGTACTTCCGGAACGATTGACAGGCTCATCTCGTTGACATCCCCCTGAATGGCGATATGGGAATGGGTGTCGATGATTCCGGGCATGGCAACGAGCCCTGACGCCTCGATCACGGCGATTCCCGGCTTGGCCTTCACGTCTGTGCCCACGGCCGTGATCTTGCCATGCTCGACGAGGATCGATCCCGCGCGATGGTCCCCTGGGTGACGGTCAGGATCGTCACATCCTTGATCAGAACGCTGCCGCCGGTCTTGATTCTGGGTACGCGGTCGGCATCGAACTCGGTGGCCACGTCAACCAGCGGCTTGGGCGGCGCCTTTTCCTCGGGGCCTGGCCGGCTTGGCAGCGGGTGACGGCCGTGGCTCTCAGCCGGCTCGGCCTTCGGCTTTTCGTCTGGCGGGTCGCGAAGCCGTCTTGGGCTTGGCTTCCGCGGGCGGCTGAGTGCTCTTGGACTTTGCTTCTGGCCGGCGGAGCGGCCTTGGGCTTGGCTTGCGCGAGCTCCTGGGTCTCCTTGGGCGGACGGGGCTTTCCTTTTTCGGACCGGGCGAGGGAGCGCTCGCTCCGGTTTTGCCGGCGTCCGGGCGATTCCCGGTCTGGGGTCGGCGTTTGCCTCTGCGCGCCTGGGCGAGCGGACGAATCCGGTCTCGGCCCAGCTCCGCGGCGGGAACCGGGACGGCCGTCCGCGGCCCCCGGCTCGGGAGCCTTGACCTCGAACTTGAGCCCGTCGATCAGCACGAACCGGGCCTTGGCCTGCTCGTCCTGAAACGGTGCCGAGAATGCCACCACGTGGCCGAGCTTGCCCGGCTCGAGAGTACCCGAGCCTGCGCTCGAGCCCCGCGATCTTGGCGGCCTGAATCGTGAGCGCCGCGAGAGCCTGATCGGCTGTCAGACCATTTGAGATCAGGGCGCGAAGCTGGCCCGGGAAAGTGTCCAGCCGCTCAAGGCCCTCGGTGGCGAAGGCAAACGGGATTCCTGCCTTGGCCAGGACGGCAGCCGTGGCAACTCGTTCCTTCCACAGGCTCGCGGCGATGGGCCAGCAGCTTCAGCGGCTCGTCTTGCTCTAGCATTGGCCGCTTGCGGTATTCCTCTTCGGTCGGGACCTTCGGTTCTTCGGGAAAACCGAGGGAGAGAATCACCGCGACGTGTTCGGCTTTGAGCCGATCGGCGACCTTGGCGGCCTCACGTCCGCCGACGATCGTGACGGTGGTTCCGAACTCGGCGGCCAGATCGAGCACCCGGTGGATTTCGTCGCGCGTGTCGGCCTGCCACCAGACGGGCAGTTTCCGACCGCGGGCCAGCCACAAAGTCTGCAGCGCGGGGTCAAAGGGTGCACGGATGGATGTACCTTCTCGATCCAGTTCAACAAGCTTCTGGTGGTATTCGGCGTCGAGCATCGCCTGCCGCAGGTGGGCCACCACGCCCATCAGCGCACGCGGGTAAGGGTTCTCGATGCCGCCCTGATCGACGGCACAGCCTGCGGCGGCCAGGGCCGGGCGGCAGGTTCGGGGTACCCGGGCGGCCCGGGGTGGCTGCGGCGGGTGGCTCGGTGGGCTGCGCGAGATGAACGTGTAATGCGACTGGAGCCTTCACGATCGCCTCGCGCCGGGGAAGGCCACTGAGGCTGACCAGAACGCTCTGGCCGGTCGCGATCGCGCCGCCAGGCGCTGAGACGAAGCTGGTGAACCCGAGGCGGCGACGCGGTTCGGCGAGCGATTCGGTCAGCTCGAGTGCCCCGGCAGCCTCGAACTCGGGGGTCAGTCCCCGGCGATTGTCGGCCGGGGTTGCGGCCAGCGGCGCTTCGGCCAGGTCCACCGGCCGCCCACGCCCGGTTGCGGACCGTTCCACACCGGCTCGCTGGCCGACTGTCGTGAACAAGTCGATGAAGCCGGGGTAAACCGAGAGACCCTTACCGTCGATCACCTCGGCATCGTAGGGCACCTCGACGTCCTTGGCCGGCCCTACCGCCTCGATCAGCCCGCCCCGGACGACGATCGTTCCAGGGTCATAAACCTTGCCCGGCGCGGCGCTGATCTTCGCTTCCTTGATCGCGTAGGCTAGGGGATAGCCATTCCTGGGACGTGCGGGGTCGTCGTCTCCGAGCGCCGGCCGGAGAGCGGGCAAAGTCGTCGCGAGCCAGCCGACCACCAGGGTCAGAACACAGGTGCCCAGAAGCGGGCCGGACTGCGGCAATTTCCGTCGCGAAACCGATTTCCAGAGGCGTACCATGGTCGTGTTCACTCCGGTTCGAATGTCCTACTGGAGGCCCGGAACGGGCGGTGCGGCTGCGCTCGATGAGGAGAAACCGAAAGTGGGAGGGGGAGATGGCGGCCCGGCTAACCCGCCGGTCCAGTCCCAGATTCTCCCAGAGATTGGAATCAACCCGGGCCTGCGCGATCAAGTCCCGACCGGTGCACTTTCATTAAAGGCGTTTTTTCGCAGTCAGATGGACCGGTTTCCGGCGCGCGGGCAATTGGGCTGCCGGCAATTGCACTATTGACAATAGATTGTCCCTGAGCGATCCGCATCGGCTAACATTCAGTGCGGTCACGCGTCATGAAGGAAGCCCAGAGCCGTTCGTCGGCGGCGACAGCGATGGCTCTGGTAGCAAGCCGGAGAAAACCGATGCCAGCCGAAATCTGGAAAGAACGGGAAGTGGCCAAAGCGTTTCTGGATGAGCGTTCCTTGCTAATTCCAGACCGCCCACGGCAACTCGAAGTCATGCTGCGGGTGGCTGGCTTCCATTGTCCCAAACCCCGGCGCATGCCTCGACCTGGGATCGGGCGATGCGATCTTGCTCGCGACGCTGCTGGAAGCGTTTCCTGACGCCGGCGGGGTCGCCGTCGATTTTTCACCCCTGATGCTGGAGAAGGCCCACCAGCGGTTAGACAAGTTCGGCAAGCGAGCCGAGACCGTAGAAGCCGACTTGCAAAGCCTTGGCGTGGCAGCGGATCGCTGAGTGGACCTTTCAACGTCATCGTATCCGGTCTTGCGATTCACCACCTTTCGGACGAACGAAAACGAGCCTTGTACCGGGAAACCTACGATTTGCTGGTGGCGGGCGGTGTTTTCCTGAATTGCGAACACGTCGCCAGTCGCACGTCAAAAGGCCAGCAAATATTTGATGATGCCATGACAACTCATCTTTATCAGCGCCGGAAGGAAAAGGGCGAGGAGGTGGATTATGAGCAAGTGCGTCGCGATTTTCTCGAACGCCCAGACCGGGCGGCCAACATTCTTGCCCTCGTTGAGGACCAGTGCTCTTGGCTCCGTGAGATCGGCTTTCGAGAAGTGGACTGCTTCTGGAAATACTTCGAGTTAGCGATTTTCGGTGGGATCAAGTGACGCCTTCGCGAAGCACGCTGCCCCGGGCGGTCTCCAGGAGGGGCGGGGGGTGAACGATGGTGTCGCTGCGACGACCTTCGGCCGCGACGATTCGTGAGTTCTTGGCTACCCGTGCATGCGGCGGGTCCAGAAGCGATTCGGCAAGGAGTCGGCGGATGCGATGATGCAAGCAGTAAACGGACCGGAGGGGTCACGAGGATGAGCCTTTACCGGCACTCGGGGATTGCGGCTTGCGAGCTGTTGCTTGGCGAGTCGCCGCCTGGCAGACTGAGGGACTGTGTCGCTCTCCGAGCGAAAGCCGCTTGGGCGCAGCGCAATCGACCTGTAGCGTTGGGAGGCAGCACGATGAGCATGCAGCGATTGGGACCATTCATCGCCGTCTCGGTACTGGCTGGGCTGGCAGGCGATGAATGTTCAGGTTCGGGCGCAGTCCGCGGCCGATTTTGCCCAAACGGCCGCCTACGCGGCTGCACAGCAGAATGAGGACGGAGGATTCGCCGCCAGCCCGGGCCAGCCCTCGACGCTTGGGGCCACGAACACCGCACTCAGGGTGCTCGATTACGTGCGGCGGCTCGCCACTCGACGAGCCGGGCTGCATCCGGTTCGTCAAGGCGTGCAAGGTTCCCGGCGGCGGCTTCTCCCAGCGGCCCGGGGGCATGCCCGACGTGGTCACGACGGCGATCGGGCTCATGGCCGCGGCGGAATTGAAGATCGCCGACAAGACAACGGTCGATGACGCGCTTGGCTATTTCAGCGCCAATGCGAAAGCGTTCGAGGAGGTCCGGATGGCGATCGCCGGCCTGGAGGCGGTGAGCGCCAAATCGAGGGACTTCGCGCGCTGGGCCGAACAGCTCGAGGCCATGCGCAGCCGCGGATGGATCGTTTGGCGCGAATCCCGGCAGGGCGTTTGTCACCGGCGGAGTGGCCGCCGCAATCCTGCGCATGGGCATGAACCTTGATAGGCGGGACGCGGTCATCGCCGCGATCAAGGCCGGCCAGCGGCCCGACGGAGCCTGGTCCAAGGATGACGGCCCCACCGACCTGAGCAGCTCTTACCGCGTGATGCGCGCTCTTTATATGCTCAAGGAAAAGCCCGACGTCGAGCGGTTGGTCGGTTACATATCCCGCTGCCGTCACGCCGATGGCAGCTATTCAAACACGCCCGATGGTCCGGGCAACCTCGGCGCGACCTACTTTGCCGCGATCATCCTCCGCTGGCTGCGCCTGCTCGACGGCAAGCCGGCCGCGCTAGAAGCCGCGGCGTTCGTTCCCCTGTTTGACAAGGTCGACCTCGACGGTTGGGAGGGAAACACCGCACTCTGGTCGGCCCGCGACCGCATGCTCGTGGGCAAGTCGCCGGGACTCGATCACAACGAGTTTCTGGCCACGCGGAAAGCTTACCGCGATTTCATCCTCTCGCTCCGTTTCCATCTGGTTGACGGCAACGGCAACAGCGGCGTCCAGTTTCGCAGCGTGCGCGTACCCGGCACCGAGATGTCGGGCTACCAGGCCGACCTCGGCGAGAACTACTGGGGCTGCCTCTACGATGAGTCGCGGCGCAACAGGGTGCTGGTCAAGGCATCGAGCGAAGCCTTGTCTACCTTGAAGAAAAACGATTGGAACCACTACGTCCTCTGCGCCGCGGGCAGACCGGATCACGCTCTACTTGAACGGCGTCGCCTCGGTCGTCTACCACGAAGACGGTCCCAACATCGCCCGCGACGGACAGATCGCGGTCCAGATCCACGCCGGCAGCCCGATGGAAGTTCAGTTCAAGGACATCCAGATCCGCGAGTTGCCCTGATCTCTCAAGTATTTCGCACGGCTCTCTGACCCCCGGCCATGAACGAACCGGAGCTCCTCACAATGATCTCTCGTTTGACTTCGAGCGCGAGCGGCCGGCCGCGGCGGCCGGCCGGTTGGCTGCTGACTCTGTTGTGCCTGGCAATACCGCGGTCTGCGGTGGCTCAAGACGTTGATCTGCGTTCGCTGCGCAATCCGCTGCAAAACCCGGGCGTTCGGTTCCCTCCAGAGCTGGATCATGTCCCCTCGGACGTGCGGGATTTCGCCGGGCATGTTCACGCCAGACGCGGTTCGCGAGACGCGAGAGGCACTTGCGAAGATCGAGCGAAAGCTGGGCGTGCCCGTGCTTATTGAAACCGTCGAGACGCTCAAGGGAGAGACCATCGATGAGGTGGCGTCCCGACTGGCGCGGCAGTCGGGCGCGCAGGGAGTATTCATACTGGTCGCCCGCAAGGAAACCAAGATCGAGGTGCTGGCTTCGCGCCGTTACACCGAGGCGTTGCCGCGCCCGGCACGCGACCAAGGTTCGCTCGGCATTCATCGAGGGCTTCCGCAAGAAGGACTTCGACGGCGGCCTGCGCGAGGGCATCGCGGCACTTGACAGCCGCGCTGGCCAGCGCCAGAAGCGCAGGGCAAGCTGCCCCTGGCGGAAAAGCCCGCGAGCCGGGAGGAATCTCCGGCGCGTCGCTTCCTGCCTCAGTCGCCCGCGGCCTCGGCACCAGGTCGTTTCGAGGGTACGCGTGAGCCTACACCAGGCGTTGCCGTCGGAACCGGCAAAAGGTAAATCTCTAGTGATTCGCAACCAGGTGCGGTTGACGCTGGACGGAGCGCGGACGATCATCGCGGCCGCCGCCGAGCATGCGGTGTCAATGAACCTTAAGGTGAACATCGCCGTCGTGGACGAAGGCGGCCATCTGCTCAGCTTCGACCGCATGGACGGGGCCCGGCCGGCCAGCGGCTATACGGCGATCACCAAGGCCGGCACCGCCGCAACCTTCCGCCAGCCCACCGGACCGCTCCCGGCCGGCAGCTCCAATCCCGATCCGCTGCTGAATCTCAGCCTGCAAATCGCCGCCCAGTCCAGCGGGGGCAAGATCACCACGCTCCTGGGCGGTGTACCCATCGTAGTGGACGGCCAGGTCATCGGCGGCGTGGGAGTCGGCGGCGGAACCGGCGAGCAGGACGCCGAGGTTGCTCGCGCGGGAGTGCAAGCATTGCTAGATGAATTGCAGAAGCGCGAGACGGACGGTAATCGAAGAGAGCAAATCCATAAACGGGTTTACAAGGATTGACCTCCATTCCCGACCATCGCCCGTGGGCGTCCTTGGTGTATCTCCAGCGATGCTGGGGGTTGCCCTGGAGCTCGAGATGATCGACGTCCCGGACTTCGAGGACCAGCAGGCAAAAGTGGGGCAAGGGCTCGAGAGGATCGGGAGCGAGCGTGGGGAACGGGGCGAGGGGAATTCGTGACTGGCCAGGGTCGGGCCAGGTGTAGGTGAGCCTCGATTCGTCAGACATCTCACGCCAGACCTCGCTGCGAGCCTCACTCAAGGTCGCGGTCGGGCGAATCGCAGCCAACGGAGATCACGGTGCCGGTGAAGCGGAACTGTTCTCGCGTCAAGTGAAAGTACCAGCATGCTTCGGCCCAGGGCAACTGTTCCAGCTCGGCGGCCTTGACGCTACGGCCGTCGGTCGCGAAGGTGAGCTGGTGCGTCTCGCCCAGAAAACCACGAAAAACCAAGGTGCGCACCGCCGGGCGGCCATTCTCCCGGATCGTCGCAAGTTGAACGAACCGCGCCTGGGGAGACTGCCGGTTCCGGTGCAAGGCCAGGTCAAGTGAGGGACGCCACAGGTCTTCCGCCATGATCTTATTCTGTGCGCAGGCTCGCCTCGGGGAAGACCCCAGACGAGCCGTGGCCGGCTCATCATGAGCGACTCCCTCGGCATGCACCGAGCCGAGTGCCTGATTCTCGACGTCCCGGCAGGGGCCCGCATTGTACGAGCCGATCCAGACCAGGGCCCGATGAACCTCGCTCGATGGTGCGATCGAGAGTCGAGGTTCCAGCTGTCAGGCCCACGGTGGCGAACCCGCGAAACCAGGCTGGATCAAGGTCGGAGGCGGACTGCACGTGCGTGACGGGACGACCCCGTTGCATGCAGAGATCGACGAGCTCTCGGGTGTTGTTCGAGTTCCGGCCCCCCACGACGACGACGGCCTCTACCTGCTCGAGCAGCCGCTCAAGCGATCTCTGATGTTCCTTGGTCGGCAGGCAGATTGTGTCGATGTAGCGGATCTCGGCCGCGGGGTTTCGCGCGGCGATTGCCAAGCGAATCCTGGCGGCCTGGCGTTCGGATACCGTCGTCTGGCAGAGAACGCCGAGTTTCGGCCGGGCATAATCCCGCACGTCAAGCTCGGACTCGATGACATTCACGCTCGTCAGGTCGCCGATGATTCCCTGGACCTCGACATGCGCCTGCGCGGCCGATGACCAGCACATGATAGCCCTGGGACTCTAGCGCCCGGGCGGCCTGGTGAACCCGCACCACCAGGGGGCAAGTGGTGTCGATGAGCGCCTTACCGGCTGATTCCAGCACCAGCCGCTGCCGATCGCTCATCCCGTGAGCCGTGATCAGAACTTTCTCCGTGTCGGGCTCGAGCACTGCCGGGCGATCGCCCGTGCTCTCGTTTCGCATCGCGAACCCCCGCGCCTTCAGGTCGTCGAGCACCACCTCGTTGTGCACAAGCTGGCCCAGAATTGTCACCTCCCGCGGATCATTGATCTGGTCGATTGCCTTCAGGGCGTCGCGGACGCCGAAGCACATTCCCATGACTTCCGCTCGGATCACGCGCATCGAAAGTCTCCTTCACAATTGCCGTCACGCCAGTGCTGAAATAAATCCGGCGATTGGACTCGACATTACAGATTACTTGGCAATGCAAAGCACAAAGTCGCTATTCTACGGGCCAGTTTCGGACTGCTGGTACGGACGGAATGGCAGCATGCGGACAGTTCAGACCGGCGACCACCCCTCGGCGAGGTTGGACGTAGTGGTGGTCTTGGAGGCTGCCTTGAGAGCGTCCTCGACGACGGTCTCGAGGACGTTGATGTACTCGAGAAACCGCCGGCGACCCTCGTCGGTGATCCTGCACAGGGTCTGGGGCCGGTTCTTGTGGAACCCCTTCCAGATCTCCACGAAGCCGGCCTCGTTGAGGACCTGGAGATGACGGCTGAGGTTGCCGTCGGTCAAATGGCATAGTTCTTTGAGGTCGGAGAAGATGACTCCGCGGGGGTTGGTGACCAGCGAGGTCATGATGCCGAGCCTGGCCTTCTCGTGGAAGATCCGCTCCAGTCCCTCATAAGCAAAGCGGCCCGTCGGTTCCTCTGGACTCAGTTTAGGCAGCGTCATGGTCCCGCTCCAGGGTCTGGTAAAGCACGGCGGCGGCAAGCAGTTGCCCCGCGCAGAAGGGAAGACCCATCGCCCACGGGTTGAGACGCTCGCGGGCCTTGCATCAGAGCCAACGCTCCCAGCCCGGTCATCAGGTAAAAGACCGCCACGCCGAACATTGACCGGGGGAGAAGTTGGCGTGAGGCGAAAATTCCCAGGCTGTATAGCACCTGCCAGAGCCCAGGCAGGATCCAAACGCTATCGGGTGCCGAATGGACTACGACGATCGTCAGAAGTGCCCCCGCCACCAAGCAGGGACAGAATTGCTCCATGGCCAGGTACGTCAACTCGCGAGTCAAAGGCGAAGTCGCGTTCCGCGCTCTCACGCCCATCTCCAGTACTGCCGTCATCCCACTGATCACCGCGGCCCCAATCCATAACGCAAGATAAGCATTGATTTGCTGAACCGGGTCTTGAACGACCAGCGACTGCACGGCTGACGCCACCAGCGCCACCAGCCCCGAAAACGCCGCCGGGATCGCACGATACCCCCGGAACACTTCAGTCCGAGCCATTTGCAGCCGGATCTCGGTGATCTGGGTCAACGCCTCGCGAAGCTCCATAAAACCCCTCCCCGCACCACCGCCCCGCCCCGCAGTCCATGAGCCCGAAACCAGTCCCGTTGCGCTCCGCCATCGCCCCGACGCTTTGCATCGTAAAGCAGGAGCCCGGAGGTCAAGTGGGATTTCGCCCGGGCACTGATAGCGAGGCCGAGATTTCGGAATTGCCCTGGCGGGCGGCTCCATCCGAGTCGCCGCCGGGCGGAGTGCGGGCGTGCGAACCGCGGTCATTTTGGTTAGAATCGGTTGGATTGGTTCGCGAGCATGCAAGCCATCCGGGTAGCACGGACGGCTTGGTGATGGCTCGAGGACGGTATTCCGATACCGGGAGAGCTAACCCCGCGGAGGACGGGACCGCGTCCCACGATGGATTACTCACATTTTCTGATCATCGCCGGGTTGATCTTGGTAAATGCCTATTTCGTGGCCGCCGAGTTCGCACTTGTGAAAGTTCGGACCAGCCAGATCGACCAGCTCGTGGAGGAGGGAAGCTGGGCGGCCCGGATGACCAGTCAAGCCCTGGACAAGCTGGATGTCTATCTTTCAGCCTCACAGATCGGGATCACCGTCGCCAGCCTGGCATTGGGCCGGGCGATCCAGGATTGGGTTGAGCCGTTGGTTGCCTCGGCTTTGGTAATTCTGGCGGGACTTCCCGTTATCAATCATGGTCTGGGCTGGCTAGGCTCGGTTTTCCGTTGGGTATTCGGGCTTGTCGGGATTGACCCGAGGGGATTGGTGCCGGGCTTCTCGGTCGGCATCGTTCCGGTGGCGGCGCTGTGCTTGGTGACATTTCTGCACATGGCGCTGGGTGAACAGGCACCAAAGACTCTGGCCATCCGCGCACCGCGGATCCTGGCGCTCGTGACCGCGCCTCCCCTGGTCTTGATCGGCCACATCTTCTGGCCATTGATCTGGCTGCTGAACACTGCCAGCAACCTGACGCTACGCCTGCTGGGCTTGGGCCGGGCGAGCGGCGGGGAGCTGACTCACACAGAGGAAGAACTGCGGCACATCCTGCTCGAAAGCGCGGAGGGAGGCCATCTTTCGCGAACCGAGCGAATCATGATCGAAAACGTCCTCAATCTCGAGGACAAGACAGCGAAGCGTGTGATGGTGCCGCGGCCGGACATCGCTTACCTGAGCCTGTCTCGCCCGCTGGAAGAAAACCTGCGGCTGGCCCGCCAGGCCGGGCACACCCGTTTCCCTCTCTGCGAGGATGATCTCACCACAGTGATCGGGATGATCCACGTCAAGGATGTCTTTCGCACCGGGGCCATGCAGAACGGCCGGCTCGACCTCCGCCAGTTATCGCGCAAGGTCCCGTTTCTGCCGGTCACCTTGAGGCTCAACCAGCTCTTGCTCGAATTCCAGAAAAACCGGGTACATCTGGCGATGCTTCTGGACGAGTACGGCAGCGTGGTGGGCATGGTCACACTGGAAAACGTGCTCGAGGAACTGGTCGGCCCGATTCAGGACGAATTCGACCGCGAGCCTCCCCAGGTCACGCCGCTGGGAAATGGTGTTTTCGAGGTCGAAGCCTCGTGCCCGATCGACGTACTGGCCGAGCAGGTTGGCCTGGAGATCCCCGAAACCGAGGCCGAGACCGCCGGCGGCCTGTTCCTCGACCTCCTGGGCCGCTTGGCCAAGACCGGAGACCAGGTGGAATTGAGCGGTCGACGCCTCACAGTGGTTCGCGCCGACCCTACCCGGATCCGCAGGATCCGAATCGAGCCACTCGAGAAGACGCAGATGGCCTCGGCAAACGAACACCTTGAGAAGGCCGATGGGATCTAGCGGGCCATCTCCCGTGGGTCTGGCAGAGCGTCAGCTAAGACAAAGAGGAACCACCTTCCAATGCGCATTGACCTGTTCATCACCTGCTATAACGACACGCTATTTCCGAAGACGGGCAAGGCCCTGGTGAGCGTGCTGGAAAGGCTGGGGCACACGGTCGATTTCCCGATGGCCCAGACCTGCTGCGGGCAGATGCACTATAACACCGGCTACCAGCATGAGACAGTGCCCCTGGTGCGGCACTTCGTCGAGGTTTTCCGTGATTGCGAAACGATCGTCTCGCCGTCGCCCTCGTGCGTGGGGATGGTCTTCGAGGCTTATCCCAAGGTCGCAAGACTGGCTGGGAACGAATCGCTGGCGCGTGCCGTCGGCGAGCTGATCCCGCGGGTCCACGAGTTCTCGACATTCCTGGTGCACAAGCTCGGCGTCGAGGACGTGGGCGCTTATTTTCCGCACCGGGTGACTTTCCACCCGACCTGCCACTCGCAGCGAGTCTTGCGGATTGGCGACGCGCCCCAGCGGCTCTTGCGCAGGGTGCGGGGAATCGACCTGGTGGAACTGCCCCATGCTGATGAGTGCTGCGGCTTTGGCGGCACTTTCTCGGTGAAGAACGCTGACACTTCCATCGCCATGCTTTCTGACAAGGTGCGGTGCGTGCTCGACACCGAGGCCGAATACTGCGCGGCGGCCGACAACTCGTGCCTCATGCACATCGGCGGTTCACTGCACCGCCAACGCACGGGGGTCAGCCCGATACACTTGGCCGAGATCCTCGCCTCGACGGCAGACCATCTTGAGCAATCCGCGGGCGCGACGCCGCCGGCGGACGGGAGCGAAGTCTCTTGCACCACAAGGTCCCGGTGACCAATGCCGAACTGATGTCGCGCGACGTCGAACCGCTGCCGACCACGCCGGCCGTGAAGTTCCAGGACGCGGCGCGGCTTGCCCTGGGCGACCATCAACTGCGCCACAATATGGGCAGCGGCCACCCGCTCGATCCGGGCCAAGCGGGCAAGCGTCGTGCAAGAGTTGCCCGACTGGGAACTGCTGCGCGAGGCCGGCCGGGCCATCAAGGAAAGGACCCTGCGGCACCTCGAATCCTATCTCGTGCAACTGGAGACCGCGGTCATCCGCGCCGGCGGTCACGTGCACTGGGCGCGCGACGCCGCCGAATCCAATATGATCGTCACCGGAATCGTGACGAGCCACGGGGCCCAGGAGGTGGTCAAGATCAAGTCGCTGACCACCGACGAGATCAACCTCAACGCGGCGCTCAAGAGGGCGGGGGTGGAGGCATTCGAGACCGACCTGGCCGAGTTGATTATTCAACTTGCCGGCGAGCGTTCATCGCACATCCTGGTGCCGGCGATCCACAAGAACCGCTCGGAGATCCGCGAGCTGTTCCACCGCCGGCTCAAGAACACCTCGGGCCTGACCGATGAGCCCAGCGCGCTAGCCGCCGCGGCCCGGGCGTATCTGCGAGAGAAGTTCTTGAGCGTGCCCGTGGCGATCAGCGGGGCGAACTTCGGTGTGGCCGAGACCGGCTCCATCTGCATCGTCGAGTCGGAAGGCAATGGTCGCATGTGCCTGACTCTCCCCCGCGTGCTGATCTCGGTCATGGGCATCGAAAAGGTTGTGCCAACGTGGCAAGACATGGAAGTCTTTCTCCAGGTCCTGCCGCGATCGAGCACGGCCGAGCGGATGAACCCCTACACCTCATTCTGGACGGGTGTGGCCCCAGGCGACGGACCGCAAGAGTTCCATCTCGTGCTCCTTGATAACGGTCGCACCAAGGTACTTGCCGATTCGAATCATCGACAAACTTTGCAATGCATCCGCTGTTCCGCCTGCCTGAATATCTGCCCGGTCTATGAGCGCACCGGCGGACATGCCTACAACTCGGTTTACCCGGGACCGATAGGGGCGATCCTCACACCCCAGCTTGCCGGGGTCGAGAACGCCGGCTCGCTCCCGTTCGCATCAACGCTCTGCGGCGCCTGCTACGATGTGTGCCCGGTGAAAATCAACATCCCTGAAATCCTCGCGCAACTGCGCGGCGAGGTTGTGCGGCACAAGCAACAGACCAACATATTGCCCGGCGTCGAGGCACTCGCCATGAAGCTGCTCGCCGGAGTCTTCGCCAGCCCGTCGAAGATTCGAGCGCATGCAGAAACTCGGCCGAATTGGCCAACGATTCGTTCTCAAGGGGGGGGTGATCACAAGCCTGCCCGGCGAGCTGAGCGGCTGGACCGCCGCTCGCGACGTCTATCCGATTGCGGACCAGACCTTCCGGGAATGGTGGCGAGAACGTCAGCGATCTCAAGGGCTGTCGACCTCTCGGCCGGCAAGTGCGACGGGGGGAAACTCATGAACGAGGCGCGAGCAGCAGTGCTCGGGCAAGATTCGCGAGGCGCTGCGCGACGTTCCAACTTCGGAGCAGGCCCATGATGTGCCGGTTGATCGTTCCTATCGCACCGCCGATTCCGCCTCGTTCTCGGAACGCATTGGCCTGTTCGTAGAGCGAGTACGCGATTACAAGGCCAAAGTGCAAGCAGTCCGACCCACGGAACTGTCACAGGCCATTACTAGCGCCTGTGGAGCCAGGGGCGTGACACGGCTCGTTGTGCCGGCCGACCTGCCCGTTGAATGGGCGCCGTCGGGTGTGACTCTGCTGCGGGAGCCCGGGCTCAGCAACGACGTCCTCGAGCACAGCGATGGCGTGCTCACGGCGGCCGCTTTGGCAATTGCGCAGACAGGGACGATCATACTTGACAGCGGACCCTGTCAGGGCCGCCGCGCTCTCACCCTGCTGCCGGACTACCACTTGTGCGTTGTTCGCGACGACCAGGTGGTTGGCCTGGTGCCGGAGGCCGTGGCCAAGCTGCACGCCGCCGCGGCCAATAGCTCTCGGCCAATCACGTTCATCTCCGGCCCGTCCGCCACCTCGGACATCGAGCTCAAGCGGGTCGAGGGTGTGCACGGGCCGCGCACTCTCGAGGTACTCCTGGTTACATCGCTCATTCTTAAGTGACCTTCAAACCTGCGCACTGCGCCGCAGATCGCTTACCGGATCGTCGTCGCGAGACAATGCCCAGTGTGATCGAGGCGGCGATGCCGCCCAGTGTCAGCGACGATGGCTCGGGAACCGTGGCGACTAGCACCGACAGGTCTGCGGGAACATCGGTTCCCGGCAGGCCACGCAGATAGGCGGCGACGTCAAAGAATCCGCCGGGCTCGGTAAGGAAGAATATCCCGGGGCCCGGATTAATCGGACTGCTTAATATACCATCGAATAACATTTCAACTGATGTGTTCTGAGTGGACGTGGGATTGACAAGGCTCGTGATCAAGAGCTCGGTGGACGCAACGTCGACAAAATCCGACCCGTTCGAGGCGAGTTCCTGAAAGACCAGGGTGTAGGTTACCGACTGGCCGGCCGCCAAGGGATCTTGACTGAAATAGTCGCCGTTAAACGTCGCTTGCTGCTGGGCCGAGTCGTAAGAGATCGAGGTCGTGCTGAAGCCCGTGGAAGAGACGGAGATGGGCTGGTCGATGTTGTCGACGGTGATTGTTCCAGCCGAAGGCCGGAATGGCTGCTAGCGGAAAAAGACAGACCAGGAAAACGGCGACCAGGAGCGGCGCGCCGACGGCATGGCGTGAAACCAGGAACTGGTGCAGTCGTTTTCGGGGTCGATTCCTCCGCCAACGCCACGTGCCGGCCGGCAAGAGCAAGCCCAAGCCAAGCTCGACTACAGAAGTAGGCTCCGGAACCGTGGAGCCGGCGAAAACCCCGATGTTCGGCAGTCCACCGGTGTTGGTGCCTACGGGGCCGAGCTCAATCAATGATCCTGGATCTGAGACCAGGGTCAAGCTTGCATCAACCGAAAAGCCCATTCCCGAAGTGAGCGTGACGTTACTAAACAATTCGCTTCCCGTAAGACTGAAATTACCCTGGGAGTTTGGCGCAGTTAGCGTCATCTGTCCGGTTCCGGCGACGAAAGAAGAAAACTGCAAGAGATTGTTATATCCAAAAGCCGCGATCATGGTGAAGGAATCGGCCGAAACCTGTTGTCCACTGGAATTCTTGATGATGATTGTCCCTTGCTCGGCCAGCTCTACGAAACTGCCCGCCGTGTGGCTCAGAAAGCCGCTGGCACTGATGACCGAACCGGCTGTCGCCAGGTAAGGAGTGCCGATATTTGTGAAATCCGCATGCAAGTGAGAAAAACTCGAGGCCGCCGCGTTTGCTGTCAATGAGGTGGCACTTTGAACGAAGGTTCCCGAGTTGAACGAGATACCGCTCTTCTGGTTCACGTCGGCACCGTAATTCGGCAAGGCCACGGCGGCCGAGGCGGATACCGTGGCCGCTCCGAAGCTGGAGGGCAAGGGCGTTGAGAACGAGGAATTGGGCAAGGGGTTCGACTGGTTCGCCGAGATGACCTGCGTGAACGCGCCTTGGCCGGCGGGAAGTGAATAGCTTTGCGTGTGGCCGCTCGCACTACTGAGAGTCGGAAACAGCGGACTGCCCGTCGACGTCAACATTCCATTGGAGTTAAAGACAGGCGATCCCTGGCTCCCGGGAGTCGTATTCCAGAGTGCGAAGCTTAACGATTCGGAGCTGGTGGAACCGATCTGCAGACCGCTGGCCCTGGCCGATCGATCCGGGCAGACGAGTGCTGAGAGCAGGCCGGCAAGGAGAATCAAGAAACTCCAATCGAACCAGCCCGCCCCATCGAAAATTGCTCATTACCTAATCTCCTGACCAGGCGCCCTTTGCCCGGTAGATCTCCACATGGAGTCATCGCGCAGAACCGCTCATTGGTTGAGCGAGCCAGTGCGCTGGAAGTGGACCCGATTGTCGGCTCCATCCAATGTGCGCGATGATGACACGAACGATGCAATCGTAATCGCGTGCGTGGCGAAGTTCAAGTACGACTGCGAGCCCGCCTTGCTTGCACAATCAGCACAGTCGTGAGTTTCAGATTTTTTTCCTCACCTCACGCAAAACCCGTTGAATTGATTGACTGCGCTGCGGGCCGGGGCATATTACAAGGGGATTTTCAAGGATCGTGCCGGCAGCAGGGACTACGCGACCTCGACTCCGACGCGCGTGTCGGCAGATACACCGGAGAGCCGGTCCCCAAAGTTGAGATTGCACCATGAGCCATAGATGCCGTCGTGGACCGCGTCGCACGCGTCGCCTGCCGCTGGGCGAGCGGGTCGAAGAGAGAATCCTCCTGGCGAACTTTGGAGTCACGAATACCGGTGACACTGGGCCAGGCTCGTTGCGCCAGGCGATCCTTGACTCCGACGCCAGTCCGGGGCTGAACACCATCACGTTCGCGATCACTCCGCCGGCTGCCTCGTACACGATCAATCTAAAGACGGCCTTGCCTGCCATCACCGTCCCCGTGCTGATCGATGGCACTTCACAACCAGGATATGCCGGGACCCCGATTGTCCAGATCAATGGTGGCGCCTTGAGCGGACAAGACGCACTGCTGCTGGCCCCCGGCTCCGACGGCAGCACGATTCAGGGACTGAACATCGCCGACTTTCAGGATCCCAGTTTCACCACCGGTGCCGGCATTCATATCCAGTCGAACGGCAACCTGGTGCGGGAGGACTACCTGGGTACCGATCTGACCGGCAAGTCGGCGGGACCGGGCAACCTCTATGGGATTTACATCGACGGAGGTTCGCGGAATACCATCGGCGGGACAATAACCGGTGCAGGGAATCTGATTTCCGGCAACACCTCCGCCGGAGTGCTGATCTGGGACGGCGCCCAGCCTGCGCTCCAGAACGTAGTCCTCGGCAACAAGATCGGAACCGATCTCACGGGAACCGCCGCTCTGCCCAACCAGGGCGACGGTATCGACATCTTTGCCTCGGACAATACTATCGGCGGCACCGTCGCGGGAGACCCTAATCTGATCTCCGCAAACCAGGGGAACGGTATTAACATCAGTGAGATTACCAACCACGCCAACAATAATGTCATCCAGGGCAATTTCATTGGCACAGACGTGACCGGCAGAATCGGGCTGGGCAATAGCTTTGACGGGGTAACCGACAACAACGATTCCAGCAATACGATTGGCGGCACGACCACGGGGTCTGGCAACTTGGTCGCTGCCAACCTGGGCCAAGGGATCAGCCTTTATGGGGCCTCCAATGATCTGGTCGCGGGGAATATCGTCGGCACCACTCCCGGTCAAATCACTGACTCGCCATTCAAGTTCCAACGTCTTGGGAATGGCGGCGACGGGATCAGGGTCGGACCGCAGAGCGCGCACAACACCGTCGGCTTGCCGGGTGCGGGCAACCTGGTCGTGGCGAATCAGCTCAACGGAATTGACATCGCCGATGGTGCGGATTTCAACTCGGTCTCGGGTAACGCTGTCGGCACGACTCTCGCCACAGGCTCGTCGATTGGCATCGGTCCCCCCGTCAACCTGGGCAATGCAAGCAATGGCATTTTCCTGAACGAGAGCTCTGGCAATACCATTGGCGGGGCCGACCAGATCGACGCCGCGGGGAACATCACGCTGCTGGGAGGCAACGTCGTCGCGAGCAACGGACAAGCCGGCATCAGCGTTCTGGGGAATGACTCCTTCCTACCGGGCAACCTGGGAAACTCCATCCTGGGAAACCTTGTGGGCACCTTGGCCGATGGCTCCGGCGCCGTTGGCAACGCGGCGATCGGAATCATGGTGGGCGACTCGGCGAACAACACCATCGGCGGCGTCAATAGCCTTTATCCCGACGGCTCGCTGAGCAACTTCAACGGCAACCTGGTCTCGGGCAATCAGTCGTACGGCCTCCAATTCAACAACTCCCTGACGGCCAGCAACCTGGCGATCGGCAACCGCATCGGCACCGACCTCTCAGGCACCCGTGCACTTCCCAACACCGACGACGGGGTTCTGATCACCCTCGGAGCATCAAACAACACCATCGGCGCCGCCAATTCCGCAGGCACGGCCGCCAACCTGATCTCGGGCAACGCCTCGAACGGCATCGAGATCAACGGCGACGGGACTACGGGCAACGTGGTCCTGGGCAACCGCATCGGTCTGACGGCCGCTGGGACCACGACCCTGCCCAACCTTGGCGATGGTGTGATCCTGAACGCCGCCGGTAACATGATCGGCGGGACCGTTCTGGGCGCCGGCAACGTCATCTCGGGAAACCTGGGATCGGGGGTGAGAGTTACAAACTCCCAGCCCTCGCTACCACCGACGAATGCCGACGACAACATGATCCTGGGGAACCTGATCGGCACCAACCCGAGCGGAATCGCATCGGGTCTGGGCAATGTGCAAAGCGGCGTGGAGATTGACAGCGCCTCGTCGACGACTATCGGCGGGGTTACCGCCACGCCGGGAACTGGACCAGGGAATGTCATTTCGGGTAATCGCCAGTCGGGAATCGAGCTCACCGGGTCCGCGACGGCCACCGTGATCGAGGGCAACATCGTCGGCCTGGACGCCACCGGCACGGCGAGCCAGGGAAACCTGCTAGCCGGCATCCTCCTGGATGCAGTGTCGGGCAATTCGGTCGGGGGCAATCAGAACGGTGACGGCAACGTGTTGTCCAACAACGGCACGTCCGGTCTTGTCATCGATCAGGGCTCGAATAACACGGCCCAGGGCAACCTGATCGGCACCAATCCCACAGGTACCTCGGCCCAAGGCAACCTCCAGAACGGTCTGGTCATCCTCGATAGCACGGGCAACACGATCGGGGGAACGGGCGGCCTCGCCGCCAACATCATCTCCGGCAACAGCCTCTCCGGAATCTCCATCTCAGGGGCCGCCTCGGACAATTTCGTAGTGGGCAACCGGATTGGCACTGATCGTTCGGGCACCCGGGCGCTGGGCAACGGCCAGGTGGGAGTGTTGATCGATTCGGCCGTTTCCAACACGATCGGCGGGACGACGGCCGGGGCGGGGAACCTGATCTCGGCCAATCGCTCCCACGGAATCGAGATCGGCGGAACGGCCACCGATCCCGCCCGGTTAAACGTGATCGAGGGTAACCGCATCGGCACCGACGCAAGCGGCACGGCGCCTTTGGGGAACAACCAGGACGGAGTCTTTCTGAGCGCCGGCGCCAGCAACAACACTGTCGGCGGTACGATGGCGGCAGCCGGCAACGTGATCTCGGCCAACCTCGCCAACGGCCTGGAGCTGGTCACCGGAGCGACAGCAAACCTGGTCGCGGGCAACTTGATCGGAACCGACGCGTCCGGTGCGACGGCCCTGGGTAACAACAACGTCGGAGTGGTCATCTATGACACGTCTGGCAACATGATCGGCGGTTCGACGGCCTTTGCGGGTCGTGCGCCAGGCAACGTCATCTCGGGCAACCGCTCCAGTGGAGTGCTCATCTCCGGTCCCCTGGCAAGCGGCAACCAGCTTGCGGGAAACCTGATCGGCACCGACCGCTCGGGACAGACCGCCGTGCCGAACGCATCGACCGGTGTGACCGTTGACAGCGCCGCCGACAACCTCATCGGCGGCGACCAGTCCGGCGACGGCAACGTCATCGCAGCTAATCGTTCCTTCGGCGTCTTCTTGCTGGGCACCACAGCCACCGGCAACCAGATCGCGGGCAACTTGATCGGTACCAACTCGGCAGGTGCCGCGAACCTTGGCAACGCGCTGGATGGGCTGATCGTGAGTGCCGCGCCATTCAACACCATCGGCGGCCCGGCGGCGGCAGACCGCAACGTGATCTCCGCCAACGGCGGCAACGGCATCAACGTACTGAACATCGTCGGCGCAGATGGCGTGGTCATCCTCGGAAACTTCATTGGCACGGGCCCGTCCGGTCTCGGTCCTCTCGGCAACTGGATGGCCGGAGTGCTCTTGAACGGAGTGAGCGGGACAGTCATTTCCGGTGCCGTTTCGCCCAACCTGATCAGTGGCAACGCGGGCAACGGAATCTATCTGCTCGGGTCGAGCTCGGGAACCGTGGTGCGCGACAGCTTGATCGGCACAGACATCTCCGGCACGGCCGCGGTGGGCAATGGCGGGGATGGCATCGCCCTTGAGAATGCCGGCGCCTGCACGATCGGAGGCACCGCTGCCGGAGAGGGAAACCTGATCAGTGGCAATGCAGGCAACGGCGTCCACGTCTTCGGGGCATTGGCCACTGGCAATGTGATCATGGGCGATTCCATCGGCACGAATGCGGAGGGGACCGAGGTACTGCCCAACGCAGGATTTGGAATCTCGATCGAAGCCGCGACTCTTAACCTCGTCCAGGCCGATCTGATCTCGGGGAATGCACAAGGCGGCGTGCAGATCACTGGATTCGGAGCCGCAAACAACAGCATCCTCGGCTGCACCATCGGAGCCGACCGGGCGCGGGAGATCGCCCTCGGAAACGGGCTGGCTTCTTCGAATAACGGCATTGGCGTCTTCATCAACGGTGCGAATGGCAACTTTGTCGGCGGTGCAGCGCCCGGCCAGGGCAACCTCATCTCGGGCAATGCCACGGCAGGCGTCTACATCTTCGGCCGCTTCGCCTCGGCCAATTCGGTGCAGGGCAACTTGATCGGCACCGACGGCACGGGACAGCGACCCGTCGTTCAGACCGGATCAACACCGAATCAGCAGGTCGGCGTGCTGATCAACGACGCCCCGGGTCTGGATATTCAGGATATCAACCAAAGCCCGGGCAACACGATCGGTGGCTTGGCGGCCAGCTCTGGCAACGTGATCTCTGGCAACATCGTCGGAATCATGATTAGCGGTGCGCAATCGGGAGGCAATGTGGTCGCCGGCAATCTTGTCGGCCCGGGAGCAAGCGGCGGCGGCGGGGCTGGGAACATGGTCGGGATTTACATTAACGGTGCGCCGGGTAACACGATCGGGGGGGTTCGAGGCAATGTGATCTCGGGCAACCGCAGCGTCGGCGTTTATATCCTGGGCAGCCCATCGACTGGGAACGTGGTCGAAGGCAACATCATTGGACTCGCACCCGATGGCGTCCAACATCTGCCCAACCAGAATGGAATCTACCTCGAGAACGCGCCCGGGAACATCATCGGGGGCGTGTCGGCCGCGGCCGCCAACCTGATCTCCGCGAACACGCTCGTGGGCGTTTACATCTTGGGCGGTCAGTCGGTCGGCAATGTCGTGGAAGGCAACGTGATTGGTTCCAACTCCGCGGGCGGGCGCGCCGGCAACGGGGAATACGGTGTGTTGCTCTACAACGCGCCTAACAACACCGTTGTCCGTGCGGGCGGCAACGCCAACCAGATTACAGGCAGCGGCATCGCCAATTTTCGCGAATTCATCGGGCGTTCGGTCTCCGCCAACCCGTCCGGCGGCCAGTCCGCAACCCGGTCGACTTCAAGCCACCGCGCCGGCAGGTCCACGAGCTCAGGCGATCGTGTGCTGGTCGGTCGGCCCACTCCCGCTGGTCCACTGCGCCGATCAAGAAGAGCCAACTAGCGAAACCAGGTCCCGGCCGCGATGAGTGCTGCTCTGGCATGCTGCAAAGCTGCAGGGGGCCGCAGTAAGTCTTCAATAAGCCGCGGCGATGAGGCCGTGCGAGACTCCGCCGCGACGAATGAAACTCGCAGCCCTTGCCCTTCAAATGTATCCCCATGACGTCTCTCCTGGCAGATCGGCAGGTCTGGCCACTCGAGCGAGTCCATGACACCGAGAATGCATATGTGGTTTACCACAGCCGGGCAGGAGCGACCAGCACCTCAATTAGAAGTTCAGGCTTTGCGAAACCTGCTCCATCCGTTGCGAACGGTGCTGCGACGGAACTCTCTATCAGATACGGCCTCAAGCATCCGCCCCCCGAGTGAGGCCGAAAGACCTCACTGGCCCCTGGGGATTGCTGCCCCAGTTCACGCCCCACGCCCCACGCCCCACGCCCATGTCGCTTGTCAGCCGCCGACGATCGGTGGAGCGGCGGCGGCGCGGGAGCGGCCGAAGCGCCAGTTGAGAAGGAGCACCGCCTCATAGTTGAAGGGCCGAGGGCCGGTGACCGGCGTGACGAAGCCGAAGGTGATCACCGACTGCCTGTAGAAGGTGGCGTTCAACCCGTAGGTCAGGTCCACGACGTCGGCCGTTCCGGAGGGGTCGTTGGCATTGAACCAGTCGCGATGGGTCAGCGGCGAATTGATATGCACCTCGAACGTCGGGGCGACGCTGGTCAAAGCGCTGTTCGGGTCCGTGGAACGGTACACAAAGTAGCCAATACCAAGATCGTTATAAACCATGGTCACATCGCGAATCGACGAGGGGGCCGACAGCGAGAGAAACCCGTGCAGGTAGAAACGGTTGCGGATCAGTAGGTAGCCGAGGAAAGGCTGGATCTCCGTGCTGTGAATGCCCTGGATGTACTTCGCCCCGGCGAATTGAGCTGGGGCCGGTGGGTAAGGTGGCCTCGAGGCCGACGGACAAGAGGCTGCCGGTCGCCGGATCGACCTTGAGCACATACTTCGTGAACAGGCTCAGATCGTTGAGGGACGTGCTGGTGCCGCCAGGCTTGACGAAGTTTCCCGAGATCGCCGAATTCGCGCTCAATGAATCGAGCGGCAGACGAAATCCGAACGAGCCGAAGCCCTCGTCGAACGTCTTCTCAAAGCCGAAGATGTAACGATAGGCCGTCAGACCGTTCACGGGTGACTCGAACCGGCGGTTGAGGGCTCCGTTGAGATCCGAGAAGTAATCGAATGTGAAGAAAACACGATCCTGAGGTTGCGGCGACTGGTTCTCGGCAATCTTGAACCCGCGGACGGAAGGCACGATCGCCGAGGCAAGCCTGGCGCCCGGCGGTGGCGGCGGAGGCCCGGGAGGGAACGGCGGAGGCAGACCCGGGGCTGTCGATGCCGCTTGCCGGAAAGTCAGCGGCGCCTGGTCGCCGATCATCTGGTAATCCGGACCCGATGTCAGTCGTCGGCTGCTGAGCAAACCGGCCGAAACCGCCGGAGCCTGCTCCGAACAGCGAAGCATTCGAGCTGGACGCGGCGCTCACGGCGGGACTGCCCGCCATCGCGGATGGAAACAGGATTCCGGAGGTGTCAAAGAAAGGCACGGTCTCTGCCGGCAGGGCGGGCGCTGGCGGAGCAGGCGCGGCAGGAAGACGTTGAGGCCGAAGGTCCTGCACCCGGCGGCTGCGCCGGGTGCACCGACTGCTCTGCCCAGGTCAAGGCTTGCGACGGTGTGGTTGTCGGGGCCCGCGGAGACGGGGAGCTGCGGCGACCTGCTCGGTACTGCCGGCGTCGGCGTCGCAGAGGGTGGCAATGGCGGCAAGTCCGGTGTTTGTGCCCAGGCGGCAGGCCAGACCAGCAAGAGGCCAAAGCCCAAGCCCCCAAGAACGGACTTGACCAGCATATCCGGCTCCCTGCCGCGGGCGAAAGAATGAACGGGGCGAAAAGATCACAGCCCGTTTCATCCTTAAGATCGGCAAAGGGAACGCAAACGTTAAAAATTATCTGGTCGACAAAACAAATTTCGGTCAACCGCTCAGGGGGTGTGGCTGATCGCGAAGCTTCTTGAAGAGCTCGATAAAATCCTCGCGCGAGCGCAGCGGAACGAACTCTTCGTCCTTGAGCGGCTCGGAGGAATTGAGCAAGCCGAGATCGACGGCCTTACTCAATACCTCAACAGCCCGGCGGCCGTAGACCTCGGCGCTTTCCTCGCTTTCCCGCGAACTCTTGTTTTGTCCTGGGCTGAAAGCTTGACGCATCTTGAGAAACCCGCGGCGACTGTGAGATAGTCCGCAAGCTGGTTGGGCAAGAAATCGACGAGCAGCTCTGCACAAGCGGCAGCCCGCTGAACCTGGTTTTGCTCGAGCGCGATCTCCATTTGCAAGGTCAGGGCCTCGTTGAGGTTCTTGGTGTATACGCGGTTGCCAGGGTCACCTTTCAAAGCTTCTTGAAACCGCTTCACGGCCTTCTCGATCTGAGACGCAGCCCCGGCACGATCGTCCCGCTCGAATAACACTCTGCCATAATCGAAGAGGTTACGCCCCATGGCATTACGATAATCAGGCACGTCAGGATAACTGGCGATGAGCCGCTCCTGGTCGTCCAGGACCTGCGCCAGGGCGGCTGCCGCGCTGGCGGGCTCGGCGGCGACTTTGAGCAGGTTCAACTGGAACTCATCGATTGCCAGGTTCTGCCGGTAATCTGGAACCTGGGGATACTTGGTCGCCAGCGGCTTGAGCAAACTGGTAGCTTGGCGGAACGATTGCGACGCGAGCTCGGGCTGCTCGCCGTCCCTTGCCAGGCGTCCCAGATTATTGAAGATCGAGGCTAGCTCGCGCCGATACTGAAGAATCCGGGGAAACTCGGCGGCCAGTCGGTCGAGCTCGTCTTTAGCCCTGATCAAGAGCTCCTCGGCGCTCTTCGCCTCACCTTTTCCGGCCATGATCGAAGCCAGGTTGTTGGAAGCGCGTGCGATCTGCCACCGCGCACCCGGCAAAGTGGCCCGAGTGCGGTCAAGACCCGCCAGCAGGTCAAGGATCTTGCGGTAGTCACGCTCGGCACGGGCTGGGTCGGTTCTGGCTTCAAGATTCGCTAGATTGTTCAGGTATTGAGAAAGCTTGACCAGGTTTTCACGGCAGGTCGGGCTTGATTGCCAGCAGGGCCTCCTGGTCTTTAACCGCCTGGTGATAGAGCTCTTTGTCTTCTGGGCGAGGGCTCGCCAACCTCACGAGTAGTGCGCCCAGATGGTAGCGGCTCTCGGCCAGGTCCCTTCTCGTCGCCGGGTCGTCCGGGAACTTCGCGACAAGCTGCTCACGCAAGTAAAGGGCTTCACGCAAAGCCGTCTCCGCCTCCTTGAAGCGATTCATTTTCGTGAGCAGAACCCCCAGGCCATGGCTGGCTTGCGCCAGCGCCCGCACAGGGCGATCGTCTCCGGGCAAACGATCTTTCAAGACCTTGAGCGAATTGATTGCCGCCCGCTCGTTGAGCTCGGCCTCGGCGTACTGACCAAGCATCTCCAGCACGTTTCCCAGGCGCGCCCTGGTTCGGCTTTCCAGCAGCAGGACCTCCGGGTCTCGACTTTGCTGCTCGAGCAGCTTCTGCAACTGCAGCCTGGCGGTCTCGAGCAACTCCAGCCGCACAGCTTCCATTTGCGGTATGTCGGCCAGGTCGACGTCGCCGACGTGGCTGAGCATCGTCTCGGCCGCATCATAAGCGTATCGGTAATTCTTCACAGCAAGTGCCCGCTCGCTCTCGGTGCGGGCGCGTTCCTGTTCGAGGACGATCGAGCCGGCCGACAGAGCCATGACAGCCGCGGCCAAGAGCGCGGTGAGGGCGGCCACCGCGGTCTTGTGGCGGCGCGCAAACCGCCCCAGCCGGGCAGTACCAGGGATCTCGATAGGCCAATACCGGCTCATCTGCCATCCAATGCTCGATATCCTCGCCCAGTGACTTGGCCGAGGAATAGCGGTCGCCTGGCTGCAAGGCCATCGCCTTCAGCACAATACCCTCGAGTGCCCGGGGAACCGCGGGTTTTACCCTCCTGGGCGGGGGAAAGTCTCCCTGAACGACGCGGGCGATGGTCTTGTACATGTCGCTGCCGACGAACGGCGGCCTTCCGGTCAAGATATTGTAAAGTGTTGCTCCCAGGCTGTAGATGTCGCTGGCTGGTCCAAGCTGGTCGATGTGCCCGGCCGCTTGCTCAGGGCTCATGAACGACGGGGTTCCGACCCGCGAGCCGGCGATCGTCTCGGAAGACCTGCCCACCGAGGGTGGCATCAGCGGCCGTTCAAGGTAGGTCTCGTGGATGTCGCGGCGTGGCTGCGCCCCCGGCAGCTCGACCGCCCTTGCATCCAGAGTTACTGTCCGGTCCTCATTCACCGTCCGGATCGAGGTCCGTCCGGAAGACAGCCGTCTCGGGTCGCTCATGCTGAGGAAAGCATCGACCCAGCGGCTTGGCCAGGCCCCAGTCTACCACCAGCGTCTCGCCGTACCTGCCAAGCATCACATTGGCAGGCTTCAAATCACGGTGGAGTACACCCCGGCTGTGGGCATAAGCCATCGCCTCGCAGACGACCACGAAATGCGTGAGCAACCGGCGCAGCGACAGGGCTCGCTCGCCCGGGTCGCGATTCGATTGCTCGGCCAGGTGGAACTGGTTGATTGCCCGCTTGAGGCTCTCACCACGAATGAACCTCATCGCGTAGTAGGGTCGTCCATCCTCATATTGGCCCAGCCCATAAACGGGGACGATCCCCGGGTGCTCGAGGCCCCCCGTGACCTCAGCCTCGAGCAGGAACCGTAATCGGTTCTCGGTGTTGTGAACGTGCCGCTCAAGAATCTCCTTCAGTGCCACCTCGCGGTGCAGCTCTTCATCTTGGGCCACAAAGACCGCTCCAAGGCCTCCCTGGGCATGAGGGCGAAGGATCCGGTACCGCGAGGGCTGGGGGCTGATTGCTCCTCGTGGCGATTGCGCCGAGTTACTTTCGTCGCTGCCCGGCGGGAATGTCGTCTGGGTTCCAGAGTCGTCGCCACCGGTCCACTGTTCGGTGTCGCCCGCGCTGGCACGGGCTGTCGTCTGGATCGCGGGTTGTGGCGGGAAGCTTGACTGACCTCTCCGCGAGGTCCGATGTCACCGTGGTCTGCGATTCCAGGGCAGAATTCCGGGCAGCCCGACCGATCGTGCCGTCGTGCTGGCTAATCTCGTCGGTCGCGGATAATGAAACCGAAGGGCCGGGAGCAGCGGCTGGCCGTCAGGCTGTTGGCTGCCGCATCCGCGAACCCGACCGACGTGGCCGCACGCCGGAGCTGGGACTGCCAGTCAGGATCGCAAACCTGTTCGAGCAGGCCAGTGAGTGCATCGTCCAGGGCGACCGACTGAAAAATCTTGACGGGATCTGAATCGTGGCGATCGAGAATATTCTGAACGGCCACGTCGAGCCTGTCAGCCTGTTCCGGCACAAGGGCTGCCTGTTCAAGGAGGATTCGGCTCAGTGGCTCGTCCGGCCGGCCTTGCCAGACCTCAACCGCGGCGAGCAGTGCAGCCCGGCTGAGAAAATCGCTGCTGCAAGGCCAGCAGGCCCCAGACAAGCTGTCGCCCCATGCCGTCGAGCAACTCCATGCGAGCAGAACTCCCGGGAAAGCCTGTGACCGCGGAGTCTCACTTCCAGAGACATGAAGATCGGTTCGTGTTCGATTCTAACCGATTCTCGGTCGGGGTTGTCTCCCGGAATTTTCAGAGCGGGGCGTGCCGTCCATTCGCGGGAATTGCCTGGTAATTCTACGCAGGATAAAAAAAGCGGGACGCAATGGTCCCGCCGTGTGAAGGACTTGAAACTCTGGAGACCAAGTAGTCTGTCACTCAGGTGCGGCGAGCGATGGCCGGCGCCGCTTCGGGAGTCTTGTCCGACTTGGGGTCGAACCACGCGGGGTCGAACTCGATCCGGCGGTTTTGCCTCATCGCCATGTTGGTTGTGAGCGCGATGACCGCGTCGGCCAGCGCGACCTCGCCCCGGCAGCGGGGCTGGTGTTCCTGGTCGTCATGGAAGCTCGAGGGATCGCCATGCCGGACGCAGTAAGCGAAGTGCTCGAGCTCCTCGCGATACCCGCGGGAGGGGTCCACAGTAGCCAGGGTGCCAAGCGCAGAGGCCGTGCTCGGCCCGGCCAGGCTCGGGCTGGTCTCGAGCACCGGCTTCTTGGCCGCGGTCTCGACCGACACGCTAGTTTGCCGCGAGGCGTACGCATTGCCCGCTTCCTTGTAGAGCAAGATCTCCTTCTCCTGGCTGACGATCATCGTGCCCCGCGAGCCCATGACCATCTCGCCGTAGCCGTCGAATGAGTTCGTGTTGATCGACGAGTAAGTGACGATCACTCGGTCCTTGTCGTCCTCTCCGGAAGGGAACTCGAAGATGGTGAAGACATGGTCGTCGACCTCGCGGCCGTCCTTGTAGAAGATCGTCCCGCCCACGCCGGTCACCGCCAGGGGATGCTTCTTGCCCAGGAAGATCGAGCAGGCGTCAAGCTGGTGGCTGCCCAGCTCGGCCATCAGCCCCGCGCCGGTGCGATTGTAGAGCCGCCAGTGGATCAACTCGTCCAGGCTCTTGTAGCCGTACTTGGCATAGTCGACGTTCAAGTCCTTATCGGGACAGGGCCGCTTCCAGCTATCCTGGTAAACGATGTTCCCGTTGTCGTCTCGGACGTACTGGGGAAGCCCGGTCTTGAGATCGTAAATCGTGTTCTTATCTTTATCTTTGGCGACCATCGGCTGGGCGTTGTTGCGGTGCCAGAGGGCCCGGATGTGCCGCACATCGCCCAGCACGCCGTTTTGAAGCAAGTAGTTGGCGTTGTCGTAAAGTGCCGAGTAGTGCCGCTGGTGGCCGACAGCCAGGAGCCTGTTATTGGAGCGGGCGACCTGACACATTTCCTTGCATTCGGCCACCGAATGGGCCATCAGCTTCTCCGTGAAAACATGCTTGCCCGCCTTCATCGCTTCGATGGCCACTGGCGCGTGCAGCCACAGGGGAAGGGCGATGACCACCATCTCGACGTCCGGGTCCGCGAGCATTTGCTCTTTGGACTCGTACTGCTTCAGCTTCTTGACGTCGGCCGCGGTGTACTGCTTGTGGCTAGAAAACTCCTTGACCGCGCGCTCTTGCTGAGAGGGGCGAATGTCGCAGAACCCGATGAAGTTAAGGTAATCGCGATTGTGGTAGCGGATCATCGCCTGGCACCCCTCGTCGCCGGTGCCGATGATCGCGGCCTTGACCGGTGGCTTGTTCCCCATGTCCTTGTAGCCGAAATAGAAGCCGGCCAGAGGCGGGGTGGCGGCGGCGGCGATCAGCCAGTCGCGCCGGGTCATGCCGATGGCCCGCTCCGCGTTCGCACGGCCCAACATTCGCTCTTCGGGGGTCAGGTTAGTCATTCCTCGCTCCTGTCAGAAAAGTTAAGAATCATGATCGGGCCGCGACGTGGACGGGTTCCACGGGATTGACTGAAGACGGTTTGGCGTTGCCGGTGTCGCCATTCTTTTCCGCCAGCCTGCTCTCGTACCGCGCCCAGCGGCGACGGCGGCGAGCACCGAAGAACGAGCGCGTCGAGGCCGAACCAGTGGCCGCTGGCCGTGACGGCGATCAACAGGCAGGCGATCAGTTCGATCAGGTTCTTGCTGACGATCCAGTAATGCCCCTCGGTCCTGGGGTTGGGCGGCAAGCCGGGCCAGGGTGGTATGGAGAGATAAATCAGCGCCAAGAAGGCCGCCGCGCAGATGGCAGCCAGCGGTGTGAGGAACCCCAGGATCAAGCACACGCCGATCGCGCAGAGACCATAAGTCGTTAGCCAGTTGGCCACATCGAGAAAGCTCAGAGGAGCCGAATAACTGCCGGCTGACGCCTGCTGCTGCGGGGTGCTGCAGTGCGACGACCGCGTCGGTCAGTTCCTGGCCCTTGGCCAAGAGCGGTGCGGTCAGCTTCTTGCGGTCGCCTTCGAGCGTCCGCCGCGTCTCCCAGGCTCGCTCCCGCTCATAGGAAAGGGCCTCTGGATTCCGCTCGGTCCGCTCGACATTCTTCAGCTCGTTCAGGTACTTCTCCCGCGCCTCGCGATTGTCGTAGGCGTTGAACCAGACGTCGGCCCAGCTCTTGCTCTGATCGAGAACGGCCCTCGCCTTGGACTTCTGGTCGTCGGTCGAACTCGTAATGGTTCGCCGATCTGGTCGACGGTCTCGCTCCAGCCCGACTTGAGGGTGGTCAGGTCGAGCAGCGCCCGGCCGTCAGCGTCGGGCAGCATGCCGCGGAACACAGGAGCCAGCGGACCGACGGAGTTCCTCAAGTAGACCTCAGCCGAGAACGGCTGCTTGCCCGTACCGCGTTGACTCGTACTTTTCCAGCCCCTCGGTCAGAAAATGCCAGCCGATGGCGATCCGGAGCAACACGAGAAAAACCGCGCCAAGGAACCCGGGATAGTTGCGGGAAGTTAACAACACCGGTGGAACGAAGGAGCGGGGCATGGTCGTCGGTCCTGGAGGGTCGGAAATCAAGCCAAGGAGATCTGGCAGTCGGGTTCGCTTGCGCGGTCCCTCGCTCGCGGATTCTTCACCGAGACATCATCTAGTCTAACGCGTCTGTGTCGACCAGGAAATCCTCCCTGCCGAGTCCAAACGTCACCCACCGTGGCGACTGCTCGGCCTGGCCTTCGAGGACCATCACGACACCCACGTCGCCATTGCGCTCAACGTAGTCCTCGGCCGCCTCGGGACCGAGCAAGTAAAAAGCTGTCGATAAGGCATCGGCTTCGGCCGCGGTGGGGGCGAGGACGGTCACGCTGGCGGCACCGCCGACAGCGGGCTCTCCGGTTCTGGGATCGAGAATGTGGCCATAGCTGCGGCCGTCTCCGACGAATTGCTGGAACGCATTTCCCGAGGTGCCCAGCCCGCGGTTCCGCAGACGGAGCACTCCCAGCGGAGTCTCGGGCCGCAGCGGGTTTCGCACGGCGATCTCCCACCGGGCGCCGAACTGGCCGGGTGGCGACCCGAGCGCGAACAGGCTCGATCGACCGCCATGGATCAAAGCCGACGTGGGAAACCAGTGCTGCCGCATCAGCTCGACGGCCCGATCGATCGCATAACCCTTGCCGATGCTTCCCAGGTTGATCTGGATTCCCGGGCGATCGAAAGCGACCGTCCGGTTCTCCGGATCGAGCCTCAAGTGTTGCCAGCCGGTTCTGGCCCGGGCTTCGGCCAGCGTCTCGGCGTCGGGAACCCGCTTCGGCCCACGAACAAAGCCCCAGGCCTGCGAGAGTGCGCCCGAAGTCACATCGTACGCGCCGCCGGTGAGCTTGCTCAGCGCGACGGCGCGCTCGAGCAGGCCGAACAGCCCGCTTTCGACCTCAACGGGGCCCAGGTGAGCCGTCGCATTCAGGCGGCTAATTTCGGACTCGTCATTGTAAACGGTCAACTGCGACTCGAGTTCGTCGATCAGGTCGAGAGCTCGATTGGCCAGATCCAACGCACCGGGCACGTCGTGCACCCACGCGAATCTCAAAGAAGGACCCCATGGCCGGCCGATGCACTCGGAGCAAGTCTGCACGCGAACCGGCGACTGGTCCAGCCGCCCGCGCTCGGGGCTGACATCTCAGCACTTTTCCGCCGCAATCGCAGGACATCGCGCCGATTGACACCGGATCGCGGAGGTTTCACGCAGGGCCTCGGTGAAGATGGCAGGAGGGCAGGGCGGATGAAGACTCGATCGTATCGAAAGCGGTTCAGGTACATCGAATCAGGAAACGCGGAGAAGGCTGCCCATAATTATACCCGCCCGCTTCCCGGCGCAAAGGGTCAAGCACCCGGCACAGAAGACGTTGCCAAGTCACCTCGTGAAGCGTTCACCGCCGTTTGGGAAGTAGGTCCGCCACGGCGATCCGGGTAATTTCCGGCCCTTCGATGACGACCGGAACGTCCTCGCCCGGCTTGTAGTTGACATGGGCATTGTATCGACCCGCGTTCCGGTCCGGGTTGGAGTACACCTCGACCTGATCGTCGATAAGATTGATGATCCAGTAGACGGAAATCCCGCTTGCGGCATAGACTCTGGCCATCACCGTCCGATCATCGGTCAAGCTCCGTTGAGCAATTTCGACCACCAGATCGACATCGGACGCCGTGACGTCGCGGTCGTCGTAATCATCGACATCGCCCCGAACGACGGACAGATCGGGTTCGGGCTTGCTCAGATCGGAGGCGACAATCGGATCTTCCTTGGCAACGTGCCACCCGGGAGCCAGGATCTTCGAGAGCGCCCTGAACGATCTCTTTCCCGCCTGGATATGAGGCCGCTTCCTGCCCATCCTCGGCACTAGCCTCCCTTCAATCAGTTCAACCTGGTCATGCTCGCCGATGATTCCGGCCTCGATCATCCGATCGTACTGCTTGACTGTGATCGGCTGTGTGATCGTGGACATGAAGTTTGCTCCCGGGTTCAGGCTGTGCGATCCGGAGGAGTGCTCATTAAGAATAGACACCGCCGCGGCGTGGGTCTATGGCAAGTAAAATAGGAATCACTTCTTTTTGCTAGGTTCGCCTGATGATCCATCAAGTATGAGAATGACTGCCCAAGGACGCACTTTATCGAAGTCGTCTAAGTCCCCCAAGGGGGAAGGAGGTCACTTCTTTGTCTCCGCCTTGAGCTTCTCCCGTACGGCGCTGATCAGCTCATCGGGCAGGCGAATGGACCAGACGCTGGGCTGGTCCTTCTTGGCCACTAGCGCGGGATACGTAGCTTCCGTGGTGATGACCTGCAATTCGCTGATTATGAACGACCCCACGACGCCGAATGAGCTCAGCGGGCCGTCCGGCGGTTGCTCTCATGAGTATCACCTGTTCGGTGGCCGGCCCGATCAGAGACGCATAAGCCACCAGCTCGAGCCGTTCGCCCCGGTTTCCAGACTCGAGCGTCTTCCAGGGCCGGACCACTGCGATCTTCTGGAGTTGATAGCGACCGGCGAGGATCCGCACGGACCCTGGATCGCTCGGCTGGTCTTTGAGCATCAGATCGACGTAAGTCTGGTCTGTCAGTTCGGGGTCCGGTGCCGGGCTGTACGAACCCGCCGCACCTGCGATCGGCGACTGGCCGGAGAGCCGCCAGAGGGCGGGACTGCCGCGCTGGATTCGCTTCACCTTGTTTGCTCCCGGGCCGCAAAGGACATACTTTATGCCGGCGGTACTCGCGGAATCGTAGTCGAGGAACTCGCGCCAGTGCAGCGGCGGCTGGTAAGCAAATCCCTCATGCCTCAGGCAAGCAACAACGGCAAGGCCCTTGTCAGCCAGGTCAGGCGGCCATTCGATGTGGATCGAGACTGGCGCCATCGGCTCGTCAGTCTTGGGGCAGACGATCGACCTCCCGATCGAGGTGCCTGGCAGCGCGCTCAGTTTTCCGGTCAAGAGCCAACTTCCACCATCCTTCGCGGCTCGCCTCAGAACGAATCCCCAATCGCCGGGCTGGACCACGCCGAAATCGATCATTCCGTGGTCGTCGGATTCCCGCTGGATGGCATCCTCCTTGTCGGCTCCCTGATTGCCGCGACCAAGCCTCGCCTCAACACCCACGGCGGGAGGGCCGTCAGTCGTGTCCTGGGTGAGCTTGAACGACACGGGAATCCAGTCGGGTGTCTTGGGCGAGTTCGTTGACTTTGACATCGCCTGCAACTGCTCGAGCATTTGGCGCTGGAGCAATTGAGCGCGCTGCATCTGATCCGCCATCCGAGCTTCGGCCATCGCGGCAAGCCTCTGGGCGTGAACCGCCTGGTTCCACATCACGAACGCGAGTGACAGGCTGATCACTGCAAGCAGGATGCAGCAGGCTACGAGAATGCGCTGGGACATGATCTTCCCCTTCATTGCATCGAACCAGAGCCGGCGTGCCAGGGCCGCCGGTTCGCCGAACCGTTCCAGAACACGCTGCCTGGCCGTCGCTGCGTCGACTCCGCGCAGCAACTCCCGGCGATAAGCACACGCCAGGTGATCTGCCAGTTCATCGAGGATGTCGTCGCGCAAGCCGCCCGGCTCGTCATCGCGCGGTGCGGGAAGCTCGGCGGATAGGCCTTCGCGATAGTCCATGAACCTGTTCATCTAGGGGTGGTGCAACCCACCAAATTTATAGTTATATCATCAGATCTCATGGTGGGTTGCACCCACCCTACGCCTTCGCCAACCCCGCCCGATCCGACCCCAGCACGCCGTTGATTCCGGCGGCAAAGCGAAGCCACGATTGCTTGCGGCCGAAGCCAGCTCCGCGCGGCCAGCATCGGTTAGCTCGTAGTACTTGCGGCGACGGCCATCGGCCTCGCGCCAGAGCGATCTCAAGAACTTGTGCCGCTCCAGCCGGTGCAAGGCCGGATAGAGCGAGCCCTCCTTCATCGCGAAGGTTCCCCCCGAGCGCCCGGCCACGGTCTGTGCGATCTCATAGCCGTAACTCGGCCCCTGGGCGATCACCTCCAGGACCAGCATCTCCAGGGCACTGCCCGGCAGTAACGAGTCCATACCTAGGCCTCCTATGTATCGCTTCTCTATGTATAGGGAGGCGAGGTGTCCTTGTCAAGGGCCTTTGCGACTCGCGAACTGAGGTATCCTTTCGCGGCTCAAGTGCGGTCGTTCGGAGTCGAGCCGGCCTCCTGATCCGCTGACTCAATTCCCGCTGCCCAGATTCTCGAACAGATACAGTCCGCTCTTGCCCGGGCAGACCAGGTCCAGATCGCCGTCGCCATCGATATCGATTGCGGTGAGTCTGGAGACCGGTGCCGGCGGTGCCGGAAGGGAAATCCTTGAGAGCCAGGCGCTGCTGGGCCTTTTGCGGGGCATCTTTCGCCGGCTGTCCTTGAAAGATGACGTGCTTGACCCAGTTCTTGGACTGGGGGTCGAAGTGGTACCAGGCGATGAGTGAGCCGTCGGTCGCCCCCGGCTCGATCTCGTGGGCGTAGACTCGCTTGCCGGTGATCAGTTCGTGGGGCTTGCCGTCGCCGTCGATATCGGCCCAGAGCAGGGTGTGGACCGATGCCACGGAGCTATCAATCACGCCCTTGGTCCAGGTTCGCTCGCCACTGGCGCTCTTGCCTTGCTTCAGCCAGAACAGCCCATAATCGTGGCCCATGCCGTAGACAAGGTCGGACAGGCCATCGCCATCGATGTCGTGCGCCAGGATCTGGATGCCCGTCGCGCCCAGGTTCCAGTCGGGGTGCCATGTCCAAGTCTCGTGGGCTGGCTCGGCTGGTGCCGCGAACCAGCCTTTGGGGGTGAGCAGGTCAATCCGGCCGTCGCCGTTGATGTCGCCTGAGCCGACGCCGTGGCCGGCCGCCTGGGTGCCGAAGTCGTGCTTCTTGATGTCGAATCCCTTGCCGCTCGTCTTCTTGACTACCTCATACCAGGCGACGACGTTGACGGCATTGGGCAGAAAGTCGGAGATGCCGTCGCCCGTCAAGTCGACCATGGAGGCGGACTCGCTCGGGCCCGGGACGTCCAGCTCGTGATACAACCAGGGTCCGCCGCCCTTGCCAGGGTTTTCCACCCAGCCCACGTTCTTGCCGAAGTATGAGGCTGTGAGGTAGTCGGTCTGGCCGTCGCCGTTGACGTCGAGCGGGTAAGTCGCGAAGTCGTTGTAATAGGACCCCACGCGCTGGATGTCACGGATATGGTGCGGTTTCCAGTCGGGACCCTGGTACCACGTGTCTCCGCAAACAATGTCGAGCTTGCCGTCGCCATCGACGTCGAATGCCGAGGCCGCCTCGAACTCGCTGCGGCCATTGATCGTGTGCTGCTTCCATCTTGGCTCGCCGGCCCGGGCGGTCGCAATGACGGAGCAAACGACCGCGATTGAAGCCATGTGGGTTAGGATCCGTCTCATGGGGCTTGCTCCCTGATGAGAATGAACATATCATTTCGCCGCCAGGGGGATGCCGAAGTCGCCGAGCATGTTGCGCCAGATGGAGTGAATGTGGTTGGCGCCGTTCTGGGTATTGTTGAACTCGATCAGGAAGGTTGGGCCTTGAACGCGATAGGCGTGCGGCTGGGTACGATCAGGGGGGCCCGTCCAGGAGAACTTGATCCCTTCGGGGCCGGCCTGGCGGATCTCGTCGAGCCAGGCCTTGGAGACTTCGACGGGCATATCCGAGGCGTACGATTCGACCAGGGCGCGCAGCAGCTCGCGCTGGTCGCCTGTCAGGTCGGTAAAAGCGATTCCGGCGCGGAGTCGGTGGGCGGTTGAGGCGTGCCCGCAGCACGGATCTCATGCGGTGCTTCAGGAGAGACAAGTGCCGTCTTCTTTTGATTTCCATCCAGGGCCTGGACCAGTCGCAAGGCCGTGTCCTCGCGGTCAGCCAGGGTGGCGCAGGCCCTGCCGTGGGCCCTGCCGGACCTCGGCCGGATTGGAGCCGAAGAAGCTGGGCGTCGCGGCGATGATCTTGCCGTCCTCCAACAGAAAGTTGAGTGAGAGGTGATGTCCCTCGACACGCCAGCCCCACTTGCTACGATCTGACGGTGTACCGAAGATCGTCAAAAAGTAACGCTCGGGGTCACGCACCGGCCCCTTCCCTTGCTCGAGCTCCTGGAGGATCTGCTCCAGGCTCATGATGGTCGTGGCCTTGAGATATCCGCCTCCGCCAAGACCCGTGGATATCAAGCCAAACGCCAATGCTCGCTGCTCGGACGTCAGCTCCTTCAGCGGCAGACCAAGCCGCTCTCTGGGAATGAAGTGCCAGTTCAGCCGCTCGGGGTCATCAAACCGAAACTTGGCCTTTTCGGCCTTGCTTGACGGTAGTGAATCAAGCAGTCGGTTCGCGGCCACGGCCATCCGGCTGCCCGTCTGATCGAAGTAGGCGCTGGCATAGACGGCGATGCCGACCACGGCCGTCGCGGCGAGCAGGACGCTGGGCTTGATTCGTTGCATGTTCGGGCTCCTGAAGCGACGGGGTTCACGGTGACCCTGTGCAAGATTGCTGGCGAGGCGGAATCACGGTCTCTTGGCCTAGACTAGCGTCTGGATTGGCGTTGGCCAGAGGCAAGATCGATCATTTCCCATTTTTGGAGCAGGAACACCGCGCGGCGGGCTCCTCCTTCAGGCCAGCTCGAAACTTTCGACCAAGAACGGCAGGTCGATCTCGGGATAGACCGGGAACGACCCGAGCAGAGCATCGACCCGTGCGTGGGCCGCTTGACGAACTTTCTCGTCCAGCCTGAACTTGGTCTTGTCCTTGGCACCTGACTTGGCGGTGGCGGGAACGATGTTCTGGAGCACCAAGGTCACGATCGAGGCAATTTCCTTCATCTCGTCAACTCCCATTCCCAGTGTGGTCACCGCCGGGGTGCCGAACCTCAAGCCGCTGGTGTACCAGGGGCCGTTGGGGTCGAACGGGATCGGGTTGCGGTTCAGAGTGATGCCGCAGCGGCGGACCGCCTCCTCGGCCTGACGGCCGGTGATTCCCAGCGTCGAGGCCACGTCCACGAGCACCAGGTGATTATCGGTTCCGCCGGTGCTGATCCGCAGCCCGTTGCGGACGAAGGCTTCGCCAAGGGCCCGGGCATTGGCGACGATTTTCCGTGAGTACTCGGCGAACTCGGGCCGCAAGGCTTCGGTGAACGCAACCGCCTTGGCGGCGATCACGTGGGGCAGGGGACCGCCGAGCACGAGCGGGCAACCGCGGTCCACGTGTTCCTTGAACTCGTCGGTGCACAGCACCAGTCCCCCACGCGGTCCGCGCAGGGTCTTGTGCGTTGTCGTCGTCACGATGTCGGCGTAGGCGATCGGGTTCTCCTCGCCCTTGAGCACCTTGCCGGCGACCAGTCCGGAGAAGTGAGCCATGTCCACCATCAAGACGCAACCGACCTTATCGGCGATCTCACGCATGCGGCGGAAGTTGATGTTGCGGGGATAGGCGCTGAAGCCGGCAAGCAGGATCAGCGGCTTGACCTCGAGAGCCTGCCGTTCGATGGCGTCATAGTCGAGGAGAAACGTGTCTCGGTGCACGGTGTAACCGTGCGACTCGAACATCTTGCCCGAGGAGTTCAGACGGTAGCCATGAGTCAGGTGGCCCCCCGAAGCGAGATCCATGCCCAGCAACCGCTGGTTGCCAAGCCGACGCCGGACTTCGTTCCACTGAGCGGCAGTCAACTTGTACCAGTCGGCGGGGGCCAAGGCGCCTGGCTCCTCGGCCCCCATCAGCTCGGCCATGGCTGGCAGCTCGACGCGCGATCGGAGAATGGCCCAGAACGCAACCAGGTTGGCATCCGCTCCACTGTGAGGCTGGGCATAGGCGTGCGCCGCGCCGAAGAGCTCGCAGGCTCGCTTGTTCGCCAGGTCTTCAAGCGAGTCGACATTGTCACAGCCGGCGTAGAAGCGGTGGTGCGGAATTCCTTCGGCGTACTTGTCCGTCAGCAGGTTGGCCATGGCGCACTGGGTCGCCAGCGACGAGTAGTTCTCACTCGCGATCAGCTTGATGTTGCGCCGCTGGTCGGCGAGTTCCTGGATGATCGACCTGGCGACCTCGGGGGATATGCTGGCGACGGTCTCGAAGATTGGCGAGATAGGCCAAGAATCCCGGGGCAATCTCGGCGGCAGACATCCGGCCTAGATACGTTTGGATCAATGAATCGTGCATGGAATGTCCTGGGTTCGAGAAGATGCGCTGCGGGCATGTCGCTTCCGCGGTTGAACAGACGCATCACTCTTAAGTGTGCATGAAATCAATCCCCCGGGACGACACGATCGGGCCGGGCAGTATCTCTCTCAGAGCTGTAACCGTCGCTATAATTGGAATCATAGTTTGAGATTCTACTGGCACGGTTTAATCTCGCTCAAGAGAGCATGCTGCCCGGCAGGTCCCGCGGAGGAGTCTGACGCGGCGGACACAAGCCTAACGAATCATTAACGTTGGAGTCTGCCATGGGACTCGAGTTCGCACCGGGAAAAACGCGGATCGGCTGGATTGGCACGGGGGTCATGGGCTCGTCGATGTGCGGGCATCTGATGGCGGCCGGGTACCAGGCGACGATCTACAACCGCACGGTCGAGAAGACCAAAGCCCTGGCGGCAAGGGGCGCCGCGGTGGCCGGCTCGGTCGCCGAGCTCGCGGCGGCCTCAGACATCGTCTTCACGATCGTCGGCTATCCGCGCGACGTTCGCGAGGTGATCCTTGGCCCTCACGGAATCTTGGCGAGTGCTCGGCCGGGCACGGTCGTCGTCGACATGACCACCAGCGAGCCTGCCCTGGCAGTTGAGATCTTCGAATCGGCAAAACGGCGCCACATCCACGCCGTCGACGCCCCGGTCTCCGGCGGCGACATCGGGGCGAAAGAGGCCAGGCTGTCGATTATGATCGGAGGCGAGAAGGAGGTGGCGGAGGCTCTTAGACCTTTGTTCGAGACCATGGGCAAGACAATTGTCTACCAGGGGTCTGCCGGGTCCGGCCAGCACACCAAGATGGTGAACCAGATTCTCATAACGACGAACATGATCGGGGTTTGCGAGGCCTTGCTCTACGGTTTCAAGGCTGGCCTCGACCTGGAAACCGTCATCCAAAGCGTCTCCAGTGGGGCGGCCGGTTCCTGGAGCCTGAGCAACCTGGGCGCGCGGATGATCGCCGGCAACTTCGAGCCGGGCTTCTTCGTCGAGCATTTCCTCAAGGACATGAATATCGCCCTGGCTGAATCTCGCCGAATGAACCTCGCTTTGCCTGGGCTTGCTCTTGCCGAGCAACTCTATCGCGCAGTCGCAGCGCAGGGCTACGGCCGCAAGGGCACCCAGGCTCTCTTGCTGGCCCTCGCCGACCTCTCGCGGGTCGACTGGCCCAAACGTCCAGGCTGAATGGCCCATGCCTCGCCCCTTTCACCGTACGACGGGGAGAGCTCAAGGGCGGCCATGCGATGGTTGGACTGAGCCCTGTTTCTCGCTTTCTCGCATTGAGGTTGCGTCTCGGAGCCCGGATGAGTAATCTACCGCTTGAATGCCACGCATATTGGAAGTAAGCCCGCGCTCTTCGACCGGGTCTGCTCCAGCGTGGCAGAGAGCTGCGAGACCAACTTCACCACCGCACGGACGCTGACGCTCGGCTCAAGTGTCCGGCCCCATGGTCCGGAGACATGATCAGGATGTCCCAACTCACCGCAGCAGCCGAAGCCACGGACCGCTCTCAACTGTCCCGGCTTTCGACCTCAATCCGTGGCAAGCTCCAGTTCATGGACTACCTGGTGCGGGCCGCCGTGGCCGACGTCGAGCGATTCCAGAATGAGAACGATCCAGGCACCCGCATCTTCATCAAGCAACTGGTGGAAATGCACACCGCCAACTTGCGGCTCGAAGGCCAGAACTTGCGGCTGATTGGCGACCTTTGCACCTTGCTCGAGGCAATCGTCGCCACGCCCTCTGGCTCGAACGGATCGGGAGAAACAGCATGACTTCGCCGCACGATGGAATGCTGGAAGAGCCGTCACTGAGGGCGTATGACGATGGGGCTCCCGAGTTCGACGACGGCAGCGAACCCGCACGCCGGTTCGTGACCTCGCGAGAGCTGAGGCAGTATCTCGCCGAGGTCAAGGGCCAAGCTCAATTCCTGCTCTACCTGGCCGATCAAATCGAGGAATCGCTCGAGCAGCTGACACATGAGACCGACCAGTGCCACAGCGCATTCTTATGCAAGATCTTGGGAATGTATTCGAGCCAGCTTGAGACCAAACACCAAGGCCTGGGGGAGAGGATTGCCGAGGTTTGCCAGGAAATCTATGTGACCATCCACGAGCACGAGAGAGGCTCATAGCCAGCTTGATCGCCAGCCTTGCCCCGAACAATCCAGTCGCGGGCTTGTTAACACCGACCGGGCACGCGTGCCGAGACCGCGACCGGGCATTCGTGCCCCCTAGCCACGGACGCGCCCCAGGCCAAGCTGCAACAGGATCCATAGCGCCGCAGCGGCCTCGCGTGAGTTGATCTTCGACGCGCCGGACCGCCGGTTCTCGAACATGATTGGAGTCTCCCCTATCCGGCAGCCCACGCGCTTGCACCAGTAGAGGATTTCCTCCTGAAACGAATATCCTCGCGAGCGGACCTTGCTCGGATCGATCTGCGCGAGCTTGCTGACGCGGTAGCAGCGATAGGCCCCGCTGTTGTCCTTGCTCGAGAGACCCAGCAAGATCCGTGCGTACCAGTTAATGCCTGAACTCATGAACTTTCGCTTGAACGTAAATCCTCCTTCGACCCCGCCGCCGGGCACGTATCGCGAACCGATCATCACATCATGATCGCGCATGCCCTCGACCAGGGCCGGAATGAACCGGGGAGGATGACTGAAGTCGGCGTCGAGGTTCAGCAGAAAGTCGTAGCGGTTGCTTACCGCGAAGGAGATAGCTTCCAGCATGGCCGTGCCAAGGCCTAGCTTGGCCGGCCGGTGGATCACGTGGATGCCGGGTTGCGCCTTGGCGAGCTCATCGGCGAGCTTGCCGGTGCCATCGGGGGAGTTGTCATCGATGATCAAGATCGAACTATGCGGCGCGAACTGGCGGATCGTCTGAACCAGAGGCTCTAAATTCCCCGCCTCGTTGTACGTCGCCAGCGAAACCAGAACACTGGGTTCGGAACGCGACCGAGATTCAAGGGTATCTGACACGGTAAAGTTATCCGGGTGGACGATGCGCGGCTGATCGCGACGAAGCCGTTCGCGGCGGTGGGCCATCGTTGACAGATTATCTCCAGCGAACGAAATGCGCCAAGTCGAGTCGCTCATTGACTCCTGCAATCAAGTAGACGCTCGTTTAACCCGGCACGGATTTCCCAGATTCGATGGCTTGAAAGTTTGACAGAGGCAATAAGCAGGTGCCGCCGCCGACGGATCCCAAGGCGCGACAACACGACATCATCAGAGTCGGATAGGTCGTCGATGCCGTCCCTCCCGGGAAGAGGGCGGCCCGGAAGCACCAAGCGATCAACGGTGGCGGCACCTGCTCATCAAAGAAACCAGAAACGACCCCGCACGTCGAGCAACGCCGTGCCCGAGCCGCTATCAAAGCTTTCGGTCCTTACTCATTGGTTTCATCAATCGATTCGGCAGCGTTTCCTCGAGCGCAAAGCGTTCTTTCAGGGCTCAAACTCGGGGGGGAATTCCTTTCGATTCCTGGCGGGATCGCCCCGGCCAGGACCTTCCGCGCCGGCGGGAAGATCCCACGATTGACCTCTGGAAGCCGCAGACTGCTGATTCGAGTCCTGATCGCTCGAGAACGATCTCCCGCCCCGGCATGAGGCTGTTTAGCTCGACTGCCGCAACCGAGAGAAGAGCTGGCTGTAGGGTGCATGCTCATGTTGAAGCTCAGGACGGAGACCCTGCGCAGAGAACTCCTCCGAGACTTGCTCATCCTTCGCGCGGACCAAGGGTATCTTCGAGCCCTGCACCCGCTCCAGTTGCTCGTTGCCAGCCGTGCCACTCGGGCTCAGGGAGCGGCCTCGGTTTTTCGCCCATTCGGTCCATGCCTGAAGTGCCGCGTAATGGTCCTCGATCATCTCCTCGCTGGGCAGCTCTCTCTCATTCTCCTCGATCAGCTCCTCCCCAGGCGACTCCTTCCGGCCGACCGCACCAGAGACCTCGTCCAGTGGAGCATCCGCTTCACCGGTCGAGACACCCGCTTCGGCCTCGAGGCTTCCCCCCCAGCCGACCTCGATCAGCCCCTCCTCAATCCGCAAGGGAGGGCGACTCGGGACCAGGGCCGATACCGTTGGCCCCGACTCCCCGGCGCCGACCGCGCCATCCGGCGCACGGCCCCCGTATTCGCGGCTCGTGCCGGAACTCTCCCCGACAACTCGTTCCGCGATCGCGTCGGCACGAGCGCCGGCAGGAAGTTGTCTGGGGCTAGGGTCTGGAATCTTTTGAAGCCTGCCCGGCTGGGTTCCTTCGGTGGCCACATCAGTCCACCATGATCGGTCCCGCAACAATTGCAGCAGCCGCCGAGGGTTGCCTCGAGCGTCACGATGCAGCTCTTCCAGGATCGACCGATCAAGATGATCGCTGCCGCCGCGTGACTGCGCCAGCTCGAGCCACTCATCAAGATCCAGGCAGAGCAAATGGATATGCGTTCGTATGCGTGTCGACAGGAAGCTCATGGACCGGCTGGCGAGCATATGCGCCAACTCGGTCGGACCTACCAAGAGCACGGCGGCGAATCCTTCGCCCGCTTCCGCGGCATGGACCATGACCTGGATCTCGTTCCAGACCTGTGCTGAAGTGTTTTGGGCGTTCTCGACGACCAGCAGCCACGATCGGCCATCGGATGATTGGTCCCTTAGACTGCCTGCTACGTCGAGCCGGGCTGTTCCCAGGCGGTCGGCCAACTTGATTCCAAGACCGTGGGCGATCAGCCGCGAGAATTCTAGCGCGTCAAGTGCTGCCGACATGTCGACTGACAGCGAGAACCAGTTAACGGGAAGCTCCTTGACGAGCCGGCGCCAGAGCCACGTCTTGCCGGTTCCAGGCTCGCCGGTCAGCAAGGCCATTGCCGCGTCTTCGCAGCCAAGTGTTCTTCGAAGTCGTTCCAACGCGTCTCGCCGACTGGAGACAGGAAGATCCCGGGAATTCGCTCCCGGCCCACGGGTTTTATCGTTCAGAGCGGCGTTCCGAGATCCCTGCATCACTTCGCGCTCCTCTTCCTTCCTGTAAAGGATCGCACCACTCCCTTGCCAGCAGAGAAACTTCATCGTTTCTCGCCCTGACCGGTCGCCCCAGAGATCGACTTGGTGGGGAAAACGGGTCGGTCCTCCTTCAATAGTTCGGTGTCCAGGGAATGCCGTCTTGAACTTGGTAGCCAAGACGACCCCCAAGTCATGCGAACCGTGTACGCCAAGTCGCCGCGGTTTTTTGGTTTTCTGGTACAATAGGGAGTCATGGGAAAAGTAACTGTGCGTATTAAGGTGATCGACCAACTTGCAGGCATGTGGCGGCAGCCCGCCGTTGACTTCGTCTTGAAAGGTAAGCCGTGGCGACCGATGCGAATACCACCGCCGAAGACAAAATCGGTGGCTATCGAGTCGTACGCGTAATTCATCCCGGGGCCACCTCGATGGTCATGGAGGTAGTCCAGGATTCGACGCAGAAACGATTTGCCTTGAAACAACTTCTGGCGTCGCGCGCGAGGAGCGTGAGGAGCGCAAGGTGTTCGAGCATGAGGCCAGGATCGGCATGGAAATGCGGCATCCGAACCTGGTCCGCGTCTTCGAGTATGTGAAAGACCCGGTGCAGCCGTATTTCGTGATGGACCATTTTCCCGGTAATCACCTCAAGCTGCCCATCGCCCGGCCTTCCGTCTATCCTCTGCCCAAAACCCAACTGCATCGGATCTTGGAGCAGGCGGCCACGGCACTGGCTTACATGCATGACAAGGGATGGACGCATCGCGACGTCAAGCCCGAGAACATCCTGGCCAACAAGTCCGGCGAGGCACGCGTGATTGATTACGCGCTTGCAATGCGGCCCATGTCGGGGCTGCGCAAGCTTTTTGGCGGCAAGATTCCCCGTCAGGGCACCCCCAGTTATATCGCCCCCGAACAAATTCGTTGCGAACCGCCCAGCCCGCTCGCCGATATTTACAGTTTTGGCATCACGTGCTATGAATTGGCTTGCGGCCGCCCACCGTTTCGGGCCAACTCCTTGCAAGAGCTTCTCAACAAGCACTTACAGGAACGGCCGATTGCGATCACCATGCACAACAAGCTCGTCACCCAGGAATTCTCTGACCTGATCCTGAAGATGATCATGAAACGACCGGCGGACCGGCTCGCCAGCCTCCACGAGTTTCTGACTCGCTTCCGATCGGTCCGAATTTTCCAGGATGACCCTGTACCAAGCAATTCCGGAAACGGCCTGTTTTGAGCAGGACCAGCCGGTTGCGCGGCCCCCCGCGATTGCCACTCTGCTCTTGCTGGCTGACGACGCGGACTTGTCAACGGTCTGCCGCGGCAAGGCGCGGCCCTCGCCAAGGATTACTCATTCATGCCCACCAGTCCCAGCGAGCAACGGTTACCTTTCGAGGCGCCCATCTACGAGATGGAGCTGCGCCTGGGAGAGATGGAGACCCAGTACGCCAAGAATCCGGCCGAGGGGGCCACATCCACGATTGGCGAGCAGATTCGCCTGCTACGGCGCGAGCTGGCCAAACTGAAGCGCGAGATCTATTCGCAGCTCGACCCATGGCAGACCGTTCAGGTTGCACGACATCAACAGCGCCCCAGACGCGCGATTACATTGAGCTGATCTTCGAGCAGTTTCTCGAGCTTCATGGCGACCGGGCCATCGGCGACGACAAGGCCATCGTCACCGGTCTGGCCCACATCGACGACATGAAGGTGATGTTCATTGGTCACCAGAAGGGGAAAAATCTGGCCGAGCGGACGGCATGCCATTTCGGCTGTGCTCACCCCGAGGGATATCGCAAGGCAATGCTCAAGATGCGGTTCGCCGGAAAGTTCGGCCTGCCCATCATCAGTTTCATCGACACGCCCGGCGCCTATCCCGGAATCTCGGCCGAGGAGCGGGGTCAGGCGTCAATCATCGCCGAAAGTCTGCTGGAGATGAGCCAGATCCGGACCCCGATCGTCTGCGTCGTGATCGGCGAGGGCGGCTCTGGCGGCGCCCTGGGTATCGGCGTCGGCGACCGCCTGGGAATGCTCGAGCACGCCTATTACTCAGTGATCAGTCCCGAAGGCTGTGCCTCCATCCTCTGGAAGGGCAGCGAACATGCTCCAAAGGCAGCCACCGCACTTAAGTTCACTAGCCGAGATCTGCTGCGCTTCGGTATCAGCGACGAGATCATCCCCGAACCCTCTGGCGGAGCACACCGCGACCACCGCGAGGCCGCCTCTAACCTCAAGTCCTTCCTTCTGCGTCACCTTCGCGAGCTGAAAGGCATTCCCCTCGACGACCTGGTCGACCGCCGTTACGAGAAATACCGCAAGATCGGCGTCTTCATCGAATCCCTGGCCGCCGTGAAACTCCACGAAGAGCCTCAACTCAACGGCAAAGTCGACGCGGTGGTTTGATCGATGTAGCTGGAACGATGAGTTCGTTGGGTCTGACGGTTCATCGATACATTCACGGCCATTGATTCTGGCCTCGGGTTCACCGACACGGTCATTCGAGCCGATCTGCTGACTCTGGCTGGGCGTCCGGGATCTTCGCCAGTACGGCATCGAACCGAGTCCGCTCGCCCCGGCAAGCACGCTCTTGCAGGTACTCGACCGTCATCAGCGCCGTGAGCTTCTCGGCCACAGCCGTGCTAACGAACTGGTTGATCGAGATGCCCTCGCGCCGGGCCAGCTCCTTCAGTTGCTTGTGTAGCGACTCGGGCAATCGCAGACTCAGGGTGCTCACGGCACAGCTCCTATCCGTTTCAGGAAATCTTTCGGCGTCTCGATCCACAATCCGAATCGCTCGGCCCCGGCGAAGTCGCGGCGGTTGAACGTCACGATCCCGTCGCATCCTCCCGCCACGGCCACCTCGAGCACATGATCGTCATCGGGATCGTTAAGGCAAGGCCGCCAGAGATAGAAGACCGCTTGATGCCGGCCCACCTTGCAGAGGTAATCCAGAAGATCTTGGACATCCGCCGTCTCGAGGCTGGACGCGACTCGATGCCGATGTAGCACCTCCTCGTATTCGAGCACCATCTTCACGGACAAAACGATCTCGAATCGGCCCCCTCCGATTTGCTCTAGGACCCGAAATGAGGCGCCGAGCCTTGAGCGAGTCGCAGCCACCAGCACATTCGTATCAAGAACGACGGACGGCGGACGCATCGTGGTATTGTAGACGATACCACGTTCGGTTCAAGAGCTGAGAAAGGCGACGAAATGGACATCTCAAGTTTCCCGGATGCCGCGGCTAGGCCAGCTCTTGCAAGTTCACGTCAGGCTCGAAAGCCTGGCTTACGTAACTCACGTTGCCAGGGCCAGCTTCCTTCCCGCCCTTCTCGCAACCCCGGCCCAGGTTGTGGCAAGGTCTCCAACCCCGGCCCCGTTGGGAGAGGACGACCGCGGTGAATCGTTTGGGCCCGCAGTCGCTGCCGCTCAGGACCGGTCACGGCACGCCTTACCTATCCGGGCGAACACGCTACGGAATGCTACGTTTTCGAGGTTTCGCGAGCGGCATTTCGAGCTCGGTCTCTTAATACAAGTTATTACTAGACATGAACTTGCGTCGTAGAGTGACACTCGATTTCTGGGATCGTGCGGTCGCGACTCTCGACTTAACTGCTCCGTGAAACAGGAGTTGCGACGGAACAGTCCACGTAGCCGATACCCGGAAAAAAGGCCAGGCGCCTTCCAATTGGTCCGCCGGTTCGGCGATCAAGCGGCCTTGCGATGCTGGGGGACCATGATCAGCGTGAGCGTGGTGTCGAGGAAGAAAGCCGGCACCGTTAGCGACGCTCGCGGAGGGCGGTTACGGAGATGGGCTCGCCTTCGATGGGGACAGCCCGGCGGTTCTGGTAGGGGGTCAGATCGGTGATCGGCGGCTCGATCTCGCTGATGAGACCGGCGTCGAACAAGCGTTACTGCACCTCCTGGCTGCTGAACTCTTCGCGGCGGTTTGCCGTGGTGGCAGGTGGTTGCTGGGCCTGCTCAAGCTCCAGCCGTTGAACGAGCATCGCTGCGGCTTCGGCCATGGCGTCGTCGCGCGAGGCATAGCGGCCCCTATGGACGGCGGCGAGGATGGGATTTTCCAAACTTTGGCGTAAAAATTTGTTCATGTTTTGTATTCTCCTTTGGTTAAGATTACCTCGCCGGGCGGTTTTTGCCAAGTTCTAGTGACCTGGCGGGGATAGGTCGGCCGTCGAGCCGCATAGGGGCGGAAACAGGGGCGGGGCGGCAACGAGGTCGCAATTGCTCTGTAGAAAATCCACCGAACCTGGCCTGAAACTTGCCACGTATAATAGGATGTGAAGACAAGCAAATCGCCGCGCCGGGTTCTCCAGGTCGCTTACGAAGCGGCCTGCCAAGCCGTTCCTGCCTCACCGCCACAAGTTCAGCCCCAAGAAGTTCACTCAGCCCCAGTTGTTGGCCTGCTTGGTGTTCAAAGAGTTCCTCGCACCTCGACTACCGGGGTCTAGCCGAGCATTTCGTCGACCACCCCGACCTTGCCAGCCAGATTGGGCTGAAGGACGTGCCGCACTTCACCACCTTCCAGAAGGCTGCCCAGACGACTGCTGGCGGCCATACCAGCGGCCGAAGATGTTCGACGCGGTGCTCGAGCGGGCGCTGCGCGACGGAGTCCGCAAGCGGCGTGTCCCGCTGGCGGCTGTCGATGGCACGGGGCTGGAGTCGCGGCACACCAGCCGGTACTACGTCAGGCGTCGTTCGCAGAGCGGAGATCGCGACCAGGATCATCACTTACGCCAAGTACCCCAAGGTCGTCTTTGTGGTCGACTGCCGCAGCCACATGATCTGGCTGCGGTACCTGGGCGCGGGCCGGGCTCGGACTTGGTGCAGTTCGGTGCGCGCCTTGGGGCAGGCGGTCCGCCGGGCCAGGATCGGGACACTGTTGGCCGACGCGGACTTCGACGCGGAGTGGGTCCACGCAGCTGTCCGGTCGCATCGGCATTCAGGACGATCATCCCGCCACCAGCGCGGACGACCGACGGACAAGCTGCCGTCGGGCCGTTGGCGGCGACAGATGAAACAGCGGTTCGGACGGTACAAGCCGAAGTACGGGCAAAGATGGCAGGTAGAGACCGTCAACTCGATGCTCAAGCGGCGATTGGGCTCCGCTCTTCGTGCGCGGCACTACAAAAGCCAGTGCCGCGAGACCATCTTGAGGGCCATAACGCATAACGTAATGATTGTCCGATACGGGTTTTCTACAGAGCAGGTCGCAATTGGTTCGCCCAGGGGCGGAAAGGGTTCGCGATCAGTTTGCCTAGGAGTCCAGGCAGTGGATTGCCGTCAATACTAAGCGCGTGTCCCTGTTTCCCCGTCTAATCGCGTGCCTGTTTCCCCGTCCCGCACCGGATCATCGATACGCGTGCCGCAAATTCGGCGACATCTTGCACCACACCGACGGAACCATCGAGATTGAGCCGGCATTCTGGAATGACTGGCAGGCGCCCTCAGATGAGCGACAACGACCCCCGAACCACTGGCCACCTGACGCCACAAGAGTTTAGAGACCCGTCGCAACGTCTAGAAGCCTTACGTTGGTTCCTTTACCGAGTTCCTTTATTCCAGGAGGCAACGGAAATCAATTAGGCGGGGACTATGAGCCGAGAGTAAAGAAGTCGCGGCTAACCGCAGCCAACCCTACCGCGAAGCGGTTTCGTTCAACGTAGGTTTGATTTACAGCCCACCAGGGCGACCATCGCCGACAGCGCCCCCATCGCGCGGGTCAGCACTTTGCATGGGTGTCGGACCGACGCACGCATGACGAAATAAGTTCCCCGAAAGCGGAGGTCTTTGCATCTTATCCAGGAAGGCGAATGCGAGAGCAAACAGCGCGAAAATCGGGCTTTGATCCCCCGAGCTGTGCGATTGACCTTCCGCGGATCCGGGCGGATGCTGATGGCCACCAAGGAACTCGGCCCGCCCTGAACCTCGACACGGAAGGCTCCGTGCGCATCCGGAGGATGGTTGTGGGGCTGTGGCACGCGGCCGACGTGTCGGGCCGGAGGCGTTCTTCTGGTTGGCCCTGCACATGCTGGGTAATGCCAACCCGTTTTGAGCGGTCATTCCCGGCACGTGACTCCTCCACGAGCGCCATCACGACCGCACTGGTCTCCGAGGGAGCTGTCGCCCTCCGGGACGCCCGACGATCAATTGATGGTTTGAGTGCGCCGGATCAGGACATCGATCTCGCCCCACAGCGAGCGGGATTCCGGGCGCTCGAGCCGGCGGCAACCGATCCAGCGCCTCCCGGTCCAGCAATCCGTCTAGGTCGGGATCGGCCCACAGATGGGCCAACTTCTGGACAACCAGGACGAGATCCGCGGGCGGGCCGCCGTCCAGGACCCTGGTCCAGAGGGTGACCTCGGCCCGAAGCCACTCGCGGGCCCGCTGGCGCCACCGCGCCCGCTCCACTTCGCTGAGCTCGACCCCGTTCCCGCCGCGACCGCAGCCGGCCAGCGCGGCGGCGCAGGCGGCCCGGTAGCGGTGGTCGGCGTGGAGTTCACCGGCCAGTCGCGGTGAAGCGTCGAGGGCCTCGGCGTACAGGCGTGCGGCGGCGACCACTTGCCCCTGGAGGCCCCAGAGCTCAGCGAACTCGAGGGTCTCGGACGCGTCGGCGGGCTTATCCTTTCCCTGGAGGATCGCGGGGAGACGATCTTGCAAGGCGACCAGTCGCTCGCTGCGCCGGAACTGGGCCAGGACGTTGGATCGCAGCTCATGACCCTGGGGGAGCCGGTCGAGACAGCGGCGGGTCGCGGCCTCGGCCTCGCGAAATCGCCCCAGGGCCAGCAGCGCCTGGCCCAGAGCCGCGTGCGCCATGAATAGCCCCGGTTCGATCCGGACGGCCTTCTCGTAGTGGCCGATCGCCTCGTTCAGCCTGGCCGCGTCGCCCGGCGTGAGGCCGAGGCTGTTGCGGGAGAGGGTGAGCTGCGGATCGATCCTTAGGGCCCGCTGGTAGTGGACGATCCCCTGGGCCACCGCGCTACCGCGGGTCTTCTGGCGGGCCTTGGCACCCACGGGGTCGTCCCGGAGCGCCCGCTGATCGCGGTCGTTCGCTTCGTCCAGCCGGCCCCGGCCTGCCAGGGCCACGCCGAGCATATACTCGGCCCGGGCGAACTCGCTGTCGATCCCCAGCGCCTGCCGGTATTCGGTGATCGCCTCGTCCAGCCCGCCCTCGTACGCCCGGATCTCACCGAGGTTGTAGTGAGCCGGGGCCAGTTCGGGGTCGAGCCGGACGGCCTCGCGGAAGTGGTGAACCGCTTCGCGCCACGTGCCCTCACCCTTCCACGCCAGGCCGAGGTTGTTGTGGGCCGGGGCAAAGTTGGGGTTGATCTCGAGAGCCTTTTCGAGGTAGCCGATGGCCTCGTGCCAATCGCGCCGGGCGTACGGGACGAGGCCGAGGTTGTTGTAGACGACGGCCGAGTTCCCCCGGAGCTCGAGCGCCCGCCGGTAGGGGGCAACCGCGGCCTCGGGTTCGGAGCCCTCCTGCAACGCCCGGGCCAGGGTCACGGCGGCCCAGAAGTCGCCCGGATGCCCCTGGTGCACTCGCGCCAGGAAGGCGGTCCCGTCGCCGCTGAGGTCGTGTAACCGCTCCCCCAATGCGACCAGTAAGGGCGCGGGCTGTCCCGCCACCGGCGCGGTCCGAGCCAATTCGGCCAGGGCGGTGCGGTCCGCCCACGCCGCAGGATCGCGGGCGCGGCCGCGCCAGGCCTCCGGATCGGCTTTCCGCGCCACTCCCAGGACCGACGCCTGGCGCCGCTCGTCAGCGGCACAGATCGCCCAGTCGCCCAACGCGGTCACCAAGGGCTGGCGCACTGCCGAGGCCGCGATCCGTCGCCGCCACACCTGCCGGGTCGTCGCCGATCGCCCCGAACCCCGCTTCGCGGAACGCCGACTCGTAGTCCCGATCCGCCCGCGTATCGTTGAAGCGACGCTCGGCCGCAGGGTTGAACCGGCCCTCAACGAGCGTGGTGCGATTCTGGTGGATGGCTTCCGCCCGGGCCGCCAGGGTCTGCTCGCGTCGGGCCCGGTCCCGCTCGCGACGTTCGATCGCCTCGTGTTCCGACCTCAGCCCAAGGCCGGCGGCTACTAAGCCGACTCCCAGCAGTGCGCCGAGCGAGAGGGCCGTCACCTGGACCCTCCGGCGCCCTAGCCACCGGGCCGACCGTTCCAAGGGGCCCGTCGGGCGGGCCGTGATTGGCTCGCCCCGCTCGAAGCGGCGGAGGTCCTCCGCCAGCGCGGCAGCGCTCGGGGTACCGTCGGTGCGGCTCCTTGCGCAGGCACTTCAGGCAGATGACCTCCAGGTCGCGTGGGACCTTCGCGTTCCAGTGGGAGGGCGGCAGCGGTTGCTCTTCGACGACCCGCCGCAGCGTCTCCGCCGACGTGTCCGCCCGGAATGGAGGCCGTTCCGTCAGCGCCTCGTACAGGATCGCCCCCAGCGCGTAGATGTCTGCGGCGGGTCCGATTGAGTGCGTCAGGCCCAGGGCCTGCTCGGGGGCCATGTAGTTCGGCGTGCCCAGCGGGATGCCGCTTCGGGTCAACCCCGCCCCATCGTCCAGCCGCCGGGCCAGCCCAAAGTCGGCGATCTTGGGGGTGCCGTCGGCCGTCAAGAGGACGTTGCCTGGTTTCAAGTCGCGGTGAACGATACCGTGGTCGTGCGCCGCCTGCACTGCCTCCGCCAGCGTCGCCAGCAGGCCGGCGGCCTGTTTGGCAGGCAGGAGGGCGCCGGAGAGTTTCTGGGCGAGGCTGCCCCCTTCGACGAATTCCATGGTCAGGTACGGCCGCCCGTCGAGGTCGCCGACGTCGTAGACCTGCACGATGTTGACGTGCCGCAGGCTCGCCGCGGCCTCGGCCTCCCGCCGGAAGCGCTCCCGTTCGTCCGGTCGGGCAAAGTCGCCGGCCAGCAGCATCTTCACGGCCACGGGGCGGTGCAGCCGATGATCCCACGCCCGGTAAACGACGCCCATGCCGCCCCGGCCCAGCTCGTCCTGCACTTCGTAGCCGCTGAGATGAGGCGGTTGGGCGGTCCACTCCCCGAGGGCCGCCGTGCCGGCGCCGGGGGATAACGGGGGGAGCAACGCGTCGAGCTGGGCCTCGACCAGGCGCAGATGCCGCAGACGCGCCGGACCTGGGCCAGCAACCCCGGGTCGCCCTGGCACACCTCCTCCGGGCTGCGACCCGAATCAAGGATCTCCTGGAGCAGTTGTCGTACGCGGGAGTCGCCGCTCATGGCGAGGACCTCCGTCCGCGGTCGTGTCCTGGACTCCGACAGGGTTCGTCCCCGGATCCGCACCAGGCCAAACGACCCGTGCCCCTCTTCCTCCGTCAAGATCGGCTTCCCCTTCGCCAATTCTATATCCAGGCGTGGCCGGTGGACATCGTATTCAGTATACTCGGTGCGGTTGCTGCCACTAAGCTAGAGCGTGGCGGGTGGACACCCACCCCGGTGGGCGCCGCGATCTGGTCGCCGCGTCGCTGAGAGTCTGTTCCAGAATCCTCGTCCGGCGGCCGTTGGGTGGGTCAAATCCACCGACGTAAGGGCTGATCAGCCTTGGTGATCGGTGGATTTCACCTACTCTGCGAGATCGACTTCCGACCCTTCCGGAAGTGACCCCGAGTAAACTCCCATGAATAGTGAACCGACGACCGCAGTCGTCCAGCGCTATCTCGACGCGCTGGCCGGGGATACGCCCGCCGAGCCGATCATCCGGCGCTGCTGGACCAGTCCGCGCGTCGATTGCAATTGCTCTGCGCCAACCTCCTGTTCCGGGGCTACCCACGTCTGATGCGACCCCCGTTGAACCTGGAGTCAGACGAGCTGCTCGGCGCCGTGGTGGAGCGGCTACTCAAGGCCTTGCGCGTTGCCCGCCCCACGACCGTGCGCGAGTTCTTCGCCCTCGCCAACCAGCATATGCGCTGGGAGCTCAATGACCTGGCCCGCCGCTTGGATGAACAACCCGCCATGGTGGAGCTGCATGAAAGCCGGCGCCGGCGCCGGCCAGCAGCGCCTCCGTGTGACCCCGGAGGGCCGCCGCATTCTTAAGGCCATCGACGACCTGCCGGAAGAGGAGCGGCGAGGTCTTCAGCCTGGTCCGGATCCAAGGATTGGCCCAGACCGAGGCCGGCGGAGTCCTGGGCGTCACGACCACGACGGTGCGGCGACGGTTGAATCGGGCCCTGCTGCTGCTGGCGGAGCAACTGGACGATCTGCGCCCGACGTAGGGAAGAAGCGACCGGGCCGGGCGGACGCGACGACTCGAGGGAGAGATGGTCGGTGTCAGTTCATTTTTTGAGATGGTCGGAGATGGTCGGTGTCAGTTCATTTTTTGGAGATGGTCGGTGTCAGTTCATTTTTTGGTGAAGCTGGTAGGTGTCAGCTCATTTTTTAGCGATAAATGAACTGACACTCCTTAGCTCCTCCTTAGCTCTCCTCGGTCTTCGGCGAGCGTGCGCGTTCCGCCCGGTTCATTGCGCTGGCTCCAGATTCGACGAAGATACCCGTAAGATTATAGTCCGGGACGTCGCTTCAGGCCATCCGTTTCGCGGCCTCGCGTCAACGAGTTGATCTCCCGGTCGTTCCGGTCCTTGGTAGCGGCGGCCAATCTTCTATGGCGGCGATGTTCGGGGGGCGGAAACGGGGTCGCGTGCCAGGGCCAGCGCTCACTAAACCGCTGCTCCAGCAAGGACTTTCAGCATGTAGTTCTCGTTCCAACCACAACTGCGACGTTTCATGACGAGACTCGTGCGGTCTGGATACTGCTTCAGGAGTGACAAGGTGAACCGATTGAGCCATGCAAAATTCTCCCGCAGCGCCTCGTCTCTGATCCGCGATTCGTCCTCGCGATACGTCACATCGAGAACCCAGTGGCAGGTATTTTCGATACCCCAATGACCTCGGACCGCTCGGGCAAACTGCTTCACTCCCATGGGCAGACTGCTGATGTAGTAGCGGACTTCGATGGTCTCCTTGCCGTCACGAAGGCACCGGGACGTCACCACCCCGATCGTCCTCAGCCCCTCCCACAGCGTGAACCCCGGCAAGCTCTTGGGTGCCGGGAGTTGGAGGTACGTTCGCATCTCCTCACGCCCATGCCCCTTCTCGGTCGTCACGTGCTCACGAGCGTTCGCCAAGTCTCCCTCGAGCTGTTCGTCGATATAATCGATGACCGCTTGATGCAGCGTCTCCTGGTTCCCCTTCAGCGCCAGCACGTAGTCGGCCTTGCCCTCAATGATCTGCGCAGCGATCGCCTTTTGGGTTCCCATCGCGTCGATGGTGATGATCGCCCCTTTGATGTCCACCAGTCTCAGAAGCTCGGGAATTGCCGTGATTTCGTTCGATTTCTCAGCGCACGCCACCTGCCCGAGCGACAGCCCAAACTCGCTGGCCCAGACGCTTACCGAATGCAAGGCGCCCAGGCCGTTCTTGCGATCGTGGCTCCGCCGTGCCGTCTTGCCGTCCACCGCCAGAACGGGTTGCTCCACGCCGGTCGCCGTGGCCGCTGTCGCACGCAACGAATTCAACCAGTTCGCAAAACAAGCTTGAAAGGCACCCGGTCGCAGCGTCATCAGCACGCGACGAAAGACATCCTTACGTGGAATACCGTTGGGCAAATCCAGAGTGTTCAAGAGAAATTCCTGTTTCAAAGCAGCCCACTTGCCAATCCCAGTTGGCCCGCTTGCACCGGCCAGCACCGCCATCAAAGCAATGACGACCACGCTGACCAACGGATGTTGCAAATTGACGGTGGAGCGAGGATCCTCCAACTCCGCAAAATGCACTACGACCTCGTCCAAGGAAACATGCCGGCTGTCTGCCATCGGTTGTTCTCCGTGCGCCGCCGTGAATATAGCAACACAGAGAATGGTATACAAATAAACCGATCAGGGCGCAAGCACCCCAAATTGCCAAGACCGCCTAAAGTGCGGCGCTGGCCCTGGGTCGCGTGCCAGTTTCTCCGGTCTTAGCCACAAATTGCCAGACCCGTTCCTGAACACCCTTGTGGGCCGTCCATGAGTACCACTTCAACTTTTCCTGGTGAAACGGTCATCTCCTCGTTCAGACATATTGAACTCATGTTCGAGGATGTGTTGGGACACATTCCCTACGTCCCGGAACACGAGAACGTATGGTCGCCCAGCCTCGTTACAATCCTACTGGAAGCATGCAGCCAACTCGATTCTTTCTGGAAATACAGGGTGAACAATACTCCCAACCCAATTCTCCCACCTTCTGGTCAGAACATAAACATCACCCAGTATTTTCAGAACTTCGGGCAGAGTCTTGCTCCTGAATGGGCGGTTCTGTGGGCTCAAGAGGGTCGGCGGATGGAGCCGTTTACTGCGTGGAGTAATCCCTCTAATGCAAGATTGGACTGGTGGCTGGCGTACAACGCCGTGAAGCATGATCGGCTCACCAACCGGAAACAAGCAACGATGAAAAATGCCGCTCAGGCCTTGGCAGGACTATTCATCAATATCGTAACGTATCCACCTGCTCTGTCGGACATGGCTCGGGCGGGATGGGTGAAGAAATCAGTCAAACCGACCAGTGGCCGGTTGCTTGAGGGACAACCCGCTGAGCTTAGGTTCGCTGAGTCTCACCTAATGTCATACTTGATTGAAGTGGACAGAAAGGGTTACTCGGGGACACGAAAGCAAGATGCCGGAACCTATGGAAGTTACCGGTTTTACTTGTGGATCAGGGACAACCAGCCTGACCTGGATTTCGTCTACGGCTGATCCGCAATGAAAGTGACCGAACCACAAACAGCCTTGTTTACATGGTCGCTCTGAGTCCGACCCCGCCCCTTGTGCAGGAGGGATACGTGGGGAATGAACGGATAGGCTCGGGCAGAAAGCAATACGATCAATGAAGCAGAGTTTCCTCAGGCTTCCGGTTGTCTCTGCTGGGGCAGAGTTCCTCGTCATGGGGTACTTGATGCGGCGGAATATCCTCGCTTACAAAGCTCCTCCAAACAACGAAGGCTATGACCTAATCTGCATCCACCCCGACCCGAGGCACATCCCCCAGACCGGCGAACTCGCCCAGGTCAGGGTTCAGGTCAAAAGCCGCTACGTCACGGATTGCGACCGGGGTTTCCCAGTCAAGGAGGTCAGCATCGATGCATTCGACTTCCTGATCGTGGCGTTCCTCAACATCGGGAAGTTCTTCGGCAAGAACGACGGCTCGTCAGGGGATCGGGAACCTGAGTTCTACGCGTTCCCAAGAGAGTTCATAAAGTACCACCATGACGTTACGTCATTACGGCAGAAGGTTATGTTGCGGAATATCGAAGCCGAGATCGAGTGTTACAAGAATCAGGCTGGGTTCGATCTTGTCGCCCAGAGGCTCGGCGTCCCACGACCTCGCAAGGTCCGGGGAACGCCGATCGTCAACGAGCTATCAGATTGAATAGGGGCGGAAAAGGGTCGCGATCAGTTTGCCCAGGAGCCCAGGCAGTGGATTGCCGTCAATACTAATCGCGTACCGGGTTCCCCGTCCCGCGTCCCGGTTTCCCTTGCCCATGCAACTGCCACCGCCTCGAGGACGCCCGGCAGCCGTGATAAGCTGGAATTCAGAGGAGAAACTATAGCGTGACGATCCAGTTACCCAACGACCTCGAAACTTCGATCCGGGCGGCCGTGCAAAGCGGTCTGTTCGACTCCGTCGATGACGCGATGGCCGAGGCTGCCCGTATGCTGCTGCGCACGATAACGCAGGAGCCGAAGCCATCGCCCACGATATCTGCCGCTCCCTCCGACCCGCTGCTGGGCATCTGGCGGGACGCCCCCGAGGAGATAGACGAGATCGTGGCCGAAGCGATGCAACGGCGCCGCCAGGAGCCTTGGCGGGCCGTCCCCGGTGAATAAGGCCTTGCTCGACACCGACATCCTCTCGGAAATCGGCAAAGGGATCGACCCGACCGTTGCCCGCCACGCCTCCGCCTACCTCAGAGCCTTCGGCCGCTATACACTTTCGGCCGTCACCGTCGCCGAGATTATCTGGGGGCTGGAGAAACGGCGGAGCGTCCTCCGCCTGCGTGCCTTCCGCGCCTCGCTTCCCTCGATGGAGGTGCTTTCCTTCTCGGACGCTGCCGACCTGGCTGGTCGGATCGGCGCCGGGCTCGACCGGATCGGCCAACCCATCGGCTTGGCCGATACAATGATCGCCGCGATCGCTCTGGAGCACGGGCTGGAACTGGTCACCGGCAACACGTCCGACTTTCAGCGCGTGCAGCAGCTCGGTTACCCGCTGATCCTGGCCAACCTGCGCGTGCCCTGACCCAAGCTAGGGGCTTGAGGCAGCTTTTGCACGCCCGGCAAGTTGTCTTGTGCAAGGTCAAAGGAGTTCAGATTTTAGCGGGGTGGGCACGAATAGTGATCCTTGAGGCTACCTCTCTTCGTTCGCCACCTCACAGGTCGCGGACCGGTTGTGTCGCTACGACCGTCGTGGGGGGCGGAAACGGGGTCGGGGGGCGGAAATAGGGTCGCGATTGCTCTGTAGAAAACCCCGAATCGTGCAATCATTACGTTATGCGTTATGGCCTTCAGGATGATCTCGCGGCACTGACTCCAGTACTGGTGCGCCCGCAACGCAGAACCGAGTCGTCGCTTGATCATCGAATTGACGGTCTCTACTTGCCATCGTTGTCCGTATTTCGGCTTGTATCGAGCGAATCGCTGTTTCATCACGCGGCGCCAACGCCCTACCGGCGGCTTGTCCGTCGGCCGGCCCTGCGTTGGCGGAATGATCGTCCTGACACCGAAGGACCGTACAGCGACGTGGGCCCACTCAGCGTCGAAGCCGGCGTCAGCCAACAGTGTGCCAATCCGCGCTCGGAGGACTGCTTGACCCAGCGCCGCGCGGAACTGCACCAAGTCAGAGCACGGGCCGCGGCCGGGCACCGCAGCCAAGATCATGTGGCTCTTGCAATCGACCACCAGCACGGCCTTGGGGTACTTGGCGTAAGTGATTTCCTGGCTGCGATCACCGCTGCTCGAGCGCCGCTTGACGTAATACCGACTCACGTGCCGCGACTCCAGCCCCGTGCCATCGACGGACGCCCGGGGGACGCGCCATTTGCGGATTTTATCCCGCAGCGCCTTATCCAACACGGCATCGAACATCTTCTGCCCTGGAACTCTCTTGAGGAGCCGGGCAGCCGCTTTGTGAAACGTGGTGAAGTGGGGAACGACCTTCAGTCCAATCAGAATAGTGAGGTCGGGTTGGTCAGCCAGATGATCAGCCAGCCCCCGATAGTCAACTCGGAGGAACTCCTTGAACACCAAGCAAGCCAACAGTTGCGGCTGTGTGAACTTCTTGGGGCTGAACTTATGGCGGTGAGGTGGCAGCGCTCGGCAGGCGGACTCGTACGCAACCTGCAGAACGCGGCGCGGAGATTTGCTAGTCGTCACATTTGATTCTACGTGGCAAGATCCAGCCAGGTTCGCGACTTTTCTACAGAGCAGGTCGCGATTAGTTTGCTCAGGAGCCCAGGCAGTGGATTGCCGTCAATACTAATCGCGTCCTGGTTTCCCCTCCGCAGTGTCACAGAGCAGACTGCTGGCGGCGTCCGGCTACCAGGCAAGTTATGAGCCGAACGGACCTACGAGTAGGTGATGCGTTACGACCGCGAGCCGTAATAGAACCCGATGACCGCCGCGAGTAGGTGCTCCGGGCCGAGTCGACCGAGGTGGCCCCAGCGGTTGAAGACGGCGTCGACCTGGTCGAGCGGGACGACGGGGAACATCCGGTTCCAGACCAAGGCGACCAGCACCACTCCAGCCCCCATGGCGGCCAAGGCTTGCATGTCCTCGATGGCCCTGTGCCTGCGCTTGACGCCGCCCGCCACCATCCGGTCAAGGCGTTGAGTATCACGCCGATCAGGAACCCGCCGACCAAGAGCAGCGTCGTCACCCCTGGGTTCCTGTCGATCCGAGTTAACACCCCTCTGCGGTAGAGCACCACCGCGACGGCCACCGAGCCCCCGGTGAGGAGCAGCCGGATGCTGCCGGTCGGCAAAAACAAGGGCGGCGGACCGGGCTCGTCCCCGGGCACCTCGACCGCCGCGTTCCGCTTTCGTGTCGCGAAGTAATGGCCCATGATCACAAACATCAGGTCGCTGAGGTAATCCGGCACCTCAAGCGATGGTCTCACCAACAGCATCCCCCAGACCGTTGCGAAAACCAGAACCGCCAGGAGGGCCCGGACGCTACCCGCCGGCAACCCCAGCGCGTGCATCCTCCGCCAGTCGATGTGATTCTGGGTCTCCTGCCTTGCAATCGCCATACGTCTTTCTCTCGAAGAAGACATGAACTTGGGCCGCGTAGCCGGAATCGCCAATCTTCGACTTCGAACACGCAGCGACCACGGCCCGGTGTGCCAGTCCATGATCTCGGTATTGGAGCAGAACTGATTGTCGTACCACGTCGCCAATTAACCCTGAGCCGATTAACACCGAATCTCTCGACCGTTCTCTCGGATGTCGGGCGAGATCTGACTCTGGGCCGTAGCGATCTTGATCGAGCGCTTGGTCATCATTGGGCCTCACTGCCCGCGCCGTCCGCCTTAGGCTCGCGAGGCCGCTCGATATTCAGGCTCATACCGTAGAGCTTCTCAGGGCCGCAAAACCCGAACTGCTCGTAGAACTCGGCCAGATGCTGGCCGGTGAACAGGGTCACCAGCATGCCGTCGGGGCCCGGACGGCGGATGATGGTGAGCAGCGCCTCGACGATCCGCGTGCCGATCCCGCGGCCCTGCCATTCGGGAAGGACGACGATGTCCTTCAGGTATGCGAAAGTGACCCCGTCGCCAAGCACCATCCCGGTGCCGACCGCACGGTCGCCCTCGACGGCCACGACGCCGAAACGGGCACCGGAGAGGGCCTTTCCAGCCCGGCCGGGCCGGTCGTTGCCGCCCCATCCCACGGCTTGGACGAGCACCTGGTGCTCCTCGGGCGTCGGCAATCGTTCGACGATATCGACGGTGGTCGCCGGCTCGCGCCCGGCCGACCGGTCTGAGCCCCGCTGGCCGAACCGCAGGTAATGCCCGTTGAGATCGCGGACGGTGTATTCACGCAGGCCCCATGGCTTCGCTTCCAGGGGCGAGTGAATCGTAGCGCCGTTGCGACCGTGGAGGCTGTACAGGGCGTCGATCCCTTCGACGAAGAACGAATGCCACTGCCCGCCGACCTTCGCGTCTGGCCCCGATTTGAAGGGCGAACATCGCCCCGACCTTCCCCCAGCGGACGCCGCCGAAGTCGGGCGGTTCTCCCCAGACCCATTCTTCCGCAAAGCCCAGCACCTCGCGGTAGTAGCGGACCGTTGCGACCACGTCCGCGACGGGGAAGATCGGCTCGGAATTGCGAATCCAGACCCGCTCGTCGCCCATAGGAACTCTCTGCTATTCAGCCGTCAACGCGAGAGTCAAATTGCATCCGCATTCCATCTCCGCTGCTGGCTCACGCGGGCTGGGTGAAGCAGAAGCACACACCGTAGGGGTCCTTCGCGAAGAAGACACGGTACGGCTTGCCGTCGTATCGCTGTTCGTCGATGATCCCCGGCTCGATGCCCTTGTCGTCCAACTCGCGCCAGAGGGCGTCCACATCACCGACAGAGAACCAACAGCTCGCCTGTTCCGGGTCTTGGCCGTTAACCGCCAGGCCTATCTGCACATCGTCCCGCCTTAATTTGGCGGTCGTCTGGTCCTTCGAGACAAGCGAGAAGCCGAGGCAATGCGTGTAGTATCCGACCGCCGGGCCGATCCCTTTCACCGGTATGGCATCCGTATCGGTGTCGCCGATCGGACCGACAGCCTTGAAGAACACACTCTGGGACATCGCGGGCCTCCTTCTGTTCGCCTGAATAGTAATCTCGAAGGGTAACCCTAGGCTGCCGACACGGCAAGGGCGATCTGCGATAATCACAACTCGGGCGTCCGTTACTAATCGCGTCCCGGTTTCCCTGGTCCGCCCTGTGTCTGGCCACGACCAAGGCCGCGATCAACTTCGCGGCCGGACAGGCCGCCGGCGCGGGCCTCTCGGCATCCGCGGCGGCCCTCGCTCGGGAGGTGCTCCGATCCATGCTGCTTAATCGCTTGAAACTCACCGCGTTGACCTTGCTCGCCTTGGGCGCCGCCGCCACCGGCGCGGGCGTATTTGGGCCACGTGATGATGACGCCAATCCTTGCAGGCCAGGATGCTCGGCCGGCTTCGAGAAGTGAGCCCAAGCCGATCATCCTGAAGGCCGAACGGTGGATCTACCGCCTCGCGTGGAAGCCTGACAGCAGAATGATCGCCGCTGTCAGACTGGAATACGATCAGAAAGCGAAAGATTTCAAGAGTGCGGTCATGCTTTGGGATACACAGAAGGGGGAAGTTTGCCTATCGGTCAGGCAGGAGAGCCCGACTCTCGCATCGATTGCTTTCTCTCCCGACGGGAAGATGATCGCGAGTCGCCGGCGAACAGCTCAGATCCAAGCAATCGCGTCTGGTCTGTGAGGTTGCTCGACTCGGGAACGGGAGCGACCAGCGAAAACGATCCCGCTCCAGGGGACCGTGCGCGAAGTGGCCTTTTCGCCCGACGGCAAGATGCTGGCCATCGGCGGGCAGGATTTTCCGCGATTGATCACCGGTCCATTCCTCCGCACGGTGCTGCTCTGGGACCTGAGGCAAGACAAAGCGATCAACGTATTCAGGCAGGAACTCAGGGTGGACGACTTCCTGAAATCCGGACAACTCGACGGCCTGCGGGACCTCGTGTTCTCACCTGACGGCCGGCTCCTGGCGGCTGCGGATGTCGATTTTCGAGTGCGACTGATCGATGTCGGCACCGGGCACGTGCGGCAGACGCTGGAGGGTCACACCGATGTCGTCCCGGGGCTCGCCTTTGCCCCAGACGGCAAGACGCTCGCGAGCGGCGGGTTTGATCGCACGGTACGACTCTGGGACGTCCAGACCGGGAAGGAGCTTCGGATCCTGAAAGGGAACAAGGGCCAAGGTGTGGGCGGTCGCCTTTTCCCCGGATGGCAATCTTCTGGCCACGGGCAGAACCATCGAGGAAGCCGCCAAGAGGAGTAATGAAGTCATTCTCTGGGATGCTCAATCCTGGCAGCCGAGGCAGGTATTGCCAGGCGGCACAGGAGGTCTCGAGACTCTGGCTTTCTCACCGGACAACAACGTTCTCGCCATAGGCGAGGGGACACAAGAAGGCGCCGGCGCTATCCAGCTCTGGCAGTTGAAAGACCTCCTCCAAGGGGCAGCGATAGGCAAGCTCGAAGAGAAATGGATGAACCCACAATCGACTCCTGTGGGCTTACCGCTGGCTCCGGACACTGCATTGGCCAAAGCAAGCCAAAGAAAGCCCCGAGTCGCGCAGCTCGCCAAGCAGAATGCCCAGATCATGGTGGGCCCGAATGTGCAAGTGAGCAAGGCGTACGAGAATCGCCGGCACTCAGAAGTGATCCTCGCCGCGGACCCCAATCATGGCGATCATCTACTGGCCGGCTCGATGGTCCTGGACCCGGGAACGGTAAAGGGGGGACTCTCCGTGGTTGCCTACGGGTCCGGGGACGGCGGAAGGACCTGGGCGAGTGACTCTCGAGAGGAACGCAGAGAAAGGGGGACCATACTACGCTGACCCGGCCGTTGCCTTCGATCCTGACGGGGTTGCCTACTTCGCAGCCTTGCGACTCAGGCCGCAATCCACGCCCCAATCCGCCCTGGAAATCACTTCCTCCCGCGATGGCGGCCACACATGGGCAGCGCCCTTTATCGCCGAGAAGCTGCCTGTGGACCGTCCCTTTCTTGTCGTGGACTGCACCAATGGTCGGTTTCGGGGTCGAGCCTATTGCTTCCTCAGTCTCAATAGGGAGCTTGCCGTTTATCGGTCACGCGACGGGGCCAAGACATTCGATCCTCCGAAATCCTTCCCCTGCGAAGGTCCCGCTCAAGGAAGAGGCCCAGGTCAGGGTGTTGTGCTTACCGACGGTACCCTTGTCTTAACTTACCACGTGTTGACCAAGGCTACTGATCAGCAATATTCCCTCCGGCTCCGCAGATCGAATACGGGTGGGGAATCGTTCCTCGAAGAGCAGTTTTTGCGCGATCACGTGGCGGCGCCATCAGCTCAGGATCAACCCCGGGTCCCCCATGTTGGGGATCGACCCTGGGAGTAGGGACTTCAGGGACCGCTTGTACTTGGTCTGGTCGGAGCGAACCGAGGCCGGAATGCGCGTGGTGCTCATGATTTCCAAGGATCAGGGAGTTCATTGGTCTGAGCCGATCGTGATCAGCGATCAATCTAGCCTCAGAGAGGGAGACCAAGGAAGCAGTCGCTACGCGTTCTTGCCGTCGATTGCAGTGAACCGAGCGGGCATCGTCGCCGTCTCCTGGTACGAGGCGACTCTCCGCGAACGGAAGCTCACTTGGAACCTCCTTCTCCGAGCATCCCTTGATGGCGGTAGTACCTGGCTCCCGGGCGTTCGGGTATCCGACGTAGCCAGCAGTGCTCCAGAGGACACCTGGGTGGGCGACACAGCGGGTCTGGCGGCCGATATCGCGGGAGTGTTTCACCCTCTTTGGATCGACAACAGAACAGGAGTGAAGCAGGTCTTCACGGCTGCTGTGCTTATCAAATAGCACTTCGCGCTGGACGCTGTATTTCCATTAGGGAACGAGCCGGGAATAACTTCCCGACTTCAAGTAGGCTGTGGAACGGCGCGGTAGTTCCACTTCGGGAGTAACTTGTCGAAGGCGATCTTCATGGATTCCTTGAACCCAGCGGCGCGATTTTCGGCCCGTTTCGTAGACTTTGTCCAGAATGCCCACATCGACCTTCAATCCCGTGGCTGTTTCGGTCTTCGCCATGTAGTACCGAGCAACCTCCAGGGATTGAAAGACTCACCCCGCGACATGCCCGCGTCACATGGGGAAAGAGTCGGTGCTCAATCGGATTGTACTTGGAGCAGTAGGGCGGGTAGTGCGCGATGCGGATTTCGATGCCGAGCTGGTTCGCCAGTTTCTGGAGTTCCTCTTTGAACACGTACCGCGTCGCGCTGTTGCTGCCACCGCCGTCGCACAGCACCAGGAGTTTCTTGGCCTGAGAGTAGTCCGTCCGCCCGTGCTGTTCCCACCACGCCGCGATGCTGTCACAGGCCAGTTCACTGGTGTCGTGGCTGGTGTTCAGGTGGAGAAAGCCCTGGTTGCGCCCCACGTCGTACACCCCATGCGGGATCACCACGCCCGACCCCGCGCTGCCGAAATCGTGATCGTTGACCGCGATCGTCCCCTGGGTGTCGATCCGACCCTCACGGTAGAAATCGCCGAGCAATTCCTTCTTCTTCGTGTCGATGCTGATGACGGGCAACCCGGCGTTCAAGTACTTCTTCTTGAGACGGGCGATCTTCTCGAACTGGGCGTTCCGATCCCGATGGTGACCCATCGTTTTCTTCTTCAACGCCTTTCGCTTGCGGTACCCGTGTTTGCGAAGTAACTGGGAAACCACGTCACGACCGACGCGCGTGCCCAGCTCGGCCATCCGCTTTGCGATCTGCCGCCGAGACAAGTTCGTCCACTTCACCTCGGTTCGCATCGGATCGCCTGCGGTGTGGTCCTGAAGCACCTTCAAGAAGTTCTCGTTGAGTGTCGAGTCGATCTCGATCAACCGTTTCCGCCCGCCCCCCTTTTTCGGACCGCCCGCTGTCCAGGTCGTCCGTCCCCTCCAGTTCCGACTGTCCTTGGCGGATGGTCTTGGGGTCACACCCCAAGAGTCGTGCGATGTACTCGATCCCACCGTGACCCAACTTAGTGGCCTCGACGGCCGCATACCTTCGACGATCCTTTTCCCCCAGCGAGTCGTACAACCGCTTCATCACCCGCTCGATTTCTGGTGCGTAGGCGTCCATGCTGCCCTCCTTGATGCTGCACTCCGAGCAACGGGCTTGATACCATATCTCAGTCAAGCCGGGAAGTTATCCCCGGCCCGTTCCTAGGTATCGGACTTCAGTCCGAGGGCGGAAACGGGTCCGCGATTAGATTGCCCAAGGGGCGGAGACGAGGTCGCGACCGTTTCCCCGTCTCCACCCAGGAGGGCTTTATCATCCCGCTTTGAGGAACGTCGCCCAATACGTTCAACATCGCAAAAGGTGGGCTCAATGATAAATACTGGCTTTGGGGATTGTTCGATGGAGCCGGTCGACTCCGGCCTGGGTCACGCCGGTGCCATACAGGGAGACCATCTCCAAGTTTTTCATTCCTTCCAGCGCTTTCAATCCGGCATCGGTCACGTGGGTCTTGTTGAGGATCAGGAACTCGAGATTCTTGAGCCCCTTAAGTTCGGCGAGGCCGGCGTCGGTGATCGGGTTGTGGTCGAGGAATAGCCATTCGAGCCGCGGCAGTTCTTTGAGGTGGACGAGCCCGGCGTCGGTAATCTTGGTTCCGATGAGGGACAGTTTCTGCAGGCGCTTCATGTTTGTGAGGTGGGCGACCCCGGCGTCGGTGACGCCGGTGCGCGTGAGAGTTAGAGTTTGAAGGTTGACGAGGCCCTTGAGATAGGCGAGCCCAGCGTCTCCGATGGCTGTCTCATCCAGGTCGAGATCGGTCAGCCGGGTGAGTTTTTCCAGGTGGACCAGACCGGCGTCGGTCACCCGGGTTTCGTCCACTGAGAGCATTTGGAGGTTCGGGAAGATCTCCAGAAGTGCGAGAGCATCGTCGGTGGCCTGAGTATTGTCAAGGTCGACGTCAGTCACAGGTTTGTCGGGCTCGGTTTCATCCTGGTAGACCTTGCCCCCCAGCTTCTGGAGCGCAGCGATGGCCTTTTCCTTCGCGCCGCGGTGGCGCCTTGATTGCCACTGCCTGTTCTCATGATCCCGCAAGTGAGAACCAGTGCGAACGCGATCATGATCCACGGGCCAAGGCGCCGGAATCGAATAGTGTCCGAGATCGCAACTACCGTTGATCGTCGCATTGTTAATCCTTTTCGCGAAGTTGGCGAGCCTGCCGAAGTCTTTCATATTAGCGCGATCGTCGTGGGCGCGTCGACGCCCGTGAGAGTGATGGCCGCGACGGGAGAATGGGAGAGGGGCGGAAACGCGGGCTCGTTTAGTTTGCCCAGGAGCCCAGGTGGTGGATGGCCGTAAATACTAGTGCCTCATCCACGCTTAATCTTCGGGTACAGTTGCTCGGTGTGCCTGGGAATTCCCAGGAACTTGCGGGTCCAACCTCAAGATTTAGCGTGGCTGAGGCACTAGTTGCGTCCCGGTTACCTTTCCTGCGTCCCGGTTTCCCCTCCTCACATGCCTTCAACATCCGCTCCAGAGGCTCCGGGTCTGCGAGTCGATGGTCAGTCCCGACATCGATCAATGCCGACGCCGCCAATCCGCTCCTCCAAACCAATTCCTCAGAGTCTGAAAACGGCACTACATCATCGGCGCAACTGTGCAGGATTACCGTGCCAGGCTTCACCGTCCTCGTCGTGCCCCACCTCCTCCACGCAGGGCAGAGCTGGACAAGCTTCGCATCGCCGCTAACGATGTTCATTGCCACGGCACCGCCCCGGCTCGACCCCACGACGACCTGCGGGCGGTGTCTGTCGAATTCAGCCTGGGCAATTCGGACAGCCTCCGGGAAATCGTCGTCGGGGAGCCCCGGATTTATGACCGTGTGCCCATGCGCGGAGAGGTACGTCGGCTTGACGCCGCCCGGCACAGAGGTCCAGCCGTGGAGGAAGAGGATCGTCATAAACTCGGCTCTTCCTGTTCTGCGCGGCAGTTCGGACAGTACCACGGGGCCGACGTCTTGACCGGCTTCGGACTCCGCTTGCGGCACTTGGCGCAGCGATACCGCTTGCCCTTCACGGCGGTCTTCGGGCGGTCTCGCTTACCGGTCTTGGGGAAGTTCTTGGACATAGGTCCTTTGCCTTGCACTCGCAGTAAGGCAGTCTATCCCGCATTCTCTCCTACCGAAATGGTCGGACCATTTGTACACCTGCAAGCCGAGCTTGAACCACAAAGCTCTCTGGCGGGCCGATCGCTGAATCGGAACAACTTGCTACGTGCGGTTTCATTTCCGTCCCGATTCACTTCCTCCGTCTCAGCGCGGGGGCCCAGCCCGCCACACAATGCGAGGGAGAAAGCAGGCTGGTGCGTCCTTCACTTCATGTCGGGCCCACGAGAAAAGTCCGCGACACCGAGGGCGCGAGAAATTTAGCATTTTTTTCCTTGACATGACACGACCAGCTGCTAACATTTTAGCATAGTGCTGCTTTTTTAGCAGACTCCGTCCCGCCTGGGCTCGGTGATTGGTCCGGTAGGACACCACGAAAAAGTAATAGGAGATCGGAGCCTATGACCAGCCCGATGCACCATTCTCTCAGTCGCAGGGAGCGGCAGATCATGGACGTCGTCTATCGGCTAGGCCAGGCGACGGCCGCAGAGGTTCAGGAGGCACTGCCCGACCCACCCAGCTACTCCACCATCCGGGCGCTGCTCAGGGTTCTGGAAGAGAAGGGTCATCTTCGGCACGAACAAGACGGCCCGCGTTACGTCTTCCTGCCGACGGTAGCCCGCGACAAAGCCCGGCGATCGGCGCTTCGCCAACTGGTGCAGACGTTCTTCGAAGGCTCGACGGCCCAAGCCGTCGCCGCTCTGCTCGGTGAGCCTGGTTCCAATCTCAGCGATGAAGAGCTTGACCGGCTCTCCCGACTGATTGACCAGGCCCGCAAGGAGGAACGCTGACCATGAAACCGCTGCTCGACTCCCTTACAGCCTCGTTCGCCCTCGGCACCTGGCAGGCCTTGGCCATCGAAGAAATCCTAAGGGCCACGCTCGCGCTGGTTGCCGCGTTCTTTGTGGGTGTAGCCATGTGGCGAGCCCCCGCATTGGTGCGGCATCTCATATAAGCATCGGAGGGGTGAGACGATGGACGATCCGTGGAGAATCCTGAGTGTTCTTGGAACCGACGCGACGCTGACGGGGCTGTTTTGCGCGGCGAAAGCGGCCGGTGTCCTGGCCGTCGCCGGGCTTGTCGCTCTGGCGATGAGGCGGCGGGCCGCGGCGACGCGGCACCTGGTCTGGGGGCTCGGACTGGCCGGGGCACTGGCCGTGCTGCCGCTGACTCTCGCCCTGCCACGCTGGCGACTGCCCGTCTTGTCAGCGCCGGCCAAGGCTGAGCTGCCGATGGTTTTGAGCCACAACGTCGATATCCGACAAGCCGATGGGCCGGCGGTCGTCGACATGCGAATGACGCCGAGCGAAGCTCCGGCACCGTCACCCTCGCCACAGGTGTCGCCCAACGAACTGAACGTGACCGAGGCGCCCCCGATGGTCGCCTGGCCGCTGGTGGTCTGGGGAGCCGGGACGTTAGCGGTGCTCGTGTGGGGCGCTCTTGGCTGGGCGTCGACGTGGATGCTGGGGCGGAAAGCGGAGAGCGTCACCGACCCGGTCTGGGTCGAAGCCGTCCGAGATGCGGCCGACCGGCTGGGAACACGCCGGGGCGTGACGCTCTTACGCGGCGGGCCGGCCGCAATGCCGCTTACGTGGGGCATCCTACACCCTGTGCTGCTTCTTCCGGAGGAGGCCAACCTCTGGCCGATTGATCGCCGACGTGCCGTCCTTTTGCACGAGCTGGCGCATGTCCGACGCCGCGACTGCCTGACGCAATGGCTGGGCTTGGCGGCCTGCGCGGCGTACTGGTTCAACCCGCAGGTCTGGTGGGCCGCCTCTCGGCTGCGACCGAGCGCGAACAAGCCTGCGACGACCTGGTGCTGCAGGCGGGCGAGCGGCCATCCGACTATGCGGAACAGCTCCTCGGCGTAGCACGGCTGCTCCGCCCCACGCAAGCTCTTGCCACTGCGGCCCTGGCGATGGCGCGGCCCTCGGGCCTCGAGCGACGGCTTCTGGCAATCCTGGACGCGCGGCGCAACCGGCGCGGACCCGCGCGGTGGCTGGTGGTCTCGTGCCTTACTGCGGTGCTCGCAGTCTCAGCGACGCTCGCCGCGGTCCGGCTCGTGGCCTGGGAGGAGCCTCGGCCGGTAATCAGCGGCCAGGTGGTCGGACCAGAGCGGGAAGCCGCTGGAAGGGGCTGACCTGGTCGTGGTCGCGTCGCGCTTCCGATGGCGTTACAGGCGATCTGACAAACCGGCGGCCCAGTTGCTTGGCCGCGGGCGAAGCGACGATCAGGGACGGTTCCGGATCGAGCTGGCCGGCGAGCCCGAAAGCGACGAGGGACGGGTCGTTATTGGTGGCGATTGCGCACGGCAAAGGCTTCGCGGTGAGGGAGCTGACCGACCTCAGCGGACCCCTTGATGAGCCCTTGCGGCTGCCCGCCGAGCAACCGGTCGAGGTACGGCTGGTCAACCTCGAAGGCACACCAATCGCCGGCGCCGAAGTACGCCCTCATGCCTTCTATCCGAGCCAAGGGAGGCCCGGGCCTGGACGCCGAATTCCTGTCCCATGACTTTCTGCCGCCGCTCCTCCAGAAATGGACCAGCGACCAAGATGGCCGGTTCACCGTGCGGGGGTGCGGGCCGGAGCATAATGCGTTTCTCGAGATCCGAGCCGCCGGATTCGGCAAGCAGTCTGTACGGTTTGAAACGAAGGCGGGCGTTGGCATATCGACACTCACCCTTGGTCGAGCCCACGTGGTCGAGGGTCGCGTGACGCTCGGCACGAACGGCCCGCCGGCTGTCGGCGCAAGGATCGAGGCGAGGACGATGTCCGAGAAGCACGGCATAGGGATGTACCTGGGCGACGCCGAAGAAACAACCGATCGTGACGGACACTATCGAATCGATGCCGCGCCCGGCGCCTCGATTGTGCTCAAGGTCTTCCCGCCACGCGAGGGAGCCGACGCCTACCTGATGAGGGGCGACCTCGTGGTTCCTGGCGATTCGGTCGCGTCGCGCGTTGATTTCGCGCTTCCCAAAGGCGTCCTGGTCCGTGGCCGCGTGACCGAGGCCGGCACGGGCCGTCCGGTCGCCGGCGCGGTCGTCCATCATCAGGCCCAGAAGCGGAATAATCCGTTCTTCATCAAGGGCAACCCCAGCGTGTTCAACCCGGACGAACAAAGGGCAATCACCGCCGCTGACGGGACGTTCCGCCTTGGTATCATGCCTGGCCCCGGCTATCTGCTGGTGAAGGGGCCGACGGCCAAGTACCTCCACGAGGAAATCTCGTCGGTGGAGCTGGCCGGCGAGATCCACTGGCCGAACACGCGGACCTATCCCGACGCCATGCGAAAGCTCAGCCCGAAGCCCCAGCGAGGGCCCTGTTGACGTGGAATTCCAGCTGCGACCCGGGGCCACGGTCCGCGGTCGTCTTGTCGATGCGAGCGGCCAACCGGTGCGCGAGGCCCTGCTCGTGAGCCGCTGGTATCTGTCTCGAGAACGGACATGACCGTCAATCACGCACCGACCTGGAAGACGCTGCGCGGCGGCAAGTTCGAGCTGCGACGGTTGTGACCCCGCATCGTCGGCCCCGGTGCTTTTCCTCGACGCCAAGAATCAGCGCGGCGCGGCCATCGAGCTCTCCGGCAAGCAGGCCGGCGAAGATGTCACAGTCAAGATGTTGCCATGCGGGTCGGCGAGCGTTCGAATCGTCGACGATCGAGGGCAAGCCCGTTCGCGCCGGCCGCTCGCCCGCGCACCTGGAGGTTGTGCTCACGCCTGGGGCTTCCTGGGGCGATATTCCGCTTGGCGGCGCAACCAGATGACCAGCCCGCTCCAGGCTGACTCCATCTACGTAAGCAACCTTGACCAGGACCGCTACCGCGACCTGAAGACCGATGCGAACGGCCGGATGACCTTCCCAACGCTGATCCCGGGTGCAACCTACCGGATCATCGTTTTCAACCAGCCGGTGAAGACGGAGATCGAGTTCACTGTCAAGCCGGGCGAGGCGAAGGACCTCGGCGACCTGAAAATCCGCAACCTCGAACACGCAGGGTGAGGCCATGACGAGAATCGACACCACGGCGTGGGCCGCCGTTCGTGCCCACGCCGGATGACCCGTGGGACCTTCGCAAGGTGGCCCACCTCCATCGGCGCGCCGGCTTCGGGGCAACCCGGGCCGAGCTCGAGCGCGACGTTGCTGCCGGCCCAGCAGAAAGCGTCGGACGGTTCCTCAACCCTCCCGACCCGTCGGAGGAGGAACGAGCCGTCCGGGATGGCCTCCGCGCGGGGGCCCTCGGGTCAAGCGATCCGAGACGGCTGCGGGCTTACTGGCTCTATCGCATGCTCTTCGGCGGCGAGCCGCTCCGCGAGCGGTTCACGCTATTCTGGCACGGGCACTTCGCCACGAGCTTGACGAAGGTCGACAGCGTGACCGCCCTGGCCGCGCAGGTTGAGACGATCCGCGAACGGGCTCTCGGCGGCTTCGCCGGCCTGCTCGACGCGATGATCGCCGACCCGGCCATGCTCGTCTGGCTCGACGGCGGGACCAGCCATCGCGAACGGCCTAACGAGAACTTCGCCCGCGAGTTCCTCGAACTGTTCACACTTGGCCAAGGCGCCTATTCCGAGTCGCGACATCCGCGAGGCCGCCCGTGCCTTCACCGGCTGGGTGCCCGATGGCGGGCTCCGGACGCCCGGCGACTCCAACCCCAAGTTTACCTTCGACAACGAGGCCCACGATCCCGGCCCCAAAACGTTTCTGGGCCAAAGCGGTAGCTGGAAGGCCGCTGACATCGTGCGGATCACCCTGGAACGCCTCGATGCGGCGCGACACCTGGCGCACAAGCTGTACCGCGCATTCGTGGCCGAGGAACCCGAGCCCCCGCCCGAGCTGATCGAGCCCCTGGCGCGACGCGCTCCGATCGAGCGACTACTCGATCAATCACGTGATTGCAGATTATTCTAAAATCACGGCACTTCTATTCCGAAAGCGTCGTACCGGCATCGGATCAAGTCGCCAGTGGAATTCACGATCGGCCTGCTGAGGATGCTGGAAGTCCCGCGCCCGAGGGTCAACCTCATGGCGGCAGCCACGGCCTGCACGAAGCAAGGGCAGGAGCTTTTCGCCCCGCCGAACGTGAATGGGTGGGACGGCGGAACAGCCTGGATCAACAGCAGCACACTTCTGGAACGCCTCAACTGGGCGACGGACGTGGTCTGGGGCAACCCGGATCGCGGCGTGTTCCCGTTCGACCCGGTCGCCTGGCTTGACCGCCACGGCGTGAAGCCCGAAGAAGCCGCCCGGGAGTTCGTCAACCTCTTGCTTCAGGACGACCTCGCCGCCGAGGCCAAAGATCTGATCCTGGCCGCCGAGCACGATCGCAGTCTTGCCGGCCTTCGCAAGGCCCTGCAGCTCGTGCTCCATTGCCCGGAATTCCAGCTCGCTTGACCGAAAGGAGAGAACTCACCATGACGACAACCCGACGCGAACTGCTCCGCTTGGGACTCGGGGGCTCGACGCTCCTGGCCTGCGGCACGACCGTACCGACGTTCCTGGCCCGCTCCGCACTCGCCCTGGCCGAGGGGCCGAAGCGGGATGCCGACGGGCGCATCCTTGTCGTCATCCAGCTCGACGGAGGCAACGACGGCCTCAACACGGTCGTTCCCCACGGCGACGACATCTACCATAAATGCCGGCCCAAGCTCGCTCTCAAAGCCAAGGAGCTGAAACCAATCGACGATCACGTCGGGCTGCATCCGTCGCTCGACGGCTTCGCGAAGCTACGCGAAGAGGGCAGACTGGCGATCGTACAGTCGGTCGGCTATCCCAACCCGAACCGCTCGCACTTCGAGTCGATGGCCATCTGGCATACCGCGCGGCTGCATCCGGGCCAGGAAGAGCCCGGCTGGCTGGCGCGGGCCATCGACGCGAGGTCGGGCAGCCCCGGGCAGCGACGCCCCGGCTCTGCACATCGCCGCCGAGGCATTACCGCAAGCACTTCGCGGAGGGAGATCAATCGTCCCCTCGGTGGCAACTGCCGATCAGTTGCGCCGGCGCCTGGGAGTGCCCGAAGCAGACGGTGCCAACGAGCAGCGGGCCATGCTCGACCGGATCGCGGGCCACTACCGGAAACAGCGATAACCCGCTGCTTGAGTTCGTGGCGCGGAGCACCGTGACCTCTTATGCCAGCAGTGCTCGGCTGGAAGCTGTCCTCACAGGACCGCGGTACAACTGAAGACCTCGATTCGTACGCCCTGGCCCGACGGCTGAGGTTGATCGCCCGGATGATCAAGGCTGGGCTCTCAACGTCGATCTACTACACTCAGCTCGGGGGCTTCGACACGCACGCCGAGCAGCTCAACCAGCACTCCTCCAGACTATTGGAGCTGAGCCGCTCGATCCGGTCATTCCTGACCGAGATCGACACGTTCCGGCCATAGCAGATCGAGTGGCCGTGCTGATCTTCTCGGAGTTCGGCCGACGCCTTCGCGAGAACGCCAGCGCGGGCACCGACCACGGCACGGCAGCTCCGGTGTTCCTCATCGGTCGTCCCGTCCAGGGAGGCCTGCACGGCCCATATCCCAACCTGGCTCACTTGAAAGACGACGACCCCGAGCACGCGATCGACTTCCGTCGGGTCTACGCCACGGTACTTGAGCGCTGGTTGAAGCTGCCCGCCGAAGCCACCCTGGGAACGCCTTTCGAGCCATTGCCCTTGTTTCGCTCTTGAAAGGCGTTTGGCAGGTAAAGTCGTCTCGAAAAATGGTGTCCGGCGAAGAACCGCAGTGGTTTGTCGACGACGAACTCGGGTGGCGGAATCGGGCAGGCGATTAGTTTGCCCAGGAGCCCAGGCAGCGAATTGCCGTCAATACTAATCGCGTCCCGGTTCCCCCGGTCCCGCCCGCCACATCTGATGTCGCAGCGGCGGCCGCCGTGGCGATGCACGCTAATTCCGTCCGCCTCTGGCGACACCGCTGGGCCGGCTCTTGGCGGCCTTGGCCTCGGCGGCCTTCTGCTTCAATTTCTCGATCCTCTCGACTTGCGCCTGGAGTGCCGGGGCGGCCGCGGGGTCCTTGCTCGGGTCGTACTCCCCGCCGCACCCCGCTAGGCCTAAGAGAAAGAGGGCCAGGCAGGCCCATCGCATCGCGATCATGATCTGGAATGGCTCCATGGGAACTGGGACCGCTCGCCCTCGGCCCCGGGCCGAGGGCGCGAGCGGTCGGTCAGGGCGACTCGTTTTCGATCTGCATGTGCGGCGAGGCTCAATACTGGTCGGACGAGATGACCTCGCCGCCGTTGCGGGTGGCCAGCGACCACATGACCGCCGTGCGATTGACGCTGCTTTTGACGAAGCGGACGCTGCCGTCGCAGAAGAGGATGTTGGCGCCGCCGGGGTGGTAGCTCTCCGGCCCGCAGAACGCCGAGTCGTCGGCGCCGCCGTCGGCGCCATCCCCCAGGATCGTGCAGGTCCCGAACGGGTATTGGGTGTCGTTGGGCACCTGGATGAAGTTCATCATCGAGTAGCCCTGCTCGCCCAGCGACCACATCGAGCCCTTCTCGGCGTTCAGGGCGGGGAAGACCGTGGCGCTGTTGTAGGCCACCGCGCAGTTCTGCAGACCCGCCAAGACCGCCGCCTGGTTTTGCCGGGCGTCGTCCACCAGGGCCGACGGGCTGGAATCGGGGACCATGTCGACCCCGACGCCTTTGCGCTTTATCGCGATCATGCTGTAATCGTTCGAGCACCACTCGCCGAAGGCGATCGTATTCGACGTGCCGTCGGTGATGTCGCGGATGCCGTACGAAATCCAGCAAGCGAAGATCCCGGTGGTGGGATAGGACTTGTCCGTTGACGTAGTCTCCGCCCCCTGGGTCAGGTCGTGGGTCGTCGTCCCCATGCTCCCCGCATAGTCGGTCGGGGTGACGTTCCCGCCGGTGTAGAGGCCAATGACCGGGCTGTTGGAGATCGGGTTCGACGGGCAGAGGAAGGCGCTGATCCGCGTGTGTGCGGCCGTAGAGTTGATCTGGTCGCCGGGCGTGAACGTGAAGCCGAACCCCGTGTGCGCGAAGTTGCACGAGTTGTAGATGGTATTCTGCTCCAGGTAGGGGAGCATCAGGGCATGGGCGCTCCAGCCCACCCAGGTCGAGTAGTCGTTCCCGGAGTAGACCTGGACCTTGGTGTGCCCCAGCGGGAACCCGTCGGTGGAGCTATGGTAGTTATGCAGGGCCAGGCCGATCTGCTTGAGGTTGTTGACGCACTGGACGCGGCGCGCGGCCTCGCGAGCCGACTGGACGGCGGGCAGCAACAACGAGATCAGGACCGCGATGATGGCGATGACGACCAGTAACTCGATCAGTGTGAAGGCGGAGCGACGATTTCCGATCTGCATGAAGAGACCCTTTCCTTCCGAGGAGATGGGCCGATGCGACAGCTCAGCGCAGACTTCGCCCAGGCTCTCGGAAGGGCTGGGCCGCTACGAACGAACGACGCCCCGGCGGAGGTGAAAGTGGAAATCTGTACGAATTGAGGGCCGCACGAAATTAAGCGATTGAAAGATTAGGTAGCGGAGATGTCCCCGAAAGTCAAGTAGCCGCAGATAATTGGAGATTTGGGTTCGGGAGCGGAAACGGGGACGGGATTAGTTTGCCCAAGAGCCCGGGCAGTCGATTGCCGTCAATACTAATTGCGTCCTTGTTTCGCCGATCCGGTTCCCCATCCTGGCCGCAGGGAAGTGTGGATGGGCCTGTTTGCGCCCGAAATCGATCGCGCGGTTAAGTTCGCATGAGTTTGTTCAGCTCCGGCGTTGTCACGCATCGGTCGAGGAATGTGAACTGGCCTGTGTCTTTCACCTCGCGTGCCGCGTCAAGCAAACCGGTCATGGCCGCGCGATAGAGTGACGTGGCCAGGCTGATGCGCTTGACTCCGGCTGCGGCGAGCTCGCCCACGGAAAAGGATTTTCCTTGGATTCCCACCATGAAATTGACTGGCTTCGAAACCGCCGCACAGACCGCACGTACCGCGGCAAGGTCAGGCAGGCCTGGGGCGAAAAGCACACTGGCTCCGGCCGCCTCAAATGCCTGAAGGCGGCTGATGGTGTCGTCGAGACTCGAACCGGGGTAGAGAAGATTATGTGCTCGCGCAGTCAGGAGAAAAGGAAAAGGGAGTGCGCGTGCCGCCTCAGCGGCTGCCGCAATCCTTTCGATAGCCAAGTCATCGTCGTATAGGGGACGATCTGGGTTTCCTGTCGCATCTTCGATCGTGCATCCAACGAGTCCCACTCCCGCCGCAAGCCGGAGCGTTTCCGCCACGCATTCCGGCGCGTCGCCGAACCCTTTTTCCAAGTCCGCAGAAACGGGCAAGTCGGTCGCCTCGACGATCGAGCGCGCGTGGGCCAGCGCCTCATCTCGCGTCAGCCCGCCGTCTCTTCGACCCAGAGCGCAGGCAGAGGCGGCACTCGATGTTGCCAATGCCTCGAATCCAAGGCCGGCCAGAAGGCATGCGGAGCCAATGTCCCATGGGTTCGGAATCAGGAAGGCGCCTGGGGCCTCGTGCAGGGCGAGGAAGCGCGCCGCCTTTTCGTCCTGAGTGAGACCCATCGGAATTACCTCGCCAGCAGATCTCTACCGAAGATTCTCGGATGATACTCAAGAACTTTCGGCTCGGCGATCGCTTGATGACCTCGCGGCGTGGCGTCGGTCACTTGATCTCGCCGAGCATGGCCGCCTTGGCGAACTCCCCCGAGGGAGTGAGCTGGTAATCCCAATTCCGCAGCAGCGTTGGCCCCCATTCCGGATCGAAGCACCAGACCGTCCAGCTAATGCCCTTGTCCTCGAGATACTTGATGATCGCCGGGCCATAGCTGGCGTTGCGATTGCCCCTGCCGGCAGACTCAACGGCAGGCGGCTGACCGTTCATGGATGGCGGCCTGGCGAAGCCGCCGAATTCGGTAGCGATGAGCGGATACTTGCTGGCGGCGAAACCGAAATCCTCTTCCCATTTCGGTTCCCACGGTTGACTCCGCTTGTTCGAATAGGGGTGGGCGGTGTAGGCGATGCCCTCGGCGGCAATAGGGTTCAGACGCAGAGGCGTGAGATCGTAGGCCCAATCAAATCCTGCCACCAGCGGGATGACTTGCGGATTGTGGGCGCGGATCAGAGTGATTTCTTCCTCCACAATTCTCTTCCAATCCGACCAGGAGATAGGGCCTAGCTGGTCGCGATACGTGGTCGGCTCATTGAACAACTCGAAGAATGCCACCGTGTTGTGGCCGGCGTAGTGCCGGGCCATGGTGCGCGCAGAAACTGTAGGTCTCCTGCCTTGTGGTGTCGTACATCGGGTCCTGAAAAACTTCCGTCACCAGGTTGCCGATCGTATGCCAATCTATAATAATGTACATTTCCAGTTCCGTGCACCAGCTCACGGCAAGGTCGAGCAGTTTCACGTATTCCGCGGTAGTCCGCTCTCTCCACGCGACCGGATGCACCGGAATGCGGACCAGCTTCGCGCCCATGTCCTTGACCTTGACGAAATGGTCCTTGCTCCAGTGCCCTTGCATTTCGAGCTTGTCTGGATCTGAGATCGACAATCCTCGGAAGAGAACCGTTTTCCCGCTGGGGTCCACGAACTTGTTTCCCTTGACCGAGATGCGCGGCATCTGCTTGTTGTTCGCGGTGTAAGTCCGCAGGCCCGGAGCGGCGTCCCGCCACCACGCGTGGAGCCTCTTTGATGGGCCGGTCTGCCCGGGTTGCGCTGGCGGTTTTGTGTTCTGGGCAAACGCAATTGTTTGAAGGCACAGTAAAGCCAACCCCACTGAGCCAAGTGTGATGATGTTGGTTTTCATTGCTCTACCAGTCTGGGAGTCTCGGAATTCGATCGCATCGCCGGCCATTCGGTTCATTGAAGCCCCCGGAAACCCTAGGGTCAAGCGTACAGTGGAAATCGTCCGGCTACGGCGCATGATCCTGCCTTTCCGTTCTTGAGCTTACGCTGGCTGTCGGTTCGGCAGAGTGGGCAAGGTGTCGAGCTCGACAAATCCGCATACGGAGGATCCGCGGTCTCTCACCTGGAAGTGCCCAGCGAAGGCGAGTAGTTTTGAAGTTGACGCGAAGAGTCCACGAGAAGAGTCGAGGCGAGCGGAGGGCCGGCTATGTCGAGGTCGATCAAGTGTGTGCTCACAATTCTGGTTCTGACTGTGCTGTCGGGCCCGAGGGTCGTCCCGGACGAGCCGGCCAGGCCGATCCGCGCTCTCCTGGTCGTTGGCGGCTGCTGTCACGACTACGAGAAGCAGAAAGACATTCTCACTCGTGGCCTTTCGCGCAGGGCCAACATCCAGTGGACGATCGCCTACGACTCCAACAGCACGACCCACCACAAGAATCCGATCTACGATCAACCCGACTGGTCCAAGGACTTCGACGTGGTCGTGCATGACGAGTGCTCTTCCGACGTGAAGGACATGACCGTCATCGAGACGATCCTGCAACCTCACAAAAACGGCCTTCCCGCTGTTGTGCTGCATTGCGGGATGCACTGCTACCGCACCGAGGGCTGGAACAAGAAGGTCGCGACCCCCTGGATGCAGTTCACCGGCCTGATCTCCACAGGTCACGGCCCACAGTTGCCGATCGCCGTGAAGTTCATTGACAAAGAGCACGCGATCACCAGAGACCTTGGGGATTGGACGACGATCAACGAGGAGCTTTACAACAACGCTGCAGGCAAGCTCGAGCCCACGGCGCACGTGCTGGCGACTGGAACTCAGGTTTACAATCTCTTCCCCAGCAAGGCCGACAGGGAGGCCGGAAAGGATGGCACGGCCAGGTCCGTGGTCGCCTGGACCAACACTTACAATGGCCAGACCAAGGTCTTCGCCACCACCCTCGGCCACAACAACGCCACGGTAGATGACCCCCGTTACCTTGACCTGGTTAGCCGCGGCCTCCTCTGGTCTGTCGGCAAACTCGACGCCGAGCATCTTAAGGCCGCGCAGTCTCCGTGAATCCAATGTTCAGAGTAATGCGTGTTGCAGAACGGAGTTGCCACTCGCGCTCACGGCTCCTGGGGATGTTTTCGAGAATTGTTGCAACCCGCGCTCGCTCCGGACACATTACTTACATTGATTTGAATCTCTTCCGGGCCGAGGTACAGACCCGTGGCGTCCAGGCAGGACAGGTCCGTCCGACGGCAGATCAGCACGCTGTTTAACATCGGGGTCATAACGGACCTGACCGACGGCCAATTGCTGGAGCGGTTCTCGACCGGCCAGGGCGAGGCGGCGGAGCTCGCGTTCGCGGCATTGGTCGAGCGGCATGGGCCGATGGTTTTGCGCGTCTGTCGCGCACGGCTGGCCGATCCTGAGGAGGCGCTGGATGCTTTCCAGGCGACTTTTCTCGTCTTATCGAGAAGTCGCGCGGGCTCTGGGTTCGCGACTCGCTGGGCCCCTGGCTGCACCAGGTCGCCTTCCGCACTGCATCGTGCGCCCTGTCGTCCGCCGCCCGGCGGCGGGTCGAGCGGATGGCGGCCGAGATCGCGGCAGCGATCGAAGAGCCCGATGACGCTGCCCGGTCAGGAATTGGAAGACGCCCTTCACGAGGAGATCAACAGGTTGCCCGACCGCTACCGCATAGCGATCGTGCTCTGCGATCTCGAAGGACAGACGTGCGAGCAGGCAGCGCGGCGGATTGGCCGCCCGGTCGGAACCGTCAAGTGCTGGCGTGCCCGGGGACGGGAACGGCTGCGGCAGCGGCTCATCCGCGCCGGTCTGGCACCCTCGCTGGCACCGGGGGCGGCGCTCGTGGTCAGCGATGCGCGACATCGGAATGCAGGGCCGCAAGTGGCGGAGGCGACAGGTGCCCTGTAGATTGTTTGACGGCCGGGGTGTTCCCGGCGTCGGTACAAGCCTTAGTCAAAGGAGTGTTCAAGGCGATGATATTGAGCAAGCTCAAGACGGCGGCGGCCGTGATCTGCGCGCCTGGCATTTCTGGTGACAGGCCTCGGCACGGCGGCACGAGTTGCGGAAGGAGATCCCCAGAAGGCCGGCGAAAGGCCCAGAGTGAGCCGGCACCGTCCCCGCCAGTCCTGCCGAACAGACTTCAGCCCTTCCTATCTGCCCTCGAAGTCCTTGGCGAGGAGGCCTGGTCGCTGTCGCTTCGCGACGCCATCCGCATCGGCCTGGAAGCTCCGGGGATGTCCGCGTCTGCCGCGGCACGTACCGTTGACTGAGCCAGGACCGGCAGCTCAGCCGAGAGGACCTATGGACAGGCTCAAAGACGGCAATCTCGTGATCCAGCCGATAAACGGCTGACGTGAATCCCCAGCGATTCAGGGCCGAGGTCATGGCCTTGGTTCGGTCGATCGAGCAGCAGTACTGGAGTCTGTCCAGCAGCACGTTCAACTCTGGGCCACGGAGAAGGCCGCCGAGCTCGCTGCGAGATGGTCGATCGCGAGCAGGCGAACGGCGTCGGTCAAGGGACGGTCGCCGATGTTGCCGAAGCCCAGTCAGCGGCTCGAACAGTTCAATCTGGATCTCGTGACCAAGACTTCGGACGTGATCACCACGGAACGACAGCTGCGCAACCTCATCGGTCTGCCACCGGCTGACAATCGGCGGATCGTTCCCGTGACACCGTCCGGCCGAGGCAAAGGTAGAGCCTGACTGGGATAGGTCTCTGGCAGTCATGCTCGAGAAGCAGCCCGATGTCGTGCGAAGCGAAGGCCGAAAGAAGGGCACCGCGTTCAAAGCCGCCACGAGGCGGTCACTCGTCCGTTTCAGCGGACCAGTCCCTCCAGCTATACGAAGTGAGATCGTCCCCCGCAAGATCCGAGGGTCAGGAGATCGAACCGCCCACGTCGGCCTTCCTCCAACAAGTGACCCACCAGGCGACTCACACGTTGGCCCGGTTCATGCTCGAGATCGATGCCAACTACAAGCAGCTCCAGACCGCAACGAGGCTCAGGGCGGCCGCGGCTGCAGCGCATGAGGCTCAGCGTGACTACACAAGAAGGGACGGACCACAGCTCGACCGATACCTCGACGCGCGTAGTCAGTACGCCACCGCGGTGGCACAGCAGGCCCAATTCAAGACCACCTACAACGTCTCATCGTCGCTCTCGAGGAGGCCAAGGGAACGTTGCTGGAGTATGACAAGATCACCGTGGTCGATCATCCTGGGGCCAATAATCCCGGCAATCTCAAGCCCGATGGCGAAGCAAAGTCCACGTCGCTCGAGGCCCCGCCCCCGCCGGGCATCAAACCTCACAGGAGGCCTATCTACCCACTCGACCCCGGTGAAAACCGACGAGGCCAAAGCCACAACTCCAGACGTCGACGCCCCGGGGCGGACGATCTCGTTCCAGTTGACAATCAAGTCGGCTCCAACCGGTCGAGATCAAAGGCACCTTCACGATCAGCCTGGCTGGATTGCGCGACGGTGCTACCTAGGTTGCGCGTTAGTGGATCTTATTTTTTTCTCGTTGTAGTGAAGACCTACTTGAGACTTTAGACCTTGATTCCATGTCGACTCCCGAACATCCTGGTGCTCGGGAGGCCGGCATGTTCCTGCGCCGATACACTCGCAACAAGGACGGCAAGTCCCACACGTATTACGCCCTGGTCGAGAGCACGCGCACCGAGGCCGGGCCGCGGCAGCACATCGTCGCCTACCTCGGCGAACTGAACCACGACGAGCAGCATCGTTGGCAGCGCACAGTGGTCATCTACAATCGCCAAGGCGATTCGCAGCAACTCCGCCTATTCCCCGATGACGATCAGGTCCCTATTCCAGATGATCCCGATGTCGTACGTGTCCGGCTGGGTTCGATCGGCTGGACCAACGGACGCCGATTCGGCGACGTTTGGCTGGGACTTCAGCTCTGGAAACTCCTCGGCCTCGACGAGATCGTCGAGCGTCACATCCCCCAGGGCAAAGAAACCGTGCGGCCTGCCGATGTCGTGGCCATCGAGGTGATCAATCGTCTTTGCGGCCCCTGCAGCGAGTTTGCCCTGGCCGAACACTGGTATGTCTCTACCGGCCTGGAAGACCTACTCGGCGTGCCAGACAGCACCGTGACCAAGGACCGGCTATACCACACTCTCGATCGTTTGCTGGCCGCCCAGGAGGCGATCGAGCAGGACCTGAAGACCCGGCTCGGCACGCTCTTCCAGCTCGATTACGACCTCTTGCTTTATGACCTCACGAGCACCTACTTCGAGGGCCTGTCAGAGGAGAACGACTTGGCCCAGAGGGGCTATTCACGGGACCATCGCAGCGACTGCAAGCAAGTCGTCCTGGCCCTGGTCGTGACCCGAGACGGCTTTCCCCTGGCGCATCGCACGCTGGCGGGAAACACCCAGGACCTGCAGACGGTCGAGACCATAGTGACCGAGGTTGAGCAACGGTTCGGCAAGACCCAGCGGATCTGGGTGATGGACCGCGGTATGGTCAGCAAGGAATCATTGGCCTTCCTCAAGAAGTCCGGCCGAAAATATGTGCTCGCAGCTCGGCGTGGCGAGTTGACCAAGTTCCAGAGCCAATTGCAAAGCGGCGGCTGGCACCACCTGCCTGAGAATCCCGAGGTCACTGTCAAGCTGATCCGCCGGAAGCGAGAGCATTATCTCCTGGCTCGCAGTCGCCCGCGTCGTAAGAAGGAGCGTGCGATTCGTCGCCGCCAGCGTCGTGGCTTGGCTCGCGGTCTGCAACGCCTCCAGCAGCTCATCAGCACAGGGCGTCTGAAGAACCGCGACAAGATCCTGGAGCGTGTGGGACGGCTCACAGGCCGATATCCCAAGGCCCGCCCTTTTGTAACGATCACAGTCAGCAAGGCCAAGCGGGCCGAGCTGAGCTGGTCGTGGAACGTCGTGAAATTCAAAGCAGCGCTGGCTCGTGACGGGGCCTACTTGCTCCAGAGCAACGAGCGAGGCTGGTCGGTGCAGGGATTCTGGGAGACGTACATGCAGTTGACGGTTGTGGAGCACGCGTTCCGGGTGCTCAAGAGCGAGCTGCTGTTACGCCCGGTGTGGCACCACTACAGCGGACGGACACAGGCGCACGTGCTGGTCTGTGTGCTGGCCTATGCACTCTGGAAGACCCTGGATCACTAGGTTGCCATAGTCACTGTTCCGTTCCGCCAGGGCTCAGCCTACCAGCGCAAAGGCCTGATCCATCGCTTTCGCGGTGAGCGCCAGCGCTTGCTCGGGAGGCAGGCGTCGAAGTTCGGCCTTGAAAGGCTCGGCACGGATCGGGCCGTCGTAGCCGATCTTGACCAGGGCGCTGAGGAACGACTTGAGGTCGATCACGCCGGTGGAGCACGGGAGGTCACGAACCGAGTCCTTCTGCTGATCGATGGGGATGCCGGCCGGAGCGTCGTTGAGGTCGCAGCAGATGACGTCGGAGCCTTTGAGACGAAGCAGGTCGGCCTCGGTTTCGTGGGCTGTGTACCAGTGCCAGCTATCGAGCACCAGACCGATGCCCGGCTGATTGATCGCGGCGATCAGCTCGCGCATCTCGGCCATGGTGTGGATGAACGGGTACTTCATCGAGGTCCACGACGTCTTGGGACCGACATATTCCAGTCCCAGCCGTACGCCGTGGTCGCCGAGCACCTTGCCGACCTCGCCCAGCCGGGCGGCGTGCTGCTTGAAATTGGCAAGGTACGTCAGGCTGTTGTGCCCCGGAGTGAGCCATGTTCCCATCCGCGATGCGCCAGCGCGCTGGAGTGCCTTTGCGTCGTCCGCGAGGCCTTTGATGCCGTCCTGAAAGGTCGCCTCGTCGCCGCGAAAGTTGACCGCAAGGCCGGCCGCTCCCCAGACCAGGTTCTTGGCCTTGAGGTCCTCACGCAGCTCCGAGAGCTGGCTTTCGGAGATCGACTTCAGATACCCGATGTCGGGCGCGACCGATTCGAACCCATGACGGTGCGCCATCGCAATTGCCTCGGGCAGCCGGGCTTTGATGCCGAGATTGCCGCAGACGAGGTCCTTGGTGAACTTGCGGGCGGGACGATCGTCGGCCCTGACGCGGGCCATTCCCAGAACGAGGCACGATCCTGCAACGCCGCGGAGCAGCTCTCGGCGCGAGATAGTAGCTGACATGGGCCCGGTTCTCCAAAACCATGAGAGATTTAAGACACGGATTCGATCGCAAGGCGACGTAAGCCGCCACGCCGACGTCACCCGTCAATCTATCGCCGCCCAGTACGGAAGCAATGGCCCGCTGCCGGGAACCCCCCCGGTTGCTCTGATGCGGGTGCGATTGCGGTTGCGCCGGGCCGATGCAATCCATGGCGTTTGCCGAAATCTTCGGGTATTCCGTGCGAATCACTTCTGGCATCCCTCGGGTTCGGCTAGAATCCCACTCCGACAAATCAGGCGGAGAGGACAGAGCGATTCTTGCCGCGGACGGGCGTGCCAGGTTCACTTCAAAGGTGACGACCATGTTGATGACGGGGTTATCGGGCAACGAGATCTACTGTTTGGCGCAGCTTGGGTATGGCCCGGGGAACATCGTGGTGGGCAACAGCGTACACTCGCTGGGGCTGGTCCGGGGCATCACCAGCGGGCTCAAGACGCTCTCGGGCGGCGAGATCCGGAGTGTGACACAGCTCATCGTCGATGGCCGCCATGCCGCGATCAACCGGCTCGAGCAGGAGGCGAAAGAGGAAAGCTCGCGGGGCCTGACCGGCGTTTCGTCCGAGCTGAGGCAGATCGGCAACCTCATGGAATTCATGGCGATCGGTTCGGCGGTCAACGACGATCGGCAGACGGGTCCATTCTTTTCGACGGCCTGCACGGGGCAGGATCTGTTCTGCCAGATCGACTCGGGGTACGAACCGCGCCATTTCGTGATGGGCAACGTCGCCTACGCGCTGGGGATCGGCGGCGGGATCGCCGGCGGTCTGAAGATGATCGCCCGCCGGGGCGAGATCAAAGAATTCTCGGATATGTACAATCATACAAGACATCTGGCTCTGGAGCGGCTGGAAGCCGAGGCCGCAGGAGCGGGGCTGCAACGCGGTGGTCGACATCATCACCCGGATCTTGCCGTTCGGGCCGGGCGTGCGCGAGATGCTGATGGTCGGCACCGGCTCGTACAACCAGGCACTGGGCCAGCCCAAGACACCCTGCACGTCAGAGCTGACCGGCGAGGAGCTCTGGAACTTGACCCAGATGGGCTACGCCCCGTTGCGCCTGGTGCTGGGGACGAGCGTCTACGCGCTGGGGCTTGCTGGCGGGATCTCGGCCTTCTTCCGCTCGTTCGCCCGGGGCGAGATCAGTGAGGTGACCCGCCTGGTCTACGACGCTCGCGAGAACTGTCTGGACCACATCCGACTCGAGGCCGAGGAGTTGCGGGCTGATGGCGTGATCGGCATCAAGGTATTTATCTACGAGCTGGGCGGCGGCCTGGTCGAGGTGATGGCGATCGGCACGGCGATCCGCAAGCACGCGGGCGTCTCGACGCACAGCGACCAGCTCATCCCCCAGGCGATCATTCGCGATCGCGACACGTTCTTCGACCAGCCGCCCGTTGTCCCCGGCGCTGCCAAGCCGAAGCAGCTCGATCGAAGTGAGGCTGTCGGTGGGTAGAGCCGGAGACTAACTCACCGCGGTGGGGCGGCAGCGTCCTCGGAGCTGTCCGCCTCCGCCGCTCTACCGTCCCTGGTGGCTTGCTGGTGCGCGGCTGACAGGGTGCCTACACTTTGGCCGGCACGACGAACGGTTTTCGATACTCGCGAGTTAGCAGCGAGTCGGCTTGCGGATCAGCAATGAACGACTCGTTCGAGGGGTTGATGTGCAGCTTGCGGCCCAGCCGGTAGGCAATGTTGCCCAGGTGGCAATAGGCGCTGGAGAGGTGGCCCTCTTCAATGTCGGCGGTAAGCAGCGTGTGGTCGCGAGACTTGACGGCCTTCACGAAATTGGCGAAATGGTCACCGCCGCCGGTGCCCCCGGGGCCTTTCTCGAGATTGGGGCCGAAGTACGTTTGCCAGTTGGTGTAGCTGGTGATGGCCAGGATGCCTTCGGTTCCATAGAAAATGTCGCCGATCTTGACCTTGAGCTCATCGTTGGTAGGCAGACCACGGACCTCGAACTGAATCTCACTGTCGTCAAACTCGAAGGAAACGTGCAGTGTGTTCGGGGTCTGACCATCGTCGCTGTAGCCGAGCCGGCCGCCGGAGGCCACGACCGCCTTGGGGAACTCGTGCTTGTTCATTCCCCAGCGGGCCACGTCCATCTGGTGAATGCCCTGGTTGCCCAGATCTCCGTTGCCGTAGTCCCAGAACCAGTGCCAGTTGTAGTGGAACCGGTTGGGGTTGAACGGCCGCTCGGGCGCGGGGCCCAGCCAGAGGTTGTAGTCAACGCCAGGGGGCACGGGGCCATCGGGCTTGTGGCCGATCGAGCCGCGGGGTTTGTAGCAGAGTCCCTTGGCCATGTAGACCTTGCCGAGCCGGCCGGAGCCGATGAACGCGATGGCGTCCTGGATTCCCTTATGGCTGCGTAATTGCGTGCCGGTCTGGACGATCCGGTTCTCCTTGCGGGCGACTTCGACCATCCGCCGCCCCTCGGTGACGTTGTGACTGACCGGCTTCTCGACGTAAACGTCTTTACCAGCCTGGCATGCCCAGATCGTGGCCAGCGCGTGCCAGTGATTGGTCGTGGCGACGGAGATTGCGTCGATTTCCTTGTCTTCGAGCAATCGACGGATGTCCTGGTAATAACGGGGTGCGGTACCGTACAGTTGCTCGATCTCATGCTTCGCGGAGCCGATCACGTTCTGATCGATGTCGCAGATTGCGGTGACGCGCACATCCTTGAGCCGGCTGAAGCCTTCGATATGGTCCATACCGCGTCCGTGCACTCCGACTACCCCGACCCGAAGGACTTCATTGGCGACTCGCTGCCTTGGCGTCGGACGCGGTGGGCTCCGGATCTGGTCTCTCCGCCGGCATGGGCTGAATTGGCGGGATTGGCGACTAGCGCGGCGGCAAGCGCGGCGGTATCGTGGAGAAAACGGCGGCGATCAGGCAGACGCATGGTTCATTCTCCCGACGCGACAAAAGTCCTCGAGATCCCCGGCTTCTTCTTCTTAAATTATCTGACAATACCGGCCCTCGCCCGTCAATGGGCGGGAGCGGTTCGGTGCGCCAGGGAATCGAAAAGTCGGGCCGGTTCTTACCGCGACAAGATTCCCCGCGAGATGGCCGACGGGTCGCGTGAGAGTCGTTCGGCGAATGTGCGGAACGAGGTCAGGACGATCTTGAGCTGGCTAATCGCCTGGGAGGCGTTCACGGCCATGAGGTTGAAGTTATCATAAAGATCCGTCTGCGTAAGCAGCTTCTGGATCGAGCCGTCGGTGTTCAGCGTCGCCCTTGCGGTTGCGCAATGCGGCGGAGAGCAGCTCAACGTCCGCAACGACCCGGTTGACGCGACGGACAGTCTGGCCGAAGTCGGTGGTCGGCGTGTGATTGACGGGCGACCCCAGGTCTTTCAGCAGGGGTCCTAGATCGGCGAGATGACCATCGAGGCGGGCCGAGGCCGAGGAGATCCTGGCGATTCCGGTCTTGAGGGCGTCTTGAGTTTCGGGGGTCAAGGTGTTGTTGAGCTTCTCGCCCACTTTCTGGAGGTTGACCACGGTGGCTCGGAGATCGTTCTCATTGGTCTTGATGAACTGATCGATACTCTGCGAGGCCGCCGAGAGATCCTGGCCGGTCCTGGTCCAGGTCTTCAGGAACTCGTCGATGTGCTCGGCGTTCTTGCTGAGTTTGGCCAGGCCTTCTGCTGCCGAATTGATCGTCTTGAGCGTGTCGCCGACTGATTCGAACACTCGAGTGGCCGCTGCCAGAGCCTTTGAGGGATCGGCGAGCGACTTCGCCTTCGACAATCGGGGCTTCGGCGGGGGTACGCGCCGAGTTCCAAGTCTACCTGTCCGATCCCGGGAAGCAGGTCGATGGTCACGTCGCCGATCAATGACCGCGAAAGTCGTGGCACGGCCCCCTTGCGGATCGAGTACTTGCGCTCGATGGCCAGGGTTACAAGCACGCCATCGGGCTGGTTGGGCCGAGAGTCGAACTGGATCGCGGACACCTCGCCCACCCGGATGCCGCTCTTGCGCACGGCCACTCCCTCGAGCACACCGGGCGCATCGGCGTAGCGGGCCCTGAGAAAGACCTGGTCGCGTAGCAGGGCCGGCGATTCCCCGAACCAGACGATCAGCATGGTCAAGACCAGCCCGGCCACGATCACGAACATGCCGATCCGGAACTGCATGACGCGTTCGTTCATTGTGCTACTTTCCCTTGGCTCGAAGTATCTGGCGGTTTGTTACCCGGGAAGGTCGTCTTGATCACGTATCAATTCGCGCTTGCGCGAAGCTGAGCCAGCTCGCGAAGGCGCTCGCCGGCCTCGCCGCGCACGAACTGGCGAACGCGCGGGTCGGCTGCGTTTTCAATGTCTTCGGGCGGTCCGTCGTAGATGATTTGGGGCTCGCTCGGCGCCAGCCGGGCCAGTGGATAGAGCATGACAACGCGATCGGCCACCTTGTTGACGGTTTTCATGTCGTGGGTCACGACCACGCCCGTGGTTTTCTTGTTTTGCTGCGTCTGCAGAATCAGCTCGTTGATCACGTCGCTCATGATCGGGTCAAGCCCGGTGGTGGGCTCGTCGTAGAGCATGACCTCAGGGTTCAGGGCCAGGGCCCGGGCCAGGCCCACTCGCTTTCGCTGGCCGCCGGAGAGCTCGGCCGGCTTCTTGCGATCCAGGCCCGCGGGAAGGCCCACTTCCTGGAGACGGTCGGCAACGATGGTCCTTATCTCCTCCTCGCCGCAAAGGTGGTGCTCGCGCAGGCCGAAGGCCACGTTATCGTAGATCGTCAGGCTGTCAAAAAGCGCGGCCATCTGGAACAGGAACCCGAACCGCAGACGCAGTTTGACAAGCTGCTTGCCACCCAGCTGGTTAACGTCCATGCCGTCGAACCAGACCCTCCCCTCGGTGGGATGAAGCAGCCCGATGATCAGCTTGAGCATGACCGTCTTGCCGCAGCCGCTCTCGCCGATGATGCAGACGGTCTCGCCCCGGTGGATGGTCAGATTGATGCCACGCAGCACGCTCTGATGTGCGAAATCGCATGCACAGATCGCGGATCTCGATCAGTTCGTCTCCCCTTGCCCCAGCGGCGGCAGCCCCGTGGCTCATAGCAACCCCTGGGCCTGCGGCCAGATCGATCGGTAGACGGTGTTCCAGCCCAGGCCCAGGACGAAGTCGAGGAACAGGATGGCGATGAACGAGAAGACGAAGGCCTCGGTCGCGGCCTTGCCCACTCCTTCGGCCCCCGCGCTCGAGTTGAACCCGCGATGGCAACTGATCAGAGCGATCGCCGCGCCGAAGAAATAGCTCTTGAAGACTCCGGCGAAGATATCCAGGCTTTCGACGAAGTCGCGCGAGTGTTTCCAGTAGGCAAAGGAATCCACCCCCAGGATCTGGGTCGCCACGACGGCACCGCCGATCACACCCATGAAGTCGGCCATCAAGGTCAAGAGCGGGATCAAGAGCAAGCAGGCAAGAAAACGGGGAGCCACCAGATAATAGATGGGGTTCGTGCCCAGGGCCGTCAGTGCGTCGATCTGCTCGGTGACCCGCATCGTGCCAAGCTCGGCGGCCATGGAAGAGCCGACACGACCCGCCAGCATGGTCGCCGCCAGCACGGGACCCAGCTCCTTGACAATCGAGATATTGATCACCGACCCCAGCGGGTTGCCAGCCCCATCAGCGCGAACGAATGATAGGCCTGGACAGCGAGCACCATGCCGATGAAGGTTCCCGTGATCGCCACCACCGAGACGCTCTGAACGCCGATGGCGTAAAAAATCGGCACCAGCACCGACCACCGCGGCCGGCGGCGAAAGATCCAGACCAGGGTCAAGATCGAGAACTGGCCGACGTCGCCGATCTCGGCAACCGTATCGAAGACCTGCTCCCCTAGCCGATGGACCGGCGTGGGCGGTGGCACCGCGAGCTTCGCCTGAGGACTAACTTGGGCAACGGCCATCCCGCGACGACTCCAACTAGCCTTCATCCGGCCGGCGGAAAGTCGCCAGACGGCCATGGCCGCGTCGGTCTAGACGCAACCCTCGGGGCCGGGCAACCGTTCTCCAGCACCCGGGCTCGTTCATTCTTGGCTTTCCCAGGTGAATTGGCAAGTCCGGCCTCGAATATAGAAATGCAGATCTAAATATAAATCATAACGTATTCATCCGGCTCAGGACGGTTCACAGCCCCAACTGCTTGAGCCGGTCTTCCAGCATCTGCTCGATCATCTGGGCAGTCTGCCGGTAGCTGTGATGGTCCGAGCCGATGGGGTCGGGAACGTCGCCTCCCTGCGGGTCCAGGAGGAAGCTGTGCGGCTGGACCTCGGGAACTGCGTCGAGCAGAGCTTCCAGGTGGTCGGTCGTCATGGCGAATATACGGTCGGCCTGGCGCACGAGGTCGAGTGTCACTCGGCGGCTGCGATGGCCTTCCAGCGAGCCCCCCATCGCTCGGAGCACGTCGATTGCATGAGAGGCCGCCGGAGACCCGCTGGACGCGGCCACTCCCGCCGACCGTACCACATAGCCCCGATCCTCGACCTCTTCGGCAGTGCAATCAAGCCGCCGTGCCAGCATCAGCTTGCAGATGGCTTCCGCCATGGGGCTGCGGCAGGTGTTGCCGGTGCAAATGAAAAGGATGATCAGCCCTGACATCTGGGTGAGCGTCCTGTAATCGATGGCCCCTTCGCGTTCGATCGTCCAGCGCTGCTCGTCGATACGCACCTGGGTACAATGCCCCCCGCACTGCGTTGGACCTGAATCGATCACCATGTCGAGGCCGGCCAGGCCGCGCAACGCATCGGCATTGATCGTCGGCGGGCTGGCGTTGGAGCATACGGGCCCCAGCGACGAGAGGGGCAGGGGTCAGTTCGAGTACATCGCGGAAGAAAGGATCGGCAGAACTACGCAACGCCAACCCACCCGCGGGAGCGATGACCTGCCGGACCTTGGGGGGAAGTCGGTTGAACAGGCCGTCGGTCGCTGCCGGCGGAAAGACCAGGGTCAAAGGTCCGGGCCAGAGCCGATAGGCCAGGCGACGGCCGACGTCTGAGATTCCCGGAACCCAGTCGGTGCATTCCTGGGCACCCTTGACCATCAGTGTGAGCGGTTGTGAATTCGGAGTACCGCCCAGCCGACGCAGCCGTTGCAGACCTTCCGCGTGCAGTGCGCAGCGCGGTGAGTGCGTAGACGGTCTCAGTCGCCAGGCCGATGACTCCCCCTTGGGCAAGGGAAGCGACCGTCTGATGGACCACGTCGCGAGGATCGTCACAGTGGAGAAGGTCGATCCACTGGGCGTTTGCCGAAGATTCAGTCATCAGAACCCATTATCGCGGCGAAAGGGAGACGGATCAAAAGAGCAAGGTCAAGCCCTCGATTTCCCGAACTTCCGCGTAAATCGCACGGACTTGCTCAGCGGTTTGCACGCTGATATCGAGAGTCAGCGCGACGTGGCGGCCGCCGGGCGTGGTCCGGACCGAGTAGTCCAGGTCCGAAGCGCGCCGGAAGCTGAGAAACGACCGTCTCCACGACTCGATGCTCAAAGTCATGAGCGGCCGACCCAATGGCCTTGATCCGGTAAACGCCAGGGAAAGGATGAGTCGATTCGAGAAGTTCGACGGACGGGCGATGATCGACGTGAGGTCGCTTCGAAGGCCCACGATTGGCGCTTGGTTCCATGGCTCGCTCCGGGCCGGTTCCGAAAACCATGAAGCAAGTGATTCCTTAATATCATACCGGATCGGGCAAATCTCGGACAAACTCTTCTCAGTGCTTTTTTCGAGACGAATGCCAGAAAAAACCCCGACGCTCGCATGCGGCTAACGGCGGGGCGCTCGTGGCGGCTGCTCGATCATCGTTCCCGGGCCGAGAACTGGCGGAACGCGATCAGTCGGCGGGGCAGGCATTCGGCGGTCTGCGGCGAGAAAACAATGGAGGGCGTGCTTTACTTCTTGCGATGACGGATCCGGCTGCGCATCCGTCTTTTTTTGCGGCCGACTTTGCGGCGGCCTTTACCTCGGCGACGACTGGCCATGCGTTCTCCTCAGGACTTTCGATTTGTTCGCGTGCACGACTCTCCCACAACGCGCATGAATTCTCTTGGTGGAAATTGTAAAATATAACTGATTGTTGGCTTTGCCTCAAGAGCTGCATCCGGGTTTCTTTCGAGTCAGGCCTGCGGTACAAGGTACAGAGCAGGCGTGGTATTCGCGCGACCAGAGGAGACTTGCATCATGTCGTGGAACCTGAACCGACGAAAGCTGCTGCTGGCCGGCGGCGCCGCATGGCTGGGCGCCGGGGCTTTTGAAAAGGCATTGGGCAAATCTCAGAGAAGTGCCAAGAAGGTCCTCTTCTTTACCAAGAGTTCTGGGTATCCCCACTCGGTAGTGACTCGCGACAAGGAAGGGCGGCTGGCGCTCGCCGAGCGGACCCTGATCGAAACAGGCAAGGAACACGGTTTCGAGGTCGTCGCCTCCAAAGACGGCAGGCTCCTTGAACCCGACAAGATTGGCGAATGGGACGCGTTCGCTTTCTACACGACGGGCAATCTGAACACCCCGGGCACCGACAAGTCCCCGCCCCTCTCCGCCGATGGCGAGAAGGCCCTGTACGACGCCATCCGCGGCGGCAAGGGATTCATCAGCATGCACTCCGCAACCGATACCTTCGGGCATCATCCTCCCCGCAACAAGGGAGCCGAAGACCCGTACGTGCAGATGATCGGCGGTGAATTTGCCGGCCACGGCCGCAACCAGGAGGTGGTCACGATCGAAGTCGCCGACCCCCACTTCCCCGGCCTCGAGAAGGGCTTCGGGGAATCTGGACAGTTCACAATCCAGGATGAATGGTACTCACTGAAAAACCTGCCAGAAGACCTTCATGTGATCATGGTTCAGGTCACGAAGGGAATGCAGGGCCCCATGTACCATCGCCCCAACTACCCCATGACCTGGGCGCGGTCGTACGGCAAGGGACGCGTCTTCTACACCTCGATGGGGCATCGTGAGGACGTCTGGGAAAACCCCAAGTATCAGGGCCTCTTGATCGGCGCACTGGCCTGGGCCACCGGCAAGGTCGACGCCAACATCGAGCCCAACATCAAGCAGGTGACACCCGGGTACAAGGAGTTCAGGGGATGAGGGTAAGCCGCGATCGGTCTGGTTCCCGCGGCGTCGTTTGCAACATGCTTCTGCTGATATGATACCATGAATAGTCAGACGGTCACGGCCGGGAGTCTGGTAGACAACCTGTCCATCGATGACCGTCATCACGATCCTGGCCTCGAGCAGCTCCTTGGGCGAAACCTTGAAGAGGTCGCGGTCCACGACGGTCAGATCCGCGCGCAGCCGGACTTGAGCATTCCGGCTCGATTCTCGGCGAATGCCGCGTGGGCCGCGCCTGTGGTGAAAGCCCGCAGCGCCTCCTCAAGGTCGAGCCGCTGCTCGGGGTGCCAGCCGCCCGCGGGATTGCCCTTGGCGTCTTGTCGAGTGATGGCCGCGTAAATTCCCCAGAAGGGATTGACGATTTCGACCGGGAAATCGCTGCCGAACGCCAGCGGGGCCTTCGCGTCCAGGAACCAGCGCCAGGCATAGGCCCCGTCGACGCGCCCCGCTCCGAGCCGTGCGTCGGCCCAGCGCATGTCGTCGCTGGCGTGTGAGGGCTGCATCGAAGCGATGATCCCCAGCTCCGCGAATCGCCGCACATCCACCTTACGAACGACCTGCGCGTGCTCGATCCGGAGACGGGGGTCGCGGGCTTCCGGTACAGCTTTCAGGGCATTTTCAAAAGCATCGAGCACCAGCGCATTGCCCCGGTCGCCGATGGCATGAGTGGCGACCTGCCAGCCATTCCGCAAGGCCGCCACGGTCGTGGACTCGAGGATCTTGGGGTCGATCAGCAAGAGTCCCTTGTTCGCTGGGTCGTCATGATACGGCTCAAAGAGCAAGGCGCCCCGCGATCCCATGGCCCCGTCGATGAAGACCTTGACGGCCCTGAGCTCGAACCGCTCGGCCCCGGTGGTATTGTGAGGCGGCCGGCTGACGAATTCGACCTCGTGTCCCGATGGCAGGGAGGCCATCGCGTAAACCCTGAGACGAAGCTGTCCCGAGCGGTCAAGCTCACGATAAACCTCGGCCACGGCCGGGGAGATGCCGGCATCGTGAACCCCGGTCAGGCCCGCCGCCAGGATCTGCTCCTGAGCCGCCAGGATTCGCCGCCTCAAATCCTCGGGGCTGGGAGGCGGCACCACGCGTGCCACGAGTCCCATCGCCCCATCGACGAAGACGCCGGTGGGCCCACCACTGGCATCGCGGAGGATCTGGCCGTCGGCGGGTGCCACTGTCTGCCTGCTGACGCCGGCCCGGCGCATCGCCTCGGAATTGGCCCAACCCGCGTGCCCGTCGACCCGAGTCAGCCAGACCGGCCGGCCGGGAGCGACCGCATCGAGCACGTCGGCCGTGGGAAAGGCACCGCCTGGCCAAAGGCTCTGGTCCCAGTGTCCTCCCGTGATCCAGGAGTCGCCAGGAACAGAGTCGATCCGCGCCCGTACGCGTCTGGCAACCTCGTCGAGCGAGCTCACGCCACGAAGATCAACTTGCTCGAGGCTGGCCCCAAGCGACTCGACATGCCCGTGAGCGTCGATCAGGCCGGGCATTGCAAATGCACCCGGACGGTCAATCACAACAGTCCTTGCATGTTTGAACCGCAGTACGTCTTCCCGGCCGCCAACCTTCACGATCGCCCCATCGCGTGCGGCCACCCCCTCGGCCCAAGGATTCGCCGGATCGCCGGTCCACACGCGGCCCGTCAGAATGATCAGATCGGCAGGCCCATCGGCTTGGAGCCGAAGAGCCCGGCCCGGCAGTTTGAGCCTCGGCGCGGCTTTGAACATGGGTTTTCCCTCGGCGATCATCGCGACCCCGTTGACGAACAGGAAGTGCACACCAGGAGCGTAGCGCGTGGGGTCCTCGAACGTCGCCGCATCGCGAAACGTCGCCGGGTCGAACACGACCAGGTCGGCAAACGTGCCGGCACGGAGAATGCCGCGTTCGGCCAGCCCCAGAATCCGAGCCGGTAAGTCCGTGCAGGAACGGACCGCCTGCTCAAGTGAGAGGACGTGTTCGTCCAGGGCGTAGCGGATCTTGCGGGGGAACGTGCCGTAGGATCGGGGATGAGGCTGGTCGCCTTTGCCGGGCAGATGGCTGGCCCCGTCGGACGCCGTGGCGACGAAGTCGTGCCGCATGATGGCCCGCACATCGCCCTCGCTCATGCCGAAGTTGATCGCCTGCGCACCGCCGTGGCGCTGGATGTCGAGGACGACTTCCAGCGGGGTGGTGCCCTCCTGGTGCGCGATGGCGGCCAGGTCGCGACCCACCCGCCCGGGCCGTGGCGCGTACCTGGCGATGCGGAGTCGCGGCGCCGCCGTCGCGCCGATCAAGCTCGCGCTGGATCTCGGTGCGGAGCAACGGACCGCGGTCGGGGCTCGCGGCGAGCCGGCTGAACTCGGCACCGTCACCCCGGATCGCCCACGTGCGGAACCACCATCGCGGCGAGCTTGGTGCTCGAGGCGACATAGGGGTACTGATCGGCGGTGACGGTCTGCCCGGCACTCCGTGCCGCGGTGATTCTATCAAGCGCCATCGACGCTTTCCCCCAGTTGCTCCGACCGTTGGCCTTGAGGTGCGAAATATGGACCGGCACACCCGCCGACTTGCCGATCGCGATCGCCTCGTCGATGGATTCCAGCAAACCCTCTTCCTCGTTGCGAATATGAGAGGCATAAATTCCACCCGAGCCGGCAACAACTTGCGCCAGATCGGACAGCTCGGCCGTGCTGGAATAACACCCTGGCACGTAGATGAGCCCGGTAGACATCCCCCATGCCCCGGCGGTCAAGCCTCGCTTGACCAGTGTTTTCATTCGCTCCAACTCGGCTTCGGTCGGCTTGCGATCGTCGGGTCCCATCACGGCCTGCCGCAATGAGCCGTGCGGAACCAGATGGATGACGTTGGTCCCCGCACCGTGGGCATTCAAGGCGGCAAAATACTTCGCAACATCGATCGGTCCGAAACCACAGTTGCCGGTGACCACGGTGGTCACCCCCTGGGTCAGGTAGTTCAGGTTCAGCCGGGTCTCAGGCTTTATAATCTCCTCGTCGGAATGGGTATGCAGATCAATGAACCCCGGCGCGACAATCAGCGACGACACGTCAATGATCCGAGCCCCATCGGCGATCGGGAACGTGCCGACGGCAACGATCCGATCGCCCTTGATGGCGACGTCCCCCCGGCGCGCGGCGGCACCCGTGCCGTCGATCAGTGTTCCACCGCGCAGTAGAAGGTCTGCGTGAACCGGGGACGGCTTGGTCTCGGCCGGTTCAACCGCAAAGCCCGAGCAAGGAACAACGGGGGAAATCAATGCGACGAGAAGGTACAGTGAGATCGCAGGCCTGAGCATGTCGCGAGATCCTGCCTGACAAGCGGGAGTTCGCTTCGAATTGCGTCCAACCGAGGCGCTTCGGAGCCTGCCCGGCACACACTCAAGACATTATCGTAACGGTCGTCTCGACTCTAGGCAAAGCGCCTGGCGTCGACGGCGGGAGAGAGCCACGCGCTGCGCGGATCAGACGTGAGAACGACGCAACCCCTAATTTGTTCGTTTATGTCTTGGGGCGAGCGGCAGGAATGACTTGACCCGCGACATCTCCCATCCAGGCCAGGCATGTTCAAACTGTGGGGGCTTCTGCTAACCGCAACGGCTTCCCGAATTAGACAAGAGAACACCCTATGATCAAGACACAAAAACAGTCTTACAAGGAGCGACCCCGCGAGCGGGGTTCCCCCCGGAGGAGCAGGAGGAGGAACAGAACAAGCGGAATCGCGGGTTTCTTCGCCCGGAGTTCTCTCAGTTCGACTCAGTCATCCCGAGCTAGCTTCCACGTTGAGTCGTTTCTCGATCCTTGGTGGAAATCTTCCAAGGGTCCAAGGTCTCTCCTGGACTCCTCTTGTCCTCGGCTTGCGTCTCCTTGGGTCGGCCTTGAACATCGTATCTCCGGTCTTTATTTCTCTCCTCCTGTACCTCCTGTCCTCATTGTGGCTTCGTCTACAGCCCATTTCTTCTGTTCTCCTTCATCCCGAACTTGGGCGTGAGCCTTTTTCAGCCTGTTCTTCAGGTTGTCGCGAGCCGTGGGGATATACTCGCTTGATTCCATCCCTGAGGTGAACCACGTTAAAGTTGATGAGTAGCCCGGTAGGGAAGCCGCCCAGCTTGAGGTAGGAGATCAGTTGCGCCTTGTGGATCGGAGCGAGTTCCTCGACGGCTTTGAGTTCAATGACAACGGTGTCCTCCACCAACACGTCAAGCCGGTAGCCGGCGTCCAACCTAACACCGCCGTAGATGACAGGGAGGGGGAGCTCGGTCTTCGTCTCGAGACCGCTGACTTTGAGGTCGTGAATCAGACAGACCCTGTAGGTGCTTTCCAGAAGGCCTGCCCCCAACGCAGAGTGGAAAGGCTTCCACCGGCAGCTCGCCGAGTGCGAAAAAAATATTTTTGAGTGTCCTGTCGGCTTTTCGGATGTTATTTTGATTAACTCATGTCAGGGCTTCCCGACTTGCGGCGGGCTCGTTCCCGAAGGGGCTCGGGGGTGTGATGGGTGCACAGGGTTCGGTCACGCGGCTGATCATCGACTTGCGATCCGACGAACCGGGGGTGCGCGAGGTCGCGGCTCGGCTGGTCTGGGGACGCTATTTCCAGGAGTTGCTGCTGCTGGCCCGGAGCCACCTCTCAGCGCGGATCCGCTGCCGGGAAGACGAGGAAGACGTCCTGCAGAGCATGTACAAGAGCTTCTGCATCCGCCAGCGCCGGGGCGATTTCGACCTGGCCAATCGGGATGAGCTGTGGAACTTGCTGGTGCAGATCACTCTGCGCAAGGCCCGCAACACGGCCAATCGCCACCTTCAAGGAAAGCGGGACGTCCGGCGGGAAGACGCCCGAACTGCCTGATCGCTCCGGCGAGGACTTGCCGGGCACGATCCTCGACCAGATCGACTCCGACGGCCCGACCCCCGCCGAGGCCGCCTTGCTCAACGAGGCCCTGGAGCGTCGGTTCCAGATGCTCAAAGACCCCGGCCTGCGTCAGATCGCTCTCTGGAAGCTCGAGGGTTACACAAACGCCGAGATCGCCGCGCAGCTCGAATGCACCGTCCGAACCGTCGAGCGCAAGCTGGAACGGATCCGGGGCTACTGGGAAGCGACGGACGCTTAGTTCGGTAGGGTGGGTGCAACCACCAATTCCTGTACAGATAAGAACGTGGTGGGTTTCACCCACCCTACGAATCCGATCTTGGCCAGCGACCCAGTGGAGGGGGCCAATCATGAGCCACGTGCAGGCCGGTGAGCGGACCTGGATCGACGACATCGCCGATCGCTTCGAGCGCGACTGGAAACGGGGCGGCGACCGACCCCGCATCGAGGACTTCCTGGCCGAGGAGACCGGGCCACGGCGCGCGCCTCCTGCTCCAGGAACTCCTCCGCGTCGAGCGCGAGCTCCGGCTCAGCGCCGGCGAAACGCCCACGCCCGACGAGTACCGCCGGCGCTTCCCCGACGACCCTGCCGCCGTCGACGCCGCTTTCGGCATTACCGATCGACCGCGGTCGGCCCCAAGCCAGCCCCCCTCCGCGGCCCGGAGCCTGCTCTTCGGCCTGCTGGCCTTGCAGAACAACTTCATCAACCGCGACGCGCTGCTGGCCGCATTCAATGTCTGGGTCGCCGACAAGTCCCAGTCCTTGGGCCAGATCCTCCTCGACCGCGGTGCCCTCAGCCCGGCGCGCCACGCCGCGCTCGATGTCCTCGTCCAGGAGCACCTCCAGCAGCACGGCCAGGACCCCGAACGCAGCCTCGCCGTGCTCACCGTCGTTCCCGAGGTCCGCGATGACCTCGAGGGCGTGCCCGACCTCGACCTCCAGGCCAGCCTGCTCTATCTCCGCCTCGCCGGCACCGACGGTGAGGAGCGACCGACGGCGAGCGCACCGCGAGCTGGGACGACGAAAGCGACGCCGCCGACGCCGAGGGACGATTCCGGATCGTCCGCTTTCACGACCGCGGCGCCCTGGGCGAGGTCTACGTCGCCCGCGACCAGCAGCTTCACCGCATCGTGGCGCTGAAGCGGATCAAGCAGGCGCACGCCGGCGACCAGGACAAGTGTGCCCGCTTCGTCGTCGAGGCCGAGATCACCGGCCGGCTCGAACACCCCGGCATCGTGCCGGTCTACGGCCTGGGCACCTACGACGACGGCCGGCCCTTCTACGCCATGCGGTTCATCCGCGGCGACAACCTCAAGGCGGCCATCGAGCAGTTTCACCAGGCACGAGGAGTGAAGGCCGCGGCCCCGGTCGCACGCGGACGGCTCTGGCGCTGCACTAAAAGCTCTTGCGCCGGTTCCTCGACGTCTGCAACGCCATCGACTACGCCCACAGCCGCGGCGTGCTCCATCGCGACCTCAAGCCGGGCAACATCATGCTGGGCAAGTACGGCGAGACCCTGGTCGTCGACTGGGGCCTGGCCAAGAGCGTGGGTCGGACTGAGGCCGCACCGGCGTCGGCGACGCTGGACGACCGCACCCTGGTCCCCGAGTCGGGCAGCGACGTGCGCGGGACGGAGCTCGGGGCGCGGCTGGGAACCCCGGCCTACATGAGCCCCGAGCAGGCCGCCGGCAGGATTGACGAGCTGGGTCCGGCCAGCGACGTCTACAGCCTGGGCGCCACCCTCTACTGCCTGCTGACCGGCCGGGCCCCCTTTACCGACACCGACATCGTCGAGCTGCTCCGCAAGGTCGAGCGGGGCGACTTCCCGCCGCCGCGCAAGCTCGAGGGCATGGATCGACCCGGCGCTGGAGGCCATCTGCCTGAAGGCGATGGCCACCGACCCGGCCCAGCGCTACCGCACGCCGCGTGCCCTGGCCGACGACGTGGAGCACTGGCTGGCCGACGAGCCGGTCTCGGCCTGGCGCGAGCCGCTGGTCCGGCGCCTGCGGCGGTGGGGCCGGCGGCATCGCCTGGTGGTGACGGGCCTGGCAGCGACGCTGCTCGTGGCCGTGGCGGCGCTGGCCGTGGGCAACCTGCTGGTCGCCCGCCAGCGCAACATCGCCGAGCGCAACCTCGCCTTCGCCCGCACCGTCGTCGACGAGATGTACACCGGCGTGGCCGACAAGCTGGAAGATCAGAAGCAGATGGACGACTACCAGCGCGAGATCCTCGAGAAGGCGCTGGCATTCTACGAGCGGTTCGCCCTGCCGCAGAGCCGGGACCCGCAGGTGCGGCTCGAGGCGGGCCGGGCAGGCCTCCGCGTGGGAACGATCCGGTTGCAGTCTGGGAAATATCGAAGCGGCCGAGCAAGCTTATCGCCAGGCATACCTAGTCCTGAACGGACTGGTGTCCGACTTATCCGTCCGAGCCGCATCTATCGCGATGCACTCGCCCAGGCGCATCGCAGGCTGAGCATTCTCTTCCATGAACAAGAATACTGGTCCGAGGCCGAGCGTGAGATCAAGGAAGCTGTGTTGCTCTGGAGTGCGCTGCGCAGGAGAAGCCCGAGAAGCGCCGAGTATCGATCGAAACTCGCCGATGCTCACAGCAGGCTATGCGATATCTACACTCATCAGAAGCGCTACAAGGAGGCTGAAGAGGAGCTCCGCCAGGCGCTGGACGCGTCGGAGCCGCTGGCGCGGCAATATCCCGATGTGACTGCCTACCAGCAATCACTGGCGAGCATCCTCGCGGATGGACTTGTCCTGAGGTCCATGCAGAACGACCTGGCTCGTGCCGCAGGCGATGGTCGCAGCGGGCTGTGGAGATCTCGGAGAAACTCGGACGGAATCACCCCGAAGTGACAGAGTATCAGTATCAACTCGGGAAGGAGCTCGTGGCGTTAGGGCACTTTTGCGTGGAAGAGAGGAAATTCCCCCAGGCCGAGGAGACGTTCGGGCGGTCCATTGCCATCCTGGAGAAGCTGGCCGCCGAACATCCCCAGGATACCGTGATCGCCTGGTCTCTCGCACGTTGCTACCTGGCATTGCAGGACTGCCTTCTTCTTCGGGGCGATTTCGAATCCGCACTGAAGTGGTCGGGCCGTGCGATCACGTTACTGCGCTCGCCTGTTGGCCGGGATCCTCGCAATCTCAACGGACGGAGGGACCTCTGGAATGCCCTGGCCGGACAAGCCGAGACGCTTAACCCGCCTCGGCCGCTACACCGAGGCCCTCGCCGACTATCAAGAGATCATCGAGCTGACCTATGGACTCAAAGAGGGTGAGTTGTTTCGGGCCTTTCAGGCGCTGACCAAAGCCCGTCTGGGAGACCAGTCGGCGCTGGCATTTCTGGGTGGCGAGGTCCGCGAAACTCTGAAGCTTGGAGTCGGCCCCGAAAGTTGTACCGTCTACCAATACTACATGACGTACTACGACGCAGCTTGCCTCCACGGGGCCCTGGCGATGCTTGCCCTGGAGAGTCGGGAGGGGCCGTCCGCCGAACGGCAACGGGTCGTCCAGCAGGACTTGGAACGTGCCCTGGATCTTCTCGAGAAGTCGCTCGCGACCGGTGAATTCAAGGTGATGATCCCTCTCGATGAAATCAGGAAGGAGCTACTACTCGACCCGCTGCGCTCCCATCCCCGGTTCCAGCTCCTGATGATGGACCTGGAATTCCCTGGTGCTCCATTCGTACCGCGACCTGACCCGGAGAAGAACCACTCGACACCGCGATGAGAAATCGAAAGGGCATCTTGACGATCTTTCCCCCGATCCCCAGAGCCTGGAGGAATCGACGATGAAACAGCCGATGCTGCCACTCACCCGACGCTCCTTTGCCCAGTTCCTGCTGATCACGCCCTTGGGCTGTCTCGGCTGCGGCGGAGATGGTGTTACTGTCAACGTGAAAGCCGGGGAAAAGCGAGCTCAGAAGATCGAGTCGCTGCAGAAGAAGGCGGAACTGAAGCGCAACACCGGTGCGAAGAAAGCTCCCTCACGTTGACCAATCAAAAGTGGCCAGAGTCCAAGCGCACATCGCCAACCGATCCATACTCTGAACATCGGTTGCACTGGCTTCCTCGGATCGAATCACGTCCATGTTCCCCAGTATTCCTTGGAAAGGACCAACATTCATGTCACCATCACCAAGTCGGCCTCTCGGACGCCGAGGCTTCACGCTGATTGAGCTGCTGGTCGTGATCTCAATCATCGCCGTTCTGATCTCGCTGCTCTTGCCCGCTGTGCAATCGGCGCCGCGAGGCCGCACGCCGCGCCGAGTGCACAAACAACCTCAAGCAGATCGCGCTGGCAGCGCACAATTACTCTGAGCTCCAACGGGACATTTCCGATCGGCTGCCCGATTCAATGGGACCCCTATTATTCGGTCTATTTCGAGTCGCACAGCATTTTCGTCGCGATGCTGGGGAATCTCGAACAGCAGCCCCTGTACAACGCGGTGAACTTCAACATCAACGTGCAAAACGCCGTCAACCAATCGGTCTACCTAACCGGCCTCTCGACACTCTGGTGCCCGAGTGACGGAACGATCGACCGGATCGTGAATACCGGCTCTTATGAAGGACTGACCAGTTGGTCTGCCAGGTTCAGCAGTTACGCCGATTGCTCCGGCACTTACTGGCCTGAGATTGAGCTCTACTGGAGCGGGAGGACCGCCAACGACCCGGCATATCACGACCCGGGCTGCCGCACTCATCGGTATCTTCACCTTCAACACCGGCGACTGCCGATCTCGAGCATCACCGACGGAACGAGCAACACTTTCTTGTTCGGCGAGCGGGCTAACGGCAAGTTGACGGCCACGGACCGGGACAACTACTGCTGGTGGGGCGACTCCGTCTCCACCGATACCATCTTCACCACGATGTACCCGATCAATCCGTTCACCAAGGTGCCCGTTATTTCGGAGGAATATTCCAGCTCATGGGACAGTTCGGCGTCGAGCTTCCATCCCGGCGGGGCGAACTTCGCGTTCGCCGACGGCTCGGTCCGTTTCCTCAAAGACTCGATCAGCACCTGGCCGTTAAACCCCGCACCGGCTACCCCGACGGAGTCGACGCGACACGAACGGCGTTTCTAATCCTCGCGCCCGGGACACCCAGTACGGTGTCTACCAGATGCTCTCGACCCGCAGCGGCGGCGAGGTCATCAGCAGCGATGCATATTGAGCCGGGAAGGCCAGCACGACGCGTTGGAAGAGAGCAAGGATTACCAGCGATTCTCGGCACATACCCGAAGCGTCCAAACGGCCGGCTTGATCCGAGAGATGTCAACAACTTGAGACAGTGAAGGCCCCGGGCTTGTGGGATGGCGCAACCAAGCCGGGGCAAGCGGTATGCGCAGGCATGTGGTGAAGGTTCGCCATTCACCAGGTGCTTTGGCAATCGATTGACAATTGGTGCTAATAAAAGACAAGTTTATATCGATGATTTGATTCGATGACACCATGACAATTCGAGAAACCATGAATTCTCAGGGCCCAGAATCATGTTGCATTGTGGAACCGTTCGTATTACAATAACGCTCGATCTGGTATTACCGAAGGGTGTATCATGAGAATGCTGTCCTTGAAGTTGCCGCGCACCTTGAGTCTGAAGCTTGAGCGTGCCGCCAAACAGCGGGGCCAAAGCAAATCCGAAGTGGTGCGGGTGGCCTTGGAGCAGTTTCTGGAACCCGATCGGCCCTTATCCGCACTGGAGCTGGCCGGCGATCTCGTGGGCCGAGGGAAAGGGCCCGGAGACCTGTCGACCAATTCGAAGTACATGGATGGATTCGGCGAGTGATTGGCAAAGTGCTACTGGATACTGGTCCCCTGATCGCTCTGATTGATCGGCACGATCAGCACCATGCCTGGGTGGCAGCGCAGTTCGCTCAGATCTTGCCCCCGCTTCTCACGTGCGAAGCCGTCCTGACCGAAGCTTGCTATCTGGCACCCCGAACTGGCACACCAGCGGAAGAGCCGCTGATACTTCTGGAACGGGGAGTGCTTCGACTGGCCTTCGATCTTAACGACAACTTCGGCCCGGTTACTTCTTTGATGAAACGCTATGCCAGTGTGCCGATGGCGCTGGCTGATGCTTGCCTTGTCCGTATGTCGGAGCTGATTGCCGATGGCGTGGTTTTGACGCTGGACGGCGATTTCCGCATCTACCGGCGGCATAAACGCCAGAGGATTCCGATTCTGATGCCGGCCACGGTGTGACGCGGCTTTCTCGCTCTGCGAACCTTTCTGTCAAGATCGGGAAAGTTACTCGAAAGTGTGCAAAGCGTCTGGGCACCTGGTGCAATCTGCCCTGTGGCCGGACCCACTGCCCTGAAATAAAACCGGTTTTAAGCGCCGACGGGAAAGCCAAGGCCCAGGCTTGGTGGGAGGGAGGAACCAGGCCCGGGCCGATTAAGAGCGACGTCGAGTCGGCTTACAGGTCGAAGTAGAGGAAGAACTCGTAGGGGACGGGCCGCAGGTTTACCGGGGCCAGTTCGCGCTCGCGCTTGTAGGTGATCCAGGTTTCGACGACGTCCTTGGTGAATACGTTACCCTTGAGCAGGAACTCATGGTCGCGTTCCAGGGCGTCGAGCACCTCGCCCAGCGAGCCCGGGGTGCTCTTGACCTTCTCTGCTTCCTCGGGCTCGAGGTCGTAGAGATCCTTGTCGATCGGCTCGCCGGGGTCGATCTTGTTCTGGACGCCATCCAGTCCGGCCATGAGCATCGCGGAGAAGGCGAGATAAGGGTTGCACGACGGATCCGGGCAGCGGAACTCGATTCGTTTAGATTTCGGGCTCTTGGAGTAGATCGGGATGCGCACGGCCGCCGAGCGATTACGCTGGGAGTAAACCAGGTTGACCGGCGCCTCGTAGCCTGGAACCAGCCGGCGATACGAGTTGGTGGTCGGAGCCGGACAGCGCCAGCAGAGGCCGAAGCGTGCTTGAGCAGGCCGCCGATGTAGTGGCGGGCCGTCTCGCTAATCTGGCCATAGCCCTTTTCGTCCCAGAACAAGTTTGTTTCGCCCTTCCAGAGGCTTTGGTGGCAGTGCATGCCCGAGCCGTTGTCACCGAAAATCGGCTTGGGCATGAACGTCACGACCTTGCCATGCTTGCGCCACGTTGCGGATGATGTACTTGTAATACATCAGGCTGTCCGCCAGCTTGGTCAGCGGGCCAAACCTCATGTCGATCTCAGCCTGACCGGCCGTACCAACCTCGTGGTGGTGAACCTCGATCGGAACGCCGACTTTCTCCAGAGTCAGTATCATCTCGGAGCGCAGGTCCTGGAACTGGTCGGCCGGAGGGCAAGGGAAGTAGCCTTCCTTATGCCGCAGCTTGTAGCCCAGGTTGGGGCCCTCTTGGCGTCCCGTGTTCCAGACGCCCTCGATTGAGTCGATATGGTAATAGCCCGCCTGGGCCGACTGGTCATAACGCACGTCATCAAAGATATAGAACTCAGCCTCCGGACCCCAATAACTGATGTCCGCGATGCCACTACTTTTGAGGTATGCCTCGGCTTTCTGTGCGATATGCCGGGGATCGCGAGTATACCGCTCCCCCGTGACGGGGTCCTTCACGCTGCAGATCATACTGAGCGTGGGAACCTGTAAGACAGGGTCAACGAAGGCCGTCTCGGGATCCGGGAAAAGCAGCATATCGCTCTCCTGGATCTGCTGGTAACCCCGGATGCTCGACCCGTCAAATCCAAGGCCGTCAGTGAACATGTCATCCGAGAGCTCCCGCGCAGGCAGCGAGAAATGCTGCCAGACTCCAGGAGATCAACAAACCGCAGATCGATGATCTCGATCTTGGCGTCCTTCGCAAGCTTCTTCACGTCATTGGGCGACTTCGACACGATGTCCCTCCCTCATTAAAACGTCGCTACAGCGACCTTTGCGGACGGCAACAGGCCTGAGCCGACTCACGAGTGATAGTGGCTCGGAACACGAAATGCAAGTAGCAAGCCTCGCTTCGGCCTCCGATCATCCACCAACTCACTCGCAAAGGAAGGAACTTACAATTTGGCGTTGAAGTTGCACGTCAATTATCTCAGCGTTCATTACCTGAAGGTGTCTGCGTTGTCGATTATGCCATCCGGCGACTCGACCTGATCGGCTCGCTTGCCAATGGGATTCTCAGGGATGAGGTGCTCGAGGCGACTAGTGGTGGCATCATTTCTGTGCAGGAGGGTAAGCCATGTGGCGACAAGCATCCGACGCATTAGCAATCGTTCCCGGAGCGAAGGACGAGGGGTGGACAGAGCGATTTTTCGACGATCCGCGCGAACGGCTGCTGGGCCCGTACCCCGGATTGATGATCGCGGGGCTGATCGCTCTGGGACTAGGTGTGCTGACGTGGTGCTACGTGAGAGATGACGTGAGGCGGTATCTTAGGATCCGCAACATGTGATGTCGATCACTCGGGAGCGAGATCCCCAAACTGTCGATCGCCCCGACCATACTGGGCATCGCCGCTCAGGTTCCCGGCCGTCATCGATGGGGCATGCTGGAGAACCCAATGAAGGTTTCAGCTCGTGAGCATCCTATCGCGCAGTCTGCCAAACTACCCAACCAATTTGCCTGATCCTCTTATCTTGCCCAAACTCCGTCCATGTTGTAAGATGGAGTTGCTGCATATCACCCAGCCCTGGCAGTGCGCATTGGCAATTGAAGGGGACGTGTTCGATGAGCTCCAAATCGGTGGTCGGGATGTGCGAGGACGGCACCCCTCACTCGAATCTCATGGACTTCGAGAAAGAGCCTCAGAGCTCGAGCACAGCGGTTCGTCAGGATGGCGTACCTAGTCGGGATCCCACGAGCGGCCCGGGGATGCGGTTCGCCTTCGTGATGCACCCGATCTCAGAGCAGACCAAGAATCTGCTGGATCTTGATCGGGAAGGCCGACTTCGGAAAACCTGGGGGCAGAGCGACCTGCTCCGATTCTGTGCCGAAGCGCACGGTGCGATGGAGGCTTGTTCTGGGCTGATGCGGCAGCGAGAAGCCGAGGGACCGCGGGTCGCCGACACGTTCGCCGGACTGGTCTCCTCGACCGGGGCGCGGGCGGAGGGGCGGCTCTACGAGATCCCGATGGATGCGCGGTCGATCTTGAACGACCCGGACCGGGCGCTCGAACTCACGGAGCAGGCTCTCGAAAATGCGATCGACTGGGGGGCGCGGATCGTCGGCCTCGGCTCGATGACCGGCATCATCGGCAACCACGGCGCTTACCTGGATGAGCGCTACCCGATCGCCGTGACGACAGGTAACAGCCTGACGGTCTACGCGACCCTGCGGAATCTCGAGCATTATTGTGAAGCCCTGGGTCTCGACCTGGCCGACGAGGAGATCACGGTCGTGGGCATCCCGGGCAGCATCGCGACCGCCGTGGCCGCGCTGCTGGCACCGCGATGTCGTCGGCTGGTGCTGGGGGCGAGGCGGACTTCACCCCGGGCTGTCCAGTTGGCCCAGCGGCTGGGGTGCAGCTTGAGGTGCGGCTACCCAAGGCAGTGGCCGAGGCCTCGCTTGTGGTGACAGCGACATCTTCGGGAAACTGTATCGATCCGAGCTGGCTCCGCCCGGGCTGTGTCGTGCTTGACGTCGGCGTACCCAGCGACGTTCGCCAGGCCACGCCGGCCCGCGACGACGTGCTGATCCTTGCCGCCGGCTATGCGCGTGTGCCCGAGGCAATGCCGCGCGACTCGTTCTTCCTCCGGTTTTATCAGGGGATTGTGCCTTCCTGCCTGGGCGAGACAATGGTCCTGGCACTGGCAAATCGCGCCGACTCGTTCTCGATCGGGCGGGATCTCGGCCTCGGCCGGGTCGCCGAGATCGGCCGCCTGGCGGAATCGCACGGCTTCACTTTCTCGGATGCCCTGGCCGGCGGCCTGCCCCTGAGCCCGCAGGCCCGATCTCAGTTTCTCAAGGTGCTTTCGAAAGCTCGCCCGGTGCGCTCTGCGCCTATCGCACCCAAACACCGGCCAAGAGGTCGGCCTCGGCGCTGGCGAGCAGGCCGGCGGTGAAGCGATCGACATTGCCGGCCTGGCGAAGCATGCGGCCGATCGGCATGCAAGGCACATCAACCCCGTGCTGATCGGCGTGGGCGGCCCCACCGGGTTGACACGTACCTTCGTCCGGGGCGAGGGGGCGGAGCTGTTCGACGAGTCGGGGCGTGCGTACCTCGACTTCGTGGCAGGCTTCGGTTCGCTTAACCTGGGACACAACCACCCCGAAGTGGTCGCGGCGGTGACCTCGGCCTTGAGCCAGCACGCTGCCGGTTTCTCGCCGGCGTCGGTCAATCCCTTGGCTGCGGCCCTGGCCGAGCAGCTCGTGGCCATCACTCCGCGGGGCCTGGAGATAGTCTTCTTCACCAACAGTGGGGCAGAGTCGATCGAAGCCGCGTTAAAGCTGGCGCGGGCGGCGACCGGCGCAGCGGGTTGCTGTCGTGCCTGGGCTCGTTTCACGGCAAAACCTTCGGGGCTCTCTCGGTCACCGGGAACCGGACTTATCAAAAGCCATTCGGGCCACTGGTGCCCGACTGCCTGGCGATTCCTTACGGTGACTTGAAGGCACTCGAGATGGCCCTGGCCACGCGCCACTATGCCGCGTTCGTGGTCGAGCCGATTCAGGGCGAAGGAGGAATGGTCGCGCCGCCGCCGGGTTATCTGGGCGAGGCCCACCGGCTCTGCCGCCAGGCCGGTACACTCTTCATCGCTGACGAGGTGCAGACCGGCCTGGGAAGAACGGGGCCGCTGTTCGCCGTCGAGCGTGACGGGGTCGAGCCTGACATTCTGACCCTGGCCAAATCGCTCGGTGGCGGCCTGATGCCTCTGGGGGCAATGATCACCGGCCGCGACCTATGGCTCAGAGCGTATGGTTCGTACCAGACCTTCGCCCTCCATTCGAGCACCTTCTCGGGCGGCAGCCTGGCCTGTGCCGCCGGCTTGGCGACGCTTCGAGTTCTACGCGATAGCCCAGTCTTGACCCACGCCGCCGGCCGCGGTATCCAGCTTCGCGACGGCCTGGAGGCGATCGCCCGCGCCTCCCCGATCCTCAGTACGGTCCGAGGTCACGGCCGATGCTCGGCCTGGAATTCCACGAGCTGTCACCGTCGCTGATGGCAAACTTCAAGGGGTTCAACCAGTCGGGTGAGAGATGGTGGCTGGTGCCCGGTCACGAGGACCTGTTGCGAACGATCCCGGCGCTTTACGTCCAATCGACCTTACTTCATCAACACGCCATCTACACCCAGGTCACTCGCTCCAACCCCCGTGTATTGAGGGTCCAGCCTCCATTGATAGTGAGCGCCGCACAGGTGGAGCGATTCCTCGAGCGCTTGGTTGACCTGCTCGGAATGGGCGCTGATCAGCGGCTGCGCCGAGACGATCCTGAGCAAGTCGGCCGGAGAGATGGGATCGTGATGAAGCGGTCTTCACGTGTCATGCTACAACTTGTCGCAGGACGACCAGGCAGTATCAAAATAAAAAGAATAAAGGAACATGTCAAGCCAGATCGCGTCAGCCTGGGTGGCGAGCGCGACGTGGCCGCCCGCTGGGGAGGACGTCCATGCCGCCGGAATCCACCTCGCTCCGCGAAACGATCAGCCAGTGTAATGCCGACGAGTGGGATGAGATCGTCCGAGCGAGCTGCTCCGGCATCCTTTTAAGTCATGGCTTCGTAACCGCGGTCGAGGAAGCTTTCGAAGACCAAGCCGGCTTTGCGCACGCTGTCGTCAGCGACCAGGGGCGAGCCGTGGCCTGCGGGAGTTTTTGCACCTTCCCGATTGACCTCAACCTGCTCGCTGACGGCTTCTCGCGACGGATCACCGAGATCCTGAGCAAGTCAGTGCCGTCGCTTATGCGCAAGAAGATCGTTCTCTGCGGCCTGCCTGTCTCCGTCGGAGCCAAGCACCTGGCGATGGTGCCGGGAGCCCAGCATAAAGACGTTCTGAGAGCCATGCATGAAGTGGCTGTCTCGTTGCGCGACGTGACCACGCTCCTTACATCGTCTTCAAGGAGTTTCCCGATGGGGATCGCCCGCGGATCGACTTTATGCGCGAGCTCGGGTACCGGCGCTTTTCGTCCCCCGCCATGAACACCTTTGGTCGCCAGTTTACGGACATCGACTCCTACCTCGCCGCGCTCCGGAGTCGGTATCGTCAATGTGTACGCAAGTCAATGGACAAGTCTCGTGCCGGCAACCTGCGATACGAACGACTGACGGATACCGCGACGATCCTCAGCCTGTATACCCCGTCACTCCATCGGCTTTACGAGGCGGTCGCTCTTTCTTCAAAACATCGCCTCGAGCTCCTGCCACTTTCGTTCTTCCATTGCCTGGCACGGCGCCTGCCTGGTCTGGTCGGCCTGACACTCGTCCACGCTGGCGACAGTGTTGTCGCATTCAACTGGAACCTTTTCCACGGGGGAATCTATCATTTTCTTTTCGCCGGGTTGGACTACGAGTTGAACTCAAGGTATGACCTCTACTTCAACCTGATGTACGCCGAGATGGATTATGCCTTTGCGCTGGTGCGGAAAAAATCGAATTCGGCCAGACCGCGGATGACTTCAAAATTCGCCTCGGATGCATACAAGAGCAGCGATATTTTTATATTAAAGCGGTGGGCCCCGTCGCCTCCTTGATCCTCAACGTCGCTGGGAATCTATTGCTCCCGGAACCGCCGCCGCCACCGACCCACCACGTTTTTCGCGACCCCGACTTCCCTCATCCTGACGGACGATAGAGCACCGCGAGGCCGGTGACTTGGTAATCTTCATGCACACTCAACCTGGAATCGTCGGATCGCTTTCATGTTCTCCCTCTTATCCCGCTGCGTGATTGGCCATCCTTGGACCGTGGTCTGGGGATGGCTCGTCCTGACCGCCGGGTTGTACTGCGTTGCCCCGCCGTGGGACCGAGTCATCACGGACGATGACGTTCGATTCTTTCCGACGGATTGTCCCAGCGTGGTCGGGCAAGAGTTGTCGGAGCGAGGCTTTCCCGAGTTTGCCTCGAGCTCCCAGCTCGTGCTGATCTACGAACGCAACAATGGGCGCTTGACTCCCGGCGATTTCAGTTTTGTGGACGGCGAGGCCTCGGACCTCTTCCGGTTCGCCCAGAAGCATCAGGAACTCGGGGTCATGAAGATTGAAACTTACCGCTCGCCCGTGATCGGTCCACGGCTGATCGGTTCGAGCGCCGATGGTCTTGGTCAGGCGATGTTATCGATCATCTCTCTGAACAGCACTTATCTCGCTCAGAAAACGCAGGTCGCGGTCGACCAGATTCTGAATCGAGTCTCCGCGAACCAACCTGATCGTCCGCTGGGGCTGCGTCGGGAAGCCACAGGTTCGGCGGCCGTGGGACATGACACCAACGCGGCGACCAATGACAGCATCCAGAGCACGACCAGCACCACAATCGCCCTGGTGATCGTGATTCTGCTGCTTATTTACCGATCGCCACTGATGGCGATGGTACCTCTGGTCACGATTACCCTTTCGGTGTTCGCCTCGCTCCGGCTGATCGCGTTGCTCACCGCAGTTCCGGGCCTTGGTTTCCAAGTGATCAACTTCACGCAGGTCTTCGTCGTGGTCGTTTTATTCGGCGCGGGAACCGATTACTGTCTCTTCCTCGTGGCGCGGTACCGGGAGGAGCTGGGGCGCAGGGAATCGCGGGTCGAGCGGCTCCGGGAAGCAATAAGCCAGGTGGGCCCGGCACTGGTCGCCAGCGCCGCGACGGTGATCGTCGGGCTGGGGATGCTTGGTTTCTCGAGCTTCGCCATGATCAAGTACAGCGGGCCAGCCATCGCTCTGAGCCTTGCAGTCGCGGTGGCTGCCGCCCTGACGTTGGCCCCCGCGATGATGTCCCTGCTTCGAACGACGCTCTTCTGGCCCTTCCCGGTCCCCACTCAAAAGGCAGGTCAGCATCACGAGATACCAGGTCCAGAGGCGCTCCCCCTGAAGGGGTTCTGGGTCGAGGTCGCAGACCTGGTGGTCAACTATCCCCTGAGGATCTCGGCGGTCTGCCTGATCGTCCTGACACCCTTGGCCCTGGCGGGCGTACACACCAGGTCGAATTACAGCCAGCTCGCCGACCTTGATCATGATAGGCCAAGCGTGGTCGGTGCCGATCTGGTCCGGCGTTACTTCGCCGTGGGCGAGCTGAGTCCCGCCGTGGTCCTGATCGAGAATCCCACACTGGATTTTTTCTCGCCGCAAGGCATGGCCGCCGTCGAGGCGATCAGTGACCGGTTGGCTGCTCTTGGCGGCGTTGTCCAGATTCGCTCGGTGACGCGGCCCGTGGGCAACCCGGTGAGCCTTGCCGGCAGCAAGGGGTTGTTCGAGCGGCTGGCTGAGCGAGTCATGCGAATTGCGGCCCAGCCCCAATATGTTAGCACCAGGGCGAGCCAAGTGACCGACGTCAACCACATAACCCGCCTTGAAGTCGTTTTCAAGACCGATCCCTTCTCGGAATCGAGCCTACTCGCGTTAGGAGAGGTGCGCGGCGTTACGAAGTGCCACCGCGGCGGGTCAATCCCTCGAAGGTACGACAAAGCTGGGTGTAACCGGTTCCACGTCGGCGGTCAACGATCTGAAGCGTGTGACCACCAGTGACCAGCAGCGCATGTATGTACTGGTGACACTCGGGGTTTACGCCATTCTGATCACCTTGCTACGCCGGCCTGGATTCAGCCTCTATCTCGTCGCCACGGTGGTGCTGAGCTATCTCGCATCGCTGGGACTGACCGACTCGTTGTTTCACATCCTGCACCGCGGTTCTGAGCCCTGGGAAGGACTGGATTGGACCGTGGGCTTATTCCTGTTCGTCATCTTGGTGGCGGTGGGAGAGGATTACAACATCCTGTTGATGGCCCGCGTGATCGAAGAAGAGCGAAAATTCGGACTTACCGAAGGAACGCGAAGGGCAGTGGCTCATACCGGCGGCATCATCAGCTCGTGCGGCCTGATCATGGCGGGTACGTTTGGATCCATGCTGACGGGAAGTTTGACCTCACTTCGCGAACTGGGGTTTGCGCTGGCACTTGGCATCTTGCTCGATACCTTCCTCGTCCGGCCGATCCTGGTTCCGGCCTGCATCATTCTGATCGATCGATCCTGGCCACGGAACCGGCACTCCTCTGTCTCCTCGGCAACCGCCTGAAACCGCAGGATTAGCGGTTGACGTGGCTCGCACCAATTCATAAGAGCATCATCATATGCTTGTCTCATCGTGAGCAATGGTCGGGCCAGGTGGCAGGAGCGAAGGAAGCTCTTCGGCGATGGACTGAGTTTCCCTGAGCCAGAGCTCCAGGTCAGACCTCAGGCTCTCCGGTCCCGCCGTGCGCATCCTGCGCGATAGAAGCATGAATTCGTCGGTGCCGAATCCTGGCACGGTCAGGTCCCTGTGGTGATCGCGTACCACACGGAGGGCGTCGATCAGCAATCGGAAGAACCGATAGCTCGACCGCAACGTATCCACCTGGACGGCATTCAGACAATGCGCGGCCCCAAGTGCGGTCAAAGCCTCAAGCGTGTTCGGCGAGCGCAGGGCGGGGTCCCGGGATCCGTGAGTGATCTGCAAGGCTTGCACGATATACTCGACCTCCACCAGTGCGCCGGGCTGTACTTGGCCTGACGGTTCCCGGCGGAACGAGTTGTTCGACCTGGAGCCGGTGCATTCTCCGCAAGCTCTCAACGTCGACAGGCTCCGGGCCGTAAACGAACCGGTCGCGATGCTTTTCGACCTCGCGACCCAAGGCGCGGTCGCCGGCGATCGTGCGGAGCTTGATCAGGGCTTGCCGCTCATAACCCCAGGCCGGCCCCCCGGCGCGATAGTAGTCAAGAAAGGTGGAAATGGATGTGGCAGGAGGCCCCCCCCGGCCGTACGGGCGGAGGCGGAAATCGAGTTCGAATGCGTGCTCTTCCCGGCTTCCCAGAATGCGCGCAGCTCCGCGACCGCGGTATCGAAGAACCCGAGCGAGCCGTTTCCCGTCCCGGCCCCCAATCTTTTCCGATCGTCGTAGACGATCATGGCCTCGAGGTCCGAGGCGAAGCCCAGTTCCCGACCGCCGAACTTGCCGAGGGCGCAAGGACCGACGGCGGGATTCGATCCATGTTGCCCTGGAGGTGGCGTACAGCGGCTTGCCGCAGCGCCATCCCGTAAGCCGCGCCGAGCAGCACTTCGGCCACCGCGCCAAGCTCTGCGGAGAACTCGTCTTGCCCTTGGCTCAACCCCAGAATCGACCGCAAATCGGCGCGGAAGATCTCGCGATCCCGGAACCGTCTCAGGGCTATGCCCTGGCGTTCCGACGTGTCTGCGCCTGCCAGTGCAGAGGCCAGGTCGGCAGTGAGCTGCTTCTGGCCGGGTGACGCGTCCACTCGGCCGGGTCGCAGATCATGTGCAGGACATTCTCCGGCTGAGCGTGCAGGTAGTCTTCCCAGAGAAACTGGCTCTCGCCCAGCATCCGCACCAGGGCATCGAGCACCTCGGGCTTTTCGAGCGCCTCGTATTCCTCGGCCCAGTCCGGACGGGCCATCGTCTCGGTCGCGAAACGACTGAAGTGAACCAGGGCGGCCTCGGGGTCGGTGGCGCGGGGAAGCCGTCTGCTGAAGCGCTCGATCAGCAGCAAGGACAGCCGCAGCTCGCGCAGCTTTGGCTCGGAGGTGATCTTGTGGCCCCACCGGTCCGTGACCCAGAGCACGTCATCAACCTGATCGTCAATCGTGCGGATTTCGGACTGAACGATCCGAATTCCACAGAGCGCCAGCGCGCAGCCGTCAGCGAGAGGAAACCGAAACTGTCTTGCACACGCAGCCGCACCGCGGTCACTGCCTCCGGGCCGTCGACGTCGATGTTCAAGTCGATCGGTTCCGAACGGTCCAGCTCACCACCCAGCGGGCCCATCGCGGCGACAAAGCGGCGAATCAAGCGATGGTTCACCTCTTCGTATTTGTCGTTGCGTAACAGCCTTGTCAGATCGCGTAGCTCGTCCTGAAACAGCACCCAGTCCGGCTGGTCCTTCTGTGCGCGGACCGGGCGAACCCGAAAGACATCGACGATCCTGGCCGACGGTCCGGACCGCTGGGGGCCGATAGTCGACCGGCACGCTTGAGCCCCGCTGCTCGCCTGTGAACCGGAGCCGTGGAATCGGCGGGCGGCTGGGACGTGAAAACCCGCCCATCGATTATCGACAACCCTGACACCGCAAGTAGGGTGCACACCGTTGAGAGAAACTGAAATGCGTCGTAGCCGACGACATCAATTCTCCAGAGGCCACCGCGCTGGGGCTCGGCCCGAACGTGAACCGGACAATCGTCTGAAAGGTTGAGCATCGCCTCTAAATGGCGGCTCACCTCGGTGCTGTCGAAGACACGGAAGTAGTCGACCGGAAATGACGCCAGGTGATGCCGGACCCACCGCTCGGGGTGGTGGACCAAAAGCTCACGGCGAGTTGCTCCATGTCGGCCATGGCAAGAAGCCGGCTCTTGAGACAAAATGAGGGGGATCTTTGAACAGGCGGCTACCCCTCTTCGGCTCGAACTCGTGGCAGCCGGGTAAAACGGCGCGACGGTCGGGTCAGGCCCTCGACTGAAGATCAGTCTATCACCAACCCCTGAACCGACTCAATTCCATGCGGCTTGGACTCATCGCTGACATCCACGGCGACATCCGCGCGCCCGAGACGACGCTCTCCCGGCTCGAGCAGCTCGCCGTCGATCAGATCGTTTGCCTGGGTGATCTGGTTGGCTACGGCAGCGAACCGGATTCGTCGTGGCTTTGTTGCGCGATCGAGGAATCCCCTGCATCCGCGGCAACCATGACCGCTGGGCCATCGAGCGGAGGCAGATCCTGGGATTGCGGGGCTGGAAAGCCGCTAGTCTGCATGACGACACGTGGGACTTCTTGAGCCGGCTGCCAGAGAGCCTCCGGATTGAGCACGAGGATAGGATCATCGACCTGTGGCACGGCTCACCCGCCAGCGACACCGAGTATGTCACGGCCTATAAGCCAATGCCGCCGTCGATCGAGCAATTCTGGGATCAGAGCGACGCTCGAGTTCTGTTGCTTGGCCACACCCACATCCCCATGATTGAGCGGGGGGCACGCGGCACGGTCATCAACCCCGGCTCGCTCCTGGGGGTGCCCGGTGTCCAGACTTCCTACACCTTCGCCGTGCTCGATGTCCCCAACCTCGCCGTGCGGATCCTCGAGGTTCGCACGGGACGGGAAATTCGCGCGATCCCATCAACCTGGACTGGGAATAATTCTCGCCCTCCGGTCCTGATCGTAACACTTCAGTTCTTGTGCTTCTTGTAGACGCAGAACAGAAACGCCGTGCCCGACTTGGTCGTGAACTCCTTGGGTCGTTCCTGCCCGGGACGAGCAAAGCAGAGCTTGAGCGTATCGCCCTCGAGCTCGTAGATGCCCGGCACGGTCTGGTCCTCGTAGGGTCCATC
>CAVXCB010000044.1:0-59898 GCA_963760085.1 uncultured Planctomycetaceae bacterium
CGCCGCCATTCTCAGTCGCCTCCGCCGTATTCGCCAGCGTCCGCCGTCCCATTCAAAGCGTCCGCCGCCACATTTGCGACATCGGCCGCCGTGTTCAACGTGCGCCGCCGTGGCGTCCAGGCCAGCCCCCGTGGCATCCAGGCCGGCGGCCACCCCATCGGCGACCGGATCGATGCCCCCTTCAGCCCCCGCGACAACATCGGCGGTAACCGCAGCACCATCGGCAACGGCTGCCGCCGTATCCGCGCCACCTGCCGCTGTATCCGCACCACCTGCCGCTGTATCCGCGCCCCCGCCGCCATATCCGCGGCGCCCGCCGCTGTATCTTTGCCACCCGCCGCCCCATTCGCGGTGCCCGCCGCTGTTGCGTCTGTGCCCGCCATCGTATCCGGAGCAGTCACCCCGGTATTCGCGGTAGCCGCGGTGGTATCCGCGGTAGCATCCGTGGAACTTAGATTCGCCTGCGCAGGCGCTCGCGATGGCCGACGCCACCCCGTGACGTCCGACGCCAAACTGATAGCCAAGCCGGCACCGGTACTGGTCTGCGTGATGCCCGCCGCCGTATCCGCGGCAAGCGCCGTCGCATTCGCGAAAATCGCCGTCGCATTCGTAACCGGATCCTCGCCGCCTGTAGCAATCGCAGCTTCCGAATCCGCGGCCGCCAACACCTGGTCGGCAAGCACCGTATCATTCACCCCGTTACTCGTCGGGTCCGGTGGGTGACCATGTTCTCGGCCCCACTACCCATCAGCGCATCTTGCAGGCTCGGGCCTGATGCCGAGTTGACCGTGCCAGGAATGGAGATGTCCGTCAATGGAATGCTGCCAGGCAGTGCCCCCATCCAGGCAGTGGTCGGGGCGGCACTGAGCATGACGCGCTCTTGCATCTGCTCCAGCACCATCCTCGCGACATGCGTTGCCTCCTGCGCCGCTGGCGGGACGCGCGGGACGTCTTCGAGCAGGTGCAGGCCGAACGGTTTCGTCTGGGAACGAGCGGTCATCGGAATCTCCTGTTGTCTATTGCACAAAAGGTGTCAGGATTCGTTGTACAGTCAGCCCCTTTGGTTCCGAGTCGCATGACTCGCCGCCGGGTCGCTGAAGCCCTGGCTCATGGCGTACAGAGCCAACGCAACGGCTAATTGATGAGAGTTGTCACATCGCGAGTACATCACAGGATTTCAAAATATAATTACGCTCTGGTCGGCCAGGTGTCCGGTGTCAGCACAGAGACAAGTGGCGCACTGGTGCCGAGTCAACGGCGATCCAGGGTGATCATCTGCCGGCGGCCAAGAGCCAGTAGACGCCGCTGCCGTTGCCGTGGAAGTGCACGGTGGGGTCAAGGTGCTTGCCGTTGAGCCGATTCTCGAGCCATTCCACCGACGGAAAGCAGCGGGACAGCTTCTTGCCGGGCCGCCTCCCAAGGGCTGTTCCGGTGGTTCTAAAGCGGCCAATCTTCGCCAACGCCGCCCGCGTGAGGACGACGAGGATCAGTTGGAATTCGGACTCCGTGTGGATCGTTGGTTCGACGTCCGCTTGAGGGTGGTGTTGGCTCAGGCACAGGTGTCCCGCGCGTTGCTTGCCGGTTTCCCCTCGAGCCAAGTGTAGACACTATGTAAGGGCGTAGTTCAAAACGTGAGTCGCTGAAGGTAAGCTCTCTTTGATGGGTTTTAACACTCGTTCTTACGGAGCTTAGCCATGACAGCGACTCACGCCACGAATTGTATCGTCTGCAACGCCCCTGTGCTCTACCTGGCTCTGGACCTGGGCACCCGCGATTGGAAGCTGGCCTGCACCGTCGGTCTGGGCCAAAAGCCCAGGCTCAAGACGATCACCGCCCGCAGCACGTTGGACTTGGTCCTACAGATCAAGGCTGCCAAGAAACGATTCGGCCTGCCGGAGGATGCTCCCGTGGTCTGTTGCTTCGAGGCAGGGCGCGACGGTTTCTGGCTCCATCGCTTTCTGCTGGCCCATGGAGTCCAGAACCTGGTGGTCGATTCCTCGAGCATCGAGGTCAATCGCCGCCAGAGAAGGGCGAAATCGGATCGCCTGGATGCAGTGAAACTCGTGCAGATGCTCATTCGTTGGCATAACGGTGAGCACAAGGTTTGGAGCGTGGTTCATGCCCCTTCCGTCGAGCAGGAGGATCAGCGGCAATTGCACCGGGAGATGATCAAGCTGAAGGCCGAGCGGACCGCGGTGTCCAACAGCATCAAGGGGCTTCTGGCCACTCTGGGTCTGGTCGTGATCGTCGATGAAACGTTGCCCAGGCAGTTGGAGAATCTTCGGCAATGGGATGGTGCCAAGTTACCGCCGCAGTTGCACCGGCGCCTCTTGCGAGAATTCGAGCACTGGCAATTGATCGACCGCCAGCTCCGCGAGCTGGAAGCCGAGCGGATGGCCAAGATTCGCGACGATCAGACACCGCATGTCGAGAAAGTGCGGCGGCTCTTGAACCTCAAGGGGATCGGTGACAACGGAGCCTGGCTGCTGGTGTATGAGTTCTTTGCCTGGCGGACGATCAAGAACCGTCGAGAACTGGGAAGCCTCGCGGGATTGACGCCGACGCCGTATTCCAGCGGTGAGAGCAGCCGTGAGCAAGGCATCAGCAAGGCCGGGAACCGGCGGGTGCGATGGATGATGACCGAATTGGCGTGGGGCTGGTTACGTTATCAGCCGGCAAGCGAGCTGAGTCGGTGGTATCAAAGGAGGTTTGCCAAGGGTAACAAGCGGCTGAGGAAAGTGGGGATCATGGCGTTGGCAAGGAAACTGCTGATCGCGCTCTGGAAGTACCTGGAAGGGGGTGAGACGCCGGCGGGAGCGGCGGAGGTTGGTTGGGACAACAAGCCCAGGTTCAGGGCGGTGAAGACAAGGCGACAGAAGGAGGTCTCGCGGACTGGATAGAATCGAAGACGGAAGAGCCTTGAGAGGGAAAAACAAAAGAGGGTCTCTGTGGTGGATCACGAGCATACAGGGCTGGTGGGAGCGACCGAAACTCAGGGCTTGGCTTCCCGCGAGGGGGCCGTGGGTCAGATGGGTACGCTCCCCCGGTCTTGGCTTCGAGCGTCGACAGACGTAAAGAGTATCGTGTTGTTGATCATGTAATATGATCAAGACGGATAGAAGGTCGTACCGACCCGATGAGGTCGCACACCTGACGAAGCCACCGGCCCGAAAGCTCGACAGACACCGAGGAGACCGGGAGGGAGAATGAGAACACAAAAGTGACGGCGAATGCGACGGACGGGCACCTGCGGGTTCTCCGCCTCACCGCAAGCGGCGAGGCGGAGAACCCCGAGGTGCAATCGACACGTGGAAGGTACGCCTTGAAAGGGAGGAACGCGATCCAAAACAGAAAACTGGACGGCGGGGCTTGACTTCGGCGGCTTCAAGGAACGAATGGCCCGGTTAGTCGCGAATCGTTGCCGTACCCGAAAACAGCGCGGAAGCTGCACACGCCAACGCAGAACAATTCGGGTCGCCGAGCCGCACGCGCAGTGGCATCGGCGGCCCTCGGCGGGGCAGGCTCTTGCGTCTGCCACATACTCATCCGAAAATCGTGTTCCGGGGCTGTCACGATTTTCGCTTTTCTTCGCCGGGCGACCGGGGGTGGGCGATGGCCGACCAGGGAAGCGACAGGGCCCGAGCCGGAAATGCAGCCGGCGGCGGAATTGCTGCCGGTCGTCTACGCGGAGCTGCGCCGCCTGGCCGCGGCGCTGACCGGCCGACTGCCGCCCGGCCAGACCCTCCAGCCGACCGCCCTGGTCCACGAGGCCTACTTGCGGCTGGTGGGCGATCGGGACCCCGGCTGGGAGGGCCGCCGCCATTTCTTCGGGGCGGCCGCGCGGGCCATGCGGGAGATCCTCATCGAGCAGGCGCGGCGCAAGGGCAGCCGCAAGCACGGCGGCGGCGGCCCGGCGCGTCGAGCTGACCGAGGGCCTGGCCATCATCGAGCCGCCGGCCGACGACCTGCTCGCCCTGGACGAGGCGATCCAGCAGCTCCAGGCGGAGAAGCCGCACCTGGCCGAGATCGCCATGCTCCGCTACTACGCCGGGCTGAGCGTGGAGGAGACCGCCGCCGTCCTCGGCGTGTCGGCGAGCACCGGCACCGCGAGTGGCGGTTCGCCGCGCCTGGCTGGCCCGCCGACTGGGCGAGGGCGCCGGTCGGCAGGGCGGGGGCGATGCCAGTGAGCGAGCCGGGCGACCGCGTCCAGGACCTGTTCGACCAGGCGCTCGAGCTGCCCCCGGCGCAGCGCGACGGCCTTCCTGGACGGCCGCCTGCGCGGCGAGACCCGGCCTCCGCGCCGAGGTGGAGAGGCTGCTGGCTTACGACGCGGGCTTCACCGAAGGTGCCGGCGACGAGGGCCTTCCTGAAGAGCCCCCTGGTCCGCGCGCCGCGGAGCCGGACGACAGCTCGCGGGCCGACGGAGCCGTTGCCCGCGGCCTGGCCCCTGCCGGGCCCCGCGTGCGCGTCGCGCACTATCGCGATCCTCGGCCTGCTCGGCGAGGGCGGCATGGGCACCGTCTACGAGGCGGAGCAGGACAGCCCGCGCCGCCCCGTCGCCCTCAAGGTCGTCCGCCCCGGCCTCGCCTCCCCCGCCCTCCTCAAGCGCTTCACCCACGAGGCCCAGATCCTGGGCCGGCTGCACCACCCCGGCATCGCGCAGGTCTACGAGGCCGGCCTCGCCGACGACGGCCAGCCGTTCTTCGCGATGGAGTTCATCCGCGGCCTGCCCCTGGACGAGTACGCCAACCGCCACGGCCTCGACCTCGCCGCCCGCGTGGGCCTGGTGGCGCGGGTGTGCGACGCGGTGCAGCACGCCCACGACCAGGGCGTCATCCACCGCGACCTCAAGCCCGCCAACATCCTCGTGGAGGAGACCGGACAGCCGAAGGTGCTCGACTTCGGCGTGGCCCGCGCCACCGACGCCGACCTGCTGACCGCGGCCGGCCTGACCCGGACCGGCCAGCTCCTCGGCACGCCCAACTACATGAGCCCCGAGCAGGTGACCGCCGACCCCGCCGCCATCGACCACCGGGCCGACGTGTACGCCCTGGGGGTGATCCTCTTCGAGCTGGCGGCCCACCGCCTGCCGTATCGGCTGGAGGACCGGCCCCTGGCCGAGGCCGCCCGGCTGATCCTGGAGCAGGACCCGCCGCGGCTCGGCTCGATCGACCCGGAGCTGCGCGGCGACGTGGAGACGATCGTGGCCAAGGCGCTGGAGAAGGACCCGGCGCGGCGCTACCCGTCGGCGGCGGACCTGGCGGCGGACCTGCGGCGCTGGCTGGCCCACGAGCCGATCCTGGCGCGGCCGCCGTCGGCGCTGTACCACCTGCGCAAGTTCGCCCGGCGGCACACGGGCCTGGTGGGCGGGGTGGTCGCCACCGGGGTGGCGCTGGTCCTGGGGCTCGTCGGCACGATCCTCTTCGCCGTCGGCGAGGCCCGGCAGCGCGGCCAGGCCGAGCACAACGCCCGGCAGGCGATCGACGAGAAGCGCGAGGCGCAGTTCCAGGCGTACCGCGCCGGCTGGCCGCCGCGGGCGCGGCGCTGTCGAGCCACGACGTGGCCGATGCCGCGCGCCAGCTCGACGGACGGCCCCGGAGGACCTGCGCGGCTGGGAATGGCGGCACCTGCACAGCCGGCTCGACGACAGCTCTGCGGTGATCCCGTTGCCCGCCGGGGGAGTCGGCTTCCTGCTCGCCGCCCCGGACCGACTCCGGGTCGGGATCCTTGACCGGCGACGGCCTGCGCCTCACGGACCTGGAGGGCGGCGAGCACGGGACAGTGCCGATCGGCCCGGAACGCGAGCGCACCTGCACCGCCGCAGACCCGCCGCGGGCTTCGGGTCGCGGCGTGGGTCGTCGACAGCGGCCTTCGACCTGCTGGACGAGGCCGGCCAGGTCCTTTGTCGCGTGGAACTGCCGGAGGTCACGAGCGCCCGCGACGTCGTCGTGAGCCCGGACGGCACGCGGCTGGCGTGCGCCCGGCTCGATGGCGAGCGGGCGCGGCTCGCGGTGTTCGACGCGACTTCCGGCAAGCCGACGGCCGTCTGCGACGGCCACCGCGACGGCATCTGGGCGTTTGCCTTCAGCCCGGACGGCACGCGCCTCGCCTCGGCCGGCGAAGACCGGACGGCGCGGCTGTGGGACCCGGCCACCGGCGCGCTGCTCGCCACGTGTCGGGGGCACGCGAGCAAGGTCGTCAGCGTCGCGTTCAGCCCGGACGGCGCACGCCTCGTGACGACCTCGTCGGACGGGACGGTGCGCCAGTGGGACGCCGCGACGGGCCGGGAGGTCGAGCCGCCTTACGACCGCCATTCCGGCGAGGTCATCGCGGCCGTGTACAGCCCGGACGGGCAATGGGTCGCCTCGGCGGGCACCGACCGGACCGTCCGGGTGTGGCGGGCGACGGGTCGGCAGGACGTGGCGGTCCTGCACGGCCACACGGGGGGCGTGACCGGGGTGGCGTTCGCCCCGGACGGCCGCCGGCTGGCCTCGCTCAGTCGCGCGATCGAGCGCTCGTATCGCGGGGGACGACACGGTGCGGGTCTGGGACGTGGACCCCCGGGCGACCCTGCCGGTGCTGCGCGGCCACACCAGCTACGTCTACCCGGTGGCCTTCAGCCCGGACGGCCGCTGGATCGCCTCGGGGGGCTGGGACAACACGGTGCGCCTGTGGGATGCGGCGACCGGCGAGCCGTGCGCGACCTTGCCCCACCCCGGTCGTCGTGCGGGGCCTGGCCTTCGGCCCCGACGGGACGTGGCTGGTGACCGGGAGCTACGCGGATGACCGGCTGCGGATCTGGGACGTGGCGACGGCCCGCGTCCGCAAGGAGATCGAGGTCCCGCGCCGGAACATTCCGCTCCGTGACCGTCAGTCCGGACGGGACGACGGGTGGCCGCGACGGCGTACCACCGCAGGGCGAGAGTCCATCGACCTGCACGTCTGCGACGTCGCGTCCGGCGAGCGGCTGTTCTCGGCCGAAGGCTGGGCCCTGGCCTACAGCCCCGACGGCCGCTGGCTGGCCGTCCTGGCTGCGGATGAGAAGACCGTGCTCCTCCTGGATGCGCGAGACGCACGAGACGGCCGCCCGATTCCGCGGCCACGAGGGGCGCGTCTGCTAGGCCGCCTTCAGTCCCGACAGCCGCCGGCTCGCCTCGTGCAGTCAGGACCGCACCGTCCGCCTGTGGCAGATCGACAGCGGCGCGTGCCAGGTGCTGCGCGGGCACACCGACGAGGTCTTCGCGGTCGGCCTTCCACCCCGACGGCACGCGCCTGGCCTCGGCCGGCCGCGACCGGGCGGTCTGGCTGTGGGACCTGGCGCGGGGCGAGGAGGTGGCGCGGCTGCAAGGGCACACGAGCTACGTCTGGTCGCTGGCCTTCAGCCCCGACGGCGCGACGCTGGCGTCCGGCTCCGGCGACTTCACGGTCCGCCTGTGGGACACGGCGCCGCTGAAGGTGCGCTACCAGGCGCGCCGCGAGGCCGAGGCCCTGCGGCCCGAGGCCGAGCGGCTGGTCGAACGTTATGGCGGCAGAAGAACGACCCGGCCGGGGTCGTGGAGGCCCTCCGGGCCGACCCGCGCTGAGCGAGCCGCTGCGCAGGCGGCCCTGGTGCCGTGCTGCGCCGCGCCATGTCGTCGGGATCAGGGAATTGACGGCGCGAAGACAGCCCGCAACTCGGCCACGCTCCCTCCCTCCGCGTTGCATTCCGCGATGACCGGCTTCTCGGCCTGCGTCATCGTCCGGGCCAAAGCGATCAACGCTGCGCGCATCGGTCTGAACGACGAATGGCACGTATTTTTTCGGAAGGTACTATCTTACAACATGTTAAGGTGAATTCTCGGGCTTGATAACAGGCGTATACAAATATGATAACCTACAATTGTTTGTGGAATTCCCGGAAAATGGCTTCAGACGTTACTTAAACCTTCACACGTGTGACCTGATCGGCGATCAGGTCCGCGGAGTTCGGGGTGCGGCCGGGTCCGGGGCGGCGGAAAATCTAAGACGGCGGTGCGGGGTTGAGACGGCCGTTGTGGAGTACACGTTTATGTGCACAGCACACGACTGACCTGGAGCGGCGACTCGAGTTTGCTAGCGGGGTCGCGTCGCCATCGTGATCTCCCTGCCGCTCGCTTTGGCGGATCACTTTCCAGCGGAGTGAGGGCTCGGCCGGCAAGGGCGAGGTGGTCCCAACCTTCAACTGGCGGCCACACTCCCCAGCAACCTGTCACCAGAAAGGAGAATTGAGATGAAGAAGAACATGTTAGGCGTGGGCGCCCTGCTGCTGGCGCTGGCTGTCACGGGCGGGGCTGTCGCCCAGGAGAAGCAGTCCCGACACCAGAACCAGACCTCGTGGTCAGGCGCCCTCGGCCCGCCTGCCGCAGCCACCATGAGTTCTTACGGGAATTCTTTGATCGGCGCGGTGAAATCGGTGAGCATGTCGTCCAAGATTCGAAGACCTATGATCGAGTCGGGTTGCAACCGCCACCGGCTCGGTTCCGATTTCAAGAGCGTCGGGAAGAGGCGGAATGAGGCGGAGCATTCCACGAATCGTTGCCGTGTGCTCGGCGATTGCCTGGGCGGCCCTGTGGTGGCTGACCAATGTGGGGACGGGCTCGTCTTCCTTTCGCCAGCCGTCCGGGCCAAGACCCGAGCCCAAGAACCACTACGTCACGCCGGCTCAACTGGCCGAGTCGGGTGCCCAGGGCGACCGGAAGGTCCGGTCGTTTTCGGCGGTTGGACACGATGGGAATTCTTCACGTGGCCAGCGGGCAGCGCGTCGCGGCCACTTGTCTTGTTCTTCATCCGGCGGGATTGCCCTTGCGCGTAGAGTTCGAGCCGTTCTTCCATCGGCTGGCGTTCCGATACCAGGACGTCGCCGAATTCGCCGGCGTGATCGACGCCGACGCGGACACAGCCCTCGATTATGCGACCGCGAACAAAACCCCTTATCGGGTGCTCGCCGGATCCAGATCGAGCGATCATCAGCCGCTTCGAGGCGAAGAATGGCGGCTATGTTGTGCTCTTGCGTCCTGAAGGCGCCATCGATGCCCACTGGCCGGGATGCTCGGCGGAGATGATGCGCGAGCTGGGTCGCCGCATTGCAGAGCTTGCCGCCGTGACCGAGCGAGCCCATCGATGTCTCCGGGATGCCCGGAGTCCTGACCACGGGCTGCCCATATGAACCGTGAAGTGACTTCCAGGACCCCGATTGTCGTTTTTGAGGAGCCCTACATGTCGCGACTTATGCATCGCCGGCGAATGCTCCAGCTCGCTGGGGGGAAGTCTAGCCGGGGCCGGGGCCTATGCCGGGCTTGGGCTTGCCGGAGTGTTGCAGCAGCAAGCGATCCAGCGGTCCCGGTGCGACCGCGGCCGGCTGTACGATCTGCACCAGGAACTCTTCGGCAAATGGATCCTGCTGAGTCCGCAGAAACTCGGAGGCGGTACGCACGCCGTGGATCTGGCGACGAATCGGACACTCGCCTGGATTTCCTACTGGAACTACGGCGATACCTGCCCGATCTCGCACCACCTTGCCGCCTACCCTTCTGACGACCCCTACAAGGGGTTCGAGTTCATCAATTCGACACAGGGTGGTGAGAATGTCTTGATTTATGGAATCCCCACGCGGATCAAGCAGATGGGCCTGCTCGAGCGCACTGGGGAAGGGAACCACATTTATCGAGTGCGATACGATGGTGCGCAGATGGAGCTGGTCGAGGACGTTGCCGAGAGCACGGGGATTGGACTGGGGGTGCACACCGTCATCTATCCCGACGCCGAGGGGTTCGCCGGAGCTGACGGGCAGAAAGATGTCGCGGCCTTCTTCAATCGTGCACGAGGGGCAGAACGGACGAAGGTCCAGATGGCGTTCCGAGGCGACTGGCAGCCGCGGAACTCGGCATCCCTGGAGGCGTGGCTGGCGGGACGGCGGGACCCTGCGCATCACCCGGCTGGTTGAACCGACGGAGACGGGCAAGTACGAGCTGGAGGGGACCAAGGGGAACAAGATCAACTGGGAGATGGTGCCGATGGCGGAGTTGCTGGTCGAGCGCGGCCAGATCCCCGGCGATTCACCCGCGACACTCACCGGGCTCGACGCCGTGATCCACCATCCCAACAACCGCTGGTCGGCGTTGATCCTTCGGATGTGCGCGGCTGCCTTGATCGTCGATCGCACGACCTGGGAGCCGGTGACGTGCTTGCACATGCCCAAGGGCTCGCCGGGCAACCTGCCGGTGAAGAAGGTCGGCTCTGCTCCCGACGTCTGGGAAGTCGTGTTCGAGGAAGTGAAGAATCCCGCCCATGAGGCGGGGTTTTCGCCCGACGGCCGTTTCTTCACGATGATGAACAACCTTCGGCAGAATAATATGCCGGTCTTCGACACAAGCGATCCCGATCCGCGGCGCTGGAAAAAGGTGACGTTTGTCGAGGACCCGGAGTGGGTCGGCCAGTACCCCAGCCCATTCCATCTGTGTTTCTCGATGGACCGCTCCAAGATGTTCGTCTCGGTGCTCTCGCCCAAGCCGCGGAACAGCGGGGTTGTGGCCGTTGACACCCAGTCGTGGAAGATCATCAAGAAGTTCGACGACGTGGGGCCGGACTGCCAGACGATGTCGGTGAGCTACGATGGCAAGTACGTGTTCCAGATCTTCAGCGGATTTCAGCGCCTCTCGTGCGGGCTGTTCGTGTTCACGCAGGATACGCTTGAGCCCGTGGGTTTCTTTCCGAACTTCGGCGGCCATCACGACTGCGTGATCGTGCCGACGAAGCGAGAGCACTTACTGAACAGCCGCTGTACGACGCTCTAAACTACTCCCGCGGCTCGCCCTTCCGGGAACGCGAACGGCCTTTCAGGCGAAACATGCGGCGAACTGCCCGACGGCTCTACCTACGGCTGGCGCTGCAAAACCTGCTTCGGAGGCGGATGCGGACGATTCTGCTTGTCGTGGCGGTCGCGCTTGGCTCGGGAGCGGTCTTCGGCGCCCTGACGCTGCTGCGCGGGATCGAGCAGAGCATGACCGCGGGATTCCATCGCCTGGGCGCCGACTTGCTGGTCGTGCCCGAGGCGACGATGGTGAACCTGACCGCGGCGCTGTTGACCGTGCAGCCGACCGTCGAAACTCTGGACGGGCGTCTTGCTCAAGAACTGGCCCGTCTTCCTGGGGTCGCGCGGGTCGCGCCGCAGACGCTCTCCGCGTACCGAGCCCCGGCGGCGGACATGGCGGCTCGGTCGATGTGATCGCGTTCGATCCGGCTCGCGACTTCACGGTCCTGGCGTGGTTGGCGACGGCTCCGGATCGTGGTTTGCGGCGCGGCGAGGTTTTACTCGGCGGCCGCCGTGAGGAGCGGGTTGGCGATTCGATCGGGATCTGCGGGACGAAACTCACGGCCTTCGGGCAGCTCGAGAGCACGGGGGTCGGGCCGTTCGACCGCGGGCTCTTCGTGACTTACGAGACGGCCGCGGATCTGGCGGAGGCCTGTCGGGGCGGGGCCGGCGGGGGTCTCGCCTACGATCCGGGCCGGGTCTCGGCGCTGCTGATCCTGCTCGCGGACGGGGCGACCCCGGAGCGCGTGCGGTTCGCGGTTGCTCAGCGGCCTGGTCTGAAGGTGGTCTCGGGCGGTTCGCTGGTCACCTCGATCCGTCAAGGGGCGTCGTCTTTGCTGGGCGGGGTGCTGGTCCTCGCGCTGGTGTTCCTCCTGATCGCCGCGATGCTGGTGGGTCTCTTGTACTCGGCGATCGTGGGCGAGCGATTCGCGTGAGATCGGCCTGCTTCTGGCACTGGGCAGCCGGGGCCGGCACGTGGTCCAGATGGTGCTCGCCGAGGCGTCGGTGACGACTGCGCCTGGGCGGGTTGCTGGGCGTTGTCGTGGGTGCTGGGTTGTTGCTGGCATTCCGCCGCTCGTTCGGATATTCGTTCGAGACGGCCCGGGTCCGATTCGTCTGGCCGGCACCGGTGATGATGGTCGCGATCGCCGTCGGCTGCGTGCTGCTGTCAGCGGGAATCGGTCTGCTGGGTGCGGCTGTCCCTGCCTGGCGAGCAGGCCGGCGCGAACCGTATGACTGATCCGCGGCGAGGTGGACTGAGATGCTGGAGGCGCGGGAACTCCGCAAGACCTACACGACGGAACCGGCCGTGCGACGCCGTCCGCGGCGTCAGCCTCGGGCTGGAGCCGGTGAGTTCGTGGCCGTCGTCGGACGGTCCGGCTCCGGCAAGTCGACGCTGCTGGCGATGCTGGGCGGGCTGTGCCGCCCGACGTCGGGCACGGTCGTGTTCAATGGCGTCGATCTCTGGGCTCGCCCGGAACCGAGCGAGCCGCATTTCGCAACCGCGAGGTCGGGCTGGTCTTCCAGTTCGCAAGCCTCCTGCCGACGTTGAGGGTCATCGACAACGTGGCCCTGCCGGCCTTGATCGGCGGCGCCGGCGGACGAACGACGCATACCGGCGGGCCGCGGAGTTACTGGTGCGGGTGGGGCTCGGGCGATCGCAGCGGACGCCTACCCGTCGCGAGCTTTCCGGCGGCGAACAGCGACGCGCGGCACTGGCACGGGCCATCGTCAACGCGCCCCCGATCGTGCTTGCTGACGAGCCGACCAGCGACCTGGACGAGGACACCGAGGCCGAGGTCCTCGAGGCGTTAGGCGGAGATCCATCGTCGCGAAGGCGTCGCGCTGGTCGTCGTCACGCATGACCCAGAGAATCGCCCAGCGTGCCGACCGGATCCTCGAGATCCGAAATGGATCAATCATCGCGTCGTCGGGCCGGGTCGAGTCAGACGCTGCGAGACGCCGGATCACCGCTGGTCCGGTGGTGGCCGATCAGGATCGCGCCGCTGAGCTTCCGATCACCGCGCCCGCCGCACCGGCAGTCGAGGCTTCCGCCGGCCTCGGTGCCGGTTTCGGACTCGTGGTTGCTCTCGGTTTCGGCCTGGGTGGTTCCGGCGGCTGCTGGTGGCCCTGGCGCTCAATCAGGGAGTTGCTCTCGTCCAGCGTCATCGCCTGCACCGAACGGAGGCAGGCCCGAGCCGGCGCTTGAGGACGCGGCACTTCTGTGGCTACAGGCCGACATCGACGACATCGCCTACACCGGCGGCTCGTTATATACGTTGACGCTGTCTCTGGAAAACCGCTCGGCCGCAAGGCGGTCTTTGTCATGTCGCCCACCGTGCGCGCTTACGTGCAGGTCGGGCTCACTTGGCAGGAGATCCCGACCCGAAGTCGAACGACGGCTAGGAAGGCCGGGTCGCGCGGATCACGGGCGGCGAACTTACCAGTTTGTGTTCGAGCCGAATATCAAGGAGTACACGGAACAGTTGGCGGGCTACATGCATGTGCGTCTCACCGACTCGACGCTTGTCAGCCAGCAGCAGCGTACCGGGCGACGACCTGGTGGAGCGGGCGGATGACTATTACATCCATCTGAAGCCGCCTGGCGCCGATGATGCGGCGATCCTTCGCAAGATCGGTTCCCCGGGAAACCTCCGCTCTGGATCCCGATGCCTCCTCACTGATTCGCGACAACAGCCGCGTGCTACGCGATCGAGAAGCTGAGGAAGATGAGTCTTCGCCTCGTAGGCTCCTACTGATTTCATGATAAAGCTCCGGATTACGGACTAGTCGATTTAGACTAGTCTACGGAAAGCAGTAGCCTTCGCCAAATGGAGCTTCTCGTTTTCATCGCGGTGGCTTTCGTGGTTACGATTGTCATAATCCAGGGTTAGGTGTATTCTCCCGAAAATTCAGGGAGCTATCGTGGACACGAGGTTGGGAGGGGGATCGGATGGCGGCCAGAGTGACGAGCGTCTTTCTGTACGTCAAGGACGTTCGCCGGTCGCTCGAGTTTTATAACGAGGTTGTGGGCGCACACGTACTGCAAGTTCATGCCGAGCAGGAAGGAGCGCCGTTCAGCCTGGCCATCCTGCGGCTGGATGACTTCACGCTCATGATCCACCCCCAGGAGGCGCACGCGGAGGAGTTTGCCGACACGCGGCTGGGAGTGGGAATACACCTGCAGATCCAGGTCGACGACGTCGACGCCTTCTACCAGCACTGCATGGACCAGGGAGCGATTCTGAGCGTTTCCGGAGAGCCGACCGACCAGCCCTGGGGCTGGCGCGAGTTCGCCCTCCGCGATCCCGATGGCTATGTTTGGTCGGTTTACCAGGATAAATCGGGTGGCCAGTGGACCGGCTGAGAGCCCGCGCAATTTCAGTCCAACCCAGCGACGCTCTGCTCCTTTTCATGGCAACGCGCCAGGACGACTGCGGCCCCCGCCAGACCAGCGGTCTCAACGCGTAAAACGTGGGTGCTCAGACAAATGGGATGCCAGCCGGCAGCGAGTGCCAGCTCCTCCTCCCCGCGCTGAACCCGCCCTCGGGTCCAATGGCAAGAACCGCATCTCGCCGCCCAGCAAGCCAGGGCCAACAATCGGTGACCCGGCCGCCGGGCCGGGCCAGCAAACCTACCGCATGGCCAGCCGAACGCACCAGGTTCACCCAGAACGTGGGCGTTTCCAGAACCATCAAGCGATTTCGCCCTGATTGCTTTGATGCTTCGATGATTGATCGCCTCAGGCGCTCGAGCTTTGAGTCACGAGGCACGACGACCGAATGCTCGGTCACCAGGGGAATTAGTCGGGCCACGCCAAGTTCGGTGGCCTTCTCGACCAGCCAGTCGAATCGGTCGCCTTTGGGTATCGCGGTGGCGAGGGTCAGCGAGCAGGGGGGAGTAGAGTCCTCGAGCGGCGGACCATGGGCAGTCAGCGCAGCGAAGTCTTTGCCGATCTCGACAATCAGCGCGGCGGTTGCATATCCCTGGCCGTCAAAGAGTTCCACGCGGTCGCCGGGTTTGAGGCGGCACACCCTCGTCAGGTGCCGGGCCTCGTCGGCCCGCAGCTCAAACAGTCCGTCTCGTGGCGGGTCTGGGCAGTAAAACCTCTGGGACACAGTCGGCTCCGGCTGGGACCAAAGATGGATGCCCATCTTATCCGATTGTAGTGACAGTAGTCGATTCGCGGGTCCGGCATTGCCATTGGCGGAGTGCTCTGATCCGCGTCGCAGGCTGGCCTTGTACGCTTCCGGAAGGGGCTCGCGTGGGTTGGATCAATCACTGGGGACTAAACCGAGACCCCTTCGTCGACCGCGGAGCCAACTATGTACCCGTGCCGGGGCACGAGGAAGCCGTGGCTCGGCTGGTTCATGCCATCGAGGCCGGGCATCGGCTGGCCGTGCTCACCGCGCCGGCCGGGATGGGCAAGACCGTGGTGCTCGGCCGTGCACTGGCAGAGGCGCGAGATCCTTGCCGTCGGTTCGCGCTGGCAATTAGCCCGAGTGAAGCGGGGCATCTGTACTTCCGGCTAGCCGAAAAGCTGGGAACGCGGGGGTCGGCCGAGGTTGGCCCTGGTGCCGGCTGGCTGGCACTGGAGCGTGCGGCTCGTGGCTGCGCTCTCCATGGATTCCAGGTCGTGCTGGCTGTGGATGACTGTGGCCCCCTGCTCGCCGCCGGCGCCGGTGCGCACCTGGTCAGACTTGGACAGCTTGGTGCGTCGGTTGGCGGCAGGGTGACTGTCTTGCTCTCTCTGGAGTCGGAGAGCGGTCAGTTGGCTCATTCCTTCCAACCCTGGACGCCGACCATCGAATTGCGACCACTGTCTCGTTCTGAGGCAGCGAGCTATCTTACGGCCAAGCTCGCTACGGCTGGCTGCCGAGCTGAGATTCTCAGCCACCGGGCCGTGAACCGCCTGCATCTTCACTCCGGCGGCATTCCGAGCGGACTGGATCGACTTGCCTCGCTCTGTCTCATGGCAGGCGCGGACAGAGGGCTCGAAGCCATTTCCTCCGAAGTTGTCGCAGCCGTGTTGGGCGAGAGCTTCAGCTTCTCAGCGGGGATGCAGGGAAAATGGCGATAATGCGATGCTCGCGAGGGTTGGTACTACGCTTGCTGGTGACGGTGGCGACGATACCTGCGACGGTCAAAACGCCACGACCGTCACCCATTAACCAATTACCACGCAAGCACTTCAAACCAGCGGCGACGGTGGAGACGGTCGTTTCCCAAAAGTTTTCAGCCGGAAAACCTGTGTAGGGTATAACAATAGAAAAGTATCGTCTCCACCGTCTCCACCGTCTCCGTGGTTGCAACGTCGGAAAGCCAAGAGTGACAAACCACTCGAGCCGCCATGAGCTGATCGCTCGGCGCCTGGCGATCACGACCAGGCCGCCCGAGCCTTGCAAACAGAAAACGCCGGCGGGATCTGCCGCGAGCGTTCGAGCCGAACAGGGGCCACCCGCGGTGACCCACCCACGAACCAAGGCTGGCTCAGTACTGGTCCGCGTGACGATTTCACCCCCCGCACGGGTGATCAGACTGACGATGATGCGCGGGTCCATACTTTCCTTGAGGAAATGCACCGAGCCGTCTACAAAGCCCACATTGACTCCGCCGGGATGGAACGAGTAGAGCTCGTTGTTGCTGCTGCAGTTGATCATGCAGATGCCGCCCAGGCAACGGAGGCCGTCGGCGGTCGAACCGCAGAGGTGGGCGAAGGAGTAGGGATCGGCCCAGGCACCGCCGCCGTAGCTGACGGGATTGAGCACGCCGTCGACCGGGAAGCCGAACTGGGAGTAGATCTGGCGGGCGTGATTGTAGCCAACGGGCCGGCCGGCGTCCTCGCCCAACATGATGGTGTTCGAAGTACCGTCGGTGATGCTGGCGATTCGCACGTGGGGGATGGGTGTGTTCACCAGGTTCGTGGTGGTGCTGAAAGTCGCAAGATTGGCGATGACCCCGCTGTCATTACCGTACTCGCTGACGTAGGAAGCGGGGAAGCCCAGGGCCATGAGCAGGCTGCCATGAAAGCCGCAGGTTGGGAAGTAATCGGTCCTACCCCAGATCTGCGACGGAGGGCTCGGGATCGGGTTCATGCTGCCGTTGCCGATGGCTCCAGCAGGTGTTGTAATAATTGATCGATGGTTCGGCGGGCGACGACGGGCAGATGAAACGCGCTGATTATGGTCGAGTAGGAGGAGCACTGGCCGACGCCGGTGTAGAGGCTTCCCGGTCCGCCGACGATGGGAGGTACATTGACCTGGTCGAACGAACCACGATTGAAGTTAACCAGGTTATAAACGTTCTGTTGCTCGAGGAACGGGAGCACCCGCATGAAGTTGCCGGCGTTCTCCTGTCCGCTGGTGCCGAAACCCAGTACCGATGGGTCCAAATCGGGAAGGTAGGGAGGGGTGAGGTAATCGACGTCGGGCGGCAGCCAGCCGTTGACGCTCTCGAAGTTCATGTGAGCCAGGCCGAGCTGCTTGAGATTGTTAACGCATTGCGGTCGCTGCGCGGCCTCGCGGGCAGACTGGACGGCAGGCAGCAAGAGCGAGATCAGGACCGAGATGATGGCGATTACGACGAGCAGCTCGATGAGCGTGAAGCCGGCTCGCTTGTTCAGACGCAGTTGATTCATGGAATCCTCTCCAAAGCTGACGTAAACAGCGAATCCATCAAAACGAGTGAAACGCAGCCGATGGCGTGGGCGTGGCAGCAGACCCACGCCGCTTACCCTCGGTTCTCAGTAACAGAGGAACGGCGAGCTTTCTTCTCCTCGGCGGCAGGTGCACCATCCTGGAGCTCGAACGGGGGCAGGTTGTTCGTCTCGGCCTTGACCTCGGCGGTCAACAGGGGCTGGCCGGCCACGGCGTAACGCCCCTTGAGGCGGTCGCTGGGCATGTGGTCGAGCTTCATTTTGCGGGCCTTGGCCTTCTCGGCGGCCTTGGCGGCGCTGGTCTTGGCACTGGCTTCGGCCGCCTTGGCCACCGACACGGACTCGTCTGGCCACTGGACGAGTATTGCGTACTTGCCGGCGGGCGCGCTCCGGAGCCGAGGTCGCCGGAATCGACCGCGAATTTCCCGGTCGAGTCGACGACTCCCGTCGGGATCAGACCTTGAACAGACCCGGGACTTCCGCCCTGTTGGTGGAAGTAGACAATGGCTCCCTCCGCCGGCTGCCCTTTGTAGGTGACCGTGCCGTACACTGGAAAGAGCCCCGGCCCCGATACGAGAGCAGGACGCTGTGATCGTGGCCAGAAAACCGGCCGCCGCCGTGAGGAAGAAGTGCGTGCCCATGGTGCCAGAGCCTCATGCAGGTGACCGCCCGATCGTGACGGTTCGCCATTCGTCTTTTTGATCCGCTTCGCTGCGTGAAAGACACGTCCTCGCTTGAGGGGAGAAGGTACCAGATCGTCGCGTAGGAAATGTGTGCCTTTAGAATGATTAACGTGAATCCTCGATGAAGAACCCCTGCGTGGGAACGGTCGGCAGATCGGGTTGCAGGTCACCGACAGCCGGTCGATCTGGCACGGCTTGGCCTCAAGGTCCTCCATCGACCCCGATCAAGCCGCACCAGGCTCGGGGTAGATTCCCGACCCCAATTCGTGCTAGCATCATCTTCATCGGTTGCACGCTGATTCTGTGTGGTTTTAGGCAAAGTCGTTGCTCATGAGCCAAGAGATTGTTCCCTTGCGGCGTCCCTATTGGGCCGCCTTTCTAGCCTGGTTGATACCGGGACTCGGCCATTTTTACCAGGGCGCAATGGCAAGGGTTGGCTGTACGCGATCTGCATCCTCGGCCTCTACCTGACTGGTTTCCTGCTCGGTGAAGGCAAGATTGTCTATTGGCGGTGGGTCAATCCGCTCAACAATCCCGAGAAGTTTTGCCTTTACTACTTGGGTCAATTCTTCGTGGGACTACCCGCGCTCCCCGCCTTGATCCAGGGAACCGTTCATTACCTCGCGCCCGACCAAAACCCTCTGCTTTGGGGGTTCATGGCGGAACCTGCGCAGGCCGTATTGAACGGGCTTCAGCCTCGCCTCAGCAAGCTGGTTGAAATCGGCACCATCTATACCACCGTTGCTGGACTTCTGAACATTCTGGCCATCTACGATGCGTTCGAAGGGCCGGCTTATCTCGATGCCGAGGTTCCGGCGGATGCCACTCTCGTGGCGAGCGCTCCAGCCTGCGCGAACCGATCAAGGCGGGAGGCTCCGCATGAACATGGCCCCCGCGAACTTCTACTGGATGGTGCTGCCTTTGGTGGTTGCCATCAGTCTGGTATACTCGGCCTCGCGCCACGAGTCATGGCCCCGAATCTGGATGCACGCGCTGCGGCTCTGCCTTTGGATCCTGGGCGTTCTGATCGGCACGACCGCCCTCCTGCTTCTCATCAACACCCAGGTCTAGCCGGGCATCTCCGGGAACGGGCGAGCCTTCGCGGGCGGTCCAGAAAGTCGCGGCGATCACCAGAACTTGAGCGACCACGAGTGGCAAGAACTGGATGGCTGCTCGGTGTTCCCGCAGCCTCTGCTCCCAGTCAATTGCCAGCAGGTCAACCACGCTGGCTGTGAAGCGCTGGCCGGTCCACCATGTCTGCAGAGCTCCGCGACCAACCCAAAGTGGCCAGACCAGGGCTCGCAGCGGCTCATGCACATCGTCAGGGATCCGCGCCCCCACCCCCTGAAACAGCAGGATCAAGACCCCGCCGGCCATCGCCAGTGCCGCCGCCGTCAATGTCGCAAGCCAGGACCAGCGGCCCCGGCCGGCCAGGACGGCCGCGACGGGAATCATGGCGAAAGGCAGGAGCGGGACCAGTAGTCGAGGTCCGGTTGACCAGCCTCCCGTCCATTCCGGGTAACTGAGGTTCACGACGAAGACGACCGCGACGATCGACAAAGATACGGCGGCAAGGTCCCAGCTCCTGCGCACCCGTAAGCCGCAACCAGCCGGGGATGGCGAGGACAAGGATGGGAGCATAGAACAGCAGGCCGCGATACTCGCCCCAGAGCAGCGGGACCACCAAGCTCAGGTCTGGCATCCGCAATCCAAGCGGATTCTGGCGGCTGTGGACCTTTGCGAATTGAGGCCTGGCATGATGAAAGTATCCCATCTCCCAGGGAGCGCCGAACGCGAGGATGTTGTAGCCAATGAGGATCAAGGTGGGGACTGCCGCCCCGATGACAAACCAGGCCACAGAGTCGGCCCCGCGGCGCCGCCGGAGGCATTGGGCCAGAAGGTAAAGTGCCAGCACGGCCGAGGCCGGGCCAACCTGAAGTTCGGTGACCGCGGCGTAAGCCGCCAGAAATCCGGCTGCCACGAGTCGGCCGGCTCCTCTGCCGCTACATCGCTTGGAGAGCAAGTAAAACGAGGCGGTAAGAGCGAATGCGGAGAGCTGGTGACCGTAGGCGAGCGTCGCGTAAACGTAAGCCGGTGTGGCCAGTCCGTAGGCCAGGCCCACGAGTGCAGCGCGGCGTGGTGAACATCCCATGTCGCGCGCGTAGCCGCACGAGCAGCACCGCCGTGATGGCTGTGAGCAGCCCCGAGGTGCCCAGCGTGACCCAGTAATCGGCTGGCCAGTAATCCTTGGGGGCGGTTTTCAGGGGGTGGACAGGAAGGCTGAGAATCGTCCTGGCCAGCGCTGTAGGGAGCGGTCGCCAGCAGCGAGAATCCGGGCAGTTTGTCGCAGTAGTAATGACCCTGGAAAAAGGCGATGTCGCCGGTTTGTCGGTCAAGTCCGTCCAGACAAAGAGTGCCTCGATCGGCGATGGCATAGGTCAAGATCAGGCGGCTGGCGGTGTTCCAGTCACGCGAATGCCAGAAGAAGGCATAACTGCCAATCAGCAGGACGAAAACCCACCATTCCACGCGCGGCCACGGCGATCGCATTAGTGCCTCTGCGCGGATGGTTGATCCACGTCGGCAGCGCCGTGGCAGCGCTGGCCAGCGGCAGCGCGGCCAGCAGGGCGGCCGGGGCCTGGATTGGTAACTGATAACGGTCCCACGCCATGGGGAGATAGGCCGTGACCACTAAGAGCGACAGAGCCGACCAGACAACCAAGGCCCATCCCAAGGGCGGCTGGGATAGCCGCTGCTGGAGCGCTCCGAGCCTAATGGCCGTGAGCACGCCGGCCAGTACCACCGGCAGCCAAAGCAAGGCGCCCCAGTCCTGGTGCAGGTCGTAGCGGAGGGTCGAAACCGACTTGCGGGGGCCGAGCGGTCCGAAACGGCCGAACCCCTGTACCATAACCACGCCGGCCCTGTCTGTCAGGCTATGCAGCGCATTGTGCGGCGAACATCTCCTGCTGCTCGCTGGAAACCCGGCCGCGGTGCTCCACCAGGAATCGAAATCGTTGCCAGGGGCCGAGCTCAGCGATCGCCCGCAGCGGCGCCGGCAGATGCCCGGCCGGGTGGGCCGTCATGAACGGATTGAGGGCGACGAAGACCGCCGCGGCCGTAACGATCGCGGCACCGGTCCCTGCGCTCAGTCCGAGTCGCGCGGCGACTGACACGCCGGCCAATGCCATGGCCAGGCAGGTCCAGCCGACCAGTGCAAGCAGGGCGAGCATGCCATTGAACTTGGACACAATCGACAGGCCGGCAGAGCATCCGGCCGCGATCAAGAGCAAAAGGCTCGGGATGATGGTTCCATGAGAGAGCAACAATTTCCAGGCTTTCAGTCCCAAGGCGACGGCGACCAGTAAGAAGGCCTCGCAACTGGCTTCGGACATCGCACGGTGAGCGTGCAGACTGTAAAGGGGGTTCACCGCCAGCAAAAAAGCCGCGATCACGCCGGTTCGTTGGTCACGAATTATGGAACCGATCGCAAAAGTTGCCACGCAGCCGATCGCGCCAGAACGATCGAGGGCAGCCGCGCGATGATCAGAATGCGCTCGGTGCCCCAGCGATGGGATGTGTTGTCGTACCAGGTCAAGGCGTTCCGGGGCGAAGGACGCGGAATCCCGGCTGCGCGGAACGCGAGATTGATCCAGAGTTTGGGCAATGGAACGAGGTCATATCCCGGCCCCCCGAGCCAGGAAACGTCGTTCTTGCGTCCGGCGAAGATGAGATCGGGCTGATAAGACTGCGTGATATAAGCATACTCATCGGCGAAGGGCTCATCGCGCAGGCCCAGAGCAAACCAGCCGGCGGCAAGCAGACCGATCACGACGCCACATTTCCAGTGCGGCCATGCCGGCGTTAACGAGTTTTCCGTTCGCGGAGACTGTTTAGCCGGCATCGTCGCCTCGGTTGCCGTGGTCAAGCCAGGAAAAATTTAACGACTGCACGACATGAACTTAGGAACTCATTCTAGAAATGCGCTTGAATCTTTGGCAACCATGCGATTGTCGGCTAAGTTTCAGCGACTGCCCAGATGAACCTGGGTTGTCGGCCACGGTTGGGCATCCTTGCGTCGATTGGGCCGTTTGTCCGGGCGATCTCGCCAGTTCCTGGAACCGCCTCTGGCGGGGACCAGGCCGGACGGCCGGACCTTTCGAGGCCTCCACCCAGTCGTCGCGTCCGGGAAGTTTCACCGATCCCCTTGAGTAGGCACCCCGAGCATCCGATGCGCGTCCTCTGCTCCGACCTCTGGCGGCTTCGTCTTCCGCGCCGGGTTTCCCTGCCGGCGCGAGGCCTGTCAGCAGGTCGTTGTGGCGCTTGCCGGTCCGGACCACTGCTCCGGCAGGCTTCCCCGGCGTATCGGGGCGGCCGGAGCCGGCACCTGGAGCCCACGGCCACAACTGGTTCGATACGCGGCGGAATGTCGGAAAACGGGAGAAAACTGCGATGATCCCCTTACCATGGTTTCGTGCCCGCGGAGTCAGCCGCGGAAAGCCAGGGTCGCCCGGCTGGCAATGCCGGCGGCTTGCCTTGCTCGGGGTCTTGGTTGCCACCAGCCTGCTTGAGACTGGCTGTCAATCAGGCCCGTTCAGTCCTTGCGGCTTTATCGGCCGCAGAACAAGCTTCCTCACGCGCCCCTTTCGTCATGGTTGCGATAGCTGTGGCGGTTCCGAGGTCGTGGCGGATGGAGGATGCGTTTCCAGTGGTGTGCCCATAGGAGCGGCAGCAGCTCCCATCATCGTGCCGGGCGCCACGGTCGCTCCCGGTGCAGCGACTCCGTCGAATGTCCTTTCTCCAGACTCTCCACAGATTCTTGACCAGGCGCCTCAAGCGAATCCGGGACCTGCCCCGACCAGACGGTTCCCGTCCGGACCGGGCAGCACTGGAAGCAACGGCAGCACTGGCAGCACTGGAAGCACTGGCGGCATAAAGACCAGTACCTCGGCTTACGAAACCTTTCGGCTCGACTCGCGATCGATGGGTTCTCGTGGCGATGACCTGGCCCGGACGTTGACCACAACACCTGTGCCGGCCGCCCGGTCGGCACAGGATTCCTCCCGCATGCCGGCTCGAGACACAAAAGCCGCGCCGCAGGGCGGAGCCAACATCGAAAGCCTGCTCGATCATCTGCCGCCGCTGGACCTACCCAGCGAAGTCACCGAGAAAACGACAACTCCGCCGGTCGCTCCGCCGGCCCAGCGAAAACCTCAGACTCAGACGCCGACCAGTGGCCCGGCACCGGCGAGCGACCATTTGAGTGGTCGCTCCTCCCGCGACGCCGAGGCGGATCTGGTTGCAACGGCCATGCAGCCGCCTGAACCCGACCCATCCGGAGCGGGGGCTCCCGGCATCTCCCGGTTCGTGGCGGTTGATCTTCGCCTTGCAGCCGGCAGCGTTCCCTCCACGGCCGGTCTGGACTGGCTCTCCGAGAAGGGATACAGGACCCTCGTCGATCTCCGCGAATCCTCCGAGACCGACCTCATCTTCATCGCCGCTGTCGCAAAACGCGGTCTGCGCTACATCACACTGCCGATCAGCTTGAAGACCATCGACCGCGCCCACGTGGAGCGCTTCAATCTCGAGCTTACCATGGACGAAGCCCGCCCACTCTACTTTTTCGACTCGGACGGAACCCGCGCCGGCGTCCTCTGGTACATCCGGAGGATTGCCATCGATCGACTCAACAACGAGATCGCTCGCCGCGAGGCCGCGAACCTCGGGCTGAACAGCGCCGAGTACTGGTCGGCGGCCAGGAATTACCTCGAACGAATGGATAACCTGCGGTCGGGGTCGCTCGATGCGCCTGGGCCCGTAAGCATGGGCGGTTCGCAAGCGACCGCGCAGTCGGCTCGACCTTTGAGCTCGGAAGCACTTGCGATGTCAACCGCTGGTGCCGCCGCGGCGTCCGCCAACGCCCACAAAGCCATTGAAACGACAGGCTGGCGCCTGGATGACCATGGCGCTCACGGGGCTTAGCCTCCCCGCGGCCGGTTGCTGGACCGGCGCGGTCGTTCCCACCATCCCGGCGTGGACTCGGGCCAGTCTGCCGGCACCGGGGCGACGATGGAAATCAGGTCGTCTCGCGTTGGATGGGTGAAAATCAGCTCGCGCGCGTGCAACGCAATCCGGCGATGCCCATCCTCAGACTGCAAAAGGATCGCCGCGCCATACTTGCGGTCCCCCAGAATCGGCAGCCCTCGTCCGGCCAGTTGAACTCGCAATTGATGACTGCGACCGGTGGCTGGTCGCAGTTCGAGCTTGCACAACCCGCCTCCGCATTTCACGACTCGATAGTCCACCCGAGCCAACCGCCCATCGGGAGCTGCCTCATCGAGCAGGCGAACCCGGTTGAGTCGTCGATCCTTCTCGAGGACGTCGTCCCACCGGCCCTCGGGCAGCTCTGGCTGTCCTTCGACGATGGCCCAGTAGGTTTTGGAGATTTTCCCAGAGCGAAACTGGCTGGAAAGACGGCTTGCCGCCTTGCTCGTGCGTGCCAGCACAATAGCGCCCGAAGTGGGACGGTCCAGGCGGTGAACCAGACCGACATAGACGTTTCCTGGCTTCTGATAGCGCGCTTTCAGATAATCACCAGCCCACGAAACCAGGCACGGGTCGCCTTTCGCGGCAGCCTGCGAGAGCACTCCGGCCGGCTTGTTCAGGACGAGGCAGTGATTGTCTTCGTAAAGGACGTCGATCTTCATTGTCCTTGGTCCGCCACCGCAACGATTTGTTTGACCAAGATGGTCGCGTACGATCCCCTCCCTAGCTCGAACTCCATTCTCAGTGCCTGACGGCCGGCATGCAAATCATCGGAGAACAGCGAGAACTCGACGTTCTCGGGAGTCACCAAAGGCAAGCGCGTCCCCTTGGAAAAGAAGACGTCCTTCAGGTGGCGGACCCGCAGATCGTTCCAGGAGAGCTGAAACGGCTCCAGGATTCGCATCATCAGGGAACCGAGTGGTTCACCCGGAAGTGGCGTGCGAGCGGAGGGCAGTGGCATCGGGTACGCTTCCAGGTCGCTTCGCTGCCGAGGTTCAAGCCCACGCGGGAATGCCAGGTTCGCGACTTTCATGTCGACCATCACGCGCTGGTCCGGGCAGGTGTTCTGCTCGATCCAGCATGATAGGAAAAGGTTCCAAAGGTGACTCTGGAACGCCGAGAAATAGAGTGAGCGCAGCTCTCGTTTGAGCCGCGCGAAAGCTCCGCGAAAGTCGGCCGGATGATCGACAAGATAGGTGATTATGCTCCGTGTCGACGACCTCTCAAGTGCAGCCTTGGCATCGCTCCATCGTCCCCAAAGTTCACGCAAAATGGCCTTCTGAGCCTTCTCGGCCGAGCGATCGAAGGGGTTGGCCTCGGCGATGGCCAGCCAGAGGGCTCGTTCGTGTTTTCCCTTCAACCACGCCTGGCCGATAAATTCGCTGGAACAGCCCACCGAGCCGAACCGCTGATCGTCAAAGTAATTGGGCAAGCCATCGGTGGAAACAGCTTGCAGCCGGGCCGCGGCCAGCGCGGCGCGGTCCGTTTCCAGGTCACGCATCACGACGCGGAACCGGTTGCCCAGGAGAAACCGCGGACCGTAAGGATGCGGCAAGCGGCCGATCGGCTCGAGTTCAAAGCTGTTCTCGCGCAGCGGGCGGGAAGGGCCGTCCTGAATTGTCAGGTACTGCGTGGTCTGCGCGTGCCGGTCCTTGAGACCGCCGTAGCTGATGCGATGGCTCGCCAGGTTCCACCGCCGGCAGATCGCCTCAACGACCTCGATGGTTCCCAGCCCGCGCTTGGTCAGTCGATAAAAGTTGTAATGCCCTCGGCCCGACGGCTTGACGGCTGTCAATTCCTCGACCTGAAAATCCTGAGGTGTGCACTTGAGCTTCATGAATGAGGAGAGCCAGCGTCAAGTTGATGGATCCCCCCTGGCGAATCGGCGCCATCCGCGTCGGCAGTCGCTCGAAGGTTACTACATCCTATCAACAACACGCTGGCCGGCGACATAAGCCCGAAGCGCTGGTAGAGGTTGGCACAACCGGAAATTGACTCAGGATCCGCCGGTGGCTGCTTCGATCTGGTTCGCATCATTGGCCCAGAGGCCGTGTGTACTGTCGCCCACGGCATTGATCGCACCGATCACAGCCACGAGAATGAGGGCAAGAAGCACGGCGTATTCGACCGCGGTGGCCGCCTGGTCGTCCCGGTAGAGTCGCAACAACTGGCTGAGCATCGAAAAGGCCTCGAAGAAAATCCGGGATCATCCCTTGTCGCAATCGAGCCCGCGGGTTACGAATTGGCATTCGAGTTCACCCGCCAGGTCATCGTTTCAAGGCGACTTCATTGGTAAGCCTAGGTTTCCTTAATCGCCCGGTCAAAGCGAATGACTCAAAAAACCTCCTGGGCTAGTTCCGGACTCCAGCCTGAAGGCTCGGACGCTCGAAAAAAACCGATGATGATGATGAATTCCAGCGAACCGAAGCGGCCATCCTTTCCCTCCTTGCCCATCATCAATAATCCGCAAGCTCCGCCCAGGAGCCTGCGGGAGAAATACGGAACCCTGCTCTACCTGGGAATCCTAGGCCTGGCCGTCCTGCTGACGCTCGTGGGCTGGTTTGGATACCGCGTGTGGTCTTTACGCGACGTCTGGGCTCACGTCTACGTGCTGAGCGATGTCAGGGAACCCGACGCACTGCGGATACATGCCGCCTTCAGCCTTGGTCACGACCCCCGGGTCGAGCAAAGACAGTTGTGGGATCTGAGCCTGCGGCGAGGAATACCCGAGCTTGCCCGCGCCATCCTCGCCGATGGAATCGGGCCCGAGCTCGTAGCCGAAGACCCCCAGGGTTACGTAACGGCCGTGGCGCGGAGCCCCGACTGGCCCGACTGGCTGCGCCTGGCGCTGGCGCGGCCGCTGGCGTACGCAGCGACCAAAGGACATGCGATCTCTCGCGAGCGCCTCGGCGACCTTTGCCGGCTGCACGACCCGGTTCTTCGCCTCTGGGCTCTTTATGCCCTGGCGGTCCAACCCCGGCCCGATCCCCAGACGAAGGTCGAGATCGAGCAGGTCGCGAAGTCCCCGGCGCCTGAGCGGGAGCTTGCCGATTTGTTCCTCGCCGCGATCTCCTCCGATGAGCCCCACCGGCTACGAGATCCTCGACCGGGCCACGCTCTGGAACCGCGAGCATCACGCGGGCACAGCCCGGCTCTGGCAAGGCTGGGAGATCCGTGGATCGGAAGTGGTGCCGTCGGCCCCGAAATAAGCCTGGCTCGTCCAGTTCACTCGTTCGGCCCCATTGCCCGGGTAACTGCCTGCTTGATCTCGGGGCCTTTCAGGTCCTTGGCGACGAGCCGGCCATCGGGGCCGATGAGCAGGACCTGGGGAACACGCTCGACACCGAAGGCCGCGGCGACGGGATCCGGCAGGTCTCCCTTGTAGCCGAGGTAGCGTTGCTCCCAGGCCAGCTTGCGATGGGCCGCGTAGCGGCGTGGGGCGTCGGACTCGACATCCATGCTCAGGCTGATCATGACGAAGCGAGGATCACGGCCGAAGGCGTCGTACGTTTCCTTGAGCGCGGGGACATCGGCAATTGATTCCTCTCGGTAGGTCGCCCAGAAATTCAGGAGCACGAACTTGCCGCGCAAGGCCGCCAGGTCCAGCGGCCGTGCCGTCGGCGGCGTTGCGCGTGGTCACCGGGACAAGGTTGCCGACTTTGAGGTTGTGAAGTCGGAACACATCAAGCCGGATCGTGCCCAGGTCCAGGGGTTCATCGCTGCGGCCACCGGGCATGGCGGGCACCGTGACGTTGCTCTGGGCCAATGCAAGCAGCGTGGCATCGTCGCTGCTGGTACGACCCCGAAAAGGAAGTGTAAGGATATACTGACCCGCCGGAACATCCTCGATGCGAAAAGCACCGTCGTCTTCAAGCTCCACCGCGTACTTCTTCTCCCCCTGGAGATACTTCTTTCCCTCAGGGGTCTTGCAGAAGCTCTCGAACCAAGCATATTTCTGATCGCTGGTGTAGTCGGGATAATCGTCGGGCTGGCGCGGCTCGTGCCTGACCGTCGATAGCTCGCCGGATACACACACCAGGTCGGCCAGAGTGAAACCCTGGGGAATCTTCAACTTTCCGACAACGGGACGGCCGCTGCCGCCGACCTCGACGCGGACGGTCTGGCCGGGGCTCACTTCGACGAAAACAGGGTTCGAGGGAATCCAGCCCCGATGGTCTGGAGTGTCTACGTAGCGATAGACCGTGATCACACCGGGGGTGACCATCGCAAAGAAGAACCGGCCGTGCTCGTCGGTCTGCGTGTCATAGTCCACCCGGCCGCTGAACGATTGGTTGGCCAGCCACGCGCCGACCTTTTGATTTGGAGCAGGCTTCTTTCCAACCTTGACCACGCCCTCGATCCGACCCCAGGGCATGAGTGTCACATCGGTTGCGGCAGCAAGCGTGTCGACTTTGCGAAGCCCGAATCCCTCTGTGTGAGCCACGACGACAGTAACGGGCTTTTCCTGGGGTCGGAACGTGTAGCGGCCGACCGGGCCGGAGGTCGTAGTTGTGGCCTCGCCGACTGTCCGGTTGGCCATCACGCGGCCGTTCTCGATCCGCACATCGTTGTCGGAATTACTCAGCGCGACATCGGCTCCGGCCAGCGGCTTACCGTCGGGCCCGCGAACGGTTCCCGTGAGTGGCAGAGCCTTGCGGAGCTTGAAGTCGTGGGCAATGTCCTCGGCGTCGTCGCGAAACCCGATCAACTCGGCGGGTAGATAGCCCTCGGCTTCGATCCGAATCGAGCGGTTGAGACCCTGGTCCGGAAAGAGTCCGCCGCGAAAATCGTATCGCCCGTTTCCAAGCTGCTGGACGCTCGGACCCCGGAGCCACTCGGCGCGGCCTCCCGGACTATGCGGGCCCCAACCGGAGATGAGATCGAAGTGGTCGACCGGCTGTCCAGTGTCGGCATCGGTCACCGCGCCGTACAGGTGCAGTGGACGATGCATGGTGAGTGTGATCTCGCGGTTGCCGGCCTCAAATTGGCGTGCCAGCGCCTCCTCGAATCCGGATTTGTTGGCATCGAGCATGATCGATCCCGACGTCGGGGCATCCGGCCACTCGAATCGGCCTTGATCGTCAGCCAGAGCACTCCATTCGAGAATGCCTTCTTCGAACGTCTCGTTTGACGCAACCCGGGCTCCAGCGACCGGCTTGCCCTGAGAGTCAACCACTCGGCCTCTAAGAAAGGGCGCGGCAATCTAGGGGATTGCCGGTTTGGTGTTTTTCTTTGCAAGGCGACGCACCATCAGGTGGACCATCGCCACATGGATCATCGCCTCCCCGGTCTCGTTCCAGAACTCGTAATGCTTACTCAGGCGGCGATAGTTCGACAGCCACGAAAACGTCCGTTCCACGACCCAGCGTTTCGGCAAGAGTTTGAATCCTTTTACGTCATCGTTTCGTTTGACGATCTCCAGGACCCACTGACAAAAGGCAGAGACCCATGCGATCAGTTTCCCCGCATAGCCTCCGTCGGCCCATACCCGTTGCATTCGCGTCCAGTCGGCGTTGATCTTGGCCTTCGTGAATACCAGTTTGGCCCCATCACGGTCCTGGATACTGGCCGAATGGACCACCACCACCCAGATCAAGCCGATCGTGTCAACCAACAAGTGCCGTTTGATCCCGTTGATTTTTTTTCCCCGCGTCGTACCCCCTTGCTCCGCTGGTACGGGTTGCCTTGACCGTCTGACTATCGATGCTGCCGGCACTGGGCTGCGGTTCCTTTCCCGCTTGTTGCCGAACCAAGCTGCGGAGCGTGCCGTGAATGTGCTCCCACAATCCGCTGCGACGCCACCTATGGAAGTAGTAGCGGACAGTGCCCTCGGGAGGGAAGTCATGAGGCAAGGCGGACCATGCACACCCCGTCGTCAGGAGATAGAAGATCGCGTCGAGGACGTCCCGGAAATCAGTCTTGCGCGGGGCCCCCGCCGGGATCGGAGGAGGCAACATCGGTTCCAAGAGAGCCCACTGGGCATCCGTCAGATCGCTGGGATAGGGCTTGCGTGGCGTGGCGTCCATGCCGAGGCTCCGAATTGAAGACGAGATCCATAGCTCTAGCTAGCCTAATCGCCGGCAATCTCTCCAGATAGACCACTTTGCCGCGCCCTTTCTAAGAGGGCTTGTGCGCGTGAGCTGAATGGTCTGTCGCGGGATGGACGACGTGACGGTGATCTTCCGAACGACAGCGGACAGACCGGGCGCCTTCGCGGTAAGAACTATGGAATGACTCCCGAGATTGACCCAGTGTCCGAAATGAAACCGTCCAGAGGCGTCGGTCACGGTGCGATTGAGACATCGTCGTCCAACCGTCTGCTCGAGCACAACCGAGGCTCCCGGGACCGGCCGACCGTCCGGCCCGAGCACCGAACCGGCGATGGATACGCCCTGCTTCATCGTCAGCACCACCGTCCCCGCCCTCGCCGCGGCGGCTGAGACTTGGTAATCGATCGTCGTTACATGATCAGGATGGCTGACTCGCAAGTCGATCAATCGCGCCTTCTTGCCTTCAATCGCCGAGGGGGGCAGGGCATATGAATGCCAGACACCCCGGGCGTCGGTGATGGCAGCCGCAACCTCCTCCCCATCGGTTACTTCGAATTCCCGGAGCACGCGCGCTCCTTCGATGGGACGGCCCCGTTCATCGGCCACCTTTCCGCCCATCCTGAGCCCGCGTTCCAACCCCAGGACGGGGTGCTCGGGAAGACTGTCACCCTCCCAACGGATTTCTTTGGGAATGTGGCCCTCGGCGGCGGTCACAACGTGCACGGTCGAGATCGCTTCGCCCGGCAGATCAATCGCATACTGGCCCGCCCCATTGGTTCGCCCTATCACCGGTGCGCGGGAATTTCCTCCGGTCACCCGAACCCAGACGGAGGCACCCGGCAGCGGCTTGTTTTCCACGGCGCTGCGGACTTCGAGAAGCACCGTGCGTTCGCGCTCTGGATTCACGACGGCGACGGGATCCGGGGCTTGCTGGGGGGCTGCGGGAACTGTTTCCGGAGCCGGGACCGAACGGTTGCCGAAACCCAAAGGCCGCCAGAGATACCCCCAGTGCGACCGACAAAACCGCAGCCGCCGCGATTTTTTGGCGAGCCGTTGCTCTCAAGGTTCCGGACCATTCGAGCAATCCCAGGCCAATCGCCGGGACTGATCCGCCTTTCCAGGCCGCCTCGCAGACTCCCAGCGTCGCCACCAGAAGTGGACTGGGCACGAGGGAAGGCGCGAGATCCGCCAGCCATGCAGCCGACGTGGCGGGCTCGATTCCCTTGCGTGTTAGCCTCGCGCGCAACCGCTTCCGGCCGCGCGCCAGCCGGCTCTGAACCGTGCCCAGCGGACAGCGCAGCCGCTGGGCCGCCTCGGTGTAGGTGAGGCCTTCCAGGTCGCAGAGGACGAGGACATCGCGGTAGCGCTGCGGCAGTCTGTCCATCTCCTCGTCGATCAGGCTGAGCAGCTCAGCTCGTTCGGCCGCGGCTCCTGGACCCGGCGCTGGATCTTCAAGGATCGCGATCCGCTCGAGGCCGTCGGCAACTTGCTTTCGAGCCTGGCCCCGCGCTCGCAGCGCGACGCGGCGGGCAACACCGTGCAACCAGGCCCCCAGCCGGAGCGGATCGCGAATCGACCCGGCCCTTCGAACTAATACGATGAACGTGGACTGGAACGCATCTTCGACGTCCTGCGGCTCGTGCAAGATCCGGCGGCAGACGCCCAGGACCATGGGCCCGTGAGTGGCGATTAGCACGGTGAGCGCACGCCCATCGCGGTGGGAGGCGAAACGCTCCAGAAGCGCTCGCTCGTCCAGGCCCGCGACGGTACCTTGATGCAGCAGTTGCTCGATCGATCGGAACAGAATGGCTGGCTCGACCGACATGGCTCGGCTCCAGGATGGTTCGGTGGTCCAACCATCTTACTGCGAGCTGACCGACCGAATGTTCCATCTTTTTTCGAGCCGACATTTGCCCATCTATCGGGCTCACGGTGTTCGGTCCGGCCAGGACAGCAGGTTGAGGCGAACCCAGTTGAGGGCGATCTTGGCGGACCGATGCTGTATGATGTCGCGGGGCTGTTCCGGACCAATGTCCAGCCGGCGGGTTTCAGTTCTCGCCGCGGTCGCCAGACCCAGGAAGACCAGGCCAACAGGCTTCTCTGCCGATCCGCCGCCGGGACCCGCAACGCCAGTGGCACTAACGGCAATATCAGCGTCCAGCCGGACACGGGCCCCGCGGGCCATGGCCGCGGCAACCTCGGCGCTGACTGCTCCGTGAGATTCGATCAGTTCCGAAGGCACATCAAGTAGCCTGGCCTTGGCGGCATTGGAGTAGCTTACCACCCCTCCCAGGTAAAACGCGCTCACGCCGGCAATGGCGGTGAGGAGGTGCGCAATCAGGCCGCCGGTGCACGATTCGGCCGTCGCCAGCATTGCGCCGGTCCGCTCTAGCTGCGCGACAACGGCTTCCGCTACGTCGATCGCGCCCTCGCCCAGCACCGTGCTGCCAAACCGCTCTCGGATGAGCGCGGCGGTGGCCTCGGTTTGAGTACGGGCCTCGTCTTCGGTGGACCCCTCGCCGCGAATCCTAAAGCTGATTGTCCCGTCGTGGGCCGTGATGCCGACCACGGGCACTCGGCCACGGGCGGTCAGGTCCATCGCATCGGCCTCGATTTCCGACTCGCCGCGGCCGAATAAGTTGATCTTTCGTTCGATGATGATCCGGCTGATCCAGCCCCGTCGACGCAGCCGGGGCAACACCTGCTCATGAAACATCACTCTCATCTCGGAAGGGACGCCGGGAAGGCAGGCGAAGGTCGTCTGGCCCAGCTCCATCCAGATCCCCGGAGCCGTGCCGACGCGGTTTGGTAACGGCTCGGCGCCCTCGGGAAAAAGGGCCTGGACCCTGTTTCGATCAGCCATCGGCCGGTTTCGCCTGGAGAACATCGACCGGATGGCTTCAAGCGAGCCGGGATCTTCACGCAGCCCAACCCCGGCAGTCGCGGCCAGTGCCTCGCGGGTCAGGTCGTCCTGGGTTGGCCCCAGCCCACCTGTCGTGACTACCAGCTCGGCTCTGCCGGCCGCGATCTGAAATACCGAGACATGGTCGTCAAGCTGATCGCCAATGGTCGTGTGGAAAGCCACGGGAATGCCCACCGCTTCGAGCTCGCAGCTCAACCACTGGCTGTTGGTGTCAGCGCTCTGACCGCTGATCAGCTCGCTGCCGATCGCAATGATTTCAGCCCGTCCTGGCATCACAATCGCTCCGGCATTGCCTTCGATAGTAGCAGCTTGCTATTGAACGTGGTGAACTGTTTTACTCTATCAGTTCGGGTCTATTCCGACACTATTCTCGGGAAGTCCGTTGCTTCGCGGAAAAACGGGGCGAGCGTGGCGTCATAGATATTGACGAAGCACAGAGCTGAGTGGCTGGAGTCAGGAGCGAGAAGGTACGGTGCGATGGAATCGATCGGGCCCGAGCTCCTGGCACGCCTGTTCGACGCACACGCCGCAGCGCTTCGACTTTACGCACGCCAGTGGTGTGAGGTGTCCGATGCGGAAGATGCGGTGCAGGAGGCTTTTCTGAACCTGGCCAGGCAGTCGGTTTGGCCCGACCAAGTGGCAGCATGGCTCTATCGCGTGGTCCGCAACACCGCCATCTCAGCGATGCGCAGCAGGCACCGCCGGCTCAAGCTCGAGGCGCGGGCATCCAGCGGGGAGGTCTGGTTCTCCTCGGCGGACGACAAGATTGACGCCCAGAATGCCACTCGAGTTCTGGCCGAGCTTGAGCTCGACCGTCGAGAGGTCATCGTGGCCCGGATCTGGGGCGGCTTGACCTTCGATCAGATCGCGCGGCTGCAGGGCTGTTCCCTCACCACGGCCCATCGTCGTTTCCAAGAAGGTCTGGCCCAACTTCATGAGAGGCTGGAACGACCATGTTCAACCCCGACCAAGACCACTTGAGCTCGCTCGAAGAGCGGCTGCGATCGTGGGTGCCATCTGCTGGCGGGCTCGACCGCGACCGGATGCTCTTCGAGGCTGGCCGGGCAGGGGCCCAAGGGCCGATCCAGGCCGTGGGCAGCGCGAGTTCGTGGAGGTACGCGACGGCCGCCGCGGTCCTGCTGGCGTCGGGGCTGGGACTGGCCTGGTTAAACGAACGGAGCCAGCGCCGCGCTCTAGAGCTGACATCCGCAAAAGCGGCTCCGCCCTCGGCCCTCGTGCCGGTGCCGAACCTCATGACAGATCGACAGGAAAGTGAGGCCCATGTCGATCCCTCGAGCTATCTCAGCCTGGTTCGGCAGGTGAATCGGCTGGAAGACGTGGCTGAATTCGACCCGCACGCAACCGCATCGGGCAGCGTCCCGAGCGTCCGGGCAGCCGACTCGCCTCGAACAGCTCCCCTGCGACCACGCGATTGGGACCGGGTAACCGCGCTCTAATCATCCCCCAGCCTTGACGATTCCCCGCTTGCTCGCCGGCAGCGTTGTCGGCCGTGCTCGTTTCGCTCCGCGCCTGCTGGAAACCCCAGCGGGGCGGGTCCTCAACTCCAGGAGATCGACCGAAGATGAAGAAGGGCAATCGACGACTCTTACTCTCCTGCGTTCTGTGGAGCTTTCCGTTGCTCGACACAGCGGTAAGGTCTGAGGCGCAACCCATCGAGTGGTCCGTCAGTCCAGCGGGGCAGCCCTCACCGGCTCTGCGTTACCGGCTTTTGCCGATCAGTTCCGAGCTCAACCCCGGTGACGCCGCTCCGGTGTACTTGCGGCTTCGTCATCAGCTTGAAGAAACAGCATGGAAGCAGATTCAGGAGAAAGCCGATGTCTGGGCTACGGTGCCTCTGGAGAAGCTGCCAATCTCTGAGGCCCGGCAGTTTGTGGACCAGTGGGCCGGCACGACCAGACTTCTGACAATTGGCACGCGGCGGCAATTCTGCGACTGGAGCTATCCGCTCGTCGAGCAACGACGGGAGGTCCTCGAGATCTTGCTGCCGGATTGCCAGGACATGAGGCAGTGGGCGCGCCTGTTGCAGCTCAAGGCCCGAGTTGAGACAGCCGAACACGCCTACGACCAGGCCGTCAATACGATTGAGACGGGCATGGCCTTCGGCCGGCACGTCAGCCAGGGCCCGTTCGTGATTAACAGTCTTGTCGGCGTCGCCATCTGCACTGTGATGCTCGATCGTGTCGAGGAGCTGATCTCTCAACCTGGAGCTCCCAATCTCTACTGGGCTTTGACCGCACTTCCCCGGCCTCTGGTGAGCATGCGCGAAGCTCTGGAAACCGAGCAACGAGTGGCGGAGAACCTAGTTCCCGAGCTGACCCGTGCGAATGAGCCTCACTCCAGTGCCGAGTGGGGCGACCTGCTCGCGAAGATTTACGACCGGCTGCGTCACCTGGCGGTGAGGATCATGGGCGATGCGCAGGTCAACGCCACGTTGAGATCGCAGCTCAATCTTGACCTGGCGTCGTTCAAGAAAGAGAACGTTGCCTCATCACGCGAATATCTCAAGACAATCGGCCACACGGATGCCCAGCAAGTACAGACGATGTCGGAAGACGAAGTGGTCACCAGGGCGCTCGTCGGCCAGTACCGCGACCTGCGCGACGATCTCTTCAAACTGGGTTATCTTCCATGGCGGGATGCGCGGTCCCGAATCAAGGAGAAGGAGCAGTGGCTCAAGGCCGTGAAGCCAGGGCCAATGACGGTCCTCGCCGAGCTTCAGCCCCCGATTATAAAACTCCTCAACTCGCAGGCGGTGCCTGACCGACGGATCGCCGCACTGCGGGTCATTGAGGCAATCCGGCTGTACGCTGCGTCCAATCAGGGCAATCCGCCCGAGCAGTTGAATCAGATCACCGAGGTGCCCGTACCCGACGATCCTGCCACGGGGAAGCCGTTCGAATACCGCCGCGACGGGGCCGCTTCGGTGCTTACCCTGCCGGACGTCGGGATGACCGGGCGGCCGATTCCCGGCTATCGAATCACGGTCAGGAAGCGAGCCAACAACTAACCCCGAACATCAGCAGCCTCTGGCGACTAAGTCCGGCACGATGAGTTTGCTGTTCTATCAGCTTCCGCTCATTTGTGCCGGATTTCCTGGGTACCCGGTTGCCGGCTCATAGTGCCTGTTGGTTATCATGACAGGGGCGGAGTCTTTGCCGACTTACCAGCCGAGGTTCCCACGCCAGGGAGACATGCAGATGAGGCGGGGAGTTCATACAACATGGCTGTGAGCGTTCTGCAACGACCGACGCTGGTGTTGAACCGCCACTGGCAGCCCGTTCACGTGGCCACCGTGGCACGGTCGCTGGTATTGCTTTGGAACCATGCAGCCCACGTGGTTGATCCTGACAACTTCCAGCTTTACTCGTGGGCCGACTGGGCAAAGTTGACGCCGCGGGATGGAGAGCTGTTCATCCGCACGGTCAGGTTCCGCTTGCGCAGTTCCCGAGGTTCTGACTCTGACCCACCACGATCGTCCCCGTTATAACGCGGTGACCTTCAGTCGTCGCAATCTCTTCAAGCGCGACCACTCGACTTGCCAGTATTGCGGTGGGAGGCCGGGCACGGCGGAATTGACGATTGATCACGTCACCCCGCGATCCCTGGGAGGTCAGACGACCTGGGAGAACTGCGCCCTTGCCTGTGTCGCCTGCAATGCCCGGAAAGCCAATCGAACACCGGAGCAGGCCGGCATGAAACTGCGCAGAGCTCCGCTTCGTCCCGCCTGGAAACCCTTGTACGATGCCTCGTCCGTCCGCATCGCCTCTTGGTCACGGTTCCTGAGCGATGCTTACTGGAATGTGCCGCTGGAAGATTCGAATTGAGCGGCCGTTGCAGGCCAAGTCAGATCTGATAAGGAAAGTACTAGTGAACGCGGTCGATTGCCGGGTGCATCGCCCTATCGATGAGTTTTGGCCGAGCCCCGTGGTTGGCCGGGGTTCGGGTCTTAGTTGGGGTCGCGGTGGCTTTAAGGGGAATTTTGGTGTTGGGGTTGCTCAGGTCGCTCACAAGCAAGGGGCCTATGGGAGTGCCCCGTCCCGTGACCAGGTTATAGCCGGCTGTTGCGCGATGACCGTTAGACCCGGAGTTGATCTGGCGAAAGTCAGCCGACGAGACCGAATAAAGCAAGGGAAGGGTCTGGGTTGGGCCGTCCAGAGTTCCCAGGCCGGCGAGTGCGCGGCCCTGGTTCGCCACGGCAATCACGCCGCCGAACAACTGCGCCGAGAGACTGGTGCCGCCAAAAACGCCCCAGGAGGGCTCGCCGCTTACAGGGTCGAGCATAAACACGGGAACTCCCGTGTTGGGGTCGGCAACCATCGCGACGTCGGGAGTCGACCTCCGACCCCGTCGCTGCACGGCTTTCTGGTAGGCTGGTTCGGGCTCGAGAACACTGAACCCACCTCCGCTGCCAGACCATCCTGTTTCAAGCACGGTGTTGCCCGCGGCGTTGACCCAAAGCGATGTACCGCCGACGCCCACGACGTTCGGTGATGAGGTTGGCCAGTCCGCGCCGTATTTTGATCCGTAATCGCCGCTGGCCGTCACGAAAGTCACCCCATTGTGGCCGGGCGGGGTCGTGAAGAACTGGTCGTAAAAGATCTGGCCACGGAACTCGCCGCCTCCCCAGCTCATCGTCACAACGGAAACGCCCGGTATGTTGCGCACGACGTTCACCGCGTTCATCAGGTCACTCGTATCGGCGGAGGCCGCCTCGACGACGATGATCGAGGCTCCCGGAGCCATGACGTGGCTGTATTCCACGTCGAGCGCTTCCTCACCGGCCCACCCGCTATTGGTCCGTGCCCCCGCCAGGTCGACCTGGGCCAATGCCGGGTTGGACAGCCCGTACGTGGCGTCGAAGGCAGCTAATTCGCTGGTGACAAACGGATTGTGATAAGCGCCTATGATTGCGATTGTCTCTCCGGCTCCGGTCCCCGGGATCGACTGCCCCCCGGCGGTGAACTCGACGGCATTCATTCCATAGGCCTGTCTTACCTGCGCGGGAGTTAGCATTGAAAGCAAACCGCGGTCCTCAAGCCGTTCGCACCACGCTCGAAGTTTCTTGGGAAGTCGTCGGTTCATGGTGCAATACCTGGATGATTGCTCGGGAAGAGCATCGGTGCGCCGTTTTAGGTATTCCTAGTATGAACGCAACTGGGTCGGTTGAAAGCACAAAATTCCCGGAAATTCGACGCTGCATTTACAAACTTTTACAAACCTTCTTTAACCCTAACGGCTGCAACTGGTTCGGCGGCAAGAAAAAAACACTGCCTGCGCTGGCTTTTCCGCGTCGGTCGCTCGTTTCGAGGGTTTCCGGTCTGGCCACGACCTGCTGCCCTGCGAAACGAGGTTCTCGCTCTTGACCGTTCTTGGCACAATGGATAAGGTTTCGAGCGATTGTCTCGTCACTCGCATTTCCATGGACGAAGTCCCGCGCGCTTCTTGACCCCATTTCTCCGGAAGCCGGGCGGGTGATAAGCCTTGTGCCGGTGTTATTCGTAACGCGGCGGCCAAGCCGCGGCTGGTAAGTCCGGTGCTCGAGCGACGCTCAATCGCGGTTCGGCCAAGGAAGGCTGTCCGCAGCGAAACGCCCGGCCGTACGTTGGGAGGAACCGTGCGAGAGCACGACCAACCCAGACCCCGCTTGCGGTTTTGTTTGTGGTCAGGCCTCATTCTCGCGATCGCGCTCCCTACCTCCTCTCGGGCACAGGACCAGGCGGCCCGGGAGGCGCAGGCGGCCGCCGATTCGATCGAGCTGGCTGCGCGCTACGTGCAAGTCTGGGAGACGGCCACTGAGCGGTGGGTCATACTCTCGGGCCAGGTTGCCGTGCTTCAGGCCGGCGACGGCGTCCGAGCCCGCGCGGCCGTCGTCCGGATTACCGAGGTTCCGATCGAGGACGGCAAGGGCTTTCAAACCGAAGTCTACGCGGAAGGCGAGGCCCATGTTTCGTCACAAGCGGGACCGCCCCGACCTCAACTCCGCACCGTGCTGCGGACCCGCAAGCAGGTTCAGCTTCGAGCCTACAAGGCGAACGGCTACACACAGTGGAAGGAGCCGCCACGCGACCTCATGATTTTGCGCCGGTCGGGATTCGTCTTGCCGACAGCAGCGGGTGCGCGATCAGAACCTGCCAGTGCCGGCTCGGCAGCGGCGGCCGCTCGCACGGGATTGGCACCTGCTAGGCCGACACAGACAACTGCTCCGCAGGCGAAATTGATTTCCTCTGCCGCTCCCTCGCCTGCCGTCCCAGGCGCGGCGGTTATCGAACTGGAATCTGGCACACCCAATTCCATGGCCGCTACGCCCGCTACCGTGTCACTGCCCGAACTACCGCCCCTGGAGCCCGTGCCGCCGCCGATTTTGCCCAGGAAGGACCCCGAGCTGCAACTGGCCCAGTTCGACCGCAAGGATCCGCAAACCGCCCAAGGGCCAGGACCGATCCAGTCCAGGCCCAACGCGCCGCCCGAAACGCCACCAACCGCCGCGCCGGCCGCCGAGGGAGCCGAGCTTCCCAACGTCGACTTGCCCCCGATCGAGGGGAACAAGGATGTTGAAGTTCCCAAGCTGACGAACCCGGAAGACGTGCCGCGCTCGCAGCCGTTGCCCGGTCCTGGAGACCAGCCCGCTCCTCCGCTGCGAGGCACCGATTCAGAAGGAGAGAAAAAACCAAGAGGCGCTGCTGCTCCTCCATCCCCCACGGCCCCAATCTTACCGGGGTCGCGACGCGTGTACAGAATCCTGCCCCGAAGCGGCCGCAAACTCGATGCCCAGGCTCTCGAGCCAACGGCCGACGGAACGCGTGTGCTGATTCTCCGGGGGGGCCTGTACATGGTAACCCAGAGCCCGCAGTTCGGCATCGTTGACATCGAGGCCGAGAGCGCCGTCCTCTGGCGCCGCTCCGACCCCAAGAAAGGCGAGGAGGTACACGGGCCCAACGGCGAGGTGATCGAGAACGCCAACCAGCCGCTGGAGATTTACCTGGAAGGCAATGTGATCTTTCGCCAGGATGAGAACAAGGTCGCCGGCAAGGGAGATCAGCGCACTTTCCGCGCACCGCGAGCTTATTACGATTTCGTGAGCGACCGCTGGGTGGCTCTCAACGGCGAGGTTGACCTCTTCGCCCCGGGCTTCATCTCGCCGATGAAAATGAAGTCGCCGAGAATCGAGCAGTTCCACAAGTTGAAAAACCGCCCTGATGGCACCTTGACCATGGATCCAGAGCCCGAGATTCGCACCGAGCGTACCCTCATGACCGGCAGCCGGTTTCCAGACCCGGCCTACAAGATCAACAACCGCACGGTGGACCTGATCCGCCAGTCCAGGCCGCTCACAGATCCCAACACGGGTAAGCAGGTCGGCGATCCCAACGATCCCAGCCCTCCCATGGACTTGATCTGGCGGTACGACGCACGGCAGAACTTCTTTTACATGGGGCCGCTTCCCGTCTTTTACTGGCCCCGACTGACGGGCGAGACCGACGACCTCGAATCTCCGCTGAGGATGATCTCTTTCGGCAGCATTTCATACTTCGGTCAAGAGCTGCTCACCGACTGGAACGGCTTCAAGGTGATCGGTGTGCGGCGGCCTCCCAATATCGACCTCTGGAACATCGACCTCGACTACCTCAGTGCGCGGACCAAGAGGTTCCCTGCGCTGGGCAGCGAGATTGGCTGGTTCGGGCACGACCTGATCCGCGACCTGACCGACCCGTATCACAAGGTTCCCAATCCCGACCAGAACTTCACCTACGACTACTTCGGTTACTTCGACATCTGGGGGCTCAGGGATTATGGCAACGACGTGCTCGGTTCGGGTCCGGCCGTCGTCACACAAGGGCCGCCAGACGCGGGCAAGCGAGGCTACCAGCGCTCCGACGTGCCTCCGTTTCAGGATGTTCGAGGCCGGTTCAACATGCGCCATATGCAGCGGTTCCTTCCCGATGACGACGACCACCATTTCGACGATCTTCGGCTTCAGCTCGAGGCCGCTTACGTCTCCGACCGGCAGTTCCTGGAAGAGTACTACAAGCGGCTCAACGAGACCGGCATGGACCAGGAGACCCTCGGATACATGCAGTATCAAAAGAACAACTGGTCATGGGACCTCTGGGCCGAGGTAAACCTCCAGAATTTTAATACCGACACCCAGTGGCTGCCCCGTCTCGATTACTACCGTCTGGGCGATTCGCTGTTCAGCAATTTGTTCAACTACTACCAGCACACGGGCGTCGACTTTGCCAATGTGCGCACCGACATCATGGTCAACAACCCGAACCTCTTCGCGTTCATACCATACGACCCGATCAGCCACACCAGCGGCCCGTGGTCCTCGATGCGCGCCAACACGAGCCATGAGATTGACATGCCGCTGAACATCCACGATGTCGTGCGGGTTGTGCCCTATTTGCAAGGCCAGGTCGTCGGCTGGAGCAACCAGCTCGGAGGCGGCCCGTTCGGCCAGCAGAGTGTCGGGGGACTGGCACGCGTTTGGGGCGCAGTCGGCGTGCACACCGAGATGACGGCGTACAAGCTTTATCCCGACGTCGAGAATGAGCTTCTCAATGTCCACGGCCTGAACAACAAAATGAGCTTCTGGACCGACTTCCGCGCCGCGTACGCGAACCAGCAGCTCAACTCGCTTGCTGTTCAGGACGACCTTGATGACAATACGTACGAGTTCGTGCGCCGCTACTTCGCGATCACCAACTGGACCGGGGGCATCTTGCCCGGTCCCTACGACCCCCGGGGCTTGATTCTTCGCCGGGCCCTCTCGCCGATCACCGGCACGACGGATATCCAGGGATCGCTCACCACGCTCCAGCTCGGGCTGCACCAGAGGCTCCAGACCAAGCGGGGTCCCGAAGGGAAGCGACGGATCATCGACTGGATGACCCTCGACCTCAACGGCACCTACTTCCCCGACTCCCAGCGCGACAACTTCGCCAAGCCGTGGGGACAAACCATGTACAATTACCAGTGGTTTGTGGGTGACCGCACAAGCTTCATCTCATATGGATGGTTCGACTTCTGGAATCTGACCGGCAGCCAGCCGCTGAGCAACTATAATGTGCCCGGCTACAACCCCAAGGGCTTGAACGTGATCACGACGGGCATCTCGCTGAGCCGCCCGCCGCGCGGCAACGTGTTCATCGGCTACACCGTGATCAACACCGGCACGATCAACACTTCGGCCCTCAACCTGTCGACGTCGTACTGGCTGAGCCCGAAGTGGTTCGGCACGTTCTCAACGTCGTATGACTTCGGCAACAGAATTCCGCTGGGATCGGCGCTCTCGTTCACGCGCATCGGCGCAGACTACTTGACGTCGATTGGTCTAACATACGATCCTCAGCGGCAAGCGACCCAGTTCGCCGTGCAGATCTCACCCCGGCTGTCGCCAAACTTGCGACTCGGCGGCGCCACTGGTATGAACCAGTTTGATTCGCGGTTTGCTCCCACCCAGTGAGATCGAGCCTGACGGTGACCTAGCCTCAAGGACGGAATCACCAGGACCATGATCGATTCGAGCCCAGAGAACAGTGCGCGTGAAGACGAGCCCGCGCCCTCGGAGGGGCGCCCGCGTGGCTTGATACCCGTTCCAGACTTCGACGAGAGCCGCCTTCGGCTCCAGTTCGAATCGGTCCCGGAACTGACCGTCCGGGCCGATCGCCGCAACACGCGCAGCAAGATGCTTGCGGGTATCCGCGGCCTGAAGCATGCGATCCGGGGCGATTCCAGCTTCTTCGCGCATGGCTACCGCGGCACGCTTATCGCCATCACCGCGGCGCTCCTGGGAGTTAACCAGTGGAGCTGGTGCTTGCTGGTGATTGCCGCCTGCCTCGTTCTGATCGCCGAGCTAGCCCATAGCGCCGTGGACACTCTGGCCCGCGCCATCGGTGACCCTGAACAGCCGCGACTTTGCATGGCCCGCGAGATCGCCGCCGCCTGCGTCCTGGTAGCCGCCTTCGGCTCCGGCATCGTCACCGCGATGGTCCTTTCCTGGAAGCTCGCCGAACTGCTCGGCTGGGTGCGGTAAATTGCCGCGGTATCGTTTCTCGAGTAGGGTCCGCTCTGCGGACCGAGCTTCTGACGGAGCCTATGCTTTGCCTGACTTTCGGCGAGCTCACGTTCCAGGTGGCAGCTTCTTTTTTACTCTCGTCACCGCGGGACGCAGGCCTTTTCTGTGCAACGAGAACGCCAGAGTGCTACTCCGTCAGGCATTAGAGTCCGCACGTGATCGCTGGCCATTTCGCATTCATGCCTTTGTTCTCCTGCCCGACCATCTGCACACCATCTGGACTCTGCCTCGCGATGATTCGGATTTCTCGACCAGATGGGCCTGGACGAAGAAAGAGTTCACCAAGAGTTGGCTGGTCCTCGGCGAAGCAGAGGTGAGAGTCAGCGCGTCAAAGCGCCGTGACCGAAGAAGGGGAGTCTGGCAGCGCCGCTTTTGGGAACACGTCTTGAAAGATGAAAGCGACTTCGAGAAGCACTGTGATTACATCCACTACAACCCCGTGAAACACGGTCTGGTAAAATGCCCGCGCAACTGGCCATATTCCAGCTTCGCGCGGTACGTCAAGAGCGGAGATTACGCAGCAGATTGGGGTTGCTCCAATCACCCGCCTCCTGACTTCGCTGACCTAGACCTGAGCGCGATGGAGTAGGGCAAGCGTCGGAAGGTCCGCCCAGCGGACCCTACAGGAGATGCATTTCCCTATTCGTAGTAATCCAAGCGTCGGAAGGTCCGCCCAGCGGGCCCAACGGGAATTGCATTTCCTTCTTCGTAGGGTCCGCTCCGCGGACCGTAATCCAAACGCCGGATACGGGGATTGCATCTCCCCACTGGGAGTTCCTCTCGCCAATCCTACGTGGTGTGCAGCCTGGCGTGCTCTTCCTCGCTTTGTGGCCGGGTGTCGCGGCCGCGGCGAATGGTGAGCTCAATGCGGCTTAAGAACTTCACGTTGGCGCAGTCGTCGAGCTCGTCGGTATGGCAGGCGGCCGGGTCGCGGATCAGAAACCGGATCGGCCCGCCTTGATCGCTTTCCAGGGGCTTGCCGGCACGATGATAGACAATGATCCCCTCGGCCCGCACCGCCGCCAGCGGCACCGAGACATGAAAATCGTCGCGGTCGGCGTGCAGCGTCAAGTAATTGGCCTCGGGCCGAGGCTCCGCTCGCGTCAAAATTGCCTCGAGCGCCACGCCGTCTCCTTGCCGCTTCGGGTGGAACCGAGAAACGTCGGGAACCTGCTGCGACGTGGGCAGCGCGGCCAAATCTGCGAATCGCAGTTCCAGACAGTTCTCAACGGCGCCGTCCACGATCAGGAGCAATTCGTCGGGCATCTGAACGAGCACCCGGAAACGAGAAACGGGAAGAGAAAGCGCGGACAACCAAGAAGCTTGATGTGGAAGATACTCCACGGAAATCTCGATTGCAATTCGTGTTGCCGGTTTCCTTCAGGATCGATCTGCCCGCCCGCGACCACCGCGTCAGGAAAACACGGAATGACCACCATGCAGGATTGGCGGGCCTACACTTCTTGAAGTACTTCGCGACCTATTTCAAGGAGATGCTCTATGCAAGGGTGCGAACCGATGCCGACGCCGACCCAGGAACCAGGCTCCCCCGGCAGCCTTGATCCCGCCGAAATTGCCGAGGCTGTCAGGCAGATCGCGCATGAACTTAGTCAAATGCTAATCAAAAAGACCTGGAGCCCCATTGAGCTGTTCGAGCTGGAGCGACGGATCGACGACCTTCGCGTCCACACACATGGCACCCAGTTAATCGGAATCGATCGCTGGCTGGACAGCTCCCGTCGCGCGCTTCGAGCACGCGTCATAATGCACGGCATATCCATTGGAGAAAAGCACAGCGGCGCCCGTCGGCCTCCTGAACACACATTACCTTGTTAAGTGTCGAACCGCCCTCCTCCTCCCGCTGTCCAAGCCTTGTGCACTTTGCTCAGGCGGCGATCTCGACGGAGATCCGCGTGGGATTGCGAAGCTGCTGCCCCGCAGCGAGGTTCACGGAACGCTTTACGGACACGCGGCGCGTATCCGAAAGGCCCACATGGCTCGCGATCAAGCCGAGCTCACGACGGCCTTTCGGATGCAGCTTTCTTCATTGTTGGGGTCAGGTCTCCATCTCCCGGTTGGAGTCCCGAACGCGTGCGGCCCGCCAACCGGCTTGATCGGCTCGCGTCTGACCCTCCGGGCACGGTCGCCTCACCGCACTATTGCCCAAAACGTGGCGTCAGCAGGAAGGCGCGGAGCTTACCGTTGTGTAGCCCCTCGCCGACGATCTGACCTTGCGCATTGATGCCGGCCGCCGCAAACAGCGTCCAGCCGGCAGTTGGCAGGAATCTTCGTCTGGAGATTTTGTCATCTCGCCATTCTCCCAGAGCAGAGCGTGGTAGGTGGTCTCGTCGCCGGGATCGAAAGCGGACCATCCGACAACCTGGCCCTTGTCGTTGATATCCAAGGCTTGGCCGTAGGAGTCTCCGGCGAAGTTGCCGAGGTCGGTGAAAACGCCCTTCTCCCACAGGAAGGGGTCCCCGTTAGGGTTGGTGGCGGTGGCCGAAAAGCCAACCCCCACCTGTCCCTTGTTGTTGATCTGAATCGCATCTCCCCAATCTCCGCCCAGCGTGCCAAGATCATAGACTGATCCGTCCCTGTCCCAGAGCCGCAATATGTTCCATGCCTGAGGCCGGCCCGGACCAGCCGACAAACTGGCCCTGTTCGTTGCTCCCGGTGGCTTCGTCGTAAATGCCTCCTCCGGGCCACAAGCCTGATTCGGGCAGCGGGGTTAACTGGGAGACCTTTCCCATGTACCACTGAACGGCGCGTCGGATTCCCGTGGCGGTGTTTGCAGAATAGCCGGCGGCCTGACCACGATCATTGATCGTCAGAGCACCCCCTTTGTTATCGCCGGTGCAACTCGGGCAACACCGTGATCACTTCTCGGTCCCATAGCACGGGGTGGTTGGAGCGGGAACCCGGCTGTGTGGACCTGCCGACCACCTGCCCGTTGTTGTTGATGTGCAACGGGATCGTGTCGGTTGCGAATGGAAGTTCTTGTAGGGGCGTAATAGTGCCATTGTACCAGAGAAAGGGCGAGTCGCCGACGAAACTATCGTAGAACAGATCGTCGGCGTTCGAGTTTGCGTACGCGGCGACTACGCCGGCGTTGTTGATGGTCTGCTGCCACTCCCCGCTGTAGGGCTTGCCCTTGCCGGGCAGGCGCGCCGAGGTCGGTGACGATGTAGCTATCGTCGGCGGCGGCGGGACGCGGCGCAGCGACAGCGAGCGCGAGAGCCGCGAACAGAAGGGCGCTGACGAAGACAGGGAAACGTTTCGCGAACATGACTTGCTCCTTTTTGAGACGAGATTGGATTGCACAATCGAAAACAACGATCCAACAACCGGGTCCGAGGCACGCGGGGTCACGGGGTCGGGTCACGGGTTCTGACCTCGTCGGCTGCTACTCCTACTACGGCCCGGCTCTTCAACGAGGTGGTCCGGACACCAAGCAGTGCGAACAACATTTTCACCGGGTCGCACCTCGAAAGATTCCACGAAGAGCATTCGATCCCCGCGCCTCATGGAAAGACGATGCGATCCTGGGGACAGATTGAAGACGAGTGGATCGGAGCGCCGGCCCTCGATCTCGTATGTCTGGTCGCCGATGGTGACCTCGACGTCGGGGTCCATCACATACAAGACAACCTCAATGTTCCGCGTCCCGTACTCGCTCGACGACCCACATCAGGACCGCCAGGCCCAGAAGACTTCCCGCCACTAGCTTGATCATCCGGCCGATGATCGAGAGCTTGAGGAACAACCCGATCAAACTTTGCAGGTACATGGTCGAACTCCAGAATCAGCCTCGGTTGGATGCGCTCCGCGGGAGCAGCTCCTATCCAAGTCGTAATGGTCCGCTGTCCCATCAAAAAGCTCTCAACCGGGGCGCGCGGACTTGCCGCCCGGCAATGCCCCGGCCGGTGAGTCGTCTGTATGAGGCGAGGGCTCACCAGCCGTCGTTGACATGGATTGAATACGACTTCAGCATTATATTTACATATTAATATTTACGCAATCCTAATAAGAAGTCAATGACAGATGTAGGGTCCGCTGTGCGGACCAGCCGAATCGGTCCGCACAGCGGACCCTACAATCTGGCTCTAGATTGGTTCGGGCGGGTAAGAGGCTGACGACCTGGCTCCTGATCGGACCAGGCAGTTGTGGCCGATGGTTGTCCGCTTCTCGGTCTTCTTTTCCCCACCCTTGCCGTGAAGTGGCTTGAAAGGTTCCATGTTCGCGTAGATGTAGATGTAGGGTCCGCTGTGCGGACCAGCGGAATCTGTAACGAGTCCAAGCTTTCCCACACGGCCTGTCAGGGCGATTGTTATCCGCTTCGCGGTTTCCAGTTCCCGACCGGGACCGTGAAGTGCTTCTAGGAGTTCCATTCCCTTTGCAGCGTGGACCTCGACCGCGTCCGCTCGGCGTGTTCGGACGCACGCGGTTAAACCAACCCTGCTTAATGTGCTTCCTCTACAGTCACTACTCCCGGTTCTCAAAAACCTAAGCCGATAATTAAGTTTTTTTTCTTTTGTTTTTCGGTTAAGCTTCGGTTCACCCAGGTCGGCATCCGGATCACTCCGCGTGGAGGCCCGCAACTCGGAGACGACCCCGTGCCCCAAGACCATCCCTCGCAAACCAGCGTCACATTGCTGGGGCGGCTCCGCCAGGATCCCTACTACCAGGCGGCTTGGAATGATATTGTCTTGCGGTATCGGCCCAAGATCCTCCAGTGGTGTCGTCGCTGGCGATTGCAGGAATCTGACGCGCAAGACGTGACGCAGGCCGTGCTCCTGAAGCTCAACGGCCTGATGGCCACGTTCGCCTATGATCCGTCGCGCAGTTTCCGGGCTGGCTGAAGACGCTCACGCATCACGCCTGGCGTGATTTGATCGCCGAGCGGCGACGGTGTGGACACGCCAACGCAGAAAGTCAGATGGTCGAGCTCTTTGAAAACCTTGAGGCCGGTGACGACCTGGTCGGGCACCTGGAAAAAGAATTCCGTCGCGAGCTGATGGACCAGGCGATGCTGCTGGTGCGGTTGCGGGTGGCCGCCCGACCTGGCATGCTTTCCGGCTGACGGCGATCGAAGGGTGCTCCGGCGCCGCGGTTGCCGCCCACTCGAGATGAAGATCGCCCAGGTGTACGTGGCCAAGAGCGAGGTAAGCAGATGATCCGCGACGAGATCCGCAAGCTGGAAGGAGCCCCATGAGACTCTGCCCCAACCGCCCCAGCTTGAGCTGCTGGTGAATGGCCTTGCCGACACTGAGCGCGATGAGCTCGAGCGGCACGTGGAGAGCTGCCCCGATTGTCAGCAGACGCTCGAGGAGTTGACCGATGCCACGATGTGGGACCATGAGCCTCGGCTGAGGGCCGTGATCGCTCGCGGCGATACCGCGGCCAGTCTGGTGGTCGATCCGCCTCGTGTCACGGCCTGCATGACGGGTGGGTCCAATGAACGGTGGGTCGAGGCCCCCCCAGCGTAGGGGGATATGAGATCACAGGCGAGCTGGGTCGCGGCGGCATGGGCGTGGTCTACGAGGCGCGCCACGTCCGGCTCAACCGATCGTGCACCCTCAAGATGATTCTCGCCGGCGCTCATGCCAGTCCCGAGGAGGTGGCGCGGTTTGTGACCGAGGCCGAGGCGATTGCCCGGCTGCAGCACCCTCATATCGTCCAGATCCACCACATCGGTGAGGCCGAGGGATTACCCTATTTCGAGCTGGAATACCTCTCGGGAGGCAGCCTGGACCGTCAGATCGACGGCACTCCTTGGCCCGCGCCGCGGGCGGCGCGGCTTGCGGAGCAAGTGGCCTTGGGAATCGCCGAGGCACATCGGCAGGGCATCGTCCATCGTGACCTCAAGCCCTCGAACGTACTGTTTACGCCAGAGGGCCCGCCTAAGATCAGCGACTTTGGGCTGGCCAAGATGCTGGGCAGCACGTCGGCGATCACCCGTAGCGAGTCGGTCATGGGCTCGCCCAGCTACATGGCACCCGAGCAGGCTATGGGGCATGCCAAAGAGGCTGCCCCAACCGTGGATGTCTATGCGGTCGGGGCGATCCTTTACGAGCTACTCACGGGCAGGCCGCCGTTCCGCGGCACGACCGCGCTGGAGACCCTGGAGCAGGTCAAGACCACCGAGCCGGTCTCCCTCTCGCGGCTGGTGCCAGGCATACCGCGCGACATCGAGACGATCGTGCTGAAGTGCCTTCAGAAAGAGCCAGGCAAGCGCTATGCCAGCGCCCTGTCTCTGGCGGAAGACCTGCGCCGGTTTCAGGAAAGACGGCCGATCGCGGCGCGACGCACGCTCTGGTCGAGCGGTTCTGGCGATGGAGCAGGCGCAACCCTGCCGTTGCCGGGCTGACCACCGGGATCTTCCTGGTGATGGCAGCCGGAACGGCCGTCAGTAGTGCCTGGCACGCCACGCGCACCGCGCGGCGGAGAAAGCGGCCCTTGCTTCAGCCCAAGCCGAGAAGCTTTCGCGTAAGGAGGCCGAAGAGCGCGACGCCGAGACCCTCGCGGCACTCGACTTTGTGGAAAACAAGTCTTCGCCGCCGCCAGGCCAAAGGGGCAGGAGGGGGCGTCAAGCGCGATGTAACGCTGCGCGAGGCAATCGAGTCGTCACTGCCAAAGATCGCGGCGTCCTTTGGCGCTCAGCCGCTGATCGAGGCCCGGCTGCGGGCCACGCTGGGAAGGTCGATTCACCTGCTGGGGACGGAGAGCTCGCACGCCAGCAGTACGGGGCCGCTCCACGGCGCTCTACACCAAGTCCGCGGTCCGGCCACCCCGATACGCTCGCGAGCATGAGCGACTGGCCAACGCTTAGGAAGCTCTGGGCCGGCACGTCGACGCATTCAAGCTCCGCGTGGAGACCCTCGCGCTTCAGAAAGCCAGGTTCGAGTCTGACAACCCTATTACCCTCGGGTACATGCACAACCTGGCCAGGAGCTACGTTGCCCTGGGCCGTTTCGCCCCGGCTTCAAGCTCCACGAGGAGACGCTAACGCGGCGGAGGGCGAAGCTCGGTCCCGACCACCGCCATACCCTTTTGAGTATGAACGACGTGGCCATGACCTACGAAGCTCTGGGCCGGCACGCCGAGACATTCAAGCTGCATAAGGAGATTCTGGCCTCAGAAAACCAGGTTCGAGCCTGACCACCCTGCCACGCTCGGGTACATGCACAACCTGGCCAGGAGCTACTTTGCCCTGGGCCATTACGCCGAGGCTCTCAAGCTCCACGAGGAGACGCTGGCGCAGCGGAGGTCAAAGCTCGGCCCCGACCACCCCCATACCCTCCTGAGCATGAACGACCTGGCCCTCAGTCTGCATGCCGGGGCCGCCACGCTGAGGCACTCAAGCTCATCGAGGAGACCGTTGGGCTCTCGAAGGCCAAGCTCGGCCCCGACCACCCCGACACGCTCAGCTTCGTGGACTTAATGGCCGAATGCAACGCCGCTCTTGGTCCTACGCCAACGCCTTCGAGCTGCGCAACGAAATCCTACGCTGAGAAAGGCGAAGCTCGGCCCCGACCACCCGGACACTCTCGGGATCCAAGCGAGCCTGGCCGGCAGCCTCTTGAAACTGGGCCGGGCAGCCGAAGCCCTCTCGCTTTCCCGCCAGACCGCCGGGCAGTGGGGGAAGTTGGTCGAAATGGTCCCCGAACGCCTGTACAACGCCGCTTGGTGCCATGCTCTGATTGCCTCAGCGACCCGCGCGCTGAGCAGACGCCCGAGAGTACAAAACGAGCCGACTTGGAGGCCGACCGAGCCATTCAATTGCTGAAAGAAGCTGTCGCGGGCGGCTGGAGCGGCTATGGCCTGCTGCAGATCAATCACGACTTCGACCCCCTCCGCGGCCGCTCTGATTTTCAGTCGATGCTGGCGGAGCTCCAAGCTGCCGCAGACAAGAATTAGGAACCCCAGAGTGACAGCCAGTGGAGATCACAGGCCGAGAGATGTAGGGTCCGCTGGGCGGACCAGCCAAATCGGTCCGCACAGCGGACCCTACAATCTCAAGCTTCGGACGGTTCGCGGACGTTGAATTCGAGCTTCCAGCGGCGGGGGTCGCGGGTGCTCTGGCACCAGAGCTCGAGGGTGCCGACCTCGGTGACGTGGGAGTGGAGCCGGACGGCACGGTCTCGCCCGGGCGGCCGTCGTCGGCGGCGAGGGCGGTTTCGAGCGGGGCGAGCTCCTGGAGTTCTTCGGGGGTCCAGCGGTCGAGGATCGTGCCGACGGGGTCGTCGCGGCGGGTGGTCGAGCCGAGGAAGCGGAACTCGGCCGGCTCGCCGACGACCAGGCCGAGCTCGGGGCCGGGGACGTCGGCCTCGGTGCCTTCTTCCATGCCCATGGGCACGACGCACAGGGCCTTGATCGGCGGGGCAACGCCCGGGACGGCCGGCGCGGCGGTTTCGAGGCCGACGTAGTACGACCGCGCCACGCCGCCGCGGATCCGCACGCCCTTGCCGCGGCGGACCTGGCCGTAATAGGCGGCGCCCGCGGGCCACGGCCAGGTCGAGGTCGGACGACTCGAGCTCGGGGACCGGCTTGCCCGCCCAGTCGGAGAGCGACGTCGAGGACCCGCCGGCGGAGCTCGGCCGCCTTGAAGACGCCGCCGTTGAACAGCACCGCGGAGGGGCAGACCATCGGCCCCGCCGGTGTGCAGCGAGCCGGCCTGCTGGCCGAGGAACCGCGCCAGGTGGCGCGTGATGGCCGGGTCGGCGGCGTAGGGCAGGCCGATCTCGGTCAGGCCGACCCGCCGGCCGCGCCGGGCAGGTCGGTCGGGGCGCAGCGCGGCAGGAAGCCGTCGAGCAACGACCGTCTTGAGCAGCTCGCGGGTCAGCTCGGTCTTGATCGAGCCGCCGATGACCTTCGAGCCGCGGCCGAGCACCGTCACCGGCGCGGCGTTCTTCTTGCGGGTCGGCGAAGAGGGTCTCCTTGGCGGTGCGGCAGGCATGGCCGAGCGCGACGCGCTGGGCGGCGTCGAGCCCGTCCATGCCCTGGGGCAGCGTGGCGGCGACGGCGTGGGCCAGGGCCAGGTCCATGTTGTCGCCGCCCAGCAGGATGTGCTCGCCGACGGCCAGGCGCGACAGGACCAGGTCGCCGCCTTCGTCGGTGACGGCGATCAGGGTGAAGTCGGTCGTGCCGCCGCCGACGTCGCAGACCAGGATGATGTCGCCGACCTTGACCTGCTTGCGCCATTTCTCGCCCTGGTCGGCGAGCCAGGCGTAAAAGGCGGCCTGCGGCTCTTCGAGCAGCGTCACGTGCTTGAGCCCGGCCTTGCCGGCGGCCTCGATGGTCAGCTCGCGGGCGACGGCGTCGAACGAGGCCGGGACGGTCAGGAGCACGTCCTGGTTCTCCAGCCGATCGGCGGCCGTCTTGCCGGCGATCCGCGGGTTCCAGGCGTCGCGCAGGTGCTCGAGATAGGCGGCCGAGGCCGCGACCGGCGAGACCTTGGCCACATCGTCGGCGGCGGTCCAGGGCAGGATCGGCGCGCGGCGGTCGACGCCGGGGTGCGACAGCCAGCTCTTGGCCGAGCTGACCAGCCGGCCCGGGACCTTGGCGCCGTGCTCGCGCGCGAAGACGCCCACGACGCGGTCCGGCGGCGACTTCCAGGGCAGGTCGAGCGCCCCGGCGGGGAACTCCTTGGCTGCCGGCAGGTAGAGGAACGACGGCAAGAGCGGCCGCTCGGCCACGTCGTTCGACCGCGACGACCTGCGGGATCGGCAGGCTCGGATCGGTGCCGGGCTGGTCGCTCGGGCGTCGCGGCCGCTCGGCATACGCCAGCGCGGAGTTGGTCGTTCCCAGGTCGATGCCAACGACGTAGCGAGACATGCTGTGTGTCTAGGTCCTTCGACTGGCTGGCTCGAGTGATCGATCCGTCCGGATGGCGGCCGGCCGGTCGCGTCACGGGATCTCGACCTCGGCCGGCGAAAGGACCGAAGAATCGTCGCGGGCGACCGGCAGAACGCGGCAGGTGGACCGATCGACCCGCCAGCCGTGGTGCTTGAGCACCCCCTGAAACGGCGGCGAGCCGTTGACGTTGCCGATCAGGCGGATCGCGGCCGGGTCGAAGTCGGTGGGGACCTGCACCTGCGCCTCCTCGGCCGCGTTGATGATTGGCTCGATGGTCAGGTAATCGTGCAGGGACTTGCGGCATCCCCGGTGAATGTCGCGGACGGCGGCGCCAATCTGGGCGTCGGTGTAGGCGTCGATGTCTTCTTCGAGGAAATCGACCAGGCGGCCGTCGCGCTGCAGGACCGCCAGGACCCGCAGGTCCGGCCCGGTCGGCACTCGCGGAAAAGAGCGGCTCGACCCGCGCCGCGAAGTCGGGGTCGGTCAAGATTCGCCAGAAAGACTTGAGGGCCAGTAGGAATCGGTTCAAGAGTGAAACCTCGCGTTCATCGAGTGCGGCAGGGAATTACCTGGTGACCAAGCCCGCCCCATCGTGGTCAAGCATCGAGATGGCAAGCTCGCCCTATGCAGGCATGTCTGGTAACGCATCAGTCTAACATTCCTTAGCCTGAGAGAAAACCGCCGGCCCGGTCGTTTGGCAGCGACGTCGAATTGCAAAGTGCGCCGTTCGCGCAATAGGATCGATTGCATCCCGTGTGACTTGATCCTGGGGGCATGCGCTATAGCCCGATTGGTGCGAGGTTACCCGCTCCGTCAGGCCGTGCCGCCTGGAGCTCAAGCGGAGAGGATTCTCGACGGTATGTCCACCTTCAGCACGCGCGAGGAATCCGACGCCCTGATCATTGTCTTTGACAGTGCCGCGGGCCTGAACGACTTTCGCAACAATGCCCTGCGAGACTCGCTCTACGACCTCGTCCAGGGCCGAACGAGCCCCGGTGGCCATCGACCTGCTCAAGGTCGATTATCTGTCCAGCTCCGGCGTTGCCATTCTCGTGGACTCAAGCGGCGGCATCGAGACCCGCAGGGCAAAATCGTACTTTTCAATGTCCAGCCGATCGTGCACGACTTGCTCAAGGTCATGAAGCTGGATCGCTACTTTACCATCGTCGATGATGAACATGCGGCCATTGCGTCGCTTCGCCCCGTTTCTACGATCTAACCAGTTCTTTCGTTTTCCTCGGTACCCGGACTTTCCTATCTCTCAGCTGTCATGAAGTCATTCGGGAGACCGGCCGACTCTAGAGGCGTAAGTGACTCGCTGCGCACCGGGCTCGGGCTTCTTGCATCGCCTGGCCGGTCCCGGACCGATGCCTGGACGGCGGCGCATCGCGCGTGTGTCTTCTTGGGCCGGTAAGCATCCGAATCAGGGAGGGCGGCCTTCGGCGGACGACCCGGTCGCACGATCGGTGTGCGGAGTGCCGGCGAGCCGCCGGGAAGGGAGTCTTCCATGGGTTTCACGCGGCAGCGGTCTGACCGGCCCGATCCGGCCCGGCGCAGCGCAATTCCCAGCACCGGAACAGCTCGAGAGCGCGACAGTTGCTCGGCGACGGTGCCTCCCAGACTGTTGTCCCTCTACACTCCCAGCGATCTCTACGTCACCAATCCGATCACCAACCAGCGAATTCCGACCTCGATCCGCAGCTTGATGCAGCACAATAACCCGAACAGCCCGTTGCTTGAGCAACCAGGGGAAGATCGTCTCGGGAATGGATCGGGCAGGCGACGAGTGGACGATCACCGTTCACGGGCCAGGCCAAGTCATCGTCACCGACACGACGCCCAACGACGGCGGTCTCGATGACGACATCGCCACGATCCAGATCATCAACTCCAATCTCCGAACGACGTATGTGACCGGAACCGTATCGCCTCGAACCGGTACTGACCGGGCAAGTGAACTTCGATCGCCTGATCGCGCCGACGGGGAGCGGGTCGATCGACCTGAACGGGTTCAATCTGACGGCCAACGTGACGCCGGCGGTGACCCAGAACCCGGGCATCTTCCTCTATGGCGGAGTAGGGACGCTCCGGTTCAATGACATCGACGCCATGATCGACACCTCGGTCGGAACGGACCACCACGCCTTATCAGATCGTCATCGGAGATCCATCCACGCCCCTCACAGTCGAAACCGTCAATCTATCTGGACTCGGTCAACAATTCGGTCTTCGACGGCACCTCGACGACGATACCGCCCAAGCCGATCACGACTCCGAGCGTGATCTTCAGTGTCAATGGCGTCGTCCAGAACTTCGGCGTGGCCTCGATGACCCAGTCACCGATTCCGCCCAACTAATTGCCCAGTCCCAGGGCGGTCACGTCGACGAATGGACCGGCGTACCGCAATCGGGACCGATTCCGGCGGGTTACCAGTTCTTCTACAACGTGGTCGGGACAACGGGCCGCACCTCGCTCCAGGCGCTGGCGATCAACCACCTCAATGTCCGGGCAAGGCCACAAACTTCACCGCCGAGCGCGACACGACGCCCTTCAGGTCGAGCTTGAGCGGCCTGAAGTACTCCGCAAGGCCACGTTCGGCGGCAACGCCGATGCCGTGGCGCTGGATGTGAACGGACCGATCGGCAAGGTCGACTTCAAGCGCGGGTCTGGGCGACCCGACAGCCGTTTCGAACGCCAAGGAGAGCGTTGCCAACGCGAAGCCGAACTTGACGCCGAATACCGTGTATCTGCCGGCAACCAGCTACGGTGTCCCGCTCGGGTCCGAGGGCTATCCGGCCCACGGCCTGCTGGGAGGCGTGATCGCGGCCAAGCGGATCAGGGCGCTGAAGATCGGTCCGGCCAACTACACGGTCTGACCGCCCAGAACCCAAATTCGTTATTAGCGGCTCAAGTCGCACGCCCCCGCCTATTACATGGTGAACCCGGGCACAGCGGTCACGAATTCGGCAATCACGACCAAGGGCTCCATTGGCAAGGTCCCGTCACCGGCAATCAGCTCAACACCGAGATCAAGACCGGGTTCGACTACCCGTCGTATCTTGCCGGGCTGCAAGCGACCCGCAAAGCCCAGCCGGATCGGCACGGATTCGCCAGCGCGCGGAGACCTGGTCAACAGCGTGGATTCCGCAACCCCCGACCCGCCAAGAATACACCAGGCCATTACGTTTACAGCTCGACCACCGGAACAGCAGGGGATGGCTCGGTCACCGGCACCAGCACGGCCGAGCTGGGACATGGCATAGCCGCGGCCTCTTATTCCAAGTCGACCCTCCGCGGGTCGGCCTACAACACCGGCGGCAGAACGGGCGTCGGGTAATTATGGTGCTGGTTTCTTCGCCCGACAGATAAGAGGCGAACTCCCCCAGTCAAACGGCTGATTTACCCGTCACCACCGCCAGAGAGCAGTTCCCGAGTTGAGAGCCCGACCCCGAAGCCTGAGAGCAGCAGTTGGTCGCCACGATAAAGTCGGCCTTCGACCTGAACTTCATCCAGCGCGATCGGAATCGAGCCGGCCGAAGTATTGCCGTAGCGTTCCAGGTTCTTGTACACCGAGTCGCGGTGAAAGCCCGAGCACATCGCTGGCCGCATGGATAATCCGGACGTTGGCCTGGTGAGGGATGAACCAGCGGACATCGCTGACCTTGCAGCCGGCATGCTCAAGCACGGCCGGCGTCAGGTGCCGACCAGGTGTCCGGACGGCCCACTTGAAAATGGCCCTGCCATCCATGGTCAGATAGTGCAGGCCCTGTTCGAGCGGTCTCGGCGGTGGGCGGAATCCGGCTTCCTCCCGCCGGCCTGCTCAGGGAGATCGCCTCCCGAACCATCGGAGCCAAGCTGGTAGGCGATCAGGCCCTGTTTCGTACTGCCGGGCCCAAGCAGAACCGCGCCGGCACCGTCGCCGAAAAGGGGGTAGCTTTTCTGGTCTCCGGGGTTGATCACTCGGCTATTGCAATCGCCACCGATGATCAGTGCGCACTGGCTGTTGCCCGTGGCCACGAATTGAGACCCGACCAGCAGACCGAGAAGACGAAGCCTGCACAGGCGGCTTGAATGTCGAACGCCGGGCAATTGAGCTTCAGCCGGTCCTGCACCAGGTTGGCCGTCGAAGGGAACGCCATGTCCGGAGTAAACGTGGCCAGCACCACCAGGTCGACATCGGCCGGGTCGCAGTTGGCGGCTCTCAGGCAGCGAATCGCCGCCTGGGTACAAAGGTCGCTGGTTGCCTGATGTTCCAAGGCGAAACAGCAGTCGTCAATCCCGGTTCAATTGACGATCCACTCGGGATCGAAGCCCAGGGAATCTTGCAGGTCGACATTGCTGACAACGTTGTCAGGAACGTAGCTCCCCGATCCAAGAATCTGCACGCCGGTGAGTGTGCCGGGTCCGCGGGGCTATATGGACTAGGCCATTGCTCATGGGCAACATGCGACGGTCGGCCATCGCGGATGGAGTTGAGGAACCCTCAGAGTCCCCGACGGTTGCCAAACTCCTGCCGCTCGTTCCCTCGCACTCGGGACACTGGCGGGTTTGACGGCGAGTTCGGCAGGAAACAAAGTGCCGGTAAAGGACGCTCTGCTGGGCGGACCTCTACCGACCCTCAGAACCCAAGCTCCACAAACGACAGCCGAGTCCTAGGTTATTTCTGGCAGGCCATGACTATAATGTGTTGTCGAAATGAAGGCCATACCAAAGCGGCCTTGATTCTTCCGCTCCCCGGGACGCACGGGGACATGGTCATCGGGCGGCGGGAACAATGGTCCAAGCATATCCTGGACGCCAATTAGAAGGCCGTCGAGGTCGGCAGAGGTGTCGGAGCACCTGATCCGCCTTCGCAAGGGTTCCGGAGATACGGAGGATCTGGATTCTCAGGACCATCAACCGCGGCGTGCGTCTCTCTCTTCCTCTGGAGGCGGGCTGGGCAGGAGCACGCCGACTCACTGACTCGCCGATTCGGATGCCCGCCCCTGAACCCTGGCTCTGAATCTCTGTGGCTGCGGCTGGGATCCGTCTTGGGTCTCGCATCCTTGCAGCTCAACGGCCGCGACCTACCCCTCGGGCCATGCGAACACGGCACAATCGATATTCGTCTGGCGGAGCTTCCCGATCGCAACGAGCTGGCCCTGGAACTAACGAGTACCGCCGCTCTCCCCGACGCTCAGCGCGGCGGCGGCCTTGCCTGCGGAGAAATCGCTCTCTTGATCCCGTCAGGAACCCCGGAACGTGGCCGATTAACCCGACTCTTGGCTTCAGAGCGTACAAGAGTTAGGATTGTGTGCACAACCCGCAGACTTCGCACCAAGACGTCTTCCCGGGACTTCACGGCGAATGTTCGAACTTGAACGCGACCAGATCCGCAAGACTTACCAGCTTTGCCGTATTGGTTTCTTTCTCCTGACCGTATCGCTTGTTCCGGCATGCATTCTGTTCGTTGCTGGCAATGATCGGCTTGCTGGGCGACCGGCAACTCTTCAATCAGATAGCCGATTCGCCCTGGAACCAGTGGGTGTATACCTCAGTGTCTGGGGCAGCCTGGCGGGCGCGATGCTGCTCTGGGGACGCTGGGACCAGAAGAGCTGGCAGCACGGACTGGCTTGTTGCTGGTCATGTGCATGGTCGAGCATGGTCGTCTGGTTCATGGATCGCGGTGAGAACCAGCCGCCCGGGCACCCCGACTGGTTCCGTTTGAACCTGGGCCAGGCCCTGGGCTGGGCGGAGGAATTCGCCCTGCTGGCCGGTCTCTCCGGCGACTACCTGGTCCACCTCGGGCTCAGCCAGGCCGATGATTCCGCTCGGTCAACCCGGTCGCTGGCCGCGACCGGCGCGGTCATCTGGCTGCTGAGACTTTACGAGCTGACCAACTCGAACGGTCGCGGCTGGCCTCTCAGGCAGCGGAGAGGGGAAACATCCACGGCTGGCTGCTCCTTCTCGGTTCCGAACTGATCTGGACCATCACGCTGATCAGGGTCACCACCCTGGTCATCGCAGCCCTGCGGCAGTCCAACCGAACACTTGCCGAAATTGAAAACGAAGACCGTGAGCACGAGACGCTTCGTTTTTCCGCCGAGACCCCCCGGCAAGAAGCACTTTCCAAGGGACAACCAAACACTTTTAGGCCCGGAATGGTAAGACGATCATCCCCTCCCGATCTGTAGCCGCCATCGGGCCAGACGCGGTTTGAGCCGAAACGGCCGTGGTGTCAACCATCGACGTCAGCACCAACGGGCAGCACAGTGCCTGCCCCGGTAGCAGCTTCGCGGCCAGCGACTTGGGAAGCGGAAAGTGTACGTTTTCTTCCCGCACAAACACCTCCTCGATCGTCGCTCCGTGGTTGCCCACCAGATAGTCGATGCACTCCTGAACGACATCCTCGGGAGCCGAAGCACCCCGGCAGTGATCAGCACGCTCTCCACCCGCTCAAACCAGCTTTTCTGGATCTCTCAGAGACGCCGTCGAACCAGTAGTGCTGGATGCCCATCGACTCGGCAATCTCGGCGAGCCTTCGACTGTTGGAGCTATTCTGACTGCCCAGCACCAATACCAGGTCCACCCTTGCCGCCAGTTCACGAACGGCCTCCTGCCTATTCTGAGTCGCATAGCAGATATCGTCTTTGGGGGGATTGGCAATATGGGGAAACTTCAATATTCAAAGCCGTGATCACTATATTGGCATCATCTACACTTAACGTGGTCTGGGTGAGATAGGCGACTTTCTTTGGATCTTTCACGACGAGGCGGTGCACG
>CAVXCB010000045.1:0-64402 GCA_963760085.1 uncultured Planctomycetaceae bacterium
CCGCGATGCGGTATCGATCGAGATGACTCCCACCCAACTGGCGCTGATCCTCTCCGGCATCGACCTGAAATCGGCACGGCAACGCAAACGCTATCAGCGGCCCACGCCGGCAGCCGAAAAATCGATCGGCGCCCCCTTGTAATATCAGTATGATTACGCTATAATTCTGGCCATGACAACTCCACAGTCATGGCCCACTGATCCCCGCGAATGCCACGACCTGCTGAGCCGGTTCGCTCAGCAGGTCGAGGATCTCCAGGGCCGCACTCGACGACCTCCGCGCCGCACTCGATCAAGCCGCGAAGCTCCACGAGCAGACTGTCCAAGAACAGCAACAAACGATCGACGAATTGCGTCATCAACTCGATCTCTACCGCCGCTATGTCTTCGGCCCGCGGCGGGAACGGCTGACGGAAGCCCCCGGCCAGGGGCATCTCTTCGAGATCGAAGAGGTCGACCTTCCCATCGTGCCGCCCGACGCCGCCTGCCCGTGATTCCAAGAGCACCGGCCAACCGCGCAAATCCCGCAAGCCAGATTACGATCGCCTGCCTCAAGTGCGCATCGAGCATGATGTGCCCGAGGCCGAGAAGGTCTGCTCGCACTGCGGAGAACACAAGGCACGCATCGGCGAGGACGAGGCCCGGGTGCTTCATTTTGTCCCCGCTCACTTCGAACTTCACGTTCACATCCTGCCCAAGTACGCCTGCTCGCACTGCCGCGACGGCGTGGTCACCCCCGAGCTTCCGCCGCGTCCCATCAGTGGCTGCATCGCCGGGCCCGGGCTTCTGTCTGAGTTGATCGTCTCGAAGTTCGTCGAACATTTGACGCTCTATCGATTCGAGGATATCTCGACGCGTTATGGTCTCTATTTGTCGCGGAGCACGCTCTGCGACTGGGTCGCCAAAGTTGCCGACCTGCTGAGACCGCTTTATGACCTTCAGAAGAACCTGGTGCTCTCAGGCCGGCGTGCTCTGGACCGATGACACACCGGTGAGATTCTTGGGCGGCCCAAGGCCGGGAAGTCACGCGGGGCGGTTCTGGACCTACATCGGCCCCGCCCTGTTTCCTTACGACGTGTATGACTTCACGGAGAATCGCAAGCGAGACGGCCCCGCGGAGTTCCTGAAGGACTACGCGGGATACCTGCACGCCGACGCCTTCAGCGGGTATGACGGAATCTTCACGGGTTCGGACGGCCGGATTCTCGAAGTGGCCTGCTGGGCGCATGCGCGGCGGAAGTTCTTCGACGCGCGGTCGTCGTCACCCGCGGAAGCTTCGCTGATTCTCGAGATGATTCGGCGATTATACGAAGTGGAGGACCGGGCCCGGCCACTGGACGACGCTGCGCGTCGCGATCTGCGGCAGGCGGAGGCGGTGCCGATTTTGGAGCGGCTGCGGGCCGAGCTGGATCGGCTGTCGGCGAAGCTGCTGCCCAAATCGGCGTTGGCCCAGGCGGTGACGTATGCCTTGAACCAGTGGCAGGCGTTGTGCCGCTACACGGAGGACGGCCGGCTGACGATCGACAACAACGTCTCAGAGCGACGGGTGCGGGATCAGGCCATCGGCCGGAAGAACTGGTTATTCCTGGGGAGTGAACAGGCGGGTCCGCGTGCGGCGGTGATCTACACGATCATAGCGGGAGCGAAGCGGCACCGGATCGAGCCGTGGGCCTATCTCAATGACGTCATCCTGCAACTGACGGTGGACGCCAGCCCCGAGTCGTTGGAACGTCTGCTGCCGGACCGCTGGGCCGCGGCGCACCCCGAGCACGTACTGAATCATCGCCTCGACGAGTCCCGAGAGAAGGCCCGGCGACGCGATCAGCGCCGGGCAGAGCGGCGCCGCTCGAAGTAGAGCCGCGAGACGACGAAGAAGTCACGCTGGCACTGCCCTCCGGCCGCCCCGCGCGGCCACCTGGTAATCCCGGACGCTTACAGTCCCGTTACTGTTCGAGGACCCCGGGTCGTCGAGCACCATGCCATCGTAGGCGTCGATCTCATAGTTGCCGTTCGGGAACTTGAAGATTTGGAACATCTGGTTGGGTCTCCCGGCTTCGGGCGGCATCTGATTGACGTCGCCCCCGTAAAGCCCATCGACGACAGTGAGCGCCTGGCCGCTCGGCAACGCGTTGGTGATCGTATAGAGGGGCCCAGATCCGTTGCCGCCCACCTGGTTGAAGTACCACTGCTGGTTGGCCCCGCCCTCGAGCTGCCATTGATCGATGAGTTGCCCGTTGCTGGTCGAGCCCCCCGGGTCTTCGAGCACCTTGCCGCTGGCTGCGTTGACGATGTAATACCCCGAGAGCATCTGCCGGCTCTCCAGGGCCTCGCAATTCAATTGATGGTTGCGGCGCCGCACATGGGTCAAGGGCCCGGTGCCGCGCCTTCTTGCCTGTGAATCACGGCCGAGTCTCTGCATGAACCGAAACATGGTGATGTCCTCTCCTCTTGTAGTGTCACTTTCTTGCCCACAACTTGTGGTGGATCCAGGAATCGCCTGGGGCCTTCGTGCTATCAGCAGATGCAAACATTCGCCGCTGGTGTCGGGATTGTCGGGTTAAGGTCATCCGTAGCGATCGGATTAGAGACCGCAACAGGCCTCGCTACCCAGTTCACCGCCAGATGAGCTCGGGGTGTGCCAGCCGCCTGGGGGAATCAATTCCGCGGGCCTCCGGTTCGGCCCGCTGGGGCTTAATGCACTATCACCGTGCCATTTCCCTCTGACACCAATTGTTCCTGACCATCAGGGTAGATTGGGATCTAAATACAATTGCCACTGCTCGTTCTGGCCGCTGTGTTGACGCTCCACTGGATGATCGAGGTCCCGGGATCGTTCGAGAACCCAGGGTCGCCGATCGCCATGTCGCTAGATGCGTTGACTATGTGATAGTAGCCGTTCCCCAGCTGGTTGATCTGCCATTGCTCGTTCAGCCCGCCGTTCGACTGCTCCAGTGGATGATCTGGGTCCCGTTACGGGTACGAGGACCCCGGGTCGCCGAGCACCTTGCCGCTGGCCGCGTTGACGATCAGGTCATTGCCGTTGGCCAGCGGGACGAACACCCAGGTCTCGTTGGTCGAGCCACCATAGAGCCAGTTCTGCTCCATGACTTCACCGTTTGCGGTCGAGGACTCCGGCTCCTCGAACAGGATCGGCGCTAGACGCGTTTTGGACGTAATACGTGAAGGCGGGGGCGTTAGCCGCCTGCAACAGCGTCCACTGCTGCTCGGCTCCCCCGGTCGACTGGTACTGGACCATCCGGGTCCCGTTACTCTGGGAGGACAACGGGTCGGCGAGATTCTTGCTGCTGTACACGTTGGTTATCACTGAGCTGTTGTTCGGCTGCAGGGGGGGTGGCCATAGCTGGCTCGGGTTGCTGTTCCCCTGCGACTGATCGATGTAGGGACCGTTGCTGGTGGAGAGGGAGTTGTCGAGACACATGCCGCTGGCCCCGTTGACGATCTTGAAGTTGCCCCCCCCCTCATTGACGATGTCCCACTGCTGGTTGGCGGTCCCGGTGAGCTGCCACTGATCGATGTATTGCCCGTTGCTCGTCGAGCCCCCCGGGTCGTCGAGGACCTTGCCGCGGCCTTCGTTGACGATGTAGAAGTAGTCCACCCCGAGAGCAACTTCCGGCTCTCCAGGGCCTCGCAATTCAGTCGTCGGTTGCATCTGCTGCGCACGGTTGATCGGCCCGGTGCCGCGCCCTCTTGCCTGTGAATCACGACCGAATCTCTTCATGAACCGAAACATTGTGATGTCCTTTTTGTTGTTTGGATCGGACGCCTCATGGGGCGTCTCAACCCAGTTCACCGCCAGATCGTCTCCGGGTGTGCCACGTGCCACAGCGGAATTCCCCGAGTCTGGGGTCCCGGCCCGCTGAATGGAATTAACGAATTAATGGTGTCAGTTCATTTTTCTGATGGGAAAATGCACTGACACCAATTTCCCCCCCGCCGGATGAGCTCCGGGCGTGCCAGCCGCCTCGGGAAATCAATTCCGCGGGCCTCCGGTTCGGCCCGCTGGGGCTTAATGCACTATCACCGTGCCATTTCCATCTGACACCAATTGTTCCTGACCATCAGCAGTAGATTTAGTTAAACAATTGCCACTCCTCGTTCTGGCCGCCGTTGACGCTCCACTGGATGATCGAGGTCCCGGGATCCTTCGAGAACCCAGGGTCGCCGATCGCCATGTCGCTATACGCGTTGACTAGGTGATAGTAGCCGTTCCCCAGATAGTTGAACTGCCATTGCTCGTTCAGCCCGCCGTTCAACTGCCACTGGATGATCGGGGTCCCGTTACTGGATGAGTACCCCGGGTCGCCGAGCACAAGGCCGCTGGCCTGGTTGACGATCAGGTCGTTGCCGTCGGCCAGCGGGACGACCGACCACTGCTCGTTGACCACGCCATCGAACAGCGAGTTCTGCTCCATGACTTCACCGTTTGCGGTCGAGGACTCCGGGCCCTCGAGCACCTCGCCGCTATACGCGTTTGCGATGTTGTATTCCGAGAAGGTGGGGAGGTTAGCCGCCTGCACAGACTGCCACTGCTCGTTCAGGCCGTTGGTCCAATGCCACTGGATCAACCCGGTCGCGTTACTGTTCGAGAACCCCGGGTCGCCGAGCGCTAGGCCGGTATACATGTTGTAGAACACGTCGTTGCCGTTCCCGTTCCCCACCACCACCTCGAGCCATAGCTGCTGCGGGCCGCCGTAATACGGCCACTGGACGACCTTTGCGCCGTCACCGGTCTGGTTATCATAGTCGGTGAGTGCCATGCCGCTTTTCGCGTTGGTTATCGCATAGTAGCCGTTCCCCTCGTAGGTGAAGTTCCACTGCTGGTTGGCGGTGCCAGTGAGCTGCCACTGATCGATGAAGGTGTTTTGGCTGGTCGAGCCCCCCGGGTCGTCGAGCACCTTGCCGCTGTACTCGCTGACGATGTAATACCCCGAGAGCATCTGCCGGCCCTCCAGGGCCTCGCAGTTCAGTTGATGGTTGCGTCGCCGCACACGGTTGATCGGCCCGGTGCCGCGCCCTCTTGCCTGTGAATCACGACCGAATCTCTGCATGAACCGAAACATGGTGATGTCCTCTTCTCTTGTAGTGTCACTTTCTTGCCACACTTTGTGGTGGCTCCAGGAATCGCCTGGGGCCTTTTTGTCATCATCAGATGCAAACACGTGCTGCTGGTGTCGGGATTGTCGGGTTGAGGCCAACCGTGGCGGTCGGATGAGAGGCCCGTACCAGGCGTCGCTACCCAGTTCACCGCCAGATGAGCTCGGGGTGTGCCACGCACCTTGGGGAATTTGGCAGACCTCTGGTCCAGCCCGCTGGGGCGGTTCGCGGCGGGATTGTTTCCTTGATGAGGTTCAAGAGCGAATTAATGGTGTCAGTTCATTTTTCTGAGGGAAAATGAACTGACACCAATTTCCCGACACCAATTTCCCCCCCGAGGGCCAATCATCGAAATTGCGGGAGAACCTGAATTCCCGATCGGTATCACATCCCTAGTTAATGCGGCCACATGCACAATCTAGATATTCCAACCCCTTCGCAGATTGCCCAAACCGCGTCATTAATTAGTGATGTCCCTATGTTCTCCCACAACGGCGTCGTTAATTAGTGATCTCCCTTTTTTCTCCACTGATGTCCCTTTTTTCTCCACGAATCACCCTGATGTCGCGAACCAAATCGGGATGAAAACCGTGCCGCACTTCACGATCTTCCAGATGGCTGCTCGGAGACTGCTGCTCGCGACTCCGGCCCGTAAGGTGCTCGTCTCGGTGCTCGAGCGGGCGGTGCGATGCGGGGTCCGCAAGAGACGCGTCCGGCTGGCCGCTGTTGATGGCACCTGGTTGGAGTCGCGGCACACCAGCCGGTCGTACGTCAAGTGCCGTTTAAAGAAGGAGACCGGTAGCAAAATCCAGTCGAAGCTCCCGGCAGGAGAGGTGTCCGAATAGACTGCGCCCGGGTATCCAGTGCTTTCGAGCTGCCCGCCGGAATTCGCGCTAAATATCGTAAAGACTTCGCCGCCGCCGCCATTCACCGGGACGATGTTCCATTGCTGGTTGGCCCCGTCGTTGAGCTGCCACTGATCGACGTTGTTGGTGGAGAAGGAGGGCGGGTCGTCGAGCACTAGGCCGCTGCCCACGTTGACGATCAGGTCCTCGCCGTCGATCAGCGGGACGAACGTCCACTGCTGGTAAACCCCGAGGGTCCTATCCACCGTGTTGACCCCGGTGCCCTCGCTGTTCCCCCCCGAGTCCATGAACCCGGCGTAAGTGTTACTGACGGTATACGTCCCGGCGAAGCCGTTACCCGGCTCCAACAGGTCCCACTGCTGGTTGGCCGTGCCCGTGGGCTGAAACTGATCGACGGGGCTCCCGTTACTGGTCGAGAAGTTGGGGTCGTCCAGCATTTGGAGGCTGTACGCGTTCTGTATCACATCGGAGTAGTTTGGCTGGAAGGTGACCGTCCATTCCTGGTTGTAGGCCCCGCTGAGCTGGAACTGCTGGATGTCGACGCCGTTGCCGGTCTCGGCTTGGGGGTCGTCGAGCACCATGCCGCTGGCCAAATTGACGATGAAGTAATCGCCGTTGGCAATCTGGACGAACGTCCACTTCTGATCGGCCCCCCCATCGAGCTGCCACTGCTCGATGTTGGTCACGTTACTCGTGGAGGCCGGGTCGTCGATCACCCTGCCGCTGGCCTCGTTGCTGATGTAGTACGTCGTGGGGAAGGCGTTACCCGCCGTCACCAGCGTCCACTGCTCGTTCTGGCCGTTGTTCAACTGCCACTGGATGATCGGGTCCCGTTACTGGATGAGTACCCCGGGTCGCCGATCACCGTGTTGCTATACGCGTTGACTATCGCCTCGCCGTTCCCCGACGGGACGAAGTGCCATTGCTGGTTCGGGCCGCCGTACCACTGCCACTGATCGATGACGGTCCCGTTGCTGGTGGAGCGGCTGTTGTCGAGCACCAGGTGGCTGGCCTCGTTTTGGATATAGACGTTGCCGTTCCCCACCGCGACCAGGTCCCACCGCTGATTGGCCCCGCCGCCGAGCTGCCACTGATCGATCTGGGCCCCTAGCGTGGTCGAGCCCCCCGGGTCGTCGAGCACCTTGCCGCTAGCCAGGTTGATGAGGTAATACCCCGAGAGCATCTGCCGGCCCTCCAGGGCCTCGCAATTCAGTCGTTGGTTGCGTCGCCGCACACGGGCACGCGGCCCGGTGCCGCGCCCTCTTGCCTGTGAATCACGGCCGAATCTCTGCATGAACCGAAACATGGTGATGTCCTCTTCTGTTATCCGGGTCGGAGGCCCCATCGGGCCTCGCTACCCCCTTCACCGCCAGATGAGCTTCGGGTGTGCCAGCCGCCTCGGGGAATTAATTCCGCGGGCCTCCGGTTCGGCCCGCTGGGGCGGTTCGCGGCGGGATTCGTTTCCTTGATGAGGTTCAAGAATCGAGGTCAGTCTTGATCGAGACGGGTGCTTCCATATCCCGACAGGCGGGATTTCCGAACTCGCTGAACAGGATCGTCGCGGCGGCGCATCCAACCGACACCTCGGCCCTCGCGCCCCACGATGTTCAGGGAAGATTTGGTCCCAAGCTCCGGGCCGGTCGACGGGGTGTCTGCCGGGCTTGATCGGCATCCGGAGACGATCCAGCGGTGGACAGACCCACTCCCATGCTGGATCGGGGACGGTCAGGGGGCGCACAGCGACGTCGAGCAAAGTCGGTGCGACGAGTCGGCTGCGGTGCTGTCGCGAGGTGGGCCGATTCAGCGGCGGCTCCCACCAATGACGAGCCCTGGATGCAGGGCATGTTCTCCAAGGCTCTCACCCGAGATTGAGGGATGAGAAAAGGAGAAAAGGAAACCGCGTCATTAATCAGGGATGCTCCTTTTTCTCCCCCCATTGGGCATTTGGCCCCGTTGGACATCCGGTAAGTAGGGCCGGACCTCTGCAGGCCCGGCCCTTCGCTCGAGCCCGCTCTCTCGTGACCATCAGGTTAGTAGGCCGGCTCTATCAATATCCATTGCTGGCTCGGGCCTTCGTACCACGTGTCCAGGACGGGCTTCCCGGTCCCCGTCTGGTCCAACACCATGTAGTTGGCCGCGTTGACTATCCCAACGTAGCCGTTCCCCTGCGGGGCGATATACCATTGCTGGTACAAGGCGCCGCTGAGCACGCCCTCCGCGACGAAGTTGCCGACGCCGGCCAGGGCATGGCCGCCGCCCGCGATCGAGTAGTCGACGATCAGGTCATTGCCGTCGGCCAGCGGGATCGCAAGCAAACCATCTGCGACCACACTGCCGCTGGACGCGTTCTGCAAGCTAAATGACACGGCGCCGCCGCTACCCGCAGCCAACATCGTCCACTGCTGATTGGTTCCACCGTTCCACGGATAATCGATCATTCCGGTCAGGTTACTTGTCGAGAAGTTGGGGTCGTCGAGAAACTTGCCGGTATACAAGTTTTTTATCTCAACAGTGCCGTTCACTTGGGGGTAGATCTGCCATTGCTGGGCCGGGCTGGAAGGGACCCACTCCCACTGCTTGACCGAGGACGTGCCATTGGGCGAGTACACGCCACTGGGCGAGTAGTCCGGGTCAACCAGCGCCAGGTTGGTTTGCGTGTTGACTATCGCACTGGAGCCGTTCGACAGCGGGAGGATCTGCCATTGCTGGTTGGCGCTCCCGGTGATCTGATACTGATCGATGTTGGCCCCTAGCGTGGTCGAGCCCCCCGGCTCGTCGAGCACTTTGCCGCTGGACGCGTTGATGAGGTAATACCCCGAGAGCATCTGCCGGCCCTCCAGGGCCTCGCAATTCAGTTGATGGTTGCGTCGCCGCACACGGTTGATCGGCCCGGTGCCGCGCCCTCTTGCCTGTGAATCACGACCGAATCTCTGCAGGAACCGAAACATGGTGATGTCCTCTTCTTTGGTTTGGGTCGGAGGCCCCATCGGGCCTCTCAACCCAGTTCACCGCCGGATCGTCTCCGGGTGTGCCACGTGCCACTGTGAAATTCCGTGGGCCTGGGGTCCGGCCCGCAGGTACTGGATCAACAAGGCCAGCGCCAGCCCTCTCGCCGAGACTCTGGTACGGGATGCCCGCGTATGCCAGGGACGGCAAGGTCGTGTGCTTCTTCCAAAGCGAGGAGAAAAAGGACATCCCTTCCCCCCCAGGACGGATGCGCCGTGCCCGTTTGGGAGCCCTCCTCCGCCCTGATCTGGTTCAGTCCGCCACCTGGATCGACCACAGCTGATCGTCCGCATCGCCCCTGGTGAGTTTCGCCGACTGGATGACCGGTGCTCCGGCGTCCCGCCGCCCTTCGAAGACGCTGACGCACTGGCCGCTCAGCTTCGACTGGAACCAGAAGTGTTCTCCCGAGCGCACCACCTGCCACCGCTGGTTCTCCGCGTCGCGGCGGGCCTCGGCGATAAGCCGTGCGCCCTTTTCGCGGGACCCTTCCGGCACTTCGAGGACCATTTTCGTTGCGACGTTCACGATCACGAAGTCGTCCTTGACCTTTTCGAGCCGCCAGACCTGCCCCGTTGTTGCGTGACAGGGCCATCAGAGTGACTTCCGCCTTGCCCTCAGGACCGTGAACCGCGAGGGCAAGGCTGCTCCGCACGTTCGCCAGCCGAAAGGTCCTCCCTCCGTCGGGGGCCTTCTTCGCCTTAGCGTATTCCGCCCAGAGCTGATCGAGGGTTTTCCTTGTCCGCTTGCGGAACAGATCGTTGGTGTACTTGCCGGCGCAAGCCTGGGCGTGGATCACCTGCACCAGTTTTCGGTCGTAATGCCGCTCCACCCACGCGAGGAAGTCGGCCGCCCTCCCGTATCCATCCTTGTAGCTCTCTCTGCCGAGGGACCCCGACCCCCAGTTGTGCGGCTCGTATCGGACCCAGCGGGTGTAGTCCGCAATCCCTTCCGAGAGCCAGTCCGGCACCGGGCCCGAGTAGGGCTGGATGACGTGGGTCAGCTCGTGGATCAAGATTCCCTCATCGATGTGCGACCCCTGCAGGGTTTTGGGGAGGTTCATCCTGATGGTGTTTCCACACGCACAGGCGATGCCGCCCTTTGGATCGTTATCGAACTCGACGCGCACCTCAAGCGGCTTGTCAAGCTTCTTACCGAGCCAGCCGTCGAGGACCGGAATCCAATACTTGATGATCCGTGCGGTTTCGGCAGCTGCCTGCCTGGCCTTCGGCGGGTGCTTGCCAATGACGACCTTGACGGCCTGCTCCGCGTTGGTTGGGGCTGCCATAAGCTGGATAGCGGTCAGCAGCCCGAGGACCGTGACCGCGACCAGGGCCGTGAGCCGTGCCCGGAGCGGATACCGGGCCGTCTGGTGAAGATGGCTGACGTTGGCGTGTAACGATGGGGACATTGTGCCTTCCCCCCTAGCTAGGTCGAAAAAAGGTGTCAGTTCGTCGAAAAAATCGATGTTGGTTCATATGTTCGCCGCCCCGGAAGTTAGTTATGACACCGATTTTTGCGCATTGGGCATCCCATTGGGCATCTGACCCCATCGGACATCAGGTAAGTAGGGCCGGACCTCTGCAGGCCCGGCCCTTCGCTCGAGCGCTCTCTCGTGACCATCAGGTCAGTAGGCCGGGGTTGGGCGAATGCCCATTCCTGGCTCAGGCCTTGGTACCACTCGTCCAGGCTGATCGCCCCGGGCCCCGTCTGGTCCATCACCAAGTAGCTAGACGCGTTGACTATCCCAACGTAGCCGTTCCCCTGCGGGGCGATATACCATTGCTGGTACAAGCCGCCGGTGAGCCTGCCGCCCTCCGAGACGACGTTGTCGAAGCCGCCCAAGACTCCACCGCCACCCGCGTTAGCGTCGACGATCAGGTCATTGCCGTCGGCCAGCGGGATCGCAAGCAAATCACTTGCGACAAACGTGCCGCTGGAGGCGTTCTGCAAGCTAAATGGTATGCTGGGGCCGCTACCCGCAGCCAACATCGTCCACTGCTGATTGGTTCCACCGTTATACGGATAATCGATCATTCCGGTCAGGTTACTTGTCGAGGAGTTGGGGTCGTCCAGAAACTTGCCGGTATACACGTTTTGTATCTCAACAGTGCCGTTCACTTGGGGGTAGATCTGCCATTGCTGGGCCGGGCTGGCAGGGATCCACTCCCACTGCTTGACCGAGGACGCGCCATTGGGCGAGTACACGCCACTGGCCGAGTAGTCCGGGTCAACGAGCCCAGGTTGGTTTGCGTGTTGACTATCGCACTGTAGCCGTTCGACAGCGGGAGGATCTGCCATTGCTGGTTGGCGCTCCCGGTGATCTGATACTGATCGATGTTGGCCCCTAGCGTGGTCGAGCCCCCCGGTTCGTCGAGCACTTTGCCGCTGGACGCGTTGATGAGGTAATACCCCGAGAGCATCTGCCGGCCCTCCAGGGCCTCGCAGTTCAGTTGATGGTTGCGTCGCCGCACACGGTTGATCGGCCCGGTGCCGCGCCCTCTTGCCTGTGAATCACGACCGAATCTCTGCAGGAACCGAAACATGGTGATGTCCTCTTCTTTGGTTTGGGTCGGAGGCCCCCATCGGGCCTCTCAACCCGGTTCACCGCCGAGTCGTTTCCGGGCGTGCCAAATGCAACTGCGGAATTCTGCGAGGCTCCGGCCTGGCCTGCCGGAGCACTTCGAGGCGGGATGGCATCATCGCCGGCATACGCCGCCAGCCCCGCAGCCCCCGATCGCGCCAAGAGGAGGACCGACGTCGGCCGACGACTCCGGCTCCGTCACGAATTGGCTTGGCGCCCTGCGCGGCGGCGACCACGACGCCGCCCAGCCACTATGGGAGCGCGACTTCGCCCGCCTCGTTCGCCTGGCCCAGGCCAGGCTGCGTTCCCAGCGCGGGCCCGGGGCCGTCGAGGATGAGCTGGATGCGGCGCTGAGTGCCTTCGACAGCATCTGCCGTGCGCCTCCCAGGGCCGCTTCCCCCGGCTGGACGACCGTGACGACCTCTGGCGGCTGCTGGTCGCCATCACCGAACACAAGGCCGCCGACCAGGTGCGCCGTGCGCGGCGGCAGAAACGCGGCGGTGGCCGGGTCCGCACCGAGGGCGACCTGACCGCCGGCGGCTCCGACGACCAGCCGGCTGGGCTTAACGCGATCGCCGGCACCGAGCCCACCCCCGAGTTCGCCGAGGAGTATCGTCGCCTCTTCGAGGCCTTGCGCAACGAGGAGTTGCGGCGCGGGAAAAAAAGGTGTTAGTGCGTCGACAAAATAGATGTCGGTTCATATGTTCGCCGCCCCGGAAGTTAGTTATGACACCGATTTTTTTGCGTATCTGACCCCATTGGGCATGAGGCGAGGAGGGCCGGACCTCCGCAGGCCCGGCCCTTCGCTCTGGCGCTCTCCCATGACCGTCAGTGACTTACCGCGGTCATAGGGCCAATCGGACCGGTAATCGGACCGGAAAACAAGATCCATATCTGGTTCTCGCCGCCGTTGGTCGGCCATGAGTCGACCCCGGACCCGTTAAACGGGTCGGGCCCAACGATGGGGTACAACGGTTGATCGAGCGCAAAGCCGCTAGACGCGTTGATCAAATTGTAGAAGTTGGCCCCGGGGGGCAGCAATTCATTGCCGGGGGCCGGGCCGGGGGGCAACCCGACTAACTGCCATTGCTGGCCCAGGCTGCCGGTGAGCTGGGACTGATAGATGGGCGATCCCTCGCCGTAAAGGGTGCCACCGCTTCCGTCCACCACATCACCGCTGGCCCCGTTGACCATCAGGTAATCTCCGTCGGCTAACTGGACAAACGTCCACTGTTGCTCGACTGTATTGAGGGGCGGCCACATGATGAGATTTGTCCCGCTCTGGGTCGACCCCGACGGGTCGGCGAGGACTTGAACGTTCCCATTGTCCGCGTAGGTGAGGTCCGCGTTGCCGACGTAATACGTCTGGGCCGGGGCGTTTCCCGCCGGCAGCAAAGCCCATTGCTGCTCGGTGCCGCCGGGCTGGTACTGGATGACCACGGTGCCGTTGCTGGTGTCGGAGTTGGGGTCGGCCAGCATCAAACCGCTGGCCGCGTTGACTATCCTACAGTTGAGTATCGTACTACTGATGAAGCTCTGGCTGATTTGCCATTGCTGGTTCGTGCCGCCGTTGAGCTGCCACTGATCGATGCCGCCCCCGAGGGTAGAGCCGCTGGGGTTATCCAGGACCAGGCCGCTCTGCGCATTGACGATCAGATAATTGCCGTTGGCAATTTGGACAAACGTCCACTGTTGGTTGGTCCCGCCATTGAGCTGCCACTGGATGACCCCGGTGCCCTCGCTGGTGGAGACGGCGTTGTCGAGCACCTTGCCGCTGGCCCCGTTGGCGACGTAATAGGTCACAGGAGCGGCGTTACCCGCCGGCACCAGCGTCCACTGCTCGTTGAAGCTGTCGTTCCACTGCCACTGAATCAGCCCGGTCCCGTTATTGGTCGAGGACTGCGGGTCGCCGAGCACCTTCCCACTGGCCTCGTTGTAGATCGCATAGTTGCCGTTCCCCACGTTGTCGAGCCGCCATCGCTCGTTCAGGCTGTTGGTGTTCTGCCACTGGACGATCGGGGTCCCGTCATAGGGCGAGTACCCCGGGTCGCCGAGCACCAGGCCGCTGGCCGCGTTGTAGATCTCATCGCCGCCGCCCCGCTGCCCTTCGATATACCACTGCTCGTTGGAGTTCCCGGTCAACTGCCACTGGATCATCTCGGTTCCGTTACTGGTCGAGAACCCCGGGTCGCCAAGCACTTTGCCGCTGGCCACGTTGATGAGGTAGTATACCCCGAGAGCATCTGCCTGCCCTCCAGGGCCTCACAATTCAGTTGATGGTTGCGGCGCCGCGCACGGTTGATCGGCCCGGTGCCGCGCCCTCTTGCCTGTGAATCACGGCCGAATCTCTGCAGGAACCGAAACATCGTGATGTCCTCTTCTTTGGTTTGGGTCGGAAGCCCCCATCGGGCCTCTCAACTCAGTTCACCGCCAGATCGTCTCCGGGTGTGCCACGTGCCACTGCGGAATTCCCCGAGCCTGGGGTCCGGCCCGCTGCGGCGGTTCGCGGCGGGATGGTATCATGGCCGGCATAGCTCGGCGGCCACGCATCCCCCTATCGCGGCAAGAGGAGGACCGATGTCGTCCGACGACTCCGGCTCCGTCACCCACTGGATCGGCGCCCTCCGCGGTGGCGACCTCGATGCCGCACAGCCGCTCTGGGAGCGTTACTTTGCCCGGCTGGTCCGGCTGGCCCAGGCGAGGCTCCACACCCGGCGAGGGCCCGGGGCTGTCGAGGACGAGGAAGATGCGGCGCTGAGTGCCTTCGACAGCTTCTGCCGTGCCGCCACCGAGGGCCGGTTCCCACGTTTGGATGACCGCGACGACCTCTGGCGGCTCCTGGTCACCCTCACCGAACGCAAGGCCATCGACCAGATGCGCCGCGCACGACGGCAGAAGCGGGGCGGCGGCCGGGTCCGCACCGAGGCCGACCTGGCCGCCGGCGGACCCGACGACGAACCGGCCAGGCTCGACAGGATCGCCGGCCCCCAGCCCACCCCCGAGTTCGCCGCGGAATTCGCCGAAGAGTATCGTCGCCTCTTCGAAGCCCTGCGCGACGAGGAGTTGCGGCGGATCGCCGTCTGGAAATTAGAGGGTCATTCCGTCGACGAGATCGCGGCGAAGCTCGGTTGTGCCCGACGGACGGTGGCCCGGCGACTCGAACTCATCCGCACACTCTGGCGTGCCGGCATCCATTGAGGCTGACAAGATCGGCACGCTGCCGGCAGTTCCTACAAGCCTGAAGCAAGCGAAGGCCGCGATTGTGCTTCGCTTGCGCTTCAGGCTTGTAAATCACAGCAGCGCCAGACTTTGCGGGGGTAGCCTCTGCGGCCCTATTCGCCAAAGGTCCGATGTAGGGTGGGTGGAGCGAAGCGTAACCCACCAAAGGACATAGACTTGCACGTGGTGGGTTGCACCCACCTGCTACCCGAAATTGGGACGTTGCCAAGACGGTCCATTGACCCCGGAAAACAGCAATTCACGGGAATCCTTGTCTGAGCCCTCGGCTCGTTGGCTATGTTCTATCAAGGCTGCCGCTGCGGTCTCTGCGGGCTCCTTCGATCGGTCAGGGCCCTCGGCGCGGCCGACCGCGTGAAAAAGGCCCCCGATCCGGGTCCACGACCCTAACAGTTGGAGACCCTACCCAGGTTCGTGCCTCGATTTCCGCGGCAAATCCACCCTTGGGTGAGGTCAGGTTAGAACCTTTTGTGAAGGACCGAGATGCACGCGCGCCGCCCGGACAACTTCGGGAGACTGTCGCCGACGCATGCCTGGCACGTCGACGCGCTGTGTCAGCAATTTGAAGCGGAATTGCGGGACGGATACGCGCCGCGAGTCGAGGAATTCGTCGCTCAAGCCGACTCGCCGCAGCGGGTCGCCCTCCTCCGTGAACTCATCGCCTTGGAGGTGGAGCTGCGCAGGGACCGTGGCGAACGACCCGACCCTTGTGAGTACCGCGCTCGTTTCCCTGACCGCGACGCCGGAATCACAGCGTTCTTCGACCAGGAGTCGGCCACATCCTTCGGCGGAGGATCGAGCCCCACGGATATCTCGGCCAGACAGCCGTTCACCGGAGTCTCGCCCTCGCACGTCGGCCCCTACAAGCTCTTGCGACAGATCGGCGAAGGAGGCATGGGCGTTGTGTACATGGCCGAGCAAAAGAGCCCCATCCGGCGACGAGTGGCCCTGAAGATCATCAGGCCCGGTCTGGATTCCGACCAGGTAATTGCCCGGTTCGAGGCCGAGCGACAGGCCCTGGCCTTGATGGACCATCCAAACATCGCCAAGGTGTTCGAGGCCGGCACCACCGACACCGGCCGGCACTACTTCGTCATGGAGCTGGTCCACGGCATCCCCATCACTGACTACTGTGACCAAAACCAACTCACCGCCGCCGAGCCCTGGAGCTGTTCATCCGCGTGTGCCAGGCGGTCCAGCACGCGCACCAGAAGGGGATCATCCATCGCGACATCAAGCCCTCCAACGTCTTGGTCAGTTTCCACGACGGCCGGCCGGTGCCCAAGGTGATCGACTTCGGCTTGGCCAAGGCCATCGACCAGCGGTTGACCGAGCGGACCATGTTCACCCAGTTCGGGCAGGTCGTCGGTACGCTGGAGTACATGAGCCCCGAGCAGGCAGAGCTGGGCGTCCTGGACGTCGACACTCGCAGCGACATCTATTCGCTGGGGGTGGTCCTCTACGAGCTTTTGACCGGGAGCACACCGCTGCAACACGCCAAGCTCGCCATGCCGCTTACGCCGAGATCCTCCATCGGATCCGCGAGGAGGAGACGCCCAAGCCCAGCAGCCGCCTGAGCGAGTCCAGTGATGAGCTCGCGACGATCGCGGACCGGCGCCAGACCGAGCCGATGCGACTGGCGAAGCTGGTGCGCGGGGAGCTGGATTGGATCGTGATGAGGGCGGTGGAGAAGGACCGGACGCGGCGGTACGAGACGGCTGGCGGGCTGGCCCGCGACGTCGAGCGCTTTCTGAGCCACGAGCCGGTCGATGCGGGCCCGCCATCGGCGACGTATCGCCTGAGGAAGTACGCCCGCAAGCACCGCGGGGTGTTGGCCATGGCGGGGGCATTCGCCGGACTGCTGATGCTGGCGGCAGCGGTGAGCACCCGGCAAGCCTACCTGGCGACGAAGGCCAGGAACGAGGCACAAGAGGCGTATGAGCAATCTCGGGTCAATGAGGCGAAGGCCAACGAGCAGGAGGTCCAGGCCCGCCGCTCGGCGGCCGTGGCGGAGGGGGTGCTGAACTTCTTCGAGAACCGGGTGCTCGCGGCGGCGCGGCCGGAGGGGCGTGTGGGGGGCCTGGGCCGCGCCGTCACGCTCCGCCAGGCCATCGACGCGGCTCTGCCGGCGGTGGCCCAGGACTTCGCGGCCCAGCCGTTGGTCGAGGCGCGGCTGCGGCAAACGCTCGGGACGTCCTACTACCACCTGGGCGATCCGGCGAGGGCGGCGGAGCAGTACGAGGCGTCTCGCGCCCTGTATGCACGGCACCGCGGCCCGGACGACCCCGATACACTCAAGAGCATGGACAACCTGGCCAGCAGCTACAACGCCCTGGGCCGGCCCGCCGAGGCCATCAAGCTCCACGAGCAGGCGCTGATGCTGATGAAGGCCAATCTGGGCCCCGACCACCTCAACACGCTCCAGACCATGAACAACCTGGCCACCAGCTACTACAGCATGGGCCGGCTCGCCCATTCGTTGAAGCTCCAGGAGGAGACGCTGACGCTGCGGAAGTCGAAGCTGGGGCCCGATCACCCCGACACGCTCGCGAGCATGAACAACCTCGCCGCCAGCTACTACAGCCTGGGCCGGCACACCGAGGCGCTGAAGCTCTACGAGGAGACGCTGGCGCTGCAGAGGGCCAAGCTGGGCCCCGACCACCCCGACACGCTCGTGAGTATGAACAACCTCGCCGCCAGCTACTACAGCCTGGGCCGACACGCCGAGGCGCTCGAGCTCCACGAGGAGACGCTGACGCTGCGGAAGTCGAAGCTGGGCCCCGACCACCCCGACACACTCGCGAGCATGCGCAACCTGGCCAACAGCTACCAGGCCGTGGGCCGGCGCAGAGGCTCTCAAGCTGCACGAGGAGACGCTTGCGCTGATGAAGGCCAAGCTGGGGCCCGACCACCCCGAGACGCTCACGAGCATCCACAACGTGGCCAACAGCTACGCCGCCCTGGGCCGGCACGCCGAGGCCATCAAGTTCTACGAGGAGGCGCTGACGCTGCGGAAGGCCAAACTGGGCCCCGACCACCCCGAGACGCTCACGAGCATGCACTACCTGGCCAATAGCTACGCTGCCCTGGGCCGGCACTCCGAGGCGCTCCAGCTTCGCCGGGAGACGCTTGTGTTGCGCAAGACCCGGCTTGGCTCCGACCACCTCGACACGCTCGCGAGCATGCACAACTTAGCCATCAGCTACGATACGCTGGGCCGGCACTCCGAGGCGCTTCAGGTCTGCGAGGAGGCGCTGCCGCTGATGAAGGCCAAGCTGGGCCCCGACCTCCCGAGACGCTCACAACCACGACCGTCCTGGCCAACAGCTACCAGGCCCTGGGCCGGCACTCCGAGGCGCTCCGGCTCCGGCAGAAGACGCTGGCGTTGCGGAAGGCCAAGCTGGGCCCCGACCACCCCGACACGCTCCTGAGCCGTCTCAGCGTGGCGAGCGGCCTGGTCCAGGCCGGTCGCGGCGCCGAGGCCGCCGCCGACTGCCGGAGCGCGGCCGAGACGTGGGAGAAAGCAGGCGCGTCTGATGCCTATAACCTCTACAACGCCGCGTGTTTCCGGGCCGTCACCGCCGCCGCGCTGCGCGGGCGACCGGTCGCCCGCGGGGGCCAGGCAGGCGGAGGCCGAGGCCGACCGGGCCCTGGCCTGGCTCGAGCGGGCCGTCGCCGCCGGGTTCAACGACGCCGCGACCATGGTCGAGGACCACGACCTCGACGCGCTGCGCCATCGGGCCGACTTCAAGGAGCTGCTGGCCCGGCTGAGCGCGGCCCGGCCAAAGTGACGATGTCGGTGCCGGGAAATCAGAATCAGCCACGGATGAACACGGATTTACACGGATGGGAATCAGGCGCGAAGACCGCTCCGGCTGAGACGACGAGTTCGCCCTCGGCCGGTAGTTCGGCCAAGACGAAACCACCCTGGTATCCAGGGCTGCACCGCAGCGCCTTGATTGATTGATGAAACTTTTCGGAGTGGCGATCGTGCGGCCGTCGGCTATCGTAGAGGCATTCGGCCTGCATCCGCGCTTTTCAAATCTTGAAAAAGGGCTGCATCATGACGTGGCACCACGTGCCTTCGCAGCGGCTTCTACTGGGCCTATTCCTGGTTGGAGCGTTGGCGGCCCCTGTCCTGGGGCAGCGTTCTTCTTCGTCTCCCTCGTCATCGTCGCCCCCGCGTGAGGCGGGCCCCGCGCGGCGGAGGAGAAGCGGCAAGAGGAAACGACGCGTCGGTTTCTAGCCCGACCAGCAACGGTGGTGTTCCATTTCCGTTGAAGCACACCTGCAAGCGGACATGAGAAGGAGCCGGCGATGACCGAGCCAAGTCAAGGAAGTCGCGCGAGAGCGCGCTGGGCATTTCCTCGAAGATCTGCGAGCAACTTTCGCCGATCATGCGAATCGGGTCGCATTACACTATAAGGATCATACGCTCACTTATGGAGATCTTGGCGCGAAAGCAGGGTGCTGTGCCGTGCGGCTACGTGAATTGGGAGTCGAGCGAGAGGACCGCGTGGCCATCGCGACACCGAAGAAGCTGCCCTTCCTTGCGGCTCACCTGGGAACGCTGGAGGCGGGTGCTGTTTCTTTACCCTTGAACCCGCGACTGACTCGAGATGAGCTGCGTTACTACCTCCGGGACAGCGGCGCCCGGGTGGTGGTCGCTGGTCGAGATCAACAGCCTGTGATCGACTCGCTGCGGCCTGAATTGCCGGAATTAGCCGCGGTATTGACCGACACCGACGCCTGGAACGCTCCCACCCGCTCCTGCTCCGAGCCATCCATCGCTCGTGATGATTCATGCTTGATGCTTTACAGCTCAGGCACGACGGGCCAGGCCAAGGGGGTTGTCCACACGCACGGCAACCTCGCCGCCAGCTTGCCCGCGCTTCAAGAGTTTTGGCGGTTCACGCCCGAAGACCGGCTGGTGAACGTCTTGCCGCTGTTCCACATCCACGGGCTGTCGTTCGCCACGCACTTGAGCCTCTTGACAGGAAGTTGCATGCTCATGAACGAATCGTTCCATCCCCGCCGAACCCTTGAGTTAGTGGGGCGAGGAACCGTCTTCATGGCCATTCCCACTTTCTATTACAGCTTCCTCGAACGGACCGAATTCTTGGCCGTCGCGCTAACTGGCGCAACGTGCGCCTCTTCACGTGCGGCTCGGCGCCCATCCGCGCCGAGGTGCTCCCTGAGCTCGAATCAGCGCTTGGCCGTCCGGTCATCAATCGCTACGGCATGACCGAGGCCCACGTCATCACCAGTCTGCCGCTTGAGGGTCCCTGGCCGCAGGGCTCCGTGGGCGTGCCGCTTCCCGGCATCGAGGTGAGGGTGGTTCGGGACGACGGCATGCCCGCACCCGCGGGAGACGTCGGCTCGGTTCAGCTCCGCGGTCCCAATTTATTCCGTGAATACTGGCGGCGGCCAGATGCCACGCGCGAACGCTTTCGCGGGCGGCTGGTTCGATACGGGAGACCTGGGCACCCGCGATGCGAGCGGCTTTCTGACCCTGGTGGGACGGAAGCACGACCTGATCATTACGAGTGGATTCAACGTATATCCCCAGGTGGTCGAGCGAGTGATCAACGAGTGTCCGGGTGTTCGAGAATCAGCCGTATTCGGCGTGCCCGACAACGGCGCGGCGAGCGTGTGGTCGCGGCCGTAGTGCGGTGCGATGAGAGCCTTTCAGAGCGCGGGCTGCGAGCCTACCTGGGCGAACGACTGGTTGATTATCAAAGGCCGGCTGCTCTCTGGTTCGTAGCGAACCTGCCACGAAACGCGATGGGCAAGGTGCTACGGCGCGAATTGCGTGATCGGCTTTCCAGTTCTTGACTGCGCAGGCTCCTTCAACACAGGACGTCTCAGTGCTTGATCTCGCCTGGGTTTCCGTGGCCGCCCTGATCCTCGTGATCGTCCTGAGCTGTACGACCTCCGTCAATCCGGGCTTTCTCTCCCTGGCGCTGGCCTGGGTGATCGGGGTTGCCGTGGCTCCGCTCTGGGGACGGAGATTCACAGTCGACCAGGTGGTTGCCGGCTTTCCCACGGATCTGTTTCTGACCCTGGTGGGAGTGACTCTGCTCTTTGCCCTGGCCCGAGGCAATGGCACTCTCGACCAAGTGGTGCGGAGGGCGTTGCGAGGCTGCCAGGGGAACGCCGGGCTAATTCCGATGGTCTTCTTCGGCCTTTCCCTGGGCATCGCCTCGATCGGGGCAGGAAACATCGCGGCCGCCGCCTTGATCGCGCCCTTGGCCATGGCGGTTGCGGAGCGGGCGAGGATATCCCCGTTCCTGATGACACTCATGGTGGCGCACGGCTGTGTGGCCGGGGCGCTCTCGCCGATCGCCCCGACAGGAATCATCGCCAATGGCCTGATGGCCCGCATGGGGATGTCGGGGTTCGCATGGCAAAACTACCTGTACAACCTTATAGCCAACACCCTCGCCGCCGGCATGGGCTATCTTGCGTTCGGTGGCTGGAGGACCTGGGGCCAGATCCACCACGATGAGGACCGGCGGATCGGCGACGGCACTGCGGGCGACAACGACATCATGAAGATCAAGCACTGGGTCACACTGGCGACCCTCGCGCATTTTGGTGGTCGGGGCCGTTGGCTTTCACGTCCACGTCGGGATGGGCGCATTCGCCGCGGCAGTGTTTCTCAGCCTGACAGGGGTCAGCGATGAAAAGAAGGCGATCATGGCTCTACCCTGGGGAGTCATCATCATGGTCTCCGGCGTAACGGTCTTGACCTCACTCCTCGAAAAGACAGGTGGAATCGACCTCTTCACGACGTTGCTCGCACGGTTCGCGACCCAACAATCGGTCACGGGCCTCATCGCGCTGGTGACGGGCCTGGTGTCGGTCTACAGCAGCACTTCGGGTGTCGTGCTGCCGGCGTTCCTTCCCAGCGTGCCAGGGCTCGTCGCCAAGCTCGGCGGCGGCAACCCACTGGCGATCGCCTCGTCAATCTTGATTGGCGGCCACCTGGTCGATGTCTCGCCTCTGTCCACCATCGGCGCCCTCTGCATCGCCTCCGCACCGGTGACAACCGACCGTCGACTGCTCTTCAATCGGGTGCTCGCCTGGGGATTGTCAATGGCCTTCGTCGGGGCGGTGGGATGCTACCTGGTGTTCGGTAGTTGGTAAAGTGGCGTTGGGCAGAAAGGTAGCCGGAATCCACTTGCGCGAGTCTCTAAATGAATCCAGTGCACCTTGCCAACCGAGTCTCCACGCTGAGACCCACGGCAGTCAACCGGGTCTTGCGGGAAGTTCGCGAACTCCAGGCCCAAGGGCGGTCGATTGTCTCGCTGATGCGTGGTCAACCAGATACTCCAACGCCGCCCCATATTGTGGAGGCGGCAGAGCGGGCGCTGCGGGATGGCCGCACTGGCTACCCCGACAACCAGGGAGAACCATCGCTGCGCCGGGCCGTCGCGGAAAAGCTCCAGCGCGAGCAGAACCTCACGTACGATCCCGAGAGCGAGATCCTCATCACCGATGGCGCCACGCTCGGCATTTGTATCGCCTTGGGCGCGATCGTGCAGCCGGAAGTGTCTGTCATGCTGCCCGATCCAATCTACGACGCCTATGCCGCGCCAATAGCCTTATGGGGTGGCTCTGCTTCCCCGGTCCCCGCCACTCTCGGCGCAGGCCGGTTCACGATTGGCCGGTCCAACCTCGAGCGGTCCTGGAATCAGAATTACAGGGTTCTTCTCCTCAACACACCCTGGAACCCGGTCGGCACGGTCCTGGCCCCGGAAGAGCTTGCAGACATCATGGGTTTTGCCCGGGACCGCTCTTTGATCGTGCTCAGTGATGAGATTTACGAGCGTCTGATATACGACGGCCGTTGCCACGTCTCGCCGGCCGCGGTCTCGGCCGACGCGTGCGGCCGGACGATCCTGATCAATAGTCTCTCGAAGACTTATGCGATGACCGGCTGGCGCGTCGGTTACTGCGCGGGGCCTGAACAGATCATTCGAGCCATGTTGCTAATCTTGCAGCAGTCAAGCCGGGGTCCAGCCACGTTCGTGCAGGATGCCGCCGCCTGCGCCCTGACTTCAGACCAGGAGTGCGTCTGTCGGATGAATACGGAGTTCCAGGCCCGACGCGATCGTGTCGTTGCAGGACTGCGCGGCATCCCTGGTGTCGAGCCGATGGCGTGCGAAGGGGGCTTGTTCGTGATGGTTGACATCCGCAAACTAGGCAGGCCATCGGATGAAGTTCGCCGATTCCTCCTGCGCGAAGCAGGAGTGGTCGTGCTGCATGGGGCGGTGTACGGCCAGCGCGGCGAGGGGACGTTGCGCGTCTCATTCGCGGCGGGAGGTGAGACCCTGGAGCGTGGATTGGAACGGCTCCGAGGCGGTTTGCTGCGGCTGGCCGCAGAGGCACCGAACGACGGTGCCGCTCGGAGAGAGGGTGGTTCCAAATGAGTGTCAGCGAACTCACCGTGATTAACCGCCATCGGCAATTCACTGGCGACCTGACTGAATTGAGCAGAGCGCTCGCCGCGTCCATCAGCTCGCATGATGTGCGATCAGATCGGCTCAATCGAGCCTTGTACGCGACGGATGCCAGTGTCTACCAGATCGTGCCGCTGATGGTCGCCTTTCCCGCCAGCGCGGCCGACGTCGCGGCCGCAATGCAGGTGTGCGCCAAGTTCCAGGTGCCGATCACAGCCCGGGGAGGGGGTACATCCCAGGCCGGTCAGTCGATCGGGCCGGGTGTGATTCTCGACTGCTCGAGGCACCTGGACCACGTGCTCGAGATCAACGCCGACGAACGCTGGGTCCGCGTCGAACCGGGGTGCATCCTCGACGAGCTGAACCAGGCGCTCGGCCCCCACGGGCTCCAGTTCGCCCCGGATGTCTCCACCTCGAACCGCGCGACGATTGGCGGCATGATCGCCAATAATTCCTCGGGCGCCCGGTCGGTCCTGTACGGTAAGACGATTGATCATGTACTTGAGCTGAAGACAGTGCTGTCCGATGGCAGTCTTGTCCATCTCAAACCGCTAACGGCAAGAGAACTCCAGGCAGCGTGCTCTCGGCAAGATCGGGAAGGGGCCTGTTACCGCGCCACCCACCGCCTGGCCGCTGAACACGCGGAGGAAATCGCCCGCCGTTTTCCCAAGATCCTGAGGCGAGTGGGCGGGTACAACCTCGATGAATTCGTTCCCGATCGCGAACGGGGTCAAGGAGAGTTCAACCTCTCCAGGTTGTTCGTCGGCTCGGAGGGAACGCTTGGTGTGACCGTCGAGGCCAAGTTGAAGCTGGTCGAGCTGCCCCGAGCCAAGTCCGTGCTTCTCGTCCAGTTCACAGACCTGCTCGACGCCCTCGCTGCGACTCCCCTGATCTTGCGCCACGGGCCGGCGGCGGTCGAGGTGGTGGACCGGTACGTGCTCGATTCCACGCGTCTGAATCCCGAGGCGAATCGGCTGCGCGACTTCCTGCGTGGCGATCCCGCGGCCATTCTCCTGGTCGAGTTCTACGGCGCCCTGGCCGACGAATTGGCGCCCCGGCTGGCTGCCCTGGAGCGGGAATTGCGGCAACAAGACTTCGGCTACCATCACAGCATCGTCACGGATCGCGCGGCGAGGCGCGCGTTTGGAAGCTCCGAAAGATGGCGCTGGGACTCTCGATGGCCCAAAAAGGCGACGCCAAGGCGATCTCGTTCGTCGAGGACACGGCAGTTGCACCAGAGCACCTGCACGATTACATCGCGGAGTTCCTGGAAGTCATTGCTCGTCATGGGACCACGGCCGGTGTGTACGCGCACGCCTCGGTTGGGTGCCTGCACGTTCGACCTGTTGTCGACCTCAAAACCGAGGCGGGAGTGCGTAAGTTCGAGGCAATCGCCGAGGCTGTCTCCGACCTGGTGCTCAAGTATGGCGGTGCATTGTCGGGTGAGCATGGCGACGGCCTGGTTCGCAGTCCCTTCCAGGAGAAGATGTATGGACCCGTGCTGTACCAGGCATTTCGGGAGCTCAAGGCAGCGATCGACCCGCACAACCTGCTCAATCCGGGTAAGATCGTCAATGCGCCGCCGCTGACTGCGAACCTGCGCTACGGGGCAGGCTATGTGACACCCAGTCTGCCAACCACCTTTGATTTCAGCTCCGAGGGAGGTTTGCTTCCAGCCGCCGAGATGTGCGCTGGAGTCGGCGCCTGTCGAAAACCCCGCGAGGGGACGATGTGCCCTTCGTTCCAGGCAACCCGCGACGAGAAAGACAGCACCCGAGGCCGCGCCAACCTGCTGCGTCTGGCGATCACCGGCCAGCTCGGTCTGGAGGGTTTCACTGATCCCCGCGTCCACGAGGTGCTTGACCTGTGCCTCGAATGCAAGGCGTGCAAGAGCGAGTGCCCGACGAACGTAGACATGGCCCGGCTCAAGGCGGAGTTTCTTCATCAGTATTACCAGAAGCATGGCCTGCCATGGCGTAACCGGATCTTCGGCCACGTTGCGGGGCTCGCAAGAGCCGGTAGCAGGCTGGCGCCCTTGTCAAACTGGATGGCGCGGAGTGATCCTTGCCGCTGGTTGAATGAAAAGCTGCTCGGGATCGACCGCCGCCGCGTGCCGCCGCCGTTCGCGCGGCCGACGCTGCTACAGCGGTTTTCGGCAACGAGCAATGATGCATCGGCGGCGACCTCGGGTCTTCGTGTCTTGCTCTTCGCCGATACCTTTACGAATTACTTCCAGCCGGAGATTGGTGCCGCGACGATCGAGTTACTCCGGCAGTGCGGTTGCTCTGTTACACTCGGTCCAAGCGACCTGCGCTGCTGCGGCAGGCCGATGATCTCTAATGGACTTCTGGATCAGGCCGCGGACAACGCCCGGCACAACGTGGAACGTCTGTTTGAATGGGCGCGGAGTGGTGGACCGATCGTCGCCTGTGAACCGAGCTGCCTGCTCACCATCAAGGACGATTTTCCGGCTCTACTCAAAGGTAGTCTGCGTGCACAGGCTGAGGTCGTAGCCGAGGCATGCCTGACGTTCGAGGAGTTCATCGAGCCGATTCTCAATGTTCAGAGCGGCTGGCGACCCGACATGACGCCTGGCCCTCGGCGAATCCTGGTGCAGGGGCACTGCCACCAGCGCTCACTGGTCGGGGTTGAACCGCTGCTGCGGCTGCTGCGGTTGATCCCCGGCTCGGAGGTCGTCGACCTCGACGCGGGCTGTTGCGGCATGGCCGGGTCGTTTGGGTTCGAGGCCGAACATTACGAGGTGTCGCGGCTGGTCGGTGAACACCGCCTGTTGCCGGCGGTGCGCAAAGCCGGGCCGGAAGACCTCGTCGTCGCGCCGGGATTCTCATGCCGGCTCCAGATTCAACATTTCACCGGTCGTGAAGCGGTTCATCCGGCCGTGCTTGTGCGTTCGTTATTGACTCGAGAACAATGAGCAGGGTGACGGCAAGAACGAACGATTGGTCGCAGGCGGCCGGTTTCCGAGGGGGCACATGACGCCAGACGAGTTTCGCGTTGTAGGTCATCGGTTGATCGATTGGATTGCGGATTATCGGGCCACGATTGCGGAGCGGCCCGTGATGTCGCGCACCGAGCCGGGCGAGGTCAAGGCGCGGCTCCCGGCTTTGCCTCCAGCCGACCCCGAGGATTTCAAGGAGGTGTTCCGCGACCTCGAGGAGATCATTATTCCTGGTCTCTCCCACTGGCAGCACCCCAGCTTCTTTGGCTACTTCCCTTCCAATTCATCGCTTGCCAGCGTTCTGGGTGATTATCTGAGCACCGGCCTGGGCGTACTCGGGCTGTCATGGCAATCGAGTCCGGCGCTCACCGAGCTGGAGGAAGTGGTCACTGATTGGGTGCGCCAGATGGTGGGCCTTACCAGCGCCTGGAGCGGCGTGATCCAGGACACGGCCTCCACCAGCTCCCTGGTGGCCCTGCTTTGCGCCCGTGAGCGAACGACCGGTTTTACCATGAGCGGGAGCGGCTTGCCGGGCGTGCAACAGCCCCTGATTGTCTATACTTCTGACCAAGCGCATAGCTCTGTCACCAAGGCCGCGCTCCTGGCCGGTTTCGGACGAGACAACGTACGCATGATCGCTCACGACGACGCGTATGCCATGCTGCCGGAGCGCCTCGACGCCGCGATCCGCCAGGACAAGGCCGATGGCAAACAGCCGTGTGCCATTGTGGCAACCACAGGAACCACGACGACCACCGCGATCGACCCCCTGCAGGCCATCGCCCGGGTGGCGCGCTTGCACTGGCTCTGGCTCCATGTGGATGCCGCCATGGCGGGCTCGGCCATGATCCTTCCCGAGTGCCGCAGAATGTGGGAAGGCATTGAAGAGGCCGACTCCCTGGTGTTCAACGCCCACAAATGGCTCGGAGCGGCGTTCGACTGCTCGCTTTATTACGTTCGCGACCCCCAGCACCTGATTCGCGTGATGTCCACGAACCCGAGCTACCTGCAAACGGCCGCGGACGGGCGAGTAAAGAACCTGCGGGACTGGGGCATCCCGCTGGGCCGCCGGTTCCGTGCACTCAAGCTCTGGACTCTGATACGTAGCGAGGGCGTGACGGCTTTGCAGGCACGACTGCGCCGGGATCTCGAGAACGCGTGCTGGCTTGCCGACCAGGTGCGCTCGGCACCGTCCTGGCGCGTGCTCGCACCGGTGCCGCTGCAAACCATCTGCATTCGCCACCGGCCCCCGGGGCTGGCAGGAGAGGCGCTGGACCAGCACACCCTGGCCTGGGCCGATCGCGTCAACCAATCGGGTGGCGCCTACCTGACCCCGGCAATCCTCGACGATCGCTGGATGGTGCGGGTCTCCGTCGGCGCCGAGCTCACCGAGCGTCAGCATGTCGAGGCACTTTGGGGCTTGATCCGGCGGGAGGCGAACGCCGAGGGGCTCTGTTCGTTCGGATCGTAGGAAACGTCTGTGGTTTCACTTAGAATGGAAACGAATGCGGTACGTCTTAGCTCATTGAGCTCAAGCTTCGCTGGCAGCTTCGTCTGGGTACCTTCTGCTGCCCAGATATTTTCTTTCTACAGCCGGGCATGGGAACAACGGGCTAAGCGGATCGGCCAAATCGACCCTTGCTTTGGCTGCTCTGGGGGCTACGGTGATATTATGGAATTCGAATGGGACCCCGAAAAGGCCGAGAGAAACCTCGCCAAGCACGGCGTCTCGTTCCATGAGGCGGGAACCGTCTTCGGCGATCCGCTGGCAATTACGTTCTCCGACCCAGACCACAGCGAAGAAGACGATCGCTTCCTCACGTTTGGCCATCGAGCGAGCAACAGTTGCTCGTTGTGTCCCACGCCGACCGCGGCGAGATCACCCGAATCATCAGTGCCCGCCGGGCAACACGTAAGGAGAGGAAATTCTATGCGGAAGGATGATGTCAGCTCCAACGATGATGACCTTCGTCCCGAGTACGACGCCTCGGCTCTCAAAGGAGGTGTCCGCGCCAAGCATCTCGATCGGTACCGTGCCGGGACCAACCTGGCGTTGTTAGCGCCCGACGTTCGTGCAGCTTTCCCTACGGACGACGCGGTCAACGAGGCGCTACGGTCGCTTATGCATTGAAGACTAACTGAACGCCCTCATCATCCGCTCAAGCGGAAACCGCAAGCAACCGGATCTCGCTTGGCGGGTACAATTGTTCTTCATAGCATTCACCCGTCTCTCTGGGGCATCGGTCCCACCAAACGCTTGACACGATCCCGGCTGGCCTGCGCGAATATCCAAGGAATGTTTGACATGGAATGGCAAGGAACGGAATCCTAACGTGAAGTCACTTGGGAACGAAAGCCCGCAATGAGGCGCGTGTTGATGGTATTGCCGCTGCTAGCGCTCCTTCTTTTCGGAACTCTGACGGCTTCAGCCGCGGAGCCGGACCGTTCCAGCTCGGACTTTTTCGAAGCCAAGGTTCGTCCCATCCTCGTCGAGCATTGCTATGCCTGTCACTCGTCGCAGTCCAAAAAGCTCAAGGGTGGACTGTTGTTGGATACAGTCGCCGGGATGCGTAAGGGCGGGCAGAGTGGTCCGGCCGTGGTTCCCGGCAGTCCAGAGGAAAGCCTGCTGGTCCAGGCCGTTCGCTACGACGACGAGCTGACCAAGATGCCTCCAAAGGAGAAGCTCCCCAGCGCCGCGATTGCTGCTTTGGAACACTGGATCAAGGAGGGGGCAGCGGGGCCGTTGGCACTTCCGGCGCAAGCGGCGCCAAACCGCGCGGTATTGACCTCGCGACGGCTCGCAAGCACTGGGCGTATCAACCGATCAGCCGGCACGACCCACCCACGGTCAAGAGCCAAAGCTGGCCGCGAATGCCGATCGATCGTTTCGTGCTTGCCAGGCTGGAAGCTAGCGGCCTGACACCTTCCCCGCCGGCCGACAGGCGCACGCTCTTGCGGCGAGCCTATTACGACCTGATCGGGCTGCCGCCGACCGCCGAGGAGGTCGAGGCCTTCGAGCGCGACCGTGCCGACGATGCCTTTGCCCGGGTTGTCGATCGCCTGCTCGCCTCGCCACACTATGGCGAGCGCTGGGGCCGGCACTGGCTCGACGTTGCTCGTTACGCAGACACCAAGGATGGGGTCTTGATGTTCGGCGACGACCGCGTTCGCCCTTATGCCTATACTTATCGTGACTACGTGATTCGGGCCTTCAACGGTGACATCCCCTTCGATCGGTTCATACTCGACCAGCTTGCCGCCGACGTTGTCGCCCCCAAAACTGAGCCATGGCGGCTGGCGGCGATGGGTTTCCTCACGCTCGGCAGAGCGTTTGACAACAACATCCACGATCAAATCGACGACCGTATCGATACGGTGTGCCGCGGCCTGCTGGGCCTGACCGTCGCCTGCGCCCGCTGCCACGACCACAAGTACGACGCCATTTCCGCGGCCGACTATTATTCGCTGTACGGCGTTTTCGCCAGCACCGAAGCTCCCATGGAGCTGCCCTTCATTGAGCGCCCGGAGAAGCTGCCTGGCTGCGCCGAGTTTGAGAAACAGACCGCCGCCAAGCGGGCTGAGCTGCGGCGGTTCCTCGATAGCCAGTACGTCGCACTCTCGGAAACCGCCCGCCAGCGCGTCGGTGACTACCTGACCCGCGCTGCGCTTTCCGAGCCGGACCCGCTCGAGACGGCCATCTTCTTCATGTCGCTGGCGCCAGAGGATCTGAGGCCCCAAATCGTCGCCCGATGGCGCCGCTATCTCAAGCGGCGTGCCACCGACCTTGACCCCGTCTTTGGCCCCTGGAACGGCCTGATGAAACTCTCCGAGTCCGACTTCCCGGCAGAGGCCAGCACGGTGCTGGCCTACTGGTCGACTCGGCCCGTGGGAACCTCTCCGGGACGGGTCAATCCGCTGGTCACCGCGGCTCTGGCGAGCGCCTCGCTGAAAACCAGGGCCGACGTGCCCCGAGTCTATGGCGAGCTGATCCGCCGCATCTACGAGGAATCGAAAAAGCAGGAGTCCAAGGAACCCGCGCGGCCCATTGCCAAGACAGCAGACGAACGGGCGATCCGGCAGATTCTCGACATCATAACGAGCCACGATAGCCCGGCCTATTTCACCGAGAGCCAGACCTTTGCGTACATGTCTCGGAGCGAGAAAGACGCCTTCGGAGGCAAGCAGGTGGAGCTGGACAGGATGGTTGTCAAGGCGGGTGACAAGGCAGCGCCCCGGGCGATGACTCTGATCGACGCCGCCGAGCTGTACGAGCCGCGCGTCTTCGTGCGGGGCAATCCCGCACAACCGGGAGACCGCGTGCCGCGGCAGTTTCTCCGAGTTCTGTCGAACAACTCTTCCACACCGTTTGCCCACGGCAGCGGACGCCTCGACCTGGCCCGCGCGATTACCGCCGCCGACAACCCGCTTACCAGCCGGGTTATCGTCAACCGCGTCTGGATGCACCACTTCGGTGAACCCCTGGTCTCAACCCCCAGCGATTTCGGCACTCGGAGCAACCCTCCCACGCATCCCGACCTGCTCGACGACCTGGCCGCCCGGTTCATCCAGTCTGGATGGTCGCTCAAGAACTTGCACCGCCTGATCCTACTTTCCAGCACCTATCAGCAGGCCAGTCTGGATCGGCCGGACTGCCGCAGCATCGACCCCGAAAACCGCTTGCTCTGGCGCTTCAACCGCCGCCGGCATGACCTGGAGGCGATGCGCGACACGCTGCTTGCCGTCTCGGGCCGGCTTGACCTCGCGATGCGGGGCCGTCCGGTGGATGTCGTGAATGATCCCAAGATCACCCGCCGGACCGTCTACGGGCTGGTCGACCGCCAGAGCCTGCCTGCGGTCTTCCGGGCCTTCGACTTCGCCAACCCCGACCTTTCCTCCGAGCGCCGGCACAGGACCACCGTGCCCCAGCAGGCCCTCTTCAGCATGAACGCGCCCCTGGTTATCGAGCTGGCGAGAGCCCTGCCCAGCCGGCCCGAGGTCACCGCCGCAACATCCCCTTGCGCCGGATCATTGCACTCTATCGCCAAATCCTCGCCCGCCCGCCCGACGCCCCCGAGCTGAAAGCCGCCCTCGCGTTCCTGACTCAAGGGCAGAGCTTCCCCAAGGGTCCCCAGGATCGCTCCCAGCTTGACCCAATGCAACAATTAGCGCAAGTATTGCTCATGACCAATGAATTGATGTTCGTAGATTGAAGAGAAAGACGGACGATGGCCAAGCGATTCTCAGCACGTATGCCGATTGTCATCTGCCATTCGCCGTCTGAAAATCCCCTGTCGAGGTGCCCACGCCATGAACCGGAATCACTCGAGCATGATGACCCGCCGTCAAGCCCTTTGTCAGACCGGCACCGGCTTGGGCATGGTGGGCCTGGTCGGTTTGCTGCACGATGCCGGGTTGCTGGGACCAGTTGACGCCGGGGCCGCCACACCGAGCTCGACGTCGAAAACCCCCCTCGCGCCGAAGTCCCCGCACTTCCCGGCCAAGGCCAAGCACGTCATCCACATCTACTTGAACGGCGGCCCGTCCCAGGTAGACACCTTCGACCCCAAGCCGCTGCTGAAGAAATATGAAGGCAAGATGCTTCCCCAGGGCAACCTCTCGACCGAGCGGAAGACGGGCACTGCGCTGCCGTCGCCGTTCCGGTTTCAGAAATACGGCCAGAGCGGCATCGAGGTCAGCGAAATCTTCGCACGCACGGCCCAACACGTCGACGATCTCTGCATCATCCGTTCGATGCACGCCAACACGCCCAACCATGAGCAGTCGATGCGGCTGATGAACTGCGGCGACGAGCGGCTGTCGCGCCCCAGCATGGGCGCCTGGCTCACCTACGGGATGGGGACCGAGAACGAGAATTTGCCCGGCTACATCACCCTTTGCCCTGGTCTGCCAGTCGCCGACGTCTCCAACTGGCGGGCCGCGTTCTTGCCTGGCATCTACCAGGGCACCTATATCGATACCCGCAAGGAGAAGGCCGAGGATCTGATCGAGAACATCCGCAATGGCGCCGTCGCGAAATCCGATCAGAGACGTCAGCTTGACCTACTTGCAGAGTTGAACCGCCGCCACCAGCAGCCGCGTGCCGAGGATGACAATCTTGAGGCACGAATCGCCAGCTTCGAGCTGGCCTACCGGATGCAGATGACAGCCACCGACGCCTTCGACGTCGAGCAGGAGCCCCAATCCATCCGGACCATGTACGGCCCTGGTGTGCAGGCCAGGCAGTTGCTGATCGCTCGCCGTTTAATCGAGCGCGGTGTGCGGTTCGTCCAAGTCTTCCACGGCGACGTCCAGCCCTGGGACAGCCACGACAACATCGCCGCCGCCCATCGCTCGCTAGGCCAGCAATGCGACCAGGCTATCGCGGCTCTGCTCACGGACCTGAAGCAGCGCGGGTTATTCGAGGAGACCCTCATTCTCTGCGGCGGCGAATTCGGCCGCACGCCAGCCGTCGAGCTGGTGGGCGGCAAGCCAGGCATGGGTCGCGACCATAACCACTGGGGATTCTCGGTCTGGCTTGCCGGCGCCGGCGTGAAAGGCGGCCAGATCCACGGCGCCACCGACGAGTTCGGCTACCGCGCCGTCGAGAACCCCGTCCACGTTCACGACCTCCACGCCACGATCCTGCACCTTCTGGGCTTCGACCATACCAAGCTTACCTACCGCTACGCCGGCCGCGACTTCCGTCTGACCGATGTAGAAGGCGAGGTCGTGCGCGACATCCTGGCGTAATTGGCTAGACCGCGATCGAGTTGCGTTGCCAGGCATCTCGCTGCTCATCCCGAATTGAGCTGGGGGCCCACTTCGGCCTCTTCAAACGATTCAAACCTTGATAGGCTAGGTAACGGGCTAGTCTATTGGGAGGACTGACATGGAATCGGTTGGAACTTACGAATTAAAGGGCAATCTCTCGAAGCTACTGGAGCGGGTCGAGCGAGGTGAGTCGATCACAATCACGAGACGTGGAAAGCCCGTTGCGGTGCTCGGACCGCCGACCGTCGAGAAGCCTGACATTAAGACGGTCATCGAGGAGTTCAAGGCGTTCGCGAAGGGCCGCTCGCTTGGGGACGTGACCATCCGCGAGCTCATTGACGAAGGCCGACGATTCTGAGCAGGCGTGCTTCCTAACGCTTGGTCGAGGCATCCATTATTAAGGAAGAAAGTCCTATGGATGGGTTTGTCGTCGATTGTTCGGTGGCCGTAGCCTGATGCTTTCCAGACGAGAAAGGCCCCTATCCGCAATCGGTGCTCGATTCGATGGTAACGGCGAAGCCCGTGGTCCCAACGCTCTGGCGCTCGAAGTCGCCAATGCCCTTCTTATGGGTGAGCGTCGCAAACGCGAGACACACGATGAAACTCAGAAGTCGCTCCAGTTCCTCAGCGCGCTTCCAATCACCGTGGATGATGCAACAGGAACCCAGGCATTCGGGCACACCCTGCACCTTGCTCGGGCTCACAACATTTCCGTCTACGATGCATCCTACCTTGAACTCGCAATGAGACGTGGCCTCGCGTCGCCACCCTGGACGAGAAGCTGAAAAAGGCTGCTGCCGCGGTTGGAGTGTCGCTCTGCGTGCCGAGCCGTCCTCGACGCGGTATCTCCCCCTGACCAAATCGCGATTCAGGATTACGAGAATCCCAGCAAAATCGCCGTGAGGAAACACTCCGATCTCGACACTACGGAGACAACACGAGATCCAGGGGAACCACCGGACATGGCGGGGAACATGTCGGACGCGAGTCGCTTGGCGCGGGGGCTGTTCACCCTGGGCACGAGTGGGCAGATGACCGACGGGCAGCTCCTGGACCGTTTTCTCGCCCGCCGACGATCAGGATCAGCTCGAGACGCTCCAGGAGGGAATTGCCCGTCTTCCCGATCACCTCCGGGTACCGATCGCCCTTTGCTACTTGGAGGGTCTGGACTACAAGGAAGCCGCTGTCCGCCTGGGGATTTCGGAGGATGCCCTCCGGGGCCGGCTGTCACGAGCACGCGAGCGATCGCGCTCGACCGCACGCGCGGTCAGCCATCTGCCCGTCCTTGTCCAGCTCCAGCGCAAGTTCGAACCCCAAGGCGTCTTCTTCCTGACGGTCCACGGTCCCGGAGAGGACGAAAAACAAGTTCGCAAGATCCTCGAATTCAAGAAGACGCCGCTCGTCCGGGCAATGGACCTCGATCGCCAGGCGAGTAGTTGGAAACACATCGGCGCTACCGCGTGGCGATACGTCTTACAGTCCTTCCCTTTTGTCGTCGGCATCGACAATGACCTCGCGCGGCAGATTCAAAGACTTCTCGACCGCGATGACTGATTTCAGTCTTCCATGGACCTCTCCAGCAAGTGCAGCGGCACCGACCCGAACGATAGCAGCCGGTCGTGAAAAGCGCGGATCCCAAGCAAAGTTCGTAAATTAGCCAGAGACTGATCAAGCGAAACGTCCATCACAGCCGAACTGGACAGTAAACTCGCTGCCTCTGCAACCGCTCGCCATCTTTCCGAAACGATCATCCGCGAGCGGCATTCACCGTGATGGCCATGGGACGTGGAGATTCCTCCACTCGTACGCCGCGAATCAGTCGACGAGGGGTTCAAAGAGCTCTGGTGCGCGACTCTCCGTGATGGGGAGCAGGCCCTCCTTGACGTACTGCTCAAAATGCGGCGCCCCTCGGTGGGCATCAAGAGCGGTTTGATCGTCGTATTGCTCATAGAGAAAGAACCGCCGGGGATCGGTCGTCGAGCGATGGGACAGGTACATCCGGCACCCTGGCTCGCCGCGGGTGTGCTTGGTTAGCACGCGGAAGAGCTCGACAGCCTGTTGCTCGTGGCCAGGCTTGATCACGTAGGTCACCGCAACGCAAATCATCGTGTCTCTCCGATCTTCTCTCGTTTCGCGAGGCTCGCCATGATACCATCCAAAGCTTGTCGACGATTGGCTTGAGATACGAGCCCGGACGCTGGAATCGGTTACGAGGAAGCTCGATTGCGTCAACCCGCCGCAGTCTTTTGAGATTAACCGTATGTCTCCTTTGAATGAAAGATTAGACAGTTCGCGTGTGCTATCCACCGACGAGATCCGCGCTTCGTTCCCGGCACTCGAGCGGCGGCATGAAGGGTTCCCCGTAGCTTACTTCGACGGTCCGGGCGGCACGCAGGTCCCCCGCGGTGGTCGAGGCGATGGCCGATTACCTGTTCCGGCACAACGCCAACACCCACTGGGCCTTCCCCACCAGCACCGAGACCGACGCGGCCTTGGCCGGCGCCGCGGCGTGACCGCCGAATTTGTGAACGCATCGCCCGACGAGATTGTCTTCGGGGCGAACATGACCTCGCTGACGTTGCGCGTGAGCCGGGCCCTGGGCCGCCAGCTTGGCCCCAGCGATGCGATTGTCGTCACCGAGCTGGACCACCACGCCAATATTGATCCCTGGCGGGCTCTCGAGCGCGAGCGGGGGATCACCGTCCGCCTGGCACGGATGATCCCCGAGACCGGGCAGCTCGACTGGGACGATCTGGACCGCTGCCTGAACCAGCACGGAACCAAGCTGCTGGCCATTGGCGCCGCATCCAACGCTCTGGGGACCATCAACGACGTCGCCCGGGCCGTCGCCATGGCTCACGAGGCCGACGCACTGGCGTTTGTAGATGCTGTTCACTTCGCGCCGCATCAACTCGTGGACGTCCAGGCGTGGGACTGCGATTTCATGGTCTGCTCGGCCTACAAATTTTACGGGCCCCACGTGGGCGTGCTCTACGGCAAGCGCGAATTAGTGCGATCGCTCGATGTCACCAAGCTGCGGCCAGCCCCGGACACGGTTCCCGAGCGCCTTGAGGCGGGAACGCAGAATCACGAGGGAATCGTTGGCACCGGGGCCGCCGTCGAGTTCCTGGCGGGCTTGGTCGAATGAAGAACAAGACGTAACTCCCCCAGCGGAACCGAACCCCTGGGTCAGGACCCGGCGACAGCGGCTGGCGGCCGTGTTCAATGCTCTCTACACGCGGGAGAGTGCACTTCTGGAGCGACTCTGGAAGGGCTGCGCGGGCATTGCCGACGTCCGCTTATTCGGCCCTCCCCCATCGGCGCCTCGAACGCCGACGATCTCGCTTGTCGCCGCCAAGATCCCCGCGATCGAGGTTGCCATCAAGCTGGCGCGGCGAGGGATCTTCGCCTCTCACGGCAACTTCTACGCGCAGACGGCGGCTGAGCGGCTCGGTCAGGCGCAGGACGGGCTGGTGCGCCTGGGTTGTGCCTGCTACACGACGGAAAACGAGGTGGACCGAGCCGTCGAGAGCCTGCGAGCGATCTCCCGGGGTCATGATTGAGATGAGACGCACCGCCTTGCGACCTGCCCGATCGGGCCGGAAGATCCGTGCGGTACGTCTTGATGGTTTCCATTTGCTAAAACTTCATTCAACTAAGTCGGAAACCGTTATATTCGTCTCCGGAGAGCCTTTTCCCCGCATCCAATCCGGCGACGATAAAATTGGCACGACTCTTGTCAGAGTCTTCGAGTTTGACGAGAATGCGCCGTGCGGGAGATGAGCAATCAGTGGCCTCTCGGCGAACTTTGACATGCCCGCGTGTTTCCTATCGCGCGCCGAGGTGACTCGTACAACAAGGAGAACACAGATGTTGAAGCGACTGTTGCCTTCGCTTCTATCGGGGACGATACTGGTCGTCCTTGGAAGCGTTGCGTTGCGGGCCGGCCAGAGTGCCGGGCCGCAGAACCCGGCCGGGGCGGCCGTGCCGCCAGGTCCGGAGATTCACGCAATGGAGAAGGCTGCCGCCAAGCCTGGCGAGCCCAAGAAGTTTCAGGATTTCAATGAGCTGACCAAGGATTCCAAGAAGTACGACGGATTTATCACGCTTCATGAGAAGGAACAGCACCTCTACGCCGAGATCAAGCCCAACCAGCTCGAGCAGCCGATCCTGGCGCCGATCGTAATCGCCCGGGGCTCGGCGAGCGCGGGCAGCCCGCTGAACTTCGGCGACGAGTGGGTACTGATGTTCCGCCGCGTGGACGACAAGCTGCAACTGATCCGCAAGAATATTCACTTCACCGCGCCTGCGGGCACGCCACTGGACAAGGCGGTCAAGCAGAACTACACCGACTCGATCTTGATGGCCTTGCCGATTTTGAGCATCAGCCCCAGCGGCGGCGCCTTGGTGATCGACTTCGCCGACATCTTCCTCACCGACTTCGCCCAGGTCGGCTTCGGCGCCCTCGATCGCAACCGCTCGAAATGGTTCAAGATCCGGACCTATCCCAACAACGACGAGATCCAGGTCGAGGCCACCTTCAGCGGCGGCGGCTTCGGACGTTACTACTACTATTTTCGGCGGCCAGTCGCCGATCATCGACCGCGCGGGATCACGATGGTGATCCACTACAGCCTGTGCAAGGCCCCCGACCCGGGCTATCACCCCCGTTACGCCGATTATCGGGTCGGCCACTTCTTCAACGCGGTGACCGACTACGGCAATCCCAATCCCGACACCGATGCCAAGCGAATGATCAATCGCTGGAGGCTTGAAAAGGCCGATCCCAAAGCCAAGCTCTCACCACCCAAGAAGCAGATCGTCTGGTGGATCGAGGACAACGTGCCGCTGGAGTACCGCCCCTACGTGCAGCAGGGCATCCTGGAGTGGAACAAGGCCTTCGAGAAGATCGGCTTCCTTGACGCGCTGGCCGTGCGGTGGCAGAACGAGCACGACGACTTCGAGCCCGAGGATATCAATTATTGCACTCTGCGATGGATCACGACGGGTTCGACGTTTGCCATGTCCGGCCTGCGCAGTGACCCGATGACCGGCGAGATGATCGATGGCGATGTCATCTTCGATGCGAGCTGGATCAAGACCTGGAAGGAAGAATACGCCTTCCTGGTGGGCGTGCCGACGCCGACAGGCGCCGGTGCCGATCCATCCCGCGGCGTGATTCCGCTGGCCATGGGTGACGTGATCAGCCCGATCATGGCGATCAAGCAAGGCTTCGGGCTCCCCGTGCCGCCTCCGGGCACGAAACGGGCCGCGGCCTATCAGCGCAGCGATCATGGGAAACCAGGGCGCTGGCCGGCGGGTCGCGCGGTGCGACCACTGCCCATGGCCCTGGACGTGGTACCCTCCGGCTGGGACCCGATCCAGGCCCAGCTCTTCCAGCGGATGAGCCAGGGTCGGTTCACAACGTGCAACTACGCGGCTGGCAAGGCGAGCGAAATGCAGTTCGCCTCGCTGGCGCTGGCGATGCTGGCCCAGAGCGACGACGACAAGGACAAAGACAAGGAGAAGAAGGAGCAAGACAAGAGTGACAAGGACAAAGATAAAGACAAGGAGAAGAAAGAGGCGGACAAAAAGGAGAAAGACAAGGAACCCAAGCTGCCCGAGGAGTTTCTGGGTCAGGCGATCAAGGAAGTGGTCATGCACGAGGTCGGCCACTCGCTGGGCCTGCGGCACAACTTCAAGGCCAGTGTCATGCTCCGGCCCGACCAGGTCAACGACACCTCTATCACCCGGGTCAAGGGCATGACCGGCAGCGTCATGGACTACAACCCGATCAACGTCGCCCCCAAAGGCCAGAAACAGGGCGACTATGCCTCGACGACGATCGGGCCCTACGATCACTGGGCCATCGAGTATGCCTACAAACCGGTCGAAGGAGATGAAGCCGCCGAGCTCAAGAAGATCGGGGCCAAGTCGGCCGAGCCCGACCTCGCCTTCGGGACCGACGATGACTTCATGGACAACGATCCGCAGATCAATACCTACGACCTGTCCAATGACACGCTGGCCTACGGCAAGCAGCGTATCGCCATGGCCGCCGAACTGCTGAAGGACCTGGACAAGAAGGTCGTCCGCGATAACGAATCATGGGCGCGCCTGCGCAGCGCCTTCTGTAACGTGCATCAGACAGTACGGCAACGGGGCGTATCTCGCTTCGGAATACATTGGCGGCCAGTCGGTCAACCGCGACTTCAAGGGAACCGAGAAGGCGCGTGATCCCGATCAACCCGATTACCGGGGCCAAACAGCGCGAGGCGCTGAAGATGCTGATCGACTACATTCTCTCCGACAAGGCATTCCAGTTTTCGCCAGCCTTGCTCCGCAAGCTGATTACCGAGTCGTGGCAGGACAGCCGATTTTTCTATTTCGGCGGAACCGACTACCCGATCTACCGCACGATTCTTCGTATCCAGGAGATTGTTCTGGATCAGTGCCTGGACACGAGCGTGCTGCAGCGAATCCAGAACCAAGAGCTGCAAAGCGACCCCGGCTGCAATCCGTTCAAGATCTCCGAGGTATTCCGATCGCTCTCCGACGGGATCTTCACCGAACTCTCTGCGCCGCCGGAAGGCTCCTCGCTGTTCACCGTCTCTACCGTCCGCCGTAACCTCCAGCGCGAGTATATCAAGAGGCTCAGCGAGATGGTCCTGGGGCCCAAGAACGACCCGTTCTTCGGATTCGGCTACCGTTACATCATCTTCTACGGCGACATGGGGACGGCCCCGCCGGACGCCAAGAACCTGGCTCGACTTCATCTCGATGAGATCGGCCAGAAGATCCACAAGCTGATCGACCAGAAGGACGTCAAGATGGACGACACCACCTTGGCCCACCTCAAGGAGATCGGCCACCGGATCGACAAGGTCTTGAAGGCCAACCTCAACGCCAACGAGCCCTGAGCAACACGAAAGGGCCGAAGTCGAAAGTCTGAAAGTTCTCAAGGAAGGTCGAGCCCTCCTCCGAGCCTCGTGACACAGGCCCGGAAGAGGGCTCCGGCCTTCTTTCTGCTTTTGCCATTCACTGCACTGGCAAGCAGGTAAGCGACGTTCGTCGTCACGGCTTTTTTCAGCGTCGTATCCCACAGCAAGCACTTCTCGATCCGGCCTCCTACAATCCCAAGAACGCCCCCGCCGCAACAAAAATCAGCATCTCTCTGGAAGCGGGACCTAGACTTTCGAAAGACAGGACGTCTCCCCTGCCTCAAGCAATGATGCGCTCTCTTACGCAGCCCGACGACAATTAGGACGCACAATCATGGACGCCCAACGAAGTCGGCGGACCAAGGATCAGGCCCGAAAAGCCTGGTACGCTTACTACCGGCAAGTGCGCTTCGCGCGCTGGTTAGGCTTCATTCCGATCGAGGCCGACTGGAATCAGGTGTATCGTGGCACTCCAAGCCAAGCAGAAATCCGCGGTCTGATCGGGTCTTGCCATTCTCCCCAAGGCCGGTGACTGAAGCCGCGCGGCGGCAGTCCGTTCACAAGCGAAGCTTCAGGCCGCTCGAGATACACCCAGGCAGGAGAGGTCTGTCAAGGCGGTCGCCCCTTTCCGACCTCGAGGTTCGGTCGTACCATACCTGAGCCTAGGCTGTGCTCCACGTGGCCGCCGCCCGATCAAGTGCTCAGGTGAATGCATGACACTTTCACCACAATATTGGATCGCCATGCTGTGTTGCCTCTTCCTGCACGACGGCATCCTTCGCGGGCAACCAGGCACGCCGACCACGCTCCGTTTCGCCGTCAGCGTCGCCGCCGAGCTCGGACCAGGCAGGACGTTCTCTGGCCGGCTGCTGGTTGTGCTGGGGCGAGCGGACGGCGTCGAGCCCAGGCTGGATATTGGCCATACCGGAATGCGCTCAGCCCCGATGCTGGGACATGATGTCGCCGGTCTTGCCGCCGGCAAGGAAGCGATCCTCGACGATCGTTCGATCATCTTCCCCATCGAGCATCTGGGGAGCCTGAGTCCCGGCATCTACGCCGTCCAGGCGCTCTTGCACAGCAACCCCGATCTCAATGTGCTCAATGCGCCCGATGATCTATACAGCCCGGTCAAGAAGGTCAAGCTCGACCCGGCGAATGGTGGCACGATCGCGCTTGAGTTGTCGCGTGCCATTCCAGACGAGACCCTGCCACCTGATACCGAGATGGTCAGGTACGTGAAGATCCGCTCGCGACTCCTGACCGAGTTTCACCGCAGGCCGATCTTTCTCCGCGCGGGCGTCATCCTGCCGCGCAACTTTCGCGCACGCCGAATCGGCGCTATCCTCTGCGAGTGCACATCGGTGGATACGGGGCCCGGTTCACCGCAGTCGGTTCGAGAATGGCCGCGCGATCCGAGTTTCACGATCTCTGGATGGCCGACGACACTCCACGAATGATCTTCGTCATGCTCGACGGCGCGGGGCCGCTGGGCGACCCATACCAGGTCAACTCGGCCAACCAAGGACCGTACGGCGATGCCGTGACTCGAGAACTGATCCCCCACATCGAACGGACCTTCCGAGGCATCGGGCGAGGGTCGGCACGCGTACTCGATGGCGGCTCGACCGGCGGCTGGGTCTCTCTGGCCTTGCAGGTGTTTTATCCGGACTTTTGGAACGGTGCCTGGTCGTTCTGCCCGGACGGAGTCGACTTCCAATCGTTTCAGTTGGTGAATATTTATAAAGACCAAAATGCGTATGTCAATCAGTACGGCTTCGATCGACCCGCAGCGCGCGATGAGACGGGCGAGATTCGCTACACGATGCGGCACGAGTGCGCGCTCGAGAACGTACTGGGCCGCGGCGATTCGTGGACGATGTCGGGGGGCCAGTGGGGTGCCTGGAACGCCGCCTATGGTCCCCGTGGCGACGACGGCCGTCCGGTGCCTCTCTGGGATCGCCGGACGGGCGTGATCAACCGTGCTGCGGCCGAGCACTGGAAAGCGTTTGACCTGCGCCGGGTGCTCGAGCAGAACTGGGCGGTTCTCGGTCCCAAGCTGCAAGGCAAAATCCACATCTGGGTCGGTGACGCCGACGACTTCTTCCTCAACAACGCCGTGCACCGGCTCGACGAATTCCTGTCTCGGGCCCAGCCCGCTTACAAGGGATCGATCAGCTACGGTCCCGGGCACGGGCACTGCTGGATGGGCATCTCCGAGGGAGAGATGATGAAGCAGATGTGGAGCCGCCTGCAAGCGGCCGGGAATACGCGTTGAGCAAGGGGCCACTTGCTCGAACCGGTAGAAGGTTGCATCGGGTCTGCGAAAGAGCATCATCACGAGGATGCGAATGATGTACACGGCTCGCAACTTTCCTCCGCGGAGCTTGCACATGGCCCTCTCGATCATTCGACAAAAGAAATTCGTCCCAGGTCATGCTTACGGCCTCCGGGTCATCGGGGCAGTTCTGGGCCTGGGTCTCAGTTTTCTCACTCTGGACCGGCCCGCCATGGCTCAACCGCCAGCCGCCAACTATGACGAGACCAAGGTTGGACTTCACACCCTGCCCGATCCCCTGATGGCCGCTAACGGGGAACGCGTCAACACGGCCGCGGCCTGGAACGCGCGGCGGCGGCCGGAGATTTTGAGGCTGTTCGAGACCTACATGTACGGCAAGGTGCCTACGCCGCCCCATCCCGTCAAACCGAGATTCACGGTGAATTCGGAAGACCGAGAGGCCCTGGGAGGCAAGGCGATCCGCCGCGAAGTCTCGATCCTCTTCAGAGATGACACGGCAGGGCCACGGATCAACCTTCTGGTCTACCTGCCCAAGGATGCCGTCGCCCACCGCCGCGTGCCGGTTTTCGTGGGGCTGAATTTCGAGGGCAATCACGCCGTGAGCACGGACCCTGGGATCACCCTGCCAACGGCCTGGCTGCCCAACAATCCCGGGGCGGGCATCACCGATCACCGGGCGACCGAGGGGTCGCGCGGGGCGGAGGCCTCGCGGTGGCCCGTCGAGCGTATCCTGGCTCGCGGCTACGCCCTGGCCACCGCCTATTATGGTGACATCGACCCTGATTATGACGACGGCTTCAAGAACGGAGTTCATCCCCTGTTCTACCAGCCGGGCCAGACCCGGCCGACCGACGACCAGTGGGGCTCGATTGCCGCCTGGGCGTGGGGCCTGAGCCGGATGCTCGATTACCTTGAGACCGCGCGAGAGATTGATTCCACAAAGGTCGCCGTGATGGGTCACTCCCGACTCGGCAAGACGGCACTGTGGGCTGGGGCGACCGACCCGAGGTTCGCCATTGTGATCTCGAATAACTCGGGAGCCGGTGGGGCGGCCCTGAGCAGGCGCATCTTCGGCGAGACCGTGGCTCATCTGAACAAGTCCTTTCCCCACTGGTTCTGCGGCAACTTCAAAACCTTCAGCGATCGTGAGTTCCTGTTGCCCTTCGATCAGCACGAGCTAATCTCCCTGATCGCTCCCCGACCCGTCTTGATTTGTAGCGCGGCGGAAGATCTGTGGGCCGATCCCAAGGGAGAGTTCCTGGGGGCCAGGGGTGCCGACCCCGTCTATCGCCTGTTCGGTACCGAGGGTCTGGCAGTCTCTCGCTGGCCTGAGCCGGCGACCGACTCGCTGATCGACAGCGTGATCGGCTATCGCATCCGGCCGGGGAAGCACGACGTGACCACCGCCGACTGGGACGCCTATATGAATTTCACCGACCATCACTTCAAGCTCCGGAATGTTGCCGGCGGGGTTCAAGAGGCCGACCGTCAAGACGATGGGCGAGCCATTGTGAGGCAGTTCGAACGGGACAGCCGAAGCGAGGCAGCTCGGGCCCCTGGTCACAACACCGCTGGCCCGCGACTTCCTGGGCGCGGTCATGAATTTGACGGCGGTCACCCCGCGCACCGTCTTCCGCAGTGCGGATCGCCGCGCCTTCTGGTCCCCGGATGAGGCCGCGCAACTTGGCGCCAGGAGCGCCAGAGTCTGGAGAAAATGACGCTCGATGGAGAGTTTTACTACACCACGAAATACGGCACACCGCTGGCCTACACCCGCCCGCTCGAGGTGCTTGGCCGGGCCGGAATCGCCAATGCCCAAGGGCTGAAGCTACTGGACTTCGGGTACGGGACCGTTGGCCACCTGCGCCTGCTTGCTTCGCTCGGGGCCGACGTGACGGGTGTCGACGTCGATCCGCTGCTCCGGGCACTCTACAGCGCCTCGGATGACCAAGGCCCGGTCCGCGGACGGAACGGGCGCACGGGGCGACTGAAGCTCGTCGACGGGCGGTTTCCGGCCGACCCGAAAGTGCGCGCGGCTGTCGGCTCGGGCTTCGACCTCATCATCTCGAAAAACACGCTCAAGAACGGGTATATCCACTCAGCCGGGCCTGCCGGTGATGAAAACAGCCGCCGGTTGATCGACCTGGGCATGACCGATGCGGAGTTCGTCAAGGTTCTCCATGACGCACTCAAGCCGGGTGGGCGGGTTCTGATCTACAACCTATCGCCTGCACCAAGCCCGCCCGGCCAGCCGCCCAAGCCCTGGGCTGACGGTCGTTGCCCCTTCTCCAGGGACGTCTGGGCAGCGGCCGGTTTTCGCGTGCTGGAGCACGACCGCGACGACTCAGCCGCGGCCCGTGCTCAAGGGCATGCCCTGAAGTGGGATCGCGGCGATCAGCCGATGGATCTCGAGCACGACCTGTTCGCCCTTTACACCCTCGCCGAGAAGCCGGCCCGCGAATGAGCTGGAAGTGGCCGGCAAGGACGTGCTCGAGAGGTCGAAGATTCGTTTGAAACCCCGCGCCAGGTCTACCGATCCACCAGTCCGGCCGGCGTGTCGCTTGATGTCAAGGACGTCGACGGGTCGGGCCGCTCCGACCACCCGAGCGACGCCAGCAGGGCGAGGATGGCGTCAGGGTCCACCGGCTTGACCAGATGATGATCGAAGCCCGCCTCGCGTGAGAGGCGGCGCGCCTCGTCCTCGGCATAACCGGTAACGGCGATGATGAACAGGCTACCCAGCTCGGGCTGCCGTCGCAACTGCCGGGCCACCTCGTACCCGCTCATCCCGGGCAAGCCGATATCCATGAGCACGATTTCATGATGGTGATGGCTAACCGCCTCGAGCACGGCAGAGCCATCATGGACGACCTGAACCTCGTGCCCCTCGAGCGTCAGTAGTAACTCCAGGCTCTGCGCCGAGGAGACATTATCGTCTACCACCAGCACCTTCCGACAACGCGGAGCCGCCCTCTTGGCCGGTTGAGGCTTGGGCGCGGGAGAGGAGAACAAGGTAGGCGGGTCAGTGACCACCGCATCCTTCGCCTTCCAGATGGGCAGGCGGACCACGAACTCACTTCCCCTGCCCAGCCCCTCGCTGGTCGCTTGAACGCTGCCGCCGTGCATCTCGACCAGGCTGCGCACCACGGTCAGGCCCAGCCCCAGCCCTCCGTCGGAGCGGTCCAGCGAATGATCAACCTGAGTGAACAGGTCGAAGACGCTGGAGAGCATCTCCGCCGAAATGCCGATGCCGTTGTCGCGGACCTGAAAGGCGACCAGTTCGTCCTCGACCTTGACAGCCAGGCGGATATGCCCCTTCGTCTCGGTGTACTTGGCCGCGTTGTTCAGTAGGTTTGATAACACCTGGGCCATGCGAACCGGGTCGGCGTCGACCAGAACCGTTTCGGGAGGCAGCGCGATCGACAGCCGATGGTGATGCGCATCGATGATCGGCCGGCTGGTCTCCACCGCATAGGCGATGATGGTGCCTACTGGGATCACTTCCTTCTGAAGCCGGACCTTGCCCCGGGTGACTCGGGAGATTTCCAGCAGGTCGTCGACGAGCTGTGCCATCTGCCGCGTTTGATGGTCGATCACATCGCGAGCCCAGCACAGAGCATGGTCCTCCGAACCGCGCTGTTTCATGATCTTGACGGCATTGCGAATGGGAGCCAGGGGGTTGCGCAGCTCGTGTCCCAGCATGGCCAGGAACTCGTTCTTCCGGGCGTCGGCCTCGCCCAGCTCGGCGGCGTGTCTTCGAAGCTCGTCCTCCAGGCGCTTCCGCTCCGATAGGTCCAGGCAGAACGCCACAACCGGCGCTCCGAGATCGGCGGGCCGACGTTCGTCGAGCAGAGCGACGCCCAGCAACACGGGCAGACTCCGGCCATCAGCTCGCCGACATTCCATCTCGAAGGGGGCACAGCTTCCCCGCCGTTTCAACTCGGCGCGGCAGCGCTGAAGCAGCGGCACGGAGGTCGACGGAATGAGAGCATCCCAGGGAAGCCTGCCGGCGTCCATCTGCTCTCTTGTATAACCGACCATGTCCAGAAACGCATCGTTGGCGTCGGTGATATTGCCTTTGATATCTCCAAAGACGACACCCAAGATGTTGGCTTCAACCAGGCGGCGGAATCGACCCTCGCTCTCGCGAAGATTGCGTTCGGCCCGCTGGCGGTCGGTCAAATCGGTGGCGATCGCAAGGAACCCGTTGATTCTGCCTTCGGGATCAAACACGGCCGTCACCGCGAGCAAAACGGTTAACCGTGTGCCGTCCTTGCGAATGTAGGTCCACTCACCGACATCGTGGCCACCCCGCCGAGCCCGCTCGACGAACGTGTCGAACCCCTCGATCCTGGTGCCGAACTCGGCCGACAGCCGCGCCGCGTGCGCGCGGACTTCCCGGGCATCGTGAACCAGCAAGGGAGTCGCCACGCCGACCATCTCCCGCGCGCATATCCCAGCATGCGCTCGGCGCCCGGGTTGAAGACCGTGATCAGCCCGTCGGGGTCGGTCGCCATGATCGAGACCTGGGTGGACGCGTCGAGCAGGGCATTGAGCCGGGCGTTGACCTGCATCAGCTCTGCCTCGGTCCGCCGCCGCTCGGCGAACAGGCCAATCTGCAGTCCCAGCGTCGTCATGGCCTGCAACAGCGGCTCATCGCGCTCGAGCGCTTCCCGCGAGAGCAATGTCATCACGCCGAGAATCGGCCCGGTCTCACCGGCGATGATCGGAAAACTGAACGCGCTGCGCAGACCCATGCGAACGGCGAGTTCTCTGCGCATCGATCGACCGCCAGGTTCTTGCGTCAAGTCGGCAATCCAGGCCGAGCAGCCCGAGGACCAGACACGCCCAGTCAAGCCGACCCCCGGGGCAAACTCTTGTCCCAGAGTCGCGCGGGGCCATTCCGGGCCAACCCGCTGCGAGGTCCACGGCTCCCTTTTGGCCCGCAACACGCCCGCCTGGCGATCAACCATCCAGTACTCGGCCACGTCAAAATCTAGCAATCGTCCCACGGTGGAAAGCAGTTTGGGAATCGCTTCGTCCAGGCGGTTGCATCCCGCCAGGATTTGCATAGTTGCGTGCTGAACCTCCATGCGTCGCTCGGCCCGCTTGCGTTCCGTGATGTCGCTCTCCACGGCGATGAAGTTGATGAGCTGCCCCGACTCGTTGCAAATGGGCTGCACCTCGATCGCCGCCCAGTATTTCCGGCCCCACTTGCCGTAATTGAGGAGTTCGCTCTGGAAACCCACCCCGGCCTTGATTCGATTTCTCATCATGGCGATCGTCTGGGGATCGCTTTCCGGTCCCTGGAGAAACGAGCCCGGATTACGGCCCATCACTTCCTCAGGGGTATAACCCGTGATCCGAGTAAATGCTTCGTTGACCCACTCAATGCGTACTTCGTCGTCAGTGATGATCACCGCATTATCCGTGCGGCCGGCCACGAGCGCCAGTTTGCGGGCCGTCGACTCACTCTTCCTGAGCGCTTCCTCGGCGCACTGCCGCTCGGCGATCTGTTTCTCGAATTCCTTGGGATGGCACGGGGCCCTGGTGCATCGGGCCAGGCAAGCCAGCGTGAGCACGGCTGTCCAGGAAGCGGCCGCCTTTGCCACCGAGATTCCACCGGAGAGCGCGCTCGCCGGGCCATCTGCATACGCTTCGACAAAAGAGGACAGGCCACACAGCAAGACGAACCCCGCGACGATCCAGACAATCGACTGGTAGGGAACGTCGTGTCGCTTCCACGGACGCAGGTAACAAAATACCAGAAACAGCGCTATGACCAGGCAGGCCAGGCTGATCAAGAGATTCGCAATGAGGTGGATGCCAGAGAATCCCCACTGCCAGGCCACCAGCGGCGGCGCGGCGGCCCACACCCGGGCGTGGATCCAGGCGAGGTAATTGCTCAAGAGGTTGACCTTCCTTGTTGTGCCCTCAAGACCCAGGCCGAATTCAAAGCGGGCCCTTCATGATCAGGCGCCCGCGATGAACTCGATCGGCATCGTCGCTAAGACTCCTATACAATTCGCGGACGCCGGGCACAAGCCACGTTTCGTTCCCCGAGGCTCACCCGCATGTCCGTTACCCTGTAAAGCAGGCCATGACCTGTAACCACGGACGTAAGGCCGACGGAACCAGAATCTCCCAGTTGAGCGTTGCTCCCATTGTCTGGCATCTTGCCAGCCTTTGCCTTGAACGCCCCTGTTGATGGCATGCCCGTGAAGGCCGCCCAACGAGGCAAGATCGAGCTGATAATCAGACGGTGATCACGGTGCCAAAGATGTCATTGTTGCTGGTGGAGGCAAGGTTGAAAAAGACGGTGGAAGTCTGGAGCGTGACCAAGGCACCTGCCTGAACGAAGAGGCCGCCGCCTATGCCGTCGCCAGGACTGCCACTGATGCCGGGCAAGCCGACGATCGCCAGGTTAGAGGAAATAAAGGCCTGGTTGAGGGATGCAGAGCCGCCGGCTCCGACGAAGACGCCGCCGCCCCAGCCGTTGCCGCCATCGCCGCCCACGCCCCCCGTTCCGCCCTGAGCCGCGTTGCTGCCGAACCAGCCAATACTCAGAGTGAGTGACGACTTGTCGTGAGTACCCAGGATGCTGCCGATGGCCACGGCAATGGCGCCGCCGATGCCGTTACCGCCGTCGGCCTTGGATCCGCCGGCACCCCCTTGGGCCGTGTTGTTCTCGAAATTTGTGTTGCTGACCGTCGCGGTCGAGTTACTTCCCAGGGCCAGACCGCCGCCGATGCCATCGCCGCCATGGCGACCGCTGTCCCCGCGCCGCCGATCGCCGTGTTACCTGACAGCAAGCTCTGGCTGAGCGTGAGATTCCCGCCGTTGGTGAAGACACCGCCTCCGACGCCGTTGCCGCCGGAGTTGCCGCTGGCCAGGTTGTACGTGATAAAAGAGGAGGAGACCTTCAGCGTGCCGTTGCTGTAAATGCCACCGCCGTCGCCGGCAGAGTTGCCGATGACGTTGCAGTCAGTCAGCGTGGCAGTGCCGGATTTCTGGTATATGAGCAGCAACACGCCGCCGCCATTGCCGGTGGTGGAGTTGCCGCTGACGGTGCAGCCAGTCACCGTGCCTGTGCCGCCGTAGACTATCAGGCCGCCGCCGGAGCCTTGGGTGGCGGAGTTGCCGCTGACAGTGGAGTTGATCAACGTGGTCGTGCCGTGGAGGCTGTACAGACCACCGCCACTGCGGCTGGCGGAGTTGCCGCTGACGGTGCAGTCGGTCAGTGAGGTCGTGCCGTTGAGCCCGAACAGACCGCCGCCTTGGCGGCTTGAGGAGTTGCCGTAGACGTAGCAGTTGTTTAGCGTGGTCGTCCCGCCGTCGCTGTACAGACCGCCGCCCTTGCTCGTGGCTGCGGTGGTGGCGGAGTTGCCGCTGACGGTGCAGTTGGTCAGCGTTACATTGCCGCCATTGTTAGACAGACCGCCGCCATTGCCGGTGGTCTTGCCGTCGGTGATCGTCATTCCCAAGATCGACGCGGTGACACCGTTGTCGACCTGGAACACCCGGCTCTTCCCTCCGCCGCTGACGGTCACGCCCGCCGCCGGCCCCGTGATCGTCTCCGTCCCGGTCTTGTCGCTCAGCTCGAGCTGGGTGCCGTTCAGGGTGATCGTCTGCGGTGTGTTGAACACGGTGCTGTCAAAGACAATCGTCTGGTTTCCCCCGCCCGTATTCGCCTTGACGATCGCCTGGCGCAGGTCGATCTCCCCCGCGACGGGCGTGTCGGTGGGGTTGTTCACGACGATCGTGGACAGCACCATGCGTTCCTCAAGCGCCAGCAACGTCGGCCGCATCCGCCGGCGCATCGCCGGGTATCGACCGGTCCCGCGCCCGCCTCTTCGCTGATCCCTCGCCAAGTTGTGACTCATGGTTTTGTCGCTCCCCTGGTGTTGAACAATCTCTGGTGATCAATAAACCTCTCTCTCGTCTTCAAGAAGGCCCGCGCGACGCACTCCCGTTCCCGGCCGACCCCGCCGCGCCCTGGGTCGGTTCGCCCGGCGCCCGCAGCGCCGCTGACACATCGGCCAGCGCCGCGTCGGGCACCACGAATGAGTTCTCTAGCAGCTTGTCGTCGTCGTTGATCAGGTCCGGGTACCGCCTTCCCGGCAGCACCGTCACCGCGAAGACCTCCTGCACGGCGGTCTCGAACCGCAAGAGCGCGACCACCTGCCCGGTCGTCAGGTCGATCGCGCAGACGCCGCAGGTCCGCTCGTTCTCGGCCAGCCGCTCGGTGATCGGGATGCCGCTGAAGACGGCGGTTTCGCGCACCTGCGACAGCCCGACGAAAGCAAGGCTGCCGGCGAATTCGAGCCCGCGCGTGAAGCCCGGCACCTCGGCGATTGGCACGTACTTGCCGCTGTTCAAATCAACATATCCGAACGTCCCAGCTCCCGATTCGCAGACCCAAAGCCGGCCGGCGTACCACCGCGGCGAGTGGGGCATCGACAACCCGCGGATGATCACCTCGCCCGACTCCACGTCCATCAGGATGCCGCCTTTGGCCTTGTTCGCCCGCCAGCCGGCCGGCTCGTCGGTCTCGCCTAGCGCCGTGACGTAGCGTGGGCGGCCGTCGACCATCCCCAGGCCGTTCAAGTGGCAGCGGTCGGTGGGCTCAAGCGCCCGTACAAACGGCGGCCGCCACTGGGGCGTGAAGCTGGCCGATCTGTCGAGCGTGCAGAGGCAGGAGAACCGCGTGTTGACGACCCAGAGCGCGCCGCCGACGCCCCAGGCCATCTCATGGATCTGGATGTTGCCCGTGACGTGGCATGAGCGGGGCAGGAAGCAGGCGTCGTGCCGGCCGGGCGGGTCAAGCTTGGCGGTCACGGCCGGGACGTCGACGTACTCCCAGACCTGGATCTTGGTGCCGACGGCCAGCCGATTGCCTTCCAGGGCCATGCCCATCGGGGCCTGAAAGGCGCGGAAGTGGGTGTTGAGGTGGTCCCCCTCATCGCGGACCAGTACGAGCTTGCCGGCCTGGTAGGTGGTGACCAGCAATGAAGCGCCGAGCTGCCTCAAGAGGGCGGGGAAGTTCGTCGTGTGGACCGCCCGCAGCGGCGTCGGGTCCTCCTTCCCGGAGCGCTCAGGGCCCAACAACGTCTCTTCAGGGGAGCCAGGCGAAGTCACGATTTCCGTCCTTCGCGCCACTCGGGCCGCTGTGAAGGATCCGATGACCAAATGCGAGCCGGACTACCGAGAGTGCCTCGTCTAATCAAAGCAGAAATGGCTAGTTTTGTGGCCTGATTATCCAGCACGCGCCGGAACAAACAAGAAAATTATTTGGATTTCCTTCAATTCGTTAGGTCTGCCATCGTTGGAGCAGGAAGGAATCGGGTCGGTCGCTCCGCGAAGTAGACCAGGCAACCTCCTCGCGCCGGATCGCTCTAGGGGTCGCCTCGCGAATAAGTTCGGCCGACTTTGCATTGACGACTCCGCGGAATCGTCCTAGACTCTCGCTTCCGGTATCGGAACAAAGCGGCCCGCCTGCGGGGGTTGGAGCACGGGGCCAGTGGTCCAGCTTTCCCCGATCTGGCGTTCTCTCTTCCCCTCCGTCGAGCAGATCCCCTCGAGAGGAAGCGGAAAGGATTCCGCCCTATGAACTCTAAGAGCCGGCAGTGGGCCACGGTGTGCATGTCGGCCCTTGCATTCATCGTCAGCGCGGGGTTGTCTGGACTTTCAGGCTGTAATCCCCACAAGGACCCACTGCGCCCGGAGAACCTATTCGGGCAGAATGGCCGGCCGCACGGCCAGCTCATCGAACCCCGAAAGTGCGTTATCCGCGTGGCCATTCTGGATCGCTCCTTCCGCGACCCATCAATCAACGAGATCGTCTGGAAGACGGCCGATGAACAGGCCATCACTCCCGAAGCGCGGCGGGCCCTGCAGGTCAACGGGCTGCGCATCGGCCGGATCACCGGCGAGTTCCCACCCGAGCTCGAAGCGGTGCTCGCCGCGGCTCCACCGCATAAGGTCGAGCCCGCCACGTTTCTGCTCGATGACGGTGAACAAACTCTCATTAGCATCAATGAGGTTGTCGATCAGGTCACGCTACTCATGAACCGCAAAAATGGGCCCTACGGTAAGGACTACCAGGCCGCCAGCGGCTACTTCCGCGTGATCGCCGCGCACGACGGCGCAACCGGTGTGTCGCTGCGCTTCACGCCCGAGATTCATCACGGGCAAGTGCAGCGCTCATACCAGGCGATGCCCAGCGCCGTCCCCTACGCGGCTCAGCAATTCAAGATCAACGACGGCCAGCCGGAGGAGTTGCTTACCGACCTCGCCACCAACCTCGTTCTCGAGACCGGACAGGTGGCCGTGGTCGGCTGCCGTCCGGAACAGGAGCGCAGCTCGGGCGCGTTTCTGTTCACCCAATCCAATGCCCACAAAGACCAGCGCCGCCAGAAGCTGATCCTGGTCTGGGCCGACCGCAACCAAGTCGGCACACTCGGCGCGAAGACCGTCAAGACGGACCGACCCGCTCCTGGTGCTGCAACGAAGATCAGGCCGGGAAAAGAGGAAAAACCCCAGGCCAGCAAGACGAGCAAGAACGATACTCAGCGTGACCAGGAGGTCAAGCCGGCTGGGTGACATTGAGGGCCGCTCGTGCCCGATCGATGGAGCGAGTACCATGGATGGAAGCCCGCGCTGGAGCACGGGACGGGCGATGCCCGCAGCGACCCCCAAGGATCGCTTCGCCCACAAGCGGTGGGCGACCCATGCACCGCATGACGCCATTCCACCGCCCGTACGGCTATCATGGAACGCGCCCTGGAACCCCCGCCTACTGGGAGACGAAGCGCTGCAGCCTGCATCAACTTATCCATCGGAAAGAATGTTGGAGCTGGACGGTTCGCGGGGTGAAGGGGGTGGTCAGATCCTCCGCACGGCGCTCTCGCTGTCACTGCTGACCGGCCGACCGTTCAGAATGACCGGCATCAGGGCCAATCGCGATCAGCCCGGCCTGAGGCCCCAGCACCTGAAAGCTGTCGAGGCTGCCGCGCTGGTTGGACACGCGGCAGTAACCGGCGCCGCGGTGGGATCGAGGGTCCTGGTCTTTCGGCCGGGTCCGTACTCGCCAGGCGACCTGTCGATCGATATCGGCACCGCGGGCTCGACCAGCTTGGTCCTTCAGACGCTCCACCTGCCCCTTGCTATGCGCGCCGGATCGGCTGTTCGCGTCGTCCTCACGGGCGGCACGTTCAACCCCAAGGCGCCGTCTTATTCCTTCCTCCAGCACACCTGGCGAGCCTATCTTGCCGCCCTCGGCCTGCCGCTGGCATTGGCGATGCCGGCCGCGGGTTTCTACCCCAGAGGGGGCGGCCGGCTCGAGGCCTGGATCGAGCCGGCCATGCCCAGGGCCTGGATTCAGACCGCTCGCGGGCCAATGAAGCGTCTCCTCGGCAGCGCGGGAGTCGCCAATCTTCGCGACTGCATTGCCGATCGACTGCGCGACCGGGCGTTGCAGCGCCTACGGGAACACGGGCTGACCGCTCCGGTCGAGATCGAGGCCGTTCGGTGGCCCAGCCCGGGGCAGGGAGCCGCCCTCAGCCTGATTGCCGAATACGAGGACGCCATTCCCGCGACATTCGTCGGGCTGGGTGAGCGCGGCAAGCCCGCCGAGGAGGTCGCCGACCTTGCCGTGGATCAATTGCTCGCGTTCGAGGCCGTAGACCACGCGGCCGTCGACCCCCACTCGGCCGACCAGATACTTCTTCCCCTGGCACTTACCAAGGGCCGTTCCGTCTACACCGTCAGCCAGATCACGGACCATCTCCGGACCAATGCCGAGACCATCACTGCTTATCTCGACCGCCCGATCACGATCGAAGAGCCCGCTCTCCCAGGCCAGCCCGGACGCGTGATTGTCGGTTGAACCAAACTCGGCGAGCGTTGGCCCGGAAATCACCCTGCCGGCGCTCCGAATTGGCGTCACGAACAGAGAGCGTCAGGGTTTGCCGCGAGCCGGTAAACAAGCACCGGCGCTCGCTTTCGAGTGATGGCGCCGGCCACCTCGCTGCGCAAGTGGCCGGAGGCGCGCGCCAGATGGTCATGGACGAAGCCAGGATCAAACACCTCGTCCGGTGCCGCACTCACGGCCACGGTCACCAGCAGGCGCGAGGCGTCTGGCGCCGGCTCCACGTCCACCACCCGAAGGGCTTGCAGCACGCCATCGCCGCACTCGGCAAGCACTTCCTCGAGGGTCTCGGCTACCTGGTGACAGAGCTGCAAAGCCTTTCGATCCGGCCCCGCACCAGAGCGGCCATGCAGATGTCTATATCCCGGCGTCATCCGCGATCTGCAATGTGGATCCAGCCCGTCGTCAGGGCTCGGTTCGGCGCAGAGCCGGGCCATGGTTCTTCGAGAGATGATGTGACCCTTCATAATTTATCTCCCGTAATCTAATGTGATCTCATGTTGCGCTATCAACGCGCATGCCCACGTGATTCAGCGGTGGGTTCACCTCGACTGAATTCATTTCAGGCGCCGCATTGGGCAAGGGCCTGAACCGATAGATGGCGGCAGCGGCGAAGGTTAGGGCGCGGTGCTAACCGCGTCGCGGTCCGGAACCGGGGCTCAGGGTCGATGACTCAATCGGGCGGGGGGTCATCGGCATGGTTGGCCTCCTTCCAGATGCATTAATGCGAGAAGTGAGCGAGGATGTCGTGCTGCCACGAACGCCGAATCATGCTAGTACAATCATAGTCAAGCCTCGGCTGTTCTTCAACCACGGTCTGACATGGGTTCAAAGATAGCCAAGATCAGACAGCCGCTGTTGAATCGCGGCATCCTCCGCGTCGCTGTAGGCGGACGTGCCTGGCACGCCGGCCAGCCCGGAGATGGCGGCGGTGGGACCACCGTTTCCGCCCACGTTCGCCAGGGCAGACTGATAAACCGAGCTGGACGCGGAGATGGCAGACGCGCTTGCCGCCCCAGGTTCAGCCGCGGGGTCGAGCAGCTCGGTCAGAACGTGGCCGTCCATGTCGGCAGGAACGGGAACTCCGAGCAGATGAAGCACGGTGGGGGCGATGTCCAGCAGGTCGGCCTCATGCGGACAAGCGCCTGGCAGAAAGGCAGGCCCCGAGGCAACCAGAATCCCTTCCATGCGATGGTCGCCGGTCGGGCCGAACGCACGGGAAATGACCGTGTGCGTCGTGAAGTCATGCAGCCCGATCGTTCGGTATCGCCAGTCGTGGAGCACCACTGTGAGGTCGGGTGCCCGGTGTGCATGGGGTCCGTGGTACAATTCCTCCCCCTCGTAGACGTACTCGACCAACGGCTTTCCGGTCTCGGGGTGAACAATCTCCAGCAACCCCGCCTTGAGGTCGCGGCGCAGTGCCGGAGCATCGGCGGGCTCGACGCAACCCTGGGCTTGCCGTCCCTTGAGATTGATGAAGATCTGGCCGAAGTTACCCTGCGCATAGGCCCGTGTCCGCGACCAATCGACGTGTCGCCGCGACAGGAAGAGTGATTCGGCCAGCCGATCCAGCAGGCTCGATTGCTTGCCGCGGAACCGACTTACCCGATGACTGCCCAGGCCCAGCCGGCTCATCACGTTGTAAACGGATTCGGGCGTTATCCCTCGGCGATAACACCAGTGCTTCTGCTTCACATAGAAATTGTCTTGAAGCGCGATGAATCCCTGTTCGAGCAGCCAGACGTTGAAATTGACATACCATTCGATCGGCCCGAAGCCATGATCGCTTACGAGCAGGAGGGCGGCATCAGACGGCAGCCTGGAATGAATGGCGCCAACTCCGCGATCGAGCGTCTTCCAGAACTCGATCAGCCTGGGCCGCAGGGCCGCGAGCTCCGCCTCCCGGCCTCGGGCCGCACGGTGGGCCAGGTCCCACACGTGCCACAATTCGTGGCACAGGCGATCCGTGGCCATGAGATCAAAGATCAGCAGGTCCCACTCGCACCGCTCCATGAGAAACTCGACGGTCTTCAAGTGCTGGTCGAGGAACTCTTTCAAGTCGTCAATCACGGCGGCCTCGTTGCCGCCGTCATGAATCACCGTGGACCAAGGACGATAGGGGCCGACCACATGCTCGAGCTCGGCGAAGAGCGCGGGTCGGAGCTAAAATCGGCCGCTCGCTCGGGGCTTAGGAAGTCACCCAGAAAGAAGCCGGGGAAATCGCGGGCCGGCCGGGGCGGATAACTCATCGGCACGGCGCCGGCCACCGTCTTCTTGCCGTGCCGCGCGGCGATCTCCCAGAGAACCTCGGCCTGGATCGACCGCGAGGAGTTGACGCGCACCTTGAGGGGATCGTTGCCGTACTCAAGGAATTCGAACACCCCGTGCTTGCCCGAGTTCTTGCCCGTCATTACCCCGGTCCAGGCCACCGGGCTGAGCGGAGGGAAAATCGAATCGAGACCGCCAGAAGCCCCAGTTCGCCGCAACCGGGCCAAGTTGGGCAAGTGCCCTTCCGAGATCAACGGGTCCAGGATGTCCCAGGTCGCTCCGTCCAGGCCGAGCACGAGCACCTTCATCTAACCACATTCCTTTCCCCGCCGTCTTGACGTGCTCACAGAGAAGTAATCCCATCGCTAGCCGATCCAGCGAATCGATCCAGGCTATCTTAACCTATCATTACGAACCCCGAGAGAACATTCAGGCCACCCATTTTATCCAAACGTTGAATTCCTGGGCCCCGTGGACAGTCAGGCGGGCTTGGGCGACGCGTCCAGCCGGTAAGATTTCCAAAAGCCATGCCAAATTAGGAGCTCGTGGAAGTACGAGAGGCAGTGTAGCCAGACGAGCCTCTAGACGCAGCGCGAGGTTCTGGTGCTGCTCGGCCAGACATGACCCCAACAGTGCGTGCAATGATGTTCCGATGACCACGAGATCTTACGGACTTTGGGTCGGGTTTGCATTATCGCTCAAGAAAGTGACAGTTATGCCGCAGAACACGGCTGAAAAGGTGGACCGGTAAAGAAGACACGCTTCCCCAGCCCTCTACTCCAGGTGTAGTAACTTTAAAATTAGCAAGTGCTTACAGTAAGCTGGAAAGATTTTTTTCGGGGCCCTAGACCTACGGCACGAGCTATGCTCCTAATATTTCCATCTGACCAAGGTTGCCCGAACAGCCTTGGTCTGGAAGGCTGGATGATGGCAGTTTGACCTTCCAGTCTTCCATTTAAGTCGTGAGCGCGCGTCGTTCTCCCTGGCTGTGCCCGGCTCCCTCGGTGGGGGCCGGGCTTTTTTATTTTGTCTATGCAGCGAGGACTTACGACATTCTTGGTGCCACCTGGAGGGGAACGGGCATTCTCCACATCCGTTGGTTCTCAGAGAATGCGCAATGCACTGGTCACTAAGTAAACCCGCGGAAGGGGTTATGCCATGCAGGTCAGGCTTTCCAGCCTGACCTCTTGCCGCCAGGCTGCTTGATGAAAGGCTAGAGAGCCTGACCTACACGAAGACGTTTGGGATTCTCCGAGGTTCGGCCTGATTCCCCGCCCGTATGACCCGTGCCGCGTGAGTATCACTGTCGGAGATGAACGCCAAACCGGTAAGTAATTCGCTGTCGAGGTACTCAATTACAAGAGGCGTAGCCGCCCAGTGCGGACCATCCACCATCTGCGTTGGGGAATCCCGCGGGATCTATCGTCTTGACTTTGAAGCGCCGATAGAATTTCCGTTGGAGGGAAAACTCATGGCTATTGTCGAAATACCCTCAGCGATCCCTGCCGAGGAGATGGCTGACATGGAAGAAGTCTGCCGGCTGATCGCCGAGGGGAAGCGCGTCACCGATCCCGCATTGCTAAAACGCATTTACGAGCGGTCCGAGCAAGTGCGGCGCGATGCTGGAGAAGCACGGGATAACTGACATCGCCGTCGATCTGATCCGGGAGGTACGCGACGAGGAATGAGATACGTCCTCGATGCGTCCGTCGGCATCAAGTGGGTGATGAACGAGGTCGATTCCGCGGAGGCGCACCACCTCCGCGACGATTACCGCAATCAGGTCCACGAGCTGATTGCGCCCGACTCGTTCCCCCTGGAAGCAGCCCACGCCCTTACGAAGGCCAGGCGGCGGGGAATCGTGACCGACGCGACGAGGCTTTGGGTGGAACTCATGGTGGACTCGCCCCGAGTTTTCCCGTCCGTGGCGTTGATGCTTCGCGCCCTGGGCATCGCCAGCCAAGCCGGCATCGGCGTCTATGACTGCCTCTACGTCGCCCTGGCGGAGCGGGAACGCTGCGAGCTGGTCACTGCCGACACCCGGCTGATCAACAGCCTCCAGCCGAGCTATTCCTTCATCATCTCGCTGGCGTCTCTGCCATGACCCTTGCCGCCTGCTGAATGGAAAATTACCCGGGACGCGCTGACCAACACCCAGAGCTGTCTGATCGAATTGCCCCCGAGCAGTGTGGGCTGGGACGCACTGACGCAGAACCCGCGGTTGCGTTGTCTTGATTGGTCGCCCGCGCGGCGCATCCAGCCTTGAACACCACCGGTGCGACCAGTCGGGTCGTGCGGGGCAACCAGTCTGCGGTGGCCTCAAGGATTCATCAGCATGGGCGGTGAACGATCCCCACGGCTTGTCTCATTCAGCGATTCTACGTCGTAGGAGGTGGGCCGTCCGTGACCGCACCGGATTGAGACGATACTCACAACGTACCATCATCCGAATTACGGGCTGGTTCATCTGGCGCCAAGGTCTCTTCGACGATCTCATAAGGTGAAAGCGTGGGCCAGCGCGGGAGCAGCGGAAGAAGCATAATTCCGGCCACGGCGACGAGCTTGAGCACCTCCGACCCGGTGTTGAAAACTCGATGCAGGACCCCGGGGCGGTTCAAGACGGCAGAGCCAGGGCCGATCGGGTGGCGCCGGCCGCGCGATTCCAGTTCCCCGGCGCCGCTGACCACGTAATACACCTCTTCACAGCGGTGGCGGTGCAGCGGAGTGTGGTGGCCAGGGTCAATCTCGACGACGCCAAGGCAGAGGCTCAGCGCATCAAAGCCGGTCTCAGGATAGATCAGCTTCAAGTCCCGGACCGCGCCGTCGGCTTGCTGCATCGCTGAGCCGTCGAGGTACTGCGAGGGGTCGATGACGACGCGGTCCGCTCCGAGAGCCTGTTCGGCTGCACTCATCTTCTACTCCTTCCCCGGGTCGAAATTCCCTCGTAAACCGGCACACTCACCCACGAAAGGGAGTCGCTCAGCGTCGTCTCACGGTCAGCTCGAACCCATTGCCGACTGCCACGCCGCAACTGGTGAATTCCGGCAGGCTGCGCAGGCGGGCAACAAACTGGGCCAGTTCCTCGCCATGCGTGGTCGTGTTGTCGGTTATCAGCACGCAACCGAGCGCCAGCTTGCTCCAGACGGCGTCCAGGTATTCGTTGCTTTGTTCCTTGGTTGCGTCGATGAATACGAAATCGAAAGGCGCCTGGGGTTTGATGCTGGTCAGGACCGTGCGTGCGTCGCCCTCATGAAGGGTGACGATCTCTGACAGTCCAGCCTCTTTGAGGCTCTCGCCGGCTGCCTTGACTTTCTTCGGGTCAGCGTCGATGGAATGAACGCGGCCACCGTGCTCACTCGCGGCGGCAGCGAGGTGCAGCGTCGAGAATCCGTAGCTTGTGCCGATCTCGCAGATCGAGATGCACCGACCGATGCGAACAATCTGAGCCAAGACGATGGCCTCATCCCGAGGGATCTGCCAGTGATCGTCGACTTGATCTCGCAGCCGATCAACCCGGTCGATCACCCCTCTGACACGATCGGAAAACATTGCGGGCCCTCCCGTGTTACACAGAACCTTCGCGATTGACAGCCTGATAATATCATGAAAGACGTTCATTCATCGCACTGACCCGGCTCTCACCCGTGCCGATCGCCGGTGGCGAGGTGCTCACCCGTCGTCAGGCTCTTCAGCCCTGGATCGAACGCAGGGCGGTCGATTCCCGCCGTCTCCTTTTCCTTGACGCGCTTGGGGAAAGCTGGCATGCTGGATCAACGAACTTTGCAATGCAAAGTATCTCCTCTTGGATGGTCGAGCAACTCGATCGGAGCGCCAAGAGGCGGTATCCGGAGATTGGGTCAGGCGATGCGAGTGGATCTTGGTCCTGTGTTCTGGAGCGAGCTGCGGCGGGTCTCGCGGCATTGGTGGTTTTACGCCCTGCGGTCGATCCTGGTTGGTGGTCTCTTGCTCGTGTTGGGTATCGTGACGGGGGTCGGTGTGCAGCGGCTCGATCCTCGTAAAGTGAGCGAGGCGGCCAAGGTCGGCGAGTGGTTTTTCGAGGTCCTCACCCTGGTGCAGCTCTCCATGATCCTCCTGGCCGGGCCGGCGGCAACTGCCGGGGCGTTCTGCACCGAGATGGCTCGGGGCCATGTTTGCCTGATGCTGGCGAGCGGGATCAGCTCAACCCAGATCGTTTTCGGTACTCTGGCGGCACGCTTGTTGCACCTGCTGGGGGTTGTGGCTTGCGTCTTGCCGGTGCTTTGCGTGGCGTCGTCGCTGGGAGGGGTTCCCCCGGAGGCACTGGTCCGCCTGGAAATGGTCACAGTGGCAACCGCGGTGCTGGGTTGTGCCACAGCCATAGCCGTTTCCGTCGTTTCGCGCAGACTCCACGAGACGCTCATGGCGACCTATACACTGCTCGCGGGCTGGGTGATGGGATATGGCATCCTGTTCATGATCCAGACAACTTCCGCGGGACTTCTGGTTCCCTCGGGAGGGCCACAATCGTTTCTGCACATTAACCCCTATTGGCTGGCCCTTGAGCCGATTGTCAGCCCCGACACCTTCCAGCCCGCCGAGTCATGGAGATTTCTGGCAAGTGTGACCACGCTGGCGCTGGGGATCTCGGCGGTCGCGGCATGGCGACTTGAAAGCCGCGGCCCTGGCCGGGTTCTCACCGCTTCGACGGCGTTCCTGGCTGGCGCCTCTGCCGTTCTACAGCGCAATCGTAAGCCTCGATGCCTGGCCGGTCTTCTGGCGTGAGTGTCGCGCGGCCCAGTCCTCGATTTGGTTTCGTTTGCTGTGGGGGTTTTATGTGGTTGGGGCCTCGGTCTTCACTGTGCTGGCGGTCGTTGAGTATACGACGAGAACCGTGCGCACGTTCTGGCCCTCGCTGTTCAACGGCTTTCAGGCCGTGGTTGGCCTGGGTTTGCTCAGCCTGCTGACCCCAGCCACGCTCGCCGAGGAGCGGGCCAGGGGCAGTCTGGACGTCTTGCTATCGACGCCGATCTCGACGCGCGCTCTGGTCCTGGGGAAGTGGTTTGCCTGCTACCGAATCGTGCCGTTCCTGGCCCTCCTGCCGGCCGCAGTCGCGGCCGCCCATGCCGCGACGCACCAGCGCTGGGCGGGGGTTTTCCTGGTCATGGGCATCATCCTGGCCGACGGTGCGGCCGTGACCAGCCTGGGCATCGCCCTGGCCACGTGGGTTCCTCGAGTCGACCGGGCTTTGATCCTCTCGGCGGCCGCCCTGGTCCTCTTCACTGTGGGCTGGATCCCCATGGTCTTTTTCCTCGTTCGCGATCGCTCGCTAGGCATCGGACTGGCCACGGCAAGCCCTCTCTTCGGAGTCGTGCAGCTCACGTCAGACCTGGCCACGGCATCCCCCGCTGATTGGCGGCTGCACGGCTACTGGGCTCTGTTCTGGATACTCGTGTTCAGCCTGGTGGCCCTCGTTTTGTTGCTGGCAACCCTTGCGTCGTTCGATCGCTGCCTGGGCCGGATCACACTCCGCGCCTCGGCCGCCGCCCCGGAGCCACCTTGCGGCGCAGCTAATCTCAAACAATAATTTGACATAACGACCTCGACTCGACCAAGGGATCCTGGCTCGCTGAAGCACCCGCCACAGGAACTGAGAGCCTCCCACCACAAGCCCCCGGAGCCCTTCCGGAGATGATCGGCATGAAAGACGCTTCGTACCTCTGCGTCGTGACGACCCTCTTATGGTGGAGCATGAGCCCGCCAGCAGAGGCGGAGGGGCGTCTTACCTTCGAGCGGGACGTGCGGCCGATCTTCAAGGAGTACTGTCTTGAATGCCACGGCGGCAGCGATGCGCCGAAGGGGGAGCTTGACCTGCGCTTGAAGCGGTTCGCCGAGCGCGGCGGAGATAGCGGCCCGGCGATCGTTGCGGGCAAGGCCGAGGAGAGTTACCTGCTCGACCGGCTTCGGCAGCAGGAGATGCCGCCGGGCGAGAAGAAGGTTCCCCGGGAAAAGATCGACGTCATCGAGCGCTGGATCGCCCAGGGCGCAGGCCACGCTCAGGCCAGAGCCCGAGCGGCTTCCGCCGGGTATCGACATCTCTCCCCTAGAGCGGGCACACTGGTCGTTCCAGCCAGTCCGCCGGCCTGATCTACCCAGGTTCCGCGGCGAAGACCGGGTGCGCACGCCGATCGATGCATTTGTGCTGAAGACACTGCGCGAGCATGGTCTCTACTTCGCGCCCGAGGCTGACCGCAGAACCTTGATTCGCCGTGCCACCTATGATTTGACCGGTCTGCCGCCGTCGCTTGCAGAGATCGACGCGTTTCTAGGGGACTTGGGCGGCGATGCTTTCGAGCGGCTGATCGACCGCCTGCTTGCGTCGCCGCATTATGGTGAGCGGTGGGCGCGGCACTGGCTAGATGCCGCCGGCTACGCCGACTCCGACGGCAACGGCAACGACGACACCGAGCGGCCTTATGCCTACAAGTATCGCGACTATGTCGTGCGTGCATTCAACGCTGACAAGCCGTTGAACTGCTTCATCATCGAGCAGCTTGCTGGTGACGAGCTCGTTCCCCGGCCCTGGAACAACCTCACTCCGGAGCAAGCGCAAACGCTGGCCGCCACGGGCTTCTTGGGCATGGCGGCCGACGGCACCTCGACGGATGGGAATGACCAGCAACTGGCTGCCAACCAGATGGTCGCCGACACGCTCAAGATCGTCGGATCGACGTTGCTCGGTCTGACAGTCGGCTGCGCCCAGTGTCATGACCACCGTTACGATCCCATTCCTCAGACTGACTATTACCGCCTCCGCGCCGTGTTCGAGCCGGCGCTTGACCCTGAGCACTGGAGGCGGCCGGCGGAGCGACTGGTGTCGCTCTACCACGATGCCGACCGCGCCCTGCGCGGCGGTCATCGAGGCCGAAGCGCACCGGCTAGAGGAGCAGGTCGACGAGAAGACGAGAAAATACGTCGCGGCTGCCCTCGAGAAAGAGCTGGAAAAGTTCCCTGAACCCCTACGCGCCAAGCTCCGCGTCGCGGTCCAGACGCCGAGAGCGAAACGCACAACCGAGCAAGCGGCGCTCATCGCCACTCGACCCAGCCTGAATCTCGACTCCGGCGTGCTCTATCAGTACAACCAGGCCGCGGCCGACGAACTGAAGAAGGATCAGGAGCGGGTCAAGGCCAAGCGCGCACAGAAACCCTTCGAGGATTTTGTGAGCGTGTGCGCCGAGCAGCCAGGAGTGCGAACCCAGACGCACCTGTTTCACCGGGGCGATCATCGCCAGCCGAAGCAGACCGTGCAGCCAGGCGACCTGACCATCGCCGCCCCCGATGGCGCACGGCTGGAGATCAGCGACACAACCGGCGCCCGAGCAAGCTCGGGCCGGCGATTGGCCTACGCCCGCCACCTGACGAGCGGCCGGCACCCGCTCGTCGGCCCGCGCTGCTCAATCGGATCTGGCTTCACCACTTCGGCCGCGGGCTGGTAGAAACCCCGGGTGACTTAGGCGCGCTGGGTTCGCGGCCAACCCATCCCGAGCTGCTTGACTTGCTGGCCGACGAGCTGGCCGCTTCCGGCTGGAGCCTGAAACGGCTGCATAGAATAATAATGTGCTCAACGACTTATCGCCAATCGTCGCGCCGCGATCCGTCGCGCAATGCAATTGATACCGACAATGTGCTGCTGAGCCGCTATGGCGTGCGTCGGCTCGACGCGGAGTCGCTACGTGACGGCATTCTGCTTGTCAGCGGGCGGCTTGACCAAACCATGTACGGCGCGGCGGTGAAAGTGGTTGAAGATTCCGTGGGACTCGTCAACCCGGCCAACGACTCGCCGCGGCGCAGCCTTTACCTCGAGGTGAAGCGAACCCGGCCGGTATCCCTCCTGGAGGCGTTTGACGCACCGGTCATGGCACCCAACTGCGACCGGCGGATGCCCAGCACGACGGCCTTGCAATCTCTTATGCTTATGAATAGTGACTTTGT
>CAVXCB010000046.1:0-29038 GCA_963760085.1 uncultured Planctomycetaceae bacterium
CCACACACCAGCGCGCAATCCGTATCTCGTCCCTTACCCTCCATCTCACGCCAGCGCACCGCCTTCTCGAACAGCTCCAGCGCCTGATCGAATTGTCCAAGATCATGAAAAGCCCACCCCAGATTATTGTACAGAGAACCACACCATCCTCGCGCGCGCTCATCCGTCACAGCCTCAGCCAACTGTAGAGCAGTCATATTCCACTTCATCCCCTCTTCCGGCGGCGCCACAATCCCCGGCGTCTGCGCCAGCGTCAATCGCGTAAAAAGTCTCTCCCTCGGCTTGAGCCAGTTCCCATGCCTGCTGGAACCATGTGCGCGCCTCCGAAACGCTTCGGCTAAGCTGCCGGGGCCGCCTGCAAGGACGTTGAAGCTCGGAAAACCAGGATGGCGGCCCCGGTCAGCTTCAGCCGTTGGTTAGCCCGCTATTCGTGAAAGATCGCTATTTCGTTGAAGATTTCCGACGCACCATTTTGTTGATCCAGATCGGGGCAAAGGGTGAGGTGCATCCTTTGGAAACGGGATAGTCGCGATAGATGCCCAGTCTCTCTCCGATGGCGATGGCCCGTTTGCGATGCTTGGAAAAGTAGATTCCGATTCCTGCCAGACAGGCGTTCATGGTCCATTGAACTTCCGGGGCCGCGTGGGCCATTTCCGACTCGATCCGGTCGAGGATCGCTGGCAAGTCGAGCCCTTCCGCGTTCTTGGCAACCAGTTCGGAGGTCAGGCTCCATCCGGTGCGAGCAGCCCATGGGCTCTCAGCGGTCAGCCACTTTTGACGAAGCGTCTCCTTGTCCGGGCGGTTCTTCACGACATAGGAGTTGAGCCAATCCGCGACTTGCATAAAAGTCACGGATCGAACCATCCGATCCATCTCGTCGGCTGACAAGTTCTTTGGCTTCATCAGGAGAATGGCCAAAAGCTGTGCATCGATATTCCCGGTTTCCCAGAGAGCGATCGCTAACTCGTGGTTGGTCTTGATCGTCTCAGCCAACTTCCGGATATCACCAAGCCGAACGCCAAACTGATGATCGTCGGCGCCATTTTTTTGTTGTGTGCGCGCACCTTTTCGTTACCGAGCGATTTCAGCTGTGCGAGTGTTTCTTTGAGCGTCATGTCCACCTCAGGAGTCAAGGGACTTTCAAGCGGGCTAACTTGTGATTCTCTCACGAAAACGCATTGATAATGACGGGCCAAAGTCGGCCTGTCAATCAGCGAACTTCCAAATGACTCAATGGGTTAGGACGATTTAAGCCACGCGAACTGCATAAGCATTTGTTGCGCGGCTCGCAGCTCGACCGCTCAACCTTGCGACAGGAGTTTGATCAACTTCATCAGGCTTGGCCTGGGAGCGGTCTTGCGCGCTTCTGTCCGCCACATCGAAGCCGATCGAGCCGAGACCGTTTGGGCGATCCGACTCGAGCGCCAACAGATAGGGGCTTCGACTGAGCCGATTCAAGGGAGACGGAAGCGGGATCATCCTCGTCGGTGGTGACGGCCGCCGAGCCTATCGGCGGGATCGCCATCGCGGCGCCGGCGAAGCGGAGGATATCCCAACTCGACCGGGGGCGCCGATCGGCCATGAGTCGAAGTCCTGAGCCCGGCAACTTACGGGGCATGACGGGTGGAGCGAGCATAACGCCTCGTCACCCGCTCGGCTACGAGTCGGGCCGTTGCGGCCGCCACCGGCCGAACTTCATGAAACGACGAGGGCTCGTATCGCGTGAGCCGTTGATCCTCTGGTATCTTCGACGCTTCTACGACCAGAGGCGCCCGGAGTGTGTCACCATGAGAGGTCTGCGAGGCAAGTCCATGAGGCCCGAGAGAGTCCGGTCCGTGACCAGGACGTGTTTTCCGGCGTCCATCCTTACACTGGCGACCCTGGCCGGGATGGCCTCGGCCCAGGAGAAGGCCAGCCGGCCCGCGACGTACAAGGACCTGCCGAGCGAGATCCCGGCGAAGTTCGAACCCAACCACTACGCCTTCGACCACGTCCGGCGGGACGTGATGATCCCGATGCGGGACGGCGTGAAGCTGCATACGGTGATCCTGCTCCCCAAGGGCGCGAAGGGCGCGCCGATCCTGCTCACGCGGACGCCCTACGATGCCAACAAGCTCACGAGCCACGCCGAGAGCGCGCACCTCGGCCCGGTCCTGCAGGGCTACGACAACGCCACCGACGTAATCGTCGAGGGGGGCTACATCCGGGCCGTCCAGGACGTACGCGGCAAGCACGGCTCGGAGGGCGATTATGTCGTGAACCGGCCCCTGCGCGGGCCGCTGAACCCGACGTCCCGTGGACCACGCGACCGACACGTACGACACCATCGAATGGTTGGTGAAGAACGTGCCCGAGACGAACGGCAGGGTCGGGATCCTCGGGATCTCATACGACGGCTTCCTCCCCCTGATGGCGCTCTTCGACCCGCACCCGGCGCTGAAGGTCTCGGTGCCGATGAACCCGATGGTCGACGGCTGGGTCGGCGACGACTGGTTCCACAACGGCGCCTTCCGCCAGATCAACGTCAGCTGGATCTACGACCAGGTGGCGACGCGGAAGGGGGAGGCGAAGTGGTGGACGAGCCACCACGACGCCTACGACATGTTCATGCAGGCGGGCTCCGCCGGCGAGCTGGGGCGCCGCCGCGGCCTCGACCAGCTTGGGTTCTGGAGGAAGCTCACCGAGCATCCGGCCTACGACACGTTCTGGCGCGAGCAGGCGGTGGACAAGCTGCTGGCGAAGCGGCCTCTCCAGGTGCCGGTGATGCTGGTGCACAGCCTCTGGGACCAGGAGGATATCTACGGGGCGCTGGCCGTCTACAAGGCGCTCGAGCCGAAGGATGCGGACAACGACAAGGTCTTCCTCGTCATCGGCCCCTGGCACCACGGCCAGATGATCGCAGACGGGAGCTCCCTGGGCGCTTTGAGGTTCCACGCCGACACGGCGCGGGAATTTCGCCGGAACGTCCTGGCGCCCTTCCTCGCCCAGTACCTTAAGGACGGGGTCCCGAAGGCCGACATTGCCCCGGTGACGGCGTTCGAGACCGGGACGGACGCGTGGCGGCGCCTGCCCGCGTGGCCGCCGAAGGCCGGGCAGGCGGACAGGGGCGGACCCGTGCGGCTGTATCTCCGCTCGGGCCTGAAGCTGAGCTTTGACGCGCCGGCTGCCGGCGATGCGGCGTTCGAAGAGTACGTCGTCCGACCCCGCCAAGCCGGTGCCGTTCCGTGCGCGCGGCCGATACAGCCGATGGGCTACGCGGAGGGGCAGACCTGGTCGCGCTGGCTAGTCGACGACCAGCGCGAGGCCTCCGGGCGGCCGGACGTCCTGGCGTTCGTCTCCGACCAGCTCACCGGCCCGTTGAGGATCGCCGGCGAGCCCGTCGCCAACCTCGTCGCCTCCACTAGCGGCAGCGACTCCGATTGGGTGGTCAAGCTGATCGACGTCTATCCCGACGAGGTTGCCGGCCAGGCGGAGCTGGGCGGCTATCAGCTGATGATCGCGGCCGATATCTTCCGCGGCCGGTATCGCGAGAGCTTTGAGACGGCGAAGGCCGATCCCCCCGGGCGAGCCGCTCACGTACCGGTTCGCCCTCCCGACGGCGAACCACGTCTTCCTGCCGGGGCACCGGATCATGGTGCAGGTCCAGTCGAGCTGGTTCCCGCTGTACGACCGCAACCCCCAGACCTTCGTCCCGAATATTTTCTGGGCCAGTCCCCGGGACTACGCTAAGGCCAACCAGCGGGTCTTCCACGAACCGGGTGGCATGAGCTTCGTGGAACTACCCGTCGTCTCCTCGCCCTAGCGGTCGGTCCGACCGACGTGCGCAACGCGACCGTCCGACGCTTCGGTCGATCCGACCGAAGCGCGCAAGGCTGCCGGTCATTCTCTCGCTGTGGGAGGCAGCGAGCCAGGAGTCGCTAGCCCAGATGCCCGGAACGGCGATAAGCTAACGCGGCGAGTTGAGCGATGAAGTCGTGGCCGCCGCACAGCGGGTGCGGTCGGGGAATGCGGTCGGCCTCCCCGAGTGGCCGTGGTCGCGTTCAAGCCCTTCGCGATTGCTACCGCCTTTCGATCCCGCTGTCGGTACCTTCCGCCGTCTACGGGGACAGAGGAGACCACATGATGCCTAACGTATGCCTCGCGGGGCTAACCCTGCATGTCGCCGACCTGGAACGCTCGCTTGCGTTCTATACCCGCATCCCGGGGGCTACGGTGGAGGTCCATCGGCCGGGGCTGATCGCCATCCTGCGGATCGGCGAGGGGCGGCTCGGCCTTTTGCAGCGGGCCGCCGGCCGGTTTCACATGGAGTTCGAGGTGAACGACCTGGACGCGCTTTACGAGACCTTGCACAAGGCAGGGATCGAGCCGAAGGGGCCGCCGGTGCGGCATCCCTGGGGCGATCGCGACTTCCAGGTCGTTGACCCGGATGGATTCGTCCTTGAATTCGAGTCGGCGGCGGGCGAGGCGTGACCGACGCAGCGTAGTGAGGAGCGGCCAGGCTCTTGCGGGTTGACTGGCCAGCAGGAGCGGCGGCCAGGCTCGCGGCCGCGTCGGCGCCGTGGGCCTCGACGTGCAGAGCGGCCAGGGACTCGACAGCCGAGCGCTGGGCGGCATTGAGGTGACCTAGCGCCACCAGGTGACCGGCCATTGGTCGCGACTTGTCGCCGGTTCAATGCACCCTCAACTAACCCTCATTACCCAATGCTTCCTCCTGTCTGCTTGATCTCCCAAGGTGCGGAGCTGATCCGAAAATCGGGTGTTCGATGACTCCCTCGCCACAACGTGCGGACTGGGGGCAGTGAAACCAACGCGAGCGCGTCGATCCGCCACACCGAAGTCGATTGATCCGAAGTTGTTTCGGTCGATGTGACCGAACTGCTGCGCATCACGCCGGCCCAAAGCGAGATTTCGCGCTCCACAAGTTCCCGTCGCATGACTCTCCGCGACGAGACCCGGTAGGCCTCCTCGCCACCAAGGGACAGCGCAGCGCGCATGTACAACGCTCGCTCGTAGGTGGCGGGCCTTATCACCCGCAGCTGGCCCGAATCGTCCAAGCTCCGAGGCTTCTTTCCGCGAGACACAAAAGCTCGCACTGGATCAGGCGCACGCCGGTCGCCTTCTCCATGGCGTCCACAGTCACGAGCGTCGCCGTCAGCCCTGGTGTCTCCAGCAGTCCGAGTGCCTCGCTCAAATGGCACCTCGCTGACGGAGCTGTTCAACGACGGCTGCCGTGATGTGGCGAACCCGGTCCTGCTCGATGTTGCCCGTCCGCGGCGGGCACACCAGTGCGGGAGACTCGATGTAACCGAACTCCGCCAGGATACACTGCAGCACGCTTTGCAGGGTCACATAGTCGATCTGCTGCCGCTCGCTCTGCGGCTGGCGGCTCGCGGCCCACGCGGAAACCGCGGAGCTCGACTGCTGCACGGAATCCCTCGGGAAAATCGGCCGAGTAGAGCATCGCGTCGAACAGTTCCAGCAGCCGGTATTGCAGACGCATCGCCTCGTCGATCTGTCCGCCGCAGGTCAGGTCGTAAAGCTTGCGGGTCAGCTCCGGCGCAACGCCGCTGGTGGCGTTCGTGCCTCCATCGCAGCCGATCAACAGCATCGGCACCAGCACTGCTTCCCAGCCGGTGAGGAAGGTGAAGTCGGGCCGCACCGGCCGCACGGCCGCGATTAATCGCATCATGAATGCCATGTCGCCCGAGCTGTCCTTGATCCCGATGATACGCTCAAACTCGGCCAGTCGCCGGATCGTCGGCACGTCGATCGGGCTGGCAAACATGGGGATGTTGTAGAGCGTCACGTCGATCGGGCTTTGCAGGGCGATCTCCCGGAAGTAGGCGTAAACGGACTCGGGGCAGAGCTTGTAATAGAACGGCGAGACGATGGCCACGGCCCGAGCGCCGTAGCCGGCATATCTCTCGCAGGCGGCGAGCGTCTCGTGGACGTTCGCCTCGGCCGCGCCTGCCAGCACCGGCACGCGGTCCGCCGCCTGCTGGCATACGATCTTGACGATCCGCCCCCGCTCCTCGGGAGAGAAGCGAGTGAACTCCCCCGTGGAGCCGTTGGGATAGAGCCCGTGGACCCCGTGGTCGATCAGCCAGTCGACGTACCGCCGCAGTCCCGGCTCGTCGATGCTTCCGTCCTCTGCCAGAGGCACGATGTTGGGGGTGAAGATGCCGTGAAGTTTTGCACTCATGAGGATGGCCTCGGTTCTCGGGGAAGTACTGACCCTTAGCCAAGCGTCGTTCACATCCTGGGCCAGGCAAGAAGGGGGTAAAAGGTCGGGATCTCCCGGTTCCCGGCTTCGGGCGTTCTCGGCACATTGGACCACCCTACATTGGGTGCTCGGCTGAATCTACGATGAGAATTCGAGTGAAGACAATGCCACATCGCCGCCACGCCGCCGGCTCGACCGCCCGGCCAACTTGCGAATCCCGCGAATAGTGTGATCCGTCACGCTACTTGCAAAGCGGCAGGTCCGTGATAGTCAGTAGTTTCCCCGAGAGTTTCAACCCGAACTTGAGGACGCCTGTCCAGACCGGCTGCACGGATTCCGGGAAACCACTGTCTAACTGCCAGCGCATCTGGTCGCCGGGTTCAGCGACAGGCCGACGCGGGACGAGTGGGCATGCATCCTCGTGCTGCTCGTTTTGACGCGCGTCGGTCCGACATCCATGAGGAAACCCCTGTCAAGACCGGAGCGAGACGATTGCGGGACTTCCCAGACATCCATTCGGCGTCATCCGCCATGGCGGAGCGCCATGAGAGTGTATGCGGTCGCTCCCATTCAACACCGCGGCGTCGCAATGCGCCACGTCGGACCTCGGGATGCGGCCTGGGTCCCGCTACCGATCTCGACCTGGACAGCCTCCTCCCTGTCGTGCCTGTGTGCCCTGGATCGAGCCCCGATGGCGACTCGTAAACTAATTGTAGTAATTACACAACTTGTTATGAACAACTTGTTGGAAGGAACAGAGAGAGGCTAGCCTGGGGTGCGGGGGGCGGCAATGAGCGCCCCTGCTCGCCGGCACGACGCCGGCGAAATCCCAGCAGGATGTTCCCCTCCAGCAACTCCTCCAACCCCGCCCGGTAGCAGCCGATCACCTTCCTCCTCAGGCACCGAGGCCCGGTGAAGACCCAGCCGGTTGGAACAGGCTCCAACCTCCACCGTGCTCGTGCGAGTTCGCTCCTTACAGAGCGGTATCACCACCTCTAGATGCTTTCACTCCGCGAGCGATCGTCCTCGGTTCGTCGGCCCGGGTTGGATTCTCCTCCCAGACAGTCCCGCGCTTGAGCATGGCCCACATCACCCGCACCAGGTAGTGGGCCGTCGCCACCAGGGCGATCTTCTTCCGCTGCGGATCGTCGCGCCGCATCCGCTCGAAGTACGCCCGGATCGTCGGCGACCGCCGTATCGCCTGCCAGGTCGCCTCGGCGAGTAGCTGACGGACCACTGCCGGCCCCTCGCCGTGATGTGTCCCAGCCGATTCCGGTCGCCCGACTGGTCCTGGCTGGGGACCAGGCCGAAGTACCGGCCGACCGCCTTGGCATCCCGGAAGCGATGCGGGTCGTCGACGAAGGCGGCCACCGCCTCGGCCGTGCGGACGCCGACCCCGGGGATGGTCCGCAGGACGGCGACGGCAGGCGACCGCCCCGCCTGATGATTCAACTGCTGCTCGATGCGCCGAACCTGGCGCGTCAGCGCCTCGACCTCCTCGAGCAGCAGGTCCCGCCGCAACTGCTGAGAAGCCGTCGGCAGTTCCAGCCGACGGAGCCACTCCATGCCCCTCCTTCGTCCACAGCCCGGGCCGTCTCGGGGGCACGACGCCGGCGCATCGCAGCAGCGAGCGCAGCTGAGTTCTTGGCCCGCGTCCGCTTGGCGATCACTCGGCCGCGGCAGGTGATCAGCTCGCGCCAGGTCCGGACATCGGCCGAAGGCACGTGCACCGCCGGCGCCTCGCCCAGGTACAGAAGCTTGGCCAGCCGCTCCGCGTCCTTGCGGTCGTTCTTGTCCTTGGACCGGAAGATCAGCCGCAATCGGCCCGGGTGCGCCACCGTGACCCGACCGGCAATCGGGCTGAGCAGGTCGTGGTAGTGGCCGTAGCCACAGCTCGCCTCGTAGCAGACCTCGAAGCGTTCGGGCAGAGCCTCGAGCATCCGCATCATCTCGTCGATGGTGCGGACCTGGGCGCGGCGGGCGACTTGTCCGTTCTCGCTGAGGACGCAGATCGCGATGCGCTTGTCGTGGATATCGAGCCCAACGTAGAACATGGTTGCCTCCTAAAGTCGATGAACCTCGGGAACGCCGCCAATGAGTTCCAGGTTACCCGACTGACAGGGGCTTCCTTCATAGTCTCACACCGAAGCATCGAGCACGCGATTCGGGCGCGTCGGTCGATCAGACCGACGCGCGAACTCGCTGGCTGGGGACCCTGAGATCGCCGCGGTGCTGGACACGGGCAATCGGTCCGAGTCTAATGCGTGTTCAGGAGGCGAGGGCGAGATCGCGGGCGGCGAGGTCAACGCCCATCTAGGGAATCCCGGCTCAGGCAGGCGCCCGAGTATCAGCGCAGTAACTCCGGGAGGAAGCCATGCACGGGGAGGCCGAATCCAAATTCGACGTGGCGGACCAGATCGTCGCTTTCAAGCGCTCGATGGCCCCACGCCGCGAGGCGCTGAAGCGCGCCTTCGGCGAGGTGAAGGATCACGTAGGCCGTGCTGCCGACGCGATCCGCAAGGACACGGCTGCCGGCCGGCCCGTCGTCCCCGAAGTCGACTACCGCGACATCAGGGGCGGCTCGGTTTCGGAGGGGACGCGTCAGGCGATCCGCAGGACCGGTTGTGCGGTCGTGCGCGGTGTCTTCCCGGCGTCGGTCGCGAGCGACTGGTTCGCCGAGCTCGGCGAGTATCTCGAGACCAACAACTACGAGCAACGCGAGGTCGAGAAGCGGAGCCTCGACAAGTATTTCTCCGCTCTAAAGGCCGGCAAGCCGCAGATCTTCAACGTCTACTGGTCGAAGCCGCAGGTGATGGCCCGCCAGGACCCAAGACTCGCCGAGACGCGCGCGTTCCTCGACCGCCTGTGGACCTACGAAGGCGTGTTCGATCCCGACAGGCAGTGCACCTATGCCGACCGCGTGCGCCGCCGGCAGCCCGGCGACAAGACGCTCGGCCTCTCGCCGCACATGGACGCCGGCACCGTCGAGCGCTGGATCGATCCCGGCTACCAGAAGGTGTACGAGAAGGTCTTCGCCGGCGATTGGCGCTGCTACGACCCGTTCGACGCGACTCACCGCTTGGAGACGCGAGAGCTCCCCTCGCCCGCCGTCTGCAGCATGTTCCGCACCTATCAGGGCTGGACGGCGCTGACGCGGCAGGGCCCGCGCGACGGGACGCTGCAGCTCATCCCGATCGCCGACGGCATCTCCTACGTGCTCCTGCGTGCGTTGCAGGACGACGTCGCGGAAGACGATCTCTGCGGCGCCCAGGCCCGGGCGCGCCCTCGGCGTCAGTCCCGAGTGGCACAAGGAGCTGATGGCCGGCCTGGTCTCGATCCCGGAAGTCCAGCCCGGCGACACGGTCTGGTGGCATACCGACATCTGCCACGCCGTCGGCGATGAGCACGCCGGCAAGGACTATGCGAGCGTCATCTATATCGGCTCGGCGCCGGATTGCGCCAAGAACCGCGCCTATCTCCCGAAGCAGAAGGCGGCGTTTCTCGCCGGCCGCTCGGCGCCCGACTTCGCGGCGATGGACTTCGAGGTCGATTTCCAGGGCCGCGCCACGGAGGAGGACCTGACCGAGCTCGGCCGGCAGCAGATGGGATTTTGAGTGCGAACGCTCCACTGCCTGAAGGCGGTCCCGGCGCGAGGCGGATCAGGCCGCGAGGGCGAGTATCTTCGGGGGGCGACGCGATGCGCCGGCAAACTGCGGGTGGGGATGGTCGGCGGCGGCGGCCCGGCCAACTTCTTCGGGGGGCCACACCGGCGGGCCATCCTGATCGACAACTCGGCCGAGCTGACAGCCGGCGCCCTGCGGAGCGACCCGCAAGGGTCGCTGGAGTCGGCCCGCGAGCTGCTCTTCCCGCGGGGCTCTCCCGACTGGCAGACCTTGATCCGGCAGGAGTCGGCGCTGGGGGCGGACGAGCGGATCGACTATTTGACCATCGTCACCCCCAACGACGCCCATTTCGGTCCGGCCGACGCGGCCTCCGCCGCAGGGATCGCTGTGATGTGCGAGAAGCCGCTGACGACCACGCTCGACGAGGCCAGGAGGCTGCACCAGACCGTCACGAAGAACCGCACGCCGTTCGTCGTCGCCTACACCTACACCGGCTTCCCGATGGTAATGCTGGCCAAGCAGATGGTGGGTGACGGCAAGATCGGCGAGGTCCGCAAGGTGGAGGCGTGGTACCAGCAGGGGTGGCTCGCGAGCAAGATCGAGGACCAAGGGCAGCAGCAGGCGTCGTGGCGAGTCAACCCCAAGAAGTCGGGCGCCTCGGGCTCGGCGGCGACATCGGCACCCACGCCTACGAGTTCGTCCGGTTCGTCGCCGGGTTGCGGGCCACGCGGGTGCAGGCGCGGCTCAAGGCGTTCGTTCCGGGCCGGGTGCTGGACGACCACTTCACCGTGCTGGCCGAGCTGGACAACGGCGGCATCGCCACCATCGCCGCGTCGCAGATCACCATCGGCGCGCAGAACGACGACGGCTTCCGCATCAGCGGCACGACCGACACGCTGGAGTGGTCGATCACCGACCACGCCGTGCTGAAGCACTACAGCGACGGCCACCCGCTTCACCTGTACCGCCAGGGGGCCGAGTACGGCTACATCCCCGACGCGATCAGGCCATACCTCCGGCTCCCCTCCGGCCTCCCCGAGGGGTTCCACGAGGCGCTGGCCAACCTGCACCGCACGCTGGAATGGACGATCCGCGCCGCCCGGGGCGAGACGTGCCCGCGGCCGTTCCCCCACCCCGGCATTACCGACGGTGTGGCGGGCATGGCGTTTATCGAGGCCGCCGTCGCCAGTTCGCAGGAAGGTGGTGCCTGGTTGGACGTGCCCGACGTGGTCTGAACTCCGGGCCATCCAGCCGCCAGCATCGGTGCCGCCTCCACGAGGCTGTCCCAACTGGTCATCGCCCACTCGGCCTCGACCTCGACCGACCGCAACGAGGGCGAGGGATTTCGGGACTCTCTTGGGATAGGAGGCTCAGAACTTCTGATCTACGGGATTTTGATGTGGAGCCGAGTCCGCGGTTGCGGCCTGGCCGGCGATCGAGTAGACGATCCGTAGATTGGTGGCGGGATAGGTGAATTCCGCCGCGTTGAGGTGGTCCAGCAAATGCGCAATGGCCCGGTTGGAACGCGGATTCGACATCGGGTGGATATTCACTCGCAGGAGCCGCTGATCGAGATCAGGCAACAGGTCGGCTTCGGAACGAAACAGATCGCGCAACAAGCTGCGGGCGTCGTCAGTCCGGGCTAGCTCCTCCCGCACGATTGACGCCATCGCTGTCTCGGCGCGATAGGCGATCATCTTCAGCGTGTCCACCAGTTGCTTTCGGCTCGGAGCCAGCCGCTCGAACCTTTCTGTCTCAGGCAACTCGTGCCACTTCAGGTGACTGGGCGTCGTCTTCAACTGATCGTTGATGTCCGCCATCTCTCTCTCGAACTGCTCGATCGCTTCCACCAATTCGGCTTTGCACTTCGCCCATTTGGCCTGTGCTTTTTCGTCAGTTTCCGGGTGCAGAGTCAGTTCCGCAAAGCGAGCCCGCTGATGGGTCAGCTTGGATTTGACCGAGCGTCTCCGCCGGTCCAGTTCTCGCCACTTGGGGTTGACCACCGGTCGCTTGGTCTCAGGAATCTCCTCGGTGCGATACTCGTTAAGCAGGTCGATAGCAAAGTGTTCCATCATGTACCGCAGAAAGTTTTCCTGAGACCATCGGCTGAATAGCCGGACAGAATCTTCCAGTGCCGACTCGCCGAAAGCCGTGCTAATCAGGCTCACCTGGTGTCCGCTCTCCGTCAGCTTGCGGATCTCCCGCACCCAGAGCCCGCTCTTGTTGGCCCCGATCCACGTTCCTCGCTCGGCCAGTTTGAGCGCGATCTGCTCGCCGCCCGGCAGCGTCGTTTCCCATTCCACGAACTCGGTGGTCGGCCAATCATCCCTGGAATACTTGCGATAGGTGATGCAAGCGATGCGGTGGGTCTGCCACATTTCCTTGAAGAATTCCGGGCTGTATCCTTCCCGATCGAACACGATCACAAAGCGTGCACGATGGCGGTTGGCTTCGAGTTCCTTGGCGGTCGGCTGCCCGGGGACGTCTCGAAGCAGACGCGGCACGATGTCGCTCCTTAACACCTCCAGCAATCCGTGGTCGATCGGCCGTTCCACTGCGAAGAATGGTTGTCCCAGGATGTCATTAACCCAGTAGTCGGTGGTCCCCCGCAAGCACAAGCGCTGCCGCGAGACATAGCGTTTGGGCAATGCAGTCTGATCCCCGTGATAGAGGCGGACATGGCCGTCGACATACAACACACCGGCGAGTTCTGGGCGGCATCCAGCCACTCTCGGGACAAGAGACCGGCCCATCGTTCGGGGCCATCGTCGATGCTCAGGGCGGCCAGCTTGCGTCGCAGACAACGAACTTCGGGAACGCGGTCCAGCCCCATCAGTTTGCCCAACTCACCCGGGGGCTGGTATTGCAACTGCTCGACGACCTTGATGCGGCACAGCGCCATGTAAGCCAAGAGGATGACCACGTGCAGCGTGCTGTAGTAGCCGCGTAATTTCGCGAGGCAATCGTGGATGTGTTGAAACAATCCGTTCTCCGCCAAGGCCGGCAAGGCGCACAGCACGCCGCCGAAGGTGACGTCGCGACAGGTTTCAAAACGGGTCGAGGCGCCGTTGAGAAGGCCCAATGCCGCCCAGACACGTTCTTCGGGCCGCGTGCACGCCGTGCCCATCTCGGCCGCGGCGTCTTCGACGGATCGCGTCGATTTGTCGGAGCCGATGGGGAGTTGTGAGACGGAGGCATTTTCCGGTGCCGGCTCCCTCGGATCGAGTCGCGAGAGTTTGGTCAATCGCCCCTGCTGGATGGCCTTGCGGAGTGTGTCGAGCTTGAGGCCTAGGTGCTCGGCGACTTCTCTTGGGCTCCAATTCGCTCCCAACAACTGTTGTGCTTGGGCTGTGATCTCCGGCGTCAGCACCGAGGCGCCGCGGGCCACGCGAGGCGCGTAAAACGCTCCCACGCCGCCGGCGCGATAGGCATTGACGCTGCGAATGACGCTGTTCTTCGACACGCCGAAAGTGCGCACGATATCCACGTGGCGGCAGGTGCCTTGGCAGACGAGTTGGGCGGTGAACATTCGGAACGCGCGGCGGTCGTTCTCAGCGTGTTGAAATACCGGGTGGACGCCGCAGAAGTACGTCCACTGGCCGTTTTCGCATACGACACTGATCAGGTCGCTAATGCGCGTGGCACCGTCGGCGATGAGCGGCAATAATGCTTGGGGAATGGTACCTTCCTACTGGTATGTGCCAGGTGATCTTGGCAATCACGGAAGGTACCATTTCTTTTTCCCGTCCCCCATTCATCATCAATCCCAGCGACGATTATCCAAACAACGTGACCGTAAGCACATGACGACTAAACCGGTCGAAACAAATCTCCCCCCAGATCAGGAGTTCTGAGCCTGTACCTACCACATTTCGTGCACTCGAGAGGCCGAGGGGTGACGGGTAGGCGAAGGCCGGCCCGACCGGAACGATGGCGGTGACCAAGCCAGCCAGAGACCCGAGCGGAGCCCCTTGTTCGGTGCCGATCAACGGTCACCCTCGGCCGGTGAACGCGTACCGATCGCAAGTTCTTTATCTTAATATAGCACTGTGACCCCGCGACCGGACGCGTCTCAGGGAGGTCATCGGTAGAACGACCTCCCGGATTCGGTGGATCGGGCGCCGGGCCGTCCGAGGTGTGGACTTGTGGGCGGTGTGCGCAATCCGCCAGAGCAGCCGCCGCCAGGCGCAGGGGGATGGTTTCGCTGAGCGCTTACCCTGACGGGGTGGGTCGAGGAATCGCATCGGGGCCCGAGAGACCCCGAATCGTGGACCTCGCCCGCCAGCGTCGGTGGTGCCAACCACCTCGCGTCAGTCTGCCGACGTGAATCTCGCGCGCGTCGGTCCGACACACCGAAGCAATTTGGTGAGACGAAGCGTCGCGTTTTGGGCCATGGCGGGCCGGGTCCGCTGTCAGGGCCAGCGCGCACTTTAGGCGGTCTTGGCAATTTCGGGTGCTTGCGCCTGATCGGTTTATTGGTATACCGTTCTCTGTGTTGCTATATTCACGGCGGCGCACAGAGAACAACCGATGGCAGACAGCCGGCATGTTTCCTTGGACGAGGTCGTAGTGCATTTTGCGGAGTTGGAGGATCCTCGCTCCACCGTCAATTTGCAACATCCGTTGGTCAGCGTGGTCGTCATTGCTTTGATGGCGGTGCTGGCCGGTGCAAGCGGGCCAACTGGGATTGGCAAGTGGGCTGCTTTGAAACAGGAATTTCTCTTGAACACTCTGGATTTGCCCAACGGTATTCCACGTAAGGATGTCTTTCGTCGCGTGCTGATGACGCTGCGACCGGGTGCCTTTCAAGCTTGTTTTGCGAACTGGTTGAATTCGTTGCGTGCGACAGCGGCCACGGCGACCGGCGTGGAGCAACCCGTTCTGGCGGTGGACGGCAAGACGGCACGGCGGAGCCACGATCGCAAGAACGGCCTGGGCGCCTTGCATTCGGTAAGCGTCTGGGCCAGCGAGTTTGGGCTGTCGCTCGGGCAGGTGGCGTGCGCTGAGAAATCGAACGAAATCACGGCAATTCCCGAGCTTCTGAGACTGGTGGACATCAAAGGGGCGATCATCACCATCGACGCGATGGGAACCCAAAAGGCGATCGCTGCGCAGATCATTGAGGGCAAGGCCGACTACGTGCTGGCGCTGAAGGGGAACCAGGAGACGCTGCATCAAGCGGTCATCGATTATATCGACGAACAGCTCGAGGGAGACTTGGCGAACGCTCGTGAGCACGTGACGACCGAGAAGGGGCATGGGCGTGAGGAGATGCGAACGTACCTCCAACTCCCGGCACCCAAGAGCTTGCCGGGGTTCACGCTGTGGGAGGGGCTGAGGACGATCGGGGTGGTGACGTCCCGGTGCCTTCGTGACGGCAAGGAGACCATCGAAGTCCGCTACTACATCAGCAGTCTGCCCATGGGAGTGAAGCAGTTTGCCCGAGCGGTCCGAGGTCATTGGGGTATCGAAAATACCTGCCACTGGGTTCTCGATGTGACGTATCGCGAGGACGAATCGCGGATCAGAGACGAGGCGCTGCGGGAGAATTTTGCATGGCTCAATCGGTTCACCTTGTCACTCCTGAAGCAGTATCCAGACCGCACGAGTCTCGTCATGAAACGTCGCAGTTGTGGTTGGAACGAGAACTACATGCTGAAAGTCCTTGCTGGAGCAGCGGTTTAGTGAGCGCTGGCCCTGGGTCCGCTGTAGGGCGAGGTTAGAAGGTAATAGGTTCATACCACCACTTTGTAGTTCAGTTTGTGCTCATCTCCTGGTTTTTCGCACATGGTTACTTCGCCAACTCGTAGAGATACTCGACAAAGGACATCACCGCGCCATCGAAGCCATGTATGTTCGGGTTTGCCGATTCGATGACGTAATATTCATCGGGCGCATGAGCGCCGCTGCCGTGGCCGAGACCGAAGTGACCGGACGGTAGTTTCAGCGGTTCGCCGGTGAAAACGTAACCGGGATACGAGCCGGCCTCTGGGCCACAGCAGCGAATCGATGCCGAAGTTCTTGTAGGTCGCGACCTGCGCCTGGATCAGCACCGAATTGGCTGACGTGCTCGTTGGATCGTAACCGCCGGTCATGTTCACTTCGATGTCGCCGAAACCGCGCTTAGCCAGATGCGCTTTTACGGCGGCCAGCGCTTCAGCAGCTTTCATGTCGGGCACGAGCCGAAAATCCATCTTGGCGACGGCGCGATGTGGCAAGATCGTTTTGCCACCGGGCCCGGAATAACCGCCGACCAAACCTTCGATATTCGCGGTGGGCTGCGATTCGAGCCGTTCGTTCGCCTGTTCCCACGGCAGATTGTCGATCCAATGCTGCACGGAGAATAACTTCTTGGCCTGCGCTTCACTCCGCACTTTCGACACTGCTTGAATCATCGCCTTCTCTTCGGCGCTCAGCGGACGCGGCTTCGGGTAATTGTCGATCGTGACTTCATTACCATCTTCCGAGACGAGCGTGTTGAGCGCTTTGATCAAGTGCCACGCCGGACTGTCCACCATCGCTTTGAGTGACGAGTGAATGTCTTTCGCCGGACCCCGTCGCCATTTTTCTCCGCTCGATACCAATTCGACCTCGATCAAGCCTTTCGCCCCGAGGCTCACCGTGACCACTCCGTCCAAATCCTGGGAGGCCGAGGGCATGAAGACGCCGACACTTTTCCCCAGAGCCGCCAACACCTCGGGTCGCGTTACGAGCTGGGGAATATGCGGCGAACCAATTTCCTCTTCGCCTTCGGCCACCAGCACCAGATTGACCGGCACCTTTCGACCGGCCCCTCGAATGGCATGCAGCGCCGCAAGAACCGCCGCCTCCGGTCCTTTCTGATTAACCGCACCGCGACCCACGATCACTTTGCCCAAAGGTGGTTTGTCCACCATTCGCGCTTCGGTCGGCGGCGACGTCCATTCCGCCGGGTCGAACTGCTTCACGTCATACATGAAATAAAGACCGACCGTTTTCGGTGCACCCGCCTCGAGTGTCGCAAACACGCCAGGTTTACCGTCGGTGTGAATCACCGTCGCGTATTGAAATCCCGCATCGCGCGCCAGCTTCGCCATGTACTCTGCGCCATACGGGTATCCGCGATGCTCCGCTGCAATCGACACCTGCCGGATCCAGTCCTGCAACCGCTTCACCGCCTCATCGTGCCGCTTGGTGATTTCCACCTTTATTGCTGAGAGATCGTCTTCAGCGGCGCAAGCGTTGCGAACGCCGACAAGGAGCGCGACAGCCATCACAAGTGATTGGATTCGCATCTTCATACTACTTTGCATATTGATGACCTCAGAGCTTTCCTCGCCCCGCCTCCGGAGGAAGATGAGGACGGGGAGCACCCCCAACCTGGCTCTTCTCAGACAGCCGAAGGCGACGGTGGCGAACCTGGCGTAAGACTCCTCACTCGATCGAAACGAGGAACAAGATTCCGGACTGCGCCGCTCGTTAGTGGAACGAGAGAAAGAAGAAGTTGTTTTGTTCGCCCGGGGTTGGAAAAGACCAAGAAGCGAGACACTGCCGGTGGCGCTTGCCTGACGATCGAAACTGGTCAATTCGAAACCCAGGCTGAGTCACGAGGTCATCATGGTCGATTGACCGAGATGAGCCGCTTCGGCATCACCCCCACGGGGATGCGAGTCACCTCTTTTCTGGACCTGACATCCAACACCGAGACCGCATTCGAGCCCGCGTTGGAGACGAAGCACCGCCTGCCGTCAGCCGTGAACGTCAGCCAATCCGGCGCCTCGCCGACGCTGGTGGTTCCCAGCCGCCTCAGGTCGGGCAGAGAGAACACAGAGACCGAATTGCCAAGCAGGCTGGTGACCCATAATGTCTTCTGGTCCGGCGCGATCCCGATTCCGTGCGAGAACGTCCTCGGGATCAGCGGTTTGGCCAGGGCCAGCGCAGCACTTTAGGCGGTCTTGGCAATTTGGGGTGCTTGCGCCTGATTGGTTTATTTGTATACCATTCTCTGTGTTGCTATATTCACGGCGGCGCACGGAGAACAACCGATGGCAGACAGCCGGCATGTTTCCTTGGACGAGGTCGTAGTGCATTTTGCGGAGTTGGAGGATCCTCGCTCCACCGTCAATTTGCAACATCCGTTGGTCAGCGTGGTCGTCATTGCTTTGATGGCGGTGCTGGCCGGTGCAAGCGGGCCAACTGGGATTGGCAAGTGGGCTGCTTTGAAACAGGAATTTCTCTTGAACACTCTGGATTTGCCCAACGGTATTCCACGTAAGGATGTCTTTCGTCGCGTGCTGATGACGCTGCGACCGGGTGCCTTTCAAGCTTGTTTTGCGAACTGGTTGAATTCGTTGCGTGCGACAGCGGCCACGGCGACCGGCGTGGAGCAACCCGTTCTGGCGGTGGACGGCAAGACGGCACGGCGGAGCCACGATCGCAAGAACGGCCTGGGCGCCTTGCATTCGGTAAGCGTCTGGGCCAGCGAGTTTGGGCTGTCGCTCGGGCAGGTGGCGTGCGCTGAGAAATCGAACGAAATCACGGCAATTCCCGAGCTTCTGAGACTGGTGGACATCAAAGGGGCGATCATCACCATCGACGCGATGGGAACCCAAAAGGCGATCGCTGCGCAGATCATTGAGGGCAAGGCCGACTACGTGCTGGCGCTGAAGGGGAACCAGGAGACGCTGCATCAAGCGGTCATCGATTATATCGACGAACAGCTCGAGGGAGACTTGGCGAACGCTCGTGAGCACGTGACGACCGAGAAGGGGCATGGGCGTGAGGAGATGCGAACGTACCTCCAACTCCCGGCACCCAAGAGCTTGCCGGGGTTCACGCTGTGGGAGGGGCTGAGGACGATCGGGGTGGTGACGTCCCGGTGCCTTCGTGACGGCAAGGAGACCATCGAAGTCCGCTACTACATCAGCAGTCTGCACCATGGGAGTGAAGCAGTTTGCCCGAGCGGTCCGAGGTCATTGGGGTATCGAAAATACCTGCCACTGGGTTCTCGATGTGACGTATCGCGAGGACGAATCGCGGATCAGAGACGAGGCGCTGCGGGAGAATTTTGCATGGCTCAATCGGTTCACCTTGTCACTCCTGAAGCAGTATCCAGACCGCACGAGTCTCGTCATGAAACGTCGCAGTTGTGGTTGGAACGAGAACTACATGCTGAAAGTCCTTGCTGGAGCAGCGGTTTAGTGAGCGCTGGCCCTGGCGGTTTGGCTCCCGGAGGTCCATCGGGCAGCAAGACCGTGTCGATGACCTTGCGCGAGGCGAGGTCCACGACGACAAACCCGTGAAGGTCCGACAGCTGCACGTAGAGGCGGCGTGAATCGGCATCGATGACCAGGGGGCGCGGCGGCCCCGGAAGGGCGATCTCGAACGCCGGCGTCTCGGTCTTGATGTCGATCGCGATGAGTTTATTGTCATCTACTGATGTCACGATCATCCATCGACCGTTAGGGGAGCAACACACGTTGTGCGGGGCTCGCCCCACTGGCACGCTCTTAAGCTTCTTGAGCGAGACGGTGTCAACGATATCGACCCGCGACTCCCCCCGGATGCAAACGTAGACCCGGCGGCCATCGGGTGTGATCGCCAGGTTGTTCGGCTGGCGGCCCAGGGGCACGCGGTGGATGACCTTCGAGGTCCCGAGGTCCACGACATCCAGGACGTCCTCCTGCTCGCTCGGGACGTAGAGGCGGCTCTTGTCCAGGGAGGCGACGATGGCATGCGGGTGTTTCGAGACCCTGATCACACCGATCACCGAGTTCGTGGCTGGGTCGATCACGCTGATGTCGGCGCCGCCAGTGTTGGCGACGTAGATCCGCTCGGCCCCCGCCAGCAGGGTGGCAGCGAAGGCAAGCAGTAGTACCAAGGCTTTCACGGTCCCGTCCTCCGATACGAGGGCGACCTGCAGTATGCCCGCTCGGTGTGCGGTTACGGCGAGATGGTAGTATATCCGCCGATGCCACATGAAAGTAACAGCAGCGTGTCCGTGCCCGATGCCGGGGCAGCGGCTTACTCGCGTCGGGCCGACGACACCGACTCGCGCGACCACAGGACGCGCAAGAAACCGACAGGGAGCACTCCCAAAGCTGGCTCGTGTCAGACAGCCAAGGACGACGGTGGTAAACCCGGCGTGAGGTTCGCCGCTCGCGGGGAATTCAGAGTGGCAGGAACCGAAAACATGTGTTAATACACTTTCCTCCTTATCGGTTCTGGCACCTACTTACTCCGCAGTGCCCCATGGGCTCGGCACAGACCGGCACCTGCTTTCTAGTTTAACCTTCGACCGAAGTCGAATTTCAAGTCGGGAGGGGCTTGCACTGCGGATCGGTGTCGACACGGCCCGTGGTCTGGACCGCTTCCTGTCTCAAACGGAGTACGGTGATCTGCTGTCGTCAGTGAGCAACACTCGGGGATATCCAGGCGGGAGGGCCTGAGTCGTTCACTCGGTATGCGACCGAGTGTATGCTGAGCGGCAACCGGTAACAAATCGGAAAAGAGGCGAGCGGAGTGCCGCCATGATGTATCCATGTCTCTGGTGTCTCGTCCTGGCTGCCATGGGGAGTGAGGTCGAGAACAAGACGCAGGCAGGAAGACTCTTCGTGGAGCACCCCACGCTCCGGAACCTGGGCTTCGAGTGGGCAATCCGCGGGGATGCGAATCGGGACGCGACGGTCTCGGTGCAGTTTCGGGCGGTCGGTGAATCTGGCGGGCGACAGGCGCTGCCACTGGTGCGAATCGGTGGCGAGCACGTTTACCGGCTGCGCGAGAATCTCGACTACACGGTTCCCGACGGATTTGCCGGCAGCATCCTGAACCTGCAGCCTGGGACGGAATATGAATGCCGTCTCGAGTTGAGCGACCCGGACGGGACCAGCGGCCAGACTGCGCACACCGTGCGGGTGAAAACGCGAGCGAGCCGCAACCTTCCAAGGAAGGTCGTACGCTGCATGTTTACCCCTCAGACTATAAGGGCGCGCAGGAACCCAGCTTCACGAGCCTCTTGCAGGCATACTACGGCGCGGGATTGGGCGACTGGAATGTTGTCTGGGAACGCCGGGCGAAGCCGGGTGAAACGATCCTGATGCATGCCGGGCTCTACAAGCCCGAGCGGCTAAACTACGTGGACCCGATGATGACGCCCTTCGATGGCACTATGTCGTTGACGTTGAAAGGAACGCGAGAGAAGCCGATCACGATCAAGGCGGCCGGCGATGGGGAGGTGATCTTCGACGGGGCTGGCAATCACCGGCTGTTCGACGTCATGGCGTCGCGGATCACATCTTCGACGGACTGACGATTCGCAACACCGATGTGGCCATCTTCGCCGGCCAGAAGGAGGTGCTCGGCGCGGTAGGACTGACGGTCAAGAACTGCCGCTTTGAGCAGGTCGGATTCGGAGTATGGACCGAGTATGCCGGCTCCAGTGACTTCTACATTGCGGACAACCTGTTTCTCGGCCGCGATGACCGCTTCCGGTTGATCGGGTGGACAGGACCGATTTGGGCCAGCGCGGGGGCCTACGGCTCCCACTTGCTCACGAGCTATTACGCGATCAAGGTCTACGGGCCAGGGCATGTGATTGCTCACAATGCGATCGCCTATTTCCACGACGGGATCGGCATCTCGACGTATGGGACGCCACCGCAGGATCCTGACCAGCAGGCGTCATCGATCGACATCTACAACAACGATCTGCACCTGCTAAATGACGACTTCGTGGAAACCGACGGCGGGGTTCACAATGTGCGGGTCATGAATAACCGCGGGGTCAACGCCGCGCAGGGTGGATACAGTTCTCAACCGGTGTTTGGCGGGCCGGTCTACTTCATTGGAAACATCCTGTATCACGTGCCCACGGGCGTGGCGTTCAAGTTCTCGGCCAAGCCGGCCGGCCTGTTCGTTTACCACAACACGATCATCGGGGAGCAGGTGTTGCGGGAGCCATCGTCCAACATGCACTTTCGCAACAACCTGTTCCTGGGCAGGGACACGCCCGGCCGTGGCATTATGACCTGGGCGAACGCGACGGATGCGTTCAGCTCGGATTACGACGGGTTTCGCCCGAACATAGGTGTGACCGAGCAATACACATGGCTGGCGCCCAGAACCGGGCAGCGATTGTATGAGCCCAAGCCCGACGATTGGAAGAGCTTCGCAACACTGGCTGGTTTCGCGCGGCAACGATGCAGGAGACCCACGGCGTCGAGGTTGACTTCGGCGATTTCGAGGGGTTGGTCCCCCCAGATCCGGCCAACCGTCACGCGGTCTATCACGCCGTGGACCTGAACTTCCGGCTCAAACCGGCAAGCAAGGCAGTGGATGCGGGCGTGATGATTCCCACCGTGAACGACGATTTTACGGGCCGCGCGCCGGACCTGGGCGCGCTGGAAGTCGGAAAACCAGAGCCCAAGTACGGGCCACGGTGGCTGACATGGCAGCCGTTCTACCGATAGTCGCAAAACTCACACCGCTTCCAACATGATGCCGCCATCGAGGGTCGCACAACGAACCACGCGCACTCAAACACGGAGAGGTAGCCATGAATCGTCGGATCTTCTTGCGGTCCTGTGCCGCGTCAGGCCTTGCCGGCTTGACGACGCGTCGAGTGATCGCGCGCGACGAGGAAAGTCGCTTCCCCAAGCCCCCGGCGTTGCCATTCCGCGATGAGAAAAGCAATCTCAAGATCACGAGGATCCGTGCGGTTCGGCTTGCTCCGACTCAACCCTTACCGAAGTACGAACAGACGCCGGGAACCTGGAACACGACCGACGTCGAGATCGCCAACCCGCTCTCCATCTATCCGAAGTTCAAACCGAGGCACTCTTTGCTCTACGCCGAGGATCTTGGCCCCGACACGGTGATGGTCGAGACGAACAAGGGGATCACCGGATTTGGTTACGGCGGACCGGCGCGGCCTTCGTAGTCGAGCACCAGCTCCCGAAACTTCTGCTGGGAGAAGATCCATTGAGCTCGAACGCTTATGGAACATCATGTGGCGAGGAACGCTGTACTATGGCAGAAAAGGGATCGCGGTTCACGCAATCAGCGCGGTTGACAACGCGTCTGGGATATCGTCGGCAAGGTGCTCAAGACCCCCGTTTATCGGCTCCTGGAAAGAACCGACAGAGATCGTGTCCCGTGCTATTGCACGGGCAACAACATCGAGCAGGCGGTCGCATTCGGGTTCAAGAAGCTCAAACTCGCGATTCCTCACGGCCCAGCCGACGGCGAAGTCGGACTGGAGAGGAATGAACGCCTGGTCCAGCGAGCCCGCCAGTTGCTCGGTCCGGGTGGCGAGATCATGCTGAACTGCTGGATGGCGTTCACCGAGGAATACACCGAGAAGCTGGCCACGCGACTGGAGCCGTACCGGATCTACTGGATGGAGGAATGCCTCATGCCCGACGACTACGGGGGTATGGGGCGAGTCAACCAGAAGATCCAGTCAACTCGGATGGCAACAGGTGAGCTGAATCGACTCGCTACGGATTCGAGTTGCTGGCGAAATTCGATGCAGCGGATATCTGGCAGCCCGACATGCAATGGTGCGGCGGATTGACCGAACTGCGCTGGATCGATGCACTTGCCCGTGCCAGGAAGATCCCCGTCATTCCCCACGGCGATCGCACGGAGGTGCCGCTCACTTCGTCTTCCCCAACAAGAATACCCCGTGGTGCGAGATGTTCATCCCCTGGCCAGGTGGACCCAAAGAAGTATACGAGCGATTCGAGGAAGAGAACCACGTCACGCGAGGTCCGGAGGGCGTCTACATGCGACCTCCCGATCGTCCGGGCTTCGGCTTCGATCTGAAGCCGGCGTGATCCGGATGGCCGATCGAGCCCGTGTCGATCCTGGGTGATGGAGAACTCGAGCGGCGGTTCATCCACCGTCCCTCCCACGTATTCCGGGATCTGCAACGCCCCAAGAACACTCATGGCGCTCGTTTCACATCGTCGCGCCCGGGAGGATCGGCTGCAAGTTCCGAGATCGCCTCCTGAATTCCCGGGAGAACAGACACCACGACATCGACGCCCTGCGAGGCGTGGGTCATTCGGGTAGAATTCGCCCAGGGCGGTCACGGTCCGTTGTTCTCTGGGAGGCCCGCGCGATCATCTCTCGAATCCTCGGCAAGGTGGCGATCGACTTGCTCGCGGCCGAAGTCAGGCCCGGGTTTGAACAAACGCTACGTGAGCGTCAAGCAGGTTGAGCATGAGAATGCCCTTTCACTCACGAAGACACTGCTATTGTTGTGGGGCCGATCGCCGCGACGCTAAGGGCGGAGGCTCCTGCCCGTGGCGACGGCCCATTCACCATCGCCACGTTTCATTGCCTGGGGATCTACTGGTCGCCACCGGCGGGAGCCGCGCAGCGACGTCCAGGTCCGCTACCGGCAGCAAGGAACCTCCGAATGGAAGGAGCCTGCCAATGCGCTACAATCCCATTCCCGGGACCGACGAAGATCTGACCGACTACCGCGGCAGCATCGTCGATCTCACGCCTGGCACGACCTACGAGATCCAGCTCACCCTGACCGGGACGACCACGACTGCCCGCCTAACGGGCCGGACCTGGAGCGAGGTGTTTCCGGTAGGGAGACAATCCGGCTGGGCAATCGCGGAACACCGCTCAAGATCACCGATTCCGGCGTGCCCGGAGCCTATCGGCTCTATGACGGCCGGGGAGCGACGATCAACATACGGCACCAAGAGGATGCCTGCATCACGCTCAATGCCTCTTACGTGATCCTGCCGGGCTCACGTCAAGGGCCGGGGCCCGCGAACCACACACCAAGGGGACGATCGGCGCCGTCGCGATCGAGGGCGGACACGACATCGTCATCGAGGACTGCGACATCTATACTGGGGCCGGCTTGATCCCGCGACCGGCTTCGGGAAGGACTACGACGCGGCCATCTACTCACGCAGCCCCGCGCTGGAACGCCTCATCATCCAGCGTGCAAGCTGCATATTCCCCGCTATGACGGCAGCACCTGGCATGAACCGAAGTACCCCACGCACACCCAAGGGCCGCAGTGCATCACCCTGTTCAACACGGGCGGCAATCATGTGATCCGCTATAACGAATGCTATTCCGATCTCGAACACATGTACAATGACGTCATCGGGGGCGGCAGCAACGGCAGCTACCGAAGCGCACCGGGGCCTGACTCCGACCTCTACGGCAACCTGGTGAGCCACGGCTGGGATGATGGCCTGGAGGTGGAAGGTGGTAGCCGCAACGTCCGAATCTGGGACAACTACATTACCCAGTGCATGATGTCGATCGGCAACGCGCCGGCCTCCATCGGTCCACTCTACCTCTGGCGTAATGTTGTCTCGCACAGCCAGGTGGAATCCGGCGCCGGCGGTGGCAATTTCCTGAAGATGGGTTTCGCTGACGGCGAGAATTGGATGACCGGTCACATGTACATCTTCCATAACACGCTGTTCCGGTCGGATGACTGGCTGCCGACGGGCGGCCTAGGTGGCAATCGGATCGTCAAGCACATCGTCTCTTGAAACAACCTCCTGCATGTCCGGTCGCCCTCGCGACTACAGCGTCAGTGCGAACCGGCGGAACGCGGACAACGATTTCGACTTCGACCTTTACAACGGTCGCATCCCCGTGGGCCAGGAAACCCATGGTGTTCGCGGGGAGCCGGTCTACAGTCCTGATGCCGGGTTTGACCAGGCCACCAGGATCGGCCATTTCCAGCTGGTCCCGAACAGCCCCGGAGTGGCGGCGGGACAGGCGATCCCCAACTTCAGCGTCGGCTTCACCGGACTCGCCCGCTCCACATCGGAGGTGCACCAGCGTGGCGCTCCCTCCCATCAGATATGGTGTGCACGCCGGCCAGCCTTCCGGGGTCCCTTGACTCACTGGAGCCCATCCCATGACCGCCCGCCTGGTGCCCGGCTGCCTCCTGATCGCGGATGACGTCTGGCGATCGCGGCAACGACCAAGGAAGTGACGGGCTTGCGAAGGTCAAGGCAGTTCAACCGGTTCATGATGGATCGAAGCCCGTGATCTCGTCAGTCCGAGGGCCTCGTGTTGCGATGTCCCTGCAGTGCGGCCTCGGCCCCGATCGACCCGCTGCTCGGGCCGCTTGCCGACAACGGCGGCCCGACGCTGACCATCGCTCTGCTTTCCGGCAGCCCGGCCATCGATGCCGGAGTCTCGGTTCTTGACGTCACGACCGACCAGCGAGGCGTTCCTCTCGACCGCAGGGATACGCCCCGGACATCGGTGCATTCCCAATCCCCGTACTCTCAAGCGGCAACCGTCCTGAATCTGCAGAGGTACGGCGTGCACCTCCACCCCACGACGCTGGTCGTCACCTTCAGCCTGCCGATGGATCAGGCCTCGGCGCAGGCCCTGACCAACTACCTGCTGGTCTCGGCAGGTCCCGACGTGGCCATCGTCTTTGGGATGAAGGACGATCACGCCATCTGGATGTTCCTCTTGCTCCATCAGGACGCCGTGACCCAGACCGTCACCCTGCTGCCAATCCATCGCCTCCTGCTCCGCGGCATCTTCCGCCTGACGATCAAGGGCACTTCCCCCTCCGGCCTGAAATCCGTCTCGGACCTCTTCCTCGACGGCTCCGGGCAAGGGCCCCGGCACGAACTACGTCGGCCTCATCACCGCCAAGCGCCTCGTTCCACCGATACCGCACTCGGGAGGAGAGCCTGCCCGGAACGTGCGTCGGCTGAAGACTTGATATGGGGTGAAACTCTGAGGCGGCCCCAACCGCGATGGGCGAGCCGCCCTTCATACAGGATGAAGGTTATGCCCAGCCTCGCAGGCAGTTTACAACAGGAGCAGCCCTGTGGTGCCGAGGCCGCTGACCTGTGCGAGCATCTTCTGCGTCTCTTGCTGCGACTGCGGAGAGTTAATGTACCGGGCCTGCATTGTGATCTGCCAGTGATTTCGATGCTCCATCGGTGTGAGCCGGCAAGACCCGGCGTAATCATGTGGTGCTGCTGAGCGATCAGGCCCGGTGGCATAGGTACCAGCCCTCCGATCAAAAAACACCAGGCCAACGATCACCCGGGCTGATTAACGTTAATCAGATCTATCGCAAAGCAGGTCCGTGCAACATCGAAGGTGCGACCGAACTTGAGGCTCATGAGGATTGCCAATTCATGTTGAGCATCACCAACTGGACGCCCATTATATCGTTGGCAATCTCGTCGGCTGGTACGCGAAGCAATCCTGATCCCGACGAATGTGATGAGCCGGCTCGTGGCCTCTCCCTATGAATGTTCCATGCAACATACTCCGTCATCAGCGGATGCACATCTCCGTAGCTGGCGTAAGCCCAATCGCTGTTGCGTCTGCCCTGTGGATTCCTTCAGTCAAGCCGATGGGTGGCTCAATCACGGGCGAAGGCCCGACCACGTCAAGATCAATGTAGCGCGGATCCAGTAATTTCTTGCTTAAGGAGTGAGTGATCACGGACTCAACAACGACTCTCATACCCGGCACAACGGTTTCCATTCCCCGCTTCATCTTCGTTGCCTAACAAAGTGGCGTTTCGGTTCCTGGGACCTTTATCGTTCCGAACGGGAAGGCACTGGCACTACGGAAAAATCTTGATCGCGAGTTCCGAGCCTCCCTGAAGCGAGCGGGGATTGACCGCGCTGGCCTTTGCATTCACTCTCTTCGATATACAGCTAACTCGACCCTGCTGGCGGCGGGAGTTCCTGAGCAGATGGTCATTCGAGCCCGGATGGGTCACGTGACGTCGAAGATGACCGAGCGGTATTTCGACCCACTGGCTGACAATGCGGCGGGGACGGGAGCGGTGGCTTCTCTGCTCGGAGTTGAGGACGGCGCGGTCGAGACTCCAACGGAGACAACACGAGCCGAGTCCAACGGTGGATTGACGCTTAACGATGATAAACCGTTCAGACCCTCGCCCTGCATGCTGGCTGCTCTGACCGAGCGGTACTCCAACATCGCGATCGGCAAGATCCTGGAAGTGTCGGAAGCGGCCATCAGGATGATGTTGAAGCGGGCGGGCATCAGGCGGGCGAATCGGCTTTGTACGTCCCTTGATGATTGGCAGGCGACCATCATAAGGGCCGAACTCAAGCCCAACTGGTTCGGAAGAACCAGAGGAACGGGAAGGTGACCCTTCGTTGAGTCGCTCGCTCCTGGTTACCTCGACCAAACGGCTCGAGCCCGGTTAAGTTGCAGGCGATCAAATCTATCTACGTCCTCGTTTCCGCTCCGTTTCCGCTCCAAGCGGACTGTTGCGAAATCCCTTGCGCTTTTGCCAAATGCTTCAAGACACATCGGGGTATGGACCAAAATTGAGGGAATCAGCCATCCACAAGTATCGAGCGACGCCCAGTTGCTGGATGCCCTCAAATAGGCGGTCCCGCCAGGTGACGACTTCTTGGATGGATAGATTGGCTTGGTCGTGAAAGTCCGGGGTTGGCATGATCGCACTCCAGAGTCCCACGAGAAGCTGGTTACACGCAGACAGGTTTGGCCGACTCGCTGTCATCCCGCCGCTGGCTCCTGGGACAGTTCCCCAAGACCTCTGTGTAGATATCAATCGACTCCTGCAACAACGGCTGTACGCGAGCGGTCTCATGGTAGAGGTACGATTGGACCAGAGAAAACCCCAGCTCATCCACGTCCACAGTCAAGCGGTTGAAGTCAGCCATGTGGTCAACATGATGGAACAAAGCACCGAACGCTACGGTGAGCTCGGTCAAGCTCGGCCCAACTCGGTTGCACATCCCATTGTTCAATACCCAACCTTGGCCAAGCGTCATCTGGTAATGGTTCGGGGAGGAGTATCCACGGACACTGATGAAGGTCGGGAGGCTCTGCGTACGTGACGCCCTTGAAGTGAGGTACCGCCTGACGTTCCAAGCTCTTACCGCAGACAAGCGGAACGATGATGATCGCTGACCACAGAAGGTCGATCGCCTTCGCCCTCGCAAATCTTGTCCCGATCTGGCTCGAACACAACGACCAATTGGTTCCAAAGTTTCTGCAACGAGTTGAACGATGCGATCGGGTGACTTGCATCAGACGAAATCCAAAAGGTGGTGCCTGTCCTTCCAAGGCTCTGTTTCAGATAGGACCCGTGCACATACACCGTCTTTCCTTAGCGATTGTAGAGAATTCTTCAATCGGTTCCTGGTATTCCCGAGCAGGTCGTCAATGCCGACGGCTCTTC
>CAVXCB010000047.1:0-56684 GCA_963760085.1 uncultured Planctomycetaceae bacterium
TCAACTTCAGCTTGCCGCGGCCGACGTCGAGTTCGTGCTGGGCGACCAGCAGGCGATTCCCCTGTTGCTCCGCGTGCGACAACTGGAAATCGGCAAGCTTCCCACTGGAGCGGCGCTCATCGAGAAAGCAACCGCAAGCCCGGACCGGGCCAAAATCATGCCTCGCGGCTGGATCGAACGGCAGATGAAGGCGGGCCGGGTGCTCCTCATGATCGATGGACTCGATGAGATCGACCCTCACTTGCGTGACCATCAGCTCATCCCGTGGGTTCGCCAGCTTTGCAAGAGCTATCCTGATTGCCATTTCGTGGTCTCGTCCCGTCCACTCGGCTACGTCAGAGGCTCGCTCGAGGGGCTCGGTTTTCTCGAAAGCGAACTGCAAGATCTTCGATGATTCGCAGATCGCCGAGTTCACTCGGCACTGGTGCACCGCGGTGCAGGCTGGCTCGAAACGAGCCCCAGGACGAGGCGCGCCATGAGGGAGGAAAGGACGGAGACAGGATCGTCGGTGGATTCAAGGAGAATCTGTACGTCCGCGATCTGGCGCGGAATCCGCTCATGCTTTCGGCGATCTGCCTCGTCGACTACTTCGAGGGAGGACGACTGCCTCAAGATCGATGCTTGCTGTACAGGCTCTGTGTCGAGGGGTTGTTGCATCACTGGGACCAGAGGCGTGGCATCCACTCGGAGTTCGGGCTCGGCGAGAAGCTTGCGCGTCTGCCGCGAAATCGCACTTGCCATGCAAGCAGATGACAGAGCTGAGTGCGAGTCCGACTCGGTCAGAGAGATCTTTCAGCAGGTTTTTCACGAGCCGGGACGAACCGACCATCTCTTTGAGCACATCAGGCGGCGCACCGGGCTTTTGGTCGAGCGTCGTCCCGAAGTCTTCGCGTTTGCCCATTTGACGTTCCAGGAATACCTCGCGGCCGCCGCGGTGCTGGAAGGCAACCTCCGGGGCATCCGGGCCGAGCAGCTCGCCCGGGAGCATGCCGACACGCGCTGGAGTGAGGTCATAGCTCTTTATTGCGGCCTTGCACCGGAGGCACTCGGGCGAGATATGATCGCGCGGCTGCTTGAGCAACCGGATACGATCTCCCTGGTGTATGTGCTCGTCAATGCCTTCTATTCCGCGGTTGACGCCGTCAGGAACGATAAAGAGTTCGATGCGCAGGGTTTACCAGCGAATCAATCAGATTAGAGGTACTCCATATTGTGATCATTAGTTTCGTTGAATCTCGGATCCTGACCAATGCAGCATGACGTCGAAGAAAAGATTTCGCCTGCCTTCCAGCCGTTCCTTGCCGAAGGTGACCCCCAAGATCGCCGCGACGCCATCGTGGTCTTTCGGACTCCGCAGCCAGAGGGATTGCCAGTTCGAGGCCGCATCCGGGCCCTCAAGCAACGGCTGGACCTCATCAAGGCGCAGGCCCGGCGCAGACGCCGGTGCAGGCGAAGCTCACCGAGAAACATCAGAAATCGGCTGCCTTGAAAAAGGCCGACGAGAGAGGCGAGCTGAAGCTGCAGACCATCGGCGCCGGAGCACTTCCGGTCAGCAAGACAGCCGTCTCGAGGAAGTCTCTGCTCGAGCTCGCAAGGCAGCCGGAGGTGGTTGCAATCCTCCCCAACCAGAGAATTCACTTGATTGAGCCGAAGCGTATCGAGTACGACGTTCTGGGCAGGCAGGAAGCGAAAGACGGCTTGACCTGGGGGCTCAAGCAACTTGATATCCCTGAGGCCTGGAAGACAACCCAGGGCAAGGACATACAGGTGGGAGTGCTCGACACCGGCGTTCACGGCGATCATCCATCGCTCGCCGGCCGGGTCAAGAGCTTCGTGGTGATCGACCCCCTGGGACGGCGCGTCGAGGCGAAGCCAGCTTTCGACGGCGGTCAGCACGGCACGCATGTCTGCGGCACGATTGCCGGAGCCAGGGCGCCCGGCGGCATCGCGATAGGAGTCGCTCCCGAAGTCACGCTGCACGTCGCCTCCGTGCTTCTGGGCAAGGCCACGCTCGGCACGCTCATGGAGGGAATCTCCTGGGCTGTTGAAATGGGCGCCGATATCATCAGCATGTCGCTGGGGTTCACCTACTACGAGCCGCTCTTCACCAAAGTGTTCGATACGTTGCTCTCCACGTATGGGATCATCCCGGTAGTCGCCATAGGCAACGAGAATCACGGCAACACCAGTTCGCCAGGCAACGCTTACAACGCTCTCTCCGTGGGGGCAGCCGAGAAGGGGCCGGGCAAGAAGACCGAGGTCGCCGCGTTCAGCAGCGGAGCGAGTCTGGTGTTTCCCGGCCAGGAGATTCAGTGCGCTCGTCAACAAGCCCGACCTCGTTGCTCCGGGCGTCCAGGTATTTTCGTGTATTCCGCCCACGCGGGCGGCTGGCCATGTGTTTGATCATGTTTTTATGGACGGCACGTCGATGGCCGCTCCGCACGTTGCCGGCTGCGTCGCCTTGCTCATGGCGGCGCAGCCCGAGGCTCCCGTTTCGGATATCATTCAGGTGCTCAAGGAGACGGCCCTGCATCCCAATGGCAACGACCGGCGGCCTGACAACCGCTGGGGGTACGGCATGATCCGGCCCACTGAAGCGCTCAAGGCTCTTGGCAGCGTGTAACGATTCCGGAGGACCCAGATGGCAGCCGCCCGCGGCCCCCAGCGCAACAAGATCAGCGCCGAGTTCGCGGCACGGCTGCGCGGGGTCCCGCCGATCGGCCGTGCAGATCAATCGTTCTGCTAGAGACCAATGGTCGAAGAGCCGGATCGAAGCGTCCCGGCAAGAGCCAGCGGAAGGCGGACGTGGAAGAACTCAAGGCGGCCGCGCAAAGTTCGCTGAAGGTCGTGGATGAGGTCCTCGAACGGATTGGCGGCCGCCGCCTGTCCGCCGCGCCCGATGCGCTGGGCTCGATTCGCGTTGAAGTCACACCTGAAGGCATTTACAGGCTCGCTCACTTGAAGGAAGTCAAGGCCGTGCTCGAGGACCAAGGTCTCTCCCCCTTGCCTCCACCGAGAACATGAACATGTTTACTTTCTAAACCGAACGACCAAGGGACGCACTACCATGAGATTTGCAAGCCTGTTCGTGATCAACCTTGCGGCTTTGGTCTTTCCCTGCTTCGGGGTTTCGGGCCAGCCCGACTCAACACCGGTGGCCGTCGGCACGGCCGTGGTGGACGTCACGCCGTCCTACCCGATCCGGCTCATGGGATATGGCAACCGCAAGACGGAATCGGAAGGGGTAACCAGCCCACTCAAGGTGCGGGCAATCGCGATCGGCGAAGGTACAGGCGCCAGCCCCGGCACGGGCCCGGCGGTGCTGATCGCAGTGGACAACTGCGTCGTGGGCGCGTTCATCACCGACGAGGTCGCCCGCAGGCTGCAAGCCAAGGCGGGGATTCGCCGAGAGCGGCTGGTGACCTGCGCCACGCACACCCACTGCGCACCAGCGCTCGCCAGCGGGCTGGATTTCATCTTTGGCGTCGCGATTCCCGCCGACCAGAAGGCAAGAATAGAGCGCTACACCAAAGAGCTCACCGACGCGATGGAGCACGCGGCCCTCGAAGCCCTGGCCGCGAGAGCCCCGGGCCGGCTCTCGTGGGGCCAGGGCACGGTCGGATTCGCGGCCAACCGGCGCGTGCTCAAGAAGGGCAAATGGACCGGCTTCGGGGTCAACCCAAACGGGCCCACCGACCACAGCCTGCCCGTGCTGCGGGTGACCGATCCGCAAGGCAAGATACGAGCCGTCTTGATGAACTATGCCTGCCACTGTACGACCCTCGGAGGTGAATTCAACCAGGTGTGCGCCGAGTGGGCCGGCTACGCCTGTGATGAGATTGAGCGGCTATATCCCGGCGCGACAGCACTCATGGTCATCGGCTGCGGTGCCGACGCCAACCCGGAACCCAGACGCAACCTCGATGACGCCAAAAGCCACGCGACCGCTCTGGCCCGCGAGGCCCATCGCTTGCTGAGCACGACACTAACTCCCTTGCCGGGCCGAATCACCGCGCAATTCCAGCAAGTCGACCTGCCGATGGCGCGGCTCCCTGACCGACAGACACTGGATAAACAATCGAAGCTAAACGGATCCGCGGGGATGTTTGCCCGCGCCCTCATCGAACGACTCGACCGTGGCGAAACCCTGCCCATTTCAATCCCCTACCCGGTGCAGACCTGGTGTTTCGGAGATGACCTGGCGCTCGTTTTCTTGGGTGGCGAGGTGGTCGTCGATTACGCCCTGCGGCTGAAGTGGGAAATCGACGCCAACCGTCTCTGGGTTACCGCCTACAGCAACGATGTACCCTGCTACATCGCTTCGAAGAGGGTGCTCGCCGAAGGAGGCTACGAAGCTGACCAGTCCATGGTTTTCTATGGGCGGCCGGCGCGCCTGGCGCCCGAGGCCGAAGACCTGATCGTACGCGCCGTTCACCAGTTGCTTCCACCGGCCTTCGATGGACCTCGCAAACCGTGAGATCGAGTTCAGCATGGAGCCTGGCCATGTACAGTCGTTCGACTGTCTTAGATCGGATTCTCTCACAGCATGAGCCCCTTCGAGATTTGCTGGAATGATGACACATGAACTGGAAGTCGCGGAAGAGGCGGCTCGCGCCGGTGGCGTGGTCGCCGCGCGGTTTTTCCGCACCGGCGCGACGGTCTCCACCAAGGAATCGGCGCCCGGCAAGGCTTCGAGCTACAACCTGGTGTCCGAGGCCGACCTCGCATCCGAGCGCGCGATCGTCGCCGTGATTCGCAAGGCGTTTCCAGATCATGCGGTTCTGGGCGAGGAGTTGCACGGCGGCGATAGCCCTTCCAGCGCGCTGCTTGCCAGCGAGCACCTCTGGATCGTCGATCCGATCGATGGCACCAGCAACTTCGTGCACGGCATTCCGCACTTCGGAGTCTCCGTGGCCTACTACCGTGAGGGACAGCCGGTCTGCGGCGTGATGGGGAACCCGGTCCGCGACGACTGGTTCGTGGCGGCTCGCAAGCAAGGCTCATTTCACAACGGCCGGCGCGTCCGCGTCACCGAGAATCGACAGCTCGACCAGGTCTTGATCGGGTTCGGTTACTATTACGACCGCGGTGCGATGCTGGAGGCAACCTTGGCCGCGGTGAGCGAATTGCTGCACCGCAACATCCACGGCGTCCGCCGTATGGGAGCGGCGACGCTCGACCTGGCCTACGTGGGACTGGGCGCTTTCGGTGCTTTCTTCGAGTACGAGCTCTCCCCCTGGGATTACGCCGCCGGCCGCCTCTTCGTCGAGGAGGCCGGCGGCAAGGTCACTACCGCACGCGGCGAGCCACTGGAGATCGCGCGAACCAGTCTGCTCGCCAGCAACGAACTCCTGCACGAGGCCGTCCTCAAGATTGTCGCCGCCCATCATCCGCCTCTGCAAAGCTAAGACCGTGCAACGCGACTCCTTACGCTCTATCGCATCAGCCAGGTGCGGCCAGCAATTCCGTCGTGCCAGTAGGTCCTCGCGCGAGATCAGCATGTCTTGCTTCTTCCACTGGGAATCGTTGGCTTTGTTCGGACCCACTCACGCCGGCCACTTTTGACTTAAACTCCTCTATCCTTTGGGTCTTGCTCCAATCCCCGATTGGCTTTGATCGGCTCTATTCGTCGCGCCGTCACGCGCTCGCTGAACCACGGCCCAACGTCATCGCGCTGCCCCGCCTGGTCTGACGCATTGGTGTCCTCGCCGGACAAAACTCCAATCGTGTCGCTCGTCGAAGAATCATCGACCAGATTGGAATCCAGTCCCGTCGTCGGACCCGAGCTTCCCTCCGTGACCGTCTCGCTACTCTGGTTTCCCTCAGAGCCACGCGCCTCCACCTCGCACCTCTCATACCCAGATCTTGCTGCGCCTCCCCCTGCCCGCCCTTCGTCATCTGCAAGCGAAAAGTCGCCATCCGGCAACCGGCATCCGACATCCGCCTTCTGCCATGTGTCGTCTGTCATATCTCCCTCCCCGCTCCACATTCCGTGCGCTGCAATCCGCATTCTGCGCAGCGTATCCAGGGTCCGCAGCAGCTCCCGTGTTCGGGCCGACTGGTAGTGGCGGTGGCGCTCGAACTCCTTGCTGCAATCAAGCGCCGCGCGGTCGGCCCGCGCGGCGGACTCGTCGGCCGAGATGGCCTCATGCCGGGCCAGCAGATCCTCGAGCCGGCGGACGTGCTGGGCCACCACGTCGTGGAGAATGGCCCACGCCTCCGTCTGGTCCTGGGGCCGGGGGGCCAGGGCAGCCCACTTCAGCAGGTGGCTGTACGCCGGATCGCACAACGACGCCGACGTTCTGTAGAGGTGCCAGAACGTCTCAATGGACTTCGGCGCCAATACGTCCCAGGCAAGGAAGATGGAATTGAGCGCCGGGTCGTAGAACGCCTCGACGGGGTGCTTGCCCTGCAGCCGGATGAATCGGACCATGGGGGCCGTCCCCCACCAGGATTTGTGGTTCATCAGGTTGCGGAATTCGGCCCACCGCTGCAGCAGCCAGCGGCAGCCCTCGGCGGTTTCCTCGAGCCCGCGCACGAAGACTGCCGGCTCGTCGTTGCCGGGCGGGTTCGGGTAGCTTTTTTCCTCGGGCCCGACGATATACAGCAGCCGGCGGCCGAGCTCGCGAACCTGCTCGAGCTGCCGCGCGCCTGGCTCCTCGGTCTGCACTGCCTCGCGGACCCGGCCAGCCAGGTGAGCCGTCTCGATCCGCTCGGAGGCGCTCGATGGCGTACGCCAGCCGCGCCGCCTGGCGGACCAGGTCGCGCTCGATGGCGTTGCGCGGTTGCATATCGCGGATGTATTCTTGGGTACGTTCTTCCAGTTCTTTGGGATCTTCCTGGGGCAAGACGGGCCAGACTGTGCGGGCGGCCATGCCGTGTTTGAGGGCGTTAAGCCGGACGCGGGCCTTCCCCTCCTCGGTCTTCGGCCCGGTGCTTTTCTGGGCATTTCGGCGATTGGCTTCGACTTGTGCTGCGGTGGCCACGGTGTCGGTTCTCCGGAGGGGCTGGACCAGCGCGAAGCAGGGGTTCTCCTTGGCGCGCAGGGCTTGCTGCCGCTGGTCGGTGTGCTCACTGGCTATGATCTGGTTGGCGCGGGAAGAAATTGCAGCAATTGGCACCCAAGAGCTGTGACCACGGTCGTCAGAGCGTCGGTCACTCCGGCGCAGACCCTAAGGGTCGGCCTTACGGCCGAGGCTGGGGCAAGGCCCGTCCGGACCATGCCCTCACGCGGATGGTCACTCCAATGCGTCCTCCTCTGCGAGCCCTGTGACCACGGTCGTCAGACCGTGGGTCGAACGTGCATCAGCCTCGAACCTCGGGCGTCAGCCCGACCTGACCCGGCAGTGGCACCTAACATATAATGCGGCTTTGTGGCCTTGGAAAGTACGAAGGCCGCTGTCGCTCGCATGAGGCTCCTCTATTGTGGCAAAGCGGGTAGGTCACCCTTTCGAAAGGCGCAATGCAATGATTAAGCTAAGTAGGAAGAGTGTCGATTCGTTGCTGGACTACTCGAGACTAACCGAGTGCGAGCAGCATTGGGAGAAGGAGAACTCTTCGAGGGTCTTCGCCTCGTCACAGCAGATCTGAGGGGTACAGCTCTGGGGACTCACTTCTGGCCAAGCCGATCCGTCGGACCTGGCTCGGCAAGGATACCACCCTTCCATGAACGACGAAACAAGGCCCGATCGCGCCGACTTACCCATGGCCGTGCTCGAACGGCTCAACCGCATCCGTGATCGATTCGAATCGGACCAGGCGGGGGGAGTGCTGCCGAGGATCGAGGACTACGTTGAACGCGACGATCCCCACCGATCCGCGCTGCTGCGCGACTTGCTGGCCTCGGAACTCGCCGCCCGCCACCGCCGCGGCGAACGGCCCGATCCGTCGGAGTACCGCGGCCGCTTCCATGTCTCCGGCGACTCCGCGGTAATCAAGGCCGCCTTCGACGCAATTCCGATCCGGCCGGCTGTCGATTTTGCCGGGTCCGAGCAAGGCGACGCCACGGAGAATGGCGGCAGCCGCGACCAGCCGATTGTGCGGCCCCTTGAGCACGACGAAGCTACTCACGATCCGTCGATCGCGGCGGCGCGACACTGCGCGGGTGATTCCTCGACTCACGCGGCGTCGTACATCGTCCCGGGGAATCACGCCGGGACCGAAATCGGCCGGACCGCGGCGGATTTCTCGTGCGCCGTGCCTTCGGCCGACTTCGTCATGGCGACATCGGACGGTCACGCGTCGTTGCCGGCCGCCCGAGGTCCCCACCCCACGCTCCCCGGCTATGAGATTTTGGGAGAGCTGGGCCGCGGCGGCATGGGCGTGGTCTACCAGGCCCGCCAGGTCCGACTCAACCGTGCCGTCGCCCTCAAGATGATCCTGGCTGGCCAGCACGCCGGCGCCGAGTCCGCCGCCCGGTTCCTGGCCGAGGCAGAGGCCGTCGCCAAGCTCCAGCACCCCAACATCGTCCAAATCTTCCACATCGACGAGCACGCCGGCTACCCCTACTTCGAGATGGAATATGTCGGCGGCGGGAGTCTGGCCGACCGGCTCGACGGCACTCCCCGCCCGCCCCGCGAGGCGGCGCGGCTGGTCGAGACCCTGGCCGGCGCCATGGCCGAGGCTCACCGGCAGGGGGTCGTCCACCGCGACCTCAAGCCGGGCAACATCTTGCTCACGCTCGAGGGCATGCCCAAGGTCGCCGACTTCGGCCTGGCAAAGCTCTTGAACGTCGAGTCGGGCCTGACGCGCACCGATTCGATCCTCGGCTCGCCCAGCTACATGGCCCCCGAGCAGGCCGAGGGCAAGACGAGAGACGTCGGCCCGGCGGCCGACCTCTACGCGCTGGGGGCGATCCTCTACGAGCTGTTGACCGGCCGCCCGCCGTTCCGGGGGGCGACGGTGCTGGAGACGCTCCAGCAGGTCAAGACGGCCGAGCCGGTGCCGCCGTCGCGGTTGGTGCCGGGCCTGCCGCGCGATGCCGGAGACGGTCGCGCTGAAGTGCCTGCAAAAAGACCCGGCGAAGCGCTACGGATCGGCGGCCGCCCTGGCCGAAGATCTGCGGCGTTACCAGGCGGGCAAGCCAATCGTGGCGCGGCCGGTGGGGTGGCCGGAGCGGGCCTGGCGATGGTGCAAGCGGAACCCAGCACTGGCGGCTTGATGGGTGCCGTGGCCACGCTGTTGCTGGCCGTGGCTCTCGGTGCGACGCTCTCGGCCTTGCGGTTCCGCGCCATGTCGCAGTCGCTGGAATTCAACCTCTACTTCAGCGACATCACCCAGGCCCACCTCGAGTTGTCGGCCGACAACCTGGGGCGAGCCCAAAAGCTGCTCGACGACTGCCCGCCGGCTCTGCGCCAGTGGGAATGGTACTACCTCAAGCGGCTTTGCCGAGTAGAACCAGCGATCATCCTGGCAACGGCCGGGGTCAACGGCGTGGCGTTCAGCCCCGACGGCGAACAGATTGCCGCAGCAAGCGGGGACGGGAGTGTGCAGGTCCTGGACGCCAGGACAGGGAAGGTGGTCCGGTCGCTTCGCGGCCACCGAAAGCTCGCCTTCAGCGTGGCGTTCAGCCCCGATGGCCATCACCTCGCCTCGGCAAGCGAGGACCAAACGATCCGACTTTGGGACCTGGACTTAGCGACGGGCCAGGAGGAGGTCTTCCGCCGCGGCGGGCAGATGGGCGAGGGCGTGGGGTTGGCCTACTGCGTGGCATTTAGCCCCGACGGCCGTCAGCTCGTCGCCGGCAGTGAAGACGGGGGCGCGATCGTTTGGGACTCGGCCGACGGCAGCGAGGTTTGCCGGCTCACCGGACACGAGAAGGCGGCGTCGAGCGTGGCGTTCAGCCCCGATGGCCGGCTCGTGGCCACGGGGAGTTGGTCGGGGGTCCTCAGGATCTGGGAGGCACGGACTGGCCTCCTCCTCCGCACCGTCCGCGCCCACCCCAGCGACCGGGTCAGCGCCGTCGTATTCTTCCCCGACGGCCGGTCGCCTGGCGACGGCAAGTTTCGACCGAACCGCGAAGGTCTGGGACGTCACCACCGGCGAACTGCTCCAAACCCTGAGCGGACACGCCGGAATAATCTGCGGACTGGCCGTCAGCCGTGACGGCCGGCGGCTCGCTTCCAGCGAGGGCGAAGAAAAGACGGTCAAGATCTGGGACCCGCTGACCGGTCGGGAGATCCTGAACCTCCGCGGGCATACCGACATTTGCACCTGTGTGGCGTTCAGCCCGGACGGCCGGCGGCTCGTCTCCGCCGGCAGGGACCGGACTATACGGGTCTGGGATGCCAGCCCCTTGACGGGGAACGAGGGGCTGGAATCCCTGAACATGGACCTGCGGCGAAGAAGTCTGGAGCGTGGCGTTCGGCCCCGATGGCAGCTCTTTGGCTGTCGGCAGTTATACCACCGTGTGGCTTCTGGACTCACAGACCGGCGCGCTGCCCTGCGCACCTACGTTCATCCTGCGGGGGTCACGCGTGTGGTCTTCAGCCCCGACGGCCGGCAGCTCGCCGCCGCCTTGTTATCTTCGGAGGCGAAATGACAATCGTCAAGGTCTGGGACGTTGCGACCGGCGTCGAGGCCGTCGCGCCGATCCGCGAGAGAATCGCAGTCCTCCACCGTGGCCTTCGACCCTGATGGCCGATACCTCCTCATCGAAGGGCCAGACCACACCGTGAAGGTGTGGGACGCCCGGAGCGGCCATGCGGTCGGCGAGATCGGCCGACACGATGAACTGATCTGGGCCATGACGTTCAGTCCTGACGGCCGGCGTCTGGCCACGGCGAGCAACGACGGGACGGTCCGAGTGTGGGCCTGGGACCCCGCGCGCTCGAGGGAGATGCAAAAGCCGGAGTTGACACTCACCGCACTCACCTCGGATTCGGCGACCGGGTGGCGTTCAGCCCGGACGGCCTGCACCTGGCCGCGGGGGGCGAGGAGCACACGATCAAGGTCTGGGACGCGAGGACCGGCGAGGAACAGCAAACCCTTCGCGGGCACACCGGGGACGTCTTCGCCGTGGCCTTCGACCCTCGCGGGCGGTGGCTCGCCTCGGCGGGCGAAGACACAACCGTAAGACTTTGGGATACGACGTCCTCGCCCTGGAAGCTGCGGCACACGCTGCGGGGTCACACCGGTTTCGTGATGAGCCTGGCGTTCAGCCGCGACGGGAGTCGCCTGGTTTCGGGAAGTCGCGATGGGACAGCCAAGATCTGGGACTTGACCCATCTTGGCAAGGCGGCTGAGGAGTGATTTTTCCACAATCGATTATACATATTTCAATTGCAATGATTTTTGAGCCGCTCTAGTGGTCCGATTACAAGTTGGCTGGGCGGTTGCTGACCGCGTCTCGGTGATCATCCGGCGCGCGTTTTTCTTTGGCGAGTGCTGATCACGGATGAACTGCGGCCGGCAGCCGCTTGGCCGTTACTTCGTGGCCGTCCTCGATCAGAACCAGATGCGTGACCTTGCCCGTGGCGTCCTTGACGAACCGTGCCTCGGAGTCGCCGGCCTTGATGTAAAACAGCGTCTCGGATTCGGGGGTGAGCACGAACTTGGCTTTTCCCGTGGGCTCGCACAAGAGGCGTGAGCCATCGCGCAGGACCGTGAATATTTTTGGCTCCTTGCCGGGAACTTCGGCCTGGTAGCGGCCAGTGTAGGCGTCGTAAATTGCCGGGTCCAGCTTGGCTTCCTTGGGCTCGCGAGGCACGACATAGCGCTGCCCCAGCGCGATCGCGGCCAGGTCGAGTGCCAATGGCGCCTATGGGTGAGTTCTCGAGATTGCTCAGCGCCACGACCAGCAGCTTGTCGTCGGGGAAGCGCTCGATGATCGTCACGAAGCCCATGATCCCACCGCCGTGCTCGTAACGGGTCTGGCCGAACTGCTTGTCGATCAGCCAGCCGTAGCCGTAGTTGCCCTTGTGGGACGTGAACATCGCATCGAGCGAGCTTCGGGGCACAAGCTTCTCGGTATAGAGCGCCTGGTCCCACTTGAGCAGGTCCAGGGTCGTCGAGTACAACGCCCCCGCGGCGTGGGGGATCGACATGTCGACGTAATCGCAGTTGGTCAGCACGATCCCCAGCCGGCGCACGTAGCCCGAGGCCCGGTGCTTGAGGATGGAGGTCGCGTTATCGTAGCCCGTCTCATTCATGCCCAGCGGGTCGAAGATCGCCTGCTTCATGAATGACGGGTAGTTCTGTCCCGAGGCTGTCTCGATGATTTGCCCGAGCACGACATAGCCTGAATTGCTGTAGCTGAACTTTTCTCCCGGCTTGAAGTTGAGCGGCCTGTCCTTGAACTTGGCGATCAACTCCTTGAGCGTGACCCGAACCGGCAGCGTCTTCAAGAACTCGAGCGACTCGGTGTAGTTATAAATGCCCGAAGTGTGGGTGAGCAGATGCTCGATCGTGATCTCGTCCCAGGCTTTGGGAGCATCCACCATGTACTTCTTGATCTTGTCGTGAATGCTCAGCTTGCCTTGCCGCTGGAGTATCAAGATGGCCATGGCGGTGAACTGCTTGGTGATCGAGCCCAGGCGGTATTTGGTCTGCGGAGTATTCGGCACATCAAGCTCGTGGTTGGCCATGCCGTAGCCTTTGCTGAAGAGGATGTTTCCCTCGCGAGCAATGAGGATCGAGCCGCTGAAGTGGTCGCGCTTGACCCGGGCTGCCATGTATTCCTCGACTCGCGTTTCCAGCTCCTGGAGGCTTGGGGGCGATGGCTTTGCCGTGGCAGACACTGCGGGCAACGTAACCGCCAGAATCCAAACAGCGAGTACCTGCGCCGCCCTGAGATGGATCGTCCGCACAATCGCCTCCCCTTCTGGTGAAGTTGTCGTGGTGTCGCGCGACCCCTCCGCCGCGAGCATCTTCCAGTCGGTCCTACATGCCAGTCAAATGCGCTCATCGAGGGCCCTGAGTGCATCAAAGGCCCTCATGGGCAAGGAAATCTGATCCTGCGGAACTTCCGGCTCGCGCGTGTTGATCCGGATCAGGGTTGCGTCGTAGCGGCGTGCAATGTCCTCGCAGGCGAGCCGGACGGTGGGAATTACCGTTCCTGCGCCGCACTCCACCACAACGAGCGGCCCCGCTAGCGAGGCCAGCCAGGACCTCAGCCGCCGCTGCTGGCTCTCGGCGTTCGCTGGGTTCCAGCCCCAGTCGCTGAACATGAGGATATTGGGCCTTGCCAGCGCGCCGCAGCGCGGGCACTTCGGCAAGGGGGGAACTGCGCGCATCGAGTCGAGATCGATCTTCAGCGAGTAGGTGTCGGCGGAGAAGATTTCGGCATCACATTCCGAGAGGCACTGCATCGCGCCGATTGACCCATGAACCTCGTACACCTGATCCGGTGAAAACCCGGCTTTCTGAAAGTGGCCATCCACATTCGAGGTGTAGACGAACCCGCCGCTGCTCATGCGGGTCATCCAGCGCTTGAGTATTGCGAATCCGTCATGCGGTTCCGTCTGGCGGTAGAGCATCAGGCGGTGCCCGTAGAAACCCCAGGCCAGCTCGGGGTCGTTGACGAACCAGCTCGGGGTTGCCAGCGAAACGAAATCGAGCCCGAGCCTGGCATATGCGGGATAGGCCTTCCAGAAGCCGCCGCTGCCCCGGAAGTCGGGTAGGCCGCTATCGACCCCCATGCCTGCCCCGGCGCCTATCAATATCGCCTCTGCCGTGCGTATCGCCAGGGCGGCCCGCTCGAGTACGGCCTCGCTCGGTATAAGTTGTTCCATCGACTTCCCGAGGTATTTCGGATCTCTCCTCGTCGTCTCGCAGCAGGGTGCTGAGTACCTTGGTTTTCATTGTCTGTACAATGAATTGTGAACGCAAGCATGACGACCGACACACCGAGGCGCGACGATGAGGCTGGGCCGTTACCGCCTGTTGACCCAAATCGGGGCCGGCACCGATGGTGTCTCGTATCGGGCCCGTTCCACAGACGAACCGGGTTTCCTGGAGGTGCATGAGCTTTCCTTGGCTCGCAAGAATCCCCAGCGGTGGGCCTGGCTGGTCGCCCGGTTGCGCATCGCCGCCACCTATACGCATCCGGCGGCGATCCGGGTCCTCGAACTGGGGCTGGAAGACGACCCGCCTCACGTGCTGCGGCAGTTCGCGGGGGAAAGCACACTGGCCGATCGGCTCTGCGAACGCGGCACGCTGGCCGAGGCAGAGGCATTGCCTCTGGTCCATCTGCTCGCAGGTGCCGTGACGGCCTCCCATTCGCTGGGACTGGTCCACGGCCGTATCAAACCCAGCCAGGTCTGGCTGGACGAGCACGGCCGCCCCAAGCTTGACTTCACGGGGGCCGAGGTGCACGCGGCCCGGCAAAACAGACTGATTCAGACGCTGGACTCGTCGTGTCAGGCACCTGAGATTCTGGAGGGTGCAACTCCCGGCCGGGCCGCGGACGTGTACAGCCTGGGTGCGCTGCTCGCCTGCTTGGTGAATGGGAAACCACGACCGGAAGTGACTCACGCCAAAGGCGACCAGGCCACCATTGAGGAAGGTTCCGCACTCGGCGCTCTGATCCGCGAGTTGACGGTCTCCGACCCGGACGATCGTCCTCTGGCGCACCAGGTCGTGCAACGGTTGGCAGAGCTCATGGGTCAGAACGACTGCACCCGAGAATGGCAACCGGAGGACTTGAAGGCGGTTGACGGCGGTTCATTACTGGACCTGGGCACGACGGCTGTGCCGTGCCAGCCGAACTCATTATCCGAACCGGGACGGGATACCCTGGGGCGATTCCGCCTCCTCGAGTTGCTCGGCGAGGGAGGTCAAGGAGCTGTGTACCGTGCCCAGGACCTGGCGGACAATTCCATCGTCGCGCTCAAGGTTCTCCGGGCCGACCGCGCGCGGCGACCCGAGGCTCTCAAGCGATTCCGCAAGGAGGCTCGGCTGCTCGCTGAGTCCAACAACCCGTACGTCGTCAACCTGCTGGAATTCAACGACGAGGACAGCATACCCTACCTTGTGCTCGAGTTCGTGGCCGGCAGGAATCTCAACGACCTCATCATCGAGCAGACGCGTCTTGATGAACAGACGGCCCTCGAGATCATGGCCGACGTGGCCCGCGCTGGCCGGTCCGCACGAGCGCGGAATCGTTCATCGCGACGTCAAGCCGGCCAACATTCTGTTGCCAGAGTCACAAGCGGCTGGTGGTCGGATCGACGACACGCTGGCGATGTCCGCTGAATCCCGGGCCGAGCAACCTATGGCTGTCACCGAGGTCGCTACTCGTACCCCGATTCGCGTCAAGCTGTCGGACTTTGGCCTGGCGCGGCATGTGATTGACACAGAGTCGCTGGCGATGACCGCGGCTGGGTCACTCGTGGGAACACCTCATTACATGGCCCCGGAGCAATGGAACGGCACGGCGATCGACCCCCGCACGGATGTCTACGCGATGGGAGCCACACTGTTTCATCTGCTGGCCGGTAGGCCGCCGTTCTTGGGCACGACCCGTGACGAGCTGATGGCCCAGCATTGCCAGGAGTCCCTCCCGGCGCTGGCCCGATTCAACCAGTCCGTGAGCGAGGGAACCAGACGCGTCGTTGAGAAAACAATGGCCAAGCGGCCGCAAGATCGCTACCCCGATGCCGCGGCGCTGCTTCGCGACCTTGAGGCATTGCGGCTGGGCACGCCGAGCGCGATCTCGCTCCATCCTCTGCTTCCTGAGTGCGATCCGAACGCCGTGATCACGTTTGACTGGGTCTGGGAGCTGGAGGCTTCGCCTCGCCAAATCTGGCCTCATGTTTCCAATACCGAGCGCGTGAATCGAGCCCTCGGCCTTGCCGCCCCGGAGTTCAGCACGCGAATCGCCCCTGATGGAGGCGTAGAGCGTTATGCCGGGTTTCGACGAATCGTCCCCTTCGAGTGGAGAGAACATCCCTTTGAATGGATCGAGGGCCAGAGATTCGGCGTCCTGCGTGAATTTCAGCAGGGAGTCTTTCGCTGGTTTCTCAGTCGAGTCGAGCTGCAGCCGCGCAGCGGCGGCGGAACCCGGCTGGCGCACCAGATCAAGGTCTTGCCTCGGGGCATTGGCGGACGCCTGCTCGCGCATCTCGAGCTTGGCCGCAAGGGACGCCGGGCACTCGAGCGCGTCTATCAGCGGATCGATGCGGTCTGTACCGGCAAGCTGGCCTCTGCGGCGGCGGTCGACCCCTTCGAGGAACCGGCCCGCCTCACCGACGCCCAACGGCTTCGCCTCGAGCAGGGGCTTGACCGGTTGGAGCAACACGAGGTGGAACCGGGAGTCGTCGATCGGCTGGGCGAAGTTCCTGAGCCAGGCTCCCGATCCGGAGGTCGCCCGGATCAGACCCCTGGCGCTGGCGCGGCGACTCGGCCTTGACCCGGAGCAGCTTATCACCGCCTGCCTTCATGGCGCACGCGAAGGGCTGCTTGTGCTGCTCTGGGACCTGCTTTGCCCCGTCTGCCGGATCTCAAGCAAGATCGAGGACACGCTGCGGGCCATCCGCGATCATGGCCATTGCCCAGCCTGCAACCTCGACTACCCGCTTGATTTTGCCAGCGCCGTCGAGCTGGTCTTCCGAGTGCACCCGGAAATCCGCCGGGCGGACTTGAAAACGTACTGCATCGGTGGACCGGCTCACTCGCCGCACGTGCTGGCCCAGGTGCGGCGTCGCCCCGGGAGAACGCGTCGAGCTGGTACTGGAGATGTCGGCGGGTTCGTACCGAATTCGCGGGCCTCAGCTCCCGTGGTCGGTTGAGTTCCAGGTTCAGCCTCACGCGGCTGCCCGCCACTGGGAAATGAACCTGGCAAAAGGCCCCACGCCAGACGATCCACGAATGCTAGCGACCGGCCACCAGGTTCTGACTTTCACCAGCGATCTCGATCGGGAAATTCTGGTGCGGGTGGAGCGAGTTGCAGTGCGCGACGACGCCCTGACCGCGTCACGAGCCGCCTCGCTGGCACTTTTTCGACAGCTCTTTCCCGATGAGGTCCTGTCTCCGGGCCAGCTCGCGGCGGTTTCCACGGTGAGCTTGATGGCCGCTGGGCTTGACCCGGCGCGAGCCGACATCCTCTACCAGGAACTCGGCGACTGCCGCGCTTTCAACGTACTGCACGAGCTCTTTCAACTCCTGGATGAGGCTGTCCGCAACTCCGGGGGAGCGGTGGTCAAGACCGTGGGCGAAGGCATTCTGGCGGCGTTTGATGGACCTGCATCGGCGGTCAAGCTTGGCCTTCAGCTCGAGGGGGTTCTCAGGAAAAGCGAGTTGACAAGGAGCCTTCGTCTCAGGATCGGCATCCACCGTGGCACGGCGCTTGCCGCCAACATCAATGATCATCTTGATTACTTTGGAACTACGTCCCGACAGGTGTTGAAGCTTTGCGGTCAAGCGCGGGACGGAGAGCTTGCCCTCTCTCCGAGCGTGGCAGCCGACCCCGAGGTCGCGGCGATTTTGAAGGCAAGGGGGATCGAGCCGGTGATCGAGATCGTGGAGAACCTGGGCTTGCCGTACGTGGCGCGCATGACTGTCACGAATATGACCATGCCCTAGCTTCCTCCCGTGGCCAGCGCCTGATTTCGCCTGGGACGTGTTTCGATCGATCGATCTGACACCCGCGCTGCACCTATCGGCGACTGATCAATTCCATCGAGCGCCGCGGGCTCATTTATGTCCCCACAGCACTGTGCGCAGGCGGATGCTATAGGCCGGTTCCGTCTCGAAGAAACCCTCCTGGAACCACCGCGTCCAGCCTCGAGACCGGCGCGTCTCACGACGAACCCCGTAAATCTTGCGACGCTGCTTTGCACTCATGGTCGCCTCCGTGGGGAAAATGGAGGAAAGATGTGTAAGTGCGATTGGTTACCGTGTTCACCTGAGTCTTCGATACCTTATAGCAAGATCGATACCGCAGGCGTGAATTCCCGAAAAATGAAGCGGCATTCAGACGCCGCCCAATGGCGTCAGTCTCTGAGACTGCCGTAAAATGTTGAGTGACTTGCAGATCAAATCACTTTCCTGGAACGGTGGGCTGGCGGCGGTGAGCGTGAAACTGCGAAAGAATTGAAACTCTGGACAAGCTTGGTTTGTAAGCATTGCAGCGTTTTACATGAGCACCGCAAGTTAACCGCAACTTCGGGCTGCGAGCGGGTGTATTCAGGACGCATGAGCAGGAACTCCGTGATGGAAAACTCAGCTCTGCGACAGACAAGCGTTCTCAGAGATGCTGTTGTAACAATTGTATGACACGCTACGGTGCCAGTTCAAGAGTCCGGCCAGTCTGCAATCGAAGCCAGCATCTGGAAAGTGGTTTCAGGTCGAGTGTCGCTTCGGGATTTAGGAAAGGAGCAAGAACCATGTCCGATAGCACTCCTTGTCGCGGGTTGGTCCGTCGTGAGTTTCTGGGCGCGGCGGCTCTAGTCCCTGGACTGGCCGCTCTGCCAATCGCCCATATCTCGGCCCAGGAGTCCAGAGCCGCCGCCGGGAAAGCGGGCGTCGACGAAAAGTGGGGTGTGCCGGGACCCTTTCCGGGCCGGGTCGTCGAGGTTCGCAATCCCCGGATGATCCAGAGCGGCTCCAAAAGCCGCGCGGCGATCAAGGAATCGGTGGAGCGCGGGCATGAAAGAGCTCACGGGCGCGAATGATGCGGTTTCCGCATGGCGCGGTTTTTTCGAGCCCGGCGATGTCGTCGGGATCAAGATGAATCCCGTGGGCAATCCCCTGGCCAACTCGTCGAGCGAGCTGATGCTCGAGGTGATCGAGGGCCTCAAGGCCGCGGGCGTGAAAACCAAGGACATCGTCGTCTTCGAGCGCTATCGCGACGAGTTCATCGGCGCCAAGATGCATGAGGCCGTTCCCGAGGGGATCGACTGGACCGGGCTGGGGGTTGAGTACAACGGCCACCAGATCGATCTGAAGGGGGTGGACAATCTGCGGACCGACAACCTCGATCGGGTCACTGGCTACGACCCCGACGAATTCATGGTCATGGAGCTGACCGGCTACGGTGAGGACCCCCGTGACGAGCGCACCAAGCAGTCGCACCTGGGGCTCTTGGTCATGCGCAGAGTCAACAAGATCGTGCTTCTGCCGGTGCTCAAGGATCACGGATCGGCTGGAGTCACTGGAGCACTCAAGAACATGAGCCACGGGCTGGTTAACAATGTGTGCCGGTCGCACAGCACGCCGGACACCAATGTCTGTAACCAGTTCATCCCCCAGGTCGTTGCTCACCCGGTCATTCGGAAGAAGTGCGTCCTGCACATCATGGACGGGATCAAGGGGGTTTACCAGGGAGGCCCAAGTGCCTTGCGGCCCGAGTGGACCTGGGAAAACAACGCCCTGCTGCTGGCGACCGACCCGGTGGCGATGGACCACATCCTCTGGAGGACCATTGACGCCAAGCGTAAGGAAAAGGGGTTGCCGGCCGTGGGGGCCTCGGGCAAGCTCGGCCTCGATCCGCTGGGATCCGAGGGATTCGATATCCGTCAGCCCCAGCATATTCGCCTGGCCGCCAACCTTGGCCTGGGAATCTTCGAGTTCAACTCGCCCCGAGGTCGGAAGTTTTCGATCGACCACAAGATCGTCAATTTGGCGTGAGATCCGCCGCGGATGAACTGACCTTCGGGCCGACCTGAAACTTATGCCAACGCCTGAGATTCAAGCTCGATTGCGCTCGTTGGGCAATAGTGGAGCCGCAGCTTTCGCGGCTGGTTTTTTCAAGACCGGGCCGGGGCAGTACGGTGAGGGGGACGTCTTCCTCGGCATCCGCGTTCCAGTGTTGCGTGGGGTGGCAAAAGAATACCGCGGTCTGGCGCTCGATCAGATCATCGAACTGTTGCGGTCGGCTGTTCACGAGGAGCGGCTGCTGGCCCTCCTGATCCTGGTATGGCGGGCGGCGAAGCCGAAGACGCGGCCAAGAAGGAGATCTTCGATCTCTACTTGGCCCACACCCGGTTCATCAACAACTGGGACCTGGTTGATTCCTCTGCACCGACGATCGTGGGCGGTCATCTCGCGGAGCGGAGCCGCAAGCCGCTGGATCGGCTCGCCGCCTCCAAAAGCATCTGGGAGCGCCGAATCAGCATCATTGCAACGCTATATTTCATTCGTCAGGGACAGTATCGACGATACCCTGCGAATCGCCGAGCGCCTGCTCGGCGACCGGGAAGACCTGATTCACAAGGCTGCGGGCTGGATGTTGCGCGAGGTCGGCAAGCGGGATCAGCCGGTCCTCGAGGAGTTCCTGCGGCAACATGTCCGCATCATGCCCCGGACCATGCTGCGCTATGCGATCGAGCGGTTTCCGGCAGAGCGGCGGTTGGCCATCCTAAGGGGAGACGGTTGGCAGTGACCCTTCACGGCTTGGCAGGCGATCCTTGCCGCGTGAAGACCATCAGCGTCTGGCCGGACCCCTTCTCGGCCTTGAACTCTCGCGGCCTGGGCAGATCAGGATCGGCCATGCAGAGCGAGAGGGTGCCGTTCTCGTAGCCCCGCTCTCAGCCGAACAGTCGCGTCACGGCCTCGGCCTTGACCAGCTCACGCGGCTGGTTGAGGTGGTTCAAGACCATGGTGGCCGGGTCGATGCCGAAGGCGTGATAGATGGTGGCGAGCAGCTCGCCCGGATGAACGGGATCTGACAGAGGCGCCGAGCCGGTCTTGTCGGACTGGCCGTGGATGTGGCCCCGCTTGATGCCCGCACCGGCGATCACGGCCGTATAGCAATAGGGCCAGTGGTCGCGGCCATCGGCGCTGTTGCCGTTGCCTGACGTGCTGACCCCCTTCTGCGGGCTGCGGCCGAACTCACCAACGGCAACCACCAGGGTTTCCCGCAACAGCCCGCGCTGGTCCAGATCGGTCAGCAGTCCGGAGAGACCCTGGTCGAGCATCGGGCCCGATCGGTCCCGCATCCGGTTGGTCAGGTCGACGTGGTGGTCCCACGAGTGGTTGTCCGAGTTGGCCACCTTCGGCCAGACGACCTCGACGACCTTCGTGCCGGCCTCGATCAATCTGCGGGCCAGCAGGCAGCTCTGGCCGAAGGTGTTCCGGCCGTACAGGTCGCGGGTCTTGGCTGGCTCGGCCTGGAGGTTGAAGGCCTCACGGGCACGTCCTGAAACGATGAGGCTGAGCGCCCGATTGTAATACTCACTCAACTTGTAATCCGAGACGGCGGCGTCGATCGACTTCATGCCCGCGTTGAGGGCGTCGCGCAGCTTGGCCCTGCGCTGCAATCGCAAGGCAAAGACCTCGGGCCGGAGCTGGAGGTCGTCAACCTTGATCCGGTCCATCTTGGTCATGTCCATGTCGTCACCCTCAGGGTAGAGGGTGTAGGGGTCGAAGGCCTTGCCCAGGAATCCCGCCGTTCCTCCCTTGCCAACGACCCCACTTTCTTGCAGCGGGCGCGGCAGCATCACAAACGGCAGCATGGGAACGCTCTGGGGCCGAAGCCGGATGATCTGCGACCCAAAGTTGGGAAAGTCCTTGGGGCTGGGCGGCTCGAGCTGACCGGACGGGCTGACCTTGTCGGTCGTGTACCCCGTCATCATCTGATAGATCGCGGCCGTGTGGTTGAACAGGCCGTTGGGGGTGTAGCTCATCGATCGAATGAATGTAAATTTGTCGGTCAGTTGAGCCAGCCTCGGTAGGTTTTCCGTAACGTCGATGCCCGGCACCTTGGTGGCGATCTTCTTGAAGACGCTCTTGACGTTGTCCGGGACATGATCCTTGGGGTCCCAGAGATCGAGATGGCTGGGACCTCCCTGAAGATAGAGCAGGATGATGCTCTTGGCCTTGCCCCAGCCGGGTGCCCCGCCCGTCTTACCGCTCTTGATATCCGCGGCCCGCGCCGAGACGGCTTGCAGCTCGAGCATCGAGCCGAGACTCAAGCCCAGCAAGCCCGACCCGCCAACGCGGAGAATATCGCGCCGCGTCATGCCAAGCTGCGGATCACACAGGTCCTTTCCTGCTCCGTCCGGGGACGATGATCATCGTGTGGCTCCTGGTCTTGAGATTGGGCCTTCAAACTCGCGGACCGATCAGTGATTGAAGAGAAACGCCGGGCTGTTGATCAAAGCCCAGGCGATGTCCTGGGCAGCGGTCAGCCGGCGCGTGGCGGCTTGCTGGATGCTCATCTCCACGTCGTGTCGCAACTGGACAAGAGTCGCATCGACAGGTACCGGACGTTGGGCCTGTTCGAGCTGGCCGCGTAGCGCGGCGAGCTGGGGATCAATTGGCAGAGGAGCCTTCATGGCGGCGAGTGCCGCCTGCTTCTTTCGCCACGTGGCGTCCATGACCCGGTTGTAGTTCAAGAGTGTATTCTTCTGGGCTTGGGTTCGCAGTTCGGGCACGATGGCGAGGATGGGACGGAACTCCTCAGAGATTCCCAGAGTGATCGGGCCGGGGAAGCCGCGTGAGGGCAAGCCGGAACCTGCCGAGCGTGAAATTGGGCTGGTTGAACCGATGATGCAGCTTGACAGTGATCATCGTCCCGCCGGTTTTTCCCACGGGCGTCGCGGTTTCGAAGGTTGCCCAGTGAGTCACTCCCGTGGTTGGAGACACAGCCCAGCCGGCTCCCTGGTTCGTGCGGTCACCGTCGATCGCTTCGTCGACCGGGTAACCCTCCTGGCTGAAATCGGCCAGTGGGGTTTGCAGCTTCACCGGCTTGACCTGTTTGGGATCCGCCTTGGGGGCCGCGAAGACCTCGATCTCGGTAAGCACAAAGTTCCCGTCCCGCGCCCTCCCGGGACCCTTGTTCGGAAGGCCTTCGTGTGGGAGCACCTCCAGCCGGAGACCGGTGATGTCCGTCAGGTCGGTCTCGGCGACGATGGTGTAAAGGGAGCTGTGGGGGTTCTTGCCTGATGCCAAAATCGAACCGTCGGGCTGTTTGGTCAGCACCGCGCCGGCAGTGGCCTGAAGTGAAGTCGGCTCGAGGGTCCTCCAGCGCACGGCCAAGGGCTGGGCCTTTTCCCATTGCTCGATCTTCTTGGCGAGCACCGTCGCCTCGTAAGCCTTCAGTTCGGCCTCGAGCTTGGTCGCGGTCGCCGCTCTTTCCTTCTCCTTCTGCGCGAGCCGGGGCGCTAGTTCCTTCTCGTAGACTGCCAGCGCGGCCTGGGCCGCGGCGATCGCGGCCAGCCGGTCGCGTTCGATCTGGGGCCGCCTGAGTGCGAACTCGACCTCGCGCCCGCCGAGGCTTTCGGCCAGCTTGCGGTGGTCATCATCGATCGATTGCAGGTCGTTCCGGCAGGTCGCGATCTCGTCTGGAGTGGCTGGGCGGTTGAGGATCCTCAAAAAGAGTTCGTCAATCAGCTTCGTGTCATCGCTCTCGCGAGTGAGCAGCGCGGTAAGCTCGTTGTTCGGGTCGGCGATGGCGTCGGCCAGGGTCGGACCGCTGACCAGGGCCATCACCGGTCCCAGTTGCAGCCCGCTGGTTCGCTCGCATTCGCAGGCACTCTCGCGAGACGGCCGGCCGAAAGTCGTCAAGAACCCGCTGGGCAGTTCGATACCGGAATCGGGCAAGGCCGCGGCGCGGATTCCTTCGGGCACGCCTGGGAACTTCGACTTCGTGCCGGTCACCCGGTAGACCGCGTCGAGCAGCACCTCGGCCGGCAGCCGCCGGGCGATCGCGTGCGAATAGTTCGTTTTGTCGTCGGCGTTCCAGGCGTTGGTCTCGACCGAGAGCTGATAGGTTCGAGACGTGCAGATCATCCGCACGATGTGGCGGACGTCGAAGTCGCTCTTCTTGAACTCGGCACTCAAGTACTCAAGCAATTCGGGGTTGGAAGGAGGGTTGCCGGCGCGGATATCATCGAGCGGTTCGATGATTCCGACTCCGAAGAGGTAACCCCAGAGCCGATTGACGTAGCTGCGGGCGAAATACGGGTTGTCACGCGAGGTCAACCAGGCGGCCAGCTCAACGCGTCTGGGGGCACTCGTGGGCGGCTTCTGGTACGCGCAATCAAACGGCAGCTTGGGCGCCGCGACCTTCTTCGTGCGATCGTGGATGACTTCGCCCGTGCCCGTGTCGGCGACCATCTCGTAGAGCGGCTTGGGAGACTCGACCTCGGTGCCGCCGACCATCCGTCCGCCACTAGCCGGGTCCGCCTTCAGGCCGACCTGCGCGAAGAAGGCCGCAGTCTGGTAGTACTGGTCCTGAGTCCAACGCTCGAACGGATGATCGTGGCACTTGTTGCAGTTGAACCGAACGGCCAGGAAGAGCTGGGTCGTGTTTTCCATCATGGCCGTCGGCTCGCGGAGCACTTTGAAATAGGCAGCCGGCGGGTTTTCCTTGTTCGACCCGGAGGCCGTGATGATCGACCTGGCGAACGCGTCGTAGGGAGTGTTGGCCGCCACCTGGCCGCGAATCCAGTTCCGCAGTGCCACAGCTCCCTCAACATCGAGAAACTTGCGATTGACCTGGAGCAGGTCGGCCCATTTGTTCGTCCAGTACTCTACGTAATCTGGCGAGCCGATCAGGCGATCGACAAGGGCTTCGCGTTTGGCCCGTGACTCGCGGGGGTCGGCCAAGAACGCGCGGGTGTTCTCGGCGGTCGGGGGCAGGCCCGTCAAGTCGAGCGTTACCCGGCGCACAAAATCGGTGTCGGAGCAAAGGCCCGACGGCAGGATCTTCATCCGCTTCCACTTGGCCGCGACCAGCTCGTCAATTCGTCCGTACCCAGGGGGCTGGGACCAGACGAATCCGCCACGGTCGCCCATGACGGTCAGTGTCGTGGAGGCATAAGCGCCCTCGTACCGTGCCAGGATGGGTGCCTCGCCGCGGCGCAAGGCGGTCATCAGTCCGGACTTGTTGGCCGCGATAACCTCCATGTTGCCGGTCTCGAGGAATGCCTCTCGCGTCACGTCGCGGACTTCTCCGCTGGCGTCGGTCGCCAGCACGCGAAGCTGCTGCTTGCCACCGATCCAGGGAATCACGGGGTTGGCCGGGTAGACCTCGATCCGGGTCACCCGCGGGGTCGTCCGGTCAAGCCGGGCGCCGTCGGCGATCCAGGAGCGCAGGATCTCGAAATAAGGCTCACCAGGCTGCATCAGCGCGCCGCCCACGTGAGGTAACGCGCCGGTCGGTTTGGCCAGCATCATGCTGGTTTCGGGCGCCGACAAGTTTACGTGCCGCGATGCGTTGTCATCAACCAGAGCCCGGACGTCAAAGAGCGGATCATAGCCACGCAGCGAGAGCTTGAATCCGTTCTTCCCCTGAGCTGATCCGTGGCATGTTCCCGCGTTGCAGCCCAGGCGGGAGAGAACCGGGGCCACATCATGGACGAAATCGACGCGCACCGGCGTGGCCAGCCCGAGCACGACCACCGCAACGTCCACCGACTTGCCGGCCAGACTCAGCGCCAGCGTCGCCTTGCCATCGGCAGTTGGCCGGACCAGGCCGGACCGGGAGCAGGTGGCGATGTCGGCCGAGAACCTTGGCTCGACCATCCGCGTCACGTCGATCGTTTCGCCCGAGGCGAGCTTGCCCGTCACCAGCAGTTGAGCATAGGCGAACCTGTTCGACAACCGGATCTCGCGGGGTTGTACGTCCAGCCCCACAAGCTCGGCATTCTTGGGAAGAACTTCGGTCTCGACCGATTCTTCGAGCTTCGGCTCTACGGCAGTGACCTCCGCGTTCGCCGCGGCCACGGAGGTTTTTACCGCAACGGGTGCGAACTGCTTGACGATGATGCCTTTCTCCGGGTCGATCAGCCGGACGATGCCGTCGCCGCCAGCCGCCGCCAGAATCTTGCCGTCGGGCTGGAACGCGACCGTGTAGATGCCGCCTCGAGGCACCTTCAGTCGGGAAATCTGGGTTGACGCCAGCCTTGTGATAGGCTTCCAGGGCAGCGCTCTCCGCGGCCGAGCGCGCGGTCACCACCTTTTCGTTGATGGCCTTGATGTTCTCGGGCAGGGCCGTGTCAAACTCGTAGGAGTAGACCGCTACTTCACCTGAAAAGCCGTCAAGGCTGCTGCCGGCGGCAATTCGCTTGCCGTCGGCGCTGATGGCCACGCTGTAGACCCGTCCTGGTAGGGGAGGAAACTCGCGGATCAGGTTCGAGTCGTCGCCGATCACACGCGACGTGCGGCGGAAGACCCGATACAGCTTGGGCTCGCCATCAGAACCGCCGATCACGATCTCATCGCGTTTGGGGTGCCGGGCTACGGTTGCGAGCCCCCCTTTGAGCGCTCCGGGGGTGATGGATGTGACGTTGTCGACGAACCGCTGAGTGGCGATCTCGGTCAGCTTCGCCGCCATGTCGCGGCCCACCGAAATCAGGTGAGAACCATCGGCCGTGAAGACGGTGTCCTGGGCCCAATCACTATGAGCACCCAGAAAGAGCACCTGTTCACCCGTTTTGGCATCGATGGCCCTGACGGTGTTGTCGGTACAGCCGAAGGCGATCTTGGTCCCATCGGGCGACCAGCTTGCTCCATAAACCGTGTCAAACGTGACCGGCACGGAAAGGCTGAGCGTCCTCCTGGCCACGTCCCAGACCTGGACTTCTCCCATCCTTGACGGCCGGCCGCCTGTGACGGCCAGCTTCTTGCCGTCGGGTGAAAAGGCGAGGGACTCGATCGCGCTCGGAGAGCCCGACCAGGCGGCCAACCTGCTCGGTGCCATCCGCCTTCCAGAGCAAAACTTCGTGGAACCCCGCCACGGCCAGGAGCAGTCCGTCGGGAGAGAAGGCCAGCGCGGGAATCACCGGCAACCGGGTGTATTCAGGCGGGTGGTCCGCATCATACCGCCTTCCCAGGTCCTCAGGCGTGTCGTCCTTCGCCCCCTGGGCGATCCACTGTGCGATGAGCGCGATCTCCGATTCGGCCAGAGGCGGTTTGTTTTGCGGCATCTCGGACTTGCCGGCATGAGGGGTGATCAGTTCGACCAGATAGCTTTCGGCCGGCTTGCTCGGGACGATGGCCGGCTCGTCCGACTCGCCACCTTTGAGCAGCCGGTCGAAGCTCGTCATGACGTACCCTCCACCCGCCTTCGCCGGCTGGTGGCAACCCTGGCAGTGAGCTTGCAGGATCGGGCGAACCTGCTTGTCAAAGCTGACCTCCGCCGCCCTCGGTGCCGCCGTGCCGGCCTCCGACTTTTCCTTCGTTCTCTTGTTCTCGTTTTGCTCGCTCGCCATAGCCGACACGGTCAGCACCGCCAATGTCAGCAGAAACGCGGCCAGTCGCGTCCGTCCGGATTTGATCGGCAAAGAGATCACGGTGTACTCCTCAGCCATGGTCGCCATCGCGCCTGATTCGCAGGGGAATTTCGGTGCGGTGGTCCGGCCCATGCCGTACGAGATGAGAATCACGAGGAAGGCTATCGCGGCGTGGAAGGCGAGAATCTCATCCCGGGTCAGGGTCCGGTGCGGCTCAATGCGCTCAACGGCTTCAAGTCGGCCACTCCCGAGACGGAGTCGCTCGGGCCATCCGTTCGGCCGTCACGGCTTCTCCGAGCATTCCATACAAACTCATCATACCACACCTCACGACAGCATTCAGCATAGAGTTTTCGGGGCCGTTGAAATTCTCGCACGAGAATAAGTGGACAAAACAACAGTTGACTGCTTGTGATGACATGCGGCTCTCTGGCAAGATCTTCGATCAACGGTCAAGTGGCATGCCGCGCGATTTAGAGGACTCAAAGGCGGTCATCGCATCGCCTGCCCGACAACCTGAACCGGGCCCACTATCGTTTGTTTGATAATCAACTCACATGCACGAACTTGACCTGCTCTTGACGCTGACCGCCTGTCTGGCCGTTCGCATTTGTGTGCGGCTATATAACCTTTCGCCTGGGGCTGTCCCCAATCGTCGGCTACTTGCTCGCGGGGGTCTTGGTCGGGCCAAGAACGCCGGGGTTCGTTGCCGATACCCATCTGGCCGACCAGCTTGCCGAGATCGGCGTGATTCTGCTCCTGTTCGGCGTCGGGCTGCAATTTCATGTGGAGGAGCTGCTCGCGGTCCGCCGGGTGGCGATCCCGGGGGCCTTGATCCTCAGTTTCGGGGCTACCGCGATGGGAAGTTTGATCGGCTGGGCTTACGGCTGGAGCCGGCCGGCATGCCTGGTGTTCGGCCTGGCCCTGTCGATCGCGAGCACGGTCGTCCTGATCCGGGTCCTGGCAGACAACGACGACCTGCAAACCGAGACGGGGCGGGTGGCCGTCGGCTGGCTGATCGTCGAGGACCTGATCACGGTTTTTGCCCTCGTGCTCCTGCCGGCCACTTGCGGACCCGGCGCCGCCGGCAATCGTGGGCTGGTACTCGCCGTCGGGCTGGCTTTGGTGAAGGTAGCCGCGATGGTTGCCTTGATGTTCATCATTGGTCAGCGTGCGATCCCCTGGGTGCTGACCGGAGTCGCGGCAACGCGACTCGCGCGAGCTATTCACCCTGACAGTTCTCGTTCTGGCGTGGGTATCGCGGTAGGATCGGCCAGGCTATTCGGTATTTCGATGCCCCTGGGCGTCTTTCTGGCAGGGCTGGTCGTGGGCCGCTCCGAGTTCAGCCTGCGAGCCGTCACCGAGGCTCTGCCGATGAGCAACGCCTTCGCGGCGCTCTTTTTTGTCTCGATTGGAATTCTCTTCCGCCCGGGCGAGGTGATGCAGACGCCGGGGCTGCTGGCGGCGGCACTCCTGGTCATCTTGGTAGCCAAGCCCCTGGTCACGCTTGCAGTGCTGCTCGGATTCCGTTACCCGCCGCGCACGGCCGTGGCAGTCGGTATCGCCACTGCACAGATCGGCGAGTTCTCGTTCTTGCTGGCCGCCACCGGCATGAGCCTTGCCATCTTCGACAACACGGCCACCAATACGCTGGTTGCCGCGGGAATCATCTCCATTATCCTCAACCCGCTGCTCTATCGCCTGATCGACCCGATTGCCCGCATCGTGCGGCAAGTCATCGGGACCACTTGGGGCGCACGCCCGGGAGTGGCAACGGGGCCGACAGGCGATTCTGGCGAGGGGCACGGCCGATATCGAGCCGTGGTGGTGGGCTATGGCCCCGTGGGTAAGACGCTTGTAGGCCTCTTGCGCGAGAACAAGCTCAATCCGGCGGTGATCGAGCTCAATCTCCAGACCGTAAGGGAGCTTGCCGACGAAGGAATCTGGGCAGTCTACGGTGATGCCGCAAGTCGCGAGGCCCTGGTCCAGGCGGGAGTGGAGCGGGCGGTCGCCTTGATTCTCAGTTCGGCGGATGCCCGGGGATCAATGGAGACCATTCGACTGGCCCGGGAATTGAACCCGCAAGTCAAGATCATCGCCCGAACCACATACGTCCACGAGATCGCGGAGCTTCGCCGCGCCAGGACCGATGCCGTCTTTTCGAGCGAGGCCGAAGTCGCACTGGCGATGGCCGAGTTCCTTCTTGTTCACCTGGGAGCGACCGCCGAGCAGATCGATCGCCAGCGCGATCGGATCCGTACCACGATTCTTGAAGGTGCCCCCCAGCACAAGTCTCAGTTGTCGGACGATCAGCACGGAAACGATCCTGGGCGTGCACTCTCCCAGGGTTGAGCAAAGCCCAAGGCCGCAACCCTGCCGTGCAGAGTCGCTCACAAAGATCATTCGATGCCCTCGACCTTTTCTCCCGGCTTCAATTCCTTGATCCTGACGCTTCTCCAGCGCACCTGGTAGGGCCCCTCGTTCCTGGAGATGGCATGAACTTGAAGGCCAATCAGTCCGTGCTGATCGACGTCGTCGGTGAAGTCGGAACAAGAAACTCCGTTGATCCATGAGCGGTAACGGTTGCCCTGAACGACGATCTTGTAGCGGTTCCACCCGATGTCCTTGAACGCTTCCCTGGCCTGCGAGCCGATCTCGCAAATCCATCGGTCGCGACGTGACTTCATCGTAGAACCGGCCGGCCGTACCGGTTTCTTGGCGGGCGATCTCGCATTGTGGTCCATAAACGACCCCCTTGGTCCGATGCTTCTTGGCATCGAGGGGATCGGGACCATCCTGTTCATAGACGTGGCTACGCACTTGGACGCCCGAGTTAAGCCGCGGGTCGCACTGGACCTCCAGCTCGAGCACGAAATCCTTGTAGTCGCCCTTGCAGAGAAACGTGTTCGGACTTCCTTCGACGGTGGTTCCCACGATCGTGCCGTCCTCGACCTTGTACGACGCGAAACCGCCGTGAACTGACCAGCCATCGAGCGTCTTGCCATCAAACAGGGAAAACCAGCCGGCGTCGTCCCCGAGCGCGGGGAGGGTGAGAGCGGCACGATCGCCAGGGCCAGAGCCGGAATGAATCTGAGGTGGTATCGCATGTGTGCTTCTCCATGTCGAGGTGGGAGGGTTTTGTGGACTTCCTGAGACAACGATTATCTCAAAACCGCCCATCAAAGCACGGGTGCAACGGCTCGGGAACTAAGCTGAGGTTCGGGCCAAAGAGTGGCCAGGCGAGGCGCCGCTCGCATCTCACTTTTCAATGGATAACTCCGCATTGTTCGATTTAGGATAGGCTTATGATTGTTGCCCAACCAAAAGCCCGCCTCGTCGGTGAGACCGACCTGGAGTTCTATCGTCGCAAGTAAAACGTCGTGGCCGTGAGGCAAGTGGATGGCGACCGGCTGGTGGCCATCGTCAAAATCGTCTCTCCCGGGCCTTTTCATGGCCGCTCCGTAGATTCGTGATTGCACTCGTGCCGGTTGAGACGGAAAAGATGAGCGTAAATTTCTATCAATCTCTTACATTTCTTGTTATGCTTCGGACGGTTGGTCTGGCCACCGAGAACCATGGCCGGCTCTTCCCGAACCGGACTTGGCTGATTTTTCTCACTCAGGCCGGCCAATGGGCTTCAAAGGAAGCCCCTTTCTTCTCGACCTTGAAAGCGTTTCGAGGGTCGTCCGCCTTTCGTTCCGGAGCTCGATCGTGGGTAAGAAGCTGTACGTGGGCAATTTGACCTACAACGTCAACGAGGCCGACCTGGAGGCGTTATTCGCGCCCTTCGGGACGGTGCAGAGCGCACAAATCATTGTGGACAGGGACACGAACCGCTCCAAGGGGTTCGGGTTCGTCGAGATGGACACCGAAGCCCAGGCTCAGGCAGCAATTCAGGCGCTCAACGATCAAGAGCATGACGGGCGCCGGCTGACCGTCAACGAGGCCAAGCCACGCGAAGACCGCGGCGGTGGCGGACGCAGCGGCGGCGGCTATGGAGGCGGTCGCGGCGGTGGCGGTGGCGGCTATGGTGGCGGTGGTGGCGGCCGGCGCTACTGACCCTCGACCAGAGCTCGTTCCCTACAAATAATCCCAGGCAGTCGAGCCCGATCGGTTCGCGGTGCGCCCGCGGCCGGCCGCAAGCAGGTCGGGCAAGGGGGCTGCCACTGGCCGCTCGGATCTGCCGAGAACCGCATCGCCCTCTAGTCGAACCTCAGATGTTTGACCGACTCGCCCGAATCGCGCAGTTCGACCAGTGAGTCGATGCCGATCTCCAGGTGCTCACGCACGAATTTCTCGGTCACTGATTTGTCGCTCGCGCGATGTCTTGACACCCTCAGGGGTCATCGGGCTGTCCGAAACCAGGAGTAGCGCTCCCTTGGGGATGTGATTGACGAAACCCACGATGAAGATCGTGGCCGTCTCCATGTCGATCCCCGATGCCCGGATCTGTTTCAGATACTCCTTGAATTTCTCATCGTGCTCCCAGACGCGCCGATTCGTCGTGTAGACCGTGCCGGTCCAGTAATCAAAGCCGTGCCTTACGATCATGGCAGACACCGCTTTCTGCAGCCGGAACGACGGCAGGGCAGGGATCTCGGCGGGCATGTAGTCGTTGCTCGTCCCTTCGCCTCGAATCGCGGCGATGGGCAGGATGAAGTCGCCGACCTTGGTCTTCTTCAAACCCCCGCACTTGCCGAGGAAGAGCACGGCGTTCGGTTCCACCGCGGCAAGCAGGTCCATCACGGTCGCCGCCATGGCGCTACCCATTCCGAAGTTCAGGATGGTGAGATTCTCGGCGGTCGCCGATTGCATCGGATGATTCTTACCGAGAACTTCGGCCTCAAACCGCTCGGCGAACATCTCCACGTAGTTGCCAAAGTTACTCAGTAGAATGTATTTGCCGAACTCGTCAAGCGAACGTCCGGTGTACCGGGGCAGCCATTCCTTCACGATCTCGGTCTTGGTCTTCATGACTGCGATTCCTCAGAGCAAAGTCAATTCTGTCGCTGCTCGCGGTGTCATTGCCTTTATCTATTCTATTCTGATATGCTTCCCGACCCGGGAGCCGGAGAAGCAGTGAGAAGCCGCGCTCGGGAGAGCGATGAACTCTGGTTTGCGGCCGTCTGCGGGCGGGAAGCGCCGTGCAAGTGCTGTGGTGCCCTTGCCTTGCTTTACGGTGTCGTCGATTTTCACAAGAACTGCGAAATCTACCGACGCCGAGTTCTCGATCTTGCAGGCATACCCATATATTACTATAGATGCCCGGTGTGCCACTTCATCTTCACGACGGCTTTTGACGATTTCACAAACGAAGACTTTCAACATTACATCTACAACGAAGAATACTTACTGGTTGATCCGGACTACCCTGAGGTGCGTCCCAGAGCGAATGCGGCATTCTTGTGCAAATTGTTTCCGGGCGTCAAACCGCGGTCGAACCCTCGACTACGGGGGCGGCAACGGAAAACTGGCCGAGTCGCTCCGTGCCGCGGGTTTTCCCCAGGTGACCACCTACGACCCGTTTGTGCCCAGCCATGCCGAGAGGCCGGCCGGTCGCTTTGATTGCGTTCTCAGTTTCGAGGTGGTCGAGCATTCCACCGACCCGGCACGCTCGTTTGCAGAGATGAACGACTATCTTGATGGATCCTGGGCTGATCTTGTTCTCGACACTTCTCCAGCCGGCCGATATCGACCGGCTGGGCTTGAACTGGTGGTACGCCGGCCCTCGGAATGGTCATGTCTCGCTCTACTCCAGGGCAAGCCTGGCGAAACTGGTGCGCCGCTTTGGCTTGAAGCTGGGGTCGTTCAGCGAGAGCATGCACGTCTTGTATCGAGAGCTTCCTGACTTCGCGAGCCATTTGATCGCCTCTTGAGCCCGCAAGCTCACGGCAGGAAACGGGACCGCCTGGCTGCTGGTGACCATGTCATTTCCTGGTGCCCAAGCCACATGGCAAGGCCAGGCCAACTCGCTCGTGTTTTCCGATTAGATGGCTTTTTTTCTGGTCCCGCTCCGCATCCGGCATGAGGGATGCACTGGCAGATTTCACTGTTCCGCCAAGGAATGCGAGAGACCAAGGTCAGGTACAAGGCACTCCCCATGAGGCGAGCGGCCAGCAAGCACTCGAATGCTACACTCCGTGCTGCCCAGATAAGCCGGGGATATCAGGTTTGTATTTCGTGCTTCCACGAAGCAAGATTTGTGCATGCGCCCCGGTGCGTCGATTGTGACCGAGAGGTATGTTCCATGTGCGTTGTGCGAACCAAGGCCTCTGGCGAACATCTTTGCCCGGAATGCGCGATGGAACGCCCAGACATTGCAAAGGAGTTCTAAAGAGAATGTCCTCGCGATCCATCTGGCAGGGAAATCTGGTCGTTCAAGAACATGAAATTCCTGTAAAGCTCTATTCCGCGGTGCTGGATCGTCAGATTCATTTCCATCTTCTCCACAGGCCCGACCGCACTCGTGTGCAGCAGCGCATGGTGGACGCCGAAGCGAAAAAACCGGTCGCTTCGGACGAAACGCGCAAAGCGATTGAGGCGGAGCCCGGTATATACATCGCGGTCACCGCCGAAGAAATTGAGGGGAGTATTCCCAAGGCGAATCGCAACGTGACGATCAGCCGTTTCGTGCCCTCACATGCAATCGATCCTCAGTTTTTCGATCGACCGTATTACTTGGGAGCCGCCGGCGTTTCGGAGCAAGACTATTTTGCGCTGGCACAGGCACTCGAGACCAAGAAGTGCTCCGGCATCGCAAGATGGGTCATGCGCAAGCATTCTTACGTGGGTGCTCTGATTAATCATCAAGGGTATTTAATGCTCATTACGCTCCGTCATGCCGAGGAAGTGATTCCGACCAGTCAGCTCGATCCGCCGCAAGGGCGGCCCTTGGCTCCTCAAGAGAGGGAGATGGCAAAAAAGCTTATCGAGGCTCTCTCCGGCCGGTTCCAGCCCGAGACTTATCACGATGAATACCAAGAGCGAGTTCACCGGCTTATCGCTGCCAAACGAGCCGGTAAGAAAGTGAAGCCAAACCGCGCACACCGACGACACCACGCAGGGTCGTTGGCAGACTCTTTGAAGGCCAGTTTGAAATGGCTCTCCGCGAGCCGGTCAGCGTGAAAGCGCCTGGGATCGTCATGCCGCGCAAGAGGAAAGCAACACGGTCGAAACCGAAAGAGCCAGGACCAAAGAATCTGCCGTTTCACGCATTCTGGTCCGGCTCGCTGAGCTTCGGACTCGTCAACGTGCCGGTACTCGTGTTTCCGGCCACCCCGGCATTCGGGAGTCCGGCTGAGGCTCATGAGCCCGCAAGGATCGCTCTTGGAGCGTAGGTTCTATTGCCCTCGAGATGGTAAGGAAGTCACCCCCAACGAAATCGTCCGCGGATACGAGCTGGAAGATGGCTCCTACGTCCTCGTTGACGACGCCGAGCTTGAGGCGATCGAACCACAAAAGACCTGTGAAATGGACCTGCGGGTATTCATCGATCTCACCGAGCTGCCACCGGCACTTCTGGAACGGGGTTACTACCTGACGCCGCTCAAGGAGGCCACGAAGGCTTATCGCTTGCTGGCCGGGGTAATGGAACAAACAAAGCGGGCTGGGATAGCCTCGTTTGTCATGCGTGATCGCGAGTACCTGGTTGCGATCTTCGCCAGGGACGGCATCCTCTGTGCTGAGACTCTTCGCTTCGCAGACGAGATTCGCGATCCCCAGTCCATTGGCTTGCCGGCGCCCGGAGCGGCACCGAGCCAGCGCGCAGTTTCCGTATTTGAACAATCCATCAACGCTCTCTTGAGTAAGACCCTTCCGCTCAGCGAGCTCGCCGATCAGGCGACCGAAGCACTGAAGACGATCATCGAGAAAAAGCGAAAGGCCGGACGAGATCTGGTACGCACGGATCAAGAAGGACGACGCCGGCGACTCCGATCAGGAAGGCGAGATCGATCTGCTCGAGACGATACGACATAGCCTGCGGCGTTCGGGAAAGCCATCTAATGCCCGCCCCGCCAGCCGCCCGAACCCGACGCGCGGAGGGCCGCTTCGAAAGCAACAAAGACAATGGGCCCACGAAGACCAAGGGGGAAAAAACAGTCCGGCTCGAGGAGGAAAGGTTAAGAGCTAGCGAGCATTGAGGCGAAGCATCCCAGCCCTGCGCATGCGAGGTATGAGCATTGCTCATTCGTCTGCTCGACCTCGCTGCACCCATTGCATCGGCAGCGCTGTTAGAAGGGCGATTTAGCCATGAGTCTGAAAGAGTATCGCCGCAAGAGAGATTTTCAGCGTACGGATGAGCCGGCGGGCCACACGTCAGAAAAGCGCAGGCGCACGGTATCTCATCCAGAAGCACGCTGCCAGCCATCTCCACTATGATTTCCGGCTGGAACTTGCTGGTGTCCTGAAAAGCTGGGCCGTGCCCAAGGGACCGAGCCTTGATCCGCGGGTGAAATCCCTCGCGGTACACGTCGAGGATCACCCGATTGAGTATGGCTCTTTCGAGGGAGTTATCCCGCGTGGAGAGTATGGAGGCGGGACCGTCATGCTCTGGGATCGCGGCACCTGGGAGCCCGAAGGTGATGCCGCGGAGGCATATCAACGGGGCAAGCTCATATTCCGGCTTGATGGCGAACGGCTTAAAGGCCGCTGGGCCTTGATCCGCATGGGGGGCAAGGCAGGTCAGAACGGCAAAAACTGGCTACTCAAGAAGCTTGACGACGACCAGGCCCGATCAGTCGAAGATGAGGACATCCTGACCAACATGACCAGCATCGCCTCCGGCCGAACCATGGATGAGATCGCCAATCACACAAAATCGCCCTGGAAACCGAGCCGCAATGGACGAGGATCAGGGAAACCCTCCTCCTCCAACACCAGTAGACCTTCGCGCAAGAGCCGCAAGCCCGCGAGCACTCTTTCCCTCGACCCATCCTTCTTGGACGGAGCCAGGCGATCCTCGATGCCCGCCAGGATCGCTCCCGAGCTTCCGCTACTGGTGGAACAGCTTCCGCGTGGGGCGGGATGGCTGTACGAGCTGAAGCTCGACGGCTATCGGCTGATTTGCGTGCGAAAGGTGGTACGGCATCGCTCTTCACGCGTCGAGAAAACGACTGGACGCGTCGCTTTCCGACAATCGCTCGTGCCGTCACGGAGCTCAGTCCCGAGAACGTAATCCTCGAGGCGAGGTCGTCGCTCTCAAGAAAGACGGCACAACCGACTTCCAAGCCTTGCAAAATAGGCAACGGCATGGGAACGACAATCAGATCGTCTTCTTTGTCTATGACATACTTTATTACGGTGGCCACGACCTGCGCCACGTCGCCTTGATCGCAAGAAAGCAGTTTCTGGCTCAGTTATTTGGCGGGAAGCGGCAATCCCAGATCATTCGCTACAACGACCATATCATCGGGCAGGGCGCGCAGGTGTTCTCGAACGCATGTCGGCATGGCCTGGAGGGCATTGTCGCCAAACGGGCCGACAGCCACTACATCGGGCGGCGGACGTCAGACTGGGTGAAAGTAAAGTGTAGCAAACGTCAGGAATTCGTCATCGGCGGCTGGACAGATCCCGATACCGCCGAGAATCTCTTGGCGCCTTACTGGTCGGTTACTACCGCGGACCCAGCGAACTCGTTTATTGCGGGCGTGTGGGCACCGGATTTACCCAGCAGTCACTGCGCGACCTGCACCAAGCACTTCAAGCACTGGAACAAAAGGAAACGCCGTTTCGCAATCCGCCATCAGGCAGCGCACGCGCGGGGTGATCCACTGGACCAAGCCCAAGCTGGTGGCCGAGGTGGGGTTTGCCGCCTGGACAGCGGATGGAATGTTACGTCATGCTTCCTTTCACGGGATTCGTGAGGACAAGGAGCCTGAGGAAATCACTCTTGAGCTGCCAGTCGTGCCGCCCTCTGGGGGCACTCACAACAGACCGGACGATCCGAAGTCGCGGCGGCAGACAATGGCACCTCCCCTTTCAGCTCGGTCAAGGCGCGGCAGGAAAAGGCAGACGTACTTGCCGGCGTTCGGCTCACGCATCCCGATCGGGTGCGATTCCCCGACAAAAGATTACGAAGCGCAGCTCGCAGCTTATTACACATCCGTTGCCTCGTTCATTCTGCCCCACATCGTGGCTCGTCCCTTGTCCCTCCTGAGCTACCCTCTTGGATCCACGGAGCCTGTTTCTATCAGGGGCGCCGGGAGTCTCGATGCCTGAAGCCGTGCGGGTATCGCGATCAAGGAAAGTGGACGGACCGCCATTACATCGTCATCGACGACCTCGCCGGGTTGATCTCGCTTGTGCAACTGGGCGTTCTGGAGATCCACCCGTGGGGAAGTCGAGAGGATCGAAATGATCTGCCCGACCGGCTCATCTTCGACATTGTTCCGGCGACGGAGCTGGCCTGGAGCGACGTCGTGCGAGCCGCTCGCCACGTCAAGCAGCGTCTTCATGACCTCAAACTGGAGAGTTTTGCTCAGACGACAGGAGGCAAGGGTCTGCACGTGGTTGTGCCAATCGTCCGGCGCTCCTCCTGGGACGATCTGAAAACCCTTGCCAAGGCATTCGCGGACGCGCTGGTTCGCGAGCAACCAGATCGTTACATTGCCCAGTCGAGCATCGCCAAGAGGGCGGGCAAGATTTTTCTCGATTACTTGAGAAATGAAAAAGGCGCAACCGCCGCCGCGTCGTATAGCACACGAGCACGACCCGGAGCGACCGTCGCCACTCCCATTTCGTGGGATGAGCTTTCAGACTCTTTGCTGCCCGGGCAATTTACTGTGCAAACCGTCCCCGAGCGGCTCCGGAATAAGAAACACAGACCCTGGGAGGGCTTTTTCGAGATCCGGCAAACTCTTACTAAGAACATGTCGGCACAGATCAATGAGTGGTGATGGCCAATCCGATTCATTGTCGCGGAGCTCGAAGCGTACGGTAAAGCAAAAGCGGCATTTCGCCCAGCGATGATGCCTGATCGGCTCTCTCGTGCCGCGCCATGACTGCACGTGCTTGACGGAGCGCGGACACACTTGTTTAATGGGGCACGCTGTGGCTGGTACGGGGGTTGCCATGTGATCGACCTACTGAGTCGGAAGCCCCACTTTCCGCCGCGCCACCGCCCCCTCCGGAGACACGAGAGGTGCCCATGGCCGTGATCGGCCTGGATCTAGGGGCCACGAAGCTGGCTGGGGCGTTGTTCGGCCGTGACGGCATCGTCCTCAACGCGCCGGTGCTTTGCTCGATGGCCGCGGCGGTGACGAGGTGGGGCAAACTGATCGTCGAGCACGTGGCGGTGCTCAGGAGCAGCGCGGCGGATCGGGGAATGGAAGTCGAGGCGGTCGGCGTGTCGGTGCCGGGAATCGTGCATCACCAGGATGGAACCGTCTGGGCACCGAACATCGCCGGCTGGGAGCGGTATTCGCTGCGTGATGTGCTGCGCGCGCGAAGTGAGGGACTCGTGCCAGGTGGTGATTGAGAGCGACCGAGCTTGCTCGATCTTGGGAGAAGTGACTCGCGGGGTAGCGCGGGGTTGCCGGCACGCGATCTTTCTGGCGGTAGGCACGGGGATCGGCGCCGGGATCATGGTGGACGGGTCGATCTTGAGGGGTGCGCACGACATCGCGGGTGCTGTCGGATGGTTGGGACTCGACCGTCCCTACCAGGCGGCATACCGCTCTTGCGGAGGCTTCGAGTCGCACGCGTCGGGGGCGGGGATCGCGCGGTGGCGAGGAAGCTCCTTGAGGCGGAACCGGACTACGAGGGGGTGTTGCGCGCGCTGCCGCCGGGGTCCGTCACGGCCCATGAAGTCTTAAGCGCGTTCGCGGCGGGTGACGGTCTGGCAGCGCGGGTGGTGGCAAATGCGGTGGAATGCTGGGGCATGGTGGTTGCCAACCTGGTGAGTCTGTTTGACCCTGAGATGGTGGTACTGGGTGGCGGGTTATTCGGGCCGGCGGCGGGGCTGTTAGATCGGATCGTCGCCGAGGCGCGGCAGTGGGCGGCAGCCGGTAAGTATCACGAAGGTGGCCGTGTGCGTGAGCAGCTTGGGACCAGAGGCCTGCCTGGTCGGAACGGGAGAACTTGCGTTGCGGGCGGCGCGGAAAGAGGTGCCGCGATGACCGGCCATCGCGCGGTGCTCGCCGCGACCTACCTGGGAATGCTTCTGTTCGGAGTGACGCTCACGACGCTGGGCGCAGTACTGCCTCCTCTCATCACGCGATACGGGTTGGAGAAAACCAACGCGGGATCGCTCATGGCCTTGATGAGCCTGGGAATTCTGGCGGGGTCGCTGGTCTTCGGTCCGGTGGTGGACCGATTCGGCTACCGGTCCGTGCTCGTGGCCGGGGCGCTGGGCGTCGGGCTTGGCCTGGCGGCAATCGCCTGTCTACCAACGCCGACCTTGCTCACGCCGGCGATGCTTGTGTTCGGTTGCGGCGGCGGCCTGCTCAACGGTGCGACGAACGCACTAGTGGCTGATATCACGCCGGCGGGACGCGAGGCTGGGTTAGCACTCTTGGGGGTGTTTTTCGGGATCGGAGCATTCGGCGTCCCGCTGATCTTGGGCCTCCTCTTGCAATGGATGACATATACGGCGATCGTTGGCGGACTGGCGATCCTGGTGGTCGTACCGCTCGTGGACTTCGTGGCGGTGAGGTTTCCGCCGCCGAAGCAGGCACAAGGGTTCCCCCTGCGGCGGCGCAGGGGAGATCCTGGGAGATCAGCCGCTGCTCTTGGTAGGGCTGCTGTTATTCTTCCAGAGCGGGATGGAGGTCACGCTCGGGGGATGGAGCGCGCAGTATGTCGCGCGAGGTGCTGGGGCTAAGCCAGGAGCGGTCCATCTTGGTGCTCTCACTGTTCTGGGTCGGGATGGTGGCGGCTCGGCTGGTGCTAACTCAGCTCCTGCGGTTTCGGCCGGCGGCGACCGTTTTCCCCTGGTTCCTGGTGGTGGCCTTCGCTGGAGCGGCATTGATGCTGACAGTGAGCAGCACTGCCGGCAGCCGCGACGGGGCTCTTTCTGCTCGGGTTCGGCCTGGCGGCCGCCTTTCCGATCCTGCTGGGGTTTCTCGGAGGAATCTATCGCGACCTTACCGGGACAGCCTTCAGCGCCGTTTTCGTGATGGCGCTCATTGGCGGCAGCTCGCTCCCTTATCTGACGGGCGTGCTGGCGGACCGACACGGCCTGCGGGCCTCGCTCGTGGTGGTGCCCACCGGGCTGCTGGCGCAAGGGGTGCTCCTCTGGCTCTTGCGGCGGCGGCCTGGGGGTAATTAGCACGGAAGCCAATTGTTGGCGGAATTGAGGAATCGATCATGCTGGCTCTGGAATGGCTGTCTCAGGCGCGCGGGGTCATGGACAGGATCGAAGCGACCCAACTGGAGAACATCAGGCGGGCGGCGGCTATTGATGGCCGACTCGATCGCGGCCGGTCGCTGGGTGCACACCTTCGGCTGCGGGCATGCGACGATCCCGGTGGAGGAAATGTATCCACGAATCGGTGGCTTCGTCGGCTTCCACCCGATGGTGGAATTGCCATTGACCTTCTTCACGCGGATCGTGGGGGAGATGGGGGTTCGCCAGTTCGTCTTCCTGGAAGGCGTGGAAGGCTACGGCGACCGGATCATGGAGGGGTACGACTTCGACCCGCGCGACACTATGTGGATCTTCTCGCACTCAGGAATCAATGCGGTAAACATCGACGTGGCGATCCGGGCGAAGACGCTTGGCATGAAGGTTGTGGCATGCGGGTCGGAGGAGGGCTTCCGTACCAGGCCCAGCCGCCACTCATCGGGGAAAAAGCTCTTCGAGATCGCGGATGTGGTCGTGGACAATTGCACGGACGCGGTGGATGCTTCAGTGCCGATCCAGAACCACCAGGACAAGATCGGGCCCGTCTCCACGATGGCGTTTGTGAGTCTCGTCTGGTTGATCATCACGACGGTGGCCGAGAGATCTCGTGGAGCGTGGGGTGAAGCTCTCGATCCACCCGTCGCACAATGTGCCGGGAGACACTACCGCGCACGAGCGGCTAGAGGCCGCCCTGCGCGAATACAAGCGGCGGATCGCGGGCGTTTGAGCGCTGGCCAGGAGTATGCAAACCCGGTCGACGCTCGCGTGCCGATCCCAGATATTCAATTGCCAAGCCCTGGATGGGAGAGGATGGACTTACTGTGAATCAACCCTCCCGACTGCCTTTGGCTGTCGTCGGATGTCTCTGGCCTGTGTGTTTGGCCCGCTTGGACGCCTTGTTCGTGCGCCGATGTCCAGACCATCACGCCGACCTCGGCACGAACCGGACGAGAGATGACCAATGGTGCTGTTGTGCGCGGTCCGAGGGAGGCCCGGCGCCTGGCTCTCTTGTTCTCCGGGCACGAGTTTGCCGAAGGCGGGGAAACGATTCTCGATGAGCTCGCGAAACATGGAGCCAGGGCTTCTTTTTTCCTGACGGGTGACTTCCTCGTGAACCCTCGGTTCCAGGGGCTCGTCCGCCGCATCGTGCGCGAAGGCCATTACCTGGGCCCGCATTCCGATAAGCATTTGCTCTTTTGTGCTTGGGATAAAGAGAAGAAGACGCTGATTTCCAAAGCCGCGTTCGCCGCCGATCTCCGTGACAACCTGGAGAAGATCGCTCGATTCCAGGCGGACCGACCAGTCTATTTCCTGCCGCCGTACGAGCACTGGAACGGAGAGGTTGCCACGTGGACGGCCGAGCTTGGCCTGACGCTCATCACCTTCACTCCGGGCACGCGCTCCAACGCCGACTATACGGAGGAGACGGCTGCGAACTTCGTCTCGTCGCGCGTAATCTTCGAGAGTATCGTCCGTCGCGAGAGGCAGGACCCGCACGGGCTTGATGGGTTCCTGCTCTTATTGCACATCGGCGCCGGCCCGAAGCGTACCGACAAGTTTCACTTCCGTTTCGGCGAGCTGCTGAACGAACTTGCTGCCAAGGGCTACAAGTTCGTCCGCGTGGATGAGTTGCTGGAACGGAGGACAAGCCGAGATCGGCTTGCTTCCGCCTAGGTACCGCTACGAGCCGAGGTATTCTTGCGAGCCAACCAGGTCGCGTACCGGTCCCAAGACACGAAAACCGCGGTTGCGTTCTCGGAACTGCCTTTGCCCGACAGGTTCGCCGTGATCGGAGAGGGTACCGGCGCGTCGGTCTTCGAGGGCAAGATCCTACCCCTGACCGGTGAACGGTGGGGAAGGTTCGATCATCAGGCCGAGCTCGACTTCACGGTGGTCACTCGACCGGGCCGCTACGTGCTGCGGCTGGGTGAGGCAAGGTCATTGCCATTTGCCATCGGCGGGCACGCGCTGGACGACTTGCCCGACCAGTTGCTCGAGTTTATGCGTCAGCAGAGGTGTGGCTACAACCCATGGCTGCGCGTGCGGTGCCACCAGCTTGACGGATTCAGCGCCTACGGTCCGCTTCCCGCCGGCACAGCCATTGACGCCCGCGGTGGCTGGCACGACGCCGGCTGATTTGCTGAAGTACCTCATCACTTCCGGAAACGCCACGGCGCAGATGCTCCTGGCCTATGAGCTGACCCGGCGCACCGCGACCAGGGCATCGCGCTTCGCCGACCGCGTCGACGCCCAGGGAGACCCTGGCCCGAATGGCATGCCCGATGTCCTCGACGAAGCGCGGTGGGGCCTGGAGTGGATGCTCAAGCTTCATCCCGCGCCCGACCAGCTCTACCACCAGGTGGCCGACGACCGCGACCATGTCGGCTTCCGCCTGCCACAAAACGAGGTCGCGGACTACGGCCGGGGCAAGGGAGGCGCACGTGTTGTCTATTTCGCGGACGGGCGCCCCCAAGGGTTGCGGCAATACAAGAGTGAGTCGACCGGGCTGGCGAACATCGCCGGCCGTTACGCCGCCGCCATGGCGCTGGCCCACGAGACCTGGAAAAGCGACCCCCGCCAGCGCGCTTTCGCCGAGCGCTGCCTCAAGGCCGGCCGCGAGGTCTACGAACTGGGCCGCACCAGAGAGGGATCGCAGCAGGGTAACTCGTACAAGGCCCCTTACCGCTACGAAGAGTCGACATGGGCCGACGACATGGAGTGGGGTGCGGCGGAGCTCTTCCGCGCCACTGGCGAACGCCGCTACCTTGACGATGCGAGGCACTACGCACAGATGGCCGCCGGCGAGACATGGATGGGTCGGGAACAGGCGAAGCACTACCAGTTCTACCCCTTCATGAACGCCGGCCATTTCCGGCTGTACGACCTGGTTGACGCCGACTTGCAGCGGGTTCTCGCCGGCTACTACCGCGACGGGATCGCCCGCTGCACGCGGGCCGGCCGGACCAATCCGTACCGTGTTGGCGTGCCGTTCATCTGGTGCTCGAACAATCTCGTCGCCGCGCTTGTGACCCAGTGCCAATTCTATGAGCGGATGACCGGCGACACCAGCTTCCGCGGGTTCGCCACGCGCAATCGCGACTGGCTGCTCGGCCGCAACCCCTGGGGCACGGCGATGTTCACGGAAGTGGGCATGATATTCCCGAAGGACGTACACCTGCAGACGACAAAGCTCACCGGCCGCACGGTGCGCGGTGGATTGGTCGATGGGCCAATCTACGAGCGCATCTTCCGATCGCAGCTCGGTGTGTCGATCACCCAGCCAGACCCGCTTGCCCCCTTCCAAGACCAGCGGGCCGTCTATCACGACGACATCAAGGATTACGCATCCAACGAACCGACGATGGACGGCACCGCATCGGCGATACTCATGTTTGTGGCGGGCGACGAGCAGGCCCCGGAAGCAATCGAATAATATCTGTCTGAAACTCTGGCGGTTGGCTATGTACAGGCAGGAAGACCAAGGTAGCTGACCGGCCCGCGCTGGTTGCAAGTCTCGTGCATCGTGCAGCTCCGGCTTAGATCCCGCGCCTCAGAGACGGGGGGCGACACGGCGATCGTGCATCTCTTGAAAATGACCCCGAGGTACTTTGGCGATCCGTGCGACGTGCTCGAATGCGGGCACGTCCCAACTTGCCGATTGGGCGGGCGGGGCGCCTCCGTTCTGCACTCACATCCAGATCAAGTTACTTCACAGAGCAGAGGAGTCCAGACCATGTTCGGAACCGGAACCGGGTCGTTTTGGAGGGCCGCGCAGGGCGATCGCGGACGACTGGAGGGCCGCCGGAAAGGGCCGATCGGCCAGGCGCCGCGACCGCGCCGGGGCATTGCGGGCGCAGCCACAAGCTTGCGTTCGAGAGACTCGAACCACGCGAGCTGATGGCCGTCGACCTTTCCCAGGAGATCGATACGTTGCTCTCCCAGGGGGTCGTCAGCGGCACGATCACCGCCCCGGAAGTGATTACGATTGGCAATGATTTGACAATCAATCAGGCCCAGTTGACCTTTACCAATGTCACCCACGAAGCCAGGGTTGGTCTGGTAATGTCGAAGTGCAGGCCAGTTCGGCCTCGCTCTTCGATGCAAGCTCTGGCCAGACGCCACCCTTCTCCGCGACGGTCACGACCATCGACGGGAACTACAACCTGAGCACCCAGGCCCTGACTATCTCGGCCGCGGACGTGACAATCAACTTCGGCAAGCTGCTCAAAGTTGATGCGATGAACCCGACGCTGTCTTATACGCCAGGTACACCCCCTGCGCTCGAGATTGCCGCTGGCTCAGTAGCGCTGAGCTCGACCACGTTCCCCAACGTGACCGGCAGTGCGAAAAACCTTGACATCACCCCCCAACACGTCACGTTCGATAACGCGTCGGTAACAGACTCGGCAACCGAGACGCTCGCAGGCATTCTGTCGATCACCGACCCCAGCATCAGCGTTTCCAACTTTGACTATGAGACAGGACCGAGCACGATCGTCGGAGCAATCACCCTCAACGCCGATTCGGCTGCCCTGTTTGGTGACAGCGGCTCTTCCAACCAGACGGCCCCCTTCACCGCGACGGTATCTCAGCTCACTGGCACATACGATTTCACGACCCAGTCCTTGAGCCTCGGGGCCCAGGACCTGACCGTCGGTTTCGGGCAGTTCCTGACGGCCACGGCCGATAATCCCTCCTTCACTTACGATCCGGGCGGTTCCACCCCGTTCGAGATCAGCGCCGATACGGTCAGTCTGACTTCCCCGACGTTTCCGCACGCCCAGGCGACGGCCAGCAACCTCGACATCACTCCCCAGCACATCACACTCGGCGGCGCCACGCTAACCGACACTGCCACCGAGAAGCTTGGTCCTCTGGAAATCGTTCAACCCAGCATCTCGGTCACGAACATCGACTACGAGGCGGCAGGGAATACGTTCGCCGCTGGCAGCATCAGTTTCAGCGCCAGCAAGGTCGCCCTCTTCAGTGATCCCGCCTCGGCCAACCCTCCGCCGTTCTCGACCACGGTGGATGGTTTCAACGTATCCTACGTTTTCAACACCCAGACGCTCAGTCTCTCGGCCACAGACGCCGAGATCGACTTCGGCACCAGCTCTGACGATCACCGCGGTCGCTCCATCTTTGACTCTGGTCACGCCACCAGGCGGACCCGTGAGCGTCAGTGTCAACGTGACCTCAGCCGAGGTGGACGTCCCGGAGCTGCATCTGAAAGGCGAATTCAGCGACCTGACCATCACCAATGACGGCTTCAACATTGGCAGTGCAACACTCGCGCTGACGGATTCCAAGCCGATCACTTTCGGGCCCGATCAGCATTCAAGATCCGTCACTTACTCTGACGAACTTCGGCTACAGCATAAGCACCGGAGCGAGCTTCAACAGCACACTCGGCGTCGGCATCGGCGAGGCCGACCTGAATATCGGCGGCTCCTCGTCCAAGTCGACGATTTCGGTGCAAGCGACGGGCATTAATGCGACGATCAGTCTGGCCCCGACAGACGCTGGGCATCTCACCTTCACGGCCGACACGGTCAAGGCAACCTCGGTTCCTACCTCGAGCTCGACGCCACCGCGGATGCAGATCATCCGGCCGATCGCCTTCGACACCGCAGCGGCCAATGGTTACCTCGCCCAGATCGGCACCCTCGATGTCAAGTTCTCACTCGGTGGCTTCACAATCGGCGGCAGCGCCAGCAACTTCGATATCCAGCCCAACGGTACGCTCGATACCTCCAAGGGCTTCAGCGTCGCGCTCGACACGAACGACCCGAACGCGACCGCGAAGACATTCCAGCTCCCGAGCTGGCTGCCTTTCAGCATCAGCAAGCTCGACCTGACCTGGCCAGACATCAGTGACGACCCGGCCGACTTCAGTATCGACCTCTCCGCCTCGGTCGGCGGGACGCTGGGCCCCGTGACACTCAGCGGCTCGGTGCAAGACGCGGTCATCGACGTCGGCAAGCTCGAGCAGGGGCAGTTCCCGATCGACTCGCTGGGCGGGGTGGGCATCTCCGTCGGCGGCAACCTCTTCGGCGGCAAGGTCAGCGGCTCGGTCTTCCTTGCCGACGAGGTCGTGGGAGGCCAGACCGTCTTCTACGGCGGCATCGAGGCCGGGCTCGACATCGAAGGGCTGGCCGGCTTCGAGGTCCGCCTCGGAATCTCGCAGAACGGCCCCCTCGACGCCTTCGTCGAGGTGAATGCCCCGATCATCCTCGACCCCGACAGCGGCCTGGCGGTCACCGACCTCTACGGCGAGGTCCTCTTCGACGATCCACTCACGGGGATCGCCCAGCCGATCACAAGCGCAGGGGAGCTGCTGAACAACGCCCAGTTCACAAAGCCCGATAGTCAGACGCTCCAGCAATGGGAAGATCAGCTTGGACAGCAGGTCATGAGCCAGGCGTCCAGCAGCAATCCCTGGGACCCCTTCAGCCAGCCGATCACGATCAAGGCCGGGGCGACGCTGTTCGACGCCTACGCGACCACCAACGCGTTCGAGCTCAATGGCAACCTGGTCCTGTGCACGAATGGAATCCTCGAGGCTTCCGGAGTCCTCACCGTCGGCGACTCGATCTCACTCACGGGCGCGGCGTACATCGATCTTTCGCAGGTGGCCGCGGGCAAGGCCGCGCTTGATTTCGCGGTCGAAGCTCCCAGCCAGGCACCGCTGGCGACGATCTACGGCGGTATCCAGTTCCAGTACGCCACGGCCCCGACGCTGCTGAGCTCCGGGCCAGGCTCCAGCCCGCCGCAGGCCGGCACGGGCATCACGCTCAACAGCGGCATCTCGACTGACTACGCTACCGCGCAGAACATCAACCTAAACAACACTTCCTACACCGTCGAGTTCTGGGCTCGACGCAACGATACCGGCCGAGCTGAGACGGTCATCGGCCAGGATGACTCACAGACCGGATCGGGCCTCAAGATTGGGTTCGACGCGAACAACAACCTTGTCGTGTCCTCGGGCGGCGGCACGCTGACTTATGCCAGCACAGACAACCTCTGGCACCACTGGGCCGTCACCTACGATCAGACGACCAGCACTCTGACCCTCTTCGAGGACGGCCTCCCTGTCGCCAGCGGCTCCGCACAGCCGATCCAGGGGGCGAGCACAACGCTCATCATCGGCGCCTCAGGCGCGCTGAACGATTATTTTGACGGGTCCGTCGACGACCTCCGCGTCTGGAGCATCGCCCGGTCCGCCTCGGACATCCAGGCGAACTACGGGCTGGCCACGCTGGGAACCGGAGTTGCGGGGCTGGTGGCCGACTGGGCGTTCACCGAGGGGCACGGGCAACAGCACCGCCGACACTTCGGGCAACGGCAACACCCTCACGTTCGTGGGCAGCCCGGCGTGGTCTCCGTCGCCGGCTTCAAGCCTGACGATCACCATCAGTGGAGGCGTCGACCTGACCATCCCCGACTTACCGGGCGGGCCCGACCTGTCGATCAATGGGACGGCCGTTTTCCACGTCAACTTGAACCAGGGAACGCTCGACTTGAAGGTCGACGGCACCGCCAGCCTGGCGCCGATTGGAAACTTTCTGACGCTGGACGGCACGGTGCACTTCGACCCACCGGTGGTAGGGCCCAACAACACGGTGACCAGTCCCCCCGACATCTACGGCATCTTCGCAGTCACGATCCCCCAGAACTCCGAGTTGGCGAGCCTGGGGATCAATCTGAACGCTATCACGGTCCTCCGGTTCAACACCACCACCAGCAGCCAGCATGAGACTCTCCAGATCCCCGGTCAGGCCGCGCCAGAGACCTTCACCTTGCCGGCCGATTCGGTCAGCTTGATGGCCCAGGGGACCGCGAGCTTCACGCTCAACAACCAGACCTGGTTCGAGATCGACGGCGAGCTCGATATTTACTTCGGTGCCACGACGACCGCAAGCGGATCGGTCGATCCCGAGTTCTACGCCTATATCCAAGGCGCTCTCTTGATCGGTCCATCCTCGGCACCCTACTTCGACTTCGCGACGACCGGCTTCTTGCAGATTTCCGACCAGGGCATCGCCGCGGACTTCGACCTGACGCTCAGCAGCAGCCCGGCTCTGGCTGCTGCTGGCCTGAGCCTGGGCAATGACGAGTTCGAGCTCACTCTCAACACGACGAGTCAAAACGTCTCCTTCACTCCGCCGTCGATCACCGACCCCAACCAGCCGGGCACTAACCCGCCGGTGAACATTCCCGCCGCGCCCAATAGTAGCAGCCCGGCCGAGAGCTACTTCAAGATCCACGCCAGCGGCAGCCTTGACATCCTGAATACGATCGACCTTTCCGGTACGTTTGACCTTCTCATCGCGCCGACCGTCTTCGATATTGGCGTGGACGCCAGCTTCTCCCTGGGTGGTGTGCTTGCGTTTCAGGTGCAAGGCGGGTTGATCCTGAGCACGGGGGGCACCGCTCCCGGTCTGGTGGCGGCGCTGAATCTTCAGGAGAACGGAGGCATTCCCGCGAGCTATCACTTCAGCCTCAACACGTCGTTCTTCCTCGACGTCAATACAACCGGCCAGTCCCAGTCGGTGGGCGGGTTTAACTTGCCCGCGGGGCTTAACGGCACCAACCAGCCCTATGTCCTGGTCCATGCAACGGGCGACCTGATTGTCGGGACGTTCGACGTCAACGGTACCTTTGATTTCAACGCCAGCCCCAGCAGCACAACCATCGCCGCCAGCGGGGCAACCTCGCTGGGCCCGCTCGGCCAGGCGATCGTGAACGGACAGATCACGATCGACACGGCTGAGCCGGGCATCTACGGAATCCTCCAGGCGAGCCTGGCGACGACTCCATCGCTCCAGGGCTTCAGCCTCAACGCCAACTTCCAGTTCGAGATCAACACGACCAGCGTGAACCAGACGGTCATTGGCTTCCTGGTGAACCCGAGCTCCGGCCAGACCACGGCCAACCAGTCGGTCACGATACAACCGGGCGTGCAGGTCGATGCCGGAGGCCAGCTTGCGATCTTGGGGAGCTTCACCGTTGGCGGCGAGTTCGACCTGAGTCTCAACGCGAACGGCCTGGCTCTCAACGTGAATGCGACGCTCAACGTGTTCGGCATCAATCTCGCCGTGATCGGTGACGCCGAGATTTACTATGGCTCGCAGGCAGGCCTGATCCTCGATATCGGTGTGAACGGGTCAATTTACCTGCCATTGAGTTTGGGCAACTTAAGCGGCAATGCCGAGGTGGACATCAATACGTTTGATGGGGTCTATGACGTCTCGATCACTAACGTTAGCGCCAGTCTGCTGGGCTTGAGCGCCAGCGGCTCGGCGTCGATCACCGACAACCAGGGCGACGTTCGCCTCAGTGGCAACCTGAATGTAAACTTCCTGAACATCGTCAACATCGCCTTCTCTGGCTACTACGACACCAACGGCTCGTTCAGCTTCACCGCCTCGGCCGGGTTCACGCTCGACCTGTCGGGGCTGTTCGGCGTGGGCTTCACTGGCACGGTCTCGATTAGCAACCAAGGCTTCTCGTCGAGCATATACGCTTATCTTGATGTACTTAGGAATTACCACCTACGGTTCGGCTTCGCTGTCCTACCAGGGCGGAGCATTCTACATCAGCGTCAACATCGACGGCGTCAACCTGGTCAATGTCTATCTGGGAAGCTCCACGCCCCCAACCGACAACATCGAGATCCAGAGCTTCACCGTGCCGGCGCAAGGTACAGAGGAGCAGGCGATCGCGACGAGCGCAACGGTCGTCGATCCCGACTACTCCACCATCGTGAACAACGGTGAAGGAGAGAACATGACGGTGACCTGGACGGTCACCAAGAACGGACAACCGTTCTACCCCTACACTCAGGCTCAGGGCAACGAGCATTACACGACGATCTTCTACGGCTCGGGAACCAGCACTTTCAGTTTCGTCCCTGACGACGCGGGAACTTACCAGGTTACAGCTTCCGTCGAGAAATATATTTTCAACTTCAGCAACGGCGGCAGCGTCCAGTTTATCGGCCCCGTCACTTCGGTGGGCACGGTCGTGGTCGCCGGGTTGCCACCTGCGATCAACAGCTTCTCGGCGCCGCGGTTCTCGCAAGTCGGCCAGTCTGTGAGCCTCTCGGCCAGTGCCAGCGACCCCAGCCCGGTGGAGTCTCCCTTGAGGTATTCTTGGGACATCAGCCGCAACGGCCAGACCTTCCAGACGGGTTCGGGCTCGTCCTTCAGCTTCACGCCGAACTCCCCGGGTGTCTATGCCGAGACCCTGACCGTTTCCGACCCTGCAGGGCGGTCGACCACCCAGACCGCAACGATGCTCGTCTCCGGCGGCATTATCACGGTCACAAGCGCCCTATCGACGGACACGCCCACGGACGGCACGGTGACGCTTGCCGAGGCCCTCGAATACACGGCCGCCATCCCCGGCTCGTACGAGATCGAGTTCGCGCCCTCGCTCTCGGGTCAGACGATCACGCTGCCGGCGGGGCTAACGATCACAGGCGACGTGACAATCGACGGCGCTGGGGCTCCTGGACTGGTCTTGAGCGGCACACATGGCGGCCTCTGCTGGAATCACCGTCGCTCACGGTGGACAGCGGCGCCACGATATCGCTTCGAGATCTGGCCGTTTCCGGCGGATCGGGCTTATTTGGCGGGGCCATTGACAACAATGGCATCCTCACTCTCGCGACTCGACGGTGGAAAACAGTTCGGCGCAGTCACGGCGGAGCCATTTACAACAGCAACGGCGCAGTACCTTACCGTGATCGACAGCACTATCGCAAACAACGCCGCGACCTATCTGGCTGGTGGCGGCATCGAGAACCAGGGAACGCTGACGCTAATCGATAGCACGATCGCCTACAACCACTCCGCCAGCGCCGGCGGCGGCTTGTATAACGTATCGGGGGGCACGGTGACCCTCAGGGAACCATCATCGCCGCCAATTCCGCCGCCAGCGGCAGTCCCGACGTCTATGGCACCTTCGTCTCGCTGGGTAATAACCTGATTGGCAACACGTCCGGTGCCACGGGCTTTGCCGCCTCGGACCTGACAAACATCGGGAATCCGGGCCTGGCCCCGCTGGCCTACAACGGCGGCCCGGTCCCAACCATCGCCCTCCTGCCCGGCTGCCCGGCTATCGACGCCGGTTTCGTTCCCGCGGTCAGCACACCCTCTCTGTCTGGGCTGGTCCACCAGTACAGTGGCGAGGGCAACGCCGACGACTCGGCCGGCACCAGCAATGGCACCCTGACGAGCACTGGCGTTTCCTACGCAACCGGGATCGTCGGCCAGGCCTTCCAGTTCGACGGCACCGGCGGCTACGTTACCCTGCCCACCTCGGCCGACTTCGTTGGCTCAGGACCACTCTCCATCTCCGCCTGGATCAAGACCAGCAGCGACGGAGTCATCATCCAACAGCGCGATCCCGGCAATTCCAACGGCGAGTACCAGCTCGCCGTGCAGGGGGGAAAGGTCTACTGGTGGGACTATGCCAACGGTCAATACGGCTTCCAGATCATCTCGACGCGAGCGGTCGCCGACGGCCAGTGGCACCACGTCGTCGCCGTCCGGCAGGCGAGCGGCGCAGGCCAGATCTTCATCGATGGCCAGCTTGACAGCAGCCAGAGCGGGATTGCCGTTCCCTTGGGCAGCGGGATCGGCGTCTACATCGGCGAGGACGTCCGAGACCTCTATTACGAATCCCAAGGCTACAGCCCCGAGATCTTTACCGGTCTTATCGACCAGGTCGGTCTCTACAATCAGGCCCTGAGTCCTGTTCAGATCCAGACTCTTTACAACGACGGCACCATACCGCAGGCTAACGACGAGCGCGGCTTTACGCGTTCCTACAACGGAGCTCCGGACATCGGTGCGTTCGAGAGCCAGCCTTACGTGGTCACGAGCACCGCCGACAGCGGCCCCGGCTCGCTCCGCCAGGCCGTCATCGATGACGTCGGCGGGGTGCAGCCGATCGAGTTCGCTCCGTCGCTTGCGGGCCAAACAATCACGCTTGGCAGCGGCCCGATCGAGATCAGCCACAACGTGACGATTATCGGCCCGGACGCAAACGCGTTGACCATCAGCGGCACCCGCAGTACCCAGATCTTCAAGATTGATTCGAGTGCCACCATCTCGATATCGGGAGTAACTCTGGCCAACGGCTTTGATAATGAGTACGCCAGCGGCGCAGGAGGCGCGATTGACAACGCCGGCACTCTGAGCCTGACCTCGGTGGTCCTGAGTGATAACAGTGCGCAGGGCCTCATGACGTCCGCTCCGTCTGGAGGCTTCATCTCCGTGCCGGTCACGCTGCCACCTGGCGGAGACAGCTTCGGTGGCGCCATCTACAATGCCGGCACGCTGAATGTCAGCAGTAGCACCTTCAGCGGCAACTGGGTCACTGGCGGCGAAGGAGCCGAATACGGCGGCAATGCCCACGGTGGGGCGATCTACAACGCCCAGGGGGCCATCCTGACTGCCACCGACGACACTTTCGCCTCCAACTACGCACAGGGCGGACAGGGTGATTCGGGGTACAACGGAGTAAACTTCAGCTTCGGCGGAGGAGCCTATGGAGGCGCCATCGACAACGCCGGCATCGCCTGGATCAGTAGCACGACCATCGCCTACGGAAACGTGGCTTCAGGCAACGGCACAATCGGCCAGATCGGGGCCGTGTTCGACGGCGCGGGCGTCTACAACGAGGCCACCGCCGCTCTTTCTCTGGTCAACAGCATTGTCTCGAATGATTCCGGCGGCCTTGACCTCGACAACCTGGGCACCATCGGCGGCAGCAACAACCTCGTGATGTCGAGCACCGGCGTCCCTGCCGGTGTGATCGCGGTGACAGCCGACCCCAAGCTCGGTGCGCTCGAGCTCAACGGCGGAACAACGCCCACACTGGCTCTGCTTGCGGGCAGCCCGGCCATCGACGCCGGGACGAGCAGCTTGAACGTCGCTCTGAACTTGCCTGGCTTAGTCCACGAGTGGAACGGTGAGGGGAACGCCAACGACTCGGCCGGCACCAGCAACGGCACCCTGACAAGCACCGGCGTCGCCTACGCTCCCGGCATCATTGGCCAGGCCTTCCAGTTCAGCGGCGCCGGCGGCTATGTCTCCCTGTCCACCTCGGCCGACATCACCGGCACCGGACCCCTCTCAATATCCGCCTGGATCAAGACCAGCAGCGACGGAGTCATCATCCAACAGCGCGATCCCGGCAATTCCAACGGCGAGTACCAGCTTACCGTCCAGGGCGGCAAGGTCTACTGGTGGGACTATGCCAACGGACAGTACGGCTTCCAGATCACATCGACCAAGGTTGTCGCCGACGGCCAGTGGCACCACGTCGTCGCAGTCAGGGAGGCTAACGGCACCGGCCAGATCTTCATCGATGGCAAGCTAGACAGCAGCCAGAGCGGGATTGACGTGCCCCTGGGCAGTGGGATCGGTGTGTACATCGGCGAGGACGTCCGAGATCTCTTTTACGAATCTCAGGGCTACAGCCCCGAGATCTTTACCGGCCTGATCGACCAGGTTGACCTCTTCTCCCAGGCACTCAGCCCTGCCGAGGTCCAGCTCCTCTACAATAGCGACGGCGTTCCAACTGTCTCGGGCAGCCTGCCGGCAACCGACCAGCGCGGCCTGGCGCAGGATCGCGGGAGCGGCGATCGATCTCGGCGCATTCGAGAGCCAGCCGGACGTGGTCACCACCACGGCTGACATCGGGCCCGGCTCGCTGCGACAGGCGATTGCCAGATGCCACTCAGGGGACGCCAATCTCCTTCGCCTCATCCCTGGCCGGTCGGACGATTACCTTGAGTAGCGAGCTCTTGATCTCGCGGAACGTCACTATTGACGCCTCGGCCGCGCCTGGATTGATCCTAGCGGTGGCGGGACCAACCGGGTATTCGAGGTCGCCCAGGGGGCCAACCTGCTCCTCGACAACCTGACGGTCGAGAAATGGACGGGCCAGCACCGGCGGCGGAATCTTGAACGAAGGAGTGTTGAGTCTGACCGGCGTGACCGTCGCTGCAACGGCGCGACGGCCGGCAACGGCGGACGCATTGAGAACCTCGGTGTGCTGACCCTCACCGACGCGACCGTCGCCGCCAACTCGGCATCGGGCAACGGCGGCGGCATCGATTCCACGGGGGTCGTGAACGTGTTCAGTAGCACGATCGCGGGCAACCAGGCGAACAACGGCGGCGGCCTGGATGTCGAGTCGGGCTCGGCCTCGCTCCATGACGCGATCATTGCCGGCGACACCGTCACGGCCACAAGCGCCGACCGCGGCCCCCGACCTGTTCGGCGCGGTGGCTTCGCTGGGCAACAACCTGATCGAGATCGTCAACAGCGAAGCCATCGGCTTGATCGCCAGCGACCTGGTCAACGTCAATCCCGACCTTGGACCGCTCGAATTCAACGGCGGCCCAACCCCGACCTTAGCCCTCTTGCCCGGCAGCCCGGCCATTAACGCCGGCAACGGCAGCACCTCCGCGCCGCGGCAGTTCCCATCCCGGTCCACCAGTGGAACGAAGACGGCAACTCCAATGACTCCATCGGCGGCAGCAACGGCACCCCCTCCGGCAGCGGCGTCTCCTACGCCCTCGGCATCCTTGGCCAGGCACTGCAGCTCAACGGCGGCAGCTATGTCACTCTGCCATCCTCTGCCGACGTGATCGGCACGGGGCCCTTCTCGGTCTCAGTCTGGATCAAGACGTCCAGTGACGGCGTGATCATCCAACAGCGCGAACGCAGCCAACTTCAACGGCGAGTACCAGCTCGACGTGGTGGGCGGCAAGATCTCCTGGGCTGTCTATGGCAATAACGAGTACGACGTCCAGATCACTTCCACACGTACCGTCGCCGACGGCCAGTGGCACCACATCGTCGCCGTCCGGGAGGCCAACGGCACCGGCCAGGTCTTCATCGACGGCCAGCTCGACAGCACTCAGTCTGGACCTGACGTGGCTCTAGGCAGCGGCTTCCTGGTCTACCTGGGCGCTGACAAGCGCAACGCCTACTACGGTTCGTCTCCCTCGTATTTCAATGGACTGATCGACCAGGTCGGCATCTACAATCAGGCCCTCTCGCAGGCCGCTATTCAGGCAATCTACTCCAACCACGGAGGGGCCCCGGCCACCCAGCCGGAGATTTCCGGACTCGTAGGTCAATGGAAGGGCGAGGGCAATGCAAATGATTCCGGCGGCTTCGACAACGCCACGATGTCCGGTTCCGTTTCTTATTCTCCCGGGGTCGTCGGCCAGGCCTTCCAGTTCACAGGCACCGGGTCCGTAGTCGCCAGCGACAGCCCGGCACTTGACTCGGCCACCTTCACCATCGCGGGTTGGTTCAAGATCGACCAGGCCCCTCGTCGGGCAATGAGTACTACCTCGCCAGCAAGTACGACGGCAATTACCACGGCTGGATTCTGCGTATCGAGCAACCTCAGTCAGGCATTACAGTCAGCGGATCGCCCACGGCCAACATCAACGTATACTCGCCCGTGGCGATCGGTCTGAATACCTGGCACTACCTCGCCGCCTCATACGACGGGGCCACCGTGAAGCTTTACGTCGACGGCACCCTTGCCGCCAGTGCCAGCCTGGCTAGTGGCTATGTGCCCAGCGCGCATCGCTTGCGATCGGCTCGGCAAGCTGGGCCGGCATCGGATATCTCAATGGACTTGCCGACGAATTCTCTGTCTTCAACCGGGCCCTGGCCCCGGCCGAGGTCCAGGCCCTCTACGCGAACCTGGGCGAAGCCACCTACGCCCCGCTGGTACTGCCGGCGCTCGACCAGAACGGCCAGGCGCACGTGGCCGGTGGCACGGTGGACATCGGTGCCTACGAGTTCCAGAGCGTGGCTCCCCTGGCCAGCAGGTCCCGTCGCGGGTTACACCCTCATTGCCGGACAGTCGCTGACCCTGAATGCGACGGCCTCGGTCGACCCCGAAGGGATGACCCTGTCCTACGCTTGGTTCATTAACGGCAACCTGATCACCGACGCAACCGGGGTCACGCCCACCCTCACCTGGACACAGCTTCGGCGCTGAACCTTGGAGTGGGTACCTTTCAGGTCAGCGTTAAGGTTACCGCCGGCGGCCGAACCGCGATCTCGCGGGCCGTCACGCTTACGGTGTTGGCTCGCGACATCAAACTGAGCCCCGACCTCGATCAGTGCTCAATTCGCGGCTGCGGCGTCCTCCACGAGTGAACCTCCACATTTCGGCTT
>CAVXCB010000048.1:0-71368 GCA_963760085.1 uncultured Planctomycetaceae bacterium
CCAGCGGCACCAGACCGATCGTGACGGCAAGGCAGCTAGTTCCCAGCCAGTCGCCCCAATCCGTGTACAGGCTGGTGCGGTCGTCAAGAGGAACATTGACGTTCAGGACGTTCTCGGTAAGGCGCGGCAGTGTGTCCCTGATCTCGCCGTTGCCGTCGATCAAGGCCGAGATCCCCGTGTTCACCGCCCTCGCCAGGGGGACCCGATGCTCGATCGTGCGAAAGACGCTGACCGCCAGGTGCATGTCCAGCTCGGGCGAGCCATGGAACCAGCCGTCATTAGAAATGTTAACGAGCATGTCCGGCTGGCGGCCGCCCTCGGCTTCGTGGAAGAATCGGCGGATCACGTGAGGGACCGTGTCTTCAAAGCAGATACCAACGGCGATGCGGTAGGCGCCCAGAGCGAGAATGAGCGGATCCTTGCCGAAGGTCAAGGTAGGCACATAACCATTGCGATAGGGTGTGAAGACGGTCAGCCAGGGCATCGAGTCAAGAAATGGGACGAATTCGCCAAAGGGAACCAGATGAATTTTGTTGTAGGCCTGGACCGTTCGAACCAGCGGCTCGAAAAGTAGCGCGGCGTTGTATTTGCTCAGGCGATCGGGCCGGTGATCGTAGAGAATCGCGCCCACGAGCATTGGGATGCCTGCGCTGTTGGTCAATCCGTGCAGGTGCTCGGCGATCTTCTCCTGCTTCTCGATCCAATCCGCGACCGAGATCTGGTCGGAAATCAGCCTGATCTGACGAGCGAGCTCGGCGGGCTGCGTGGACGGGTCGGTGACAATGTACCCGTAAGGATACGCCGTTTCGGGCCAGACAATCAGATCGGGACGTGGCTGCGTGGCGATCGCGCGGACAATCAAGCGCTCGACCCGTTCCAGTATCGAGAGTGGATCACCCCCCATCTTGTACCGCTGCTCGAAATTGGTTTGTAAGAGGGCCAGTCGCGGGCCTGCTCGGAACTGTGCCGTGGTAAGGCGAAAAGTTCCATAGAGCAGGGTTCCGCCGACCAAGAGCGTCACGATCCAGAGTCTGACGGTCTGTCTCTGGGTCAGCCGCGTGCCCCTGGGCGACGACCGCAAGAGGGGTAAAGTTACCAGATCCAGTATCCATGCATTAACCAGTGCGATCAGAAAGGTGATCCCCAGTGCGCTCGTCGTGTCGGCTATCTGGATCATGGTCAGGAAACGAAACTGGCTGTGACCGAGATAGAACCAAGGGAAGCCTGTAAGAAAGAAGGCCCGAATGAATTCCAGGCCGACCCAGAGAATGGCGCTGCCACCATCAAGGGCAGGCGGAGACGGAAGACCGCGAGTCGCGCCAACGCGACGAAGCCAGGCCACCAAAGCGAGAAGATGAGCGCCATAGCCAGCCAGGCCAACCAGGCCGTGGCGTCGGTTAAGCGCACCCATTGCACGCTGAGTAGCCAGAAGACGAGGCCCCCGGCCCAGGCGCCGAGATAAAGTCTCAATACTCGTCCCTGCTGGATCCCCAACCAGAAGAGCGGTACCAGGGCAATCCAGGCCAACCAGCTCCATTCCACGGGAGGAAAGGCCGACCAGAGCAAGACGCCGGAGCCCAGGCCCGCGACAATCGGTCGCTGCGACAGGCGCTCCGTCAGGCCATCGAGCGTCGTTGTCCTGATCTCCTTCTCCATTGCCTCGGTCGAGCTCATCTCCGGCTCCTCGAAAACACGGGCTGTGTAGTTGCTGGAAGGAGCAACGGTCTCGATGTTAGCGTAGCGGCAGAAAACGGACAATTTCTCCGGCCTGGAAAAGGCGGTCGCCGGGTTCGAGGATGGCAAAGCCGTCGGATCTGGCCAGACTTAGCAAGTCGGCCGACCCTGCCCAATCGGGTATCTCGATCACACCGGGGGCACTCGGCCCCGTCGACGACGGCGGCACCACCCACCGCGCCGGCCGATAGGTCGCATTGTCGCCGCGATGGAGAAACTCGCAAGCGAGCCGGACGCTCAGTTCTCCAGCCACCTGGTCGGGCCGTCCCGCGAGAATCCGCAACGCGGGCTCAACGAATACCAGGAATCCTACCAGCGAGCTAGCCGGGTTGCCGGGCAGGCCGAAGACAAGCGTCCCGGGCTGTTTTCCACGCGGCGGGCCGATTCCAAACCAGAGTGGCTTGCCGGGCCTGATACGAACCTTGTGAAAAACTCGTCGCACTCCGCTTTGCTCGAGCGCCGCGGGAACCAGGTCGCGCTCGCCGGCAGAGACTCCCCCGGATATTAACGCAACGTCAAAAGCAAGGCACGCTTGCAAGACACGATGCAGTTCACGAGTCTCGTCGGGGGCGATCGGGAAGGCGCGGGCTAGTCCAGTGCGGCCGCAAGCGCGGGCTTCCAGCATGACCGCGTTCGAGTTGCGAATCTGCCCGGGCCCGGGAGCGAGGGCCGGTTCGACCAATTCGTCTCCGGTCGGCAAGATGGCCAGTGTTGGCTTGGGGATGACCCTGACGCGGCTGCGCCCAACCGAGGCAAGCAGCCCCAAACTGCTCGGATTTAACAGGTTGCCCGACTGCAGCAGGATGTCTTGCTGCCGGTATACCTGACCCCGGCGGAGGATGTTCTGACCGGCTCGAACCGCGCCATCATCCACAAAGAGCTCTTCGTGCATGATACGGGTGTGCTCGCGCATCACCACAGCGTCGGCTTCGGCTGGCAGGGGAGCTCCGGTCATGATGACTGCCGCATGGCCGGGACCCAAGCTGAGGCTTGGCATCTGGCCTGCGAGTATGGTCTCGCCGATCTTGAGCCGACGATCGCCTGAGTTCAGATCAGCGACTCGCACGGCATAACCGTCCACAAGCGATTTATCAAACGGAGGCTGGTCCGCGTCGGCCGCAACGTCCTCGGCCAGCAAAAGGTCTCGGCAATCGAGTAAGGAAAGCTCGACTGGAGGCAGCGGCTTGACTTCTTGCATCACCTGTGCGAGCGCCTCTTCGACTGTCAGCATGAGTGCACCTTTCGAGAAGCGTGCCCCTCCCGGCGCTGGCCTGAGCTCCGCGAGGGCGCTCACTGCTCCAGGAAGTTTCTCAGCAGCTTGATTCCCTCGAGAGTTAAGAAGCTTTCTGGGTGATACTGGACGCCTTCCAGAGGGTAGGACTTGTGGCGAACGCCCATGATCTCGCCTTGATCGGTCCAGGCGACGACCTGAAGCTGGTCGGGAAGCGTTCCAGGCTGGATCACCAGGCTGTGGTACCGGGTCGCCTCGAACGGGTTGGCGAGGCTGCGATAAATACCTTTGCCATCGTGATGGATCCACGACGTTTTGCCGTGCATGATCCGGTCGGCGCGGACGACTCGAGCTCCAAAGGTGTGCCCGATGCACTGGTGTCCCAGGCAGACTCCCAAGAGCGGCGTCGTGGCAGCAAATCGGGCGATCAGGTTGTTCGAGATCCCCGCCTCCAGGGGCGTGCAAGGACCCGGCGAGATGATCAGGTGTGACGGATTCATGGCCTCGATCTCCGCAATCGTGATCCGATCGTTGCGGCAGACCCGAAGATCGACACCGGGGTCAATTTCACCCAGGCGCTGGACCAGGTTGTAGGTGAAGGAATCGTAATTGTCGATGAGCAGGATCATGCCTGGGCCTGGACCGTCTGTCACTGAGTGGAGAGCGGAGTCGCGCGCCGATTCGTCCGAGGACATCGATCGTACCGTTGCACAGCTTGAGCCGGAAGAGATTCTCGCGCGTGGGCACCCGCGAGGCCTCATCCGACGTGTTAGACTTGATCCTGGTTTTGCCCGCGGCTGGTCGTTGTTTGCGCACTGCCAGTGGCCGCCTCGGGCTGGAGTTTGCGACAGCGGCCGCGAGCAGTTCGACACGGAGGATCGAGATGACCACGACAATCGTCACACTCACCCTGGCCCTGGCGCTGGGAGGTACCGCACAGTGTCCGGATCCGGCGCGATGCCCTCTCGGCCGGCAGCCCCACCGCCACTCGGCCGGGCACGGCTCCGGCGGCTGGGTTTTGCCTCCCGGTCCCGGTGATGGCTGGGGGTTTCCCAACAACAACCCCGACGGCTACGGCTGGGTCGACACGGGGCCGCTCTTGCCTCTGGGGGCGGACCGCACCGCGGAGTACTACTTCCCGCGCTATTTTGTCGTGCCGATTGACCAGGCGTTCATGGGGACCTACTACAATCCCTTCGTGAATCGTGGCCAGCGTTACCTGCCTTACACGGGCAACGGCGGATGTCATCCCATGGGAGGGCCGCCGCTGGATTCGGCCAAGACGCAGGTGAAGCCATACAGCTCCCTCACGAACAACCGCACCGTGGTGCCGGTGCCTCGGCTCAATGGACGAGTTGAAGCGCCCGTGGACAATTCCGGCAAAACCGGCCTGACACCCTGAGCGCACTCAGTGGGCTCTACGTTCGAGGTCGGTGGCAGGAAGGATTCCCGTCTGAAGATCGCGGTCAGTTCGCTCTAGGCTGCTGATCCGAAGGCCATTTCCGGTTCTTGCCAAGGTCGGACCCTTACTGTTAACATACTGTTGCCTAAAAGCGGCTGCGCGGCGTTTGGCTCCGCGGCGCTAGCCAGGTATGCCGACCCGGCTGGGGATCGAACTAGAAAGTGAATCGAACCTTTTGGACGGGTCGATCGTACCACACCCAACGCGTGGGTAAACCCGGTCTCAGCGTGCGTCCGCCCGCGGGCGGCGAAATCTCCAAGAAAACTTCCAAGATCGGTTGCTGGTCACCCGCTTCTGGCGAGCTGGGGCGGGTACTATTGTGGCATCGAGGCCTGGTATCTTCCGTTTCCTTATTCCATGCATTCATGACACAGGTTCGGCCGACCGGCTCATCCGGGTTTTGTCGCACAACCAATCCATGTAATCCATCGTGAGATAAGGCGCGCTCGTGATGCAAACGACTCCTGAGGTGATCATCGAGACGCGAAACCTGACAAAGGTCTATCGCGATTTTTGGGGACGCCCGAAGGTTCAAGCGCTCAAGGCCCTTGATCTTCAGGTCCACCGTGGAGAAATCTTCGGTCTTCTGGGCCCCAACGGGTCAGGCAAGACCACGACCATCAAGCTGCTTCTGGGGCTGATTTTTCCTACCGAAGGCGACGCGCTTATCTTCAACGAGCCGACCTCGAACGTATCGAAGAACGAGCGGATCGGCTATCTGCCAGAGGAATCCTACCTTTACAAGTTCCTGAACGCCGAGGAAACGCTCCAGTTCTACGGCCGGCTGTTCAAAATCTCCGCGAGTGAGCGGACCAAGCGCGTGGGCCAGTTGATCGACATGGTCGGGTTGACCGGCGCCAAGCACCGACAGCTTCGTGAGTACTCCAAGGGCATGCAGCGGCGGATCGGCCTGGCCCAGGCGCTGATCAACAATCCCGAGTTGATCTTGCTCGACGAGCCAACCTCCGGTCTGGACCCGATCGGTACGGCCGAAATCAAGGAACTGATTCGCGACCTTCGCGCGCAGGGCAAGACGATCGTGCTCTCGGGTCACCTTCTAGCTGACATGCAGGACATCTGCGACCGGATCGCCATCCTCCATCGCGGCGAGCTCAAGGAACTGGGCAGGGTCTCGGACCTGCTGACAGTGCAAGACGTAACCCAGATCAAGGCGCGAAACCTGTCGCCGGCCGTTGTCGACGAGATTCGCGATCTGATCCAGCGGCACGGTGGCGAGGATGTGAGTGTGGATCATCCTACGACCACTCTCGAGGAGCTGTTCTTGCGGATCGTGCGCGAGAGTGAGCTGCACCCGGGGCGCCGCAAGGTGGCCGCCGACGGCTCCGCGCCCACGCCCCCAATGTCTCCCGAGCTCGCGGGAACCCGGTCTCAATCCTGACGACCAATCATTGAAACAACCGCGTTGCCGCAACTGCCGCCCGTGATCGCGCGTGCGAGCAAACTGGGTCGCCGGGTGTCTGGCCCGCTGATGACCCACGAGGCATTCCCTGGTGCACGAGAGTCTGTCGGTTTTCGGGGAGCATTTTCATCCATGTCGTCGCTTCTTGCGTTACCGCTTCTCTGGGCTCAGACCGGCGCGGAAACCCCTGCGGCCCGCGAGATTCCCAGGTGGGTACGGAATGTTTTGCTCTGGCTCTTCCTGTATGGCGAGCCGGCTTGGCAGACCGGTGGACTACTTGGTGGCTGGCTTACCTGGATCAAGGCGATCAGCTTGCTCAGCTTCGTCTGCTGGGTTGGCTACTGGCTGGTCAAGGCCATCAAGGAAGGTTACCTGGGCCGAGGTCGATGGTACGACCTGGTGACCCTGGCCGCCGCATTCATGATCCCGGTCGCCGTGCTGGTGCGCACACTCGAAGCCGCCAAGCAGTTGCCTGTTTATCTGGTGGGCTCTATCCCCCTGGCCGCGCTGATCACTTATCTTGCCCTGCTCGTGCTGGCCTTCTGGGTGGAACTTGGGCTCTGGAAAACGGTCCGCCGCTTTGGCCGCTATCCGGACATCATGGTGCTCTTCGGCATCCACCTGGCCCTGCTCCTGGGGCTCGCCGTCGGAGTGCTGATGCAGGGGGCTGGGTACTTGCCCACCGCCGCCCCAACCCATAAAAGCAGTTGGAGCGACGGACTTGTTTACGGTGCGCGCTACAGTGTGATTTACATGGGCTACGTCATCCTGGCGCGGATACTCGTGCAATTTGGCAGTGAGCTCTTCGCTGTACGCGGCCGCCGGCTGTTCTCGATTGCCCAGTTGAGCGTCCGCGAGGCGAATCGCAAGATGTGGGCCCCGTGGGTCGTTATCATCGTCTTCGCGCTGGTGCTGGCGTTCACTCACTGGTTCCTCCAGCCCCCGCGAGCCGCCGAAATGGGCCGTCTCTACGTCGCCACCTTGACCTTGCTGTGCTCGCTGCTTTTGACCGCGATGGTGACCATCCTTGTCCCTCTCAGTCTGCCCAACGACATCCAGCAGCAGACGATCTATACGGTTGTGTCGAAACCGGTCAGGCGGCTAGAGCTGATCTGGGGCCGAATGATCGGCTACATGGCGCTTGTGACGGTGCTGATCGCGGTCTTCGGCGGCATCAGCCTGGGCTATCTTTGGCGCACCGTGTACACCACCATCCAGAACACCGAGGCCGCGGCGGTGAAGGCAAAGAAGGAGAACAGGACGCGAGACGCCGTGCAGTTGACCGAGCAGGCCGAGCAACTGCGCTCACGAATGGCGGCCCGGGTTCCGGTCAAGGGGTCGCTTTCGTTCCTCGATTCTCGCGGCACGCCGCACGCGATGGGGATCGACGTGGGCATGGAGCAGTCCATGAAGGAGCCGCGCAGCCACATCGAGGGCTCCACCCCGGCGACCGCCATCTGGAGCTATGGAATCGTACCCGACCCGTTCGCGCCGGCCAGCCGCCCGGTGTTGCTCAATCGCAAGATCCCGGTTCAGGACTTCCTTCCGGCCAACACCGTCGAGGGCCTGCTCAACCGCTCCATGGAGCTGCAATTTCAATTAGCCGTTGATGAGAAGGCCAAGGCTCAGGCCAATCTCCCTGCCGGTGAGATTGCCAAGCTCGAGGCCAGCGTCGCCAGGAACCGCGCATTGGCCGAGCGGGTGGGCACCGAGTACGAGGCCCTGCTCAAACGCTCCGAGGACCTGGAGGCGCAGGCCGCCACGGCCGAGGCGGGCGGCAATGCCGACCAGGCCAGAGCTCTCCGCGACCAGTCCCGCGCACTGCATGCCGCGCCGATCACCGTGGAGATGTCGTTCAACGTCTACAGGACCACTAAGGGGAAGGTCGGCGACCCGGTACTCGCCGAGATGCAAGTGACCAATCCCCATACGGGCGCGGATAACGTGGCCATTTTTCCAATCAAGGAATATTACGTCAACCGGCAGTATCTCGAGCCCAGGATCCTGGCGGGTTCGCTGGGCGACCTCAAGATCGAGGTCCGCTGCATCAGCGCAACCCAGTACCTGGGCATGTCTGAGAGCGATCTCTACCTGCTTTCCAGCGCTGGCAACTTCGGCGCCAATTACATGAAGGGGCTTTTGGGCATCTGGCTGCAGGCCCTCGTGCTGACCGCCATCGGCGTGTTCGCCGGCACGTTCCTGAGCTGGCCGGTCGCCCTCCTGACCACAATCGCCTTTTTCGTCGCCGGCCAGCTAGCCTACAGCTTCCTCGTTGATTTCACCCGCCAGGCCGTTCTGGGCGGTGGTCCATTCGAATCCTTGATCCGTCTCTTGACGCATGACAACCAGATGTCCGACCTGGCGCCGACCGCCGGCGCCGTCATCGCCAAGACTCTCGACTCCCTGCTCATGCCGATGATGTCCATGCTGGTCTACATCGTGCCCAATTTCCAGGCCCTTGACGTCAGCAACACGGTGGCCGACGGCTTCTCGGTTAGCTGGAACAGCATGGTCGGCAATACTCTCCTGGCCCTGGCTTATGCCTTGCCGTTCTCGATCGTCGGGTACTTCATACTCAAGAACCGTGAGGTTGCCGCATGAGAAGCAATCAGCACAAGAAGATCATTTACGGCTTGATCATCGTCTTTCTCTTCGGCGCCATGTTCCCCTATGGAGCCTGGCTCGCCGAGGAGAAAAAGCGGCGCGACCTGGGCGAAGCCGCGATCGGCCAGATCGACACCGGCAGCTTCATGATGAAGCTGTTCCTCCTGGGCGGCTTCCGCGGTATCGTCGCCAATTACTTGTGGCTCTGCGCCGAGGAGAATAAGCGCGACCATGACTGGGATCGCCTCAAGTCCAACGTTGATCTGATTACCAAGCTGCAACCTCACTTTCTTTCAATCTGGACCTTTCAGGGCTGGAACCTTGCCTACAACGTAGCAGTCGAGTGGGACGCCCCGGAGGACAAGTACGACTGGATCAAACAAGGAATCAAGTTCGTACAGCACGGCGTTGATCACAACCGCCGCTCCCCGGACCTGATCTGGGACACGGCATGGTTCTATTACCATAAGCTGGGGTTCTCTGACGAATCGATCATTCTACGCCGACTTTTCCGCGACGATGAGGATGAAGACTTCAAGCGATACCGCGACCCCGAAACCGAGTTAACCGTCGTCAAGCACGATAACTTCCAGCTTGGTTACGGCTGGTTCAGCAGGGCGATCGCGCTGGCCGATTCGGGTGCCAGCCGCCTCAACGAGGGCACGACCGAAGACATTCAGCAGATCAAGTACGTCGACCCGACTCCGCAGCGCAAGCGTGCCGACGACATTACCTTTCGCTCGATGCCGGCCCACGCGCAGACTCACTATGCGGCAGCACTTGAGAAAATGAGCATCCAGGGCATCGAAGCCACCTTTGGCGAAGTGGCCATGAACGAGTGGGCCCGCGCCCTCCGGGAATGGGTCAAGTTCGGCCAGTTCAAGTTCGAATCGCCCAACCTGATCGAGCGCAATGGGAAGTTGGTCAGAGATCTGATCCAGATTGACGACCGCACGAATCCGGAAAAGTTCAAAACCAAGCTGATGACTGAAAACGAGTCGTACTGGGCCGACCGCTGGGCCGACCAGATGAATTACCGATACTGGAAAGAGCGATGCCAGGCTGAGATGACGAGGAAGGGGACCCTTGCTCGACAGCTCTTCTACGAGGGAACCAAGGCTTACAAGACAGCCGACTTTGGCCAGGCGGCCGCCAAGTTCAAGGAAGGGCTGGTAATCTGGAAAGACAACCTGAAAGACTTCCAGGTGTTCCGGGACGACGACCTCACCAAGAAAGATACCGGCCTGGTGGTCAAACGCTACGAACGAGTCCTGCAGCAACAAGGCCAGAAATTGCCCGACGACTGTCCCTTCAAGGACTTGCTCGCCGCGGCCAAGGCCGACACAACCCTTGACCCCTTCGATGCTCTTGAAATGTTGGGCGTGACTCCCGACTCCGAGGGTAGCAGGGCCACTCCTGGTAACGTGTTGGACCGGATCGCCGCACCGCCGACACCCAGCAGCCGTTGAACTTGCGCGACTTTGCCTCGTAAATTGCCCCGGTTTTCTCGACCGTCCCTGGCAGCTTGCCACAAGCGCCCGGGACGATCGTGTTTTTTGGCAATTCTTCGCCGCGGCTTGCCAGCTCGCAATGACTCCCTGTGCGAAGATTCGCTTTCGGTTCAGGCTCAGGCGCGTGCGGCCTCGATGAAGTTTGCTATTCTAATAGACGCTGGCTAACTGTATCGAGCTTGGGGGTCGTCATGCTCATCGTCCACGTTGAAATCCACGTCAAGGCCGGGGATGTCGATGCTTTCAAGTCGGCGTGCGTGGAGAATTCACGGCACAGCCTGCTGGAGCCCGGCATCGCCCGCTTCGACGTCTTGCAACAGAATGACGATCCGACACGCTTCCTGCTGGTGGAAATCTACCGCACCGCCGAGGCTGCCGCCGCTCACAAGCAGACATCCCACTATCTGAAATGGGCAGAGACCGTCGCCGCTATGATGGCGGCCCCGCGCAGCAGCGTGAAGTTTACGAGGATTTACCCGCAAGACGGCCCGCCATGAATTTCGAGTTCGCCACCGCCGGACGTATTGTTTTTGGCTCCGGCAGTTCAGGGCAGCTTCCCAGCCTGGCACAACGACTGGGAGACAAGGCCCTCCTGGTCCTGGGAGGCAGCCGCCGCAATGGTGAGGCACTGAGTTCGAGTCTTGCGGGCGCCGGTGTTCGCTCCCTGTTCTTCAGCGTTGCCGCAGAGCCTACCACCCACCAGGTCGATGCGGCCGCGGCGATGGCCCGAGGGGAGAACTGTAACCTGGTCATCGCCGTTGGCGGCGGCAGCGTGATCGACGCCGGCAAGGCTGTCGCGGCGATGCTGGCACACCCGGGTCCTGTCCTCGACTATCTCGAGTTGGTAGGAGGAGGAAAGCCCCTCGACCGTCCCTGTGCACCCTGGATCGCAGTACCCACCACGGCCGGAACGGGAACCGAGGTCACGCGGAACGCCGTGCTTGAAGTACCCGAGCAGCAGGTCAAAGTGAGCTTGCGGAGCCATCATCTTCTGCCCCGCGTGGCCGTCATCGACCCGGCGCTTTGCCGGTCCTTGTCGCCGGAGGTCACGGCCCGGACCGGAATGGACGCGCTCACGCAATTGATCGAGCCCTTCGTCAGCAACGCCGCCAACCCGCTGACCGACGGCGTTTGCCGCGAGGGCCTAGCACTAGCGGCTCGATCACTGGCCAGCTCCTTCCACGACGGTTCGGACCTTGCGGCTCGTCAGGATATGTGCGCCGCGGCCCTCTTCAGCGGCATCGCCTTGGCCAACGCCAAGCTCGGCGCCGTGCACGGCATGGCCGGCATCCTGGGCGGGACCACGGGCCATCCTCATGGCGCCATCTGTGCCCGTCTGCTTCCCTTCGTGATGGAGGCCAATATCCGAGCGACGCAAGATGGCCGTGCTGGTGCCGCCACGCTGCTCCGCTTCGCCGAGGTTGCTCGAATCCTCACCGGCAACCCGACCGCCAAGGCTGCCGATGGTGTGGAGTGGGTGCAATCGCTGTGCTCTGAGCTGAAGATTCCGCCGTTGCGAGCAGCCGGATTGAGCCTGGCTGAATGCCACCGCATCGTTCCCAGGGCGCAACGGGCCAGCAGCATGCAAGGCAATCCGGTGAAGCTGTCAGACGAGGAATTGCTGGGTATTTTGGAAAAGGCGATTGGAAGCTTGTCTACCTGACCCCCTGTCAACATTCCCCGCTAGCGTACGCGAAGTTGGTCGTGGTGCAAGCCAGAGATGAAAAACTCGTCGAATCCAAGCCACGGTGCCGGCGTGAGTACAATATCGTCCTGGCAACCTGGAGTGGACTCACTGCTGGAGAGGGCCCCAAATGACAACTACGGAGCTGACGACGATCAGGGTTGGGCACAGCCCCGATTCGGATGACGCGTTCATGTTCTACGCACTGACGCACGACCGACTGGATACGGGCGGGCTGCGGTTTGTACATCAGCTCGAGGACATCGAAACTCTCAACGGTCGCGCGACGCGGGGCGAGCTTGAGGTCTCGGCCATCAGTATCCATGCCTTTGCCTACCTGGCCGACCGGTACGCGCTTCTGGCATCGGGAGCGAGCATGGGCGACCGCTACGGCCCAACGCTCGTGACTCGAGCGCCTGTGACGTTGGACGATTTGAGAGGGGAAACGATCGCGATACCGGGTAAGCTCACCTCTGCCTATCTGACGCTCCAGCTTTGCATGGGTAGAGACGTGCCTGTCAAGCTGCTGCCGTTCGATCAGATACTCCCCGCGGTCGCGGCCGGGGACGTGTCGGCTGGTCTTTTGATCCACGAGGGGCAGCTTACCTACGGCGATGTGGGCCTACACAAGGTGCTCGATCTGGGACAGTGGTGGCATGAGCAAACGTCGCTACCGCTGCCACTGGGGGGTAACGTGGTCCGCAAGGACCTGGGCCCGGCGTTGGTCCTGAAGATCGCGGGGCTCTTGAAGCAGAGCATCCGGTACGCGCTCGAGCACCGCGAAGAGGCGCTGGACTATGCGCTTGCGTATGCACGCGATCTTGACCGGAAGCTCGCTGATCGCTTCGTCGGCCTGTACGTCAACGACTGGACCCTTGACTACGGTCCACGCGGGCGGGAAGCGGTTCGTCGGCTTCTGGGTCAAGCGGCGGATGCGGGTTTAGTCCCAGGGCCGATTGACATACAATTTGTGGGATGATCCCGAGTGAGGCGAAGCCGGCGGTTCCCGCAAGAGGCACCGGCGGGTAATCCCTCATGTTCGCAGAGACCTGGGGTTGACCCGGCCTGGATCGGCCAGATACCCCGTTCGCCTGCTCGAAGGGACGAGTCATGACCCAGTCGTTCGAGACGCTTACGCCCCTCACAGTCGATGGGCAGACGTACCATTATTACCGTCTAGAGGCACTTCGCGCGCGGGGCCTTGACGTGGCCGGATTGCCGTTCTGCCTCAAGCTGCTGCTCGAAAACCTGTTGCGATATGAAGATGGATCGACGGTAACGGCCGACGACATTCGCGGGCTGGCGACGTGGAACCCGCAGGCAGAGCCCGATCATGAGATCGCCTTCCGCCCCAGCCGCGTCTTGCTCCAAGACTTCACGGGCGTGCCCGCCGTGGTCGACTTGGCCGCGATGCGGGATGCAATGCGGCAGATGGGGGGGGATCCCAGAAAGATCAATCCCATGCAACCAGTCGAGCTGGTGGTTGATCATTCGGTACAAGTGGACGAAGCGGGTAGTTCGTCGGCATTCGCGGTTAACGCCGATTTCGAGTTTCGCCGCAACCGAGAGCGGTACGCGTTCCTCCGCTGGGGGCAAAATGCGTTCGAGAATTTCAAGGTCGTTCCTCCCGATACTGGAATCGTCCACCAGGTTAACCTCGAGTACCTGGCTCGTGTCGTCTTTACCGCAGCAAGTGCGTCAGGAAAGGAGACCTTGGCATATCCCGATACGCTGCTGGGTACTGATTCCCATACCACAATGATCAACGGACTGGGTGTTCTGGGGTGGGGGGTCGGCGGCATCGAGGCCGAGGCGGCGATGCTCGGTCAACCGGTGTCGATGCTGGTACCTCAGGTTGTCGGCTTCAAGCTCACCGGTTCGCTGCCCGAGGGCGCTACCGCCACCGACCTGGTGCTGGTTGTGACCCAAATGCTGCGCAAGAAGGGAGTGGTGGGCAAGTTCGTCGAATACTATGGGTCCGGCCTGGCCGCACTTCCCCTGGCCGATCGGGCCACGATCGCCAACATGGCACCGGAGTACGGAGCAACCTGCGGAATCTTCCCGATCGATGCCGAGACCCTACGCTACCTCGAGCTCTCGGGACGGCCCAGAGCGACGATCCGCCTGGTTGAGGCATACTACAAGGCTCAGGGCATGTTCCATCTACCCGGGACCCCCAGGGCTTCCTATACCGATACTCTGGAGCTCGATCTGTCGACGGTGCAGCCGAGCCTGGCCGGCCCCCGTCGGCCCCAGGACCGGGTCACACTGGGCAATGCCAAGAGTTCCTTCCACCAGGCCCTCGACGAGATGCTCGCTTCGCGCCCGGAAATGGCCAAGAGCCCCGCGAGAGCGAGCGTTTCCGCGGCACGCGTCTCGGGCAACGGGCATTCGGCCGACCGCCTCACTCACGGCTCGGTCGTGATCGCGGCGATCACGAGCTGCACCAACACGTCCAACCCCTCGGTCATGCTTGGCGCCGGGCTCCTGGCCAAGAAGGCCGTCGAGCGCGGGCTGTCGACCCGTCCCTGGGTGAAGGCGAGTTTGGCGCCGGGGTCGAAGGTGGTGACCGACTACCTGCGGCAGGCCGGATTGGACGCCTACCTCGACGCACTGCGGTTCAACCTGGTGGGCTACGGCTGCACCACCTGCATTGGCAACTCGGGGCCACTTGCGGCATCGATCTCCCAGGCCATCCATGAGAACGACCTGGTGGCCGTTGCCGTGCTCAGCGGCAACCGCAACTTCGAGGGGCGAATCAACCCCGACGTCCGGGCCAATTACCTGGCCTCTCCGCCCCTGGTCGTCGCCTATGCCCTGGCAGGCACGATGGATATCGACCTCGCTACCGAACCGCTGGGCACCGACCGCGGCGGCCAGCCGGTTTATCTCAAGGACATCTGGCCAAGCCAGCAAGAGATCCAGGAAGCAATTCTCAAGTCCGTTCATAGGGAGATGTTCCAGAAGGAATATGGCGAAGTCTTCAGGGGCGACGAGCACTGGAACAGTCTGCCCGTTCCCCAGGGCGATCTGTATCAATGGGACGAGGCCTCGACCTACGTTAAGAACCCTCCCTATTTCGTGGGCATGCCGGCGAGGCCGGCGCCGCTGCCGCCGTTGGCCGGAGCTCGAGCCCTGGCCGTGCTGGGAGACAGCATCACCACCGACCATATTTCACCGGCCGGCTCGATCAAGCCGGATAGCCCCGCGGGCCGCTACTTGATTGCTCGCGGCGTGCCGGCCTCGGAGTTCAATTCTTACGGGGCGCGGCGGGGAAATCATGAGGTCATGGTGCGCGGCACCTTCGCCAACGTCCGCCTGCGGAACCGACTCGCCCCGGGAACCGAGGGAGGATGGACGCGCCACCTTCCTGACGGCGAGGTGATGAGCATCTTCGATGCCGCCGAGAAATACCATGAGGATGGAATTCCCTTGGTTGTCCTGGCCGGCAAGGAATATGGCTCCGGCTCATCGCGCGACTGGGCGGCCAAGGGACCGAAGCTGCTCGGCATCCGGGCCGTGATCGCCGAGAGCTACGAGCGGATCCACCGTTCCAACCTCGTCGGCATGGGCATCCTCCCATTGCAATTCGAGCCCGGCCAGAATGTCGAGAGCCTGGGCCTCACCGGCGAAGAGCTGTACACCGTCGAGAGCCCGGCCGAGGGCCTCAGCCAGCGCCTGCGCCCGCCGCCGGGTCAACGTGATTGTCCAAAACGCGGCCGGCCCTGCCAGAGAGTTCTCGGTCATCATCCGGATCGACACGCCCCAGGAAATTCTCTATTACGAGAACGGCGGAATCCTGCCGTACGTCTTGCGCCAATTGTTGAAGGTATGAGGCGGCAACGATTCTGCGGCATTTCCTGGCACGAATATTGCTTCTGGAATTGCTCAGTAACGTGACCACGCTTTTCAACGTGAGAACGGCAACAAGGAGAATCAATCATGCCGGATAGAAAATCGCCGTTTGAACGGGCGATGGCTTTGGCGGCGCTGAGCGGATTCAAGGTCGCGCTGGGCCCGGCGTTTCTGGCCGCGTCTCGGCGCAGTCCCAACACGGGCTCATGGGCACTGGCGGCCCTGGGTGAGATGTTCCTGGACAAGCTCGGTATTTTTCCACCACGCTTCCGTCCGGCCCTGCTGATCCCTCATGCGCTCTCTGGTGCTTGGGTGGCTCGGGAGAGCCTCAGGCGTGACGGGATTGAAGATCCCACGGGACCGTTGATCGGCGCCGTGGTCGCCGCCGGGGTCTCTTGCGTGGCCCCGATGACTCGCATCGCACTGCACAAGGGACTTGGCGTCTCCGATGCCCTGCTGGGCGTGGGCGAGGATTACCTGGCATTGCGACTGGGAACCGAAGCAACCGACATGTCCATGGGGCAGGTTTCCGAGATCGCGCGTGACGCGATCGATGATCTCCGGGTCCGGGTCGTACCGTCGCTGCCTGCGCTGCCGTCCACCCCCGCGGCCGCGGGGTCAGCTTGAATCCATGATCCCGGAACGTCGTCCCGCCGGGATCCGTCGCGGAGGCCCTGTGCCTTGATTTCTCGAGGTCGTCGCTCCGCCCCGCTCATTACGAGCATTCCCGTGCCCACGAGTGCGTAAGGCAAGTTTGTCGCATTGCCGGGCTCTTCCAAACGCGGGTTTTAATTCGTTAGTTTGCAGTGTGCCTGAGAATCTCGAAGAAGTGGCGGATCAACGGCATGAATCTTGCGTTTTTCTCCCTCACCAAGGGCGACCGGGCGCGAACCTCGGGTGAGGACGCGGGTCGCTCAACCCTGCTCGACAAAGGAATATCATGAAGAAGCTCATCACCGTTCTGACTGGCACAGGACTTTTGACTTTGACATTGGGGCTTGCTGGCTGCGGCGAGACGTCGTCGGTCACGGACAAGAAGGAGGTCAAGGGCCCCGGGGGCACCACCACAGAGACCAACAAGACCACCGTCAAGCAAACTGGGAATAATCCTCCGGCCGCCGGCACGACTACCCCCACCCCGCCCCGGTAATGAGCCCGCGGCAATGACCATGCACGTCCGCGTCTGCAGCCGCAGCGCTGTTGCCGCGGACGTTCTCACTTCGTCTGTATTCACGTCATTTCACTTGACTGCGTCTTCGCGATCTTTCATTTCTGAGTTCGCACCCGCGTCGATTGGCGTGCTGAGTGGACCTGCGCAAGTCGATATGCGGCGTAGGTCAGTCTTTCCAGCCTGACCTGAAGCTGACGACGGTCAGGCCAGAAAGCCTGACCTACACAAAGGCATCGGCGGTTTCACCTAGGCGCGCCGCGAGGCTCGATTCCTACTTTACATTCTGACCAGTCTTGAGAAAGATGGTAGTTTGCTTCACTGCGGACGAATGTGCCCTGGGGGCGAGGAGACGAGCCGTGCATGAGGAGGCGATACGCAAGGCGGAGGTGTTGATCGGGGCTCTGGGCTACATTCGCAAGTTTCATGGCCGGTTCACGGTGATCAAGCTGGGCGGGTCGGTCATGGAGGACCCCGGATCGCTCTCCGCGCCTGCTGGTGGATATCGTCTTCATGCAGACCGTTGGGATGCGGCCTGTTGTCGTTCACGGCGGGGGTAAGGCGATCACCGTGGCGATGGAAAAGGCCGGACTGACCCCCCACTGGGTCAAGGGCCGGCGATATACCGACGACGCCACGCTAGAGATCGTCGCCAGGGTGCTGGCCGAGGAGATCAACGCCGACATTGAGCGGCACATCAACAAGTTCGGCGGCAGGGCTTCGGGGCTGCATCACAAAACCCATCAGTGCCTTTATGGCCGCAAGCTCATGCTCCCGGACGGGGACGGCAGATTGATTGACCTGGGCCGGGTGGGTGAGGTGACAGAGGTGGACACCACGCCGATCGAAAATTTGTGCCTGGCGGGCGTGGTGCCTGTGCTTCCCTCCCTGGCGGAGGACGAGGAAGAGGAGGGCAAGCTGCTCAACGTCAATGCCGACACCGCCGCGGCGGCCGTTGCCCAGGCGATCCGGGCCGAGAAGCTCGTGTTCCTGACCGACACGCCGGGAATCCTCAGGGATTGCAATGAACCCGGCAGCCTGATCTCGGGTCTGACTCCTGAAGAGTGCCGCGGACTGATCGCCCGGGGCGTGATCGACAAAGGGATGATTCCCAAGGTGGAGGCCTGTCTGAACTCGCCTCGAAGCCGGGGTCCTCAAGACCCACATCATCGACGGCCGGCTGCGGCACTCGTTGCTTGCTGGAGATCTTCACCGAGAGCGGGGTCGGCACCGAGATCGTCCGCGATGAAAACCGCGACTCGACGTCAATCCGGGCCGCCGCCCCGTTTTGGTCCGCTGATCACGGCGACGCCCGTCGGCCGGGCCATTCTCATTGTCGAAACGTTCTGATCCACCTCTTGACCTGGAGTTCCTGCCTTGGCCCATGCCCGACTTGTCCACCAGAGTTCTCAGGCCACGATCGCCCAGTTCGAGCGGTATGTGATTCCCAATTACCGGCGCTTTCCGGTCTGTCTGGTCAGGGGCGAGGGCTCGTGGATCTGGGATGCGGAAGGGCATCGCTACCTCGATTTCTTCCCCGGGCTGGGGCTGCAACCTGCTGGGCCATTGCCCGCCACGGGTCGTCGAGGCGGTTCAGCGCCAGGTCGGGAGCTCATCCACGTGCCCAATACCTGGTACATGGAACCCCAGGGCGTGTTTGCCCAGGCGCTCTCGGAGCGGTCGCTGGGTAAAGATGACGTCGCGGCCAATGCTTCTTCTGCAACAGCGGCGCCGAGGCCAACGAGGCGGCGATCAAGCTGGCCCGGGCATATGGCCATGCGCAGGGCCGGTTCAAGATCGTCACAATGGAAGGGGGCTTCCACGGCCGGACTTATGCCGCACTGACGGCGACGGCCCAGCCCAAGTACCATGTGGGTTTCGAGCCGATGGTTCCCGGGTTCGAGTACGTGCCGTACAACGATCTCGCTGCCGTCGCCAGGGCCCTCGACCACCAGACCGCCGCGGTGCTGGTCGAGCCGATCCAGGGCGAAGGTGGAGTTAACATCCCGGGTCCCGAGTACCTTCCCGGTTTGCGGAAGCTCTGCGACGAACGCGGGGTGCTGTTGATCCTGGACGAGGTTCAGACCGGGCATGGGGCGAACCGGCCAGTGGTTCGCCTATCAGCAATCGGTGATGCCGCCGAGCCCGACATCCTTACCTGCGCCAAGGCTCTGGCCGGTGGAATCGCCGCCGGGGTAATGATGGCGCGGCCGGCAAGTCGCCGCGGTGCTCAAGCCCGGGATGCACGCGTCCACTTTCGGTGGCAACCCAATCGCCTGCCGGGCGGGCGCTGGCCACCATCGAGACGATCGAAGAGGACGGGCTGCTGAGCGCGGGCTGGCGATCGGCGAACGGTTCCGAAGCCAGTTCGAGGCACTCAGGCGTGAGCTTCCCGAGCCTGATTCGCGAGGTCCGCATCAGTGGCGTGATGATCGGGCTGGAACTGACTTTCGACGCCGCCGACGTGGTTTCCGAATGCCTGAAGCGGCGGCTGCTGATCAATGCCACGCACGGCCACGTCGTGCGGCTGTTGCCGGCGCTGACGATCAGCGACGAGCTAGATCGACCAAGGTTGCGGGATCCTGGCCGAAGTGCTGCGGGAGGTGGTGGTTTGAAGCTCGTAACGGACAGTCCCTCGAAGAGGCTCGAGGTGGATCCGATGGCGGGATCGAACAAGAAGCCGGGTAGTCCGGCGGCCGCGGTGATTGTCAGCCAAGCTGGGAACGGCTCCGGGATCGGTTCGGCCACCCGCCATTTCGTCTCGCTGTTCGACCTGGCGGCGGCCGAGGCCGCCGAGTTGCTGGATCGCACGCTGCGGCTGAAGCGCGGCGAGCTCAATGGTCATCGCACTTCGCTGCTGCTCGGTCGGACGCTCGGCCTGATCTTTGAGAAACCATCGTTGCGCACGCGGGTCAGTTTCGAGCGGCAATGGCCCGGCTGGGGGGAAATTCCGTCTTCCTCCGGGGGAAGGACGTGGGACTGGGGGTCCGCGAAAGCGTCTCGGATTTCGCCCGGGTGATCAGCCAGTATGTCGATGTCCTGGCCGTCCGCACGTTTTCCCAGTCGATCGTCGAGGAGCTGGCCCGCCATGCGGCGGTCCCGGTGATCAATGCCCTGTCGGACAGCTCGCACCCTTGTCAGGCGATGGCCGACATGGTGACCATCCTGGAGCAGCGGGGACCTTTGGCCGGGCAAGAAGCTAGTCTTCGTGGGCGACGGCAACAACGTCGCCCGGTCGCTTGCGCTGGCCTCCGCGCTGCTGGGACTGGAATTCGTCCTGACCGGCTCCGCCCGGCTACGAGTTTCCCGAACCGATTCCAGACGAAGTACGCGGCGCGGTTTCCCCGCGTGCCGCTGGTGGTCAGAGCCTGACCCGCGTAAGGCCATTAAGGGTGCCGACGTCGTCTACACAGACGTCTGGGCGAGCATGGGCCAGGAGCAAGAGGCCGATCAGCGTCGCGAGGTATTCAAGCCCTACCAGGTCAACGAAGCCTGCTGGCGCGCGCCCGCCCGGATGCGATATTTCTCCACTGCCTGCCGGCACACCGAGGCGAAGAAGTGACATCGGGTGTGCTCGACGGCCCCCACAGCCGGGTTATTCCCCAGGCCGGCAACCGCATGCACTTCCAGATGGCACTTCTTGCTCTGGCTGACTGGCGCGGGAAGCCAGGATCGAACAAGTCATCGAGAAAGACTTCACATGATACGCATTGACGGCCGCGCCAGCGGCGAGCTTCGCCCCGTGTCGATCGAGCGTGGGTTCATTGCCAATAGTCCGGGCAGCGTGCTTTTTCGCGCGGGGCCACGGCGGTGCTGGTCACTGCGCAGCTCTCCGAATCAGTGCCACCGTTCCTGGAGGGCAAGGGGGTCGGCTGGCTGACGGCCGAGTACGCCATGCTGCCGGGCAGTACGCCGGGACGCAAGCGGCGCGGAACCGACGGCCGGGCCACCGAGATCCAGCGCCTGATCGGCCGCAGCCTGCGCGCCGTGGTCGATACCCGGGCTCTGGGGCCCTGGACGATTCATGTTGACGCCGACGTGATCAACGCCGATGGAGGCACGCGCACCGCCGCCATCACAGCCGCGTTCATTGCCGTCGCCGATGCGGTCGGCCACCAGTTCGGCGATCTGACCCGGTCGATCCTCCGGGACAGCGTGGCCGCGGTGAGCGCGGGAATTGTTGGTGGTGAGCCGCTTCTGGACCTCAACTATCACGAAGACTCACGGGCCGAAGTCGACCTCAACGTCGTCCGGCTGGGCCACGGAGGGCTGGTCGAGGTGCAAGGAACCGGCGAAGGCAGGAGTCTTCTCCCGCTCCCAGCTCCACGCGCCTACTGGACCTGACCGAAGTGGGAATCGACCGGCTCGGCAGTCTTCAGCGTGCGGCGATGGACGCCGAATGGATCTGGGGTCAGTGAACCGAACCTCTCCGGCAGTTATCCGCAAGGGTGGTTGCTATCGGTGGTTACGAAAGAGCCTTGAACGCTATGGGCAGGTTCAGCAAGTTTTGCTAAAGTTCCGCAGGTAACTTGCCGGGCTGTCGTCTGACCGGCGCTGGAGACTGGAACGAGAACCCCGAGCGGGACGCGGGGGTTCTTTGCCGATCGATCCGTCCCGATCACCGATGATCCGACAAGGAAGGGGGTCGTCCATGAAAACGCCGATCACCGCACTGGCGCTTCTCGGCACACTGGCGGTCTACACCGCCAGGGCCCAGACCGGAGCACCCGCTCCCACCGGCCCCGAGCCGAAGTCACCATTCTTCACACCGGTCCCCGCCGATGCGACTCAGGTTTCGGGGACGGGTGCCAGCAGAGTTTTCCCCAATGCGTCGACATTGCCGGAGCCGACGCCGGCCGACGAGCTGAAGGCCCCTACTATGGAGTTGCCCAACGACCCGATCGAGCCCTGGCTGCTTACCAAGCAAGCGGGCCCGTTCATGGTCCTGGCCAAGACGTTTCGGGGCCCCGACTGCGAGAGGATGGCCCTTGCACTGGCCAAGGAGCTGCGCAGCAAGTACGGCCTGCCTGCTTACATCCTGCGGTCCAAGGACTTCCCGGGCAAAAGCAATATCCGGGGCGTTCCGCCCACGGCCGAGCCCGCCGTCGATCGACCCAATATCGGCATTCCCGAGAAGTACCGCACCTATGATGAGGCCGCGGTGCTCGTGGGCAACGAGAAAACCGAGAAAGACTCCGCGTTGCTCCTGCACCAGGTGAAAAAGATCAAGCCGGATTGCCTCAATGCCATGCCCTCGTTGTTCAAGTGGCGGGTGGGGCTGGAGAAGGCGATGCGCACCACCAATCCCTACGTTCCCGCTCAGTATCTCTATCCGCGCAAGAGCGACCGGCTGGTCGTCCAGATGAATCAGACCTCCCGCAGCATCGCCAATTGCCCGGGTCGCTTCAGCCTGCAGGTCGCCGAGTTCTCGGGGCGGTCCACCTTCAATGACAAGGACGAGCGTTTTCAGGGCATTTTCAACCCAATGAGAAGCCCTCTGGCGACGGCCGCCGCGGATGCGGAGCACTTGGCTGACAAGCTCGCCAAGGATCCCGACATCCAGAAGCTGGGTCAGCCGATCTATGTCTATCACGACCGCACCGCCAGCCGTGTCTACATCGGCTCGTTCAACGCGTCGCTAGATCCCGCCGCCGTGGCAGTGCGCGAGGCGCTGCTCAAGCTGGCAGTTCCGATGCTCGACCGCAAGCGGTCGACTGGCGGCATGGACACGATGATCGTCCCGGCGGGAATGCTGACCGACCTCAAGGATATCAAGGCCAAGTTCCTCTGATATGGCAACAGATTCATTGATTCTCGTCCTGGGCACGCGGAACCAGAAGAAATGCCGTGAAATGGCCGAGCTGATCAAGCCGACCTGGGAGGCGAGCCGCCGGCTCGATCGGCTGCAGATCGGCTCTGTCAATGAGTACCCAAGTGCCCCCGAGGTGGACGAAAGCGCCGCGACCTTCGCGGGCAACGCCCGCAAGAAGGCCTCCGAGCTCGCCCGTGCACTGGACCGCTGGGTGCTCGCTGACGACTCGGGTCTCACCGTCGACGCCCTGCAGGGCGCCCGGCGTGCTCTCGGCTCGCTTTGCCGGCGAGCCGTGCGATGACGCGGCGAACAACCGCAAGCTCCTGGAGGCGATCTCCGCGGTGCCCGACGAGCACCGTGGTGCCGCGTTCGTTTGCGCACTGGCACTGGCCGATCCTTCAGGCCAGATCCGCCTCGAAGCCGAAGGCGCCTGCCGCGGGCGGATCATCCGAGAACCGCGCGGAACGGCGGGCTTCGGATATGACCCGCTCTTCCTGATTCTCGAGTATAACAAGACATTCGGTGAGCTGAGCCCGCTGGTCAAGCACCAGCTCAGCCACCGCTCGCGTGCGTTCGCCCACCTCCGGCCAGGCCTGGAGCGGCTGATCGACGAGGTGCTGCCTGCCTCCATCTGAGCCGCCCGGAAGGGAGCACCACTGTCAGGAACTTGCCGTCTGCGGCTTGGTCCACGTCAACCTGTGTGGAAGTCTTTCTCGAATCTTGCCCGCAGGGAGGGCGTGTTTCTTTGCTGAATCACCTCCGTGATGTGCGCTGACGGAGCTGTGTGGCGTGCGCGTGGATCTCGAGCGCGGATAGGGCGCCGAGCGCGGCGGACTCGGGTCCGGAGGCCACCAGATCGATCAGGAAATCGGTCGCCGTGGGAAGGCGTAGCATGACCATCGCAAGGAGAACAGTCTCCCGTAGCGCGGCGGGGGGCTGTCGATTCCAGAACGAACTCAGCACACCGAACGCTTCGGGCAGGCGTGACCGCCCCAGGGCGAGTATGGCTGCCTCCTGAACGGCGACGTCGTTTAGCTCGAGATATCCCGCGACCAGCGGCAAGTTCTCCTTCGGACCGCAGGCAAGCAGGCCGCAAAGGCACTCGGAAACGACTTCCGGCTCGCGGTCGCCCAGGCGCGCCTTGAGCCGCAGGATCAAGCCGGCCGATTCGGATCCGTGGTAACCCAGGGCCTGGGCCGCGGCGATCCGAACGTCTTTCTGCGGGTCGGCGAGCGCATCGACAAGCAGCGTCAGCAGACCGTCCACGTCGATCCGCGCCAGCGCGAGCAGAGCCGCGGTGCGCAGGGGTGCGGCGGTGTCCTCGCTGCCTCCCCATACCGGCTCAAGCTGCACGTGGTGCGCGGCCTTCAGAAAGACTTCCGGTGCGCCATACTCGAGCTTTTCGAGGGCCAGGATGACCGCCAGCTTCGCCCGACAGAGCTTGTCGGTCTTCAGAGGATCGATCAGAAACTTATCGAAGGCGGATGCCATCGCCGAGGCAAGCTCGATCAGGCCCAGATCACCGGCAATAGCGGCCGCGGCGGCCGCGACCAGGTTCGATTTGTCACCGATGGCCGTCTTCAGCTCGGCAGTGAGCTCCGCAGACGGGTCGCGATCGCGCAGCAAGCGGACCGCGGCGAGCTTGTCATCAAGAGAAAGTCGTTTGGCCATGATCTCAACGGTTCGCCTCACGGTGTACACGGAAACATGAGCATTTTGAAATTCGTTCTGAAAAAAGCAGCGCCCGCAGGGTTCATCCCCGCGGGCGCTTGCTGTTGTGGAGCGTCGAAGGACTGTGCTGGATCACGAGGGTGAAGGCGCTAACAGGCGATTTAGTGGCTGAAGAAGCCAAGCCGCCCGAAGAGGGGGTGGCGGGTGTCGCATGGGTCGCACGGAGGGACGGTGCTCACCGGTAGCGACTGGCTCGAGGCGACCACGCTCTGTGCCGATGGCAGCACCGCCGCCGGCTCACAGTAGGTCGTTACGGGCACTTGGACGCAGACCTCGACGGGCACCTGCTTGCAGATCGTCTTCGGTACGCAAATCGTCTTGGTCTCGGCTACCTGCTTCTGCACGGTCACCGGGCACATTATCGTCTTCGGCTCGACGACCTGCTGGCAAGTGGTGTAGGGGACCTTGCGAACGCATTGGACAGTCTGCATCTCGCAGACGGTCTGGTAGACGGTCTTCACACAGGGGTCACATACCATCTCACAATAGGTCTGGCAGACCTTCTTCACGCACGGTTCGGCCACCGTCCGGCAGGTGGTCACCGGAATCTGGCACGACCGGGTCTCGGAGACGTTGCGGCAAGTGGTCACAGGTATCTGCTTGACCTGCTGCTCTGTCACCATCCGGCACAAGGTCACTGGCACGCGTCGAACGCACGTCTGGGGGACCATGCGAGTGACGGTGCAGGGAACCTGCTTGCAACGAGTTTCTCGGATCGTCCGCGTGACCGTGTACGGCACCTGCTTGTACTGCTGCTCGGGCACGTAGGTGGTGACGGTGTAGGGGTCCTGGCGGTACTCGGTCTTGTTGCACATCTTGGTCACCGTCACCGGCACGCACCGGTTGACCGTGCGGGCCTCGGTGGTGCAGACCGTGTAGGGGACGGTCTTCACGCACGTTTCCTGGACCATGCGGCAGACGGTCACGGGAACCTGCCTGACCTGTTCCTGTGCGATGTACTCGCAGACCGTGTAAGGCACCTGCTTGGTGACCGTTTCTTGAACCGTCCGGCAGATAGTGACGGGAACTTGCTTGACTTGTTCCTCGGCCACCATCGTGCAGGTTGTGACGGGCACCTGCTCGGTGATCGTCGTGGGCACGTGTTTGCAGACTGTCACCGGGACCTGCTTGCGGATGGTCTGAGATTCGTAGACCGTGCAGTTGACGTTCTCGACGACCGTCCTGGGGCACCATACCTTCTTTTCGCATAAAGTTGGCGGGCACTGAACCAGGCAGCCATTGACGCAGACCGTCTTGCCGGGCACATAGCTCTGCTGAACGGTCCACTCGCCGCATTCGCGCGTGACCTGTTGGGTGACGGTCCGGGGCACGCAGACCGTCTCGCAGACGTCTCGATACTGAGTTTCCGAAACTGACTGGCACACCGTCCTGCAAACTGTCTTCATCGTGGTCGTCTGGACGGGTCGGCACACGGTGTAGCGGCACTCCTTGAGCACCGTCTCGCGCACCGGGCGGCAGACCGTGTATGAGCAGGTCTTGATCTCGGTACGCTGGACCGGCACTCGTACCGTGTAGCGGCACTCTTTCATCACGGTCTCGCTCACAGGACGGCAAACCGTGTAAGGCACTTGCTTGTAGGCCGTCTGGCGCACCGGCACCATCACAGTGGTCGGCTGGCTCTGCAGCACAGTGGCCTGCACAGGGACCTGCACGGTGTAGGGCATGTTGCGATAACAAACCTTTTGGACCGGCCGGCTGACCGTGTAGCAAACCGTCTTGTAGCAGGTTTCCTGGATGGGACGGCAGACGGTCTCGTTGACCGTGCGGAAAACGGTCTCGCTCACCGGACGACAGACCGTGTAGGTCACGTCCTTGAACGAGGTTTCCCGGATCGGCCGGCTGACGTTGTAGACGCACGTCTTGAACGTCGTCTCCCGCACCGCGCGATCGACAGTGTAGAACTTCGTCTCGTAATGGGTCTCGCGCACCGGGCGGTACACGGTATAGGCAACGTCTTTCCAGACCGTCCGTGTCACCGGCCGCTGCACCGTGTATTGAACCTCGCGGCTCACCGTGCGGTACATTGGCCGATTGACCGTGTAGACCTCATCGCGAACATGCTGCTGGACCACATTGCGGGTCGTCGTGATGGTTTGGGGCTGCAAGACCGTTTCGCAGACGGTCCTCACGCACGGAACCTGCTGCGTCTCGTAAACGGTTTCCTGCACGTTCCGGAGAACCGTTTGACGCTGGAGTTGATACTGGACGTGCCCGCAACACTCCTGGGGCACTGGGCAGATACGCAACGAGGCACCACCAGCATAACTCGCTGCCTGGGCCGGGCGCGCGGCAACCCCCAGCCCCATTCCCAGGGCCATCAGGGCAACCAACGGTAGTTTTCTCAACATCGGACGCTCCACGAGTTCACTCCCGACGAACTTCGGCGCTCATCGATTCACGGACCATGAGACTCCGCCTCAGGCTCGGAACCGCCAACTCACAGATAGACTTCGACACGCCAAAGCCAAAGGCTTCAGGAACTTTCTCCAAATTTCCCAGTAGTCCGAATCTCCCAAAACGCAATCTTTTCCTAGATGCTATGTCAGTCACGTAAGCCGCCTGAGTTTCCAGAAAAACTCTTGTTACTCGTTCAACTGGCTTGGTCGCCGCGATTCGAAAAGTTGCCGGGATATCATCGGCCAGGAAGAGTGAGCGGATGATCACCAAGGCTTGAAACAGGAACAATCCAGCACGGCACAACCGGCTCCGGTCTCCGAGGGCTCCTATTGCCGTCGGCCGGGCTCGGTTATGCTCAGGATTGCGAGGGGGCCTGAAGGTGCAAGTACAACGGAGCGACGCGAATGGAGAGTTCCCAGGCTCTGATCATTCCCCGAGGGTTCCGTGCAGGGGCCGTGAAGTCCGGAATCAAGACTTCGGGAGGGCTGGACCTCGCCCTGCTCGCCGCCGATGGTCCGTGGCGCAGCGGTGGGAACGTTCACCACCAACAGGATATGCGCCGCCCCCGTGCGGTGGTGCCGTGAGCATCTGCCGGCCGACGACATCCGTGCGGTGGTGATCAACGCCGGCAATGCCAACGCGGCCACGGGTGCTCAGGGCGCGGCCAACGTCGCGCGGACGGCCCAGGTCGCGGGATACTTCCTGGCATGTCGGCCCGAGCAGATTCTGGTGGCCTCGACAGGGGTCATCGGCCACCAGTTGCCTATGGAGCGGCTCCAGGAAGGCTTGTCGCAGGTCACCAACCAGCTCTCCGCCAGTGAAAGCAGCTTCCAGACTGCCGCACAGGCCATCCTGACCACCGACACCCGCGCCAAGATCGTCTCCCTGCAACACAAGGGTGAGAGCGGCACGTTTACACTCTTCGGCATGGCCAAGGGCGCGGCGATGATCGGCCCGCGGATGGCGACGATGCTCGCCTTTCTGCTCACCGATGCTCCGGTGTGGCCCAACGACCTTCAGCCGATCCTCTCGGAGGCCGTCGAGAACAGCTTCAACTGCGTCTCCGTGGAAGGACATACCAGCACCAACGACACGGTCTTGATCCTCTCGAGCACGGCCGCAACCGAACCCGTCCTCTGCGGGGACGATCTCACGGCGTTCGCCGCGATGGTCAATTCGGCCTGTGAGTCGCTGGCCCGGATGATGGCCGCCGACGGTGAAGGCTCCACACACTTCATCACGATCGACGTCGAGGGATGCGAGACCCGCGAAGAAGCGCGGACCATCGCCAGGGCGGTCGCCGACAGCCCCCTCGTAAAGACCGCCATCCACGGCGCGGATCCCAACTGGGGACGGATCGTCTCCGCCGCCGGTTATGCGGGAGTTCCGTTCGCGGAAGTGGAACTGTCGCTCTGGATCAACGGCGTCGCCGTCTATCAGGCCGGTGTCCCGACCAATTTCCATGCGCCGGCGCTGGCGGCCACGTTGCGAGCTAACCGGGACGTAGAACTTCGACTCCTGCTTGGCCGAGGGGACGGCAAGATCCGCTTCTGGACATGCGACCTGACGGCCGAATATGTCCGACTCAATGCGGATTACACGACCTGATCGTTGCCGCCGCTCATTCAAGCCAGGGCCGCTACCGCGCGTGCGAAAGATGCGCAGGCCCTGGCCTTCCTCGGCAAGGTTTCTTCCGTCCCGCCGGGTCCACCGGGGATGATGAATGGCCGCGACGAACCGCTCCGGGTGGGGCATGAGTCCGAAGATCCGGCCCGTGCAGTCGCAGACGCCTGCGGCGGAAAGCAGCGAACCATTCGGGTTATCCGGGTAGTTCATGGCCGGTCGATCGTGCTCGTCGGCGTACTTCAGCACGATCTGTCCAGCCTCATCCAAAGCGTGGGCTGACCGGTGATCGGCCGTGAGGAACTTGCCTTCCCCATGAGCGACCGGCAGCTCGATGGGCTCCGCGAATGCTACAAATGGTGAAAGCCCCGGGCGGGGCAAAAGCCGGATCCAGCGCGCTTCAAATCGCCCTGAATCATTATGGGTAAGCGTCGCCGCCAAGGGAACCGATCCGCCCGGCAAAAGGCCGCACCGTACCAGAACCTGGAAGCCGTTGCAGATACCCGCGATCAGCCCGCCGCGGTCGTGGAACCGCAGCAGAGCATCACTCAGAGCGTGCCCCAGCCGCGCGGCCAGAATCCGGCCCGCGCCCAGGTCGTCGCCGTATGAGAATCCTCCCGGAATAGTCAGGATCTGGAAATCGAGAAGCGCCTGGGGTGTCTCAAGCAGGCGGCCGACGTGCCAGGTCTCGGCGCGGGCGCCGGCAAGCTCCCAGGCCGCCGCCGTTTCCTCGTCGCAGTTCGTTCCGGGGGCACGCAAAACAATCACGCGGGGGGCGATCGCGCTCATGGTGGGCTCAGCCTGGGCTAGGGACATTAATTATTACGTTAGTAAAATATATGTTATGATACTATACAATGAATCATCAATGGACGTTTAGAACCCGCTGTCGCCGGGGTTGAAGCCCGCCTGGTAATCGGCCTCGGCGCGGTAGGCCAGGTTGCGACGGATCAGCTCGGACTCGTAAACCTGAACCACGAAATCGGCCGCGATCTTGAGCCGCGACGAGGTGCCCTTGGCGGGGAAGTCGGCCGGCGACCCGCGGCGAAACTCGGCCACGCCGACGTGCTTGGACCGGCTCTTGACGTAGTTGATGCCTGGTATGCCGTCAGCGTCTCCGGATATCAGAAGCGCGATGTCGTAGGTGTCTTGCAGCGCCACCATATCGACCGCCAGGCTCGTGTCGAGGCCTTTTTCATTGACCGTGTGGTGCAGCAAGTCCACCTTCCAGTGGCCCTCTTGGCGGATCTCGACGAAGTCAGTCGCCGACTGAACTCCGTGGTAGAACCGCTTCTTCCGTTCGAGCGCCCGGCGCTTGTTGTCATACCAGTCACGGGTTTCACTGAAGCAAAGATTCCACGCTTCCTCGATCCGGCGGTCTGCCGGCAGTTCGGGCGATCTTCGGCTGACATCCTCGATGTAAGCGTCGCGCAGCCTCGGATTCATCTCGAACCGGGCTCGCAAGCGGGCCTCGGCCTTGGGGTCATTCAGGTCCCACTCGTCCATCTTGCCAACGACGTACCAGTAGATTCTGGAGTGCTGCGCGGTCGGCCAGTCGCGCCCTCCGCGAAAGTGCGGCCCCAGTAATGAACGCTTTGCTCGAACACGTGACGATAGAATGCGCCGTAATCGTCGACGCGCAAGTTCAGGTGCTTTAACACTCCATCAAGATTGGAGCCATCAACGAATGTGACAAACTTTACCATGCGGAATTCCTTATTGATTATGGGTTTCCCAATAGCGATCAACCTGGAACAGGGCGTGCCGGAACACGACCGGGCCATCCGGCGATTCGCCGCCTCACCAGTGCAAGGGCTGCTGCCAGGCTGCTCTCAAATCGCCAACTGCGGCATCAATCACGACCGATCCATCGAGCCCGGTAACGGCCAGCCGCGCGGGCGCGGTTTGCGTTCCCGGCATGCTCGACACTACCTCTCCCAGGCGTCCCCACGGCAGCGTGCCCAGCAGATCAGACAGGGCGTCATGATGCCGGGGAGCGACCTCGAGCAGAAACCGGCTGGGTGACTCGGAGAACAGTAGCACGAGGTCGTGCGCGGCGTCGTCCTCGCACGGGACGTCGCGCAGCGAGATGGTCGCCCCCAGGACGCCGGCAATGGCCATTTCGGCCAGGGCGACGGCCAGTCCGCCGTCGCTCAGGTCGTGGCAGCTCCGCACCAGCCCGTGGCTGATCGCCAGATGAACAGCTCGGAACACACGCTGACCGAGCTCGGGGTCGACGCCGGGCACGTTTCCTCCCGTTGGCCCGTGCATCGCCCCCCAGAGCGAGCCTCCCAGCTCGCGACGTGTCGTTCCGACCAGGAGCACGAGGTTTCCCGGCTCCTTGAAGTCCATGGTGACGCACCGACGGACGTCGGGCACCTGGCCGATCGCGCTGATCAGGAGTGTCGCGGGTATGGCCAGGCTCTTCCCCTCGTGGGCATACTCATTGTTGAGGCTGTCCTTGCCTGAGATGAACGGCGTCCCGTAAGCCAGTGCCAGGTCATGGCAAGCCTGGGCGGCAAGCACGAGCGATCCCAGGGTTTCCGGGCGCTCGGTGCTGCCCCAGCAAAAGTTGTCCAGCAGGGCGATTCGCCTCGGGTCGGCGCCCACGGCGACGCAGTTCCGCACGGCTTCGTCGATTACGCAGGCCGCCATCGCGAAGGGGTCGAGCCGCCCATATCGCGGGTTGATGCCGCACGCGACGGCCAGACCCCGGTACGAGCCGCGGACCGGCAGGATGACGCTGGCGTCACCAGGCCCGTCGTCGTTGCGGCCGACCAGAGGCTTGATGACGGTCCGTCCCTGAACTTCGTGGTCGTACTGCCGGATGATCCATTCCTTACTGCAAATGTCCCAGTGCCCCAGCAGGGCCAGCAGGTCGGCCGTCAAATCACCTTGCTGGGGCAATTCCAGGTCCTGCTGAGGTGGGGGCGTGAAGCTGGCTTGCCTGACCAAAGGCGGCTGCCCTTGGTGCAGGAACTCCATTGTCAGGTCGGCCACGACGTTTCCGTGGTAGCGCAGGATCAACCTGCCCGATGCCACGAACTCGCCCAGGTCGGTTGCCTCGACCTGCTCATCCGCGCACAGGGCGCCGAGCTCCGGCCATGATTCGGGAGGTACCGCCAGCACCATCCGCTCCTGTGCCTCGGAGATCCAGATCTCCGTGTAGGTGAGCCCCTGGTACTTGAGCGGAGCGCGCTCCAGGTCCAGGATGGCCCCGAGATCGGCCCCCATCTCGCCGACGGCCGAGCTGAACCCTCCTGCGCCGCAGTCGGTGATCGCGTGAAAGAGCCCGCGGTCGCGCGCCTGGAGGATGACATCGAGCAGCATTTTCTCGGTAATTGCGTTGCCGATCTGCACGGCGCCGCCCGAAACCGCCTCGCTCTGACCGGTCAGCTCGGCCGAGCTGAAGGTGGCCCCGTGAATTCCATCGCGCCCGGTCCGTCCGCCGATGGCGATGATCCGGTCGCCCGGCTCAACTTTCTTGAATGCTTTGCCTCGGGGCAGCACACCCACGGTGCCGCAGAATACCAGAGGGTTGGCCAGGTAGCCCGGGTCGACCGCCAGCGCCCCGTTCACCGTCGGAATACCCATCCGGTTGCCGTAGTCGCGAACGCCGGCCACGACACCCTTGAGCACGCGCTTGGGATGGAGGACGCCGGCGGGAAGCCGGTCGGCCGGCAGGTCGGGAGGGGCTACGCAGAAGACATCGGTATTGCAGATGGGCTTGGACCCCAGACCCGTGCCCAGGGCGTCGCGAATCACGCCGCCGATCCCCGTGTTCGACCCACCATAGGGGTCGATGGCCGACGGGTGGTTATGCGTTTCGACCTTGAAACAGACGTCGTGATCATCGTCGAACCGGACCACTCCCGCGTTGTCGGTGAAGACGCTGACCAGCCAGTCGAGGTTCAGCTTCCTGGTCGCGGCGAAGATGGTCTGCTTGAGGAGGTTGTCGATCGTCCGACCCGCAAACTCGATCTTGCCTTTCAAGGTTTTGTGCGAGCAGTGCTCGCTCCAGGTCTGGGCCAGGGTTTCCAGCTCACAATCCGTCGGGTCGCGGTCGAGCCCGGCGAAGTGCCGCTGGATGGCCCTCATCTCGGCCAGGGCCAGCGAAAGCTGTCCAGTCCGGCTCACCTCCAGGAGCTCCCGGTCATCCATCGCGCGGAGCGGCACGGTGATCAGCCGGAACTCGTAATGCCTCCCCTGGGAGAGGTGATCAAACGGCAAGGAGCCGACGACGGACTGCTCGACGGCCTCGTTGGCCAGCACGCGCTGGATCAAACGCGGTAGATGGGCGCTCGGCCCGTCGACTCTGTAGCTGCGGATGGTTCGCACAGCCTCCACGGCGAAGCCGAGCTCGCGCAGCAGAGAGACGCGCGCTCTCGCCTTCGGGGTCGGTCACGCCGGGCCGGGGAAGCACGTGGACGACCGCTCCGTCGGCGAGAGTCGGCGCGGGCACGCGACTGATCCGGAACGACTCAACCACCGGATCGGCCAGCACCTGCCGGGTCGCTCTATCAATGTCTTCCTGGCCGAGCAATCCTTCGAGCAGGAAGCCGCGACTGGCCGCGATTTTCCAGGGGCCTGGAATTCCGGACTCGGCCGCTTCAATCGACAATCGGTTTCCAACCAGGTCGGGTTGACCCGGAGCGGGACGAATATCAAGGTGCCACAGCATGCTTGGCCATCGTGGTTCAAAAAGTAATGTTCAGATTCGTGAGGGGTTTTCAAGGATCCACCAGGGAGTGGATATTAAGTACGCGAGCGGGCCGTTGTGCGAATCGCCAAGCGTCGTCAAAAAAACGATGTCCATCAATCAAGAAAACGAAAGCGGCCAATCAATTGTCCTGTTTTGTACTGGGTTCTCGGGCTTCGAATTGACGTCGGCGAGTTCGCGCCTGGTCCCACCACTGCCGAATGGCCTCCTCGTCATCGGTCATCACGGCGTACTTGAAGGCGGCGACCCGTTCCTCGAGCGTACCCAGGGCCTTCAGGAGAGGGCCTCGATTGTCCCTGAAGATGGCAGTCCAGAGGCCGGTTTCGGCGGCCGCGACCCGGGTGCCGTCGCGATACGCTCCTGCTGCCAGGGCCAGCCACTCGGTGGGCACCGACGAGGCGAGGGCCGCGGCCACGGCGTGCGGAAGATGGCTCGTATATGCGAGCACTTCGTCATGTTCGGCCGGACTCATCTCGACCATGCGACACCCCATTCCGCTCCAGAAATCGCGGGCCCTTTGCAATCGTTCACTGGAGGTCCGCGGCGTAGGAGTCAGCACACAGACGCGGTCGTTCAAGAGCTCTGCCCGGGCATGGGCCGCCCCCGCGCGTTCGGAACCGGCGATGGGGTGAGCTCCCACGAAGACGTCGGCCCCTGCAAGGTGAGATTCGACGGTCTCGACGATCTGCCGCTTGGTGCTGCCGGCGTCGGTTACGAGTGCCCCCGCCGGCACGGCCTGGGCGGCCCGGCGCACGTCGTGCGGTATCCGGCTGACCGGCGTGCACACCACCACTACCTCGGCGCTGGCGACACCTTCCTCCAAGTCGGTCGTAACCTGGTCGATAACTCCCCGCTGCCGTGCCTGCTGGAGCGTATGCGGATCGCGGCCCACGCCGATCACTCGCTGGGCCAGGCCTCGAGAACGAAGAGCTAGACCGATAGAGCCCCCGATCAGCCCCACTCCCACGATCGCCACAGTTTCCAGGCGTTGCAAGTCGGCTTCCCCTCGACGGAGTCTGGCTTCTTGATCACAACCGAGTCTTCATCGAATATTTATCTTAACAGGTTGCCCGGTGCCAAAACGAGACCGAAGTACCGAGATGGACGGTCTCTCAGAGCCAGCGCGGGCGTCAAGCTCGGCTGGGCACAACGAACGCGCGGAGGGCTTGCCTCATGGCTTCGGCCGACTTCCACCGGGCGTGCGGCCGCTTCCTCAGTGCTTTGAGCAAGATCTGCTCAAGTCCCTCGGGCGCATCGGGCCGGTAGGCCCGCAGGGGGACTGGGGGATGATCCAGAATCATCTCGAAACAGTCAGGCCGCCCGGGATCAAAGCCAAGATAGGGGTACTTCTCGGTAAGCAAGTAGAAGAGCGTGACACCAGCGCAGAAAATGTCGGCGGCTTCCCTGACCTCGCCGAACTGGCGGATATGCTCGGGGGAGAGGAAGCCGACCGAGCCGCCTACGTCGCCCTGACGGGTCAGGTTCGAGAACACGGTGCTGTTGACCATGCTCTTGGCCAAACCGAAATCCGAGAGCTTGACACGCGGGCGGTGTACCGGGCCCATCACCAGCAGGTTTGAAGGCTTGATGTCACGATGAACATAACCCTTGGTATGCGCGAAGTGCAAGGCTGAGAGCAAGTCCTGACCGATCAGCGCCCCGGCGGCGACTGGCATGGGCTGCTTGAGCGCCCGAACCCAATCAAGCGCGTTCTTGCCGTCCACATATTCCATCACAAGCTGGAAGTGCCCCTCGATCTGGAACAGTTCATAGAACTCGACGATGCTCGGGTGGCACCTGCCGCCGGGCATGAGCATGTCGCGCAGTGCTTGGATCTCACGGTGGAAGTAGTTCAGGGCTTTCTCTCCGGCAGTGCTGTTGGCGATCATCATCTTGATCGCAACCCGCCGGCTGCGGGAGATCTGCCGTGCTCGGTAGACGGTTCCCATACCTCCCTCGCCGATCAGTTCCTCGATGAGATAATCGGGACTGGTCTCGGGGAATTGTTTCCGCCTGGCGTCGCAAGCCGCACAGAGTACGGAGTTGATCAGTGACCGCGGCGCCGTCGGCATGGCCATCATTTCCTCCGTCCTGGCCAAGGCGAAGGACACTCCGTTCTCGAGCTGGATCCCACAGCCTGCGCAGGCGTCGCGCAACCCGGCGCCGCCTCCGCCCTCGGTGTAGTGAACAGCAAAAGCGCTCTCGCCGGCGGCGACCCGGTCACCCTCGCGAAGCAAGACCCGTTCCACCCTCAGTCCATTGACCTTGGTTCCATTGGTGCTTCCCAGGTCAACCAGGTGGCAAAGGGGCGGAAAGTGGTCGAGCTGAAAATGCTCGCGCGACAGGGCAAGATCTGCCGTCATCGGGAACGCCGCTCGAGACGCTCGCCCCACGACGAAGCTGCCGCTCTGATTGATGAGGTATTCCTGGCCCTCGTGCGGACCTGAGATGACACGAAGGACGATATTCATCCTTCCCCTTCCCCCTGACGGATCGCGAATACTATTTCATCTTAATGAATTGTCCTCTGAAATAAACCCTGTCTACACGAAAACGGACCGCTCTTTCCAGGACCGGAACCAAAGTGGTGAGGAAAATCGTGAAACAGCGCAGGCGTGGCGAATTGTATCGGCTGGCAGAAGGATGCCCGAACCAGACGAGTTCAAGCAACGGGTTCTCTCTGGGCCAGATCACGCAGGCGGCGTAGGTCGACCTTTCCCGTGCCGGTAATCGGAATTTCTGACACCTGGATAAAGTCACGCACGCTCGGGATCCAGAGCCTGGGAATGCCACTGGTGCTCAGCGCCTTATGTATTTCATCGGCCGACATGCCAAGTTCAGTGAAAACGACGCAAAGTCTCTCGCCGTGCTTGGAATCGGGGACGGCGGTGACGGCCACGTGGTGTTCGTCGGCCTCTGTGATCTGCATGATCGCCGACTCGACGGCCAGATGCGGCACCATCTCGCCGGCAATTTTAGAGAAACGGCTAAGCCGATCGGTGATTTTGAGGAATCCGTCCGAGTCGACGTAGCCCAGGTCGCCTGTCAAGTACCAGCCGTCCTTGATCACTTTCGCCGTCGCCTCCGGCTTGTTGAGGTAGCCGACCATCACCTGGGGGCCCTTCACGGCGACTACTCCTTCGGCTCCGAAGGGAAGATCTCGACCTGTGTCCGGGTCGACCGTCTTGAGGTTGGTTCCGGGCACTGGTAGCCCAACGGTGCCCGGTCGGTTGCCGTGCACCTCGCGCCCGTCCGCCAGTTGCATCTTGCGCGGCACGTTGACTGCGACGACCGGTGATAGCTCGGTCGTGCCATAGCCCTCCATCGGTTCGATGCCAAGCCAGTTGTTGATATCGAGGTACAGTTGCGTCTTGAGCTTCTCAGCGCCCAGTATCAGGTGAGTGAGTGTCTTGAACTGCTCTGCCGGGCAGCTCTTGATGTAGAACCGAGTAAACGACGGAGTACCCGCGATCAGCGTCACTTTGTGCTGCTGGCATAACTTCCCAATCGTTCGGGCATCTAGCGGGTTTTGATGGTAGACCACTTTCTTGCCCAGCGCCAGAGCCGTCCAGATGGTGACACAGTTGCCAAACGAATGAAAGAAGGGCAGGATTCCCAGCAGGACCTCGTCGGGCTCCAGATGCACCTGCTGTTCAATTTGAATTACGTTAGAAAGAATGTTGCGGTGCGACAGGACCACCCCCTTGGGATCGCCCGTCGATCCCGAAGTGAAGATCACCGTGGCGGTCGAATCAAGGTCCGGCCCCGCCAACCCGGGAATCAGCCCCTCCAGAATGCCGTGCCTGAGCAGACGAGATTGAGCCAGTCCTGCCAGCTTGTCGCTCCATCGTATCTGACCGGCAACCTCTTCGAGCATCAGCAACCTGGCATCAGGAGCAATCTGGAACCGCTCGAGCAGTCGGGGCGAAGTGATGACGTGGGAGATCCCGCACTGCTTGATCGATGAATTAATGATTTCCTGGCCAGCCGTGTAGTTCAGATTAACTGGGATCTTGCCCTGCAGCACGACCGACAGGTTAACCACCGCGGCTGGAACAGTGGGTGGAAGCAGCACGCCGACGTAGGTCTCTTCGGCGACGGTGCGCGAGAGGAAACGTCCCAGCACTAGAGGCGCGTAGCAGGGCGTCTCCGTAGGTTAGCCTGGTGCCGGTTCCATCGCACATGGCCTCGTCGGACCAGTGCCGTCTAACCTGACTTACAAACGCATGAGCAAGCGAACGCCACTCCGACGGCAGGGCGGGGAGGGGCCGGAAACCCGGCTGGGCGGGAATGGATGATATTTGCACTTCTTCGGCTTGTTGCACGCTCGAGCCCATTGCCGCGCGACTCCACTTTCAACCCTGCAACGGAACAATCTGGAATAACCTGGCTCGGTCGCAGACAGAATCGCTTACTGTACGCGAATCAATTTGTAAGAACAACTCCAGCGCCTCTGAACTGGTTTTCGACAGTACTTATTCGGATCTTCTTCTGGTGTAAGAACTTGCAAATCTACAAAGGCGGCGTGGCACTAGGATCTGGCTCCTGATTGTCGAGAGATGGGGCGACTCGTTGCACAGTGGGCGGCACGGCCACTCCCGCCGCTTGGAACACCAGACCGCAGGTACCCTGGACCTCGCTACGGAGCAGGAAGCGCTTGCCATCCTGCCCGACCTCCGCAGTCTGCAAGCGGTCCAGGTCAGCGATCACGTCGGCCCACTCGAACTCGTCACCCCGCCGGGCCAACCGCGCTTCAAGCTCCTGTCGCAGCACCATCGCAAGGAACGAGCAGAACACGTGGCCGCGGATCGTCTCATCGCACTTGTGGTAGATCGGTCGGGTCTGGAGCAGTGACTTGCACGAGCGGATGTACGCCTCCACCATCCAAAGCCCCTTGTACTGCAACGCCACGTCGGGTGCGTCCAAGTCCATGTTGGTGCGGAGGACCCACTTGCCGTCGTAGCGAGCCTCCTCCGCGATCTTGGCCTCGTCGATCTGGAAGTGATCCGGACCGGTCGAGCACAGGTAGCGGCGATAGCCCTTGTTGCCGACCAGTGACTTCTCGCCGGCTTGGAGCTTCTCGCGGAGCGACGCCACGATGGCCTCCCGATCCGCGGCATCCTTGCGGGCCTCGTCCTGGTTGCGACAGACGATGTAGCGACGGTCCTCCACCCAGACCTCCTTGACGTCCAGAGGTGAGGGAGCATCGCTCTCTTCGCGCTTGGGACGGACGACGCGATAGCGGCCGGCCCGGGCCAAGACCTCCTCGTTGACCTCCTTCTGCGCCCGCATCCGCGCCCCCAGGATGTACAGCCACTTCCGATCTGGCTTCTCCAACTCCTCGATCGTCTCCTTGCTGATCATGCCTCGATCGGCCACGATGCAGACCTTGCCGACGGCGAACCGCTTGCGCAGGCGATCAACCACCGGGATCAGCGTGGTCACGTCGGCGGTGTTGCCGGGCCAGAGTTCGCAGCAGATCGGCCGTCCCTGACCGTCGAGCACCACCCCCACGATCATCTGCTTGAGGTCTGGCCGATGATCCTTGCTATGGCCACGCTGGCCGATGGTTTCTCCTCCCTGTCCCTCGAAGTAGATACTGGTGGTGTCGAAGAAGACCAGTTGGAGTTCGGTGAACAGATCGCGCCGGTGGGCGAACAGCCGCTCCTCGATCAGGTCCTTGGTACATCGCGGGGCAAATGGTGTCTTGTCTGCCTGTTCCGGGCGGGCCAACTCCTCACCGAGCCAGGCCATGGCCCGGTAGAGATGGTGAAGTTGCAGAGTCTCACATCCTTCGATCTGATAATCCTTCTTCCACTTGTCGGCGGCGCGGTCACTGCCAGGGTCGAAGAGACGATGAAGGACGGTGAGGAAGATCGCCCGCTCGACGGGGAACTCATAGTGGCGGCCCTTGAGGAGCTGACCGATCACATGCTGACAGCCGGTTTGCTCCCAGAGCCGTTGGAAGACCAGTCCCGGACCAATGCGGCGGCTGGTGTAGGCCGGGAGCTTTCCCTGGGCATGATCTGTCAGGATCAGGACCGACTCGGCCAAGCGGGCACCGGAGATGAGCAGAGCCTCGAGCTGTCCACTTTGCTGGAGTTCATCAAGCCGTCCCAGGGTGGCGATGACCCGTTGCCGGGAGCGACCACCCTCCCAGCGGTTCTCAACGACCTGGAGATAGGTCCGCGGCCCAGAGGTCTTGGTGCGGAAGAACATGGCGTCCTCCTGTTCAGGACACCATGAGAATACCAGAAAAATCCAAAGAATCAAGCGGAAAAATGGGAATTACGTGGCACCAGAATTCTACTCCCAGGACGAAACTTGGCCCATCGCGAAACGACTTACGTCAAAAACGGGCGAACTACTGTCGAAAACCAGTCTAAGCCAGCCAGTCCGCACCTTCTAGCGCCGGGGAAACTGTTCCGTGCGGGCGCCGAATCGTGTACAGTAAGAAGTTAGGTTCACTCCCAGTTGACTTCTTGCCTGGTGTCCCCTGGGCTCAGGGGAACATGGCCCGGGTCAAGGCGAGCGGTTGGCCTCTTGGCGGATCGCGAGTCGTGAATCACCCGGGAATCACTCTCCGGCTAGCGTGACTCAAGGACACGACGATGACGGTGCATTGCCTTCCCACCACGTCGCTGGCGTGGCGATCCTCTGCCTTGTCAGGCGTTCGAGTCTTGCTGGGAGGTCGTGTCTTGCTCGGCATTGCGGCCGTGGTGCTGGCCACCGATCTGTCCACCGCTGCCGACAAGGGGCCGGAGAAGCCACCCAGCACCGGCCGCTCGGCCCCCCGACGCGTTCGGTTCAATCGCGATATCAGACCGATCCTGTCGGACAAGTGCTTCCAGTGCCACGGTCGCCGACGACGACCCAGCGCAAGGGGAAATTGCGGCTGGACAGCGAGCGAGCCGCCACGGCTCCGGCAGCGTCGGGCAGCCCGGCCGTCGTTCCGGGCAACCTCGATGAGAGCGAGCTTTATCGCCGGGTCAGCTCGTACGGACTCCGAGGAGCAGATGCCGCCGCCGAAGTCCGGCAAGCGGCTCACCGCGGCCGAGATCCAGAGGCTCAAGACGTGGATCGAGGAAGGTGCCGAGTACGAGGCGCACTGGGCATTCATCCCCCCGGTGCGGCCAGAGCTTCCGCCGGTCGCATCTTGGACAGTGGGTCCGCAATCCGATCGACGCATTTGTTCTGGCCCGGCTGGAGAAAGAGGGCCTTTCGCCGGCTGCCGAGGCCGACCGGGCGACGCTCATCCGCCGCGTCAGCCTCGACCTGATCGGGCTGCCGCCGACAATCCAGGAGGTTGACGCCTTCCTCGCCGATAGCCGCGGCGACTCGTTCGATAAGCTGGTCCAGCGGCTGCTCGACTCGCCTCATTACGGCGAGCGCTGGGCGCGAATCTGGCTCGATGCCGCGCGCTATGCCGATTCGGACGGCTACGAGAAGGACAAGTCCCGCAAGGTTTACTTTTACCGCGACTGGGTGATCGGAGCCTTCAACCGCGACCTTCCTTACAATCGGTTCATCATCGAGCAGACTTGCCGGCGACCTCTTGCCGGGCCGCACCCAGGACCAGATCGTCGCCACGGGGTTTCTGCGCAACTCGATGATCAACGAGGAAGGTGGCATCGATCCCGAGCAGTTCCGGATGGAGGCCATGTTCGACCGCATGGACGCGATCGGCAAGAGCATCCTCGGCCTGACCATCCAGTGCGCTCAGTGCCACAGCCACAAGTTCGACCCGCTGACCCAGGAAGAGTACTACCGGATGTTCGCCTTCCTGAACAACACTCACGAGGCGAACATCGCGGTCTACACGCCCCAGGAACAGATGAAGCGGGCCGAGATCTTCCGTGCCATCCGCGAGATCGAAGTGCGGCTCCAGCACGAACATCCCGACTGGCTCGAACAGATGCACGCCTGGGAAGACTCGCTGAATACCAGCGCGGCTCGCTGGGAAACCGTCCGCACCGAGGTCAGTGCCAACAATGACAGCGGGCAGAAGCACTACTTGCTGGAGGATGGATCGATCCTGGCGGCGGGATACGCAGCCGACGTTGCACACCACCCAGTTCACCGCCTTGAAGCCGGTGCGGGCGGTGGCCGCCGTGCGGCTGGAACTGCTCAACGACCCCTCCCTTCCGCTCAAGGGCCCTGGACGCTCCGCCAAGGGGCTGTTCGCGCTGACCGAAATGCGCCTCGAGGCCGCGCCGGCCGACAAGCCCGACGCCGTGTCGAAAGTTAAGATCGTCCGGGCCACGGCCGACGTGAATCCGCCGGAACGCGAGCTTGAGCCGATCTTCGACGACAAGTCGGGCCGGCGGCGGGTTACCGGCCCGATCGGTTATGCCATCGACGGCAAGGAGGAAACCGCCTGGGGCATCGACTCCGGGCCCGGCCGGCGAAACGTCCCCCGCAACGCCGTCTTCGTCCTCGAGAAGCCGGTCTCGTTTCCGGCCGGCGTCGATCCTCACCTTCAAGCTCGTCCAGAAGCACGGCGGCTGGAACAGCGATGACAACCAGAACATGAACCTGGGCCGCTTCCGGTTCTCGGTGACCGATCGACCAGACGCAGTGGCCGACCTGGTGCCGCGCGGCGTCCGATGAAATCCTCGCCGTTGCTCGCGAGCAGCGAACCGCCGCCCAGGTGAACGCCGTCTTCAGCTACTGGCGAACCACGCGTCCTGAGTGGAAGGCGGCCAACGATCAGATCGAGGCGCTCTGGAAACAGCATCCCGAGGGATCGTCGCAACTCGTGCTGCAAGACCGCGAGCAGCCTCGCCAGACGCACCAGCTCCAGCGCGGAGATTTCCTTAAGCCGGGCAAGGTCGTGACGGCCGGAACGCCCGCGTTTCTCAATCCGTTACCCGCCGAGCCAGCCGGCCACCCGCTTGACGTTCGCGCAGTGGCTGGTTGACCGGCAAGTCGCCGACGACGGCCCGCGCCATCGTCAACCGGGTCTGGCAGGCCTATTTCGGCACCGGTATCGTGAGCACCAGCGAGGACCTGGGCTCGCAGTGCGAGGCCCCCTCTCATCCCGAACTGCTCGACTGGCTGGCCGTCGAGCTGATGGAGAGCGGCTGGAGCCTGAAACATCTGCACCGCCTGATCGTGACTTCGGCCACCTACCGCCAGTCGTCCAACGTGACCCCCGAGCTGTATGCCAAAGACCCCTACAACCGGCTGCTGGCCCGGGGCCCGCGGCTTCCGGGTCGACGCCGAGGTCGTGCGCGACATCGCCCTGGCGGCGAGCGGGCTCTTGAACCCCAGCATCGGCGGCGAGAGCGTCTATCCGCCGGCCCCGGCATTCCTCTTCCAGCCGCCCGTCCAGCTATGGTCCGAAGACCTGGGTCGAGGCCACCGGTCCAGACCGCTACCGCCGCGCTCTTTACACGTTCCGCTTCCGCTCCGTCCCCTACCCGATGCTCCAGAACTTTCGACGCGCCCAACGGCGACTTCTCCTGCGTTCGCCGCGCCCGGTCGAACACGCCCGCTCCAGGCCCTGACCCTGCTCAACGAGCCGGTCGCCCTCGAATGCGCCCGAGCCCTCGCCTTGAGGACTTTGCGAGGACGGCGGAGCGACCGACGCCGATCGGCTGAGCTACGCCTTCCGCCGCTGCCTGGCCCGCCCTCCCGCGGCCGACGAGATCGAACCGCTCATGGCGTTGCTCGGACCGCGAGACCCGGCGGTTCGCCACCGGGGCCGCCAACCCGTGGGACCTGGCCGTCGACAAGCCCGAAGAAGCACTTCGGCTACCCGCCGACGCGACCCCCGCCCAGCTCGCCGGCTGGACCGTCGTCGCACGCGTCTTGCTGAATCTCGACGAGACGATCACCAAGGAATGACATGTGTGAGTCCGATCCACGTATCGGTAATATCGAATCGGTTGTTTGAACTCAGATTGCAGGTATTCACATGAACTGCCAGGACCACTTACATCGCATGTCCGACCCCCGGCTGGTCCCGCGCCGCTGGTTCCTGGAGCAATGCGGCGATCGGCCTGGGAACGATGGCCCTTGCCCAGTTGCTTGGCGAGGCGGGATACGCGGCTGCGCCCGCCGCGACGCCAGCAGGCCAGGGGCATCAATCCCCTGACGCCCAGGACGCCACATTTCGCGCCCAAGGCCAAGCGGGTGATCTTTCTGTTCATGGCGGGCGGCCCGAGCCACCTGGAGCTTTTCGACAACAAGCCCCAGCTAGCCAGATTTGATGGCAAGCTGCCCCCGGCCGAACTGCTCAAGGGCTATCGCGCGGCGTTCATCAATCCGGATGCCAAGCTGCTTGGGCCCGAAGTTCAAGTTCGCCCAGCACGGCCAGTCGGGAATCGAGCTCTCCGAGCTGTTGCCTCATCTCGCCGAAGTGGTGGACGACCTGGCCGTCATCAAGGGCGTTTCCACCGACGCGTTCAACCACGCTCCCGGCCAGATCATGATGTCTACCGGGGCGATGATCTTCGGCCGGCCGAGCATGGGGGCCTGGGTCTGCTACGGGCTGGGCAGCGAATCGCAAGATCTGCCCGGCTTCGTGGTCTTCAGCACGGGCAAGAAAGGACCCAGCGGGGGCAACTCCAACTGGGGCAGCGGATTCTTGCCCACGGTCTACCAGGGAGTGCAGTTCCGCACCGGCGGCGACCCGGTCCTTTATCTCTCGAACCCGCGCGGCATCGACCAGGAAATCCAGCGCGACTCGCTGGAGACGGTCCGCCGGCTCGACCAGGTGCGGCTCGAGCGGATGGGCGACCCGGAGATCGCCACCCGGATCAACTCCTACGAGATGGCTTTCCGCATGCAGATGATCCGCCCCGGAGGTTGTGGACATTAGCCGCGAGCCGCAGCATATCCTCGACCTTTACGGTGCACAGCCGGGCAAGTCTTCGTTCGCCGGCACCTGCCTGCTGGCCCGTCGGCTACTCGAGCGCGGGGTTCGCTTCGTGGAGATTTTCCACGAGGCCTGGGACCAGCACGAGAACCTGGTCAGGCGACCTCAAGCACAACTGCGCAGACACCGACCAGGCGTGCGCGGCACTGGTTGCGGACCTGAAGCAGCGGGGGATGCTCGACGACACCCTGGTCGTCTGGGGCGGCGAATTCGGCCGCACTCCGATGGTTCAGGGCGGCAGCGACGGCCGCGACCACCACCCCAACGCCTTCACCATGTGGGTGGCCGGCGGCGGCATCAAGCCCGGAATTTCCTATGGCGAAAGCGACGACCTGGGCTTCGGGGTGGTCAAGGACAAGGTCCACGTCCACGACCTGCACGCGACGCTCATGCACCTCCTGGGCTTCGACCACACCAAGCTCACCTACCGCTTCCAGGGCCGCGATTTCCGCCTGACCGACGTCCACGGCCAAGTGATCAAAAGCCTGATAGCGTGAGCACATAAAGTTCTATGTCACGAAAACCATCGTAAACGTGCCAAGTTCCTGACTGGCGCTCGTACCAGCGGTGTCGCGGACGAAGACGACCGTTCGGTCACTTGAGTTCAACAAGACGCCTGGCCAGCTCGGCAACCTTCGTGTCGCGGCTGTTGGCCCAGGTCGAGACGACGGACGCGAACGGCTTCGGCAAGTCAGGTAGCCGCCAGAGGAGACGGAGCACAAGCTCCTGCTCGGCAGGCGAGGCGACGTTGGTCTTGCCGGACAAGAAACCGGCGATGAGTTCTTTCGAGGCCCTCTCGAAGACCGCCTCGGCTTGTTGTTTTCTGAAACTGCGGGCGCTCTCCCAGTTCCGCCGCTTCTGATCATCGAGCGGGGGCTGGGATGGCCGCTCGAGGTCGAGCAGCACATCAAATGCATCGGGCAGCCCGCGCCCGTCGCCGCTCGCCGCCAGCGCCTCGCAGAGGCGCATCCAGGATGCCTCCTCGGCCTTCATCAACTTGCGGTCGTACGCCTCTCGCAACGCGTCGATCGCCTGCGGTGAGCCAAGGTTCCAGAGATACTCTACGGCGGCGTGCCTTGCGCCGTCGGTCACGTCCTGGTGCGAAAGCATGGAGTGGATCGCCTGAAAAAAGGCCGCGTTGTGAGTCCTGTGCAGGGTGTTAGCCCAGACATCGGCCGCGTTGCCCGTTTCCAATTCGTCGCAAATACGGTCCCTCGTTTGATCCAGGAAACTCAGCATCGCGTGGGCGAGCTCGTCACGCCGAAAGTATTTGACCAGGTCCGGGCGACTCGCGATCATATCGTCGGCCGAGTTGAGCCAGACGACGGCGCGAGGGTTGCCCGTGCGGCCGAGCAGCTTGCAAATCTGGGTGGCCCGCTCAGCGCGGCCTTCCATGCGGACCTGCGGGGTGCCAGTTTGCACCAGCCTCAAGCCCTTGAGGTCCCCCAGGAGCCGCGCGCCAGGATGTCCACGGCAGCATCCGAGTGCTGGTGCGCCAGGGCGACGAGGGGATCTTGGGCGAGAAAGGAAGACAGCCATGATCGCGGCGCATCCTCCTGTTCGATGACTGTCCGGTTCGCGATCGACCGCAAGAGCTCCAGGTAATCCGACTGACCCAGAAACGTCAGCCCGATGGCTGCGGCTTGGCGGATTCGTGGGTCGCTGTCCTCGGCCAGCGGACGGAGCGTGTCGGCCGCTCCCGCCGCTTCAGAGTAGGCTAAATAGCGAGCGGCACTTGCTGCACGTCGGCCGCCCCAGGCTCCCGCGCGATTCGCGCGAAGGAATCGGCCAGCGGCCGGAGCAGTTTTTGGCGCGGATTCGGTCCCTTGCCTGCCGATGGCTTGTCGAACCAGTCGGCGATGAATTCGGACAAGATCGCGCGGTCCGTTCTTCTCCAGGCCAACGCGAGCTTGCCCCCTGAGGGAAGTGATCAAGGCGACGTCCACGATTTCCCACCCGCCGCCAGGCACAATAAACACAGCGATACGCGAGGTCTCTGGATGCCAGGCCGCCGCGTCGGGGTGGGTGACCTGAATTTCGCGGCCGTCCGCCATGCGAACGTGGAACGGTTGGAACGGTCGTTGATCCTTGGCTTTCTTGAGTACGTCGATCTTCACTTCCCATTCCCTTTCGATTCATCGCCGCGGCTAGTCCTGATCTTATTGCCCTGTCTCGCGATCCAGGAAATGGGTCCGACACCCGCAGGGTTTCGTTTCCCGGCAACCCGGTATCTCAACGATCCGGCGCCGGCGACTTCTTGACCAAGTCGAGTGCCCGGTCGATCAGGATTTCGCCGGTCATTTCGCCTAGCGAGGTCCGCGAGACGTAGTCATAGCGGGGAAAGCTCCTGAAATCGACCTTGGTGAGGATATAGCCGAAGGCGTCGTTGGTCAGTCCGAAGAGCAGGTTGTGCGTCCCGTGCATCTTTCGCTTGAGGTAGAAGCCGATGTTGGGCAATGCTTCGCCGGGGATGGTCAAGATCTGGGCGGTGCCCAGATTCACCAGGTTGAGCCGGGTGGTAATGGATCGATCGTCGTTGTGCGGGTAGTTCAGGGGCGAGCCCGTGACGACTGCCCACATCGCGTCGGATTCGACGGGGAAACGCACGGCCGAGGCAGCGCAGAAGAGGGTAGGGTCTTTCTGTTCGGGAGCGTCGCTGACGATCCGCACCGCCTCATCTGCCATCAGCTTGCCGATTCGCACGCACTCCTCCCAGCTTCGTTCATCGTGCCAATAGCCGGGCTGGGTTTCCTTGGGCTGGTCGAGGTGACGATTATCGGCGGTGACCATTCCCCCCTGAGCGCTGTTCATGAACAGGCCCATTCCACCGGTTTGTGACTCGAGCTGCTCGTAGAGCGGACCGATCAGGTCGGGGCTGCAAATCCCGATATCGTTGCCGAGCACCTCTGGATGGATGGCGTAGTTGACCAGCGTGGTGATGGTCTTGCCCTGCGGGCTCTTCGCCTGTACCACGTTCATGCGCCGGTCGTAGAGATCGGGTGCGTAGTAGTTGTAGGCGATCTTGCCCTTCGCTTCTCCGGTGGCGATCTTGATCCATGCGGGTTGGAGGCGGTCGATGGCCTCATTGATCGCCAGAGCGGTCTGGCCGCAGACGAAATCCAGGTACTTGAGGTCGCTTGTGTGTCCCCCATTGCCGTCGGGAAAGGCGTAGCATTCCGGAGCGCTGTGCGTGTGGGTCGAGCCGATAAGAATGTTCGCGGCGGGAATCCGACTGACCCTGGTACGCACCCGGTCGCACAGCACCGAGGGGAAACCCAGTAGATCGAGCGACACGATGGCCATCGATACCTCGGCCTTGCGAATGACGATCGCCCGTGCCGTCAGCTCCCCACGTTTCTCGCTTGCCGGCTTGGGCACTCCCATCCCACCAGAGATCGGCAGCAGCGGATCGGGAGTGATGACCTTCCATGCCGCGCCGAACTGGATCTCGCCGTAAGCCTGGGCTGCCTGCAGGAAGGCACATAAGCAGAGGCAGAATGTGGAACGACGTCGCACCATGATAGTTGTCTCCGGCACAGGGCTTCATTTCTCGTTGGTGACCATCTTACGAGCTGTCGAGCCAGGCTCCATCGGGATTAGCCCGAAAAAGGGCGATCCTGAGAGCGACCATCGTCTTGATCGTCGAGGCTCTGCTAAGTTCCGGCACCGGCTCAAGTGCAAAATCATGGCATAAAATCGCAATAGAGAGATCTGGCGATACTCCTTCTCCTGGCGACGGTTTAATACAAGATGAAGCTGTCTGCGCTCGGTTGGTCGACGAACGGGTCGTGCCTTCGACGGGCAGTCGGCACCGCAGAGGGATCCGAAGATGCGTTCGTCAATAGTCCACGCGTTGGCTCTTGTGTTGCTTGCAAGCACAAATTCGTTCGGGTCTGGTGGAGGGAAGGGTGGTGGGCAGAGCCACGCGCCGAAGCCCCATGCCGCCAGTCCGTCGCGACCCCATGCACCAAGCCCGCCTCGAGCACACGTGGCGTCGCCTCCCAAGCCGGAGCATGCCGCACCGGTCAGGTCTCATGCCGCCTTGCCCCAAGCGGCTCAGGCGGCCGTAAATTCACCGAGTCATCAGAATCATGCAGCGGTTCCGGCCCAGTCGGGCATTTCAACCGCGACCGGTCAAACTCCGGCACAATTGGGCACTTCGGCCAGGGCGGCCCAGACTCCGACACAGATCGGTACCGCTGGCACTGCGGCAGCCGCTCCGGCACTCTCGAGCACCTCAGTTACGGCGGCACAAGCGCCTTTATCTTCGCCATCAGCAGCATCGACACCGCCAGTCGGAACCACGGCCACGACCACGCCGCTCATGATGTACGGTTCGCTGATGCCGTTCGGTGCTCACTCGGGGCTCGCCGTTAATCAGGGATATAGCGCACATCAAGGCTATTACGGAAATCGTTCCGCATACCGGGGATATGGCTATCGCAACTCTGGGATGGTGTCGAGCCGGATGAGGCGTCTATCGCAGACTGGTTCGAGACCTTAACACACTGACAGTGGGATCCGCGCCGCCCGTGAACGACCGTAACGTTCTACGGAATGACCTCATGGCGTTGACCCAGGGTGGCATGCGGCCGCCATCGGCGTCGGTCAACCAGCTTTCCCAGCACCTGGTCAACTATCTTCCCCAGCGGAGTACACCGCTCTTGAATACGGAGCGGCTGGCACTCAACTTGGAGACGGTAATGAACGGTGGCAGGCTTAATGCCGCCCAGGTCAACCGAGCCATCAGCTCGAGTCAAACGATCCTTCGATCCTCGGGCCTTCCGCAGCCTGGTCTGCAAGCCGTCAATACGGCCATGAGGTCGGTAGGCTTCTGGGGAGGCCTGGCGGGCAACCAGGCAGGCATCATACGCTAATCGATCAGATCAACTCTGGCAGCCCCTGGGCCTATCACAGATGGCTTTGGTTTGACACTTTTCCAGCGCCGCCTGCGCTCTCTTCAGTTTCGTTCGGCACTGACCAAGCGTCTTTTTTCCGGGTCGCTCGACGGGCTATAGCACGACTGCTGCGCCGTGTTCCCGCCTGGCGGGGCAGCGGACCGTGCGCCATTGTCCTCCTCATAAGTATTATACGACAAGACCATCAGGATCTTGCCACCCGTCGCTAGAGGTTGATCTCCTATTGAGTACCAGTGGTGCCGGTGTGACGCTTGAAACGGCGGCCTCCAGCCGTGCCGCGGGGTCGCGCAACACTCGCGGGGTGACTGGCCTGTCTACCTCGAGCCGGCCGATTAGATTTTCGAGCGGTTCCGTCCCTACGTCTCGCTGACCTACAGCGTTCACCCGGCCCGCCCCGATCCGAAGCGGTCGGGCCGCGGCTTTGCCGGCGTCTCGGCCGTGATCTTCCCTTCGTAATACTCCGGTCGTCACCATGCGCGGCTGCTGGGTCTGGACCCACGGTCATCCCCGACCCGATCTCGCTCGACCGCATCCTGGCCGCCAGTCTCGAGACGAAATAGGTCAAGTTCGTCGATCTGCAACCGTTGAAATGAGTGAAATAATAAATTTCCTAGGTTTGATCACGCAGAGCCTCGGCTTGGTTCAAGAAATCCGTTCGGAGGTGGTAATTCAGTGCCCTTCGGCACGACAACTACTATAGACGCTCCTCTGCGAGTCGCTCGCCAAGGTGAAAACATGAATTCTGGGAGGGAAGACTGGGAATCGATTGTGCGAACGCATACGCCATTGGCGTTTGACGCCGCATGGCGCTGTTGGGCCATGCGGCCGATACCGAAGACGTTGTGCAGGAGGCGCTCCTGGATGCCTTTCGGCTGCACGCCAGGCAACCGGTGGATAACTGGGCGCGCCCTGATGCGTCATCTCGCGACGCGTCGGGCGATCGACAGGTTGCGGAAACGCCGTGCGGCTGCGTTCGTGCCCCTGGGGACGTTCGAGGTAACCGGCCCCGAATCCGAACAACCCGAATCGGTGGCGGCCGAACGGGAGCTGGCGGACCGTTTGCGATGGGCCGTCGTCGGAACTTCCCGATCGCGAGGCGAGTGTCTTCTCGCTCCTCTACTTCGGCGAGATGGCCAACAGCGAGATCGCCCAGACGCTGGGCATCAGCACGGATGCGGTGGGTGTGGCTCTTCATAAGGCACGAAACAGACTGAAGCAATTGCTCGGTTTGCAAGCGAGAGCATCGAGGAGACCGGGTTCATGAATAACAACGAACCACTTCGCGACGAATTAGGTAATGCGCTCGACCGAGCGATCCGTGCCGTCATGGCAGAGCCGGCTCCGGAGGAGGTCAAGAACCGCGTGATCCAGACAACCCTCGGCTTCGCCGTAGGCGAACCACGCGCGTCCCGAGACCACTTTCTTGAAAGGGTCATGAACATGGTTCAGACACACAAACGACTTTCTGTTGCATCGGCCGCGGCGCTAGCGGCGTTGGCGGCCAGTCTGGCACTCTCAATCTGCTTGGTGTCGCCCTCCGGTCGGGCATACGCTTTGGAGGAGACCGCGCAGGCCAACAAGCACGTCACGAGCTACCACGTGAAGATCACTCCCGCCGCTGAGCTGGGCGAGGCATGGGTGCAACTGAACCCCGATGGCACTCCGCTCCAGGCCCGGATGGACTTTCAATCCCCGGATGACGGCGCCAAGGTGGTTATTCTCTCGAAAGGGAAGGCTGAAGTATGGGTCAAGGACAAGAACGCCCTGAGTTTCCTACTTGAAGCCGATGCGCTCAAGCGGATTTCGGAAATGCGAGATCTCGCCGACCCCAAGCTGGCGTTCGAGCGACTCCAGGCGGACAAGAGGGCCGGCAAGGTGCAGGTGGATACCAAACAGCCGGCCAAGGACAGCGAACCGATCGTTCTCACCGTAACGTCCAATACTAACCCTGATCGACGAAAGGTGTACGAGGTCAATCCCGAGGTCAAGCTGGTGGAGCGAATCACCCACTTCCGCCGCACCGGCGAAAAATGGGAGCAGGTAGCGTTGTTCCAGTACCTCGATTACAACCAGCCGATCGACCCGAAAGTGTTCCAGCCGGAGATCCCCAAAGATGTGATCGTCTTCGACCAGATCGCCCGGACGCCCGGCCTGGTCAAGGGCGATCTGACAGATGATGAGATTGCCACGAAGGTGGTACGCGAGTTCTTCGAGGCTCTGATCGCCGGAGATTACGACAAGGCCGGCGTGATCTACGAGGCAATGCCAGGTACGAAACTGAAAGAAGGTTATGGAGAGACGAAATTCCTCCGCATTGTCGAGATCGGGAAGCCTGTTCCGAACCCGTCGACGAAGTCGCTCCGAGTTCCCGCCAAGCTGGAAATTGAGATCAAGGGTCGAAGGGAGGTCAAGGACTTCTCGCCGTTGGTACGGCCACTGTACGGACATCCTGACCGACGAGTCATTAACGGCGGAGTTTAAGGCCATCGCTTGACGAAATCTCGCCGCGATTTGCACCGGGCCAGCACGCTATGCTCGGATCGGGTCCTCATGGCCGACCCATCGCTCAGTCCAGGGACAACGGCGTGCTGGCCCGGTGGTTCAACATGCTTGACCGGACGCCGCCATTTCCCCTACCAGCCAACCCGTACTCCATGCGGCCTGGAAGTTGTATCCGCCAATCAGGCCGTCGAGGTCAAGGACCTCGCCCGCGAAGTGAAGACCCGGCACGATTCGGCTCTCCAGGGTGCGGGCATCGACCTCGTCGAGCGCGACGCCACCGCTGGTCACTTCGGCTTTCTCGAAGCCGAGTGTGCCGCGAATCGGCAACTCCAGCGCCTTGAGTACGGAGACCAAACGGACTCGCTCGGAGCGCGACAGGTCGGGACCAAGCCGGCCGCGAGGAACCTGGGCGGCTTCCATTAGGCATTCCGCCAGACGATGGGGCAGGTCTGCGGCCAGAATCGAAGCAACCCCTACGCGACCCTGCCTGCACGCGGTCTGGAGTTTGCCATCGAGTTCCTCGCGTGTCCTCGCAGGGAATAGGTCCAACCGGAGCTCGAGCGCGTCGGGGCCGTCATGGCGAGCCACCGCTCGGCTGACATCAAGAATCGCCGGGCCGCTCAGGCCAAAATGGGCGAAGAGAATTGCCTCGCGACGCTGCTGGAGGGTCTGGCCGGTGGCAGTCCGCACCGAAGCGAACACGTCGGGCAGGCTCAGTCCACGTAACACAGCCACCCAGTCGGGCTCAACGCGAATTGGCACCAGTGCAGGCCGGGCCTCGATCACCGTGTGGCCAAACTCCTGGGCGATGCGATATCCATCGCCAGTGGTTCCAGAGCCGGGATAGGATCTTCCTCCGACGGCCAGAATCACACGGCGACTCGTGAGCTCCGTATCGGTTAGAGTGATCTTGAACCCGCCGGTGAAACCGCCTTCGCTGTCGATCCTCTTGATCGATCGCACGGGGCTCTGGCAGCGCAGAGCCGCCCCACTGCGACCCAGCCCGCGAACGAGCGCCTCCAGGACGTCCATGGCCCGATCGCTCACCGGGAAGATCTTGCCGTTGCTCTCGATCTTGGTGGCGACACCCTCCGCCTCGAACATGCGGACCGTCTGATCGACGTCGAAATGCCGCAACGCGGGTCCAAGGAACGTTCCGCCGCCTTCGAAGGCGTCCTGTATGGCCCGGCTGCCGCGGCACCAGGACCGATCGAAGGCCCGGTCGATTGGCCCCGAGACAGCATCCAGCCGGCGCAGGCCGCGGGCGTTGGTGATGTTGCACCGGGTCCCGCCGGACATCAAGATCTTCACCCCGGCGCGACGGTTCTTCTCGAGTACAATCACCCGTGCACCGCACTGGGCTGCTCGGATGCCGGCGACCAGGCCCGCGGCTCCCGCCCCCAGCACGGCCACGTCGAAATCGTACCGCTGACTGAAATCCGCGTCGTCCACGAACCATTCCTCCCGGCTCTCGACATGATAACAGGAGCCGGTATGGTTCTTCAGCGAGCCGCTTACCCGAGCGTCACATGACCGTGAAGTAATTCCCCACGGCAAAGTCGAAGTACTCTGGCTTCATCACTAACGGTAAATCGTTATATATGCAATAATTTCTAACTTGAAGCAGGAGATCGCGCGGCTGGCAACAGCGGAAGGGTCGCTTGCTCCGCTTGTAGTGGCGGTCAATCAGGTGCTCGATCGACTCCTGGTCGATTGCCTCGAATCCTAGCTTGGGCGCGAAGATGTTGATCATCTGGCGGAATTCCGCTTCCGAGGGATCGGCGGCGTGAATCTTATACGGAATGCGTCGCAAGAAGGCCTCATCCACCAGTTGCTTCGGCTCGAGATTGGTCGAGAAGATGATGAGCTGGTCGAATGGAACACGGACTTTCTTGCCGTTGGCCAGACTGAGAAAATCGTAACGTTTTTCCAGAGGCACTATCCAGCGATTGAGCAGTTCGACGGGCTGCATTCGCTGGCGCCCGAAATCGTCAATGAGAAAGCTACCCAGGTTGCTTTTCAGTTGCAGCGGCGCCTCGCTGACCTTCGTTACCGGATCGTACCGGATTTCCAGGTCTTCCATCCGCAATTCGCCGCCGGCGACGATCGTCGGCCGCCGGATGTGCACCCACCGTCGATCGTGATCGGTGCTGTCCAGCAGGCCCCCAGAGCCGGTTTCCTCGATTGCCTCATGGTTGGCCATGTCGAACAGCTTGATCAACTGACCCTCAATGCAAAGTACCTTGGGAATCCACACGCTCGACCCGAAGCAGCGAGTGATTCGTTCTGCGATGCTGGTCTTGCCATTCCCGGGAAAACCGTAGAGGAAAAGTCCGCGGCCGGAGTTGATGGCCGGGCCCAACATGTCGAAAGTTCGCTCGGAAATCAGCAGATCGGCAAAGGCCCGCCGCAGGTCATCCTCCTTGGGGTGCTCGGTCGCGATCGTCTGGGCAGAGACCGAACCCAGGTACTCCTCAAACGGCACGGGAGCCGTTCCCACGTAAGTGCATTCGTCAAGGTAAATCTTGGCCCGTACCCGGCCAGTGTCCGTCAGCGAGTAAACGAAATCGCTGGCAGCCCCCGCACTTGTGTAATTGACGATCTGCTGGTTCTTGAGCTGCCGCAGAAACTCCGGAAAAGGGCCAAAGGGGAGGCCCAATTCGGCGGCGATTCGCCGACCGGTCGCCGTGCCCAGGTTCAACAGATACTTGAGGATCAGACTCTCGATCATCGCATAACTGAGGCCCGCTTCCTCGAACGTACTTGTGACCTTGGGATAGAACGCCTGGCGGCCATTTGTATTATCGAGATCCAGTAATGGCGGCAGCACCGAGGGGGCAGACAGGCTCACGTCGCGAAACTCCTTTGTCACGCGGTCACCCCGCGGCGAGCCGGGACCGGCTCAAAGCCGCGGAGACGCCGCGCAAACCTAGGACGCGGGTCCAAAGTCGTCAAACCGACGCACGTACACTAGTTTACGTAAGCTTGATCGCTAGCTGATCAGCCAGGACGGCGGCCGACGCCGGAAAGTCGATCTCCACTTGCCTTCGAGCCGCTCCGCGCGGCTCGATCCGAACTTTCCACGTCTCTTCCGGAAGCAGTCCACGCACGCGGTCAGCCCACTCGACCAGGCAAACTCCGCCGGCGTTCCAATAGTCGGCCACGCCCAGGTCCTCGAACTCCTGAGGCGATTTCAGTCGAAAGACGTCGAAATGATAAACTGGCATTCGGCCCCTCGTATTCGTGGATCAGGACAAATGTCGGACTGGCGATCGCGCCCGGATCGACCCCTAGAGACTCCGCGATGGCCCGGACAAGCCGGGTCTTCCCGGCGCCCAGGGGTCCAGACAAGCCGATCACGCAACCGGGTTTGCAAACATCAGCCAGCGCCCGTCCCAACCTCTGCGTTTCCTGCTCGGAGTCGAGCTCGATCGAAAGTCCGGCAGCAGTTCGAGCAACGTTCATAAAGCTGTGAGTTCCGCGAATTCAAAGTCCACCAGCTCCGGTACGACTCCGAAGATGGTCAAAGCCGCGGGGTTCCAAGGGCATCGCGAACCCGCCTGATCCGCGCAGCCTGAGCCCAGGCTCGGCCGTAATCTCACCGACGCGATAGAGACTAACCTGGTCTGGCGGCCGGGCCAGAAGCTGACGTGCATTTTCGGCGGAGAGCACGATGCAAAGCTCGAAATCCTCGCCATCGTGAAGAGCATGGTCGAGCGCGGGAATGCCGTCGCTGCGTGACAGTTCGATCGCATCAGGATGGATCGGGATCGCGTCGGCGTCCAGGATCGCACCAAGCCCTTCGCTTGCCTCGAGAATATGCTTCAGATCGGACGACAGTCCGTCGGAGATGTCGATCATGGCATCAAGCCGCACCGACTCGCAGATCGCCAGCGCTTCCTTGATACGTGGCTCGGGATGGAGATGTCTACCCCTCCACAGGCTTCCTCCCAGCGGCCCGGTGACTACGATCACGTCGCCGGGCCGGGCTCCCGAGCGGAGTACCGCCCCTGCCGGCCCCGTCTCGCCGAGCACCGCCACGTTCACAACCAGCGGCCCATCCCAGGCGTTGGTATCGCCGCCGATCAGGTCGACGTCGAACCGATCTGCCATCCGCTTCAGGCCGGTACTAAGCCCCTGGCCGATCCTTATCGCCTCGCCGCCAGGCAAAGCCACCGAGACTACAGCCGCACGCGGGACTCCCGCCATGGCCGCGATATCCGAGAGATTCACCCCCATGGCCTTGTAGCCAACCGCCTCGGCCCCGTCGCTGGCGAGCACAAAATGTCGGCTGTCCATCAGCATGTCGGTCGTGACCAGGAGCTGGGATTCCGCGGCGACCTTGAGAATCGCGCAGTCGTCGCCGATGCCCAGCACTGTCGCCTGATTCGGCTGCTTCGACTGCTGCCGGCGGATCCAGTCAATCAGGCCAAACTCTCCGATCGCGGCGATGGGTTGCATGTTCGCACCAGAATAAGAAATTCTCAACGCGTTCTTCGTCCCGCAAGGAAAGCTCGCACTGCCTGTGCCGTGGCGTTTTCGAGCAGCTCGGCGGCTCGCTCGACAGCCTCGCTGAGTTGAATCGGACCCGGGCAGATGCTGAAGTAAGCGTCGATACCCTGTTCCACGACGGCCTCGGCACCCGGACCGATCGATCCGGCGAGCGCCAGGGTCGGACATCCCAGCGAATGCGCCAGGCAGGCCACACCAACGGCTGTCTTACCGAAGGCACTTTGACCGTCCAGCGCTCCCTCTCCAGTGAGACACAGCTCGGCAGCATGCAATCGTTGGCGCAGGTTCACGGCCTCGATGACAAGGTTGACGCCACCCTCGAGCCTTCCCCCGGCGAACGCAATCAGCCCTCCACCCAGCCCCCCCGCCGCGCCTGAGCCTGGGATGTCGCGGATTGCCACAGCCAGGTCGCGCTCCACGATGTCCGCGAAATGGGCGAGGTTGCGATCGAGCTGCTCCACCATTTCGGGCGTGGCTCCTTTCTGGGGTCCATACACCGCCGAGGCGCCCTGCGGGCCGCAGAGCGGGTTGGTCACGTCGCAGGCCACGGCGATGGAGACCGATCCCGAAAGAGCCGGCTGGGCAGGACGATCGATTCTGGCCAGTCGATCCAGCTCTCCTCCGCCTGGCCCAAGCTCGCGTCCCTCGGCGTCGACAAGGCGGAACCCGAGTGCCTGGCCCAGCCCGGCTCCTCCATCATTGGTTGCGCTGCCGCCAATGCCGATGATCACGCGCCGGGCCCCTGCCGCAATCGCAGCCAGGAGCACCTCGCCGGTGCCCCGCGTTGTGGCGCGCAAGGGATCTGCGCAAGCCGGGCGGCACGAGCCCGAGCCCCGAGGCGCTGGCCATCTCGAGCACCGCTGTGCGTCCGCCGCCCAGAAGTCCAAACGACGCATCCACTGGATCACCGAGCGGCCCAGTAACCTGGACTGTGCGATACGAACCGCCCGTCGCAGCAACGAGCGCCGCGACCGTTCCCTCGCCGCCGTCCGCCATCGGCACCAGCTCGATCTCCCCATTGGGATCGACCCTGGAGAGGCCACGTGCCATCGCCTCGGCCGCCTCGAGCGCCGTCATGCTTCCCTTGAACTTGTCCGGGGCAATCACCACCCTCATCGTGACCCACCTCGATCGTCATAATCATTCCGGTACGCACCTGCGAGCCGCGCGGACGGCAAACGACAGCATACAGACCCGAAGAAGACCAGAGCCAGCCACCTGCCGAGCGGAGGCCGGCGGACGTAGCGACCAGGTGGACGACCCAGCAACCAACACCGACAGCCGCCCCATCGCCGGCTGTCGCGAAACGGTGCCCGGGATCGATTGCCTGGTGGTCACAACGAGGATCGTCGAACCCGAGCGGGAAACGGCGCTCGACAAGGTACTCGCCTCGCTGCAACTCACCGTAGGGGCGGGTTCAGGTGAAGCTGGCAATGGGCAAGAGGGCCTGCCATAATCACCAGCTAAGCGTTGCCCACTGATGACCAAAATGACCACCGAAAGAAGGTCAGGCCGATGCCACACGGCTACTTCATTGTCGAACAATGGGCGTCTCCGGCGAGCGGCGAAAAGTCGCAATGGATCCCGATTCTCCACCTCGATTCCCACCAGTCCTTGACCAAGGCGATCGAGGCTCTTGAGAGGCGTGGCGAGCCCGGCCTCTTCCGAATCATCCAGATGCAGCGATGTGTCTGGGCGGAAATGGAAGAGGGAAAGCTTCGACTGCATGGTTCGCACGCTTCGTCACCGGAGAACCTCATGCAGATCGTGGAAATCTATGAGAGTGAAGGCGGCCGTCGGCCGGTCGAGAAAGCGCGACAGCAGCGTGCCCAGTCGAAGGCCAACCTCGGCAAGAAATGACGACCACTACGCCTAACGAATCGGCGCAGCAAAGCAAGGACAGTATCTTCCCTTTGCAGCTTCCGCGGCGACCGTGCAGTCGCACCCGAGGCGAGCGCGCACTGCGCGAGCCAACCCGTTGCCAAAGTGCCGCACGACAGGGGGCTTCACGGGATCCGGGGGGGCTTCGTGGGACGGGTCGCTCCAGGGATTCTTGTGGCTACGGCTTCACGGCTGACCGGAGGGTGCTCAGGGGAAGGAAGAGCCTCATCTCGTCGTCCGTCAACTGCATGAACCCGAATCGCTTATAGAAGGTCCTCGCCTGGGCGTCGAGTGCGTCGACAACGACCGCATGAATTCCGAGCTTCTCTGAAAGGTCGAGCGTTCGGGTCATTGCATCCCGGAGGAGGAATCCGCCCAGGCCTCTCCCCTGTACACTTTGATCGACCGCCAGCCGTGCAAGCAGAACCACCGGCACGGCGTGCCGGGGAAGCTTTTTGGCTTGGTTCGCGGGCAGGCTCTCCGCCTCGATCGCTCCACTGGCCAGGGTGTAGTAGCCAAGGACGCGCCGATCTTCTCCCTGGAGCGCGACATAGGTCCGACCCAAGTTGCGCTTCTCGTATTGGCTGATCAGAACATGAAGGAAGTCGTTGAGCGATGGCTTGCCGCAGTCGAAGCCCTCCCGCTCGTGCCCGCGGTCGAGTCGCTCCACACGCCATTCAGACACGCTTCTTGGCCTTCCCTGCCATCAGGTGCCGCAGAGCGGCGTTCGGCTTCGGCGGATGATCGAGGGCTTGCAAGAACTGCTCGCGGGCCCGATCCGACAGAACGATCGGTGTTTCTTCCGCGAAACGAATCTCGTCCTCCGGGATCACGCGCGCTTTACGGATGCGCAGCTCGTTCTCGCTCACCCGCTCGATGATGACTGTCGCATTCGCGAACGCCTTGGGCAGGCTGATGCGCCCCTTTGCGTCCGTCGTTCTCGTTTCCAGACCCATCATTGCGCCTTTCTGTCCTTGAGATTCTATCCAAACATACATCAAGGTGGGATTGTGGTCAAGTAGGACTCTCCCACCAGCCGCTCTCGAGATCGGCAGGTGACAAGCTGACCGACTAATCTGACCCCAGCAAAAGCCCCGCCCGCGACTCGTTCAGCGCGCGCCAAGTCATGACGCAGTCGGCCAGACTTGTCCGGTATAACTGACGGAGTCAAAGGATGATTCTCCCGGCTGGATGGCGACACATGTAAAGTCGCCAGCCAGCTTCAAAGTTCTCCTTCAGCTTCTTTGTGCGGAACGCTGAAGGGACCGTCGTTGTCGTCGGCCTGGAGAGGTCACCCAAAGCAGCCAAAGATGGAAGGGTCGGCAGCCGCAATGAAGTTCAGGCCTTGGACAGAATCCGCGCGAGCCGGCCGTGGCCGAGTTGCGATCCTCGTTCTGATGGCTGGCGTGCTGCTCTGGCTGTGGCCTATCGGCTTCGGCGGTAAGATGCCGGTCGGCGGAGATGTCACTCAGTTTTTCCTGGGCCTGATGGCCGTGCTCGGCACTGCGCTCGGGGACTGGCAGTTGCCGATCTGGAACGATCTTTGGGGCTATGGATTCCCTGGCATCGGCGAGAGCCAGATGGGAGTCTACTACCCTCCGCACCTCATTCTATACGGCTTCTTGCCGACCGAATGGGCTTATGTGAGCAGCTTGCTCTTGCACACCTTCTGGGGGGCCCTGGGGGCATGGTGGGCTGCGCCGGTTCGGAGTCAGCCCGATGGGTTCGAGCCTCGCGGCCTTCGCATTCTCGGCGTCAGGCTTCTTCGTCATTCACATGCCTCATCCCTGGGGCTATACCACGGGCTCCTGGATGCCCTGGGCCTGGGGACTGACGTGGTCTCTACTTGGCTCTCCAGGGCGAAATGTCGCTCAGAAGATGTTTCTCTTGAGCCTGGTCTTGGTGTTGCAAATCTTGCCCGGCCACTTCCAGATTGCATTTCTGACCCAGGTGGGCATCGTGCTGATGGTGGTCTGGTTCGTGCTCGAACCGTGGATCTGGAGCGAATGGGTGGAGGACCGAACATCAGAAATGGGCTTCGCCTTCAGAACGCGGCAGGCTCTTACGATTTGCGGATGCGTTCTCGCGGTTTTTCCACTCACGGCGCTTCAACTCTGGCCGACGGCTCGCCTGGCTCGCCTGGCCTCGGCTCAGCGCGACTTCGATTATCTCTCTGGGTTCGCCGCCACACCCTGGCATCTGGTTAATTACATCGCACCGGGGTTATTCCATCGCTCACACCTTTGGCGGCCTCTGGTCTGGGATCCGTTTCACACTTCGCCCGAGGAGCAGCTCGGCTACGTGGGCTTGGTGCCGTTATTCCTGGCAATACTCATGGTCAGGCACGAGTTCCGCCGTGACCGCTCGGTTCGAATCCTGGCGGTGCTCGTGGCAGTGACCCTGATCCTCAGTCTTGGCCCGTATGTCCCGGGTTTCCGGCTCTTGATCAAACTGGCCGGATTCTCCTTCTTTCGGGCCCCCGCGATGGAGCCTGGCGAGCGCTCTGGGTTTTTCAATCCTGGCAGGAAAGGGCCTGGATCGCTGCCTCCAGTGGCCAAGGCCGGGCCGATCTCTGTCATGGCTGGCGGGCCTTTCGGCCGCCTGGCTCCTCATCGTGCTCGGGGTGACAGAGCTGGCTCTCGCCGGCGGCTCATCAGACGGGCTTCCCTGGTTAACCGGTGTCTTTCAGAAGGCATTCCAGTGCCGTCCCTGGACAGACGAATACAGTTTCCGCTCGGTTCTCGCCGAAGCCCGAAAGCCGGCAAGCGACCCGAGGATTCCGGCCGAAGTTGTGAAATTGGGCCTGGTCTCCCGTCCCGTGGACCCGAGGTCGTTCGTGGAATGCCGTGCCGAGATTTACGCGCGCGAGCTGGTCGGTACGGCGGGTCTGCTCCTAGGAATTTTGGCTGTTGCGTGGCTCACATCGTGTCGCTCGCGACGCGGACTTCTGCCTGCCTGCCTTATCGCGCTGACGTTCCTTGATCTCTTGATTCTAAGCCGGCATCGGCTGGTTTCAGTCGGGCCCTTGCGCTCCCTCGTGAACCAGAGCCCCGTGCTCGAGCAACTGGCAAGAGAGCAAAGGGGCACGAGGATCATCGACGGCTTTCGCAGCAATCTGCCGATGCTGGTTGGACTGCAACCGGTTATCGCTTACCGGACGCTCGACTTACCTGCCCTGGAGCCGCTGACAAACCTGGCGCGAGGCCCCTTGGGCGACGACCGCTTTGCTGCCCCGGTACGCAAGGCGATGCGCACAGTTGGCGTCGGTGTGCAGGTTCTCGACCCCATTGAAACCAATATTGAGCTTCGGCGAGCCAAATCGAAGGGGAGCACGGAAGATCACCAGATCATCGACGATCCGACTCTAGCTGAGTGGATCTTCGGTCCGGAGTGGGGGTCACGACAGGGGGCTTGGTCGTCGCGGTTTCGCATTCTCCATCCGCAGCCTGACCCGCACCGAGCCTGGTTCGTCCCGTTGACTGCCGTGAGTCGCCCTGCCATGCTGGACCACTGGGAAGGAGAGATCGAGCCTGTTCTCAAGTTGTTCGACCAGGCATCGCCGCAGCGGGAAGAGTCGCGAAGGGCCCTGGTGATGGACGTGTCCGTCGAGGCCGATGCGCCGGATGGGTTATCATCACGCAACTGGCCGACCCCCAGTGGCGGGCTCGCTGGCTGGACAGCAACGGTCGAGGAGAGCTCCGGGCCGAGATCCTGCCAACCTTTCGTCGCAACCGCAGTGAGGGAGGCTGGCAGCGAGTCTGGGTGCCCGGACCCGGGCGCTGGAGGTTGCACCTGGAGTACGTGGCAACGGACGTCATCACGGGACTGGCAATCTCAGGGGCATCGTGGCTGGTCTGGTGCGTCATCATCGCCACGATCGCGATTAGGGAACGAAGAAAGGAAGATGGCGTGAGCGGGCACGTCGGAGTGGCGATCGTAGGGGCATCCGGGTACGCAGCCCGCGAACTGATTCAGATCTTGCTCGCACACCCTCGGGTCAGGATCACCGTGGCAACCTCGCGGCAGGATGAGGCGCCCCGAGTGGACGCACTTCATCCCAGCCTGACGCGGCGGATCGACCTGGTCTGTGAACCGTTCTCCGCCGATCAAATCGCCGAGAGGGCGGCTTTTGCCTTCCTTGCGTTGCCGCACACGGCCAGCCTGGCAGTCGTTCCGGCCCTTCGACAGCGGAACGTACGGGTGATCGATCTGAGCGCTGACTACCGCCTGAGCGATCCCCAGGTCTACGCCGACTGGTATGATCACCAGCACACCGATCTACTGGGACTGAAGCAAGCCGTGTACGGCCTGCCCGAACTCTTTCGCGACCAGATTTCCCCGCGCGGCTCATCGCCAATCCTGGCTGTTACACCTCGACCAGCATCCTTTCCCTGGCGCCCTTGATCGCCGAGGATCTCATCGAGCGGACAGGAATCATCATTGACGCCAAGAGCGGCGTTTCCGGAGCCGGCCGATCTCCCAAGCTGAATTACCATTTCCCCGAATGCAACGAGAACTTTTCGGCCTACAACGTCGGCAAGCACCGGCACACTCCCGAGATCGACCAGGTGCTGACGACTCTGACCGGGGGGCACGGCGAGGCCGTCGAGGTCATCTTCACGCCGCACCTGGTGCCGATGGACCGGGGCATTTTCGCCACGATCTATGCCCGGCCCAAGCAGGCAGCCGAAGAGCACGACTTGCTCGAGCTTTACCAGGCGTTCTATGCGCAGAGCCCGTTCATTCGGATAGTCCCCCACCTGCCGGCGACCAAGGACTGCGCACTCCAACTATTGCGACATCACGCTCCGTGTCGTGCGCGGCCAGATCGTGATCCTCGCCTGCCTCGACAACCTGATCAAGGGGGCCGCGGGTGTGGCCGTCCAGAACCTGAACCTCATGCTCGGTTGCCCTGAAGAAACGTCGCTGCTCTGAAAGGGCCTTGCCTCCCTCCGGAGCGAAGAATAGCGCATTCGCCGAGGCTTGATTCCCAAGACTTTACTGATGTGGATGTATTAGCTTATGCGAATTCTCGGAGTTCTTTCGGTCGTGAGCCTGACTACTTTCTCGGCCTTTGGCGAAGAGCCCGATCTCAAAGGGCCCAAGCTCGAAATCGAATCTTATCGCTTGCCGAACGGCCTGAAGGTCGCGTTGCATCGTGATGCCAGCCTTCCCCGAGTGGTCGTTTGCGTAGCCTATCACGTGGGGTCCAAGAACGAGCGGGCCGGCCGTACGGGCTTCGCTCACTTTTTTGAACACATGATGTTTCGCGGTACAAAGAACGTTCCCAACTATGACATCCCGCTCCAGGAGACCGGGGCGCAATCGAACGCCTTCACGTCGGAAGACATGACGGTCTATTTCGAGACGGTCTCCAGCGAGTATCTGGAGCGGGCGCTCTACCTCGAGGCCGAGCGGTTGGCGTTCCTCCCCACCGCCCTGGACCAGGCGAAGTTCGACACCGAGCGCGAGGTGGTCAAGAACGAGCGGCGACAGGTCGTTGATAACGTTCCCTACGGACTGGTGGAGGAGACCCTTCTTGCCCGTGTCTTCCCCAAAGGCCATCCTTATTCCTGGTCGATCATCGGCTCGATGAAAGACTTGAGCGCCGCGTCGCTCGACGATCTCAGGTCGTTCTTCGCCGAGTTCTACCACCCGGCAAACGCGACGATTTGCCTTGCAGGCGATTTCGACCCCGTTCGGGCGAAGGAATTGATCGCCCGCTACTTCGGTCCTCTGGCCGCCGGCCCGCCGCCCTCATCGGTTCAGGCTCAGCCGGCAGCCGCACGAGCATCGCACTCTGAGCTGGCCGACGAGGTCAAGCTCCCCCGAATTCACTGGTCGTGGCCCGGCTTGGCCGACGATCACCCCGACTCCCCCGCGCTGGGCATGCTGGCCACCGTGCTCGCCGGCGGCGAGACCTCTCGCCTGTACAAAATCCTGGTGCGCGAGCTGCGCCTGGCCAAGGATGTTTCGGCGGATCACGATGCCAAGGAGATCGCCGGATTCTTCACGCTACGAGCGACGGCCGCAGAGGGAAAAACGACTGGCGACATCGAAAGCGAGTTCCAGAAAGAGATTGCCAGGTTGCGTGCCGAGCCCCCCTCGGCGGCCGAGCTGGCTCGCGGTCTGGCGCGGCTCGAGACCGGACTGTACGGCCGGCTGACTCGCGCTCTGGGACGGGCAATGGCGATCAGCGGCGGTCTTGCACAAAAGGACGATCCGGAGTACTACCGCAAGGACTTTGCCCGTTATTTCAAGGTCACTCCGGCCGACATTCAGCACGTCGCCTCACGCTACCTCACCGACGACAAGGTCGTATTGCTGGTACGCCCGGTGAAGCCCGGCGAAACAAAGACCGAACTGGCGCCTGTTGGCCCCGATCCGAATTCGGCCAGAAAGGCCACTGTCGGCACTCGATCACCCGGGGCAGGCCCTGACTGGTCGAAGCTGCCCGGCCCAGCCAGGGCACAGGCGTTTCAGCCCCCGCCCTACGTGCGCCGGTCGCTCTCAAACGGGATCGATTTGTGGATCTCAACCTGGAAGCTGTTGCCTCTGGTGCAAGTATCGCTTTCTGTCCCGGTTGGTACCGGCGACGATCCCGAGGGCCAGGCGGGACTGGCACACTTGACGGCGCGATTGATTGATCAAGGGACCGCCTCGCGCACGCCCACAGAGCTGGCCGAGGAGTTCGAGCAGCTCGGCACCACCGTACGCGTGGCGGCGGACGGCGACGACACGACAGTCGGCGTCCGGGTCCTGGCTCGGAACCTGGAGCCGGCGTTGACTCTCCTGGGCGAGATGCTTGTGTCTCCACGGTTCGATCCCAAGGACTTCGACCGCGAGCGGACCCAGCAGCTTGCCAGCCTTCTTCAAGGCCCCGATGATGTCGACTGGCTTGCCCAGCGCCTCTTCCCATCGTCATGTTCAATCGCGCTCATCCCTACGGGAAACCGGCCGAGGGCTATCCCGAGACAGTCAAGCAACTGACACTCGAGAAGGTCCGGGCCTTTCACTCTCGGTTTTTCGGACCCAAGGGTACCACGCTCATCGTCACGGGAGACGTCGATCCCGACGAGCTGACGCGTATGCTGGAACGAATTCTTGGCCGTTGGCGAGGAAACAACCCCGGGCCTATTCCCAGGCCCGTGGCCGAGGTCAAACCCGAGCCGGGCGTCATCTACCTGGTGGACAAGCCGAGCGCCGTGCAGAGTGTGATTAGCGTGGGCCGGCACTGGGTAGATCGGCGCGATCCACGCTATATGGCAGCCCTGGTCGGCAACCATCTGTTCGGTGCAGACTTCTTGAGTCGCTTGAACAAGAATCTTCGCGAGGATCACGGCTACACCTACGGTGCCCGTTCGGCGTTTGACTTCCGCCGCAGCAAGAGCGTCTGGGACGTCTCGACCGCCGTTCGAGCCGACGTCACAACGCCGGCATTGCAGGAGATCCTCAAGGAGCTCGATGCGCTGGTAGCGGCTCGTCCGATCACCGCCGAAGAGGTCGACAAAGCTCGGTCGGCCGAGGCGCGAAGCTATCCGGAGGGATTCGACTCTCCCGCCGGAATCGCCTCGGCCCTTGCCGAGATGGCCGAGTTCGGTTTGCCCGCCAATTTCCTGGAGACCTTCTTGCCCAACCTGGAGAGGGTCTCTCTCGCCGAGACCCAAAAGGTGATGACCGAGGTCGTGGCCCCAGCCGACCGTTTCATCCTCATTGTCGGCGACCGCAAGACCGTCGAACCGGAATTGACGAAAGCGAGCTTCAAGGCGATCAAGGTGATCACCTATGACGGCAAGCCGGTGGGGAATTGAAGCATCGTTGTCTTATGGAATGGAACCTTGCCACTGGAAAAGTAGGGTCCGCTGTGCGGACCATCCGAATCGGTCCGCACAGCGGACCCTACAATCTAATCATGACTGGAAGAGGCACAGATGTAGGCTCCGCTGTGCGGACCATCCGAATCGGTTCGCTACAATCTGATCATGACCGCCAAGAGGCTGATAGGCTGTCTGGAAGCAAAGGTGATGGGGCGATGAAGCCTGCCGATGGTGCGTGGCCAAACCAAATGCTGTGCAGTGGGGTATTACCGGGACATTCCTGTCCATCGTCCTCACTTATCCTAGAGTGATTCCGTGGAGTAGAGTGTTAGGGGGATGACCGCCTTGATGTCACCGACGACGTGGGAGAACGTTGCGAATGCCGACCGACTACGACACAATTGCCGGGCAGTACCAGCGGGCGAAGCAGCATCCCTGGCGTGATCACATCGAAGCCTTCAGCTTCCTCCAGCTACTTGGCAACCTCTCGGGTAAAGTGGTTGTCGATTTGGCGTGCGGAGAGGGCCATTACACGCGGACGCTCCGAAGCCTCGAGGGCGAGGGTCGTGGGCGTCGATCAGTCGGAGGGGATGATCGACTTGGCCCTAGCCCAGGAAGCCGAGCACCCCCTGGGAATCGAATACCACGTGCGGGACTGCCGCTCGCTGAACTTCCCAACGGAGTTCGACGTCGCTGCTGCCGCCTATTTGTTGAATTACGCACAAACCAGGGAGGAGTTGGCGGCGATGATCTCGGGCATCGCCCGGTGCCTCAAGCCGGGAGGTCGGTTCGTGACCATGAACTCCAACCCTGACCTCGAATTCGAGCGGGGAGAGAAGTATAGGAAGTACGGGTTCGAGGTCCGTGCGACACGCGAATGCTGGGAGGGAATGCCCTACGCATGGGTGTTCGACCTAGGCGACGAATGTGTCCAGATCGAGAACTACTGGTTGCCCGCTTCCGCTTACGAGGAAGCATTGAAGTCGGCAGGGTTCATGGACATACGATGGCACCGGCCCCGGATCTCACCGATCGGCAAGTTGGCTTTCGAGCCTGGATTCTGGCGAGAGTTCCTTGAACATCCCCCGGTCATCGGTCTGGAGTGCCTGTTGAGCAGGTGACCGTGGTCGAGGGCGTCCTGCTGGACCAACCTGTCGAGGTCATCGTCAACGCCTGCAATCGCAATGTCAGCCCGTGGTGGCTTCTGTTGCCGCAGGGCGTCTCTGCGGCGATCAAGCGACGGGGTGGGACAACTCCGTTCAAGGAACTGCGGAGGCACGGCGCTGGCGGGGTCAGAACGAATTTCAAGTTTAAACTGGACCTCAATACTAATCGCGTACCTATTTCCGTCCCGCGGCAGGATACAACGAACATTACTCTTTGTTTTCTGCCTCCTGTAGCTCCTGTCCTCCTTGTGGATGGGGTACAGCAACATGTGAAGATAGGCCAGTTGAGTTCGTCCCGTGTCCTATGCGGGCGGGCAAAGCAGCAGATCAAGTATACCTATCCACAACGAGGACAGGACGTACAGGAGTGTCTCGCCCGCGCTTCGGGAAGTGCGAGCGAGACGCGGCCCGCAATACGGTCTCGTCATGGACCCATACCGCACTCTCGGCATTCAAAGGGGTTGCACCCGCCAAGAGGCCAAGGACGCCTTCCGGGCGAAGGCGATGCACCTGCATCCGGATCGCGGGGGCGACGAGAAGGCCTTCATCCTGCTCGACTCTGCGTACAGGCTGATCCTCCGAGAACTCGACATTGCTCCGAACAATACCACCGGCAGCCCCGCGGGCCCCTGGCACCAGCTTCCCATCTTATTCCTCTGATCCCGGCTTGGACCCGGAGCTCATCGTATTCGTGGGCTCGCCTCCGATGGCTCGCCCTTCAAAGCAGCCTGATCCGAGCTGGGATCCTGAGATGATCCTGCTTGACGAACCGCCGCGCTCGCCGAGGCCCTTTGATCCGAGCTGGGATCCCGAGGTGGTCGTGCTCGATGAACCACCTGGTCCGGTGAAGACGCTCGATTTGAACAGCATCAGGGAGCTGTTCTCGTCCTGGCTCCGAGATTTCTCTAATCTGAAGAATCGCTGCAAATCCGTGTTTGTTTCCGCACGGCCCGACTACATCCTGGCGACGACTCTCCTGATTCTCATTGTCGTTGGTCTTCTGGTTCTCATTGGGTGGAGGCCGAGAGGGATATAGTGGAGGGTACAAAGGGAGGGACCACTTACCGGACGCAGGATGAGCGGTTTGGGCAGTCACACGCGTGCCACCCAGAGCACCGGCTCCCACGGCGCTTCGTCGGGTTGTACCGGATGGGGGGATGTGCGACGATTTGAATCAGCCGCTCCGTCGAGAACGCACAATTTTCCAGTCGATCAATGCCGATCGTGAGAGCCGACCTCACCCATCGCCGTTGCTAATGAGCACAAGACCTCCTCATGATTCAGGCAACGGCCCATCGGTACGTCATCACGAATGATCAAATCCTTGGCGGTGAGTCAATTATCGAGGGTACTCGCACGCCGGTCCGGGCGATCGTGGAGTTGTGGCGGCAAGGTTTGCCACCGGAGAACATCCCGACTCGGCTGCCACATCTGAACCTCGCGCATGTCTTCGACGCACTCGGCTATTACAGCGACCATCAAGAGGAAATCCGGCAGCATACAGAACGAAATCGGATTCCGGATGATCTGATCGATCCGTTGGTAAAGGGTTCGTGAATCGCTTCTTCATCGAACTCTATCTGGATGAGGATGTCGACGTTCTGGTGGCGGATTTGCTCCGGGCACGCGGCTTCGTGGCTACCATGACTCGTGACGCCGGTAAGCTCCAGAGGGCTTCGCGGGGCAGCTCCTGTAAACGGTTTTCGCGGCTTGGCGAAAGTCAGTGGCTTCGCGGGCCGGGTCGCCCCAGCCCGCTACGCCCGTAACGTAAACCGGAAACCGGGCGTGACCCCGCGAAGCCTCTGACCCCGCGAAGCCTTGACCGGAAACCGGGCGTGACCCCGCGAAGCCTCTCTGTCCGCCGTAAAGACGGAGAAATCGGGGGCATTGGGATCTCGTTGGACTGTCAGATCCGAGGCCCCTGGCCCACCGAGGCTAATGTTGTTGTCCAGATCCGGGAGAGGACTGGTCAGATCGATCGTGCCCGTCACAGAAAAGTCAATCACGTACGAACTGGCGGTGTCAGCGTCGGCTTGGTTAATCGCATCACGCAGGGTGAGTTGTCCATTGGTCGGACCACTCGGATCATCTCCCAGCGTGTTGACCGTCAGAGAGATGGTTGAAAGCAGGGAGCGTCCTTCGAGACGTTCCATCGTGAATCGCTGCCGGGCGTGGAGACGCCGGGCTGGTGTGAACTGCGGCAGCGAACGCGTGGTGGCTGTCCACGAGCGAACGATGGGATCGAAACGGGACATTGGAAACGCCTCTCGGCATCGAGTTGGCGGGAAAGAGAAAAAGCCCAATCGCGCGACAAGGCGCCCGGTTGGGCCTTCATGACTCACATGCACAGACCGCCATGAGCAGTGCATCTGATCCGTCATCGTGGACATGAGTCATACTTGATTGCAAGGTACTACCACAGCGTCAGGCTTATTTTGCTTTGACTGGCACGTTAACGCCTTATAAAGTATTGATCCGCCTCTCACAAAGATGTTTTTTCGTCGATCTTGTGCGATATTGAAGCAAGTGGTACCGTCAACGCAAGCGCGCCGAATTCGCGACAATCTGGAGCCATCGCGCCCCCGATTGACGGCGTTGAATCGCCTCAGACGAGGGAATGGCAATTGACTTCCCTGAAGTGAACAGGCAAAAAACCATTTATGCCCCATGAACTCCGCTGGTGCAAGCACTGTGGGAGAACCACCCGGCATTACCGGGGACGGAGGTTCCCGCGATTGTACGGGCTGGCCATGCTCTCGTTCCTGGTGTCCCCTCTCACGTGGTTGTTCGATCCGTGGGTCTGCACCGTGTGCGATTTCCGGGCAAGGCTTGAACTGATCCGACGTGTTCATCGACTAAACCGCATGCCCTGATACTTCGCCCACATCAGCCATAAGGGCAAGATCCCGTACGATGCCGTGCCCGGCTCGATCGGGGTTCTCGAATCGCTCGACAAGTTCATGCCGATCGGCGAAGCACACTGCCTGACCTGGAATGTGAACAGGCTGGCCGTTTGGACTCTCCGGATCGGCAAGCAAGGGATTCCGGGCCGATGGGTGATCGTCGATCGGGAGTTCAGGCCGGCGCCAGGTGAAGCGATCGGGTGTGGCGGCCTCGAAGTACATAACAAAAAAATCCGCCCGTTCAAAGTGACAGAGTTCACCCCGTTCCAAATCTCGGTGATCGACCTCGACGAGTACATCGAGAACCGGCGATAGTTCGAGGCCGATGAATGGCTCGACATCCTAATCAACTCCGTCGGCCTGAACCCTGACCAACTGAGCCGTCGTGAAAAGCTGCTGTACATGATGCGGCTCGTGCCACTAGTCGAGGCGAATAGCAACACCATTGAACTTGCTCCCAGAGAGACCGGGAAGACGTGCCTCTACCGCTATCAGAGCTATTACTCGACCGTGCTATCGGGCGGCAAGGCGACCCCGGCCGGCCTCTTCATCAACAATGCCACCGGTAAGGTCGGTGTCGCCGGTAGCCGCGACGCCGTGGTCTTCGACGAGCTCGCCAACACGGACTTCACCGATCCCAAGGCCCCGGTCTCGATCATGCAGGGCTATATGCAGGACGGGAAGTTCAGCCGAGGCAAGAAGGAGATCCTTGCCTTCGCCTCGATCGTCCTGGTCGGGAACATCGACATCCAGGCGAGGCTTCCGCACGAAAAGTACTATCACCTGCTCGAGCCCCTTCCCGACTTCCTCCAAGTCGAAGCATTTATCGATCGCCTTTATGGGTATGTGCCCGGCTGGGCGATTTTCAAGATCCACCCCGGTTCACTCGCTCAGGACTATGGGTTCATTACCGACTACTTCTGCGAGATCATGCGCGAGATGCGCCGCAAGGACGTGCTGGGTTCCTTGAAGAACCGCTACCAGTTGATGGACACTTCGACCGCCCAGGCGGGGATCACCGGCAGAGATGTCCGGGGTGTCGAGAAGATCCTCTCGGGTCTCTTGAAACTCATGTATCCCCACGGCGAGCTGACGGACGACCAGCTCGGCGAGCTTCTTTCGCTGGCCATTGAAGGTCGCCAACGAGTCCGCAATCAGCTTCACCTGATGGCCCCAGGAGAGTGCGGTCCCGTTGTATTGAGCGGCAAGCTGACTCAATCAGGCAAAACGATCACGCCGAGGCTGCTTGACAGCGGGCGTCAGCAGAAGGTCACCTTGCCGAGTACCCCACGAATCGGCGATGTGATCGGTTTGGCCGTGATTGGCGACGACCGAGGTTGTCTGCTGCACTTCGAGATGCAGGCCACGAAGGGATCAGGCAGAATCGTCAGCCTCGGTTCGATGCAAAAGGTCATGAAAGAGAGCGTTGCCGCCGCCGCCCAGTTAATCAAGACGCACGCCAAGGATGTCGGGCTCCCGAACAACTGGCAGACTAACCTCGACATCGCCGTCCTGGCGACCATGATGGGAATCCCGAAAGAGGGACCGTCCGCTGGGATCACCATTGTCACGTCGAGCCGCGGAGAGTCTAGATTTCCAGCATTCTTCCTGAGCATGAGCACCGTTCCGCTTGAAGTAGCGCTCATTCTTCCTACAGAATGGATCGGAGATCGAGCGTTTGCTTGAGCAAGCGAGAGGACTTCCCGATCAGTGAGTCCGCCGCGTCCTGCAAGAATGAACGAGATCGCCTGGCCATGACATCTCACGCTTCCTTCCGCCTCATCTGGCTCTGCGCGACCTTGGCCGTGCTGCC
>CAVXCB010000049.1:0-81542 GCA_963760085.1 uncultured Planctomycetaceae bacterium
GCTGATCGTGATGATCCAGGAACCCTTCCGTGATGATGTGATCTGAGCTCCACTGAAAGTGGATGGCCCCGCGCTGCCAGGTGCCCAGGAGTGGAATCCCGGTTCGCTCAAGGGGCGTGAGGACATCGGTCGTTTCAGGGGCGGGCATTCGCTGGCTGACAATGACGGCTCCTGGTCTCGAACAGAGGTTCCCCCTCTCGCCTAGTCATTCGGACACCCCCCTAGGGGCTAGAGGGAAATTGGTGTCAGTTCATTTTTCTTGACTCGAGCCCGCATATCGCCGTAACATGGAGATCATGGGACGTCTTTCTCGCGCCACCGACGACGGTCTGGTCTACCACGCGATGAACCGCGGGAACAACCGCACCGACGTCTTCGTCGGCGATGGCGATCATGAGGCCTTCCTCGAGTCGCTCCGGGTTGCGAAGGGCCGTTATCCCTTCGCACTGTTCGGTTACTGCCTGATGAGCAACCACTTCCACCTCCTGCTCAAGCCGGGCTCAGGGCAGTCGATCAGCCGGATCCTCCAGTCGCTCAGCGTGGCCCACACCTGGCGATACCACAAGCGGCACCGTACTTCGGGGCACGTGTGGCAGGGCCGGTTCAAGAGCCCGGTGATCCAGGACGATGACCACCTGCTGGTCGTGCTGCGGTACATCGAGGCCAACCCCGTCCGCGCCAGTATGGTCGCCGACCCGAGGGACTACCGGTGGTCTAGCTATGGCCAGCACGGGCTGGGACTGGTTGACACGCTCCTGGACGGCTTCCCCGGTGGGAGCACCTCGGCCCATCCGAGGTGGAGCGTAGGCGGCGGTGGCGGGCAAAGCTGCGGTCGGCGCAGAAGCAGGACGAACTGACGGCCGTACGCGACTCGCTGCGAACCGGACGCCCGCTGGGTTCTCCCGCCTGGGTCGAGGGAGTCGCGACCCGCTTGGGCATTGACCTGACCCCGCCCGCGGGGCCGGCCTCGGAAGGAGGAATCGGCATCGGTCAGACTGGCCCGAAAAATGAACTGACACCAATTATCCCCCCAATTATCCCCACAGACGCGGCATGAGTTGGCATTGGCAATGCTGGATGAACAGGGTTCGCTTCTGCCTCACGCGTGGGTGGCGGGGGACGATGAAATGGGCCGTCCCGCGAGTTTTCGCCAGGCGTTGAGGGATCGGGGCGAGCGATACCTGTTGGCGGTCCCGTCGAACACGACGATCCGCGACCTGGAGGAAACGCCGCCGGAATACGCGGGACGGGGGCGACCCCCAAAGTCTCCTTTCGTGCCGGCGTGGATCGTTGGTGTGCAGCTCTGCCGGAATCGGCGTGGACGAGACTCGACGTCCGCGATGGCGAGAAGGGGCCGCTGGTCGTTGATTCCCTCAAGCGGCGCGTTCAATCCCGAGCGCCAAGATAGCGCAGGTCCTGAGGAGGTCCTCTTCATCACGCGCGAACGTCAGGCCGACGGAACAGTGAAACATGATTACTATTTATCGGGAGAAATTGGGCCGGGTAGACCTGGGTGGTCGCCCACCCAGGCCCCCCACAGATCCGGACGTGCCCGTTAAACGCATCCGGCTCTTCATCTCATGACTTCGCTACGCCGCTCACGCAGACCGTGGACCACACGAGCGCGGGGAAGACCGTACCGCTTCTCCAGACGAAGAAATCTGGGCCACGTCAGGGGCCCGCCTCGGCGTCGCCGAGACAGCCGACGTCGCCAGATCCGTCGCGCTCCCTCCCGAAATTTCTGAAGGCTGGCGAAGTTGCCAATGATCCCGTAATACCCGTAATGGCCTCGCAGCTTTTGCATGAGCTTCTGGTGCTGCTCCTTGATCGGAACGTGCAGATTCTTTCGACACCATTCCGACAGCGCTGATAACGCACGCTTGAGTCGGCTATTCGCCGTCTTCCGTTTAACCACCCATACGCCTCGTTGGGATCGTCCCCAGTAGTGGGTAAATCCCAGAAAGTCGAATGTCGTTGGTCCGGGTGGGTCCCGTTCCTCGGTTTCGGAGTCGTCGGCTTGGGGCGGTGTCGAACCGCACCAAGCGTGTCTTCTCCGGGTGGACCGTCAGGCCGTACTTGCTCATCCGCTTGGGCAAGACATCCATGATTCGCTTGGCGTCGTCTTCTCGGGCAACCCCGATCACGAAGTCGTCCGCATAACGGATCACGAAAGCTTCTCCTTTCAGGCGTGGGCGAACTTCCTTCTCGAACCATTCGTCGAGCACGTAGTGCAGGAAGATGTTGGCCAAGAGAGGGCTGATCACTCCGCCTTGGGGCGTGCCGTCGTCGGGGATTGTTAAGATCCCTTCCTCGAGCACCCCGGCGTTAAGCCATTTGCCGATCAGTCGCAGGATCACACCATCGCGCACCCGACGCTTGAGGAACTCCCGTAAGTGGCCATGGTCGATCGTGTCGAAGAATTTTCGAAGATCGACGTCCACGATCCAGTCGCCTCCCATCTTCATCTCCTGGTTCCACAGCGACTGCAAGGCTCCGTGAGCACCGCGTCCGGGACGAAACCCGTGCGAGACGTCTAGAAAGTCCGTCTCGTATACCGGTTCCAGCACCATCAGCACCGCACGCTGGAGGATTTTATCCTCATATGTGGGTATCCCCAGCGGACGAGTCTCGTTGGGCGAGCCTGCCTTGGGGATGTGCACTCGACGCACGGGCGGCGCCACGTACGTGCCGGATTTGGCGCGGTCGAGGAGGTTCTGAAGGTTGGCCTCCAGGTTGACCTCGTATTCGTCCGCGGTTTGTCCGTCCACGCCGACGGCCCCGTCTCTGCGTGTCCGAGCATGGGCTGTGAGCATCCATTCCATGTCGATGTGATGTGCCAGCGTCGTGAACGCCATGTCACGGCAGTTCCTGGCGAGTTCCGCGATCCGTTGTTGTTTCGTTGACACGGATTCGGGTCTCGGCGTACCCGGCATGTTTCCCTCCAACAGTTCATAAGATGGCGCCTCCTTCCCTCCCCAGGGTCCCTCGGGTGGTTCCCCTGGATCAACGGTACTACGAGACGCTCCGACTCCTTGCCGTCCTTCTCGCCGCACTTCGTTTCCTTCGTTTGGCGATACCATCGTTTCGTCCCCGGTTCGTCCCCACAGGCTCGGGACGGGAGCCGTGGATCAGCCTGGAGTTACGTAAGCCGGTTGCTCCAGCCGGCATTCAACGATGGAAACTGTCAAGACCTCCCAAGTTCCCGGAAAACCCGTACGATCATTCGCCATGTTCCTCCGACCCCGGTGTGACCAGGCACGCAGTGGGTCCAAGTGTCGCTAATGCCTGGCTCGGCCCCCGCATCTGACAACGACGAGGGCTCACCACGAGGATAATTTCGGGGCTCAATCGCACAGCGTTTGATCTCGCTGTCTACGCTTCGCAGTGACGGTCGCCCGCCCCCACGCAAGACTCGCTTCCGGCTGCTGGCCCGGCTCTGCCGGACGGGATTGGTTACCCGCAGGGTTCCAACGAAAGGTTTCACATTTGAGATGATTCTCCTTTCCCGAGCTTCTTGGCGCAATGTCAGTTCATTTTTCAGAACGAAATTCCAAACTGACACCAATTTCTGACACGGGCGTGTTCCGGGTACGAGCCAGCCGAGTCCTCCTGGAGCTGGTGCTCGATGCGTTCAAGCGTGGCGAGAGCACGAGGCCATTGTCCGGTCATACCACACGCTGCGGCTGGCCGACGTCTACGGGGGTCTGCCCGGGTGTCAGTTCACTTTTCCCCCGGGCAGGGGTCGCGATCGAGGTTAATCGTGATGATCCAGGAACCCTTCGGTGATGAGGTGAACCTGTTTCCTCGTCCCAATTGAATTTGCTGTGACTGCCTCTCTTACGGGAAGAGGCGAAGGAGCATCCATCGCCGACGCGCCACCATCGGGTTAGGACGATTCATCTTCAACAGCAAAACCGTGACTCGGCCGATGGCAGTCAAGCCCACGATGGACCCCGACTCGACATCGATTCGAAAGTGATCGTTCCACATATCCTGTGCGGGTGAAAAAGTCGTGCAGTCTGGCCTGTCTCCTCGTCGAAGGCTTCAACTTGATTAGCCTTGTGAAGGTTGCACGCCCGGCAAGCCAGCGCCCAGTTCGACTCATCGTCTTGGCCGTTCTTTGATTTGGGGACAATATGTTCAACCTCAAAGTTCAGGTTGAAGATCGCCTCGGGGGCCCGGCAGTACTCGCAACGAAATCCGGCCCGCTCTACGACAAGGCGATAGCGCGGGTTCATGAGCCCAGCTCGCGGCCGAGTGTCATTGCCCGGTCGGCGGCCGCGCGGACTTCGGCCTCGATCAACATCTCCAATTCGGATTGCTCCTCTGGAGGAAGAAAATTTCCGGCGTCGCGGGCCGACCGCCAGGACGCCATGAGCTCCTCCAGTCGCTTTCGCTGAGTCGCGCTGAAGAACTGGTCGGGACAGATGTTTCGCACGACGATCAGCGTGTTGCCCTCGTCGGCCGTGAGCTGTGACGCCAATGCATCAATCGCTTCCCCCGCCGTCCGGCCTGTGGCCTGCTTCCCAAGCGTGACCGCGCGAAAAGCCAGTTCGTCCCCGCCGACAGGTATCTGAATCACCCCGACTTTGGTCATGGAAGAACCCTCTCCAATTTGGACCACGAAGCTTTCGATTCTACCACCCTGAGTGAAGTCGGTGTCAGCTCATTTTCCTTGGGACAGTCGTCGCGATCGGGGCTGACCATGATGATCCAGGAACCCTTCGGTGATGATATGATCCGAGCGCCATCGAAAGTGGACGGCCCCGAGTTGCCAGGTGCGCAGGAGTGGAATCCCACTTCGTTCAAGCGGCGTCAGGGCGTCACTGGTGCCCGGGGAAGTCGGCCGCTGGCTGACCATGACGGTCCGGGGCCTGGCCCAGGAGTAGAGCCAGGAGGGATTGGCGGTCTTACCGCCGTGGTGGGGGGCCAGCATCAGGTCGATCGGCTCGGGCTGCGCCTGGGCGACCAGCTCGACAAGACCCAGTTGATCCAGGTCGCCGGTGAGCAGAAGGTGCCGGCCCCCATGCGCAACGTCAAGCACCAGGCTGCGGGCGTTGTCCGGGGTCTCGGGGTGCCAGTCTGGAGGCGGATGGAGCACCGTGAACTGCGTCGAGCCCTGGTTCCAGGTTGACGGGGCGGCGATCGTTCGCACCGGGATGCCGTGTGTCCGAACCTGGTCGAGAAGAAGCGAGGCTCCGGGGTTTTGCTCGCTCTCGAATCCGGGAGGGATCACGAGCTCCCCGATCTGGAACCGATCCAGCAGGTCAGGCAGGGCGTTGTAATGATCGAGGTCGGCGTGGCTGAGGTAGACCGAGTCAAGCCTGGTCAGGCCGTGGCTCCAGAGTGCCGGGGCGATGATCCGTCGCCCCACGTGCGGGTCTCCCATGCGGCCGCAGTCATAGAGGATCGCGTGGCCGTCGGGCAACTGAAGCACGACCGCAAGGCCGTGCCCGATGGCCAGCAGCTCGCCCTCGAGCGTATCGGAGTCTCGACCTGACCCACGCGGCAACCAGCCGAGAAGCGTCACGCACAGCACGGCGACACCAGAGGGCAATGCGCCAGCCTCGCCCTCGTGGGCCGACGGCCTTGGCCACGCCGGCAGATCCCGCAATCGTGGCCAGCAGCAGCAACACATAAAAGGCCGCGACGGTGGCCCATGAAGGACCGGGCACGAAGCGATGCCCCCAGGTCTGAGAAGCACCCCAACGGACGATCACCTCCGTGAGCCGCAAGAGCGCGTCGGCGGCCTGGATCGGCACCGCGGCGAGCGGAACTCCGACCATACCCAGCCCCATTCCCGCCGCACCAAGCAGCAGAGCGATCGAGGTCAAGTGGGATGAGCGGGATGTTCAGGAGGATGCCGATCGGCGAGACCAGATGAAACCATGCGGCGACCAGGGGCACGGCCGCTACCCAGACGACCGCCGAGGTCAGCATTCCTTGAGCGATCCAGTGCCCGATTCGGTTCAGGCAGGTCCTCCACCACGGATCGGCTTGGCGCCGGAGGTCTTCAAGCGACGGCGCTGTACCGCTGGTGACCGACTTGATCCAGGCGACCGACGTGCACAGCTCGCGCTGAGCCGCGGGTACCAGCCAAATCAAGGCACCGATCGCCAGGAAGGAGAGCTGACAGCCAACATCAAAAAGAAAGAATGGGTTCCACGCCAGGGTGAGCAATCCAGCCAGGGACAGCGTGTTGGCCGACCTGGTGGGGCGGCGGACGATCGCGGCCACGCAGAAGGTCAGCGTCATGATGGCCGAGCGAACCACCGAGGGAGCAAGACCCACGAGAATCGCGTAGCCGAGCGTGGCCAGCGCGACACCGCCATAAGCCAATCGACGGGGTAGACCATCGCCCGCAAGACCAGGGCCAACGAAAACGCCAGAACCTGGATCTGCAGTCCCGAGATCGCCAGCAAGTGCGTGGTTCCCGTCCGCGCGAAGGCGTCGTTGACCTCGGGATCGATGTCCTCTCGCTGACCAAGGATCAGGGCCGATGCCAGGGGCGCAGTGCGGGAGTCGAGGTGATCGACCAACCGGTCTCGGCACAGAGCCCGCAGCTTCCCCAGCCAGCGAGTGCAGGGCCACTCGCTGCCGTGCGGATCGAGATTAATTCCGGTGAGGGTATCTACCACGACACGAAGGCGAATCCCCCGTGCTCGAAGGTACGCGCGGTGATCGAACTCGCCGGGATTGAGCGGCCCGGCGATCCCCGTGATCTGACCCGCCAGTTCAACCGGCTGGCCGGCATGCAGATCGCGGCGATCACCGGCCGCGATGACCAGGGCTCGACCGGACGCGCCTTGCCACAGGATGCCGTCGAAGATCCCCGTGATATCCAGGACCAGTCGAGTCACAACCCGTTCCGGATCGCCGGGGCCGTATCCTTCGCTCGTGCGCGTGCCCAAGTGCTCGCCGATGACGCCTCGAGCCCATGCCGGACGGGGTATCGCGCCGGCTCCGCAACTCAGGTCGTCGGTCGCCAATTCGTTCCAACGGTAATGATGCCACCCACCGCCCGTGGCCAGAATCGCCGTGAATAGGGCAGCGGTTGACAGCCAGTGACGGCGTAGACCCACGCAAGCCACGGTGATCGAGAGCAAAACCAGCGTAATCCATGTGCTCGTGTCGCACGGGTCGAGACGGCGATCGATCATGATGCCCGCGGCCAGTGCGGTTAATACCAGAGCCATGGGGGCCATCGACACGCGCGGGGACGTACGGATCTCCGGCGGATCGTGCGGGAGCCAGCTCTGGCGCGATACTGGACACGAGGTTTCCTCGAGGCTCTGACATGAGACCGGGACCACTCGGTGGATCCTCAGCCGTCAGGTCGATGCCACTGCCGCGAAACGCCGCGATTGTTGTGTTCGACCTGCTAGATTCCAAGTCGAAGGAAGCATCGTTCCAACCAATCATCACTCCAGCAGGATGAGTCTGCCAGTTGTTTGTTCTATCGCGCCTCGTTTTTTTTCAGACTTCAGCGATTTCTCAGGAATTACATGGTGCAAGGACCGCGCACTCAGTAGCATGAATTTCACATACCAGTCTGCGGTCGCTGTACGGTCTTGGTCGGACGCTACGTTTTTCAGGAAGAAGATTTGTGGTGCAGGGATCGAGCACTCCAAATATCATGCCTTTCACATGAGGTGCTGTCTCATGCATCGCGTTCACCCCTGCGGTGGAGTGAGTCGCCGCCATTTTCTGGCGGCTGGGCCTGCCGCCATCTCACTTCTCCCCTCGCTTTGCGACTCCTCGGCGGTAGCTCAAGAAGCCCGAGAACAAGCAGCCGCCACAGCCACGCATGCCGGTGTCAAAACCAAGGCCAAAGGCGCCTTCGCGGCGCCGGGGCTCTATCCCGGCCGGGTCATCGAGGTCAAGAATCCGGCGATGATCCGCCAAGGAGTCAAGGACCGCACGGCGATCAAGGCGTCGCTCGATAAGGGACTGACCGAGCTCACGGGAGCGCCGCATGCCGTTGACGCTTGGCGGACGTTCTTCGAGCCCGGCGACGTCGTGGGAATCAAGGTGGTCCCCAACGGACAGCCGTATGCTCATTCCTCGTTCGAGCTAGTGCTCGAGATCATCGAGGGGCTCAAGGCAGCCGGCGTCAAGACCAGGGACATGTTTGTCTATGATCGTTATCGCCGCGAATTCATGGCCGCCGGCTATCAAAAGATCTTGCCCGCGGACATTCGCTGGGGAGGTATCACGGCGGAGGGCGGTAACCAGTTTCAGCTCGATTACCCGTCGTTCCGCAGCGATCCGATCGCCGGGTACGACCACGATGCGTTCGTCAAGATGGATCTGATTTTCTACGGCGAGGATCCCAAGGACGACAGCAAGTATCGCTCTCACCTGGGCAAGCTGGTCAGCAAGGTCGTGAACAAGATCGTCGCCATACCGGTAGTCAAGGATCACCACGCCGCGGGAGTCACGGGGGCCCTCAAGAATATGAGCCACGGTTCGGTGAACAACGTGGCGCGGTCGCACAGCAACAGCTTCACCGTCGTTTGCAACCAGTTCATACCCCAGGTGGTTACCAATCCGATCATCCGCGAGAAGTTCGTGCTGCACATCATGGACGGAATTCGGGCTGTCTACCACGGGGGGCCGTTCGCCTGGGCGAGGGACAAGGGCAAGTGGTGCTGGGAACACAACGCCCTGCTGCTGGCGACCGACCCCGTGGCGATGGACCACGTCGAGTGGGACATTGTCGACGCCAAACGCGTTGAGCAGAAGATGGCCCCGGTTGGAGGATCGGGCAAGCTGGTGTCCAATCCGCTGGGCGACGAGGGCTTCGATGTTCGTCAGCCTCAGTACATCGCCCTGGCGGGGGCCTTGGGCATGGGCTACTTCGAGAAGGTCTCGTCGCCACGCGGCCGAAGGTACCTGATCCAGCACAAGACGGTTCAGGTCTGATCCAGACTACGCCGACTTGAGCAGGCGAGGGAGCGTGAGCGAATTCTCGACGAGGACGCCTCCTGATGAAGGCAATCGGGAGGCGTCGTTGCGTTTGATCACTTCTGCGGCAACACAAAGATCCGCACGCTCGACATCAGCCATTGATCACCCTTCTTGAGACGAACCTGATAGAAAGGAACCTTCGGCGAATCGGGCTTGAGGGTGTTGGTGTCAAAGGTCCCGGCGATCACCAGAACGTCGGGGGCGATCATCTTGGCGTACTCGACGGTATTCCGTGACTTGATGGTTTCGGGCTTCTTGAAGACGTCGGAGTAGAATTTTTCGATCTCGGCCCTACCTTTCTGAGTCTGAACCTTCAGTCCACCGTCTTCCTTGGTTACCAGGGCGATCTCAGCGTCATCGAGGTAATAGTCTGCCATGGCCTTGGCATTAAACGTGTCGAAGGTGGCGGCGCCTTGCTCGGTGAGCTTGACGGCCAGCGCCATGGTCTCATCGGTATTGTCCTTCTCGGGGCCGGCTCCGCGGATCGAACCAGCACTCACCGCCGCGATGGCAAGGGCAACGGTGAAAGCGAGGGCAATGACGCGTTTCATGGGGCCTCTCCTTGAAAGTGGATTGTCAATCTCCTCTGCCTGTCATTTCACTCCCTTGCGTAGTGCCGTGCAATGTGTGGCCGTGCCGGCGTGTTTTCCGTCGCCGTCGCCGCCCGGTCGATCAAGGTCCTTCCCGCCTGGATGCCGCCGCGGTCGATTGAGCCGGAGCGGGGCCCGTTGAGGGGGAGCTGGCCATCGGGCTGGGCTTCGTTTCCAGTTTCGCCGGCTCGAACTTCTTGATCATCCTCAAGAGTGCGCTGTCGGTAGTGAGGATCAGCCGGGTCTCGCCCTTGAGGGCTTCCTTGTAGACTTCGAGTGTGCGGACGAAGGTGTAGAAATCACCGCTCTCACGAATGGCCTTGGCGTACGAGTCGATAATGTCGGCGTCGGCCTTGCCCTTCAGGATGTTGGCCTCCTGCTTGCCTTCGCCCTCGATCTTCTGCACCTCCGCCTGAGTCTTGTTGATAATCTCTTTCTTGCGCTGTTCGCCCTCGCTGGTGGCCTTGGTGGCGATCGCTTCCATCAGCGAGACGGCGCGTTCGAAGGCGGCTTCGCGAACCTGGGGTACGAACTCGATGCGGGACAGGCCAACATCCACCAGCTCGATGCCGCGGCCCTTGTCCTTACCGCTCTTGTTGCCGTCCTGGGCCAGGGCGTGCTGGGCTTCCTGCTTGATCTGGTCCATGATCTTGAGCCGGCCCAGGGCGACCGATTCCCTGGCTTCGGGAGGTACGACGAAGTCGGGGATGGCCTGTTCCAGCGCCTTGGCCGGGACATTTTTCCCCGTCGTGGCGTCGCTCGCCGAAGTGGCCGCGGCGATCATCTCGGGGGGAAGCCCAAGCGTGTAGGTCATCTTGCGGTTGGTGCTGCGGACAATTTCGGCAAGGTTGTGCGTGGTGATCGTGTCGCGGGCCGTGCTGCGGACGAACTCCTTGACCCGCGACTCGGCATTCTCCACGGACCGTAGCGTCTGCACGAACTGGGCGGGATCGGTGATCCGCCAGACCGCCCATACGGTCACTTCTACTTTCTTACCGTCGGCGGTGGGAACATCAACCAGCTTCTCGGCCTGGCGCATCCCATGCCAGACCTGGAGTGTCTTGGGAAGTCGGAGGACTTCCTGGACGAAGGGCAGCTTCATGTAGAGTCCTGGCCTGGTCTGGCTGGCAACCGGCTGACCGAATTGCAAGAGCACGGCCAACTCCCGCTCGTTGACGGTATAGAAGAGAGTCCGGCCCAGCGGGACGATCAGGACCAGGACAACGCCCATGACAATTGCGATCCACTGGCGGCGAGTCATGGGTAGTGCTCTCCCTTCGAGTCCAGGTTCAAGAGCGGCAGGAACTGCTTGAGATCGGCATCGATGATCGTCTTGTTCTTAACGCTCTGAAGCAGGTCCTGCATGGCCTCGATGTAGAGCCGCTGGCGGGTGATCTCGGGAGCACGCTGATAGGCGTGGTACTTGGCCAGCAGGGCCTCGATCTCGCCCTGGGCCTCGGCCCGCCGGCGCGAGGAATAGCCTTCGGCCTCGCGGATGAGCTTGTCCCGTGCGGCCTTCGCTTCGGGGAGCAGCTTGTTCCGCTCCGACTCTGCCTCATTTTCCAGCTTTTGCTTCTGCTGGATCGAGGCATTGACCTTGTCGAATGCCGGCTTCACCCGTTCGGGCGGGATCACGCGCTGCATTTGCAGGGCCGTGATCGTGATGCCGCAGGCGTAGGCGTCGAGGATGCGCTGGGTGTCGTTGCGCGCCTCGTTGGCGATGTTGCTTCGCTTGGGCCCGATCACCTCGTCGAAGGAGTAATCGCCCACGAGGCGATTCATCACGGTTCGGGAGACGAACGTGATGAGGTCGGCGGCGAACTCATCCTTGGCGTCCCGAGGGAAGCGGAAGAGGTACTGCTCGGGCTCGGTGACCTTCCACTGCCACGGTCCATTCCACCGAGGCGGCGTTCAGGTCGCCGGTCAGCATCAAGGTCTCATCTTCCTGGTGGCGGGAGGTCTCGAAGGTATCCAGAGTCGCTTGAGATTCCGCGCCATAGGGCAGGCGCATTCCATGCTCCTCGACGCTGACCTTCATGACCTGGTCGATCATAGGCAGCTTGAAGTGCAGGCCGGGCATGGTCGTGGCGTGGTTCTTGCCGAACCGCAAGACGACCGCCTGTTCATGAGGCTCGACGGTGTAGGAGGCGTCGAACAGCAACCCGAGCAGGAGCAGCAAGCCGATGGCCCAGGGGATGAACGGGATGAGCCGTTGCCAGGCCTCGCCGGGCGGGGGCGGCGACGGACCCGGCGGGCGTAATCTTCATACGATTCCATGCATCAATGCTTTCGGAATGAGGAGGGAGGGCAAGACCATCTCACCCTCCCGGGACTGCTGATTTCGGCCCGACCGGGCCAGCGCGGTGCGGGCGAACGGATCAAGTTCCGACTTACACGTCTTTTCGTCGCATCACGAGAAACCTTGGATCGCGGGCTCGCAAGCCGGCGAAATCGTGATCAGCCGACACCCAGCCGGTCGCGGGCTTCGGCGATGCCAGGGGCCGGCACGGCCGAACTCGCTGGCGGTCACGCGAGCCAGGGCCACGAGCTGGCGCCAGCGGAAGGCAGGACGCGTCGAGGCGAATTCCTCGCTGACGGTCCGATAATACTTCTCGGCGTGCAAGGCGCCATCCTCCGTAACCGCGAAGTTCAGGAGCAGGTCGAAGACCGGTCGCGCGGGCTGCCCGAGCGCGCCGATCTTCTGAGTGATCGCGCAGGCGCGGGCCTGGTCCTGGGCACGGATCGCGGCGTCGAGCTGGGCCAGCAGCGTCTCGGGCTGGGTGTCCTTGATGGCCTCCAGATCGGCACCGATGGGACGGGGCGACCAGTGCAGGAAGTCGCCGCCGCGGTTGACCCGATCATAGGCCACCTGGTAGGCGCCCAGGATCAGGCAGGCGACCGTGTTGCGCGGGTTGGCCGACGCGGGCCATGTTGCGCCAGGCGTTGGCCGAGTCACATGCGTGGACGCCGATCGAGTCGCCGTGAACGCTGCCGGCGGGCTTGTTGGGCTGGGCCTCGCGAGCGGTGCGGCCGGCATCGCGGAGCACAAGCTGGTTGGCGGCCAGCGCGATGGCCTCGCCGATCGCATCAGGTGCCATCCCTTCGCCCAGGGCGGCGGCCACGGCCTCAGCGGCCTGATCGGGCGTGCCTTCGAAGATCGTCCGGCTCATGCGATCGACCCAGCCGTCTTCCGCCTGGCGCGAGCCCAGCGGCTTGCCGGCGAGATGATGCTCATCGAGCAGCCTGGGTAAGAGCGTGCGCGGCCGGTCGAACTCGGGGGTGTGGTGCCATTCCTGCTCGCTCTTGACGCAGTAGTGTACCGACTGCCTCAAGAGCGTATGAGCCTGTTCGGGGCCGATCAGCGACAGCAGGTCCCACGCGCGATAGGGCAGGACCGTGCGGTGGACCTCGGTATTGTCCTGAACCGCGAAGAGCAGATCGTTGAAAGCCTCATCGGCGCCGCGACAGGCCAGCGCCGCGAAGGTTTTCTCGGCGGCATCCATGTTCTTGGCGCGGACGGCGTCGCGCAGGACTTCGCCGCCGGGCTGGCCGGGCGAAAGCTGTTCGGCCGCGACCGGATGAAGGACCTCGTGGCCGCGGCCGCCGCTTTCCTGGATCCGGCTCGTGTTGCGATAGAGCACCTTGATGACGGGCAGCGGCTGTCGCGCCTGGGGCAGCTCGCGCGCCATGTGGAAGGCCGGGGCAAAGGCCATCATGGTGTGGAAGCCCACGTAATCCTCGCCGCCGAACGTGCGGGCATTGGCCAGGGCCGCCGCCGCGACCAGTTGCTTGAGGTCGGTTCCTTGCTTGAGCTGATCAACGATCAGGCCCACAAGCTTCGCGGGCGAGGTTTCCTCCATCAACGTGACCAGCGGTTCGATCGGGCCGAAGGTCAGGCGCTCCGGCGCTTCGCCCGCCGAGACCGTTCCGAGGCCCAGGTCGGCCGCGGTCGTCGAGCCCACCGTGGCGATCAGCATCCCCCGCCCCACGTCCGCAAGAAATTCACGCCTGTTACCCCGCACGCCCATCATCGTCTCCTTTCTCAAGGCAGAACGCCTCTCGACTTGATCGCCAGCCCGCACTGGAAAGGAAATCGAGGCCGGCCTTCATTGTTGATGCGGGATGGCCGGGCAAGCAAGGAGGATCTGTCGCGAATGACCTCAGCCATCCACCGCTTGCAGATGCGATGAACAGTGGCTAGGCTGCGCAGCAATGCTGTCTCATGTTCTGGATCGGTCGATTTACATCCCTCGGTCGAGAGCCCCCATCCATGAGCCGACAAAGAGTTTACTGCCGTGCCATCACCTCCTTTTTTTTCCTATTGCTCACCGTGGGCGGATCGGTCCTGACCGCTCAACAGGGGCCGGCGAAGCGGGCTGCACAGCCACCGACGGAGTCCGTGGCCGGTCAGAAGGAGCCAGTGCAGCCCGGTGCCGCCGGCCGGCGTGAAGGCCGAAGCAGCCGATACGGAGGCCAAGTTTCGCGCGGCCGCAGCGGCCATCGAGAAGATGTTCGCCGAGTACGACCTGAAGCCGCATCCCTTACCGGCGATCCCCGATAATCCGCCGCCGCACGAAGGGGCTATGATCAACTATCCTCTCGTAATCGAACCGCCCGACCTGCTCCTCGTTGAAGTGCTCGAGGCTCTCCCCGGCCGGCCGATCTCGGGAGAGAGGCTGGTTCGCTACGATGGCGCGGTGAGCCTGGGCTTCTATGGCGACGTTCACGTTGCCGGCCTGACTCTCACGCAAGCCAAGGTAAAGATCCTTCAGCACCTGAGACGTTACCTGAACGATGAGCTGCTCGGTCTCTACGAAGTCCAAGGCGAGGAGGAGGACGAGAAAGCTGGGGATCCGAACCCATTCCGGCCGCTCGACCGCATGCCGGAAATACCAAAGGGTAGGGGCCCCATTAAACTGGATCTAGACAAGAAGCCAAAAGCTGAGGCGAGTAATCCTCGCCGCGGTTCCCTCTGGGTACAAGGTTCGATCAATCCGGCAAGGAAATGAAACTCACTCGCATTACCACCGGTTTCGCCCCGGATTAAGCATCCGGCTGCTAGGACGCCTTCAGGGGCAAGAGGCAAAGCAGGGCGAGAAGCCACGAGAAGCCGTCAAGATTCCGATCGAACCCGGGGGGCGGGTGAGCATCACGATCGAGGCTCAGACCGGGGAGAACAGAGCGATGGCTCCAGCGGAGATAGAAGCAGGGCCGCGGGCTCCTCGATGCCCGGACTGCCGGGTCCGGTCAGGCATCCACAAGACTCGGATCGAATCTTCGTCGACATCACGGCCCATAATTCGAAGAACTACTACCTTGAAGGTGATCTTAGCCAGCCGGGACGGCTTCCTTTCACGGGCCATGAAACCGTGATGGACGCGCTCGGGTTTCGGGGGTGGACTGTTGCCATCCGCTGAACCCAAAGACATCCGCCTCGTACGCCCCGGCCGTGACGGGAAACCGGCCAGAATCTACAAGGTTGACCTGGAAGCCATCCGGGAACAGGGGAATGTCGCCTCCAACTACCAGATCTTTCCGGGCGATCGCCTCATTGTGGGCCGTAACGACGTGGTCAAGAAGACGATCCAGATCGATCGCCTGGCAGCAGGTATGCAAACGGTTATTACCGCCATCTCGCAAGAGTCGTCCCTCCTGCGATCCCTCAAGACCACCAGCCCGGAGAACCACGAGGCGATCCTTAAAGACCTGGTCGATTTCTGGATCCAGGAAATGAAGCGCCCGACGGCGTCCAGCTCGACGAGCAGGTCCTCCGCGACGCCTTGCTTCGCCGGCTACTTGTCAGGCCGGAGAAGCCAGCCGAGCGAAAGTAAGAGCTCGGCGCCCTTGCAGACCTATCATCAGTTCGTGGTTCAAACGAGAGAAACCCCGCATCGGCGGAAACAGTTCCGCTTTGAAGACCGATTCAGCGAGATGAATCTTCTCACTCCGGCAGCGGCTGCCCGCGCGTCTCAGGCGCAAAGGGCAGGGCCAGTAATCCCAGGAAGAAGACCGAGCACATGGCGACGCCTGCGTAACGCATTGGTTCGTGGTAGCCGGCGAAGACGACGCTCGTCAAGTAGCCGAGCACGGTGGAACCCAGGGCCGCGACCAGACGGCCGACGTTGTAACAGAAGGATGTGCCGGTGCTCCGCAGCCGGGTCGGAAACAGCTCGGGGAAGTAGATCGCATAGCCGCCGAAGAGGGAGAGCTGGCAGAAGCCCATGATCGGGATAAACACAAAGATCTGCCAGAACTCGTCAAGGAACCAGAAGGTGAAGGCCGTGGACGCCGCCGCCAGGACCAGGCAGATGGCGAAGGCCGGACGGCGGCCGATGCGGTGGGTGAGGCGAGAGAAGAAGTGGATCCCGAAGAATGAGCCCGCGTTTTGCACGAGCGAAGTAATACCGGTCCAGAGGGTGAGCTTGCCCGCAATGGATTGCGCGTCAAGGCCCTGGCCCTCGAAATGCTTGCGGAAGACCGTGCGGATCAGGTCGAAGCTGAAGAAGCCGATTCCCCAGAGCCCGACCACCCCGGCAAGGGCAAGGACCATGCCGACGATCGTGTTCCGCCTCCATCTGGGATCGCCGAAGAGCTCAGCGATCGAGCCGAGCTTGCGCGCGTGTTCGGGTCGCTCGCAAGTTCTTCCTTTTCTTCCTTGAGTGCGGCCTTCCAGCGCCGGGCTCCTTCAGGCGGAGGAAGATCGGTATGGCCAGCAATGCAGGTGCCAGCCCGATCAGGAACATCACGCGCCAGGAGCTCTCGATCGCCCCCGACTGCTCGAGTTGACCAAGGCCGATACCGCATAGGGCCGCCAGCATATTGCCGACAGCCGAGAGTGCCTGCAGCCAACCCAGCGCGAAGGGCCGGGCCCGGTCGGACATCACCTCGGCCACCAGGGCGACTCCAACCGCGAACTGCCCGCCGACTCCGAGCCCAGTCAAGAACCGGTAGAGAGCGAATTCTCCGACTCCCCTGGAACGCGCGCTGAGCCCCGTGAAGGCCGAATAGAGGAGAACTGTGATGATCATCGTCCTGGCTCGACCCAGCTTGTCCCCCAGGATTCCAAAGATGATCCCGCCGAGCGCCCAGCCAATCAGAAAGATCGTGGTGGCGTATCCCGAATAGGCCGCGACTTGCCCCATCGACGCGGGGTCACCTGGTTTGACTCCCAGAAGCTGGATGATCGCCGGGTTACGGCGCGAGATTGAAGAGCTGCTGGTCCATCGTGTCGAAGAGCCAGCCCAGCGAGGCGACAGTGAACACGAACCATTGGTACCGCGTGACGTCCCGCCACCAGGGATCATGACCGAGTTCGGACGAGGGGTTGCCGGCGGGACTGTGTTCGAGAACCATCGAGCAAGATCTCCGCGATGCGAGGACTCGGGGTGACTCACGATCAGACCATGCCGTGACGCCGCTGGCAACCGCCCGGGGCAGGCTTTGGCTGCGAGACGCACTCGCACCTCGGGTTTTCGGCCGCTAAGATCGTGGCCATGAGAAGGAAGTTCTGGTTCATTCTGCTGGCTCAAGGTGTCCTGGTCATCCTGCTTGCGGCGGCTATCGCCAGTAAGCGGATGCCGCTGGGCATCCCGGGCGAGTGGGAATGGCTGCGAGTTCACGCCCAGCCTTCGCTGGTCGGCTTGTTCTTCTCCGGACTGGCGGTCGCGGCCTACTGCGGTCTCATCGCACTAGGTTATGGCGCGGTGGCATCGCCCCGCGTGACTCCCTGGCGTGAGGCAAGATGGCTGACCGGGTTGCTGGCAGCGTCGATCGTGGTTCAGGTCTTGATCCCGGCCGGAGCAGCCGACGAGTACGACCTGACCAAGTGGGCCTACGTGAACTACTTTGGCGCATCGACGGGTTACTACCAGGTGGCCAGGAAGCAAGCCGTGGCTGATCCGTGGCGCTTCCTGGTCGAGTACCCGGTCTGGATCCAGAGTCAAGACTCGCTGCACATCGGCACTCATCCGCCGGGCCTGATAGTGACCGAATGCCTGCTGCTGCGGGCGATGGAACGAAATCCGGTCCTGGCCGAAGCGCTGGTGCGGTCGATGCCCTTCTCGACGGCAGAGGGGTTTCGCCAGCTCGAGCGGATGGATCGGCGGCCGATCCCGCGCGGCGATCGCGCGGCACTTTACCTGAGCAGCCTGATCACGTTGCTTGCGTGCGCCGGCACGGTGGTTCCGCTCTACCTGCTGGCACGATCTGCTCTGTCGTCGCCCGCGTCCTGGGTGGCTGCGGCGCTCTGGCCGCTCGCTCCGGCGGCGAACCTGTTTCAACCCGACGCCGATGCGGCCTACCCGTTGGTCTCGACCCTGGCCCTCGCCCTGACAGCCTGGTCAGCGCGTGGGCGCAAGGGAATCGCAGGATTACCTTTCCCGTGGCCTTGGCGTTTGCCTCCGGCCTGGTCATTGCGGTGGGCACCTTCTACACACTCGCTTTTTTGCCGGTTGGTCTCATCGTCGCGCTCGTGATCGTGCTGGTTCCGGAGCTTGTCTCCGGGCGAAAGGCCGGCTTGCTCCTGACGGTCGGGGCCGGATTCCTGATGGTCACATTGCTGGGGTGGTTCATCACGGGAGCCGACCCGATCACGGTATGGACGTGGAACTTGAAAAACCACGCACGGTTTTACGTGGAGTATCCCAGGACCTACCTCGCCTGGCTGGTCGTCAACCCGGTCGAACTGGCAATCGCGCTGGGGCTGCCAACGACAGTCTGGTGCTTCATCGGCCTGAGCAGACCTCGTACAGTGCCCCGAATCGCCTGGGCCACGATCGCGATGCTGTTGTTCCTGAACCTGCTCGGTCGCAACATGGGCGAGGTCGCCCGCCTATGGATGCTCTTCTTTCCCCCCTCTTGCCGGCCGCCGGCGCCGGCTTCGCGAGGCTCGAAGCAGGGCCGCGCAGTCCTGGCCCTATCGGCCAGTTTGCTGGGCCTGCAAACACTGGCTCTACAGGCGATGATCCAGTTGGTTTATCCGGTCTAGGAATACGGAAGGGGTCCCCCCAAAACGTGACCACGGCAAAGGTTCCACATAGGGTAAGGAACGAGCCGGGAATAACTTCCCGACTTCAAGTAGGCTGTGGAACGGCGCGGTAGTTCCACTTCGGGAGTAACTTGTCGAAGGCGATCTTCATGGATTCCTTGAACCCAGCGGCGCATTTTCAGGCCCGTTTCGTTAGACTTTGTCCAGAATGCCCACATCGACCTTCAATCCCGTGGCTGTTTCGGTCTTCGCCATGTAGTACCGAGCAACCTCCAGGGATTGAAAGATCACCCCGCGACATGCCCGCGTCACATGGGGAAAGAGTCGGTGCTCAATCGGATTGTACTTGGAGCAGTAGGGCGGGTAGTGCGCGATGCGGATTTCGATGCCGAGCTGGTTCGCCAGTTTCTGGAGTTCCTCTTTGAACACGTACCGCGTCGGCTGTTGCTGCCACCGCCGTCGCACAGCACCAGGAGTTTCTTGGCCTGAGAGTAGTCCGTCCGCCCGTGCTGTTCCCACCACGCCGCGATGCTGTCACAGGCCAGTTCACTGGTGTCGTGGCTGGTGTTCAGGTGGAGAAAGCCGCTGGTTGCGCCACGTCGTACACCCCATGCGGGATCACCACGCCCGACCCCCGCACTGCCGAAATCGTGATCGTTGACCGCGATCGTCCCCTGGGTGTCGATCCGACCCTCACGGTAGAAATCGCCGAGCAATTCCTTCTTCTTCGTGTCGATGCTGATGACGGGCAACCCGGCGTTCAAGTACTTCTTCTTGAGACGGGCGATCTTCTCGAACTGGGGCGTTCCGATCCCGATGGTGACCCATCGTTTTCTTCTTCAACGCCTTTCGCTTGCGGTACCCGTGTTTGCGAAGTAACTGGGAAACCACGTCACGACCGACACGCGTGCCCAGCTCGGCCATCCGCTTTGCGATCTGCCGCCGAGACAAGTTCGTCCACTTCACCTCGGTTCGCATCGGATCGCCTGCGGTGTGGTCCTGAAGCACCTTCAAGAAGTTCTCGTTGAGTGTCGAGTCGATCTCGATCAACCGTTTCCGCCCGCCCCCCTTTTCGGAAACTGCGCCGCTGTCCAGGTCGTCCGTCCCCTCCAGTTCCGACTGTCCTTGGCGGATGGTCTTGGGGTCACACCCCAAGAGTCGTGCGATGTACTCGATCCCACCGTGACCCAACTTAGTGGCCTCGACGGCCGCATACCTTCGACGATCCTTTTCCCCAGCGAGTCGTACAACCGCTTCATCACCCGCTCGATTTCTGGTGCGTAGGCGTCCATGCTGCCCTCCTTGATGCTGCACTCCGAGCAACGGGCTTGATACCATATCTCAGTCAAGCCGGGAAGTTATCCCCGGCCCGTTCCTAAGGATACACGTTGCTGGTCCGCACAAGGATTTCACAAAGGAAAGAACTCGACCCTGTCGTTCCATTCCTCAGGCGTGCTACATTCGATCACGACGACCAGTTGATCGATCGCCTTCCCGATGGCGATGTGGGAGTCCACCAGAAATACTCCGGGCAGTCCAAGGCGAGCGCGCACGCGATCGTAGGCGAAGCCGGGAATGGTGTTCACGTCGTGGGTGAGCAGGATTCGGTCATTCCCAGCGGCCCACTGCAACAGGACGGAATCAGGGGCGTTCGCAAGTCCCAAGTCGAGTGCACGGACCAGGTCGAGGTCCGGGATTCGCAGGCCGATGCCACGAAGGATGCGCCCGCTGAAGTTCTGATCGCTAATCAGTCTGAGCATCCGTCATTCCCCGATCCCGAGCGCCGCGCCATCAACGTGCGCGGAAGTCGGGTCGTGGTGGCTGGGAAGCCTCGATCCTGGCGCGAATCGCCTGGGCCTCCTGCTCACGCCGACGCAGGTAAGCGTCGATCGGCTCGGGGTCGCGTAGGTAGTAGCTGAGGACGGCATACACGTCGGCCAGATTCAGAGCGTCATAAGACTCGACAATGTCCTCCGCATTGTCACCTTCTCGGAACGCATGAATCACGAGGTCAAGCAACACCTGGGTGTTGCCCACTCGGATCGCGCCGTACTCATCCTCGCGCAGCGGAACCGCCATTGGCTCGAATGTCATGGTTGCCATGAGATGATTCTCCTCCCAGCCACACTGCCGCCCGTTCATCGGATCTGTTCCATTATAGTCTGATCCTGCTCGTCGCGGTTAACCGCGGCTTCCACAAAGCACCGAATCCAGAGGGGTAGCCTAAACTTGACCACCGCGCCGGTGCCCCATTCGCTCCGGTGCCCCGATCCCCGTCCGGCTGGTAGCATCCACGGCTTCCCCGTCGATTCACTTAGCACATTCCATTTACGGTTCCAAGCCACATTACAGGAATACGTGAGTGACGCGGACTCCGAGTTCGGTGTCGATAAGAACCAGCTCGCCCCGGGCGACGAGGCGGCCATTTGATGTCAGCTCGACGGGTTCACGGCTGTGGCGGCCCAGCTCGACCAGGTCTCCCGGTCTAAGGTCAGCCAGTCGACCGACGGTCAGGTTGACCCGTCCGAGCTCGACGGTCAAGGTGACCGGGACGTCAAGAGGCGTGGCCACGGGGGAAGCGGGCGAGCCGCCTGCGTCGTTGGCGGGAGATGCACTCGTGGAACTCATGATTTGATTGATTCCCAGGGCCAGTGGTGCACGGGGTTGACGTTGGCGAATCAGTGATCCAGTGATCCGGACCAGCCGACCGGAGGCGTCCTCGACCGGCTCGGCGGGGAACTGGAATGTGTCGCTCTGGCAGGTGGGGCCGCAGACCAGGGTTATCGGCCCGGCGGGGCTCTGGGGCGTGCCGGTCAATCGGGAGTCTGGCAAAGGAAGGACTCCGCCGACTCGGAGCCGTTTCAATCCGTTAGGCATGGCCACCTGGCCGGCCAGGCGCGCCAGAGCGAGGAATATCTCGCGGGTTTTTGATGCGGCAAGATCGGGCAAGACCGGGTTGGCCGGGAACGTTGGCATGAGCAGGAAGTTCAGCGCGTTTTCGGGCAGCCAGAGCCCGCGGTGCCCGTGGTAGAGCCGACGCGAACTGATGAGAGCAGTGTCACCACGGCGCCCAAGCCGGCCGGATTGAACGGATCGGGACCGACCCGGTCGAGCACAAGACTCGAATGGTCGGCCGGGCCAGCCATCGTCGCCGGCCCTGGGCTGCCATGAGTGGCTCGATTCGAATTCCTCGAGGGACCGTACGATCACGTACGTCCAGACGCCCCATTCGACGGGAGTCAGTTGCAGCCGGCTCTCGCCGAATGGGCGGTCGTACCCGAGCAGGAGGTCGACAACCGCATGGGCGAGCGGGACCTCCAGCCCCAGAGCCAGTCGAGTATTCAGCTTGGGCAAGCGGAACTGCGCGATAAGACCAGGCCGGCCCAGGCCCGACGCACGCCAGACGATCTCTGGCCGACCGAACTCGGGCTGCTGTTTCAAGCCGCGCTCAATCCAGTCGAGCCAGTTGGGAAATGCTTTCCTTTGCGGTCCACCGCGCCAGCCATTCTTCCAGCCGGGCCTGCCGCGGCGCAACGCGAGGCAGCCAGGACCAGAGCTCAAGGGATTGCTCACCAGTCGCCTCGCCGGTGGCCGCGATCCCCTCCGCGGTGCCCGCGGCTGGCTTCATGACTCTGGAGGAGTGCTCAGCGGGCATGATCCGGCCTCATCGCTTCATCGGGGTGCCTGACCGAGAGGCGATTCTCAAGCGTGAGCCGCGTCCACGCGGTTTTCAAGACTAAGCCCTCCAGCCGCCGTACCTGTTGGTTCATGGGCGGTGCAGCGGACATGATCGAGCGAATTCGTTTGGCGACCGGGTAAGGTACGTGCTGCAAGGCCCAGCGCACCCGATAAGGCTCGCATCCGGCAAGCAAACGAGCGATCGTATAAAGCCCCAGGGTTGCAAGCCGACGTCGCCGACCCTGGCCGTCAGTCCCGCTCAATCCGTCGAGATCGCGGTTGGCCCACGCCTGGGCCTTCTCTACCTTGGCGCCGAAGAGGTTCGAAAAATTGATCGTGATACCAGCGCAATGCGCTGGCCGTCCGGTGCCCGGCCGGAGACAGATTCCTTGGGGATCTCCTGCAAGCAGAGTCTTGAACTGTCCAGTGGCGTGGCTCAGGCGATAGAGGTCCCGGGAGGAAAGCGCTGCGAGCGCGACAATCGCCGGGGGTTCATCGTACCGAACGGGTTCTCCCCCGACCAGGCGCTCGGTCGCGAGGGCAAGAACCCATCCGGCAACCGTCGGATCGGGATTGTGACGTTCATCGGCTTCTTTCTTGGTGCACGGTTCTTCGGTCGCGGCTGCCCCGAGCTGGTTGGGCCAGTACCGTGCGATGGATTGCCTGACTGCTGGAGACTCGTCCTGGAGCGCGCGCATCCACCAAGTTGAATGAACCCTTCCCATGTCGGCACGGCATTGCAGACGATGGGATTGCCGCAGCAGGTCGAGCGCGCGTTCCGGGTCGTGGGGGCCGAGCTTGAGCCTGGCGTCGTTCACGCGATCTTGCCACTGCGGATCCAGCCAGCGACTTGGGAGATCGTCCGAGCAGGCAAAGTCCGGCAAACCCCAGACCGCGACGCAAAGCAAGAACGCGATGTCGGCATTGAGCACGGCGCATGGGGCATCGCACGGCGGTCGGTCCACAAGGGTTTCCTGAACTGTCTGCATGAGGTCTGCCCCTCTTGAGCAGTTGCCGCTCAGGTCGCGGGGAAGTCCTTGACGAACTTGACCGAGCGGTCGGACTCGTCGATGGCGACGTGGTCGAACTCGGTGCTGCTCACCTCGCTGGCCGGGTCTTCCACCAGAATCGGCACCCTTCGCAGCCAGCCGGCGGCTCCGCGGAATTCCAGAAGCAGTCGCGGGGCCGTGAACGTGTAAGTCAGGCTCGTGACGTGATCGCCCGGGTACCCGCGCGCCCACTCGTCGGCCACACACCAGATTTCCTTGATGGCCCGGCTGATCTGGTTGACGGCTTCCAGGCTTCAGCGCCGTGCGGGCGAACAGCAGGCTGCGGAACTGTGCCAGGCGGCGGAGGACCTCTCCGTCATCGTTGTGGTCGAAGGAAACGCTGGCCTGGATCTGTGCCGAACGGCTCTGCTCGGACCAGTGCGCGGCCTGCTCGACGGCCTGGAAGATACGGTCCGGAGTATATGGCTTGGCAATGAAGTCGTCAGCCCCGATGCAGAAACTCTCGATCCGGTTCTCGTCCGCGATTCGGGCGGTGATGATCGCCAACGGGATCAAGCTCGTTCGCTTGGAGGACTTGAGTATCTTGCAGATCTCGTAACCGTTGAGATCGGGAAGCATCAGGTCCAGGAAAATGATGTCGGGCCCAGCGCTGGCGACAATCTCCAGGGCTTCCTCGCCGGTGAACGCCGACTCGGCACGGTACCCCCGAAGTCGGAGCAGCATTCCCAGGAGCTTGTTGGCTTCGGGTTCGTCTTCGACGATCAGCGCTGTGGGCATCTGACGTCCTTCGGGAAAGAGTCCTATGGGACCAGGAGATCGACTCCTAGCGGCCGGGCCGGGCCCACGCCCGGCGGGGTGGGGTGGGCCGGCGATCTTATGCCTAGGTCGATGCCTCCTGGTACGGTGCCAGGGACGTGGGCGAAGGATGGGACGCCTTGTCACCGGGAGTTCCCGCTCGGCGGGGCAGGCGAACCATGATCCGCGTGCCGCCCTTTGGATCGCTCTGGGCCGAGATCTCACCACCGTGCATCTCGACGAATTGCTTGCTGATGCTCAGGCCCAGACCGAGCCCTCGCTTGCAAAAGCCGAAGTCGCCCGAGGAATGTCGGCTGGGGTCAAACTGCGTGAAGAACGGCTGGAACAGATGCTTGAGTGCCTGCGGCTCGAGCCCGACGCCACGATCGGCGACGCAAATACGAGCGGCGTCTTCGCCTTCGTCAAGCTCCGCGGACAGCTCGATCTGACCTTGATCGGGCGTGAACTTTATGGCGTTGGTCAGCAAGTTGACAAGCACGGCGCTGATCTTGTCCGCGTCGATCTCGAAGGTGCCAAGTTTTCCAGCCACGGCGAGGTGCACGTGGAGCTGCCGTGCGTGGATGAACGGGCGGACCTGATCGACGACACCCTTGATCACGTCGCCTAGGTCCACCGGGCTACGCTGCAGAGTGCGGCGGAAATCGTCGGCTCTCAGCAGTGTCAGCATGCTTGTAACCAGACGAGCGAGCTGCCGGCCGCTTGCCGTGATCTGCCTGAGAATCTCGCGTTCCTCATCGGCGGGGTTCGGATTGGCCATCTTGAGCAACTCGGTCAACCCGAGCACCAGGGTGATCGGGGTGTTGAACTCGTGGCTGGCGACCTCGATGAATGCCGTCTTGAGCTGGCCGGCCCGTGCCAGTTCTTCGTTGGCGTTCAGGAGCTGCGCGTTAGCCGCCTGGAGCTCGGCGATCAGCCGCTTCCGCTCGGCCAGCAAGTCAAACTGCTCGGCGGCCTGACGGATGATTCCCTCCAGCTCCACAGTATCCCAGGGCTTGAGGATGTAGCGAAAAATATGCCCCTCGTTGACCGCGTTGATCACGGCCTGGATGTCCGCATAGCCGGTGAAAAGCATGCGTATCGCGTCGGGCTGAAGCCGGCGGGCCTGGCTGAGAAATGAATCGCCCTGCATCCCCGGCATCCGCTGGTCGGAGAGAATCAGTTGCACTTCGTTTGTGTTCAGCGCCAGGACCGCCTGACCGCCGGAACCGGCGGTGAGCACCTTGTACGTACGGTGAAACTGGTGCCTCAGGCTCTCAAGGACGTCCACTTCATCATCGACGATCAGTAAGGTGTGCCGCCTCTGCTCCATCCGCTCCGCTCCGCCCCCCTATGCATGGCCGACAGACCCAGGTCACACTGCCCCAGGCCTCTGGCTCGGTTCAGCCGGTTCGAATGATCGCCGGCTTATTTCTTTCCATCGCCATTCAGGTTTCCGGACCAGGCGTTCGACTTCGGCACCATCGATCCGGAACGCTGCGGCTCTTTGACTCACACTCTTTCATCATACGGCTTTGGGTAGGATTATAGTTCAGAAATGTTGCCTGAGAACGCTTTTGCCTTCCTCTCGGGGGGTTTACCGGGTTTGCGCGTCTTTGGCAGATCTGATCACTTTCCCGATGTACTCGTCGCTTAAGGCTGAGCTTCCGGAGTCTCCGGCATTTGTGGCCGATCGTCGGGGAAGTCGTGCAGCCGGTGAACCTCAGACTCGAGAGCGGAAAGGCGGTGTTTGAGTCCATCGATTTCATCGAGCAGTTGGTCGCGGTCGCGAGCGAGCGTTTCCAGCCTGTCAAATTCCGCGGCCGCCTGGTGGACCGCCATCTGAAGTTCTTCCGGTTGCCAGGGCTTGCGCACAAATTGGAAGACGTGGCCCTGGTTGATGGCCGCGATGACCGAATCAAGGTCGGCGAACCCCGTAAATAGCATGCGGATCGCCTGCGGATAACGCGACTTGACCTTGGTGAGCAGTTCCACTCCGGAGATCTGGGGCATGCGCTGGTCCGACATCACGATGTGCACTTCCTCTTGTTGCATCAGCCGGTAACCTTCCTCGGCACTATGGGCCTTGAGGACATGGAACTCGCGGCGCAACAGGTCATGCACAGAATCACAAACGTTGGGCTCATCATCCACGATCAAGAGGCAATGCTTCTTCTTGGCCATGATGCTCGTTCGACCCTCCGCCCGGGCTCAACAGTGCTAGAGCGGCAGCATATTCAGTGATGAACAAAAGAGAGTGCGACCATGCAAATTGACAGAGCGCGGAGCCACGCACATGCCGCCCATGCATGGTAAACCCGCACTCGGTCGACCAAGAAGCACCATCGACACCGATCCGGAACGAAGATGCCTTGGAAAACCTGATTGTAACACGAAGCTTGCCTCAGGCTATGCTGTTGGGGCAGGAGGAACCGAGGAATTAGTCTGTGCCGGCCGAATGGGTTGTAAGTCTTACGGCGGCAGAATGGGCAATCAGGTCTCCTTGCCCTTCCGACTCTCGACTCGTCCCGGCCCCCTGGGGGCCATAGATCATGCCATGACTGATCGCAATCCTAAATGCATGTAGGCGGTCGGTCATGGCAACGGAATCAGGGCCTATGTAAGAAAAAGAGCCTTTCGGGCGGCAGTGCGGCAAGGTCGAGCGGGTGCCCGGCGAACTGACTTAGGTTCGGCTGTAACTTTAAGCGCAAATAATGCTTACGATGCGAGGTCAGAAGGTGAAGTTGGCCGAGAAGGCAGCCTCAACTCCTAAATGGCGAACGATTCCATCAGAAACCGTGAAGCTGCGACCGGTCGCTTGCCGACATTCAGGAATGTGTAGAAACGGCACTCGCGCTTCGCGAGCGCACCCGGATCAGACATCGTTTCGATCGGCTCCAGTGTCGCGTGAAGTCAACGTGCAATCAGGATGATTGCCATTGACGATCGAAGCCTCGATCATCCGCGTCCCGCCGTTCTGACCGCGAGGAGGGCGAACGACCCATGGGCACCACGAGCTTGTTCCGAGGCCTCCTCATCACGCCGCTTTTTATGTTCGGATGTTCACAGAGCTGGACTCTTCGGAAGCCCTCCGGTGACGACGTGAAAACCGTGGCTTCGGTGGGCGACAAGTCCTTGCCGGTCCGCTCGGGGACACCAGATTCCTCCGTTAGGGCCCAGGACCCCGAGCCGATGATCACGACAGCCCGCGGCGGGCGTATTTCGGGCCGCGTCTATGATGAGCGCGGCAAGCCCGTGCCTGGCGCCAAGGTGCGGGTAGCGGTGGGAGGAGAGTCGGGAGGCAAGGCAGTTTCCGCGGTGACCGACCGTTCCGGTGCGTTTACGCTCCGCGGAGTTCGGCCCGGGTCGTCGCACACGGTGATCGCGGAATACGAGGGCGAGAACGGGCTATTGACCGGCCGAGTCGAGGCCGAAAGCGCCGAGACGGACGTGCGGATCGGTTTGCATCGCAGTGCCGCGAACGGCGACGACGTCCGAACCACAATCCGGCCTGCTCGACCGAATGTTGCGCCGATTTCCAATGTCGAAGAGTCTGATGAAGCCGAAAACCCGGGGCCATTGTCGGCCCGATCGAATCGCCAGGATCTGGAGCCGCCCGCCGTCGAGGCCGAAGCGCTGCGGGGAAACGACAGTGAGGCTCGAACGACCCCGCGCATTTCGGCCTCGGCGGGATCCAGAGGCAAGAGTTCAGGCTGGATTCAGCGACGGCCTGTCGATCGTGCCGCGGCGGGGCAGGGCGGTGCCAGCGGCTCCGGCTCGGGATCGGCGGAGGAAAACTCTGGGTCCATGAGGCGCTGAACGCGGAGCCAACGACGATGATGAGGTAAATCCGCTGCCCCCGGTGCGTCGAGCCGGAAAAAGTCGGCGCAATGCCGGAACCAGAGGATGTCCCGGATCACACGGTCGCACTGGCTCGGGGCCTGGTCGCTTCGCGAGGGGAGGGCCAGCGAAGGCGAGCCAAGGCCATGCGATACAATCCCGCTGTGGTCGCCGATCCCGCGCCTGATCGAGATCTTGCCGCAACTGAAGAGTCCGCGCCGCGGCCGCTACCTCAGGGCGTCGTGGCAGGCGCCCGCTCGATCGAATCCAGCAGCTACGCGCCTCTGATGATGGGCGATCCGGATCCATCGCCGCGCAAGCCGGCCAGATCGGCACCCCCGGCCACGCTGGATCTCGAGAAACCGAGTGCCAGCTTGCCGCCCAAGCCAGAACGGGCGGCCGTGCTTGCCGAACAGGCGCGACCGACGTGGGGTGAGCTCGCATTTAAGAAACAGCCGATCCCCCTGGACGAGTCGTTGCGGAAAGCTTCCCGATACCTCGCGGTCAAGAGCGCGAGTCCCGGCGCGGCCGGGGGGCTGAAACCGGCCGCCCAGGCATTCGCTCCAGTCGCTCCGGGGCGGCCCCACTGGCGACTAGTGGGAAGATCGCTTGTCAGTTCAATCCCGACGAACGTCGGCTCGTCGACTTCCGGCTTCCCGATGTGCAGGGGCAGATGGTCTCGTTCCGCGATTTCGATTCCGACCTGATTTTGCTCGACTTCTGGGGAACCTGGTGTGCTCCCTGTCGCATGTCGATCGCCCACCTGATTGAGATCCAGCAGACACTGGGCGGAAAGAAGATGCAAGTTGTCGGGATCGCATGCGAGCGTACCTCGGCCAAGGATCGCGCGTCCATCGTTGCCAGGTCGATCAGGGAGCTGAAGATCAACTATCCCGTGTTGATCACGACCATGGACGGAAGCTGTCCCGTCCAGGAAGCCTTCCAGATCCAGTTCTACCCGACCCTCGTGCTGGTTGATCGCCAGGGCAAGATTCTCTGGCGAGAACAGGGTGCAACCGACCTGACGCTCGCCCGCATGGATAGATACATCCTCAAGAACTTAAATCGCACAGGCACAACCGGCGACAATGCATTGCAATCTCGGCTGGCGCGGGGAAAGGACTAAGATTCCTTTTGAACGTTGCCGATCCACAATGCGCGATCGTCTGCGATTCAAAGCTCGGATTCATAACCTCCCCGCCTCGAAAGCGGGGCGAGAGTCGATCATGAAATCCCCGTGATCGTGCCCGAGGCGTCGACGTCGATGCGCTCGGCCGCTGGCCGTTCGGGCAGGCCGGGCATGCGCATGATCTCACCGGTGAGCGCCACCAGGAAACCAGCCCCAGCGGCGATCTCGATATCGCGAACGTGGACCGTGAACCCTGCTGGGACGTCCGCGGAGCTTGGGATTGTCGGAGAGCGAGTCCTGGGTCTTTGCCATGCAGATGGGAAGCTGGCCGTAGCCGAGCTTGCGAGCCTTGCGCAGCTTCGATTCGGCCTCTTGCTGGATGTTCACGCTCGATGCGCCGTACATCACCCGGGCGATCTCCGCGATCTTCCGCTCGGCTGGCCAGTCCAGGGGATAAAGCGTCTTGAACGGGGTCTCAGGTTGATCGGCGGCCGCGACGACTTTCTCGGCCAGGTCGGTCGCGCCATGCCCTCCCTGACCGAACACATTGGCCGTGGCGCAAGGGACGTTGCGGCTCTCGCAGTAGGCGTGCACCACGTCGAGCTCCGCAGGCGTGTCGGTCGCGAACTGGTTGATCGCGACGATAACCGGCTTGCCGAAGTGTGCGGCGCTGTCCAGGTGCGCGGCCAGGTTGACGAGCCCGCGCATCGACGGCTCCGGCGTCGGGGCTTGCGGTCTCGCCCAGGGGAACGCCCCCGTGCATCTTGAGGGCACGGATCGTTGCCACGATCACGACGGCCGCCGGGTTCAGCCCGGCCGATCGGCATTTGAGGTCGAAGAACTTCTCGCCGCCGAGATCGAACGCGAACCCCGCCTCGGTGACCGCGTAATCGGCCAGCGTCAGCGCCATCCGGGTGGCGACGACCGAGTTGCAGCCGTGGGCGATGTTGGCGAACGGTCCGCCGTGAATGAAGGCGGGCACCGATTCCGTGGTCTGCACGAGGTTGGGCAGGAAGGCCTCGTTAAGAATGGCGGCCATCGAGCCGACCACGCGGATCTGCCTCGCGAGCACCGGCTCGCCGTCCTTCGTGAAGCCGACCAGGATCCGATCAAGCCGCGTTCGCAGATCGGCCGGCGAGTCGGCCAGGCAGAGGATGGCCATGACCTCGCTGGCCGCGGTGATGTCGAAGCCGCTCTCTCGCGGTATGCCCTGAGGACGCCCGCCCAGGCCGATGACGATGTGCCGCAAGGCGCGATCGTTCATGTCCAGGACCCGCTTCCAGAGCACCTTGGTTGGGTCGAGCTTGAAGTCGCGAAAGTGGATGTGGTTATCGATCGTCGCGGCCAGCAGGTTGTGGGCCGAGGTGATCGCGTGAAAATCGCCAGTGAACTGAAGGTTGATCGTGTTCGAAGGCTCGACCTTGCTCAGGCCTCCACCGGTCGCTCCGCCCTTGCGGCCGAAGACCGGCCCCATCGACGGCTGACGCAGAGCCAGGGCCACGCGCTTGCCGATGCGCCGCAGACCCTGGGCAAGTCCGATCGACGTGGTCGTCTTTCCCTCGCCCGCGGGCGTCGGCGTGATTGCCGAGACCAGGATCAGCTTGCCCGGCTTGCGGTCGGCCGCGGCGACCGCCTCGAGGCGTACTTTCGCCTTGTCGCGGCCGTAAGGCTCAAGGAACTCCTGGGCGATGTCCAGGTCGCGCGCCACCTCTACGATCGGTCTGCACGGCGGCTCCGTCAGTGCGGGTCATGCGATCGGGCTCCTCACGCCTTGGGCTCATCCTGGCCGTCATACCCCGAGGGATCGATCCACTGGTCGAAATGAATCCAGATCGTCCGGGAATACTGCCAGACCCAGGGAATCAAGGGAACGCTGATCACGCAGGCCAGCACCACGAGGCGAACCAGCGACCAGCTCGGAATCATCAGATGTTCAATTAATGTTAGCAGTGCAATGAGCGGGATGGCAAGCGCATAGCTGACGTACATGGCCCCGGTGAAGTAGCCCGGCTGGCCGCGGTCGAGATCGAGCCCGCATCCAGGACAGACTTCATGCATGATCAGCGGGGCCTGAAACAGCGCGTGCCCGCACCGCGGGCAGCCGCGGCGAACGATGCTGCCGAGCTTGGCCCGGTTTTTCTTCATAGCTACTTCAAGTACTTCGCCAGCCAAGCTTGCACCTCGCGCCACCAGACTATCCGGTTTTGGGGCTTGGCGATCCAGTGGCCCTCGTCTGGGAACCAGACGTAGCGGCTGGGAACGCCCAGGCGCTGAAGGCAGGTGAACATGCCCAGCCCCTGAGCGTCGGGAACGCGGAAATCCAGTGCGCCGTGGATGACCAGCGTGGGAGTTCGGAAACCGCGGGCATAGTTGCTCGGCGAGCGATCGCGGTAATGCTCGGCGCGGTCCCAGGGGAAGCCGCCGTACTCCCACTCGGGGAACCAAAGTTCCTCGGTCGTGCCGTACATGCTTACCAGGTCAAAGACGCCGGCGTGGCTGACGAGCGCCTTGAACCGGTCAGTATGCCCGCAGATCCAGTTGACCATGAAGCCGCCATAGGAGCCGCCGGCCGCAGCAAGCTTGGTCTTGTCGAGGAACGGGTATTTCTCGAGCGCGAAGTCGAGACCTCGCATGAGGTCCTCATAAACCTTGCCGGTCCAGTCTTGGCTGATCTGGTCGGTGAACTTCTGGCCGTAGCCGGTCGAGCCGCGAGGGTTGATGGCGAGCACGGCGTATCCGGGTGCCGCGAACATCTGGTAGTTCCATCGCCCGTGCCACTCGTCATGAAAAGCCCCCTGGGGCCCGCCATGGATTAGGAAGGCGACGGGGTAGGTCTTGTTGGGGTCGAATCCGGGCGGTCGAAGCAGCCAGCCGTGAACCTGCTCGTTGTCTGCGCCCGTGAACGAAAACCCCTCCGCCGCGGGCAGGTCGAGCTGAGAAACCAGGCGCTGCGTTGTGGGATGTCAGGGCTCTGGGCTCGGGCTTGCCTTCTTCCCAGAGGTAGATCTCGGCGGGCTTGTTGGCGGTGTGGTGCACGAAGGCCAGGGTTTTCGCATCGGGACCGATCGAGATCGAGTTGTTGGCCCCGCCTGAGACCGGCCGCACCGTCAGCCGATCGCGATGTTGCGAGGAATCGGGAAGCCTGAAGGTGACGATGGGCTCGGTCCCTTCGCTGTCGATGACCGCGGCGAGAGAGCTGGCGTTTCTCCAGGCGTACGACTGAACGGGGCGGTCAAGGTACGAACTGACATCGATCGTCTCGCCGCCATCCCGCTTCTGGGACGCGCAGGACCCAGAGGTCAGACTCGAAGCCTGGCCGCGCCTGGCTGACGTAGGCGAGCATGGAGCCGTCGGGTGAGTAGGAGGGCTGGGCGTCGGCCGCCGGGTTGGACGCGGTCAGATTCTTCAGCTCGCCGCCGTCGGCCGGAACGGTCCAGATATCGGTGTTCGTGGACCATGCCAGGTCTTTCAGGGGCTCAACGGTGAAGGCCAGCTCCTTGCCGTCCGGCGACCACGCATAGTCGGTCGAGCCGCCGAACGGGGCAGGGGGCGTGTTGACCTCGAGCTTGGGCGTCAGGTCGTGGGCCGCGCCTGTGCTCGCATCGGCGACGAACAGATGGCTCTTCTTCCCCTCGTTCCAGGCATTCCAATGCCGGATCATCAAGTGATCGAAAATGCGGACCTTGCTCTTGGACGCTTCCTTTTCCTTGTCCTTCGCCGCGGTCTGTTCGGGCGACGTGCCGGGATAGACCTCGGCCGTGAAGGCGAGCCGCTCGCCTCGCGGTGACCAGATCGGCCCCGAGACATCAATCGGCAGCTTCGTGAGTTGCCTCGCCTCGCCTCCATCCATGGGCAAGAGCCAGACTTGTGCTGTGCCGCCGCGGCTGGAAACAAATGCCAGGGTCTTGCCGTCAGGGCTCCAGCGCGGGTGGTTGTTGGTTCCCGGTGCCGTCGTCAACCGTTTCGGCTCGCCACCGGCCGTGGGGACGAGCCAGAGCGTGCTATCGGTCTTGTCGGTGGCCCGGTCAAGCTCCGACACAACGTAGACAATCGATTCGCCATTGGGAGAGATCTGCGGGTCGGACACCGACTTGATGGCCAGCAGGTCATCGATAGTCATCGGCCGCCCATCGGCAAACAATGGCGCCGTCAAGGACAATATGAGCAGCAACACAAGGGCAAGTTTCATGGAGATTGACCTCTTCGGATGATCTTCGTTGGCATTGCTTCGGAATGGTTTCAGACGCCCGGCATTGCGCGCTTGAGCGGACGCAGGAGAACAAGGAGAACGATTCCCATCGTCAGGGCAGACAGCGAGCAGAGCAGCCAGAAACGATGAATGATACCAGGGGTCCCAAAGCCGGCCGATCGCCGTGAGCTTACTGCCGATGGCCGTCGCCACAAACCAGCCGCCCATCATCAGCCCGCGCATCCGCACGGGAGCAACCTTCGAGACCAGCGACAGCCCCATCGGGCTGAGCATGAGCTCGCCCAGCGAGATCACCATGTAGGCCGAGATCAGCCAGAGCGGCGAGACGCGGTGCTGCTCGACCTTGAAAACGCCCTTGGCATCTCTCAAGAAGTTGCCTGCCGAGTCAGTAAGAAATGTCTGGTCGCCCCCTGATTTCGCCGCCATGAAAAGTATGAAAAAAGCCAGGCTGGTCAGCAACATGCCGATCACCATTTTGGCCGGTGTCGATGGTTCCAGCCCGCGCTTGCCCAGCCAGCTCCAGAGACGTACCAGAGGCAGTGAAAGCACGACGATCCAGAACGGGTTGATCGAGTTGGAAATGACACCAGAGACCTTCCAGTTCGTGTTCTCGTCGGCCCAGTAGGTCATCGTGCTGCCATTTTGGTGGAAGACCATCCAGAAGACGACGACGATCCCGTAGATCGACCAGCAGCGCGACGATCCGATTCCACTCGGGCACCTGGTCGATCGCCGACTTCTCGACGACCGGCGCAAGATCCTCGGTGAGGCGCCAGTTCGGCCGCGTCGTGAAGCGCCGGTGCACGGCGGCGTTCGACGGCAGAGAGCTTGCGATAGAGCCCGGAGATGAGCAGCGTGCCGATAGTCATTCCGATGGCCGCGGCGTAGAAAGCCGCCAGAAAGCCGCTCCTCAGGTTCGCCGCCTGGTCGGCCGTCAAGGTCTGGCCGGCTTTAGCGGCTTCGAGCACGTCCCCGCCGGCAAGCAGTTGCAGCAACCCCTCGGCGACGATCGGCGCCAGCAGCGCACCGACGTTGATTCCCATGTAGAAAATGTTATATGCCGAATCCTTGAGCCGGCTGCCGGCCGGATAGAGGTTACCAACCATCGTCGAAACGTTGGGCTTGAAGAATCCATTGCCGGCGAAGATCAGGGCAAGCGCCGGGTAGAAGGTGGCGACCGAGCCGAGGCCGAGCAGCAAGTATCCCGTGAGGAATAAGAGGCCGCCCAGCAGCACCGAGCGGCGGTAGCCGAGATAGCGGTCCGCCAGCCAGCCGCCGACTAGCGGAGTGGCATAGACGAACATCAAGTAGTACGACCACAAATTGGTTGCGCTGTCGCGAGTCCAGCCGAATCCCCCGCGCTGCAGGTACAAGGTCATGATCGCCGCGACGGTGTAGAACCCGAAACGCTCCCACATCTCGGTGGCGAACAGGGCATAAAGACCAAACGGATGACGCTGCAGATCGGCCGCCGCCCCACCTGGTTTGGCTTCGAGGTTCGAGGTCTTCACGGTCTGCGACATGTGCGGCTTCCTATACGCTCTAGTGTCCCTCAGATGCCTGCGTCTTCGCTCTGTGTGGGACCAGATTACTCAAATAGAGGGCGAAACCCAAGACCCTCGAACGCCCGCGAGGGGAACGATGCGGGCTCGCTCGGTCAAGGTTCCGGAGGCGGTGATGGGCTCAGTCAGCCTTGCGCTTGAGGTCGGCCTGAAGCCAGCGCAGGACGTACGGCATGCACGGCACCGGCCCGTCGTCGGGGTAGAGCAGGGGGGCGCGGATCAGCTCGGCGTGGTTGGCGCGGATGGTGACGTGGTCGAAGGCACCCTCCAGGCGCGTTCGTTCGACGGCAACGCAGCCATCGCCCGATCCGTCAGTCAGCTCGTCCAGGAGTGGGATGATCTCACGGCTGGCCGCGCGGGAGAAGAAGCTGAAAAACCCGTTATCCCGGGATGCGGTCTCAAGCTGCGACTGTGCCTGCTGTCGGATGTCGCGAGGAATCAGTCCGCTGTTTCCTGCCAGAATGTGATAGGGGACATCGCGGGGCCTTGAGCCGCCATTGATCCGCTTCAGAAAGGCGCTGCCGGGCAGGAGGTCGTCAGCGGCCTGGCCGATGCCGTCGGAGAGCTGGGCCAGCGCCTGGGCTGTTCGCTTGCCGTTGATCGCGGACAGACTGGAGATCGTTTGGAAAACGGGTTGGATCCTGGCGACGTGGGCCCCCTGATTCACAGGGGCGATAAGTATCATTGATGCCACATGGCGATCGGTACGGCCCTCTGTCTCAACGTACGAGCGGGCGACGAGCGCTCCCATCGAGTGAGCGAGGATCGCCCAGGGAAGGCGTTCGCCAGCCGTCTTGCGGAAGGCGATCCAATCTCGGCGGAATTGAGCGCACGAGTCGTCCAAGCGCTGATTGAAGGGATAATCGAAAACGACGACGCCGTACCCGGCATTCTCGAGCAACGGGATAACGTGGACGAAGCCCCCTGACGACGAGTTGATGCCGTGCACCAGGCAGACAGTGGGCCGCCGGGTATCGTTCGCGTGATAGGACGCAAGCCCTCGCATGCCGTAGTACTGGTGACGGCTAGCGGCCTGGAGGCTACGCGCAGACAGCTCGTCGAGTCGCCGTTTCCACTCCGACCCGCGGTCGGGGCCGAGTTCCCCCTCGTCAACCGCAATCACCACCATGCCGGGCCGGAAGACCAGACGCACTTCCGGTCCCAGGCACTCGCCCAGCAGAGTTTTGGTCAGCGATCCGGCCAGGCCTTGGGTTGGCAGGGTCAGCGTGGAGGCCGGCTTCTCGACCGTCATGCTGTTCATCTGCGCCAGCGCAACGACGAGTTTTGCAACGGGCAGCCCTCCGGATGGGTCCAGGGCGATTTCGATCTGACGTTCCGCGGCGGACGTGTTGAATCCAAACATGGTCAACAGCACCAGAATTCGGCCGGTCGGGAGAAGGGCGCCGGGAAGCATGCGCTCGGTCAGGGAGATTTCGCGTCGGGCTCACCGCAGGGGTGCTCGGGGCCTGGCCAAGATTCCTTATGGTAGGAGAAATCTCCGGTGCTGCAAGTGTCGATTCCGAGATCCCACACATACGGTTCACTCCGCTACTGGCAGAAGGGGCAGGCGTCAAGCGCCGCAGACCCCGACCACCGCACGAACATGAGGCCTCGGGCCAGTGAGATCAAGCCTGTGACGAGCACGCAGACGGCCGAAACGCGCAGCATCTGCCTGCGCGACGAGTGCGGCAGCAAACCGCCGCCGGCGCCGGTCAGAATCATGATCGGAGCGGTTCCCACGCCAAAGGAGAACATTGTGAGCATCCCATGGATCACGCTCGCCGAGCTGCTGGCCAGAGTCAGGAAGCCGTATACCAAGCCGCAAGGCAGAAAACCGGTCAGAACGCCCGCCAGCAAGACGTTCATCCATCCCGGCGTGGTCAGGAACGGACCGACGAATGTCCCCATGAGGCACAGAGTGCCGCTAGAAACCGCGGGCAAAACGCGGCGCGGCAAGTAGCCCAGGGCTAGTAGCCCCTGAAACACAAGCACTGCACCCGCGAGAATCGAAAGGCCAGCTTGAACGCTGACAAGCGTGCCGGCTCTCCGCGATAACCAGAAGCCTCCATACCCGGCAACCACTCCGAAGAACGAATAGGTGAGAACTCTTCCTAGGGTATACGTGAGCTGACGGGTGAGGTTCGTGGCCAGGCTCCCGGCCCCCATTCCGATGCCGAGGGCGAATCCGCCGCACATCCCCACGCAGTGCGCTGAGCCGAGCAACCCCCCTAGAAACACAAGCGGCAGCTCAATCATCCCAGGGTCGTCTCCATGATGGCTGGAAGGGACTTGTCGACCGTGCCGCTGGATGAACACGAGACCGGATGAAGAGCAGGAACAAAAATTCCAAGACCATCATGGTCGTGCCGGACTCCCGTTACAGGCTCGGTGCGGCCAACCGGCAAGGAGAGCGCCAGCGGATGGCGAAGCCGCAGCGAGTTGCCGATGACGATCGCGCTACTGGCAACCATGAGCAAGGCAGCGAGCGCGGGGTTGAGCAAGCCCAGTGCTGCGGCGACCACTCCCATGGAATTGTACACGAATGCCCAGAAGAGATTCTGTCGGATCACTCGAACTGTCCGACGGGCCAGCTCGATAGCCCACGGAATGCGCGTCAGGTCGTCCGCCAACAGGCAGATCGCAGCCGAATCTCGAGACACGTCGGTGCCGCAGCCAAGAGCGATGCCAACATCGCTGGCCGCAAGGGCAGGGGCATCGTTGATGCCATCGCCCACCATCGCCACAGGGCCGAAAAGACGGCGGGTACTGTCAATGGCTTCGACCTTCTGGCCCGGCAACAACTCGGCCGCGACGGTGACGCCCAGATCACCAGCGATCGCACGTCCCCGCCCAGCATGGTCGCCGGTCAGAATACCCACGTCAAGGCCGGCGTTCATGAGCCAGGCGATCACTTGGTCGAAGCCCGGTCGCCACCGTTCGGCGAAAACGAACAACCCGCGCACTTCTCCGTCCCAACCCACCAAGGCCGTCGACATCCCTCGCGCGCCTGCCTGCTCGCGCGCCCGCATGATCACGGGGCCAAGCGCAGCCCCCGCTCAGCCATGAGTAGACTACTACCAAGCGATATCGGTGTATCTGGGCCGTCACTCCGCACGGTGCCAATCACGCCGAGACCAGCGACGACGCGAACGTGAAGGACCCTGGCCGGGTGGCATGCGGGAACGGCCGTCCGCCTGTGCAGCTCGCAAATAGCCTTCGAGAAGGTATGGGAGGAACTTGCTGCCAGCGCAGCTGCCCAGGAGAGTGCTTTGTCTCGCTCATTCGGGTGCTCGAACTTGCAGGCGCTGACTACGGCCGAGCCGGTTGTTAGGGTGCCCGTCTTGTCGAACAGCACCGCGCCCAGGTCGGCCAGCCGCTCAAGGGCTTCGCCGTTGCGAAAGAGGACCTGGTGGGCGGCCGCCTGTCCGAGAGCGCTTCAGATTGCAAGGGGCGTAGACAGCCCCAGGGCGCACGGGCAGGCGATCAGGCTCACCGCCAGCCCGGCCATCAGTCCTTGTTCGAGAGAGCCGAGGACCCAGTGCGAGAAGAAGGCCAGCACGGCCGTACTCGCGACGGCCGGGAAGAACCAGCTCGAGATTCGGTCCACCAGGCGCTGATATCGACCCTTGGCGAGTCGCGCCTGCTTGACCAGCTCCACCAGCCGGGCCAGTGCGCCGCCGGAGCCCACAGCATCGACCCGAACGATAAGATCGCCATCGAGATTTAGGGTCCCGCCCAGGATTCTTGCCCCTTCTTCCTTGAGAACGGGCCGGCTTTCCCCCGTCAGCACCTGTTCGTCGACCAGTGCGCAGTTACGTTCTACACGTCCGTCGGCTGGAAATCGTTCACCCGGCAAGATTCGTAGGCGGTCGCCCACTTCTACCTCGGCAAGCGGGATGGACTTCTCGTCCTCCGGGTCAGGGCCCGAACCCAGCCGGCGGACCTCGTCGGGAAGCAACCGCGTAAGCGCGTCGAGCGCGGATGTGGCTTTCAGTCGGCCGGTCGCTTCGAGCCAGCGTCCCAGCGTGGTCATCACCAGAATCACGCAACCGATCTCGAAGTAGATCGGGCCACTCCCCCGCAGCACCGAGAGCATCGACTCAGCGAATGCAGTGCTCACTCCCAGGCAGAGCAAAGCGTCAGTTGACAGAACGCCCTGGCGCAGATTCTGCCAGGTGCTTACGACGAGCGGTACGCCCAAGAGCAATAGCACTGGCAGCGAGAAAAGCAAGACCACGTAGCGAAACAGCCCGTGCATGACTAACAGGAGCTGATTCCCCTTCTCAGCGGCAGCATAGACGTCGGTCGTCCAGAGGGCCATGGTGAAGGCCATGACGTTCATCGAGAAGAAGATCGACAGACCGAGGCGGGTGAGCAGACCGCGCGCGGCGCCTGCCTCTCCCTTCTCCTGGACGATGGCCGCGGCCATCCTGCAACCCAGGCAGCAGTAGAGCAAGGGCGCCTCATCATCGGGCGAATCGACCTGCTTGCCCCACCAGGTTGCGGGCAGGGGAGACTCGCAGTAGTTGCAGGCCCGCGGGTGGCGTTGCACGTGGCTCATGGAGGCGACAGCAATTCTGACTGGAGTGAGGGGAGCAGCCAGAGTACGGCGTACGTGATCGCGTAACACCAGAAGATGATCCAGATGCCTCGCACAAACCAAGGAATGGCGTTGCCGGTATAATGATGGTATTGATTCTCTTCCTCGGGCGATGACTTGTCGAAAGGGACGACCCCGCCGACTGAGCAGCTCGTCGCCCAGCTCGGAGGCATCGACCGCGGTCGCTGGGGCGGGAACCTGGGGCGGCGTGTCTTGGGCGTGCGGCATGGGCGATCAATCCTCTGTGAGGTCCGCGAGGGGACTCTGCCGGCTGGAAATCATTCCTCTTCGTCGAGCTTCCGCTCGTTGTCGAGCATGGTGTACTTGGGCGCCTCGATGTCGCGGAACATACCCTGGTAGATGGCCCAGAAAAAGAGGCAAAAGAATCCCATACTGGCCAGCAGGTAGTTCATGACCGGGGTGATCGCGAACACCCCATCGACGTCGCCACGAGCGAGCAAAACGAACTCGCGGAACTTGTTGGCGAAGCCGAGCAGGCTGGGGATCAAAATCACGACGGCGAAGCCGATGGTCGTCAGCACCTGCGCCCGAGATGTCTTGCGAGGTTGATCGATGGCGGGATTCATCCTTACTCACCTTTCTGCTTCTCGGCGAGGCCATGGATCGGCGAGGGCTGGTAATCCTCATAATAAGGATAACTCTCTAGCCATGATCCAAGCCACTGTATGTATGTGATGAGTGCCAGCCCCTTGGCATTGGGCTTGTCGGCGGCACCGTCGAAGAGCCAAGGGTATTCGGGCATGGGCGAGCCGATGGACAGGGTCGTGGGCTTGAAGAAATGGACTGCATGCCAGTCGTTCGACCGCCGTCCCCCCTCGCGGCAAAGGTCAGGACCCACCCGCCGGGTGCCGAAAAGCACGGGCCGCTGGAGCACATTCTGGTATTCCTCGGTCTTCGAGACCGGACCGAATCTCCTGTCCTCGTTGGACACCGGGCGGACGAACTGGCTGTGGCAGTGCCAGCAAGCCTCGCCAACGTAGACGTCGTGGCCTAACCTTAGTGCCTCCTGGGACTTCGTGTCGAGCCACTTTTCGCGCTGGTTTGCGGCTTCTGGGGGACGTCCGTAGGCCGCCGTGAAGCTATCGGGAAATCGACGCGCGAGGTCCTCGAACTGGAACCTCAGGTTACCGTTGTGCCTGAGCAACTGCTCTACTGTCTGTTCGGGGAGATCGCGATACATCAAAGTCGGCACGAGTGCGTTGGACAGAAACGCGAGTGCGAAGAAGCCGATACCAGCGATGAACAGGACTCCCGATTTCGATTCCAACATCGGTTTCAAGACCTCGTGCCGAAGTGATCATTCCCCTATGCGAGCACCGCCGCGATCACGCGGTTGCAACGGCCGCTTCCTGAGGCGCAGATTTCGAGCTCAAGTAGGTTTGCATGATGTTGAGAACGAACACTAGATAACCCGTGATCATGAGCAGCCCGGCGACGGTCCTTACCGCCCAGAAGGGGACCGAGAGGTCGAGCGAATTTTCCCAGGGAAGCAGCGAAGACCAGGAAAGTCCCTGAAAGACCCCAAGGATAATCAGGTCGACCGCCATCAGGCCAATGCCAATGAAGGAAAGCCAGTAGTGCAACTCCAGGAGCCGCTGGCTGTACCACGGGGTCTTGAGCAATCGGGGAATCAGGTAGGTCATCATTCCGAATTGCCACATAATAAAGACTCCGAACATGACCATGTGGGCGTGGCCGACGACCCAGTCGCTAAAGTGGATCAGTTGCTGGAAGGTCAGCGTCACCTGGAAGGCGCACTGAAGGCAAGTCAAGAAATAGAAGACCATTCCCGTATAGAACCAACGGATTGGCAGGTTCATGGTCAGCGCACCTGTAGAGCCTCGCAAAGTCGCGTAGAAATTGTAGATGACGGTCGCGACCACCAATTCGACGGCGATGGTCGAGATCACCGACCCGTACTGCAAGAACATTGGAATTGGCGTGTAGAGGAAATGGTGGATGCCTTGGAGCGGGTAAAAAAACGCGATACCCCAGAATCCAACCAGTGAGAGCCCATGGCTCCAAATCGGCTTCCTGAGCAGGATGGGCACGAAATAATACATGAGGCCCCAGCCCAGCGGGGTCACGAACAGGCCGACTAGGTCGTGAATGAACAATCCTCCGACGGCCCCGGCCGCAGTCCCTGATATAAAGTATTGGGGCATGAAGTTCCCCATCGCGTAGGTCAGGAAGGTCCATACGAAGGCGGCGAGAAAGTACCAGAGGCTGACGTAGAGCGGCCCCTCCACTTTGGCGATCGGCGGAATGTAGTTGATCGCCACCAGCAACAAGCCTAGCTGCGCAAGTGGATCTATCCAGACGGGCGTCTCCCCCCATTCAAGTGCCTGGGCCTGGCCGAGAATCAAGCCCACGGCGGTGGCGCCTACCACGAGTTGCCAGGCCCAGAATATTGCCCAGGAGAGACCGAGATTCAATCCCGGGATCTTGGGGTTATAAACCGTCTGCAGCGTGAGCCTTGGCACCACCCATTGCAAGGCGCCCAGAAAGACGTTTGCAATGAACCCGTAGGCGATGGCGTTGGTATGGATCATGCGCCAGCGGCCGGGGAAAGAAGCTCGATTCCATTGAAAGGATTCAGCCGCAAGAGCTGAAGGGCCATCAGCAGTCCGCCGAGCAACGAAACGCCCATGAAAATCAAGGCAGCCATGAAATGCCAGTAGACCAGACGCTCGTCGACCAGGTCGCCATGGCGGGGCAAATCCTTTTCCAAGGTCGTTTCCTCACTTTGAAGCAAGACACCCAGAGAAGGGGCAGGAAGTAATCAACAAAAGAGGGCAACGGAGACAGCGATGGAGGCCGTTCCGTTCAGGCCGCCGGTTCGGCGAGCCGCCGGTACGGACGGTATTCTCCAAGTGGGTAAAGCAGGGCGATGGTCCAACCGAACACCAGGTGGGTCGCCGCGGCGACCCACCAAGGCAGGAATACGGGATTAAAACTGGTAATCCAGTTTCCAGGGTCGCCCTCGACTAAAAGCGGCTGCAACCAAGAGAGAACGCCGTAGAACATGAACACCCAAATCAGGAGCGAGACAACGCTTGCCACGATCAGGCGATTGATCAAGCCCCCCTTGGCAGCGATCCGGGCCAGTGCCATATAGACCGGAATGCCCAGCAGCATCCCGGTCCCCAGGTAAAGACAGCAACCGAACGCCAGAATGACCCGGTCGTTGACGGCGTAGGTGTTTTGTCCCTCAGTGAGCTGGAGAGCCTTTTCGCCCAGAGGGAAGGTAAGGTAAACCCGGATCAGCTCAAGCGGGCTTTTTCCCGCAAGCGCGGCGCCGAGCACGTTAAACAGCAGACTGACGATGGCTCCCAGACTGCCAAGTAGGAAGCCGGCCGTCGCGTAGTAAGCCGAGTAATAGCCCGTGGCTCGCCAACCCGGGCCGGCACGAACCGTTGTGATCTCGTTCTCCAGCCGCTTGAGCTTCGCCTTGAGAGCTTCCAGTTCCTCCAACTTGGCTTCCAGGTCGCTTGCCATTGATCGCCTCGTGAACTGAACGAATCGCTCATGCGCGTACAATTGATTCTCATTTCGCGGCCCTTTTACCTGACAACCAGAGCTGTGGCGCCAAGTGTCCGTGGCTCGGAACGGGACGTGGTCGGCGCCGGCGCGGCTGTCCCTGCCGGCGCGGTGGCAGTGGGCTTCACGCCCGGCAGGGTCTTTAGCAAACCGTCTTCGAGAAACCCGGAATCCGGAACCAAGCCTTCGCGGCGCATGTCGGCGACGTGCAGCACGTACGAGACAAGGTTCCATATCGTTGCAGGCTCACCCTTGAGAAAATCGCGACTGGACGGCATCGGTGTTCCGTTGATGCCGGCGTCAATGTGGCGGTAAATGTCCAGAGGTTCGGTCCCGCCGCGCAGCATGCCCGAGGTCAGGTCGGCCGCCTTGGTCGGGTTGCCCCAGGCATCCGTGCCGACGTTTGAGGCCATCATGCCCCGGCCATCTTCTCCGTGGCACTTGGCACACCCCTTTGTCAGGAAAGCTTGCTTGCCTTGGTCCACGTTAGATCGCTTGAACAAGGGCATGGGCGTGGAAGGATATACCACAAGAGTTTTGGCCGCATCCCAACGATTGACGATTTCGGCCACGACCTCTGGAAGTCTCGCCTCGTCGATCTGCGCATCGAACTCGGCCTGTTCTGCGAGTTTCGACTCCAGCTCTCCGCGCCTCGTGAGGGCCATGACGTAATCGACGACGGCCTCCAGATCCTGGGGGGCCAGCAGGGGGAACGCCGGCATCGACGTGCCACGAATACCTCGACGTACCGTCCGAATCAGATCCTCGCGCAACGGCTTGGAGCCGTAGCTCGTCGATGTGAACTTGAAGATGCCCATCTGGTAGTTTCTGGGTCGCGGAATCATGTAGGGCGCGGCCACGCCGTTGCCGTCTCCATTGACCCCGTGGCACTGGACGCAGTAGCGCGCGTAAACTTCGGCGCCGCGTTTCAAATGCGAGAGCGAGGCGGTTACGCCGGTAGCACCCAGCAGCCTGGGAGCAAGCGGCCTACCGCATCGGTCACTCAGTATTTTGGCAATCCGGCTTTGAAATTCGGGATTGAGTCTTTGGGTCTGGGAATTGATCGTGAACCTGGGCTCGGGCTGTCGCGCACATCCTCCGGCAAGGAGAGCCAGATGGCAGATCGCCGCCCCGATCTCGATGCGGTGCCTCACATTTACCCTCTATGCTCGATCCTATGCAAGCCAGGGCGCCCGCAGCGGCAGCCTCGAGGAATGCGATGTTTTGAGCCGCTCCGGGTGGGTTCCGCGGGGCAATGTCCAATTAACCCGCAACCCACCGGTCTCCGATGACCGCCCTCACAAAGCAAGCCATTGCGCCCCGACCTTACCGACCGCGCATGGCAAATTCAAGCCTGCTCATTCGTATTACAGCAGGCGTCGTCGAGAATTTATGAGTTCTCGGATAGTTAGGGTTCCTCTGATCCTCGAAAAGAGGATAGGCTGAATCTGCGTTGTGAGGAGCTTGCGACCTCTGTGCCTTTTCCCTAGGTTTGACAGAAACCCGAGGCGACAGTGACTCCACTGAAGGCGACTCCCGCGGCGGAATCGGCGAGAACCGCGGCTGCAAAACGCCCGGATGTCCCCGCGAAAGCCAAGGGCAAGCGGCGTGTTTCGATGTCGGTCGTCAACTTCTGGGTCGACGCGACCATCTTGTCGACGCTTCTTCTGATGATCTGGGAGTCTGCCGTACTTCAGATTATTTTCCCTGCTCCAACGCTGGCAGCTGGCTGGACGCTCTTCGGCCTTACTTACGACCAGTGCCGAGACATTCAGTTCGCGACTCTTTGTGCGTTTTCGCTCGGAATCCTCGTCCACCTGATGCTGCACTGGAACTGGGTCTGCTCAGTCATATCCACCCAGATCATCCGAAAAGGTACGCGCCTGGAGGAAGGCATGCAAACGATCTATGGCGTGGCGACTCTCATCGTGCTGCTGCACGTCATCGGAGCGGGCTTGATCTTGGCACTTTTCTTCGTCCACCGTCCCCCGCCCGTCTGAGCGGGTCACGGCAAGGGATTCCTCACGCCACGCCGGCTCGCACTCGACGAAGTTGGGTCTGATAATGAACGTTATGTTCGGTTGGTGCGCTAAGAAAGCTTGCCCAGCCTCACTTGACCCGATCCGAAGCTGCTGATTCGGAGAGACCGGCGAACCGGCACCTATGTAAGCCCCGGGCACGAGCCTCGGAGTCAAATGATGGTTCATCGTGAGAATCTGACGATCGACACCCACGGCCGTTCGACCTACGAGATCACCGGGGCCGTTCAGGAGATCGTCGGCCGGTCAGGAATCCAGCGGGGCATGTGCAACGTGCTATTGAAGCACACAAGCGCGTCGCTAATCATTTGCGAAAATGCCGATCCGACGGTCCGCAAGGATCTCGAGGTCTTTGCCGCCCGACTTGTCCGTGACGGCGATCCCGAGTTCGTCCACGATCTCGAAGGCCCCGACGACATGCCAGCTCACATTCGGTCAATCCTCACACAAGCTTCGATCTGCTTGCCGGTCGAAGATGGACGCTGTGAACTGGGAACCTGGCAGGGCCTCTTTCTCTGGGAGCACCGGACCACGCCGCATCGCCGCCGGCTCACGATCACTGTCCTGGGAGACTGAACGGCAGCAATGCCTCCCGAAAAGACACCTGATTCACGTATGCATGCACATTGGCTTTCTCATGGAACGGCCTCAGTCGACCTGGGCCTGCCATGAAGTCCAGGAGCCCGAGAACGTTGGAAGTGGGCTCACCGCAGGCGGGGCGATGGGAGCGGCGGTCGGTGGCGTCGCGGGCGCCGGGGCTTGGGGCGGCGAGGAAACCGGAGCCAAGGCATTGAGCACCTGGTTGCGAGAGCGGCCATCCCAGGTGTTGCTTAGAACGAAGTCCTGATCGACGTTCTGCGATCCGATCGTCACCGGCAACGACTGGAAGACCTTTCCATTCAGGCTCGCGGTGATCTGGTATTGACCGGGACTAAGCGCGATCTGGTAACCGCCAGTGCTCCAGGTTTGGGTCGACGTGGTCTGCCTCGTGGCGAGGTTCGTGGCGTCGATCTGCACCCGCCCTGCCCTTCACCAATCTCGTACATGCCCGTGTGCTGGTTATCGTAGTAGGCCACGCCAACCAACTGTGCCTGCTGGTTGGGCTGGCTTCCGAAGTCCTGTGTGATTACCATCGGACCTACCTTGGAATTGGTCGTTGTGGCGATCCCGATGCCAACGGACTGAAAAGCATTACTTGAAGAGACGTTCGGCTGGAGGAGATTGCGGCGATGGCCCTGATCGGAAACGCCCCAATCGATTAGAAACGCCTGCATGGCCTCGTCGATCGAGGTGGCGTACGCAAAAGCGTTTTCGCCCGTCGAGCTGGCATTCGTATATCCCGCCTGCTGCATGCGTTGATCTGCCGTTGACCCATCGGACCCGGTGTGCGACTGGAACTGGTTCGTGGCCATGTCCTGGCTGTGAGCCTGAGCCGAGGCGGCCAGATCGGGATTCCAGGCCAGTGGCGGCTTGGCCGGAGTGCTGGCAATTGCCTGCTCGGTCGCGCTTAGGTTGACATTGTAATATGAGAGCGTGGACTGGATATCTGGCGTGAGATTACTTGTGACGCGGACGGCGGCTGCCTGAGGGTTCATCCGGGCCTGGTTGATCAATTCGAGCATGTATTGCTCTTGTGCGGTGGGCGCGGCAATGCCCCCCGACAACAGCTCGCGTGATTCCAGATTCTCGAAGCGAAGCGGTCGTCGGAAACTCGGCCGGGTCATGGCAGACCTCCCTGTCTATCGGCTTTCGACCAGAGCACGTGCTGCCGGTCGGGTTCGGCGATCTCCTTTTTTCCGCGGAGATCCGGGCGATGGTCCAAGCCGACTTGAGGAAGAATCCGCGAATTGATTGGCTGTCGCTCTCGGACCGGCGTGCATCAAAAGCAAGTTGCGTGCCGGAGCGGCCGGATGGTCGGCGCAGGCTCGCATGCGGCCGCTCAACTCAACGTGCAGCATCGGCTTAGATTTCTCAACCAGGCGGTTTACCCGGCTGCTCGGCTGACATGAGCGAGAGGAAGGAAGGCCTTATTGGCTCTGCAAGGTGTCAAGTCGAAATTACAAAAGACCGCAATTTACAACAAAAACCTCTCCTGGGTATTTCCAGAAGTTTTTCTCAAGTTCAGCTTTATGGCGACCGAGTCGGACCGTTTGCGGCTTACTTTCCGCCCTGTTCTAGAGTGCTTGCGACGCCCGTAGAGGCTTCGAGGGGTCAACAGACTTCGCGTGGTAAGGAGGCTACGTAAGTAGGCATCGGGGAGACTCCGCGGCGTCAGGATCGCTTGCTGCGAACCGCCCGCAGAGTTAGCCTTGGGAACCATGGTGTAAGCCCTGCCGTGGAGTACGAGAACATGATCACAGCCGGCGCTGCGCTCGGCAAAGTAGACCAGGCCGAGTCGTCCTCATTGCTCTCCGCAACCGCCGCGGCCGCGATTCGCCGCTGGTTGACTGAGAGACCGTTTACCCGGTACTTGCCCCGTTTGCTTGAGGACATTAACGAAGGAAAGTGGAAACTGCTTGATGACGCGTTCTTCGCGGTCCTCGAATTCGGGACTGGTGGACGGCGTGGCGTGATGTACCCGGTGGGGACGAATGTGCTCAACGAGCGAACAATTGCCGAGAGTGCCCGCGGCCTGGCAGACTATCTGACGGCGCGCAAGGGACGAGGTCAGTCCGGCTCTTGTGTGGTCGCGCGTGACTACCGCCATAACTCCGCTGCATTCGGTGAGCTGTGCGCCCGCGTGCTGGCCGCCGCTGGATTCAAGGTTTTTTTCTTTACGGAAGCCCGCTCCACCCCCCTGCTCTCCTTCGCCGTCCGGCACCTTGGCTGCGACGCCGGCATCATGATCACGGCCTCGCACAATCCGCCGTCCGACAACGGCTTCAAGTGTTATGGACCGCACGGGCGGCCAGGTGATTCCTCCCGACGACCAAGGAATCATCGAATGCGTCCAGGCGGCGTCGGACTGCGAGATCCCGGAGCTTCCCTTCAAGCAAGCCCTGGCCGAGGGCCTGATCGTCACGGTGGGCCGTGAGGTGGACGAGGCTTATATTACGGCCGTGGTCGGCGAGTCGGTCAGCCGTGCTCGTGATCTCTCCATCGTCTACACCCCGCTCCACGGGGTCGGCGAGAACTCCGTCGTCGCCGCGCTCGAGAACCGCGGGCTTCCGGCAGATCAACATTCTGGCCTCGCAGCGAACCCCCGATGGCGACTTTCCCAATGTTCCGGGCCATATAGCCAATCCGGAGAATCCCCAGGCACTCGACGCGGCCATAGTCGAGGCCAGGTCCACTGGCGCCGAGCTCGTGCTCGCCAGCGATCCGGACGCCGACCGAATCGGTGTGGCGGATTCCGCGCACCGGCGACCCCCGGGGAGACTGGACGACCCTGGACGGCAACCAGATTGGCGTTCTGCTAGCGGCATTCGTCATGAAGGAGACCGAGGACCCTGGGCCGGCTGCGGCCGGACCACTACTTGATCACAACCCTCCTCACAAGCCAGATGGCCAGGGCACTCGCCGAGCGTCTGGGAATCCGTACTGAGGACGACTTGCTCGTGGGGTTCAAGTGGATTGGCCAGCGGATCGATCAAGCCGGACCACCGGGCTTCCTCTTCGGGTTCGAGGAATCGCACGGGTACTTGAAGGGAACATACGCTCGTGACAAGGACGCCGCCGTGGCCTCACTGCTCTTCGCTGAGCTGGCGGCCGCGCTGAAGGATCGCAAGCAGACGGTCATGGAATACCTCGACGACCTGTATCTCGAGGTCGGCCATCATGGCGAGCACCTCATCAACAAGACGTTCAAGGGCCGCGAAGGGCTGGAGACGATGCGGGCCTTGATGAAAGCATTTCGGACCGACCCGCCACGGTCCATCGCCGGACTGGGCGTCACGGAGGTTCATGATTACATGAATCACGAGATTCGCAGTTTTACCGGCCCCCATAGTCACCGCCCCCTGCCCCAGCCCTCGGGAGACCTTTTGATCTTTCATACCGAGCTGCCTGGCATCCGGTTTGCCGCTCGTCCCTCCGGAACCGAGCCGAAGATCAAGTTCTACCTGTTCGTCCGAACCGAGGTGAACGGCCCTACGAAGCTTGCTCTAGCCAAGGCCGAGACAGCAAGGAGGCTTGACCTTATGACCAGAGATATCGAACAATACGTCACGAGAGTTCTTGCTCAACCGGGATGAACGGCCACCTCGAACGGACTGTGATCGCGGCGGGGATGCCTTCGCGAGATGTCTCCCAGAGAACCATGACGGATCAGATCCCGCGAGGCACTGATGTCGGAACCCCAAGCGTCGGCCACCATTCTTCCTGCCGACAAGGTGAAAACCTTCCCCACCACCCCCGGCCTCTACTTGATGAAGGATGCGCAGGGCCGGGTTATCTACGTGGGCAAGGCGAAGAACCTGCGCGCGCGGGCCGGTTCGTATTTCCACAAGACCGCCACCCAGGATCGGCGGATTTGCGACTGGATCGACGAGGTCGCGGATATTGATCACCTGGCCGCCGATAGCGAGGTCGATGCCTTGCTCATGGAGGCCCGACTGATCAAGGATATTCAGCCGAAATACAACCACGACCTGAAGGACGACAAGAGCTTCCCCTATCTCCAGATCACGACCTGCGAGGACTTTCCGCGTGTCAACTTCACCCGCGAGCCGGCAGACTCGGGCGTCAAGCTGTACGGCCCGTTTCCCCGGGCCAAGAGCCTGCGCGGGGCGATCCAGGTGTTGCAGCGGATCTTCAAGTTCCGCACCTGCTCTCTCGACATCGAGGAGGACGACGCGCGCTGGCGGTGGTTCCGGCCTTGCCTGCTGGCGTCGATCAATCAGTGCACGGCGCCCTGCAACCTGCGGATCGACCGGGAATCGTATCGTCGCGACATCCAACGGCTTCGCCTGTTCCTCGACGGCAAGAAAGCGGTCGTAATCCAGGAGATGGAAGACGAGATGCGCGAGGCCAGCAAGGGGCTTCAATTCGAGAAAGCCGCGCGGCTGCGCGACGAGATCAAGGCCCTCCAAAACCTGAGCCTGCGCGGCGATCTGGCCAGGCACGCCCAGCCCGAGGTCTTTTACGTCGATCCGCGCAAGGGCCTGAAAGGGCTGAAGCGGGTGCTCGGCCTTGACTCGCTGCCGCGCACGATCGACGGCGTGGACATCGCCCACCTGGGAGGAACCGAGACGGTCGGCTCGCTGGTCACCTTCGTTGACGGTCTGCCGTTCAAGCCCGGATACCGCCGCTATCGGATCAAGACCGTGGAGGGCGTCGATGATTTCGCCTCGATCCGGGAAGTGATCGCCCGGCGCATCCAGGGTCTCCAGGAGCGCGACGAGCCGTTTCCCGACATCCTGCTGATCGACGGCGGCAAGGGCCAGCTCAGTGCGGCCCTTGAAGCATTCGAGACCCTCAAGATCAACCCGCCGACCGTCATCTCGCTGGCCAAGCGCGAGGAGGAGATTTACATTCCCGGCCGCTCCGACCCGATCGTTCTGCGCCGCCGCTCCTTCGCCCTCCGCCTGCTCCAGTACGTCCGCGACGAGGCACACCGGTTCGCCCAGCATTATCACCATATGCTAAGAACCAAGAAAACTCTCGGAGAGGAGAGCTAAGGGTTCTTTCACATGCTAACGCGGAGCGAGCGGCGGATGAGTCCACCAGCCGACCGGCAGAACCCGCTGAGTGCGGGGCCGGGCCAGACGTAGCAAGACGTCGATCCAGCCGGTTTACGACCGGGGAGAACGGATCTGCTTCGATCTCGACTCGAATACCAACGCAAACTGATCAAGAGCGGTCAGGCAAGGTTCTCGCCTATCCTCGTTTCCCGGGAAGCAGTTATCATTGATGGCCACCATTATATCCGAGCCGCGGCCGAGGAAGGGCGACTGATCGAGGTTGCTGGTGACCTCGCTCTCCGCGCGGGCCGTTGCCGATTCGATTCTTGATGTTCCCTTGAGGTGAATCCGATGCATTGTCCGTCCGAGATCGCCGAGATTCTCCTGAGCATTCTGCAGACCGGACTAGTGCGAATTCGTACCTTCGCCTGGCAGGGACGCACCGAGCTCTGCGCAATCGAATCCAATCATGTTCATAATCTTCAAAATCTGATCACAAATTATTCCCCGGAGAAGCTCTTTTACTACTGGGATATCGAGCGCCCAGAATATATCCGTCAGGTATCGGCCGAGCACCAGGATGAATCGGTTGCTTTATGGCAACGTCTGGGCCAGGAGCTCGAGGCCATCGGGGTACTGACTGCACGCCACTGACCGGCTCTGGGCGGTCAGTACACCCCAAGTCAACATACGCGAGAGTGAGCACAATTATATATTATTGAACCAAAACATGATCCTGATCTCTGCTCAAGGACTTGGCCGACAGTACGCCGGTGATCCCATCTTTCTCGATCTGGCCTTCGAGATCCGCGCCGGTGAGCGGATCGGTCTGGTCGGGCCGAACGGGGCGGGCAAGACCACGCTCATGAAGCTGCTCGACGGGATGGAGTCGCCGGAGTACGGGCAGAATCCATGTCCGGCCGGGGATCCGGATCAGCTTGCTGCAACAACAGCCCGAGTTCGGAGCCTGATGAGACGCTGATGGACGTGGCCCGGTCGGGGCTGGGCTCGCTGCTGGACCTGCAACGCGAGCTCGAGGAGGCGGCCCAGGAGATGGCCGAGGCCGAAGACCCCGCGGATCGCGACCGGGCCAGCCGCCGCTACGACGAGCTCCACGAGCGGCTCATCCATCAGGACGCTTACTCGATCGATCACCGCGTCGAGGAGATCCTCTGCGGACTTGCGGTTCGCCGAGGCCGACTTCCACCGCCCCGCCCGCACGTTCTCGGGCGGCCAGCAGTCGCGGTCTGATGCTCGCCAAGCTGCTGCTCGAGAGCCCGGACCTCATGCTTCTGGACGAGCCTTCCAACCATCTCGATATCGAGACCACCGAATGGCTTGAGAACTACCTGGCGCGGCAGCCGGTGGCGATGCTCGTGGTCAGCCACGACCGCTACTTTCTGGACAAGGTCGTCACCAAGACCTGGGAGCTCAACGAGGGCAAGCTCGAGGTCTACCCGGGGAACTACACCCAGTACTGGAGGCTCCGGACCGAAAAGGCCAAGGTTCTGGAGCGGCAGGCCGGACGGCAGGAAGAGAAGGTTGAGAAGCTCGAGGCCTACATCCGCAAGTACGGTGCAGGCCAGCGCGCCAAGCAGGCCCACGACCGCGAGCGAAAGCTCGAGAAGCTGCAACGCGAGCGGGTCGACACGATCCGCGAAATCGTCGGCCCCGTGATGGGGTTTGAAGAGGTCGACCGCTCGGGAGATATCGTCATCGAAGCGAGGAACCTGTCCAAGGCGTACGACCAGACGCTGTTCCAGGACCTGAACGTCGCCGTGCTCCGCGGCCAGTGCATGGGCGTGATGGGCCCGAACGGTTCGGGCAAGACCACGCTGATCAAGACGCTGATCGGCCAGGAGAAAGCCGACGCGGCGAGGTCAAGCTTGGCCACAAGGTGCAGGTTGGCTATCACGACCAGGGCCTGCAATCGCTGTCGCCGAGCACGACCGTGGTTCGTGCCGTCTGGCCCGAGGACGACCCCGAATGGGTGGAAGGCGATGTCCGCAACTTGCTGGCCCGCTTTGGCCTGACCGGCGAGCATCGTGTTCCAGACGGTCGGCCAGCTCTCCGGCGGCGAGAAGGCCAAGGCCGCGCTCGCCCGGCTTTGTGCCACGGCGGCCAACCTGCTGGTCATGGACGAGCCCACCAACCACCTGGACATCTGGTCGTGCGAGGCTCTGGAACGATCGATCAGGGAATTCGAAGGGACAGTCCTGGTCGTCAGCCACGACCGTTACTTCCTCAACCAGGTGGCCGACCGGTTGATCGTTCTGGGCGAGGGACGAGTCCGGGTCATCGAGGGCGACTACGAGACCTATCAGAACCTGGTCCAGAAAGAGAAGGAAGCCGCCGCCGACAAGGCCAATGCCCGGTCTGCCCCCCCTGCTCCGCCAGCTCGAAAGCCGGACAGCGCAATGGCGGCTCGAAGAAGAAATTCCCCTATCGCAAGGCCGCCGACCTCGAGCGCGAGATCGGCCAGGTCGAGACCGAGCTCGCCCAGGTCGAAGACCTGCTCGGCCAGCCCGCCACCTATCGCGATGCGCTCAAGGCCGTGCAGACCCAGGATCGCCACCGCGAGCTGAAAACCCGGCTCGAGTCCCTCTACCCCCACTGGGAACACGCCGTCGAAGCGAATTGGTGATCTATCCCGCACCCTCTTTCCCCCGGCTGATCCTGAAGACATGGCCGTCGGGGTGACGCACGTGCATCTCGCGGACACCCCACGGCTCGTCCGTTGGGGGCCAGGTGATCTCGAGACCTTGTTCCAGGCAATGCCGGTGGATTTCATCGACGTCGTCCACCCAGATCGACATCCAGACGCCCTTGTCTGCTCCGTCGCCCGACCTGCCCGTAGATGCCAGGTCGCTCTTGCCGCGGCCACCCTGAGCGCCCTGGCACAGGAAGATGCAGCATTCACCAGAGCTGATGCCACCAAACGTGGCGGGATCGCCCCAGTCCCAATCCTTCTTCCAGCCGAGCTTCTGGAACCAGGCGAAACTTTCCTGGATATTCGAGACGTTCAGGATCGGGGTCAGCGCTTTCGCAATCATGGTCGACGACCTCCGGGCGAGGGGGATGCGGCGGGTTCAGAGCGGTTCAGCGGATGTAGTTGATCACGTAGAACTTGACGCCCTGAGGCGACGTGATGCCGCAAAAACGGCCGATGCCCGAAATGTCGACGAGAGGCATATGCAGAGTGGCGCCTAGCCCCACCGCCTCACGGGCAGCCTCGTCGGCGTTATTTACTGTGAAGTACGTTCCCCAGTGCGGCCGCAGACCTCCCATGTCGGGCGTAATCTCCATCATGCCTGCGGTGTCCGCGCCGTCGTTCTTGAAGACAGTGTAATCGACCCCCTGCATTTGCTTCACGTCAGCCGTCCAGCCGAACAGCCCGGAGTAGAAGTCAGCTGCACGGGCCACGTCGTTCGTCAATACCTCGAACCAGCTCGGAAGCGCCGTGCAGGGCACTGTCAACGTCGGTGCCCTGCATCTGCCTCGGCTCCCAAACGTCGAACTCCGCCCCGTCTGGATCGAAGCAGACGGCCATCCGGCCTTGATTGCCGATGTCGAACGCTGGCTTCGCCGTACCGCCAAGCGTCGTCACCTGTTCGAAGGCAGCATCGGCGCTCTTGACCTTCACCATCACGCCGATTATCGGTGAGAGCCCGGGGGGAGTGTTTGGTCCGTCGAGGTCGAACAGGCCGCCAATATTGTGCCCACTGACCTGCACGCCATGGCCGATCCCCGGCATTTCGAAGTACGACCAGCCGAGAACCCGGCTGAAGAATTCCATCGCCTCGGTCGGCTGCGGCGTGAGCATGTTGAACCAGCAGAAGTCGCTCGGACTGCGAATCCCCGTCGCCATTGCCGGTACCCCTTTTTGAAAACCAAATCCAGCGGGACTACAGCCACGGGAAAATTGTGCGACGCCGAGACGGTCCCGGGGTCGTCCCGGCGTTCTCGGCTTATCTCATTCGCACGGCGCCCCGGTGAAGGCGGCCATCTTCTGCTGCATCTGTTCGGGCATCAGGTCTTCTACGTGCTCGGCGATCGACCAGTAGTGGCCGAACGGATCGATCACCTTGCCGTAGCGGTCGCCCCAGAACATGTCGGCCAGCGGCATGCTGACCTTGGCGACGGCTTCGACGGCCCGGGCGAAGACCGCGTCGGCGTCGGTGACATAGAGGTGGATCGTCACCGGAGACGTGCTACCCGGTCCGACCGAACCGAAATCGGGGAACTCGTCGGCCAGGAACAGCTTGGAACCGCCGATCTTCAACTCGGCGTGGCCGAGCTTCATGGCGCCATCTTTCTCCGGCATCGGCATACGCGAGATTTCTTGGCGCCGAAATCCCGTTTGTAGAACTCGATCGCTTCGGATGCGGCCTTGATCACCAGATGCGGAGTGATCGAATGCTGCCCTGGCGGAATCGGATGCGACATGGTCACCTCCCATCGAGTTTGAGCCTGGCTCGCCCTGGTCACATGACCCGGATACCGTAGCGGGCTCGTTGATTGAAAACAATTATCGGCCATTTGTCAACATTTGTACAGTATCTTAGAAAAAGCAATGGAACGACACAAATGCTAAGCAAACCCCGGACAGCGAGTGGTGGGGCAACGTAGCCCTATCGAAACACGAAGCCAAAATTCTCTTATTGTCCTGAATCATCTCAGCGGTTGAGTACCTTCGGCTCGGCCCGCTTGTGGTAGCTAGATGTGCAGTTTAACCCGCGGTCTTGGCAAGCCGGCGCAGTTTAGGTTTACCGCAAGGAATTGCCGTCTGGCGGCTGCCCGAGCACTCTCGCCGAATGGTCGATCCCCGGCTGAGAAGATGAAGGAACACGCTCGAGTAGGACCTTGTGGATGGGATTCCGCTCGGCCATGATGATCAGTCGATCGGACTAGCGCGTCAGAAATGAAAGCTTCACCGGGTGATCGGCCGTCGCTGTTCCACTCGGACGCTTTCGCCGATCGCGGCTGGGTTCGTAATTCCATTGTCACCTCGGTACACATCGCAGGGAGTTGCTCCATGAACGCACGCAGAACCATAGCGCCCCGCAACCGGGCCGCCGCAGTGCTATTCAGTCTCTCGGCCCTGGTTGTTACCGGGGCGGGAGCACCTGCAACCGGACAGTCCCCGGCAGCCGAGAACACCAAGTCCGGCGAAACCGCGGTCGAAGCCACGTTGCGTAAGACGGCCGATTTCTACAAGAAGGCCGGATCTCTCGCCGTCGAGATCGAGCGGGCGCAGAAGCTCGGACCGATGACGGTGAAAAACACCATCACCATCGACTTCGTCCGGCCAGACAAGCTAGCCATTCGCTCCAAGGGAAATGTCCCGGGGGCGGACGTTGTCAGCGACGGCAAGACCCTTTCGGTCTCGATCGCCGCGCTCAAGAGCTACACCCAGTCCAAGGCGCCGGCCTCGCTTGATAACCTGGGAGCCGATCCCCTCTCAAAGGCCATCATCATGAGCTCGCTTCAAGGCACGATGCTCAGCGAGCTCATCAGCAACGACCCATACAAGATGCTGATGGAGGGGGTCAAGACCTCGATTTATGTCGCCAAGGAGATGCTTGACGGAGGTACGGCTCACCACTTGAAATTCACCCAGGACCAGTTCGACTGGGAAATCTGGATCGCCGCCGACGGCGGCCCTCTCATCCGCAAAGTTGTGATGGACATGACCAAATCCCTGGCCGGCTCACCAGCAGCGGCCCGGTTCAAGGGCCAGAAGCTCGAGCTGACCCAGACCTTTAGGGGCTGGAAAGTCGATGCGCCGGCCCGCGAGGGCGCCTTCGTTTTCGAGCCACCCGCGGGGTCGAGGAAGGTCGAGAGCTTCACGGAGGCTCTCGCCAGAGGCGGCAACGAACAGGCACCCTCTCCGCTGATCGGCAAGCCGGCGCCCGCGATTGCCCTGAAACGGCTTGAAAAGGGCGAGTTTCGGCTTGAGGACCATCGCAACAAGGACGTCGTGATGATCGATTTCTGGGCGACTTGGTGCGGGCCGTGCGTCATGGAACTGCCGATCCTCTCCGAGGTCCCCGACGCCTACAAGGACAAGGGCGTCGCCTTCTTCGCGATCAATCTCAGGGAGACTCCCGAACAGATCAAGAAGTTCCAGGAAGATAAGAAGCTCAAGTTCAACGTCGCCCTCGATCCGGAGGGGAAGACCGGCACCGACTATGGCGCCAGCGCGATTCCGATGCTCGTGCTGATCGACAAGGCGGGCATCGTCAGGTCGGTCCATGTCGGCTACAACCCGTCGATCAAGACCACTCTCAGCAAGGAACTCGACGCGCTGATCGCCGGGAAAGAGATCCCCAAGGCGGGGGCCGACGTGGCCAAGGCATCGGCGCCCAAGGCAGAGGGGCTGGAGCGTCTCTGGTCAGCCAGCGGCGCTTATACGGGCGTCACGACTGACGCGAAGCACGGGACGATCTACGCTCTCGAGCAGGGCGGCATGTGCCGGGTGCTCGATCTCCGGGGAAAGGCGACCCGCAGCTTCGCGCTCAGCGGCGCCGGCGGCGGATCCGTGCCGCGTGGCACGCCGGGCCGGCAGCGGCGACGGCTTGCTCGTGTTCCAATCGTGGGGGCCCTCGGTCCTCGCGGTGAACGAGGACGGCTCGAAAGTCTGGGAGGAGACTGGCGGCCAGGGCGTCGACGATGTCTGGCCGGCCGATCTCGATGGGGACGGCAGCGACGAGGCGATCGTCGGCTACAACGGGTCGACAGGATTGCACGTCTTCTCCCCCGAGGGAAAACGGCTCTGGAAGCGTACGGACATGGGTAACGTCTGGCACGTCACGGCCGGCGACATCGACGGCGACGGCAAGCCCGAGGTCATCACGACATCCGCTCAAGGCACGGTCCACGTCTTCGCCCCGGCGGACGGCAAGCCCATGATGCAGCTCAACCCAGGATTCTATGCCTCGATGGTTCGCGTCGCCCCGGGCAAGGTCCGCGCTCCCTCGAAGGGCGACCTGATCCTGGTGGCCGGCATGACGGGCCCGGGGCAAGGAATGTCGATCGCCGGCCTGGGTGCCGACAACAAGGTGCGCTGGACCACCGACCTTCCGGTCGAGGTTCCCTCGTGCGATTCGCTGGCGGTCAGTCCGGACGGTACCTTGGCGGCGGTGGGACTTCGCGGCGGCCGGGTCTGCGTGATTGATGTGGACAGCGGCAAGATCATCGCCTCGACCGTCGATCAGGGGACGACCCCGGCGGTCGCATGGGCCGCCCGGGCCGACGGGCCCGGCGTTCAGCTCGTCGTCGCGACGGGGACCGCCGTCAACGCATTCGGGATGCAGGCGCGGGAGGGTGCGCCCGCGCGGTCTCGACCCCTGAGCGAGAGGGAACGAGCTTACGAACCACTGTGCGGGCTGGTTCTCGACTTTGCGTTCTTGCAGTTTTTCTCGCTGATGTCAACCGCGTAACGCACGCCATGACCTGTGACCACTGTCGTAGGACCGCGGTCCGGATGGGCGAAGCCCCAGCTTCCGCCGTAAGGCCGATTGCGTCGCCCTTATGGGCGAGGTTAGATAGCTCACCCGTTTGAACCGACGCCCTGACGGGCGTGGTCACGTAGCACAAAACGCCCGTCGATGTATCGAAAAAGCTTCATTGTGATGGCTCTTCGCGAGGAGCGCTTCACGGGATAGAATCGATTCCCTCGTTCACGCTTCCAGGCGTCTCGAGCGGGATCCGAGAATCGAACCTGTCCATAAGCCGTTCAGATCACTTCCATGCCCGACCCCCAAAAAATTCTTGCCACTGTCCGCAAAGCCGCCGAATTGATGCGCAACGCCCGGGCGAGCCGGTTCGGTGATCACGCTCGATGATGTCGACGAGGTCATGGTGGTGGGCGATCTACACGGGAACTTGCCGGCATTTCGCCAGGCGTTAACGATCGCGGCTCTGGACCGGCATCCCCGGCGACACCTCGTTTTGCAAGAGCTTGTCCATGAGATCAACAAGCACGACGCCGACCAGCCAGATCGCTCTCACAGGCTGGTCGATCTGGTTTCGGCCCTCAAGTGCCAGTATCCTCACCGCGTGCACCTGATTCTGGGCAACCATGAACTTTCCGAACTGACCGGGCGGATCATCGGCAAGGACGGACATGCGCTGAATCTTCGGTTTCGCCAGGGAATGGAGCTAACCTACGGAGCACGGACCGCGGATGTTTTCGAGGCCTATCTCGCACTCTTCGCTGCATTACCCCTGGCCGTGCGAACTGCCAACCGCGTGTTCGTCTGCCACACTCTACCCGATGCTCGCTATCTGGACGAGCTTGACCTCGCGCTGCTGAACGCCGATCACTGGCCCAAAGAAACTATGAAACGGGGAGGTACGATCTACGCTCTGACCTGGGGCCGCGACACCACTTCGGAAACCGCCGATCGCTTCGCCGCGATGGTGGACGCCGACTGGTTCATTACGGGCCACCAGCCGTGCGAGGAAGGTTTTCGCCAGGCCAGTCATCGCCAGATCATCATCGACGGTACGAATCCCAACCCGGCTTACTGCCTCTTTCCCGCGCTCGGGGACGTGACGGTCGAGTTGTTGCTTAGCTCCACGCACGTCATGGACCTGCTCGCCTCTTGAGTCGTTCCCCGGTGCAGTTAGGATAAGACCAGATCATCGGCTCGATTGTGCATGTCGGGCCAGTCCGACCGCTGTCCCCCGACGCGGAGCCGAACCGTGACCGTTTCGTACCGCCTAATTCCGTGCTGTTTCGTCCTGCTGCTCGTCCATGTAGCTACCGTGTTCCAGGCCGGCGTCTTGTTTGCCCGAGAGCCCGCGGCCGGTTCGTCCCCTCGCGCGACGATGGTCTTCACAGCGAGCGATTTCCCACTCCTTGCCGGCGGCATCGAGACCCGGGCGTCCGGCGAGGCCGTCGCGCAAGTCTGGTCCCCGGCTAGCCAGGAATGGCGGCTGTCGCAGGATGGCGACTCGGTCAAGCTCCAATCGACGGAGCACGGCGGCGATGCCCGGCCCCGCTGGCAGAAGCTGGGCAAGGTGATACTTCGCGCGGGGCGTCCGCTCAGAGTCACCCTCACGGAAGAAAAGAAAAAAGAAGATGAGCAGGCCAGGGTCAAGTCAAAGGCAAAGCCGGACACGACATCGGCAGGAGACACGAAGTCGAAGGCCGGTCCGCCATCCGTCCCGAGCCTGCTTGTACTGAACACCGACTCGCAGGCCGACCTCGAAGGCGTGCTCGAAATTGTTCGTGGCCGGGTCGATACTGCCGGCCCAGCGGCCGATCGCCGGCGCGCTGAGGTCAGGACAAACCAGCAGGGTGTCGACTTCCAGCCCCCCTCGTCGGCGGAGGCCTGGCAAGACCGCGCCGGGCAGGTCCGTGAGCAGTTGCTCGTGGCGCTTGGACTCTGGCCCATGCCGGTAAAGACGCCATTGAATCCTAGAATCTACGACCGGCTCCAGCGCGACGGTTACACGATCGAGAAAGTGGTGCTCGAGACTCTGCCCGGGTTCACGCTCAGCGGCAATCTCTACCGCCCCTTGGGCAAGACGGGACGAGTTCCCGGTTTGCTTTGCCCGCACGGACACTGGGAGGATGGCCGAGTCAACGCCGATGTTCAGCAGCGCTGTATCCGCTGGGCCAAGCTGGGCTCCGTGGTCTTCATGTACGACATGGTCGGCTACAACGACAGCAAGCCGTTCACGCATGCCTTCCTCAATGATCGACTACGGCGCTGGGGCTTCAGCCTGGCCACTCTCCAGACCTGGAACAGCATCCGGGCCCTCGACTGGCTTACCTCGCTTGCGGACGTGGATTCCGCCCGGATCGGCTGCACGGGGGAATCGGGCGGCGGCACCCAGACCTTCTTGCTCACGGCCCTTGACTCGCGGATCAAGGTCGCCGCGCCGGTCGTCATGGTTTCCGACTCGTTCCAGGGCGGCTGCGTATGCGAGAACGCCGCGGGTTTGCGGCTGGGAACAGACAACGTCGAGATCGCGGCCCTCTGCGCGCCACGGCCGATGATTCTCGTCGGCGCCACCGGCGATTGGACGGCCAAGACCATGACCCGCGCCTTTCCCACAATCCGCGGCGTATACTCGCTCTTCGGCTTGACCGATCGCATCGAGGCCGCAGTCTTCGATTTCCCTCATAACTACAACCAGACCAGCCGCAACGCGGTTTACGCCTTCATGGGGCGGTGGCTACTGGGTCTGGGCGATACCTCGAGCACGCGCGAGGGCCAGCAGCAAACCGAGAAACCCGAGACGCTCTGGACCTTCGATCACCACCATCCGGCTCCGCCGAATCGGAAGACCCCCGCCCAGCTTGAGAACGATCTCGTCGGGCAACTGGCCGCTCACATCGACTCGCTGGCTCCCTCACGGATCGGCGCCACAAGCTGGGAAGCCGCCAGGCGGTTCTTGATGGTCAGCCTGAGGAATCGCGTAAATCTGGTTAATCCCCCGCCGGAGGAGATCGACCATCGCGAGGTTCGCCGGCTCAGTCGAGAAGGCTTCACGATCGTGCATTCGCAGATCGGCCGGCGACTGCGTGGCGAAGCCATTCCAGTGGTCCAGTTGATCCCCACTCGCTCGACCGGACGGATCACGGTGATTGCCGACTCGCGGGGCAAGGCTGCGCTGGCCACTGACACCGGCCAGCCATCTGAGCTGGTTCGAGCAATGCTGTCCGCGGGCCAGACTGTCGTAGGCTTCGATCCGCTGTTCGTCGGCGAGTCGGTCGATCCGGCTCGGCCCGAGGCGCATCGTCCCGAAACAGTGCATTACGATACCTACAATCCCAGCTTGGCCGCCGATCAGATCCAGGACCTCGCCACCGTATTGAGCTGGGCCCGATCGCAAGCAGACGTCCGCGAAGTCAGCTTGGTCGGACAGGGACTGGCCGGCCCCCAGGTATTGCTGGCCCGGCCGCTGCTGGAAGGCCTGGCCCGATCGGCTGTGGACCTCTCCGGCTGGCAAGACTCCGACGGCTCGGGGCCTCTCCCCCCTGCTCTTGACTTGCCGGGCCTCTTCCAGTTCGGAGGATTCAAGGCCGCCGCCGCCCTGGCTGCGCCTGCCCCGCTCTGGATTCATCGGGCCGGGGCCGCGTTTGGACGAGCCTGGCCCGAGATTGCCTATGAGTCTGGCCGGATCTTCTCACGTGCTCCGGTTCACGTCCGCGGCACCGTCGCCGGAGGACCTGGCTCGGTGGATCGACCGGGGAGAGTGAAATCTGGAAACGTCAGGCGATTGACCCTACAGGGCCCCGCGCCGCTCCAGCGATTTGTAATGAATGAACGAGTAGACCGCGGAATCATCATCGATCCGATCAAGAGTCCAATGGCCACGATCGGAGATATCCCCCGCGATGATCAGCAGGAAACCGATCACGCCGACTGCGACCATCAACCAGGCGGCCAGACGGTGGGTGTCATTCCAGACCCGGTCGCTGGCCAACGTCCAGGGGACACGGATGCCGATATAAAAGTTCTTGCGCACCTTGCCCATCACGTTGCCCAGAAATGCAAAGAACAGGAAGAGCCCCGCGATCAAGGCGCGGCCGATATCCATGAACTTCGGACCCTCGCGAACTTCCTGCCACGTCGCCAACAGGATGATACCGTTTATGTAGGCAAAGAGCCCGATGGTGAGGACCATGATGAACAGGTACGTCGAGCGGAAAGAGTCCACTTCGAAATGCTTGGGAGAGAGCGCTGGCAGGAAGGCGAAAAGGATCAGGAAAACGATCATCGTGCCGGGCATCAGAAAGGTCGCCCAGGACTTGTCGCCCCAGCCGTCAACTTTGCCCTCGATGTTCCAGTGGATTGGCACTCGCTGCGGGAAGGCCGGGTAGAGCCAGGCCGCCAGCGCCCACGCTGCCAGAGTCAAGAGAACCTGCGATGATCCAGTAGGGGCGGCTCATGGAATGGACTTTCCTTTCGGGTTAGCAGTCCCGAACAGGTCCCAGATCCGCGTCATCACGTCTTCCAGGACCGTGGTGTTCAGCGCGTAATAGATCTGCTGCCCGTCGCGACGGCTCGTGACCAGGTCGGCCTCCTTCAGAACCGCGAAGTGGTGCGACATCGACGGCTTGGTCATATCGAACGAGGCCGACAGCTCGCCGGCGGTCCGTTCACCCATGCCCAGCAACCGGATGATCTCGCGCCGGGTCGGGTCTGATAACGCCTTGAATACCTGGTTCAGTGCCATCATGACAGTCCATTCGCCCGGCCAACGCCGATTATTTAGATCATTGTCTAATTATCTCCTCGGACGGTTTCCCGGTCAATCGTGGAAGCGGTCCATCAGGTCTCCTCGAGCTTGATCCACGCGGGCCGACAGCGGGGGGACGTAGGCAAGGAGCTTGCCGATGAGCGTCTCAGGATCGTCGGAGACCATGAGTGAATGGAGAAAAGCGGGCAGGATGAATTGCTCGGTGATTCCGTGTTCGAGTAGTGCCATAAGCGGGTCGAAGTAGCCGTCGACGTTCAGGATGCCGAGGGGCTTCTGGTGGATGCCAAGTGCGCCCCAGCTCAGGATCTCGAAGAACTCCTCGAACGTGCCGATACCGCCGGGAAACGTGAGGAAGGCAGAGGATTTCATGGCCATGAGTGCCTTGCGCTCGTGCATGCCGGAGACGACATGGAGCTCGGAGAGTCCGTCGTGAGCGATCTCCTTGGTTGCCAGGGCTTCGGGGATCACCCCGATCGCCCGCCCCCCTGCCCCGAGCACCGCGTCGGCCACGATGCCCATGAGGCCGACTCGGCCGCCGCCGTAGACGAGCCTCACGTCCCGTCGCGCGAGTTCCTCGCCCAGCCGCCTGGCAGTCGTGGCGTAGATCGGCCGTGAGCCGGCTGAAGATCCACAGAAGACGCAGATCGATGGGGATTCGGTCATAGGGTAGAGAGAACGGAAGCTCACGACTAAGGATTCCCGGACTTGAATCTTACATGATGTTGCAGCATTTCGAAGGCTCTGTCGGGCCGTTTTCCCAACGGACCTGCAAGCAGTGCCTTCGGCCCCGGCTTTGAGCGGCATCGGCTCTTGACATCTTCTCCACTCCCAAGAACCATCCGCGATGAGACTGAAGGCTTCTGTTAGGGTCGGTCTCGGACCGTCCGAATTGACGCCACTCTTGCCCTACTGTACTTGTCTGGTACGCGTTGCGAGCTACTGCTAAATCGCCTAGGATGGACTTCGTCGCCCCCTCGAGAGAACCTGCTTGCGGAGGCCATTTCGAATCACGGTCGCTGTTGAATGATCTCTGGAAAAAGCGGATCGCCTACGGCGCAAGGCGGTCCACGAGTACGTCGGCTGGCGATCCCAAGGTGGTAATAGAATGAAAATTGACGAGCTCAAGCGAGCCAAGGACCAGCGCCCGTTTCACCCCTTTCGGATTCGGATGGCCGACGGACGGGAAATCGAGATCAAGCATCCCGATGCCGTCGCCTGGGGCCACGAAAGCGGCCCGAGGATGGTCTTCGCCCTTTCCAACGGCGAGCATCACTGGATCGATATCGCGCTGGTGTCGTCGCTGGTTCTCCCCAGCCTGCCGAACCGTCCGATTCCAACATGGGAAGCTGACCAAGCCTTTCTAGCAGGTCGCCTCCAACCCGATCGGCGTCACTTTGCAATGCCGCAGTACAAGCCTGGCTCGAGCTTGCGGGATGGAAAAGCGGCCGCGACCGATACAGACAGTTTGGCAGTCGAACGAGCCTTGACGCGATGCACGTCACGCTAGAAGCAGACGACTGCGATCAGGAAATGTCTCCCTTGCCTCGGGTTCCGTCGCGTGCTGACCACGGGATTTGATCGGCCACGCCGCGCCGGTATCATGAAAATCGAAGCACCAGCCGGGCTGATCGATTCCCGTGCCCCACACGAGGATGGCTTCGCCATGAAAGCTGCATACATCGAACAGACGGGACCGCCTGAGAATATCAAGGTCGGCGAGCTGCCCAGGCCCGAGCCGGGGCCAGGACAGGTGCTGGTGAAGGTTCACGCGGTTTCGCTCAACCCGATTGATCTTTACATCCGGTCGGGGCATGGTGGCGTTCCCGCTGGCTTTTCCCTACATCATCGGCTGCGACCTGGCCGGTACGGTTGAGAGCGTTTGCTCGGGTTGCAAGCGGTTCAAGGTCGGAGACCGCGTCTGGGGATCGAACCAGGGACTGCTGGGCCGCCAGGGGGTGGCGTCCGAATTCGCGGCCGTCGGCGAGGAATGGCTTTATCCCACCCCAGTGACCTGCCCGACGACCAGGCCGCGGCCATGGCCCTGGTCGGCATCACGGCGCACCTGGGTCTCTTCCGCTACGGCCAGCTTCAGCCTGGAGAAACGGTCTATGTTCCCGGCGGAAGCGGAGGGGTTGGCTCGATGGTGGTGCAGATGGCCAAGGCGGCCGGGGCGCGGTGGCGACCTCGGCCGGCAGCCCCGAGAAGAGTTGAAGCTTGCCGTACGCTCGGCGCCGACCTGGCCCTCAATTACAAGACCGACGACCTGACCGCCCGCCTCCGCGAGTTCGAGCCCGAGGGAATCGACGTCTGGTACGAGACCCGGCGTGAGCCGAACCTGGAGGTGTCCGTCCCCTTGCTCCGCAAGCGCGGCCGGATGATCCTGATGGCCGGCCGCCAGGCCAAACCCACACTTCCCCTGGGTGCTTTTTATCCCCGCAACTGTGCCTTGTTCGGATTCGCGATGTTCAATGCGACACCCGAGGAACAGCAGACCTGCGCCCGCGACATGATCCGTTGGGCCGAAGAAGGCAAGCTCAAACCGCTGGTGGACCGCACTTTCGCGCTCGATGAGGCCATGGAAGCGGAGAAGTTTCTCGAAGCCAACACGCTCGGCGGCGCGGGCTCGCTGATCGGGAAAGTCGTGATCAACGTCGGCTGAGTGAAGTTAACCCTCGGCCGCTGCCGATCGCTGCTCATCGCTCGCGAGGTCTTAGGCAACCGATGAATCTGCTCACCACCTTCGCCGGCTCCATGATGGAAGGGTTTCTTGCCGGCAGGCTGGGACCTTGCCAGGATCGACGCCTGCTGCTCACAACCGCCCGAAAGTATCGGTGAGCGGCAGCCATGGTGGCACCCGGACTTCGAGCTGGTCGCCCTGCGCCTCGGTCACCGACTTCGACGTCATGATGGGCCACGAGATCGCCACCGCGATCCGCCGGACGCGCGACCACGGCCGAGCCGCGGCACTGATCCTGCCCGTCGGGCCGATGGGCATGTACCGCTGGGCCGTCTATTTTCTTACCGAATGGAACGTGCCCTGCGATCATGTGCACGGCTTCAACATGGATGAATGGAGCGATCGCGACGGCGCGACGCTGCCGCCGGAGAACCCAGGCGCATTTCAGTATGCGATGCAGGCTGCGTTTTACGGGCCGCTGGGCTCGCGTACCGTGCCCGACCGCGCAGCGCTGGTTCGCCACGGCCGATCGACTGCCGCACTATGCCGAGCGAATCGGCGAGCTCAAATCAAAGGGCGCCGAGCTGATCGTGATCTTCGGGATCGGCCGGGTTTGCCATATCGCCTTCTGGGAGCCCCACTTCGCCGGCGAATTCGCGAGCCTGGACGACTGGAAGGCCCAGACCCACCGCATCGGTGCGCGGCTGCACCCGCTGACCATCGAGCAGAATGCCGCTGACAAGTTTCAAGAGCCGCACGACGCTGGTTCCCGCCTTCGCCAACACGATCGGCCCGGGGCTATTTCTCCAGGCCGACCGGATCATCGGCGGCGCCGACGGCATCTTCGACCGGGGCATGCAGTGGCAAGGCGCCAGCCTCTGGATGACCCTGCGATACGGGCCCGACCCCTGGGTGCCCAGCACGTTCATGCCCACGCTCGCGGGGCGATTGTTCTACCACAAGACCTGGCCGGCCCCCTGGTGCCGGAGCTGAATTAAGACGAGCTAGACGTGGGACCGGCTCGGCTCGGTCACTGAGCGACGAATCATCTTATCGCTGCAGCTTGGCCCTTGCGCTGTCCTCTTTCCGCTTCGCTGCATCGCGTTTATTGCGGTAACTTGTCGATCTGTTTCTTGAAGATCTCGATCAGGTCGTCTTTCTCGCCGGGCCGGGTCAGGTCCTGGCCTTTCTTGGTCACGCCGATGAAGCCGATGCACATCTCGTCGGTGGTGGCCTCGCCCCAGCGTAACCTCCTCGGGGGGCTTGTTTGGGTTGCGGGGATTGCCTGCCGAGTTGTCGTAGTGGGCGACGACCTTGACCACCGAGCCCTTGGGCAGTTCGAGCGGCTGTCTCCAGATAGTACGAGTATTGCCAGTTGAAGTCCCAGTCGTCGATCTTGATCAGGTCTTGAGTGCGGCCGTCCGGGAAACGTCACGGTCATGAGCATATCCTTGCCAAGCAGATGCATGTGGGGCACGACGGCATGCGCGACCACGATCGACGGGAACGGGCCAGGCGGCCTTGACTCTCGATGTTCGTGTCGCCTGTCAGGCAGCTTCATCTCCGGGTTCGGCGGCGAGGTTCCAGTGCAGAGTCTGGCGAACCGGGCTGCGGGAGAACCGTAGGCCGATCCGCGTGCGGTCGACCTCGGGCTTGCCGCTCGGGGTGATAATGAACCTGGATGACACATCGGCATTCCTGGGCAAGAAGCGGCCGATCCCATCATGCAGCTGGCTGGGCTGGTTGCCGGCGCCCAGCCGCCCAGGTCGCCGTGGATTTCGACTTCGGGGCCGGAGAAGCAGGCGTAGCCCGGTCCCGGGTCGGCGGCGTCTTTCTTGCGGGCCTCGACCTTCTGTATCGACGTAGGCCAGCACGTGATGAACGACCGGCCGGTTGCCTGGCCGATACTCGATCGCCGAAACGTACATGTCTTTGGGCAGGCTTGGTCGGCACTACGAAGCAGCGATAGATGTCTCTGCCGGCGGCCGGGACCTGCGAAGTCGGCACCGATGTCGAGGATCAGGTCGGGTCCCCCTTCCGATGGTCCAGTCAACCGGGAATTTCCTGGGCGGCGGTAAGAGTGGCGGGATTGCCCTCGGGAGCGCCGGCCTCGGCCCAGGCGAGAGGGTGGCGATGTCCTGAGCGGAGAGCGATCGGTCGTGCTTGAACTTGAGCCCACGTGCCGCGCGGCCTTCCAGGGGGGCATGGACCGGTCCTCGGCCACGGCGGCGATATCATCGGCCCGCTTGCGAGCCTGCTCGAAGGTCTCCAGGGCGAACGGCCCCACCTGGCCCTTGCGGTGGCACTCCTGGCAATTCTGCTGCAGAATCGAGGACGACGTCCTTGCTGTAGGTGGGCGCGTCGAAGGGTCTTGACCTCGGGAATCGGGCAGCCAACGGCTGGCACGTGAGCCGCCTTCACCTCCGTCGCCTTTGAGCAGCGCCGCGATCGCGTCTTTCAGTTCATTGCCCGATGGGTTGGCGTTGCGAACTTCCCGCTCGGCAAATTGGTCGTCGATCCGGCCGTGGTATCGGACATGCCCGTTGGCGTCGACCACAAATGCCTCGGGGGTCACCGTTGCGCCCATCTTCCGCGCGAGCGTCCCTTGGCGGTCCCGCACGACCGGGAACTTCAAGTCTAAAATCCCGAGCATGGGCCCTCACATCCGCGTCGCTGAGATCGGGATCGATGCAAACGCCCACCCATTTCACCCGGTCCGCGGGAAAGGCCGCCGCCAGCGAGTTCAAGCGTCGGACTGTAGGCGTTGGAGATCGGGCATTCGGAGGAGTAGAAGACCAAGACGCTCAGCCCGTTCGCGGGGAGCGGCCAGGTCATGCTGCTGGCCGTCTGGACCGCGTAAAGTCCCCAGAACGGACGGGGTGTCAGATGTGTCGGCTCGCGCGATCACGATGGCAGAGGCCACCGGACTTTCCATCAGCAAGCACACGGCGGTGAAGGCGACAAAGGTGCGAAACGAGAATGAGCAGCTCACGCGTAGACTCCAAATTGGCTCACGTCGCGCCCTGAATTCCCCGGTACAAATAGCCTAAACTTTTCGGACTTGCTCTGGCAAGCTCGAAAACATCCTGGCCGCGGCGGCGAAGGTCGAAGTCCCGGGAACCTGCGAAGGCACGGTTCTCATCATGACAACGGATGTAACAAGTGCGGGTTTAGGCCATGACTGAGCCGGCAAAGTGGCCCGCGCCGGCAGCGCAGTAGATCGTTGGCCGCACGGTAGAGCTTTGGCGACCCTTTAGCCCCACCCCTTGGTCGAAAAGTATACGGGTCGAGCGAAGTGCCGGCCCGCAAGGCTCCGTTGGCAAGCCTTCTGATCAGAATCAAATGAGCTCGATCAGTGAGGTGCTCGCCATCAGGCAGAATCCCGCGATAAGGGACATGGAGAGCTTCAGGCGATCGTGCGAGTGAAACTGCAGCTCGGGCAGCAGGTCTGAGAGAGCGATGCACAGGAAAGTGCCGGCCGAGAAGGCGAGTGCCACGGCCGTCCAGCCGGCGGCGGCGACCGAGCTGAGCTGTCCCACTCCGATCGCGAACAGGGCCACACCCAACGGGATCATCAGGGCGAAACCGGCGTTGACAAAGTGGGCGAGGCGACTGGAAGCCCCCGAACGCAACATCAGGCTGACAATGGTCAAAGCGTCGGCCGGCTTGTGAACGACGGTGGCGAGGAAAACTCCCCAGCCCGTGGCACTGACCCCCCGTCGCTCTGTGAAGTCGGCACTGATCGCGCTGGCAAGCGCGACTCCGCCCACCAGCGAATGCATCGCCAGCCCAAATGCGGCGGTTCCCCAGGAAAGAGCGGGGAGCGACGCCTGGTGGTACCGGTTCGGATGATCATGATGCTCTGCAGCGAGAGGCTGAGCCTGGTCGCGATGTGCGCGAGTTTCGATCTCGGTTCGGTGTGCGGACTGGTCGCCTGGCGCGGCAAGACCTTGCGGTTCGTGGTGATGAAATGAAAAGAACCGCTCCAGGAAGAAGAGCGCCAGCAAACCCAGGGCCGTCCAGCGGACCGTTTCCGGCGTGCCCATCCGGACTGCTTCGGGCAGCATGTGAAAGAACGCTGCCCCCAGCATGCTCCCCGCGGAGAAGCTCAGGTAAACTTGAAGCCGCGTATGGTTCAGGACCGTGGCCAGTGGTAGCACACCCCCTAGCAGGCTGACACCGACAATCAAGGCGCAAGCAAGCGACAAAGCAGACAGCATGGCGCCCGATGCCCCCTCGATTTGCGAATTCAACCCTTGTTCACGCGGAGAACCGTCAGGATAATGAGATCAGAAAGCCAGCAGGCCGGAGTTCGAGATTTCCCGACCGGAGAGATCCCCTCAACATAATCCGGCTGGAACGAACCATGGTCAGGTTAGAAGGGAGGGGAGAGGCGATGTCCAAGCTCAGCGAAGCCGAAATTCAGGCAAGACTGCCCGACGCTAAGGGATGGGATCGGCACGGGGACATGCTGGTACGGACCTGGCAGTTCCCGTCGTTTCGCCGCGCCATCGAGTTCGTGAACCAGGTGTCGGCTCTGATCGAGAAAACGGACCATTACCCCGACATCCACGTGAGTTTTCGGAAATGTTCGCGTGGAGATGTCCACGCACGACGTGGGCGGGCTCACGGACCGCGATTTCGCCTTGATCTCGCAGATCAACACCCTGCCCAGCGATAGGTAGCAACCCTCTCGAGCCGCTTTTGGGTCAAGAAAAAACCCGACCTCCTGGTCGGGGACCGCAATCAATCTCGGGCTCGAATCAACGGCTCCCAGACGATTCCAGACCAATCTCGGTACAGTCGAATTACTTGACCAGTCAAGTCAGGATGGCTTCGTCTCTCCGGGACGCTTCGGCCCCGACTGGCCGGGGGCAAGCCTGCGATATTTGGTCTTGGGAAGGTTGAAGACGCCGGCCGATGGCGCCCAGCGGTCATCCTCCTGAAGAACAGCAAGCCGTTCCGCCCGCGTCAGCACGTTGCGGGCACGGGCCAAGCCGCCCCCCTTTTTCAGGCTCTTGTCCAGCGACATTGGAAAACTCCCAGCACCCTCGCCCGCAGGCGGCCTTCGCTATCTCTTGCATGGAAATCCGCCGGAACTAAAACGATCACGGATTGCGACCGGCGAATCGAAGCCTTAGTTCGGAGTAATATCTTAATCTTCCACTCCCCTCGACGCAAGCAGAGCTCTCAACGGCTCAAGGACTCACTCGCAAGCGGACGCGCCCCAGGCCGAGGGGATATGCCGGGGGTGTCGATATGCCTGCCGCTAGACCAGCGGCGGCCGTCGCGAACGACCTGGTGGTAGAGCGTGTCGCGTTCGATCGGCACTCGGCCGGCCTCGGTGATCAGGCGGCGAATCTCGGCGACGGTGGCTTCTTGCGGCGTCTCGGCGCCGGCATCGTGATAGATCTTCTCATGCACGACGGTACCATCGAGGTCGTCGGCTCCGAATGACAGCGCGACCTGAGCGGTCTTGAGTCCGAGCATCACCCAGTAGGCCTTGACATGCGGGAAGTTGTCGAGCATTAGCCGGCTGATGGCCATCGTCTTCAGGTCCATTACTCCCGATGGCTTGAGTATGTGAGCCATCGCAGAATTGTCTGGGTGAAAGGCAAGGGGAATGAAAGTCTGAAACCCGCCCGTTTCGTCCTGCAGCTCACGCAAGCGGATCAAGTGGTCAATCCGGTGCAGCGGCTTTTCGATATGACCGTAGAGCATGGTCGCGTTCGAGTGCAGCCCGAGCCGGTGGGCCGTGCGGTGGACGTCAAGCCACTGCTCCGTCGAGGCCTTGGCCCCGCAGATCTGCTGGCGAACTTCAGGATGAAAGATCTCGGCTCCGCCGCCCGGCAGACTGCCCAAGCCGGCGTCAATCAACCGCCTGAGGACCTGCTCGGTGGAGAGCCGGGAGATCTTCGCGAAGAACTCGATCTCGACCGCCGTGTACGCCTTGACGTGAATCTCGGGGGCCGTCTCCTTGATCCACCGCACCACGTCCACATAGTACGTGAACGGCAACCTATGATGCAGCCCACCGACGATGTGCAGCTCCGTGGCCCCCCGCTCGCTGGCCTGCCTGGCCCGATCGATCACCGCGGATCGATCCATCACGTAAGCCTTGGGCTCGTCCAGATCGGCGCGGAAAGCGCAGAAATCACATGTATATACACATACATTTGTAGGATTAATATGTGTATTCACATTATAATATCCACAATTGCCGTTGAGACGCTCGCGTATTCGGTTGGCCGCCACGCCGATGGCGAAGAGATCGTTGCAGGCTTCCAGGGCCAGGCCGTCGTCTAGACCGAGCCGCTTGCCGGCTTCGACTTTCTCGAGAATCAGGTCTATCTGAGTTGCCTCGGCGTGCATGGCTGCACCCTTCCTCTCATGCGTTGTTCAGGTTCGGCTTACGGCGCCTGTCCAATTTCGCTAGGAGGTTATGTAAAACTCGTTGATCCGCGATGTTTCTGAGATTTTAGGTGAAACTGAAGCAATCATCAACCCGCGCTGCTCGAGTGCAGAGCCAGGAAGGGATAGGCCCTGCCGAGCATCAGGTCAGCCAGAGCGAATACGAGCAATCCAGCGCTGATGATGACATTGACGTGGAAGAAGGCGACGTTCACCCCGGACAGATCGTCGGGGCTGACAAGCGCATGCTCGTAGCAGAGCAGCACGGCCACGCCGGCGATACCGACCAGGAAGATCTTACCCAGCGGGTAAGTCAGTTCCAGACCAACCAGCGAAAGGACCATTGCGGCGTGGCAGAGCGACGCCGCACGCAGAGCCGCCGGCACGCCAAGCAGGCTGGGAAGGCTTTTGAGGCCCGCCTGGTTGTCGAACGCGGTGTCCTGGCAGGCGTAGATGATGTCGAACCCGGAGACCCAGCAAAGGACAGCCAGGGCCAGCAGCAAGGGCGGCCATGCGATCGCGCCCCGCAAGGCGATCCAGGTCGCCACCGGGGCCAGGCTCAGCGACGCCCCTAGCCAGAAATGGGCCAGGGTGGTGAACCGTTTGGAATAGGAATAACCAAGCAGCCAGGAGAGGACCGGAATCGACAGCAGGAGGGGCCAGCGATTGGGCAGGAAGAGCAATGTCGAGGCAACAAACGCCAAGGAGCACAGGCCGGTGAAGACCGCCACCGAGCGCACCGAGAGCCGGCCGGTGGGCAGGTGGCGTCCCGAGGTCCGTGGATTGAGGGCGTCATAGTCACGGTCCACCAGCCGATTGAAGGCCATCGCCGCGGAGCGAGCCGTGGCCATGCAAAGGAGAATTCCAATCCAGTCTTGCACACGCCCCCGCCAACCGTCCGGGCTGAAGGCCGCTAGCACCGCGCCGAGGAGTGCAAAGGGCAGGGCAAACAGAGTGTGCGGAAACTTGACCAGGTCGAGATACTCGCGCACCATCGCCAGGTTCACGGGCTCAGCCCTCCGGATGCACTGGGGGTTGTTGATCGCCTGCTTCCGCTCCCGCCTCGTCGCCGCCCCAGCGCGTGATCTTCGAGTTTTGCAGACCCAGCTGGTCGCAGATCCGCCCGACGATGAAATCGACCAGGTCGTCAAGTCGACGCGGGCGGTGATACCAGCCGGGCATTGCGGGCAGCATGATCGCCCCGGCGCGGGTCGCTTGCACCATGTTTTCCAGATGAATCAGGCTCAGCGGGGTCTCTCGCGGCACGAGAATAAGCTTGCGCCGTTCCTTCAGATGAACATCGGCCGCGCGCGTGATGAGGTTGGTCGTCACCCCATGGGCGATCGCGCCAGTGTGCTCATGCTGCAGGGGATGACGACCATGCCGCCGGTCAGAAAAGAGCCGCTGGCGATGCCCGCCGTGAAGTCCGCGTGGTGGTGATAAATCAGGCGGCCGGGCGAAAGGTCGCCAAAAATCAGGGGGTCGAATCGATTGAGTGGCAGCGATAGACCCATCTCCTGTTGCAGCACTTGGGCCGCGCTGGGGCTGGCGGTCAGGTGAATGGTCCGGCCCAGACGACCAAGGGCTCGTAACAAGGCAACGGCGTAGCAAGAGCCACTGGCGCCGGTCATCGCAACGACCAGATGGGGCTGGGGGACGGCATCGGGCCGCGCTGGGTCGTCGCTCATCAAGTCGACTCCCCCGCGGGCGAAGCGCCACTCGTGCTGGGTTTGGTTCCCACGTACAGCGTGGCGACGCCCAGGGTGAGAGGATACATCCGCAATTCGATAAGGCCGCGTGACCCCAGCAAGTTGAGCATCTGTTGGCCGTCGGGAAAGCTGAGCACGGAGCGGGGTAGATAGTGATAGGCCTGGTCTTGATTTGGTGCGATCGCCTGGCCGAGGGCGGCAGCACGTAGCGAAAGAATGCGAGATAGATCCTCCCCAGGAACCGACCACGAGGGCGCGAGAATTCGAGAATCGCGACCTTCCCTCCCGGCCGGGCCGTCCGGATCATCTCATCGACGCCACGAACCGTGTCGCGGATGTTTCGCAAGCCGAATGCGACACTGACCACACCGAAGGTATCGCTGGGCGCCGGTAGTCTGTGGGCGTCGCCCTCGATCAAGACCACGCGGCCGACCGCTTTATTCTTGCGGACCTTGCTGTTGCCGAGCACGAGCATCTCGCGGCAAAAGTCGGTGCCGATGATGGGCGTGAGGCCCTTCGCGGCGCGGTCATACGCCAGGGCGAGGTCGGCCGTGCCGGTGCAGCAGTCGAGCACGGGAACTCCCGCCTGGGGCGGGACCCTGGCGGTAGTGAATCGCCGCCAGGAGCGGTCGATATTCAAACTTAGCAAGTGGTTAAGCAAATCGTACCGTCGCGCGATCGAAGCGAACATCCGCCGCACGCGTTGATCGGATTTGTCGATCCCAGCTTGCTCTCCACAAGCCGAGGAGCCGGCGCTGTCGCGGTTTGCAGAGCTGGAGTCCGCCGCGGTTTGCGACATGGTTTCAATGAGAGCCCTCAACTCGAAACGATGGTGCGTCACGAATCGCGTTTTGCTGTGGTCGATCCAGGTGTTTATTTTGGTTCCCGGGCGGGTTAACGGCAAGTCGCTTGCGGGTGACCGTGGATGTCCCTGTCGAGTCGGAACAGCGAAGGCAAGACGCGCTGGGCACGACTTGTCATGAAGACCTGATGAAACTAACTTGCTCACAATATGGTCACGAAACATCTCCCAGAATGACGTGAGTGTTTTCCGGATTTCCTATTTTTTTTTCTGGTGATTTTGATACACTAAGCTTGGTTGGTCTGACGACTGAGTGAGCACGTCGGGTTCTCGTTGAACCGCCTTCGGCTTCCCGCTCTCGCCTTTCCCACCTCCTGGGCGCAACCGTGTGCCCCTTTCTTATCGACCCAGAAAGCTTTTCAAAGGGGTCGGACGATCTTTGCCACATGGAGATGTAACGTGGGAAAGAAACTTTACGTTGGTAATTTGACCTATTCAGTGACCTCATCCGACCTCGAGGGGTGGTTCGCCCAGTTCGGAACGGTGCAGAGTGCGCAGGTCATCCAGGACCGCGACACCGGAAGGAGCAAAGGGTTCGGATTCGTCGAGATGGACACCGAGGCCGAGGCTCAGGCGGCGATCCAGGGACTGCATGATCAAGAGTACGACGGGCGGCGGTTGACAGTCAACGAGGCCAAGCCACGCGAACCGCGTAGCGGTGGCGGCGGCGGTTACGGCGGCGGCGGCGCGCTCCGGCGGCGGCGGCGGCCGAGGCGGCTACGGTGGAGGTGGTGGCGGCTACGGTGGAGGTGGCGGGGGCGGTCGACGCTATTGATTGATCGCGATCGCTTGTTGCGATGGCACCACCAAGGAGCCCAGCCATGGGCTCCTTGATCAATTTTCCATCCCTGACTCTTGATTCTTGCAATCTCGAGCAGGGGTATTTTTTGCACTCGATGTGCTGCCGGGACAGCTATGAACTCCAGGCACTATCATACGCCTATCACAGACTCCCAACGAAAGCGATGCCCGATCTGCGATAAACCCGTCTATTCGCTCGCTGGCATCCATCCCCAATGCGCTATCAAACAGAATGACGGCGTCCCTCCGATCTTAAACAAGCCCGATGATTCTGCCGTGGTGGGGGCGGGGGCGACAAAAGACACATTCGTCGCGAGCAAACCGGCCGGGGATTGAATTGCAAACCCGATTGGTTGGATGATAACGATGGGTCTCTTGGTTCGACCCTTCGTCGCCAGAGGCTTCAGAGCAAGGACGCTCGATGTCCCCCAAACGTGCTCTCGCGATCCTGATCGTGTTCTCAGGTATACTCCGGCTGGTCGTCGCCGCGGCGTTGGGTCTGGGCAATGACGAGGCGTACCACTTCCTCTATGCGGTCCATCCCGACCTGAGCTACTACGATCATCCGCCGATGCTCGCCTGGGTCGAGACAACCGGCTTGGCTCTTTCGGGAGCACTCTTTTCCAGGGTGGCCTTGCGGATCGGCTTCATCGCTCTGTTCGCCTCGTCTACATGGTTGATGTGGCGGATCGCGAGTCGATGGTATGGTCCTCGCACAGGATTCTTCGCCGCCCTGGCACTTAATCTCACCGGATACTACGGGTTGGCGGCATCGACGTTCGCCCTGCCGGACGGCCCATTGCTCTTCTTCTGGTTGTTGACCATCGACCGCCTGAGCGTCGCTATCGAGCAACCGCGACGGAACTGGCCCTGGGTCTGGGTGGGCCTGGCTTGGGGCGGCGCGATGCTAAGCAAGTATCATGCGATCTTCCTGCCAGCTGGCCTGCTTTTATTACTGATAATGCACAGGCCAATCCGGTACTGGCTGACCAGGACCGGACCGTACCTGGCAGTCGGATTGGGACTCTTGGTCTTCAGCCCCGTGCTCATTTGGAACGCCCGGAACGGCTGGGCATCGTTCTTGTTTCAGGGCGGCAGGGCCTTTGGTGGCTCGTGCCCCGGCCCGATTACTTGGCAACCACCATGCTAGCGCAAGCTGGATATCTTTTCCCCTGGATCTGGATCCCGCTGTGCTTCCTTATGGTCCGCGAGGCGAAAAACTGGAGATGCCTGCCGACCGTGCACGAACGCCTGGCTCTTTGTCTGGCTGTCGCGCCGGTCCTGGTCTTCACGGCGGTCGCATGCTTTCGGCCGGTTCTGCCGCACTGGGGGCTGATTGGCTTGGTCTCGCTCTTCCCGGTGCTGGGAGACGCCTGGCGACAGTACTTTGACCGGAGCCGAGGGCCCATGATTCGCTGGCTCGTCTGGCGCGGCTGTTTTCTCCATTATGCTTCTTGGGTTAACCATTCTTGAGCACCACACCGGCTGCTTTCAGCGCGGCGGCAATGTGCGTTGGGGGCTCTTCGATGCCCGCACAGATCCGACCGCCGATCTCTACGGCTGGGATCTGGTCGCCGAGCGGCTCGAGGAGCTCGGAATTTCGACGACGAGAACAGCTTCCTCTTTACCCGCTCCTGGTACCAAAGCGCTCAGCTTGCTCATGCGATCGAGCTCCGGCTGCCGGTACTTTGCTACAACCTCGACGACCCGCGGGGGTTCGCGTTCTGGAGCAAACCCGGAGAGTGGCTGGGACACGATGGAATCTTGTTGATCATCAACGACGACCTCGTTCCCGTCTCCTTTTATCGCCCGTGGTTCCAGGACGCGATCCCCCTAGCGGATTTCACGATTGACCGTGGCGGGCGTCCGTTCCGCCGCGTCCAGGTCATTCGGCTAATTAATCAACTAGCCGCGTTCCCCTTTGATTTCTCGCCCGAGCGCACGGCGGCTCGAGAAGTGCTCAGGTCGGGTGGACACCCCATGGCTCCGATCCGGCAAACGGCACGAAGATCCGCACCGCAAGAGAATCTCGCGCTGATCCGAGCCACGAGGACTGCTTCGGCAGGCTGTTAGTGTGCCGGTCTCGATGATCGGTCCCCACAGCTTGATCCTTCTAGCAGCCGCTAGTCGCCGGTACTTAGAAGGCCCGTGGGCGCCGGGCCACGTCAATCGAGGATTTGTGGATTGAGCGTGGCGATTTCCTATCGAATCGGGGTCTGGTTAGAATTAGATCGTGCGATCGACCCGGCCTCACTGATGGAGGATCCCGTTTGGACTGGCATGCGACGACTATTCTCTCGGTGCGTAAGGGAGGCAAGGTAGCCATGGGGGGCGACGGGCAGGTAACGCTCGGCACCCAGGTAATGAAGACTGATGCGGTGAAGGTGCGCAAGCTCCTGGAAGGGCAGGTATTGGTTGGGTTCGCGGGATCGGCGGCCGACGGACTTGCCCTGCTCGAGCGGTTCGAGGGTAAGCTGAAAGACCATCCCAACAACGTCCCCCGCGCCGCGACGGAGCTGGCCAAACTGTGGCGGACCGACCGGATGTTGCGGCGCTTGGAAGCGGTGCTCCTGGTCGTGGACTCCCGGCACAGTCTGCTATTAAGCGGATCCGGCGACGTGATCCAGCCCAGTGACGGGATTCTGGCGACCGGCTCGGGCGGAGGCTATGCCCTGGCGTCAGCCCGAGCCTGATCAAGCACACCGCGCCTCTCGGCCACGGAAATCGTCAGGGAGTCGCTGGCCATCGCTGGCGGCATCGACATCTACACCAACGGCCATTTGACGGTGGAGGAATTGGCGTGCCTCAGCACCAGCCCGAGTTGACCCCCCGACAGATCGTCTCCGAGCTGGACCGCGATATCGTCGGCCAGGCCGAAGCCAAGCGAGCCGTGGCGATTGCCCTGCGTAATCGATGGCGACGAAGGCAACTGCCTGACGATCTCCGGCGCAGGTCACACCCAAGAACATTTTGTTGATTGGACCGACGGGGGTGGGCAAGACAGAGATCGCGCGCCGGCTAGCCATGCTCGTGGGCGCACCATTTGTGAAGACGGAGGCCACCAAATACACCGAGGTCGGCTACTATGGCCGTGACGTGGAAAGCCTGATTCGTGACCTGGTCGAGGCAGCGATTCTGCTGGTGCGCACCGCCGAGCGCGAACGAGTTGAGGAACAGGCGCGATTGCGGGTAGAGCAGCGGTTGCTGGACTTGCTCTTGCCCTCCCCTCAGCCCACGAACTGGAGCGAGCCTGACTCGCACCCGTCCGACGAGGCTGCAGAGCGCCGCCAGCGATCGCGCGAGAAGATGAAGATCAGGCTACTGGCCGGCGAACTCGAGGACCGCGAGGTCGAGATCACGATCCCCGGTCGCACCGTCGCCCCGGTCTCTATCCTTGGCGCAGCCAACATGGAGCAGATGGAGATGGACCTCCAGAGCATGTTCGAGAAAATCATGCCTAAACAGGCGCAGAGCCGGCGGATGACCGTTCGGGACGCCCGGCCCGTCCTCTTGCAACAAGAGACCGACGCGCTGATCGATCCCGAAAAGATCAACCAGGCCGCGATCAAACTGACCGAGGAAACGGGCATCGTCTTCATCGACGAGCTGGACAAGATCGCCGGCGACGAGGGTTCGGTGCGCGGTCCAGACGTCTCGCGCCAAGGCGTGCAGCGCGACCTGCTGCCAATCGTCGAGGGAACCACGGTCAACACCAAGTACGGCCCGGTAAAGACTGATCACGTCCTGTTCGTGGCCGCCGGTGCTTTCCATCGCTCCAAGCCTTCGGAACTCATGCCCGAGTTGCAGGGCCGTTTCCCGATTCGCGTCGAGATGCACGACTTGACACGCGACGACTTCGCCCGGATCCTGCGCGAGCCGAGAGCTTCACTGATCCGCCAGTACGAAGCTTTGCTGGGCACCGAAGGTGTCAAGCTGGAGTTCGCAAGCGACGCCATCGAGGCCATGGCCGACCTGGCATTCCTGGTCAATCGCACCACCCAGAACATCGGCGCACGCCGCCTGCACACAATCCTCGAGCGCGTTCTCGAAGACATCAGCTTCGATGCCCCCGACCGCCAGAATCAGCACATTCTCGTGGACGAAAAGCTGGTTCGTGAACGTCTCGAAGCGCTCTCCAAAGACGAAGATCTGAGCCGCTACATCCTTTGACGAGCACCGGCCGGGGTTGCCGAAGATCTCGCATGAATTCGTGCCACCTAGTGGGCTTCCGACTGCCCCGTTTGGCCGGTTTCTGACTTGTCAAACTGCGGTGCTGTTGAGCACAATGGCCTTTGCTCCTCATTCGCGATGGAGCACGCCGTCGCGGTTTCGGAGTGAGCTTCCATTCAAGTCATGCACCACAAGCGACAGGGAGGTTGCGATGAGCAAAAAGACGGACGTTCGTATCGATATCGAGGCCGCGAAGGTCGCTGATCTACTGGAAGTCGCTGTTCACGGATGAGGTCGCCATGCGAGCCAGGCAACTCGCCGCCGAATCCAGCCAGCCGGATCGGGTGACCTTGGCGCATGATCGTCAGGCAGGCGCAGCTTGCGATCCGCTCACTGCCGGTCTCGATCCGCAAGGGAGAGCCATCCAGTGACGACCACAAAGTCGCGTGAATCTGATCGGCCCGCTCGCGGGGAGGACATTTCCTCGAGTGCGGACGACTGGATTCGAGTATTTGTCAAGCTCCTCGAGGACCACTTTGTGCACGCCAGTAGTGGTCTCCGACCGGATTCAGGCGATCCCGAATATCGGCTGGCGGCAGCGCGAGCGATTCTGGCGACATATCTTGAGTCCGGCATGGAACTCGAATCGATCTTGGAGTTATTCCGTCGAGCCGCAGTCGGACCAACGGACTTCGAGGCCACCTGGAACGACGTGTTGAATCAACAGAGGTTGGCGCTGATCGACAAGGAGATCCAAGGGACGTTGACACCGGCCGAGAGCATTGAGCTTGCGCGTCTCACGACAATCATGCGCGACCACGTTGAGTCGGAAGAGGATTTGCCGATGCAGGGGCGCGAGCCCTGCATTGGAAGTTGATGCAATTGAACCGGTGGGTGAATCCGATTGATATTCGACTACCCGGAGCCGCGAGAACAGCGCCCCCATGGCCCCTCGGGATACTCCGCGTATGAATCCTATCGCCCGTGGTTGCGCGACGAGTTTGATTTCCGTTGCGTGTACTGCCTGAAGCGGGAGACGTGGGGCCAAGTCACTTCCGAGTTTGAACTCGATCACTTTAAGCCACAGTCGGTTAATCCAGAGTTGAGAGTGGACTACGCAAACTTGGTTTACGCCTGCCGCCGATGCAACGGCGTCAAACGGGCCCAAGCAGTGGCGGATCCATTCCGGCTAATGCGGTTGACCCTCGCAGCGCGCTCCCTTACGGGTCACTGGAAACGCGTGATCGCGAGACGCAACTTTTGATCCGGCAGATGGATCTGAATTCCCCGAAGCTCAAAAAATGGCGCGTCATGTGGATGCGCGTGGTGACCTCGCGAAGAAGCACGATGGAGGGCCTGTACTGCCAGCTTGTGGGGCCACCGGAAGACCTCCCTGACCTCGGCGGACTGCGACCGCCGGTAAACTCTGCGTGCGGAGGGGCTCGTTGACTCCTGGTTTGCTCGGCACAAACGCAGTGCGCTTCCGCCGGAGTATCGAAACTTGACTTGACCCGCCGGATGCCGACCAAACGGATCGATCGATCCGACGTCAGCCCGCCAGCGGAAAAGGAAACCGACAGAGTGCAGCCCCCAATCTGCGTATCGATGTCCAAACGGACGAAAAGAAAGCAAAGTGACGGCGGTGCCAGAACCGCTGAGCACGACGTTACGACTGCGGAGTCATTTTCAAACCACGCGTCGGTCCGCCACCGCGAGGGCGGGCTGTTAAACCGTGCGACGGGCGTGCGGTTGGCGGTGATAGCCCTGGCGGGCTGTCAATCAAACCTACGTTTTCTTCACTCTCGGCTGGTCGTCCCCGCCTAATCGATTTCCGTTGCCTTTTGGAGAAGGAACTCGGTAAAGAAATCAACGTGATGCTTCCATACGTTGCGACGGGTTTCTTAACTCTAGTTGCTTCGGGTGGCCCAGGCAGTCGCCGTTGATTTCGACGTCACAAAAAGATGTCAATGGTGTGTTGCCGGGCACGAGCCGTTTTTCGCTCGGCGTGTCTTTCCGGCAACAGGTCGAGGGTCGGCGACCGGGCCGCCAGTTAGGCGTAGGCCTACCGTGCCTGGCTAAATCTCTTTCCAATCCTCAGCGAT
>CAVXCB010000050.1:0-37561 GCA_963760085.1 uncultured Planctomycetaceae bacterium
TGACTAAGGTCATCGTGGTGCTCAACGCCGGCTCGTCGAGCGTCAAGTTCTCGGTGTTCTCCGTCGGCGACGGAGGTCTGCTCCCGCTGTTCCAGGGCGAATTCGAGGGGATCGGCACCGCCCCCCACTTCTTCGTCAGGGACACGGACGGCGCGACCGTCGCCGAGGAACGGGATTCCCTGGCCGAGGTCGCTTCGCAGGAAGACGCCCTGCACCGGATCTTCGCGTGGCTCGACACCCATAGTGCGGGGCCTGGAGGTCGTGGCGGTCGGCCACCGCGTGGTCCACGGAGGGCCGGTTTACTCCGAGCCGGTCGTGGTCGACGGGCCCACGCTCGAGGCTCTGGCCGCCTACGAGCCGCTCGCCCCGTCGCACCAGCCCCACAACCTTGCCGCTATCCGCGCTCTGTCCAGGCACCGTCCCGGGCTGATTCAGGTGGCTTGCTTCGACACTGCGTTCCACCGGACCGCCCCCCTGGTTGCCGAAGTGTACGCGCTGCCACGCGAATACTTCGATGCGGGCGTGCGTCGGTATGGCTTCCACGGGTTGTCGTTCGAGTACATCGTGCAGGCCTTGCAGCGGCTGGACCCCGGCACCGCCGCGGGGCGAGTGGTCGTGGCGCACCTGGGCAACGGGTGCAGCATGGCGGCCATTCGAGGGTGGCAAGAGCCTGGGCGACACGATGGGCTTCACGGCGCTGGACGGCCTGCCTATGGGCACGCGGTGCGGCCAGATCGACCCTGGCGTCTTGATCTACTTGATGCAGCAACGGGGCATGTCGCTAGACCAAGTGGAAGATCTGCTCTACAACCACTCCGGTCTGAAGGGGCTGTCAGGAGTCTCCAACGACATGCGCGAGCTGCTGGCCAGCGACCGACCGGACGCTCGGCTCGCCGTCGATTACTTCGTCGACCGCATCGGTCGCGCGCTCGGCGCACTCGCCGCGGTTCTGAAAGGGCTGGACGCCCTCGTGTTCACCGCGGGCATCGGCGAGCACGCCGTCGAGATCCGCGCGCGGATCTGCCGCGACGCGGCCTGGCTGGGCGTCGCACTCGACGACGAGGCCAACCGCCGGGGTGGACCCCGAGTCTCCCCGGAAGGGCGTTCCCCCTCGGCCTGGGTCATCCCGACCGATGAAGAACTGATGATCGCCCAGCACACGCTCCGGCTCATTCTGCGCCTCGACCGCCTCCAAGGTCGGAGGCTGAGTCACGGCCGGTTGTGCGCCGAGCGCAGCCAGCCCAGAAGGAGAGGCTTGCGATGAATAGGACTGAGCAGGCGGCGAGAGTCGAGAACGAGGAGTTCGCCTCACGACTGCGCTCGGCGGACGCCAAGGAAGCGATCAATGTGTTCTTTGAGAAGCGCCCGCCGGAATTCACGAGATCGGCCTGACTGGAAGGAGACTCCCATGAATACAATTGTGTGCATTAAACAGGTGCCGGCAAAAGACGCGCTGCTGGCGATTGTCGGAAACTGGATCAACGAATCAGACATCACATTCGAGATGAACGAGCCGGATAGTTACGCCCTCGAAGAGGCGTTGCAGTTGAAGGAAAAGCACGGCGGGAAGGTCGTGGCACTTTCTTTGGGGCCGGAGCGCGTGAAGCAGACAATCCATGAGGTGCTGGCGAAGGGCGCGGACCGCGGGATTCACATTGCGGATGATCATTTCGCGCAGCTCGACCCGCTGGGAGCGGCGAAGGTGCTGGCGGCCGTGATTGCGAAGGAGAAATACGACCTGGTGCTAACGGGCTTGCAGAGCGATGACCACGGCTTTGGGCAGACGGGCGTTTTACTTGCGGGGCTGCTCAATTTGCCTCACGCGACGATCATCATGCAAATCGACGTGCAGGACGGAGAAATGAAATTGAAGCGGGAGCTGGAAGCGGGATGGTTCCAGTGGATCGAGTGCCCGCTGCCGGCGGTGCTTTCGATCCAGTCCGGGATCAACAAGGTGCGTTACACGACCATGAAAGGGATTATCGCGGCGAAGAAAAAGCAGATTCTTACGGTCGCGAAAGAGTCGCTGGGCGTGACAGTCGAACCGACGCAGAAAATTGAAAAGATCTACGTGCCGATGAAAACCAAGAAAACAGAGTTCTTGACAGGGACCCCGAAGGAAATGGCGGCGAAGCTGGTGCAAAAGCTCAAGGTAGAAAGGCGGGTGATCTGATCATGAAAATACTAGTGATTACGGAACAGCGGCAGGGAAAGTGGAACAACACAAGTTTTGAAACGCTGGTGGCGGCACAACAGATTGCCGCGGCGACGTCAGGAACGGTCAGTGCGGCGGTAGTCGGGAAGAGCGTGGCAGCGCTGGCGGAGGAGTTGGCGACAAAAGATGTGGCGGAAGTGCTGCTCGTTGAGCACGAGTTGCTGGAGAGCTACACGCCGGATGGATACTGCACGGCGCTGAAACAGGTGATTGAGGCGGCGAAGCCGGATCTGGTTTTGTTCCCGCACACGTATCAGGTCCGGGATTTTGCGCCGGCACTTGCGGCCATGCTGGGCAAGGGGATGGTGGGCGATTGTATCGGCTTCCGGAATGAAGGTGGGAAACTGGTGTTTGTCCGCCAGATGTTTCAAGGGAAAACGGCGGCAGATGTGACGTTTGCGGGGGCGGCGCCGTGGTTTGCGTCATTCCAATCGGGAGCGTTTCGGGCGGATTTGCTGACGGCCCATCGGAGCGGAAAAGCGCCGGTGAATGCGGCGAAGGTGGAATTGAAGGCAGCAGACATTCGCACGAAGCCGCTGGAAATGTTTAAGGAAGCGAAGTCGGCGGTGGACCTGACGCAGTCGCCGGTGATTGTGGCGATTGGCCGCGGCATCAAGGCGCGGGAGAATATTGCGCAAGCCGAGGCGCTGGCGAAAGCACTGGGCGGCGAGATCGCGGCAACGAGGCCGATTTGCGATGAAGGCTGGTTGCCGATGGAGCGCCAGATTGGCAGCTCGGGACAGACCGTCGCGCCGAAGCTGTACCTCGCTCTCGGCATCAGCGGCGCGATTCAGCACGTTGTGGGGATGAAGGGATCGCGGACGATTGTGGCGGTGAACAAGGATCAGCACGCGCCCATTTTCGAGATTGCGGACTACGGCATCGTGGCCGACATCTTCGAGGTCATGCCCGCTCTCACGGCAGAACTACAGAAAGCGAAAGGCTAGACGCCGCATGGCCATTCAACGGGAGCAACTGGCAGCGGATGTGCTCATCGTCGGAGCGGGGCCGGCAGGTTTGGGCTGCGCCCTGCACCTGGCGAACCTCATCAAGAAGCACAACGCGAGCGGGGCCAAGCCGGAGCTTTCCCCGGAAAATATTTACGTGCTGGAAAAGGGGCGGGAGATCGGGCGCGCACCAGCTTTCCGGCGCGATCATGGACTCGAAGGCGGCTCGCGGAGCTGGTGCCGGATTTCGAGAAGACGGCGCCGGTCGATACGCCCGTGACGAACGACGGGGTCTATTTCCTCAGCAAATCGCGCGCGTGGAAACTTCCGATCACGCCGCCGCCGCTCGCGAACCACGGCAACTACATTGTGTCGCTGAACAAGATCGTGAAATGGCTCGGCGGGCTGGTAGAGAAAGAGGGCGTAAACCTTTTCACACAGTTTGCAGGAAAGGAGCTGATTTACGAGGGCCACAGAATCGCCGGAGTCCTGACCGAAGACAAGGGCGTGGACAAGAACGGCAAGCCCAAAGAGAACTTCACGCCCGGATATGAATTGCGAGCAAAGGTGACGGTACTGTCGGAAGGAACCCACGGGTCCCTGACGAAAGAAATGGTCAACCGGCTGAAGCTCGACGGCCTGAACCCCCAGGTGTACGGGATCGGGGTCAAGGAGTTGTGGGAAGTGCAGCCGGGACGGATCGAGGCAGGATTTGTGGCGCACACGATGGGCTGGCCACTCGGTTCCGATATGTACGGCGGCGGGTGGGTGTACGGCATGCGCGACAACCGGGTGTCGCTCGGGAGTGTTGTGGCGCTCGAATACGCGAATCCGGAGTTCGATCCGCACGAGGCCTTCCAGAAATTCAAGACGCATCCGTTTGTCCGGCGGATTCTCGAGGGCGGAAAGCTGCTGCGGTATGGCGCGAAGACGCTGCCCTATGGGGGCTGGTACTCGATGCCGCGGAGCTACGTGGACGGTGCGCTGATCATCGGCGATTCGGCAAGCCTGCTGAATGCCCAGCGGCTGAAGGGGATCCACACGGCGATCAAGAGCGGGATGCTGGCGGCGGAGACGATTCTTGAGGCGCTCAAGGCGGGGGACACTTCGGCCAAGACGCTGAAACTGTATCAAGAAAAGATCGATCAGAGTTACATCAAGGAAGAATTGTGGAAGGTGCGAAATTTCCACCAGGCGTTTCACGGCGGGCTGTGGAAAGGGATGGTGCACGCGGCATTGCAGTACATCACCGGCGGGCGAGGGTTGGTGGACCCGATGCGTTCGGAGGCGGGATACAAAGAGCTACGCGAAGCGGAATGGCAATGGGACGCTGGTGGATCAGAGCACGCGGTTCAAGGGCGATGGGAAGTTGACGTTCGACCGTCTGACCGACGTGTTTCATTCCGGCACCCGCCACGAGGAGGACCAGCCGAGCCATCTGATACTGCGTGACCTGGACTTTTGCTCGTCGCGCTGCGTCGAGGAGTACGGAAACCCGTGCCTGTATTTTTGTCCCGCGGCGGTGTACGAGATGGTGAAAGAGGGCGATGGATCGAAATTGAAGATCAACGCGGCCAATTGCGTGCACTGCAAGACCTGCGACATTGCCGACCCTTACCAGATTATTGATTGGACCGTGCCGGAAGGTGGAGGCGGTCCGAGTTACGACGGAATGTGAAGCTCGTTTGAGTTTTCTACACGGCATCAGGCCGACAAGGAGCAAGATCCATGGCGAACACGGCTCTCAACAAGCCCGCGGCAAAGGGCGGCAGCTTTCTACTGGAGTCCCCTGCCCCTCAGGACGTCTTTACTCCCGCCGACCTGAGCGATGACCAGAAGCTGATCGGCCAGACCACGGAGGAGTTTGTGCTCAAGGAAGTACTCCCTGTGGTGAAGGACCTGGAGGCGAAAAAACCGGGACTGATGGCAGGGTTGTGCAGAAAAGCGGCCGACCTCGGCCTGATGGGCCCCGGCATACCAGAAGAATACGGCGGAGCGGGCCTGGACAACATTGCGACCACGGTTCTGACTGAAAAGATCTCCATGTATGGAGGCTTCTCCATCACGCAGTCATGCCATGCCGGATTGGGCACGGTTCCCATCGTCGATTTCGGCAGCGAAGAACAGAAACAAAAGTACCTGCCGAAGCTGGCCAGCGGCGAATACATCGGTGCCTTCGCCCTCTCAGAGCCGCAATCCGGAAGCGACGCACGAAATACACTCACTCGCGCCGAACTCAACAAGGAAGGCACGCATTACATCCTCAACGGGCAAAAGATCGTGGATCACGAACGGGGGCTTCGCGGACCTGTTTATCGTGTTTGCTGCCGTGGACGGCGAAAAGCTGACCGCGTTCATCGTGGAGAAGAAATTTCCCGGCTGCAAGCCCGGGAGTGAAGAACACAAGTTGGGCATCCACGGGAGCTCGACGACGCCGGTTTTCCTTGAGAACTGCACGGTACCGAAAGAAAACGTGTTGCACGAAATCGGCCGCGGCCATGTCGTCGCTTTCAACACCCTGAATGTGGGGCGTTTCAGGATTGGCGCGAAATGTGTTGGAGAATCCAAACATATTCTGATGATCGCTTCCAAATACTCCAAGGAGCGCAAGGCCTTCGGGAAGCAGATCGGGGAATTCGGGCTGATCAAGGAAAAACTGGCGGAGATGGCCATTCGGATTTTCGCGGCGGAGTCAATGCTTTATCGGACCGCCGGCGACATGGAAGCTGCCACGAACGCAGCGGAGCATTCCGGCCAATAAGGCCCAGAACCTCATGAAGGTGCTCGAGGAATACGCGATTGAAAGCTCGATTGCGAAGGTGTATGGGAGCGAAATGCTGGATTTCGTGGTCGATGAAGCGGTGCAAATTTTTGGGGGTTACGGTTTCCATGAGGACTACCCGGTCTGTCGCGCGTATCGTGATGCCCGCGTCAATCGGATCTTTGAAGGCACCAATGAAATCAATCGAACGGTCATCATCCAGACGTTGCTGAAGCGTGCGGCGGGTGGTCAATTGCCGCTGATTCCCGCGGCCAAGAAGTTGGCCGCTGAAATTCATGCGGGTGCTCCGAAGGAAGAAACTCCAGAAGGCGTGCTCGCCGAGGAGGCGCGTGTAATTGCAAACGCGAAAAAGATGTTTCTCCAGGCTGCGGGCGGCGCAGTCCAGAAATTCTCGCGAAAAGCTGGCCGGCGAGCAGGAATTGATTGGCGCACTGGCGAACATCGTGATGGAGATTTACGCCATGGAGTCGGGCCTTTTACGTGCGCAGAAGGCCGCAGGTAGCAAGGGCGAAGCCGCGGCAACCATCATGATCGATGCTGCGCGCGTGCTTATCGCCGACGCCGCCGAACGCGTGCACCACGAAGCCAAGCGAGCCATTGCGGCGGTGCATGAAGGAGATATGCTGATGACGCAATTGGCCGTTCTGAAGCGGTTTGACCAGGGCCTGGCCGTGGACACAATTGCTCTCCGTCGCCGCATCGCCGCCGCGGTCCAGGCGCAGGACCGCTACCCATTTGAGGGCCGCTGAGGCATTGGTTCTCATCGAGGAATTGAGTTCCGCATGGCTGGCTCGCGAGGTGGTCAACTAAGTTTTGAGTGGGCGCACGAAAGATTGCCATGAAAACAGCAAGGCATTTGGATGATTTGGTTGCCATGATTCCCGATGGGGCGACTCTCATGATCGGCGGATTCTTCGGAGTCGGCACGCCTCATCGCTTGATTCAGGGGCTCGTCTCCGCCGGGCGCAAGGGGCTGATGATCATTGCCAACGACACCGATTACCCCGGTCGTGGCATCGGCAAGCTAATCGGGGCCCGGATGGTGAAGCGCCTGGTTGCCTCGCACATCGGGGCCAACCCAGAAACACAGCGGCAGATGCTTGCCGGGGAACTCGAGGTCGAACTGGTACCCCAGGGGACGCTTGCCGAGAGAATTCGGGCGGGCGGTTGCGGCCTGGGAGGGGTATTGACCAGAACTGGCCTGGGGACGGTCATTGAGCGGGACAAACTCACGGTCAAGGTCGATGGCGAAACCTGGTTGTTGGAAAAGCCGCTCCGCGCCGGCTTCGCGCTTATCAATGCCTGGCAAGCCGACTACCTGGGCAACCTCACGTACCAGCTCACGGCGCAGAACTTCAACCCGGTGATGGCGATGGCTGCCGAAACCGTCATCGTCGAGGCCGAGGAGATCGTCCCCGTCGGCACTATCCCGCCGGACTCTGTCCGCACGCCCGGGACTCTCATCGATCACATACTGGAGCGCCGCTCATGACCATGTCAGCCAAGGAGACCATCGCCCGCAGGGTCGCGAAGGAGGTGCGGCCCGGCTCTCTCGTGAACCTCGGCATAGGCCTGCCAACGTTAGTGGAAAACTACGTGCCGGCGGGGGTGACCGCCTTCTTCCTCACCGAGAACGGCCTGATCGGCGTCGGTGCGCCGCCTCCCCCGGGCATGGAGAATCCGGACCTCATCGACGCCGGGGATGAATACGTCACGGCCGTCCCCGGGGCCTGCAGTCTCGACAGCACCGTGACCTTCGGCCTGATCCGGGGCGGGCACCTCGATTTAACCGTCCTCGGGGGCTTGCAAGTCGACGCGCGGGCGCCTTGCCAACTGGATGATCCCGGGAAAGCTCGTGCCCGGGATGGGCGGGGCAATGGACCTCGTCGACGGCGCCCGGCGCATGATCATCGCCATGACCCACAGCGCGAAGGGCGTGGCGAAGGTTGTCGAGGAGTGCACGATGCCGCTCACCTCGGTCCGCCCAGTGAGCCTTGTGGTCACCGAGATGGCAGTGATCGAGCCGACCCCCGAAGGGCTTCTGCTGCGCGAGCGAGCACCAGGGGTTCGGTCGCCGACGTCGTCGGCGCAACCGCCGCCAAACTGATCATTCCGCCGACCGTCCCGGAGTATGCCCTGTCATGAACGAGGAGTAAGGCCATGTCGCGACTAGATGGAAAGCTCGCCATCGTTACTGGTTCTGCCAGCGGGATCGGCAGGCAGATCGCACTCCGCTTCGCCGCGAGGGCGCGAAAGTCGCCGTCGCGGACCTCGACCTCGGCCGCGCCAGGGAGGTCGTGAGCGAGATCACGCTCGGCGGCGGCATCGCGACGGCGGTCGCAATGGACGTTGCCAACGAGGCGCAGGTCAAGGCCGGCGTCGACGAGGTCGCCGACCGGCTCGGCGGCGTCGACATCCTGGTCAGCAACGCCGGGATTCAGCACATCGCCCCGCTCGTCGACCTGTCCCTGGCCGACTGGCGGAAGATCCTGGCCGTTCACCTCGACGGTGCCTTCCTAACGACCCGGGCCTGTCTGCGACACATGATCCGGCAGGGCCGGGGCGGTAGCGTCCTTTACATCGGTTCGGTCCACTCATTCGAGGCGTCGCCTCTGAAGGCACCCTACGTGACGGCAAAACACGGCCTGATCGGGCTCGCCCGGCTGGTCGCCAAGGAGGGGGCCGTTCACGGCGTCCGGGCCAACGTGATCTGCCCCGGCTTCGTTCGCACGCCCCTCGTCGACCGGCAAATCCCCGAGCAGGCCAGGGAACTGGGCCTGACCGAGGACCAGGTCGTCAAGACGGTCATGCTCCGGGAGACGGTCGACGGCGAGTTCACGACGGCGGAGGACATCTCGGAGGTGGCCGTCTTCTTCGCGGCATTCCCCTCGCTGGCATTGACGGGGCAATCGCTCGTCGTGAGCCACGGTTGGCACATGCAGTGATAGGGCAGGGTCCAATAACGGCGGTACTTTCCGGGCGGAGCACTGAGAATGACTACAGACGCGCATCTATGGGCCATCGGATACAGCGAGATGGATCGCGCCTATCAGGCTCTGGATGAGCTCACGCGACATTGCCCGACTTCGACGATTTGCGCGAGATCCAGCGAACGCTCACGAGCCGGGGACTTGCATTGACGACCAAGGCCGACGAGTCGACCACAGGGCCCGCGAGCCTCGTACTGTTGGATCCAGACGGCAACCAGATCCTGATCGATCAGGGCATGTCCAGCCCGCCCGAATAGGGCTCGGTCTCAAGGCGGAGCGCTCGTTGCTCATTATTTCGTAAACAACCGCACGATCCTCGAGTGCGCGCGTCCGATCTCCGCCGCCGTCTTCCCACTCTTGTTGCGAGCGTTGGGGTCGGCGCCGTGCGACAGCAGCCATTGCACCGGTTCTGCTTTGCCCTGCCGCGCGAAGTACATCAGCAGCGTGCCCTGACTCTCATCTCGCGCCTCGATGTTGGCTCCGCTTGCGGCCAGCAGTTCCATCACCGGAATCGGATCGGCCTTGGAGCGTGTCTTCGAGAGATGCAGCAGCGGTGTCAGGCCGTCTTCGTCCAGCGCGTTGGCTTCGGCGCCGCGTTCGAGCAGCAACTTGATCAGCGGAAGTTTGCCGCCGCGCACAGCGTAGTGTAGCGCGGTGAGTCCATATCGCTCCGCGGTCATCGAGGACTCGCGCCGTAATCGAGCAGCACAGTGACGCGGTGTAGTTCGTTGGTGCTCACGTCCGGCCGGCACGCGCGCGGCAGCATCCAGTCCGGCACTTTCTTTCCATTGGCGATTAGCAGGTCCGCGACGGGGCGGTGTGCGTCGTCGAGGCGGCCGAGAAAAGCCGCGCGCTCTACGTCAGCGCCATGTTCGATCAGGAGTTTCACCAGATCCACGCGGTTCATCACCACCGCAAGCGTCAACAGCTTTCCGCTGTGCGGCTTCACCTCGGCGCCGTGTTCGAGGAGCAGCTTCACGGTGTCGATGCTGCCGCCGCAGACCGCGTGGCATAGCAGCGAAACTTCCTGGAAGTCATCGGCGGGATCGATAGCGTTGACGAGCTCCGGATTGCGATCGACATGGCCGCGCAGGGCGGGCAGGTCACCCAGCCACGCCGCCGTGAACACGTCGTCGATGGCGCCCTGCTCCACCAACGGCGCAGCCAGCCCCGGCTGCCATTTCTTCGCAATTGCCAGTGGCGTGACCGGGACGCCGGTTCCCATATGGACATCGTCGCAGGCCATGGTGGCACGCATCGGATCGCACGCGGGCGTATTGCAATCGGCGCCGGCTTGCAGCGTCAGCTCAAGAATATTCGGACGGTTGCGGTACGTCGCCACCCAGGCCAGCGTGCGGTTGTCCATGCCCCGCCGGCGTGCGAGCGTTCGGTCCTTCTCTAGCGCCTTGCGGACAATTTCCGTGCGTCCTTTGGCGGCGTCGTTCAGGAGCGTCTCGAACCGCACCTGCGCCGCATCCTGCACGCCGTCGCAGCTTTTGAGAAGCTCTTTGGGGTTCCGTCTCGGGACTGTGAATCATGGCCTTCGCGACGCGTGCAAGCGGCCGAATGATCTGCTCCGCGTCAAGGCCGCGGGCAATCGAGCGCCGCGCGCATGCAGTCGCAGCCACGCCGCGGCCGCTTTGGGGCTGACGTAGCGGTGCTGGTGCCGCCGCATGAGGCCACCGGCAAGATCGTTCGAATAGCCACGGCTGCCGCCGAACCACTGAATGAAGAAGGGCGTCGCCTCTTCGCTGTTGAAGTGCGGAAACGCCACCCGCAGCAGTTCGTCCTGCTCCATGCGGCGATAGAGGTCCTTGATCAGCTCCGTAACGCCGTCTCTGCCGCCTACCGCGTTCCAGAGTTCTGGGCCAGGATACGCGACTAGCGGTTCCCCACGATGGCGCAATTCCTTGTGAATCGAGTCTCCGGCGCGGTAACTAAACTGGCACAGGCTGGCGTCGCGAGGACGCTGACGGATGTGGGACATGACGAGCTCCCTTCGAGGTCACCCGGCGTCCGCGCCTCAGGGTAAAAGAAGTTCGTTTAACGCAGATTATGAGCGCAAGTGGCCTCGAGCCATTCCACGAACGGGCAGCGTCCAGAACGACGGTCCCAACCTACTCGGTTCCCTTTGTTCGTCAAACCTCCCGGCGCACGCGGGATTTCATCCGATGACTCCCGCTGGCCTCCGCGACTGTAAAGGACGTCCATCTCCGCATGATGGAACTCCTAGAAACTGACTTCACTGTTGGCACCCCCGGGCCAGCCGCAGCAGTCCCGCCACGGCGATTGCAGCGGAGGCGGTTGAGGGGGATAGCCACTTAACTTGAGATGCATTGTACCGGTATTTTGGAGGACCTTCAGTACCTGGCAAGCCACGCCGATCAGAAGACGACACCGAGAGCTGATCGGTAGACGACGGTTCACGAGCAAGGCTGTGGAACGGATCTGCTTCAGAATTGAACCGGCTGCACTGGGGGAGATTGTCGATGCAAGACTCGGGAGTTATTCTAATCCCATGCGTCCCCTTGCAACGATCACTGTGACAGTTTTGATGACCGGTATCGCCACCGCTCAGGAGCACGTCTCCTTCCCGACCCGGGACGGGGGGCTTGTTCACGCGGACCTGTACGGGAGGGGCGACCGAGGGGTCGTGCTGGCTCACGGGGGCCGATTCAACAAGGAGAGCTGGAGGAAGCAGGCGCAGGAGTTGGAGCGGGCGGGCTTTCGTGCTCTGGCCATCGACTTCCGAGGATACGGCCAATCACGAGGTCCCGGTCACTCCGATCCGCTCAGTGCCCCGCTCCACCTTGATGTGCTCGCCGCTGTGCGATACCTGCATAAGACGGGCGCGAAGACCGTGTCTGTCGTCGGAGGAAGCATGGGCGGTGCCGCGGCGGGCGCTGCTTCCGTAGAGGCCGAGCCGGGCGAGATCGACCGCCTGGTCTTTCTCGGCAGCGGGGGGAGTCAGAACAACCCGGAAAAGATGACAGGACGAAAGCTCTACATAGTCGCTCGCGACGACTTGGGACCAGGCGACGTCCCACGGTTACCGAAGATCCGCGAGCTCTATGCGAAAGCCCCGGGCCCGAAAGAACTGATCATCATGGAGGGCTCCGCCCACGCCCAGTTCCTTTTCACGACAGACCAGGGCGATCGCGTGATGCGCGAGATCGTGCGGTTCCTTTCCGAGAAGTGAGCATCTGCCTCTGGGCTCGAATGGTTTGCTCGAATGGGGACACGCACATATTTCTGATCTATCGATGGCTTTGAATACGGCGCCAAACTCGAATCACCCTTCCTTGGTCATCAGGCCGCTTGAAATGAGCGGTGAGAGGTTTCTGTGCAGATCGACGTAGCGCCAGTGCCGCTGCAGGAGATCCTGCCCTTGCGGGAACTCTATCGGCGGGAGATGAACTGTCAGATCATCCACGACTCTTTGCCGGGTAGAGGGTTCGGCAATTTGTTCCTCATCCGCGTGGGCGGCGGTGTCGCGGGATACGGATTCGTCATGGGGTATCGCGGCGAGCCCAAGGACCTGATCCGGGAGTTTTACGTTCTGCCCAGCCTTCGTGGCTTGGCTCAGCCGATATTTCGGCGGCTAATCGAGACGAGTCGGGCCGGGAGGATCGAAACCCAGACCAACGACGTTCTCCTCACACTCATGCTTTACGACTGCGCGACCGAGATCAAGAGCGACAGAATCGTGTTTCACGATGCCCTGCTGACCCACCTTGACATCCCCGGCGCCGCTTTCGCGAGGTCACCGCCTCGGACAAGGAGAAGATCTTCGAGCACAAGGTGGAAGGAGTTGGCGACTGGCTGATCGAGCACGACGGCGTCATCGTCGCCACCGGTGGGATCGCCCTTCACTACAACCTGCCGTACGGCGACATCTACATGGAGGTGGACGCTCCGTTCCGCCAAAGGGGGTACGGTAGCTACTTGATCCAAGAACTGAAGCGGGCGTCCTACCAGATGGGCAGGATCCCTGCGGCCCGTTGCAACGCCTCGAACGCGGCCTCCAGGGCAAGCTTGCAAAAGGCTGGGCTCTTTCCGTGCACCGAATCTTGAGCGGTATCCTGTCGGCCGCTTGAGTCCGGTCCCTACGACTCTCGGGTCTCTTCGGGCGGCACCATCAGTCTCCTCAAAACCGCTTACCGTACCTAACCTTGCGAAGCCTCTCTGACCCCCGTGAAGCCCCGTGACCCCGAGAAGCCAGTCGTTGCCTGTGAAAGCGGTCCGCGAACCCATACGCCGCCTGCCGCGTCGGGTTATCATGAAGGGTAAGACGACGACCTGTACCAGCCAGAAGCAAAGCAGCCAAAGTCATGGCCCAGAGTGGAGCGTATACAGGCCCCATCGAGCAGGTGGGACCGTGCCTGTGGAAGATTCCCAAAAGCTACCGCAAGGACATGCGGGTCGATGGCCTGATCTTCGCCGACGAATCGCTCATCGGGCAGATCAAGAGAGACCAGGGACTCGAGCAGGTCGCGAACGTGGCGACCCTGCCGGGTATTCAGAAGGCCAGCCTGGCCATGCCCGATATTCACTGGGGTTACGGCTTTTGCATCGGCGGCGTGGCCGCGACGGACCCGGAGCGGGGCGGGGTGATCTCTCCAGGGGGCGTCGGCTACGACATCAACTGCGGCGTCCGGCTGCTGCGGTCCAACCTCGATTGGACCGACGTCAAAGTCAAGATCAGGGTCCTGGTGGACAAGCTGTTCGGCGATATCCCCACCGGCGTGGGCCAGCGCGGACGCTATGTGTTCAACAAGCCCGAGCTTGTCAAGCTGATGGAGCAGGGTGTGTCGTACCTTGTCGAGAAAGGATTCGCCTCCGATCGCGACCTCGCCTTCACCGAGGCCGTGGGCAGGCTGACGGGCGCTGATCCGGAGCGTGTGAGCGATCGCGCGATCATCCGCGGGGCCGATCAGTGCGGAACCCTCGGATCGGGGAACCATTTTCTCGAGGTCCAGGTGGTCGATCGTGTGATTGATCACGCAACCGCCGAAGTGATGGGCCTGCGCGAGGGGCAGATCACGGTACTGATTCACTCCGGATCACGCGGCCTGGGTTACCAGGTCTGCGACGATTATCTGAAGGTGTTCAGGAACGCGCCCCGAAAGTATGGGTTCGAGCTGCCCAACGCGCAGCTCGCATGTGCACCGGTGTGCAGTCCGGAAGGGCAAGATTACCTGGGAGCCATGGCGCGGCGGCCAACTTCGCCTGGTGCAACCGCCAGCTCCTGGCTCACCAGGCGCGGGAAGTTTTTTCCCGGGTTTTCGGCAAACCCTGGGAGCAGCTCGGGATGGACCTCGTCTACGACGTCGCCCACAACATCGCCAAGTTCGAGAATCACGACGTAGGCGACGGACGGCACACGGAAGTCTGCGTGCATCGCAAGGGGGCGACGCGGGCGTTCCCCGCCGGCCATCCCGAGATCCCCGCAGCCTATGCCCGCATCGGGCAGCCCGTAATCATCCCCGGCAGCATGGGAACGGCGAGCTGGGTCCTGGTCGGTCAGCCGGGATCGATGGAGCACTCCTTCGGTACGACCTGTCATGGTGCGGGGCGGATGATGAGCCGGACGGCAGCGGTTCGGCTGGCCGAGGGCCGGCGGATCGACCAGGAACTCGACGCCATCGGCATCATCGCCCGCGCCGGGGACACAAGGGGCTGGCCGAGGAACAGCCGGCAGCCTATAAGGACGTCGACCTCGTCGTGGACGTCGTGGACCGCGCCGGGATCTCCAGGAAGGTTGCCCGGCTCCGTCCGGTAGGGGTGATCAAAGGGTAGCAAGCGCGTTCATACAGGACCCATCAAACGCGCTTGGCGTGTTCGGCGCAGTTGCCTATGATGGGCATGTTGAAGTTCTGAAAATACCTGGAGTTTGCCGAATGAAAAGCCTGGTTGTTTACTTCCTTGACGGCAAGTGGTTTGGCGAAGAAGCGACATATAAGCGCTCGGGAAGCGGCTTCTACCGGGAGTACAGCCGCATCCAGGTCCCGCAGTCGAAGGCCGAGATTGAGCGGTTCGCCGCCGAGAACCGGTACAAGATCGAGTGGCGAGGCGAGATTCCCGAGCAAGCCGCAACCGCGGCGACCTGAGGGCAACTGGAGCTCGGGTTGATGCGGTACGTCGCATATCGGTCCTCGCCGCAGCGAGGTCGCCTGCCGTCGCCCCGCTGGGCGGGGAAACGGCTCACCTGCCGAGCAATTTGCTCCGCCAGACGAGCTGGCAACGGTTGCCCTCGGGGTCGCGAAAAAAGGCCGTCTTCATCGTCTCGTTGTCAACGACGGTGTCGGTCTCGAAACGGATTCCGCGTTCCTCGAGCTCACGACGCCTGGCCGCCACGTCGTCGACGCGGAACGCCACGTGGCAAACCCAGCGCTGATTGACGGCTGGTTCCGCTCTCGGCCGACCGATGATCTCAATCGCCATGCCCTGATCATCGGCCAGGAAGTACCCGGGCGGATCACCGCCGCTCTCAATCGCAACTTTCATGCCCATGGCATCGACATAGAAATCTTTCAATGCGGCTGAGTTCGCGGCATAAAGTGCGAAGTGTTCCAGAAGTGTCATAGTTTTGATTTCCTGCTTCTCGACCGGCTGGCAGAATTGGTGCTATACGCGTTTCTTCTTCGGCTTCCTGCCTGCCAGAGCCATAATGACCTTCCATTCCTCTCCGGTCACTGGCTGAACGGACAGTCGGCTTCCCTTGCGGAGCAGCTCCATGCCCGCGAGCTCGGGAATCTCTTTCAGTCGGGGTAAATCGAGCGGCGGGACAACGGCCTTCACGGCCCGGATCGAGACCTGGTACCAGGTGGGGCTGGCGGGATCGCTCTTGGGATCAGGGTGTTCCGACCGAGGGTCGAACGCGGTGGGGTCGGGATAACCGGCACGGACGACCTCTGCGATGCCGGCGATGCCGGGCGGATCGGCGCTCGAGTGATAGAAAAGCACTCCGTCGCCGACCTTGATGGAGTCGCGGAGAAAGTTCCTGGCCTGATAGTTCCGAACCCCGTCCCAGCCTGTGGTCTGGTCGGGCTCTGCAATCAGATGCTGAAAAGAGTATGCCTCTGGCTCGGACTTGAATAACCAGTATGCCATAGCGGGGGAAGCCTCGGCTGAAGCATTCTGTGATCGTGGTCAGATGGTCGCTCGACTAAAGCTGGTGATCCTTCTGCTATCTTGCGATTGGGTATCATGATTATCGCCGGCATCGAACGAAACAACCCCCCGCTCGGGATCACGCCGTGAGGATTGAGAACCGCCAACTCGGGCCTCTTGTAACGGTTCTCACGCCCCAGGGCCGAGGGGCCATCGCGGTGGTGCAGGTTTGGGGCAAGGGGGCGGTCGCGCTTGCTGATTCGGTCTTCCGGCCGGTGCGTGGCCCCGAGCTCTGTCGGACGAGCGCTGGACGGCTACGGCTGGGGCGGATCGGTCGCGGCTTGGGCGACGAGGTCGTGGCCCTGGTGATCGCGGACGACCCACCTGCCGTCGAGATTCAATGCCATGGAGGATCGGCCGCGGTAGACCTGGTGGTTGATGCACTCCTGGAGGCAGGCGCCCGGCTTGTCGGACCGGACTTCTGGGCCGAGCACGCCGTGGGATCACCGATCCAGGCTGCCGCATTCTTGGAAGTTACGCGGGCGCCCGCCTTGCGCACAGCCGAGATCTTGCTCGAGCAAACCCAAGGGGCGCTCGACCGCGAGCTGTGCCGGCTGATCGAGGAAATCCGTGGGCAGCAGCACCGGGCACTTGAGCGACTCGACCGACTGATCGCCAGCGGGCAGGTCGGAGTGCGGCTCACGTCGGGCTGGCGGGTGATGATCGTCGGCCGGCCCAACGTGGGCAAGAGCCGGCTGCTAAATGCCCTGGCAGGCTACCAGCGGTCAATCGTTGATCCCACTCCCGGTACGACGAGAGATCTGGTCACCGCCCTCACGGCGTTCGATGGTTGGCCGGTCGAGCTGGTTGATACCGCGGGAATGAGAGAGACGAACGACGCGATCGAGCGTGCGGGGATCGATCGAACTCTTCGGCAGGCCGAAATCGCTGAGCTGATTCTTCTGCTACTGGACCGCTCGGAGCCGCTCAGTGCTCAGGATCACTTGCTTTTGGTGCACACCGCGCCATTGCTCCTGGTTGCCACCAAGGCTGACCTGCCCGCGGTCTGGGAGCCGTCTGATCTGGCCCTGGCGGGCAGGCCGCTTCATGTCGTCTCAGCCGCGCGCGGCGACGGCCTGGACGAGCTGATCGCCGCGGTCGTCACCGCCCTGGTGCCCATCGCTCCCGGCCCGGACGCGGGTGTTCCTTTCAGACAAGTGCAGCTTGACCGGCTGAAGCAGGCGCGCGCGGCGCTGGAAGCAGGGAATCACGAGCTTGCGATCCAGGCCATTCAATCGGTCTACGAATACGCCTCGCGCGAGCAGCGTTGAAACAACTATGTCAAGAATCGGCCGGGGGTGCCGCGGGGATGCGGCTCAGGTCGGGGCCACGGCCGGCGGCCGGGCCATTCGGGTCGAACCGCAGGTCGTCCTTGGTCAGCGAGGCCGCCGACTGCCAGGGCTCGAGCTTGGTGCGAAATCGCACATTCTCGGTCACCGGTGATTCGTCCTTGGGGTCGAACGCGTTGGTCCAATCGGATCGGGTGTAGTCGACGGGAGAGACGCCTATCTGAAGGATCTGGTCGCGGCGGTAGGTAGTGATCTCGTCGTAGGCGACCTTCTCGGCCCGCCAGACGATGCGATCGTGCAGACGTTCCAACTGTCCTTGACCATCAACACGGAATAGCGGTCCCGGCCCGGCGGTGCTGAAGACCGAGTTGCTGGCCTGAATGTCGGTGAGTGGCAGCTCGGTTTCCTCGAGGGTGCTCTCGAGGTGGACCAGCCCACCTCGGGCGCGGGCCAAGGCGTGGTCGATCGTGACCTTGAGCGCGGTTTTGAACCGGTCGATCCGCGCGCTGCCCAGCGCGTGGAGTAAGCTGCCGTCGGCAGCGATCAGGACATCCCGGAGCTGAAGGTCAAGGAGGCGGCCCGAGGCCACGCTGACGCAGTCACCTGCCGTACGGATGAAGCCGTCTCGAATGTCGATGACGGCGCTTTTGACTGAACGGTCGCCGACCGCGGAGATCTCATCGGTCGTCCCCGACTGGACAACGATGGCGGCCGAGGTAGAGGAACGGCCGGCGACCGTGATCGTGCAATCGTTCAAGGTCAGCCCGCTTCCCGCGGAGACTCCAATCGCCGCCTGGCGGTCCTCACGGGGCGATTCCGGGTCCTGGTCGGGGACCGATAGGTCCAGTCCTTGAATGTGCAGGGAAACACCGGAGCGAAGGTTGAACAAGACCGACCAGGCCGTGGTTGGCTTCGTCGCGTAAGCGGAGGGGCGAAACCGGATACGCGGCCGCCTGGAACCCGGCTCCGCCTCGATCAACCACTGTACCGATCCCGCAAACTCCGTCACCGGCAATTCGAGATCGGCGTCGTGGGCGAGCCGCAGTGTGCCTCCCTTGGAGCCAAGCCGGTTGAGGTGGTTGGTGAACTGCTCGGCGGTGCGGATCAGATCCTCCCGGGAACCCGCTAGCTGGGTCGGGCCGGTCGTCGGCCCCGGCAGCTCAGGGACTCGGTTGCCTGGCGAAAGCGCGGGTTGTTCGCGCGGGCAGATTGGCGGCGCCCGGCTCGAGCCCAGCCGCGTTGGCAGGGGAACGAGCGGTATCCGGCGGGGGTATGGACATGGGCTGCATGGTGGGCAGGCTGGCCGTATCTTCATCGTCATCGACGGCATCGGCTGGCATCGGTTTGGATACTTCCCCGACAGAGCCGACATTGTCTGCGGCCAGCGTGGAGGAATTGGCGTTGCTTGGGATAGGGGCCGCACGGGCGGCCAGGTCAGCAAGACTGCCATTCGGGTCGCTCGGTCGGTCAGCCCCGCTTTCAAGTGTCGCGGAGCCAGTCTCGCCGAGGCGTCCGGCAAGCCGCGCCGGTTCGACCAGTCTTGCGTTATACGGGCCTTGACGGGCTCCGAAGAAAGCTACCTTCAGAAACCGTGTGGCGAGCTGGAATGCCTGGGTCGGGTTCTCTTGTTGGATGATGAGGTCTTGCAGAGGCTCGGGCGAGCTCCAGACGGCGGTGTCTGCCGGGAGGGTGTCCACTTCGCGGACCTCGCCGGTCGTGTCTTTCCACTGCCCGAAAGATTCGATCGGCTCGGAGGCTTCGCCTTTTTGCATTGGCTCGAGATAGGTTCGCACGCGGCCGTAGAGATTGTGCCGGCCGCGCCAGGTCAAGTTACGCGTAGAGTCGATGGCGACCAGGGTGGGCAGCGAATTCCCGGCCGGTGCGATGACACAATCATCGAGAGCAATTCGAGCCAGCGCGCCTTCGATCTCGAAAACGGGGCCGGTCCCCGTCATCAGGCTCGAGTGGCGCAAGTGAATCTCGGCCGGCACCGGACTGGTGGACTTGCTGTTGTCCAGCCAGATCGTGGGCGAGCAAGGACCCAGGGTGCAATCGCGGAGCAGAATGTCCGCGGGGCCTTCGGCTACGATGCCGACTTGTCCGCCATCAAAATGGCAGGTGTCGGCGAAGACCGCTGGGGGCCTGTCCCCGCCCGCGGACATTGTCTTCCGTACTCGGATTCGCAGCGCCGCTCGGTTTCGCCCGGTGCGTACGGCGCTTTGGCGGAACAGGCAGCCCCGGATCGTAAGCACCGTATCCTCTACCGATATGGCTGCTACCCGATCGTTCGGCCCTTCCCGGTCTAGCTCGAAAGCTAGACCCTCGATTGTGACATTACCTCCAGAGAACGGCAGTAACGCGGGCAGGCCGAGGTCGCGAACCTGGGCATCAGCCGCGAAGCGGAGCACCGGGTGGACCCCCTCACCCGGCTTGATCGTCAGATCGCGGCTTGCCAGCGCCACGCTCCATGCATACCGCCGGTGCGTCCTGCCAACAGGTAGGGACCATCCTCGGTCAGAGTGATGATCGACCTTGGTGGAGCGGCCGCGATCGTGCTGAGCAGATCATCGCTGGGTCGCACCAGGAAATTCCGGGGCAAGGTCGGTGTGGATGCCGAGGAATCGAGGTCTGCGTCCTCCGAGTGGGCAGCGGCCGCCGCCTCGCGGGTGGGCGGAGAGGAGCTTTCTATGAGTCCAGGTTCGTTGCGCGGGGGGCGAAGCAGCAGTCCGCCGGGCTCGGAGGGAACGGGCGTGTTCAACTCGCGGCCCCACCAGACCAGACCGGCCACGACGACCAGAAAGGCCAGCGCGGGAAAGAACCAGACCAAGTGCCGCTCCCAGGTGACCCGGTGGCTGGCGGCCATCCAGGCATGCTGTTCGGCCGGGGTGACGGCCAGACCAAGCCGCCCGGCGATCGACAGCAGATCGCGGACCAGTTGCTCGGGTGACTGGTAGCGGCGGTCGCGATTCTTGGCCATGAGCTTGGTGATGATCCGGGCAAGCTCCGCCGGCACGGCCGGATTGAGGCCGCGAATCTCGGGTGGCGGCTCTTCCTGGTGCTGCAAGAGCTTCTGCAGTACGGTTCCGCCCGGGAACGGCGGCCGCCCCGTCAGCATCTGGAACAGGGTGCAGCCCAGGGAGTACAAATCACTGCGGACATCGACGTCACGGGGATCGCGAGCTTGCTCGGGACTGATGTAATCAAACGTTCCTAGAGTCATGCCGCTCTGGGTCAGTCCGTGATCGGCATCGCGCTCGAATCGACGGGCCAAGCCCATATCCACAAGCTTGGCTCGTCCCCGCGGCGTGAGGATGATGTTCGACGGCTTGATGTCACGGTGTACGACGCCGCGGGCGGCCGCATGGACCAGTGCCTGGGCGATTTGCAACGTGATGTCCACCGCCTCATCCACGGGCAATGGCCCATTCTCGTCCACCCGCCGTCGTACCGTGATGCCTTCGATATATTCGAACGCGATATAGTGATTGGGTCCATCCTGGCCGATACTGTACACTCGCGCGATATTCTCGTGGTCGAGCCGGGCCGCCGACTTCCCTTCCTGGTAAAACCGCTGCACGATCTCCGGATCACTCGTCTGATCCAGCGGCAGGAGCTTGAGTGCCACATGACGATCAAGTTGCGCGTCGTGGGCCCGGAAGACCGCGCCCATGCCGCCGGCTCCGATTGCTTCTTCGAGCAAAAAGGTGCCGATCAGGACGCCCGGCCGCGGCAAGCCCGCGCCGGCCGCACACTCGACTTGCGACCGCCGCTCCAGGCTGCTGGAAGCGCGCACTACCGTCGGAGGGTCCGATGAAGCAGGAACCGCCTGGCCATTGTCCGCCGGTTCGCTCTTCGAGACTCGACTCTCTGAACCTTCGATGCTATTGGTTCGATCGGAGAACGGCATCGACTCAAGCTCAAATGGCCAATGGTCAGACCCAGGATGACATCCCTGCCACGCTTGGAGCTTTTGCAAGAAATTTGCAGAGGGACATGAGAGGATACAAGCATGCCGGTGCGAATTTGCCTAATATCATGCTAGCCAAAATGACTGCCGCTGTCAATGGACCGTAATGACTGCCGCTGCCAATGGGTGATTCTAGTCGCTTGACCGGAAATGCATTGCCAGCCATGATCACGATTTGCTTGAGCCAAGTAGCTTAGAGGCTCGATGCTTTCTGTACGCTTGTCGCCCTCGACCCGTGAACGTATACCTGACCCGAATGGCCCCTGGTGACCTGACTGTTGGGACTACCCCATCCTCCGAGGCCTGCCGATGATCGAATCGCCCCGTGCGCATTACGCACGAGTCCTTGCCCTTTTCGCTTGTTATGTGGTCTCGCTCCTGATCGTTCGGCCCTGGGGCGACTTCCCGCTCAACGACGACTGGATTTACGGCCGCGACTGCATTGAGTCGGCCCGGGCCGGCCGGCTGGTTCTGACCAAGTTCGAGTATGCCTGGTCGCTTCCCCAGCTCTTCGTCGGCACGGTCGCGGCGAAGCTGTTCGGGTTCTCCTTCACCACTTTCCGGGCGACGGGGATCATCTCGCTGGCGATCTGCGCCCTGCTGATCGATCTCTATCTGCGGCGGGTTGGCCTCTCCTCAAGTAACCGGCTGATCGCGGTGGGTGCTTGGCTCTTCAACCCCATCGCATACGTCTTGAGCCTGGGCTTCATGACAGACTTGCCGTTTCTGGCGCTCTGGCTCACCGCTTGCTACTGCTGGGACATGGCCTTAACCACTGAGGAGCGTCCGTGGATGGCCCTGGCCCTGGTTACGACGCTGCTCGCGACCGCGCAGCGACAATTCGGCCTGTTCATCCCGATCGCCGCCTGCGTGTTCGTCTTGATGCGCTGGAAGATTCAAGGCCGTCACTTCGTACTCAGGATCTCTCTGCCGGCCAAGTTCCGCAGCTTCGAGGGCTTCTGCTCACTCGCCGTGGGGCTGACCATCCTCCTCTGTTCGGTCGTTTCGATATGGTACAAGAGGCTCGGGGTCGTCAGGCCGCCGCTGCTCACCCTCACTTATTCACCCACGTATTACGTCACGATTTTCTACAGAGTGGCCCTCATCTTCGCCCTGTCGTCGATCCCTCTGCTGCCGGTTTTGGTCAGGCCGAAATTATCCCGCCGGATGTCTTGGATTGCCGCGGTTCTCTCTCTGGCCGCGCTGGTCTTCGGCGGCGAGATTCCTGGTCATGGGTAAATTCCCACTGTTCGATAACTTGATCTCCGAGTTTGGGCTGTTCTCCGGGCCGGATGGTAGGAGCCCAGCCCTGAACGCCCTGGTGCTCCTGGGGAGTCGTGAGGTGATCTTCGGGGCCACCTGGAGTCGGGTGGTCGACTTCATCGGCCTGCTCGCCATCCTCGTGATGATCCGTCTCCTCTGCGGCGCCCCTTGGACCCGGCCGCACAGGAACGAGCAAGAACCGCGGGAAGTTGACATCCCCGGCCGCCCGGCCGCGCGAGGGACGATGGGTTTGGGGGAGTCGTCATGTTGGCCGGGGCGATGCTCCCCATTTTCCTTCTCCGGGGTGTGTGCATCGACCGCTACTTGCTGCCGACCTTGCCATCGGTCTGGGTCGCCCTGGCAATGTGCGGCGCGACGCAATCGCCGGCCCGGAAGGTCGCCTCGGTGATCCTTATCGGCACTTTGGCGGCGTTCTCGATCACGATCGCCAGCGACTATTTCCGCTGGAACGAGGCGAAATGGGCCGCCGCGGAGGGGCTCGAAAGACGCGGCGTGCCGGCGAGCAGGATCCAGGCCGGTTACGAGTGGGGCGGCTTCAAGGGATTCGACGTGCCTTGGCCACGCGCCGATATCTCGGGATTCGACTACGTCATCGCCTTCTCGCGCGAGCTCGAGAGCTGCCGCGAGATCGATGCGATCCCCTGGGAGTCGATATGGCCCCCCCACGACCGGCGAATCTACGTCCTGAAAAACGAGCGATCATACGCCCCCGGGACGACGCGCGGCGGCGGCACTGGTTCTCAACATTAAATTTTTATAAATCACTAGATGCGTTCGGGGGGGACCCGCTTGATGTTTTGCCATTTTTCGTTCTTAGAGAAAAATCTCTTGGTCGCGAAGCCAGGCCAGGAGGACAAGATGAGTCGAATCATGGCGATTCCCGTTTTCCAGGTGCCAGACCAGCTCCCGGTAATTTTTGATTCACCCACCCGCCCCCGGTAGTTTAGGGGGATTTCGATCATACTCAGTCGGTTCATCTTGGCGGCAATCACCATGTTGGGCAGAAAATGTGAACGCCCAACATGGAGATCGGGCAGAATCCTGCAATGCTTGAGCCGCGGATGAGTCGGAAGGTGCAGCCGCAATCCGTCAACGACGGTAGGTCATAGAGAAATTCCATCATCTTTGCGACCGCCCAATTGCCGACACGAAGAAACCAGCCCATATTGGCTTCGGCCCAGATCAGCTCTCGAGTCGTGCGTGTGCCGCAAACCATCTCAAAATCGCCGCTATAGGTGAGGAGTTTCAGAATATCTCGCGCCACAAAAGTTCCGTCCGGTTCGGCCAGGACCACTAGGTCAGTCCGGGCATCTCTGAGTCCCCGTCGAAGGGCGTGGCCGTAGCCTTGCAGAGTTTCCAGCACAACTCGTGCGCCTGCTCTCGCGGCGAGCTCGCTCGTTTGGTCCTTCGAATTATTGTCTACGACCAGGACTTCGTCGACGATGGCTTTTCCATTTTCGCCTTCGATTTGAAGGAAGTCCCGCACCGCTTTCTCGATATTTGGCGCTTCATTATAAGCCGGGAACACCACGCATACGGTCTTATTTTCCCACATTGTCCCTCCGTCTTTCGGCTATCAAACACATTTGGCCCGCCATTGGCTTCAATGGGCTTCGCAGGTAGAACGGAACTAGCAAAGCTAGTCGTCCTCCTCCGCCTTTCATTGAGAAAGGCAAAAATCGGCGCCATCCCTTACTCAGGGAAAACCCCGATGACTCCAGTAGATCCTTCATGCTTTGGTAGGTAAGAATCGTTCGATGCGTGAAGTCGTCAAAATATTGCTTGTAGCATAATGCGAAATTAGGCTGCACGATGCAAACCCTTCCCCCCGGCCGTAGTACTCGCTGAATTTCTCGAATGCAGATTTGCTCGTCCTCGTGCTGCCAAATTCGATCACGGTCCGAATTCGGAACGTAGCGAGTCTCGTAATACCTTTCGTTATGTTGGGGGGTAATGCTTTCTCACTTTGCATGGGTCAGCTCAGTCTTCCAAGAAGGGGGTAAGTTTTCCCAGAGTTCGACTTCCATGAAAAGTTTCGTTTTCCTTGGGCCCGTCTGCTTGGCCCAAGCAGCCATCTTGGCAAGGCCCTCCGATGGCGAAACCGCCGGCTTGAGACCCGGAAAATACTTTTTGACCTTGCTATGATCCGCGTATGCGTGTAGGACCTCGTTTCGGGCCTCCAGATGAACGACATCCGCCTTGGAGTCCATGGCTTTCATCGTTTCCTCGGCGAGCTGATTGACGGTATAGGGGATGTCGGCGCCGATGTTAAAGACCTGTCCCCGAGTTTCGGGAAGAGTGAGGCAATCGACCATGGGGACACTGACGTCGTCGATGTAGCTAAAGGTGCGCGTCTGTTCGCCATCACCAAAGACGGTCATTGGCTTGCCTTGCATGATGTTATTCATGAAGATGCCAATCACATTGCGGTAACGGTCGCCGATATTCTGTTTTTCGCCATAGACATTGTGGGGGCGAAAGATCGTGTATTCCAAACCGAACATTTCGTGAGCTGTTTTGAGATCGAGCTCCACCGCGTATTTAGAAACACCGTAGGGATCTTCTGGCTGCGGGACGAGGTCCTCACGCATCGGAACCTGATTTGCGCCATAAACCGCGATAGAAGAGGTAAAAATAAATCGCTTCACTTTGAACTCTACCGCAAGATTGATTAGATTGATCGAGCCGATCAGGTTGTTTTGATAGTTGAAGTGACGGATGAAATGCGACAGCCCTTCCGCCGCGTAGGCGGCCAGGTGGTAAGCGACACCAAACGAGTATTCCTCAAAAAGCTTCCTGAGAAGGGCGCGGTCGAGGATCGATCCCTCGACGAAACGAGCCCCTTGAGGCACGTTTTCTCGAAATCCGCCAGAGAGGTCGTCGAACACGACGACGGAATATCCTCTTTGAATCAACTTTTCAGCGACATGCGCGCCGATGAACCCTGCACCCCCCGTGACAAGCACGGGATCCATAGAGTTTTCGTGAGTTTGCATAATCGATATATAGTACACTGCCGCAGGGAGGCAAGCGATAGGGAAGGTTGGCCTGCGGCCAGCGAAAGCTAGGATGATCGGCGAAACATGTCAGCGATGTGCGCAATAATCCGTTCCAAGCTCAATGTCGGAAGATCCCATGAACAATGAATATTTTGAGACGCGACTCCCCTTTGATGCAAGGCGCGAGCTGCTCTGGAAGACCCTGTGCGACAGTTACTTTTCCCGGATGATTCGTGCAGATTTCACGGTATTGGAACTCGGCGCAGGCTATGGGCACTTTATCAATAACGTGAGGTGCAATCGACGGATAGCGCTTGATTGTTGGGATGGGTTTCAGAAGTATCTGCAGCCCGGAATTGTCGCCGAGACACGACGAGTGACCGACCTCGACTTTATGGAGAACCGTTCGGTCGATTTTGCGTTTGCCAGCAACCTGTTTGAGCATATCACGCAAGATGAGTTCCGGCTCGTGCTGCAGCAACTTAGACTCAAACTCAAACGGAACGGCACACTGAACATTCTCCAGCCGAATTATCGGTTTTGTTACGATGAGTATTTTGACGATTACACCCATGTCACAGTCTACTCAGATCGGAGTATCTGTGATTTTCTGAACGCCAGTGGTTTTATTGTCGACGAGTGTCATCCTCGATTTCTACCTTTGACAGTAAAGTCGCGCCTACCGGTTTCCCCTTGGCTGATTCGACTCTACCTGGCATCGCCTTTCAAATTTTTAGGAAAACAAATGTTTATACGATCGCGGCTACGCTCTGGTCCCGAGTAATAATGAGTTTAGGGGCGACTTCGCTTACACTCGGCCCGAAGCTCGCGATACTTTGCACGCAGCTTGTTGCGACTCCTGAGCAATGATCGGACCAGAATCCGTCGGGGAGACTTCGCCTCCTCGGCATGCTGCAAGATACTCGTCTATCCCGTCTCAGTAGCGTCCATGCCCGAGCTCCGCTATTCCTTGAAAGCCCTCCCTAAACGAAACAAAACGCGTACATCTCGTCCAGGCGAAGAGCCCATGTCAAGCCCAACCTCGCATCCGCCTAGAGTTGTTCTAGAGTTGACCCGAGTCAACATCATGATGGCAAGCCACTGGGGGCCAGAGAATACCTTGTCGAAGACGATGGCGTTTCGCTATATTTGTAGAGCATGATTGATACTTTTGACCCATGCTCGAGCAGCCATTTGATATCTCAACCGCTCTCGCCTTGCTCTTATCGCTCGGCGCGAAGCTTCTCGCCGTCCCCAGCTTAAGGTTTCTCGGCCGTGAAAGTCACGTGGGACTTTGTGGCGTTGTTGTCAGACTCTTGAACCAGGGCGAAACGTGGTCGACGTCGCGGCCTGGTTCCAGGCCATTCAACCTCCCTCTGAAGATCCCGCCATCATGCCAGACATTGCGTCAGCAAGCGAACTTCCACACGTTCGGATCCGTGCCAGTGAACCTGGTCCGCTCATCGACGTCCCCGAACTGGTGCGCTTTCGCGACTTGCTGTGGACTTTGGCTGAGCGTGACCTCAAGGTTCGCTACAAGCAGACGGCCCTCGGCGTGATCTGGGTGGTTCTCCAGCCGCTCTTGGCGGCATTGATCTTCGCTTTCGTTTTCGGAGTCATCGCCAGCTTGCCCAGCGACGATGAGCCCTATGTGGTCTTCGCATTCGCCGGCATGACGGCCTGGAGTACGTTTGCGAACGTGCTGACCAAGGTGAGCCAGTCCCTGCTTAGCAACGGTCAGATGATCTCGAAGATCTACTTTCCCAGGTTGATTCTGCCGCTGTCTTCGGTGATCTCGGCCCTGGTCGACTCGGCCTTTTCGCTGATTCTATTGTTCGTGATGATGGCATTCTATCGAATCTGGCCTCGATGGGGCATGGTGCTCTTGCCGGTGTGGCTGCTGATGCTGGTGGTCCTGGGACTCGGTTTGGGACTGATGGCCTCTTCATGGATGGTGCGGTATCGCGACGTCGCGCACATCATACCGGTGGTGCTCAATCTTGGGCTGTTTATCAGCCCGGTGGCCTGGTCGATGAAGAACCCCAGGCTCAGTGAGAAGTTTATCTGGGCCCTCCGGATGAACCCGCTCACGAGCCTGCTGGAGGCTTTCCGCTGGTCGCTTTTCGGCCGGGCTGCTCCCCCTCTGGCTGCGCTTGCCTACGCCCTGGTGGTCGCAGTTGCGGTTTTCTGGATGGGAATGCTGGTCTTCAAGCAACAGGAGCGCAGCTTCGCCGATGTCATCTAACGACATTGCCGTCTCGGTCCGCGGGCTGAGCAAGTCATACGTCATCGCCCACAACATGAATCGCCCCACCGACCTTAGGGAAGCGATCATCCATCGGCTGCGGCATCCCCTTGGGGATGGCGGGCAAGATCACGAGCTGTTCTGGGCCATCAAGAACATGGATTTTGACATCCGCTCGGGCGAGGTGGTCGGCATCATCGGCCGCAACGGAGCGGGCAAGAGCACACTCCTGAAGATCCTCTCGCGAATCACCTGGCCCACGACCGGTGAGATCGACATCCATGGGCGCGTCTCCAGCTTGCTGGAGGTCGGAACCGGCTTCCATCCGGAACTCACCGGGCGCGAGAACGTCTTTCTCAACGGCAGTATCCTGGGCATGTCGCGGCGGGAAATCAGGCAAAAATTTGACGAGATCGTCGATTTCGCGGGGGTCGAGAAATTCCTCGACACGCCGGTCAAACGTTACAGCAGCGGCATGTACGTCCGGCTGGCTTTCGCGGTCGCTGCGAATCTCGATCCCGAGATCCTGGTCGTCGACGAGGTATTGGCCGTCGGCGACGCCCAGTTCCAGCAGAAATGCCTGGGAAAGATGCAGGATGTCGCCCGGCATTCGGGTCGCACAATCCTGTTTGTCAGTCACAATATGAATGCAGTCTTGCAGTTATGCGATCGTGCCATCCTGTTGCAACAGGGAATGGTGTTAATGGATGGACCAGCAGCGGAAGTCATGAAGTGCTACGTGGCCGAACCCGAGACGGGAAGCAGCGTGGACCTCCGAAGCCACCCGAACCGCGATCCCTCCTTATCACCGACGCTCCAGTCGATCACGCTGTGCGACTCCGCAGGCAATCCAACAACGGTCTTCTCCCCTGGGGATGCCGTGGAACTCAAAGTGTCGCTAAAGGTGAAACGGCGGGTAAACAAGCCCATCGTCTCTACGCCTTTCATAACTGGCGAGGCGAGCGGCTGTTTGCCGTGGCCACATACATGAGCCCGTCCCCGGTCGCTCATGTTGTTGGTGAATGCCTCGTTATATGTCGTTTCGCGCTCCCGAACCTGGTCCCAGGTAGATATGTTTTTGATATTGCTTTTAACGAATCCCATGATCGATTCATCGATCGCATCCCCAGTGTGGCCGCCTTAACCATCGCGCCGAGCGACTACCTAGGCGCAACCCACCCGCTTTCCCCCGACTTTGGCTCTGTCATGGTCCGCTCCGAATGGGAGGCATTCAACGACCAGCAGTGCGTCAAGGAAGTCTCTATCGGCAGCGCGAATTGACCTATGAGCAATACAACTAAAGATTTCGCGAGGCAGGTCGCTCGATCCAGAGAATGCCACCCGGCTCGCGAGACTTGAATGCCGCTTTCGATTGGTGGTCATTCCATGCATGAATTGTCCGTCGGCACGATGATGGATCTCGTCTCGAAGCCAGCCGAATCAGGTGATCTTCCCTTCACGGGTGAGCGACTGGTCACCACGATCGCTAACGAGACCATGGTTGAACATCTCCATCGCTATGGGCTTGCCATCGACCTGTGCGACGGCAAGGTCGTCCTCGACATCGCAAGCGGAGAGGGATACGGTTCATCGCTCCTGGCCAGGAGAGCTCTGCGAGTCTATGGGGTCGATATCTCCAGCGAGGCCGTCGAGCACGCGAGCAAGAAGTACCAAGCGCCGAACCTGAAATACCTCCAGGGCCGTGCCGACGCTATACCAGTCGCAGACAATGAAATCGAGCTGGCCGTCAGCTTCGAGACGCTCGAACATCACGACTTGCATGACGAGATGATGAGGGAGCTCCGCCGCGTCATGAAGGTCGATGGACTGCTTATCATCTCGACACCTGACAAACGCTATTACTCGGAGGAGCCGAAGATCACAAACGAGTTCCACGTGAAAGAGCTTTACGAGGCCGAATTCCGCGATCTATTGGCGCGCTATTTCCGCAACGTTCGGGTAATGCATCAGCGGATCCTCTATGCATCGGTCAACGACGTGGAGGCAGGTGATCGTGGCGTCACCGTCTATGAGGGCGACTACAGCAACATCTCCAAGACCCGCGGGATTGGGAAGGCTCCCTATCTCGTGGCGCTTGCCTCGGACGGAAACTTGCCTCCCATAAATCTGAGCCTCTTTGACGGAACGGCGACACTCCTTAGGCGAGCTCAGGATCTGCACCGCCGCGAGGTCGAAGTTGTCTACAAGGAGGCCGAACTTCAAAAGCTGCACAACCTGCTGCCGATCTCCTTGTACCGAGCGATCCGCGATCCCGTGAGGAAGTTACTCGGCCTGACAGCGCAGTAGGCCGCTTCGAGCATCAATCCTCGCAAACTGGGAGATCAGGCAGTCGGCCGGTGATCGAGTGGAGTGGTACACGAGACTGGAACTACTAGGTACCGCAACAAAGTCTACCTCCTTATTGATCATAAAAGCAGGCAGTCGCATGCTCCTATTTGCAACGAATTTTGGCCTGTCGATTGCCTCGATTTTCCGATGACCCTCTCGTTGCAGCCATCTACCAAGGAACGCTGAATTGAAGCCATGAACCGTGTTGAGTCGCATTGCCTCAGCTTTTCTGGATTTCTTTTCTTGACTCCCCGTGGCCTCGGGATTCGGGCCCGGATGGGAAGCCAGCCTCGCCATGTCTCAGATCCGCAAGAAAGTTGAACGACTTCTGACCGTGGGACCTCGAATTCGATCGTCACTGCAACGCCGGGGACTCCGATCGTCGCTGCGCCGGGCGGCCGTCAAGATCGTCCTTCGAGTAGGCCGGGACATTGCGGACTCCTACCTGGATTGGGTCGAGGATCACACCCCATCTGCTTCGGCTCTTGCCGCCCAGCGCCGTTGGGCGGGCACCACGCCCGACCTTTGTAAGTTCACCCTGGTGGATTGTCACTTGCTGTCCATCAAGCTGTTCCAGTCCAGGAATTGATCAATGGCGTGGAAGTATCATCCGGTACTGGCGAAAGCGCGTCGCATTGCCGGACTCCGCCACAAATTTCGCGGCTCGCTTCGTAAGCGGGGATGGGCGAAGACGGTTCATCTCGGCTGGAAGAAGGTCCGCCGTCGCTTGAGCGGAGACTTCTCGAGTCCCTTTCGACACTGGCAGAAAGAGAACCGGCGGAATGGCCTGGCAGAGACGCTCCACCGCGGCTGGAAAAAGGTCCGCCGTCGTCTGGGGTGGGTCTCGGCGGATGCCTATCAAAACTGGATTGAGGAAAACAGCCCGGGATTTGCCGCTCTGGCGCGGCAGCGCCGCTGGGCCAGGAGCCACGAGGGGTTGCCGCGAATCCTGCTTTTGATCACGACGGCAAGCTGTTCCCAGGAAGACATCACGCGGACAGAGCGTAGCCTGCGGCGGCAGACTTATGTTCTCTGGAGTTCGATCCACGTCGCGTCGCTCGGCTCGGTGGAATCGCTTCAAGAAACTTGTGACGACTCGAGGTGTGCTTACGCGGGGGTGATGAGGGCCGGCGACACGCTGTCACCGGACGCCCTTTACGAGTTTGCGCAGGATCGTGCACGATCACCACGATAATCGGCCAAGCCTGATCTACTGTGATGAAGATCACCTGGCCGCCGACGGGCGGACGCGCAGTCAGCCGATCTTCAAGCCCGCGTGGTCGCCCGAAATGCTCCTCGGCTACGACTACATGGGCCGGCTGACGTTGATCCGGCGTGATTTGATGGAGCAGGCTGGCGGATTCGACTCGGGGATGGGAGAAGCCGCAGAATGGGATCTGAAACTGCGAGTTACCGCCCTCTCCGATCGCGTAATTCGGGTCACCAGGTGTCTGTATCACAATCGCAGCGATACCGACGTACGTCCGGTGTGCCGTGGGGGAGAACAGGCACGTGCCGCATTGAAGGCCCACCTTGTTCGACTGGGCATCGAGGGTGGGGATGCCACGCTCCAGCTCAACGGCACCTTCCGGGTTTACTGGCCGCTTGCCGAGTATCCGCTGGTCAGCATAGTGGTTCCCACCGTGGACAATCCGCGACGGATCGAACGGTGCGTCCGCGGGCTCGTCGACGAAACAAGCTATCCGAACAAGGAGATCATCCTTGTCGACAACGGCAGCACCGATGCCGAGACGCTCGCTCTCTACGACCAGTGGAAGGCCTCGGGAGTGGTCAAGCTCGTCCCGTTCGATCGGCCTTTCAACTATTCGGCGGCGTGCAACGCAGGGGCTGCCGTGGCAAGTGGGCAGTACCTCCTCTTTCTCAACAACGATATCGAGTTTGTCTCAGCAGACTGGCTCGAGGAACTCATGAGGTGGGCTCAACGTCCCGATGTGGGAGTAGTTGGGCCCAAGATGGTCTATCCCAACGGGACGGTCAATCACGCAGCAGGAATTGCCGTGACCCTGACTACCTACGTGAACCTGTACCAGAAAGAGGTGGGTGATTGCTGGGGCATTTTAGGGCACGTCGATTCCTATAAGAATACATCGGGCCTGCTCGGGGCCTGCCAGTTGATGTCGCGCTCGACGTACGCGACGGTAGGACGCTATGACGAGCGCTATCTCCTTGTCTGTAGCGATATCGGCATCTGCCTGGAGGCGTGTCGGGCTGGGCTTCGTAATATCTACACGCCGTATGCTGTTCTGATCCACGACGAGAGCACGACTGCGCCGGGGAATTGGAGACCCGAGCGACGACCTGGACCTGGCCGCAAGGGAGGTCGTCCGGCTCGCCTACTTCGAAGACCCCTACTTCCATCCGTCGCTCAAATCCTGCGTAGGGACTCCGTCTCTGCGTCAGGCAGGAGAGCCCGACTCCTCCGAGTATTTCTCGTGGTTGCGTTCAACAGACAATTTCGGATTTCTGCGTCAGCGGGAACTCGATCTCTACGACGACGCATCCGTGCGGGATGTCGCGGGACGGTGCTCAACGGGACTTGGACCTGGGCGATGGCCTCCCGCCAAGATCGGTGCCGATCTGGAAACGGCCGCGAGCTTCATCCTCCATCTTTTGCGCACGGACACGTCGCTGCGAGGGTCTTTCCCCAAGGCCCTTTCCGGAGGGCCCCAAGGCGCTTTTTGCCAGTGGCTCTGTTCGCCGGAGGCCTTGACGCGGTACGACCTCCCCGCAACGGCTCGAACGACGATCCGCAAGGCATTCGAAGCAAAACCGTCGGCGAGGATACGGCAGGTTTACGAGCAGAGGCCCGATCTCCAAAGGTCTTATCTCCTGGCCTACCTGCCCTCCGGGCGGGCCCGCTTCTTTCGCTGGCTGATCTCCGAGGGGCGAGAGCAATATGAATTCTCCAACCCGGAGATCTGGTGGTTCCTGATCGAATGCGACGAGGATCCGGCACGCGAGCTGATCCGATCCTACAAGATCTCGGCCTGGTGGCAAAAGTTTTTCCCCGACGCGCTCACGCCTGTGGGTTGGGAGCGGTTCGCGAGCTGGCTCGAGTCTCGCCATGGCATCGCTGCACACGGTCTGGATTATCGCGCTCACTCCGGCCTTACGCCCATCGAGGAGTTTCGTCTGGCCTACGGATGCCGGGGGGACTGGAAGCGACGGTTCCCCGAGGCGCGACAGGATCTCGGCGCGCTGCGTGAATTGCTCGCCTGGATCCGGGAGCATGAAGGAGCCACCGACCAGCGGATCATCGACTGGCTCGACCGCATCGACGCTGAGGTCCACGAGGGCGATTACCCTCGACCGGGAGTCAACGTTCTGGCTTATTTTTGCTTCCCACACGGCCTCCAGCAATCGGCTACAGATTACACTCGCTCCCTAGAACTCGCCGGCGTGTCAACCTCCCGCAGGGACGCATCTCTCGATATGAGCCCGCATAGCAAGAAGAGGGACGAGTTCCTTGGCCTCGAGATTTACGACACGACCCTCATCTTCGTCCAGCCGGAAACACATCTCTCGACCGTCTATCAACGGGCTGGGCTAGCGATGAGCGCGGTGTGTATCGCATCGCGATCTGGTGGTGGGAGACCGACGTCATTCCCGACTACTGGAAGCAGGCATCCAAGTCCATTGACGAACTCTGGGCTGGGTCCAGCTTCATCGTTGAGAGCCTGCGCCGGACCTTTGATGTACCCGTTCGGCATATTCCTCTGGGGTTCGAGCTCGGTCCGCTCCGGCAAGTGAACCTGGCGACCTACGGTGTACCGGCCGGTTCCTTTGTCTTCCTCTTCATCTTCGACCTGAACAGCACCCTCGCACGAAAGAATCCGTTGGGATTGATCTCCGCGTTCAAGCAGGCGTTTCAGAGCGGTGAGAAGGTCTCATTGGTCATCAAGGTATCGCGCGGCGCAAGCCACCCCGTGGAGTTCCACCGTCTTCAGAAAGAGGCGAAGCAAGTGGGCGCCGTCGTGATCGACCAGTGGCTCGCCCAGGAAGAGCTGTTCGGCCTGATCGCGGCGTGCGACTGTTATATCTCACTCCATCGCAGTGAGGGCCTGGGCGCGACCCTCGCCGAGGCAATGATGCTGGGCAAGCCGTGCATCGCCACAAAGTACTCGGGAAACCTCGACTTTATGGATGATAACAACTCCCTGCTGATCGACTACCAACTCACAGAAATCGAAGAGACTGTAGGTCCTTACGACAAGGGCCACCGCTGGGCCGAGCCATCGATCCCGCAGGCCGCAAACGCAATGCGCTGGGTCTTCGAGCAACCCGAGGAGGCACGATTGCTGGGTAAGCGGCGCGCTTTTCAGCACTTCAATCTTTCTCGCGGGAGCAATGTGGCCGCAGGATGCTCGAGCGGCTCCATCAGATTCGAAGCGAGCGAGGCAGAGGGTGAAACGATCGGGAATTATCTCAGACTCACGTGCAAGCTGGCGATCGCGTGCGGTGCCCAGATCGTTGGTTGGGCAATTTGTCCCTTGCTGTCCCCAGGTCGTTCTGGCTGAGGAACTGATCGATGCCGTGGAAGGATCACCCGGTACTGGCGAAAGCGAGTCGCATTGCCCGACTCCGCCACAAATTTCGCGGCTCGCTTCGTAAGCGGGGATGGGCGAAGACGGTTCATCTCGGCTGGAAGAAGGTCCGCCGTCGCTTGAGCGGAGACTTCTCGAGTCCTTTTCGACACTGGCAGAAAGAGAACCGCCGGAGTGGCCTGGCAGAGACGCTCCACCGCGGCTGGAAAAAAGTCCGCCGTCGTCTGGGGTGGGCCTCGGCGGATGCCTATCAAAACTGGATTGAGGAAAACAGCCCGGGATTTGCCGCTCTGGCGCGGCAGCGCCGCTGGGCCAGGAACCACGAGGGGTTGCCGCGAATCGTGCTTTTGATCACGACGGCCGGATGCTCCCAGGAAGACATTGCGCGGACGGAGCGCAGCCTGAGGCGGCAGACATACCCCATCTGGACGTCGATTCACGTCGAGTCGTTACCCTCGACGGCGTTGGTTCAAGAGGCCGCCGCTGACCCGGGGTGTGCTTACGCGGGGTGGTGAGGGCCGGCGACACGCTGTCACCGGACGCCCTTCACGAGTTCGCGCGGATCGTGCACGATCACCCCGATGATCGGCCAGCCCTGATCTACTGTGATGAGGATCACCTGGCCACCGACGGGCGGACGGGCTTTCAGCCGATCTTCAAGCCCGCGTGGTCGCCCGAAATGAGCCTGGGCTACGACTACATGGGCCGGCTCACGTTGATCCGGAGTGACCTGATGGAACAGGCATGCGGATTCGACCCGGGGATGGGAGAGGCCGCCGAATGGGATCTGAAACTGCGAGTTACCTCCCGCTCCGATCGCGTTGTTCGAATCACCAAATGTTTGTATCACAATCAGGGAGGAGCCGATGTGCGTCCGGTGTGCCGTGGCGCAGCAGACGCCCGGGCCGCATTGCAGGCCCACCTCGCTCGGCTGGGAATCGCCGGTGGTGATGCCACGCTCCAGCCCAACGGCACCTTCCGGGTTTACTGGCCGCTTGCCGAGTGTCCGCTGGTTAGCATAGTGGTTCCCACCGTGGACAATCCGCGATGGATCGAGCGGTGCGTCCGCGGGCTCTTGGACCAAACCAGTTATCCGAACAAGGAGATCATTCTGGTCGACAACGGCAGCACCGACGCGGAGACGCTCGGTTTGTACGAACGGTGGAAAGCCTCGGGAGCGGTCGAACTGGTCTCGTTCGACCGGCCTTCCACCGACCTGGCGGTGGCGCAACGCCGGGGCTGCCGTGGCGAGCGGGGGGTATCTCGTCTTTCTCCAAAACGACCTTCAGTTCGTCTCACCAGACTGGCTCGAGGAGCTCTTAAGATGGGCCCAGCGTCCCGGTGTGGGGATCGTTGGTCCCAAGATCGTCAATCCCAGCGGAGCGGTCAAGCACGCGGGCATTGCCGTGACCCTCGATTCTTACGGCGACGTGCACCAAAATGAGGCGGATGCTCGGTGGGGGATTCTCGGGCATGTCGATTCCTACAAGAATGTTTCGGGTCTGCAAGTGCCTGCCACTTGATGTCACGCTCGACGTACACCAGGCTAGGACGCTACGACGAGCGCTATCTTTCTGCCCTCGGCGAGATCAACATCTGCCTGGAGGCCTGCCGGGCGGGGCTGGCAACGTCTACACCCCGTACGCCGTCCTGATCCAAGACCAGAGCAATTTTCCCAGAGAAATCGGTGATCCCAGCGACGACCTGAACCTGGCCGCCCAAGAGGTCGTCCGGCTCGCTTACTTTGAAGATCCCTACTTCCACCCTTCGCTCAGGCACCGCGTCGCAACCCCGACACTCCCCCCGGCAATATGAGCCCAGCTCCTCCGAGTACTTTTCGTGGTTGCTTTCAAGAGACAACCCCGGAGTCCTCCGCGACCTGGAACTCGATCTCTACGACGACGCATCGGTGCGAGATGTTGCGGGTCGCTGGTCAACGGGACTTGAACCAGGGCAGTGGCCGCCCGCCAAGGTCGGGGCCAAGCCGGAGACGGCCGCGAGCTACATCCTTCATCTCTTGCGCACGGACCCATCGCTCCGAAAGAGCTTCTCGAGAGCCCTATCCGAAGGGCCCGAGGGTGCATTCTGCCAGTGGCTCTGTTCGCAGGAGGTCCTGCGCGGTACGACCTTCCCGCAACGGCTCGGACGACGATCCGCAAGGCATTCGAAGCGAGACTGTCGGCGAAGATACGGCGAGTTTATGAGCTGAGGCCCGACCTGCAAACGGCTTATCCCCTGGCCTATCTGCCCTCTGGGCGGGCTCGTTTCTTTCGCTGGTTGATTGCCGAGGGCCGAGAGCAAAATGACCTCTCCGACGCGTCGATTTGGTGGTTTCTGATTGAATGTGATGAGGATCCTGCACGCGAGTTGATCCGGACTTACAAGATCTCGCCGTCGTGGCAGAGGTTCTTCCCTGACGCATTGACACCCGTGGGTTGGGATCGCTTCGCGGGATGGCTCAAGTGTCGCCACTGCATCGACGCGAGCGGTGTGGATTACCATAGTATTCCGGTCTCGGGTCTCTGGAAGAGCTCAGTCTGGCGTATGGATGTCGGGGAGAGTGGAAACGGCATTTTCCTGACGCGCTTAAAGCCCAGCCGCCACCCAAAGCCTGCTGGAGTGGATCCGCGAACATGAAGCAGCCTCTGACCCGCGGATCGTGGATTGGCTGTCCCGAATCGCGGCCGAGATCGAGATCAGTGGGTTCCCTCGGACGGGAATGAATGTCCTCGCTTATTTCTCCTACCCATCAGGTC
>CAVXCB010000051.1:0-73378 GCA_963760085.1 uncultured Planctomycetaceae bacterium
CTCTATGGACCGACCGGCACCGGCAGCACTGTATGCGGGACCGAAGAACTGACGGCAAGATTCGTCCCTGGCGGGAGGGGGGAACCGGCGGCGATTCGTCGAGTGAGACCCAACCGTCTCAGATGCCCTACTTGCTGGAAGGCGGCTCGCCCAATGTGCTGGGCGACTCGGGCTGGCCGCCGGGATCGACTGGGTCGGCGGAACGTGGCCCCGAAAACTTGCGGAACCACGAGGTGAGGTTGCTAGAGCAGGTCGCGGACTGGACGCAGACGACAGACGCCTGGCGGGTCGCCGGGCGGTGGGATCCGGCAACCCACGTTGGAGCTCTCTCGCTGCTTGTCCCCGCGGGCCTCACGCCCCAGGACCTGGGCTCGATTCTCGATGTCAGCTTCGAAATCGCCGTCCGTCCGGGACTTCACTGTGCGCTCTACGTCCATCGCGGAGCTGCGCATCTTTCCCGATGGAACGCTCCGGCTCAGCCCGGGACCATTCACCACGCCGGAGCAAATCGACCGCTTTGTCGAGGCCTTGACCGAGATTTCTGCCGGTCCTGTAACTGGTACAAGATCATCGGCAGCAAACGAACAATTATCGAATTCTCCCGGCACTCTCGTTCGGAAGCTGAACTGAGACAGTACTGTTTTGGTATCCCCGAAAGCCCAGCTAGGTAACACGATGTGGGTGGCTTGATGACACGGGGCTCTGGGCCAGGACGGGATTCGGTCGCATGGATCTTTAGCCACCGAAGGGAGGACCCTGCTCGACGCGGGCTGGTGGAAAACCCGCCGCGCATGTCGAGTAACGGTTTCCCGCACTGGTGAGGAGGAGCATCCGTCCGGTGTGGAAATCTGACGCTTGAAGTGAGAGAATCAGACGCGTTCCTCGAGGCTGGCGTTTTCATCGGGGGGCAAGCCTGTTCGGCGGACTCGGGCGGCAGACTGCTGGCAGTGCGGTTTCACTGCCTCAAAGATCAGTAAATCGAGACCAGAAAGCATGAGTGAATATAGAGACGGTCCGCGGTCGCCGCGGTACCGCGTACTCTGATTCAGTTCGCGGGAGATTATCGAGAAGGTTACACCAGGCTGGCATCGGGGGGACCCGAAACATACCACAGTCAGCGCGACTCCGTCGAAAAAACCGCGGAGATCGGCCGCAAGTATGGCAAGATCGGTGTTCTTTTTTGCTGCGGAAATGAGCGCTACGATGAAGTAATGAAGGATGGCGTGCGGGCGATGGGGGCCGGGCTATCGGCGGGCGATTACACATTCGGGCCAATCATCGCGCAGATTCCAGGCTTTTCAACCGACTCACCTGATCGTCAACTGGCCCTCGACGGAGGTGCTAGCCTGGGCGATCAGCCGCAGTCTGGATGTTCTGCCGTGCTTCGCCGATTCGTTCACGCTCAGCACGATCGGACTCTCGCCGATCCAGGCACTGGCGCGGACCATCAGGCATCATCTTCGGTGTCGTCGTCTGGAAGCTCTTGAACAGTCCGAAAATTCGTTGGGTCTCGAACCACAACATCAAAGCCTGTAGAGATTTGGAGAGGATTGGAGTTGATCCGAGGAAGATCGTGCCCTGGGACTGGGTCCAGACCACGGTGCCCGAAATGTACGAACCGAAGTCCAGACCAGTCGAGCGATCGCCCTGGCGACTCGTTTACGTCGGGGTGCTCAACGAGCTAAAAGGAGTAAGCGACGCCATCGAAGCCGTTGCCACATTGAAACGGCGCAGGGCGCGATGTCGAGCTTAAGCTTATCGGCAAAGGCGACGTTGATCACTTTTCTCGAAAAGGCTCGTGACGCGGGCGTGGCGGACTGCGTACATTTTGAAGGTCTTCAGCCCAATAGCAGGGTGATCGAAGCCATGAGGTCGTCTGACCTGGTGGTTGTGCCAAGCCATCACCTCTACCCTGAAGGACTTCCTTGCGTGTTCTACGAAGCAATTGCAACCGGGACCCCGGTGATCTGTTCAAACCACCCGATGTTCGGGGCATCATCAGCGAGCAGGCTGCGATGCTCCTTCCCGAGAAGCGCCCGGACGCCTATGCAGACGCCATGGAAAAGTCCTCGACGATCCCGTGCTCTATCGACGGATGTCGGTGGCCACCAAGGAGGCATGGCAGCAGTTCCAATGCCTTGTTCGCTGGGATGAGCTGATCGACCACTGGTTGGGCGCGACCCCTGAGGACGATCGCTGGTTGGCGAGCTATTCCCTGGCATCTGGAACGTATCCCGGCTGAGGGAAGCGCGGGATCTCCCCGGTCCGGGTGAGTGGCGATGTTCTCGGGGTTGATTACCACCCTGGAGGTAACGGAAATGGCCTTGTATGAGCAAGTTGCGTGGTGAACAAGCAGCCAATCCCACACTGGCCGAAACAGGCCAACCGTGGATCGTTTGCACTGTGCTCGGGTTCGAGCCCTCGTGGCGATGGTTTGCCCCGATCTTCGACCGGGTCCGCTGGAAGTTTTACGGTGGCAAGCCACAAAACTGGCTTGAGCGAAAGATTACTCGGCCCGCCTTGAGTTCGTGGCGGTCGTGCTGGGAATTGGTCCAGTTTGCCCGACGCCGAAAGGCGGCTCTGGTTATCTCTCATGACGGGAGGGTGACATCCCGGGTCGCTGTCGTCGGCGCAGGCTTCGGGGACTGCGAGTCCCGCACGTGGCCTGGGGCTTCAACTTCACAGCACTGCCGTATGGGCCGCACCGTCACGTCATGTCCTGGGCTTTCTCGAGCGTCGACCGGTTCATCGTTTATTCGACAGTGGAGCGGTCGCTCTACGCGGAGTATTTTGGAATCGACCCGCGGCGGATCGATGTGGTGCTCTGGGGCGTGGGATGCCCCGTGGTCGATCCTCCGGACACACCCGTCGAGCCGCCCGACTACATTTGCACGCTGGGTGGGAACGCACGTGATTATCGGTGCTTGTTCGCCGCCATGGAGAGCCTTCCCGAGATCCCGCTGGTCGCAGTGCTCCGTCCCGAAAACACCGCGGGTTTGAGGGTGCCTCCCAACGTCCGGCTGCACTACCTCATTCCCGCCGGCAGGGCTAACAACATCCTGAAGTTTTCCCGGTTCACTGTGATTCCTCTTACCGGCGAGGACGTGAATTGCGGCCATGTCACCATGGTGTCGGCGATGTATCTGAAAAAAGCGATGGTAATCACCAATTCTCTGGGGATCTCTGACTACGTACATGACGGCGTCAACGGCCTGCTGGTACCGGCGGGAGACCCTGACGCGATGGCTAAGCAGATTCACGATCTCTGGAACGATACCAGGCGAGCCGACCAGCTCGGGGCCGCGGGGTTCGCGTTCGCGCGGGCGAATTGCACCGAGAAGCATATAATCGACCATTTGAAAAAGGTATTGATGGAATATGGCTTGCCCACATGAGAGCGCTGTAGTTCATCTGTCACCCCCTTTACGACCAGCCGAAAGACCGCTGGCCGTCATCTTGGAGTCTTGATGCCTCAATCCCTCGTGTGTTCCGGCTCTTCACGGCTTGATACACTAGCAGGAGCCGGTCAAACCGTCGCACCCTTCATCGCGGCCACAATCGAGGTTTGGTCAACACCAGGGGATCCGGCGACCAGCGCCATCCTGATCAACCTCCCACACGCCCTTCAGGTTCCCCGGTGATCTCTCCGCGGGGGAGCCTTGCTGGTCGTGACGACTTGCTCTGCAAGATTGGATTTTCATGGTTTTGACGTTCTGGCTCGAAGTGATCGTGGTCGGCATCAACCTGCTGCTCCTACCGTATTTCGGACTGATCCTGTTAACGGCCATTGGGGCGATTTGTCTGCCGCGGGCCGTTCCCGAAGCCGAACGCTCCGCGCACACGGTTCCTGATTGTGATCCCAGCCCACGACGAGGAATCGGGAATCGCAGCGACCGTCCAAAGCTGCCGCTCGCTCGAATATCCCGAAAGCCTCTTCGAGGTGCTCGTCATCGCCGACAACTGCTCGGACCAGACCGCCTCGATCGCACGCCAACAGGGAGCCACAGTCGTCGAACGACAGGATCCGGAGCAGAAAAGCAAGGGGCACGCAATCAAGTTCTTGATCGACCAAATTCAGATGTCGGGACGCTTTGCTCAACTTGATGCGCTCGTCGTCATCGACGCCGACACGACCGTCAGCGCCGACCTGCTCCTGGCTTTTGCCGGCTCGATCGAATCTGGTGAAGACTGGATTCAATGTTTCTATACCGTCGCCAATCCGGATACCTCGTGGCGGACCCGGCTGATGGCCTACGCGTTTTGCTTGTTCAACGGCGTGACTCCCCTGGGTCAATCCGCCCTCGGGCTGAGCGCGGGCTTCGAGGTAACGGCATGTGCTTCTCCACTCGTAGCCTCCAACAGGTGCCGTGGAGGAGTTTTGGCCTCGTTGAAGACATGGAATACTCCTGGAACGTGCGGATCACCGGAGGAAAGATCGCTTTTCGGCCTGATGTTCGGGTAGCGGCTATCATGCTGGGGCAGGGTGGCAAGGCGGCCGTCTCACAACGGCGGCGCTGGGAGTTCGGCCGCCGCGAGCTCAGCCGGCGGGTTCTGGTGCGTCTGCTTCGATCCGCACATTTGAAGCTGACGAACAAGATAGCCTCGGTTCTCGAACTGACCATGCCTCCCATGGTACAGATCATCCTTTATTATTGTTGCGTCGTCGCGGCCAACCTTGTCGTCTTGTTTGGAACTCATCACTCAAGCTGGCTATCCGCGTTTCTGATCGGGTCAAGTTTCGTCATGAGCCTGGCCTTGATGGTTCACTCGCTCTGCCCGTTCTTCGTATTTCAGCTTTCTTGGAGCTATTTGTTGAGCTTACTTTACCTACCCGTTTACGCGGTCTGGAAGCTCCCGGCGATGTTCAGCAGCAAGCCGACTCAGTGGGTTCGCACGGCCCGAGAGGAGCCTGTCAAACCCTGAACTGTTGCAAGCCTGTAGGCCGACTTCAACGGCCCGCAACTGGCACAGAACTCGCCACGGCCAAGCCTTGGCGACAGGGCGCAAAGCGAGATTTTCCGGCGCTTCGAAACACGGCCCTATTCTGCCCGCACGCAGCCAAGGCGAGAGACTGAACGAGCGATGTCATAGGTGCATACTCTTCCCGACCTGTCGGGACTGAGATTAGTTCACGCATGGATTGAGTCTCCCACTATCCTAGTTGATCCAATCCCAGCTTCCCAGCCTTACAGAATCGAGTGAAGGCCGGTAGAGGATTGGAAAGAGGCAATGCGCGAGACGACCGTTTTTTGCGATCGCTGTGGAGCCGTGATCCTGGAGCATGGCAGTGTAATTGACGCTTGGGCCAGTGCCATGCTTCGCCAGTGTCCCGAACGGCTCGATCTGTGCAAAGAATGCACGGAGCGGTTTACCGATTGGCTGCGATTAGGTCACCAGGCAAACCGCTGCGGGCCAGGCGGGGCTTCTGTCGGTCCGGCTGGGCCTTTCTTCGCAGAGGGCGAATCCCGAAATCAGCCCCCTCCGTTGGCATGCAGCCTCCGAGGGGATTCCCGCGTTCCCAGGATGCGCGGGGAGAATCAACTTGCCCAGCCCGGCTGCCCGAGTCGATCCTGCCACCTGCATGATGGCCGTTGTTCCCGTTTTCCTCTTCTCTGACAAATGTCATTGCAAGAACCTCGCGCTATGGTTAGGGTGGCCTGAAAGTCCGGCTGCGGATCTTGATTCGCCTGGAGACGACGCTATCATGCCGACCCCATCCGAAAGCCGTGTGACGGTGAGCGGCAAGCCCTCGAAGGCGGTTGAATTGCTGCGCAAGCGGCTCCGCCAACTACTGCGGGTGGTCGTCGTCCTGGCGGCCTGCGTCGCCGTCGCCGCCACGGCTTTCGCCATCTGGTGGCTCAACAGCCTGAACGGCCTCCCGGACATCGGCGACCCGTTCGATGTCGCGGCGTTCCGAGCATTCCGGCTTCCGGACGAACAGAATGCCTTCACCTATCTCCGGCGAGCGTCGGAGAAGCTCACCCCCATTCGGGGGTGGAATTGGGGAGAGCCGGGTCAGTTGAAGTTCTCGTGGTCTACCGCGAATCCGGATCTTGTAAACAAAATACTCATCTAGTCACACCTGGCCAGATACCGCCAGCTCAGCCTATCATTGGTTTGCCGGCCCTTCTCCGATTGGTGGAGTGGTACAAGGAGCGCCGGCGGAACACTCAGCAAGGAGGTTTCTTATGCGTCAATCTCGAAGCCGCCGTTGTCCCCCCCGCGCCGCAGCAAAATAAGTTCGGCAACTGAATCCTCGGCGGATATGGATGACTCTTGCCGTCGAGCAACGAGAACAGATTCTGAGCGCGCTGACCCGTGTTGCCGCCCAGCAGCTGGCGAAGCCTCCGGACGTGAAGGAGGTGACGCATGATCGCTCGTGAGACCGTCTGCCCACCTCCCGCATCAATACCACAACCCGCGTTCGTGCCAGGCATGAACCCGTCCTTGCGTCGCGCCCGGCCTGGCTTGATCACGGATTGGCACCTTGGTCTTCTGGCAATCGTCTACATCCGCCAATCCACTCCCCAGCAAGTCCTCGATCACCGAGAATCGCGCGAACGCCAGTACGCGATGTTCAACTACCCGGTCGCACTGGGATGGCCCGGCGACCGCGTCCTGATCATCGACGATGACCAAGGTCTCAGCGGCAAGACGGCCGAGAACCGTAGCGGATTTCACCGCATTCTGGCCGAAGTTACCATGGAGCACGTCGGCCTGATCGTCGGGATCGAGATGAGCCGGTTGGCCCGGTCCAACAAGGACTGGCAGCACCTATTGGAGATGTGTTCGATATTCGGAACCGTCCTGGCGGACGAGGACGGCCTCTACGACCCACGGGACCCCAACGACCGGCTTCTTCTGGGGTTGAAGGGGACCATGAGTGAATACGAGTTGATCACAATGCACAACCGCCTGGAAAGAGGCAAACTTCACAAGGCCCAACGGTGCGAGTTGATCCTCACCGTGCCATGCGGGTACCTCAAGCTGCCCACTGGCGAGGTTGTTCTCGATCCCGACGAACAGGCAAGATCGACCGTTCGCTTGGTTTTCGACAAGTTCGATGAGCTGGGTTCGTTCGGGCGGCTCTACCGCTATCTGGTACGGAACAAGATCCGCCTGGGAATGCGCGTGCAGCGCAGGCGCGCGGCGAGGCCAACTGGAATGGCGGCCGCCCACGCTGGGAACGCTGGCTCGAATGCTCCACCACCCGATCTATGCCGGAGCCTATTCCTACGGGCGTCGCCGCGTCGATCACAAACGAGCGGCTTCAAATGGAAGCAAGGTCAAGATTCGTGAGGTGCCGATGTCGGAATGGAGGGTCCTTCAAACAGATCAGCTTCCAGCTTATATCACATGGGATCATTACCTGGCCAACCAAGAGCGACTGCGACAGAATCGCTTCCAGCCCGGCTCGGTCGGGGCACCTCGTGAAGGAAAGGCGCTGCTGACAGGCATTTTGGTTTGCGGTTCCTGTGGTCGGCGCATGCACGCGTCCTATCGAAGTAAGTCGACAGCGTACTACGACTGTATGCGGAGGAAGCTCGAGATCGCCGATTGCCGCGGACTAGCATCGGCGGCCATTGATGACCTGGTGACAAAACAGGTCCTTCTCGCCTTGGAGCCGGCAGCCCTGGAGTTGAGCCTGAAGGCGATCGAGGATGTTCAACGGGAACGCCAACGCCTCAACCGACACTGGGAACAGCGACTCGAGCGTGCCTCCTATGACGTCCAGCGTGCCGAACGCCAGTACCAAGCCGTCGAGCCTGAAAATCGCCTGGTCGCGCGGAGCTTGGAGCAGCAGTGGGAGGCGGCGCTGCGTGCACAACGCGATTTGAGAGAAGAATATGATCGATTCTTAAATGAACAAGCACCTCGGCTCACAGAGGAGGAACGCAGCCGGATCCTGGCGGTCTCCGCCGACATTCCGGCACTCTGGCACGCTTCCGAGACAACCGCGAGGGATCGCAAGGAGATCATACGGCTTCTCACCGAGCGCATTGTGGTCAATGTTCGCGCCAATACCGAACGCGCTGAAGTTACGATCACGTGGCGAGGTGGCCAGACCACGCGTCATGAGATCGTCAGGCCGGTTTCACGGTACGAGTCTCTTGGGGAATACGATCGAATGATGGATCGGATCGTCCAGTTGCGTCGGGATGGCCTGACGATCAAGGAGTTGGCGATCCAGCTCACTCGCGAGGGATACCGCACGCCCAGAACTCAGAAGGGCTATACGTCAACTTCGGTGCGTCAGCTCTTATCCCGCCGCGGACTAACCGGGGGCGCGATCGGCCGAGAACAGATCGAGAGCGGCGAATGGTGGTTGCCTGACCTCGCTGAAGAGCTCGGGACTTCATACGATCGGCTTCGTGAGTGGGCACTCCGCGGAGAAGTTCGTGCTCGACGAGTCCAGCCGGGAGGCCCGTGGATAATTTGGGCCGACGGCAAAGAGCGACGACGATTGCGAAAGCTCATTGCAAACCCGGAATGACCCAACACATTCCTGAAAACCAACGTGATCATGTAGTTCTTAATTATAAACTGAACGCCCCCGACCGCCCATCGCGGCCGGGGCCTTGTGACAATGGAGGTATTATGCCGCGCAGATCCGAGGTTGCGGGAGTGGGCCGGGGAGAATCGCGAGGCGTTCGAGCTGTTTCTGCAGGGGGCGGAACAAGCCGACGCTGCGAACCCGGCCGGAGAACCCACGGACTACCGGTCTTTTCACGTCGGCTGGAGCACGCTGGCCCTCCTCGAGGCGAGCCGGCGACAAGAGAGCGGCGACACCGCGGGCGCCTGGGTCTGTTATCGCGCGGTGCTCCGCACGATCACCCACCTCAGGCGGCGGGGAAGCACGCTCCAGCGTCAGCAAGCCAGGGACGCGAGCCGCGCCCTGCCGCGACGGCTCACCGACTGGGCGACGGGGCCGAGGACCACGATCTCCCAACTTCGCACGGCGCTGGAAGTCGTGCTCGAGAACGAGCCAAAGCCGGAGTGGGATCTCTTTGCGGTGAAGTATGGGTATCTCGAACTCATGGGCGCGCTGGAGCAGCCGATACCGCCTTCTGCCCAGCAGGCGATCGAGGAGGAATGGGCACTTCGACTCGGCGATATGTCGCTCTCGCCCGACATGGTGGGTCAACTCGAGGCCGCGCGACGGTTTCTCCTGCGCGAGCCCGAACGCAGCCGGCGCGTCCTGCGGCTGCTCTGTGCCAACTACCTGGCGCACGTGGAAGCCCACGGGCGCCAGCTGCGGGAACCGGCCGTCTTGGCGGTGTTCACTTATCTGACCTCAACGAACCCGATCACCAAGGGCAAGGACCTCATTCCGGTCTATCCCGTCGGTACGGAGGCACCGGCCGGAGCCCGCGCTGCCCCCACAAGGGGTGGCCGGCTGGCTGGTCGCGACCGTCGACGCCAGGCTGCAACTGCTCCGAGGATATGATGAATGGCTGCCACCGGTTCGAGCCGGGGACTGGCGGACTATTGTCGACCGCAGAGCGTATCGCGATCTGGTCATCATGCTGGCCACGGAGATCTATCGCCGCGAGCGCGGGGCACCACCGCCGACCGAGGACGCCCTGGTCGGGACCTATCTCCAGAGCCTGCCCGACGACGGATCGGCCGAGTTGGCCGATGGGACGACGCCGACAGTCGAGTAGCGGATTCGGGCGTCTCGGCCCATCCGAGCCCGTCCGCGTACCACTTCGAGATGACCTTCTCCATGACCTCCGCCGCACACTCTGAAAGTTTCTGGCCACGCCGAAGCTGTACTGGGCGTGCGACCAGAGGCGGGTAACCGGCGGCGGGGAAAGCACGGCCGCGTTCATTCCGCTGGCCGAAACTCCCGATCAACAATCACCCACCGGCCTGGAATCTGTTCCTTACCGACCCGCAGCGTCCACACCGCGAGCCCTTTTTCATTCCAAGTCCGGCATGATGCTTCGCCAATCGGCATGTGATTGTCTGGCGATTCGAGAACGCCGATCGACCCGGGAGTCAGCCCATACTTCGCCGGCCCTTTCTCGCTGATGTGAGCAAAATAGCTGTTGCTCTTCACGGTCAGTGTGGGTTCGAGCATTAGAACTCCCCCTGTGGTAGAGTGGCTTCATCGGCAGCCATCCCAATGAGAGGCAACCGTGTCCAATAGTGTACTTCGGATCATCAGAGGCAACGACATCATCGCCAACGTCTGCAGTCCCGAAGAGCTCACAGCGGCACTCAACGGCTCCGAACCTGGTCGTTAGGTGGTCGAAGAGTCGAGCAGGGGTGGAGAGGGATTGCCTTCTGGTTACACTTGTCAGCGCTGGGGTGTGGCGATCCGCCTGGCCGATGGAAGTGTGGAGTTGGAACCCGAACTGCCGCCAATGAGGCGGCGATAGGGAAGGTGTCCGTGCTCCGGTCTGGCTGACTTGGCCCCGTTGGACACCCCAGAAAACCGCTCTGCGGTAGAGCTTTGGCAGCTCAGCATTGGAGCTGGCGCACTTGTGCATGCAGACGGGCTAGTTCTGGACGGTGGGCGTCGTGCTGTTCCATCCAGAGATCTGCTTGATTCTTCCACTGTCGCGCTTGCTCGGGATGACCGAGCTGTGCATGCGCCAAGGCCAGGAATACATGATCAAAGCCGGTGCCACCCGCCGTCAAGGCGACAGACCGTTCCAAGGCCGTGATGGCATCCGCCTCGTTGCCGGCCCGATGATGGGCGGCGCCCAGGGTATTCCAGTACGAGGCAGCTTCAGGATCTGCCTGCGTGGCCTGAGTCGCCAGGCGGACCGCTAGTTGTGGATCGCCCACGGCGCAATCGGGTTCGTTGATCAGGAACCAGGCAATGTCGTTGGCACAGTCCCAGCGGCACTTCTGTGCTTCGGGAAGCTCGGGATAGCTGGATGCGACCTCGGTCAGCAGACCCAGGGCGTGCATCCAAGCGGATTTGGCTAAGGCGCCTTCACCCTGGTTCTTCAGAGTTCTAGCAAGCTCCCGATAACGCTGGGCTAGCTGCGCCTGGGGCGTCAGGCGAATGGGCAGTGGCGCTGCAGTAGAATCGACAGACACCTCAGGCAGCATGGTCGGGTCTGCGACTTGTCCTTGGCTCAAACTCGACCTGGACGACCCAGGGAGCCGCTTGGGTTCGATGGAATCACGGATCGACGGGAATCGCCTGGAAACCCTCGGTACGGCGCATATCAATCCCCCGCCAGCCACGACATATACCAGGTTAATGAAGCCGTTCAACAAGCAATCGACCACATACAGGCCAAGCGGCGCCGCGACGACCGCCGCAGGGCCGACGGCGGCGGTCTTCCACTCTGCCACGGGATATCGACCCAAGAACAACCAGGGAGGCAAGAGCATGGCGAGCGTCCAGGTGAACAGGCCAAAACATCCATACCATCCAAAATAGATGATCCATATCGAATCCGTCGCAGCCAGGTCTCTTCCATAAGCATCCTTGAGGTTGCTCCGTCCCCACCCGCCCCATCCCCACAACGGATGCTGTATGGCTCTTTCAATGAGAATGTTTTCACATCCAAACCGGAATCCCAACGATTGGGCACGATCTGCATCGAGTTTCTCGACAGCGCTTACAAGATTATCCCCCGTCCACAAGTTGGGGATGCGCAGACAGTAGTAGGTCGGAGCTACCAGCAGCAGAGCGTAGAAGAGCAGCCTGGAGTTAAACCGCGTGCACGCCCAAAGAACGAACAGGCCGCCGAGCAACAAGGTGACCGCACCGCTTGCTCGGCAGAGCACTGTGACCACAAGTAAAATGGGCAGAAACACAGTTCCAAAAGGCAAAATCCAGATACGCTTCAGTGCTCCACAGCACCAGAGCCATACCGAAGTCAAGCAGGCGGCCGTCATCCACATCCCCAGTTCCAGACCGGTGGTGAGGAACACAAAGGGACGAAAACCGCCCAATCGGGTCCCTTCCCACTGGTAGATTCCGTACACTATACCCTTCATGAACGGACTCAATCTCATCTCTAGAAGGATTGCCGGAACATAGATGATGCCACCGACGACGATGCCGACTGCCAACTCGCGAAGACCTTCGAGATCACCCAGATGGAGCCTGCCCATGAAGTAAGGAAGGGCCCAGCGAACGACGCAGCGAACCGATTCAGAAAGGCCGTCATATGGTCCGAGGCCATTTTGCATCGAGGAAATAAACGGGGCGGTGCACCAGACAAGCATCGGCAGATCGAACCAGCGTAAGCGCAGTTCCAGCAGGCGACTCGGCTGGAAAACCAATGTTCCGAGCAAAATCCCCACCGTGCTCGCCATCATCTTGTCGTAGTCGGGAAGTCCAGATATTGGAATCGAAGCTGGCGGCACGAGGAGCCAAGCGCCGATGATGCTGACTACCACCGCGCGACGAGCGGGCAGCAACGCCATCAGGCTGATAGAGACGGGAATCCACAGCAGTAAAGCTATAGGTATGAGAATTTGCACAGCCGTTCAATCCTGCTCGGTCATAATCGCCCCGAATTGAGCTGGGGCCGAATCGGAAAAGGGACACGCTACCAGCCGCTCGAAGCACTTTGGTTCCAGAGCGTTTGCTAGGATCGGCCTTAACCTAGAGAAGGAACTCCAGGACTACTACGGTCACGTTTTCGAGCCTATTGGGTTCCGACTGGATCACCGTCCCCTCTGCGGCACCCTCGGCTGCCTGTCGAAGAGGATCAATGCCTCGGAGTCTCATCTCCGTTGAAGAGCCCGGCCATTGGGGACACCACCTGGATCGCCGGCCAATTGGCCTTTTTTCAACCCAATGCACGATTCCCAACCAGCACCCTGCACGAAATGCACGAAATCGCCCCCCAGCATCTCTCTGATAGCTAAAGAGAAGCGAGCCCGCACAGCCACAGCTTTCGCCATGGCCATCCAAACTCGAGGTCTGAGACGTGGATTCAGCGAAACAACCGGTGCTTGCTCAGGGAATGATCTCTAGCTGGACGGCCAGTGCGGATAACCAGGATCTCCTAAGATATCTCCTGCATTTTGTTCGTGGCATGAGTCAATATGTTGCTGTTGTTCGAGCCTGAGGTTATATGGTGAGCCTGGTGATCAGCTGAGCGGTTCTGCCGGTTGCCGAAGAGCATCAACCCTCGCTTGATCGTGTAGACAATTGGCTTGGTTGAAAAGCAGCCGTATGGACAGCCATTGCGGCACGCAACCGTCCCCCGCCGAACGTCCTGTGCAATTTCCCCGGTCCAGATCTCGCGGGCTGACTGACGCGTTAAATCACCCACGGCCTTGAACTCACCGCAAGTCTTAACGATACCCTCAGGGCTAATCGAGAAGAGTTTTAAGCCTATCCGGCATGTGGAGACTTCCGGGGCTACTTTCAGCCGTCGAAAATGGTTCGGCATCCCACGTAAGCTGTGCTCTGAAGTTCTCAAGAGGTGCTCCCGCGGCTTTCAAACTGAGCAACTCCAGGATTACCTGCTCCAGGTCTCCGAGGTCCGCCTCTGAGAGCCACAACTCTTGTTTTGTTTCGTCTGTCCATTCGCGGCATGGGTTGGATGTCAATCGTTGTCGCTCCCTGTTCAACGGCCCAGGTCACAAGGTCCGGCATGGCGCGGAAGTTCACAGAATTCAAGGTCGGCTTGATTCGGATGGGGAATTGCACGCCGAGTTCGCGACCTATGTCGAGGAGCTTATGAATACCAGCAGTAATGGACAACAGAGATCCTGACACGCCTCGGAGCCGGTCGTGGATCTCGGCGGTTGGCCCATCGACCGAGATGTCTACCTTGAGGGGCCGCGCCGCTACGAATCGGCGAACGACCCGATCGCTTGCGAAAGCAGAACCGTTGGTGATCACACCGAAATCGATTGACTGCTCGTGGCAGAATTCGAGGAGATCCAAGAAACCTCTCTTCACGAAAGGTTCTCCGCCGACGAATTGGACCCTGTAGGGACCTATAAACTCTTTGATACTTTCGAGGCCCTTCTTCCACTGATCGATCGACATCTCCGAAGAAGCTTCGTACGCGCCAGCACGCGCACTGCAGGCACTTGTAATTGCAGCGGTTTGTGACGGATGCGCGAATCTCGCTCGGTCGTGTCACATCGATCTCTGTGCTTAGGTAGATCTCTTCGCGAAGAATCGAGGAGACTTGACGAACACCCAGACGGGCAACCAGGCCGACATCCACTGGCATACCCCTTTTTGTCGTTCTGCGATGGTAGAACTGAGACCCGCGCTAAAAACTAAGTGCTTGACCATAGATTGTCAACTACTAATTCGGCTTCTGCGAAGTATCCTTATATACGAGTGAAATAAGCAAATCAAAACGGCTAAGAAAAGCATAATGGCAAGCGTCTGGCACTCGAAAAGAGGTGAAAAATCGACATCCAGGGTGATTCGGCTTTAGCCCGCACGTGCAGGCCTTATAAGATCTCGCACCAGCCTACAGCAATATGTGTGCGCGTTGTTTTTGGGCGATAAGGTTCTCCCCGTTTCATCTCGCAGCCATTGTCGTAGCTATGCAAGAGTTGACTGTATCTTGCCAATTGTCAGCACCAACTAATGACAGCCGTACCAATCTTGGCCTACGGCTGACGTGCGCGAAGTATCGAGTCATGCGGTTCACTCATCGAAGCCACGCTTGACTAGCTTTCGCCGTGCCCGCCGATCACACTCCGTGCAGTCCCACGGATCGTACAACCACGCGAAGGGCAGCATTACCTGAGCGACGAGGGCCAGTGCATCCGATTAGGGTAGGTCCAAGATTAGTTATCCGAGATCGCGGGCCCGGCGTGGGGCGACTGACGGCGCCTATAGAATTCCTCTTGCGTCACGAAGATCACGCGGCCGTCGTCAACTTCGTCGCCAGCGTCGCTCCACTGGATCTGAATCCCGTCCTCGCCGCAATCGTCGACGCAGGCGATTTCGCGCAGGCATTCACTAAGAGCATGGAAGAGAATCCGGCGCACGTCGTCAGCAGTCTGGGGGTCATTGAATCGGATGATCATTGTTGGCTCCTAAGTGGTTGGCGCCCTTGAACTACTCAACGGTGGATGGCGTTTCGGAAGTCTGACCGCTCTGCTGCGGAGTATAGTGTGATCTGGTCATTCAGTCAACTGGTCACTCGGTTGACCGAATCGTATCGTGCAAGTACAATAGAAACGTACAGGGTTCCTGCTTGACAGAATTGACAGGTCATCTACAAGTGGGGAGTGAGACGGTGGCTGCGGCAATTACAAGGAGCGTTCAAACGACAACAATGGAGTCCATGATGGCCCGTAAAACGCCGAGGAATGACGAGCAAGTCAAAATTGACCGCGAGATCGTCAAGAGTGCTCGCATCGTGTGCGCGCTACCGCGACGTGATGCTGTCGGAATACCTCTCGGAGATTCTCAGGCCGTTTGTGGCCCGAGATCTTGCAGCAGAACAGGCAAAAGCGATCAAAGGGGCCAAGCCGAAAGTGAGCGACCAAATACGCCCGACCACGAAGTGAACCCAGAGAGTGCCCGACTGACGAAGCAATCCCCTAAGATCGATCACAGGGGCTTCTTTTTTGCCGGCACCGGATTTCGGCATTACTACTGGTTTAACCCCCGGAATGCTTGTTATTGCTGTATCGTCAATACTTGATGTAAGCGCATCATTGGACGGGACAAGGCCTTGTGGAACCGCTCATGGCGAGTGGATTGCTGCCACAGCACAAGTACTTGAGTGCGGCGATCAGCGAGCACCCCAGGGCGGCTCGGACCCAAACTCTTGCGAATCCGTGCAAAAGTCGCTCTGATCTGCTAAATTGGTCGGGAGGATGCCGCACAGGGAAGAGAGAACCTCTGTGTTCGTGTCACGGACCTTGATCCGTCTAAATCGAAGTCACGGCGACACTAGCAAGTTTGCTCCGCGGGAGAAGAGTCAGCAAGCATTGACAGAGCATGCAAACCTTTCTCGCGCATGCGCCTAGTGAACCAGGAGTCCAGTCATGGCAATTCGCGTTGGGATCAACGGTTTTGGTCGAATCGGCCGGCTCGTGTTTCGCGTGTTAGCGCAGCGCCCCTCGAAATACGAGGTCGTGGCTATCAACGACCTAGCAGACCCCAAGCATCTGGCGATGCTGCTGAAATACGACAGCGTCCACGGGCAGTTTGACGGCACCGTCCAGGCCGGCGAAAAGGCTCTCGTGGTAAACGGCAAGTCGATTCCCATCCTGACCGAAAGGGACCCTGCCAACCTTCCCTGGAAGAGCCTGGGGTGCCAGGTCGCGCTTGAGTCCACGGGCTTTTTCACCAGCCGCGAGAAACTGCAGAAGCATCTCGACGCCGGCGCCGATCGGGTGATTCTGAGCGCTCCGGCCAAGGACAAGCTCGATGCGACTATCGTCCTGGGCGTGAATGATCATGTGCTCAAATCTAGCATGAAGGTCGTGTCCAACGCGTCCTGCACCACCAACTGCCTGGCGCCGATGGCGAAGATTCTCCATGATTCGTTCGGCATCGAGAAGGGACTGATGACCACGATTCACGCCTACACTAACGATCAGCGCGTTGCCGATCAGATCCACGAGGACATGTATCGGTCTCGCGCAGCGGCAATCAACATGATCCCCACCAAGACGGGTGCCGCCAAGGCGGTCGGCGAGGTAATTCCCGAATTGAACGGCAAGTTGACCGGATTCGCGGTTCGGGTTCCGGTGCCCGACGGGTCGCTAACGGATCTCACCGCAGTCTTGAAGAAGAGCGTGACCAGGGAAGAGATCAACGGGGCCATGAAGACGGCCTCCGAGGGCCCGCTCAAGGGCATCCTGGAATACAACACCGACCCGATCGTCTCCGGCGACATCATCGGCAACCCGCATTCCTGTATTTTCGTCCCCGACCAGACCCAGGTGATCGAGGGCAATCTCGTCAAGGTCATCGGCTGGTACGACAACGAGTGGGGCTACTCGGTACGCACCGCCGAGCTGATCGGCAAGCTGGGCGCTCTCTGAGCCGTCCTCGCGTCCAGTGGGCATGCAATTCCGGCCCGGAGCGGCCAGACCCGCATGGGCGGTCGATTCGGCCTTGTGCGCCATGACTCAAGGGTAGATCCATGCCAAAACAAACGGTTCGCGATCTGGATGTTCGGGCCAAGAAGGTTCTGGTCCGCGTTGATTTCAATGTCCCGCAGACCGAGTCGGGCGGCGTCGCCGACGATCGTCGTATCCGCGCGGCGCTGCCCACTCTTCGCGACGTCCTGGACCGTGGGGGCAGCTTGGTTCTGGTCAGCCATCTGGGCCGGCCTTCCGGTGACCCGGCCGCCGACGCCCCGTTCCGCCTGAACGCGGTGGCCACGCGCCTGGCGGAGCTGATTGGCCGTTCGGTCAAGAAGACCGACGACACCGTCGGGCCGCAGGCCCAGGCCGCTTGTGCCCACCTTGGCCCGGGCGAAATCGTGGTTCTCGAGAATGTCCGCTTCAACAAGGGCGAGAAGAAGGGCGACCCCGCCTTCGCCAAGCAGCTGGCTTCCCTGGCCGATGCCTACGTCAATGACGCCTTCGGAACGTGCCACCGCGACGAGGCCTCCATGGTCGCCGTGCCCGAGCAGTTCCCCGCCGACCGACGCGCGATCGGCTTTCTGGTCGAGAAAGAATTGCGAATCCTGGACGCCCTCCTGAGCCACCCCAAGAGTCCCTACGTCGCCGTCATGGGAGGAGCCAAGGTTTCCGATAAGATCCTCGTCATCGAAAGCCTGCTCCAGAAAGTTGACAAGCTCTTGATCGGCGGCGCCATGACTTACACGTTTCTCAAGGCTCAAGGCCACTCGGTGGGTCAGAGCAAGGTTGAGGCCGACAAGCTCGACGTGGCCAGTCATGTCCTGCAGCTTGCCGGATCGAAGCTCGTGTTGCCGGTCGATCATCTCGTCGCCTCGAAGCCCGAGGCGGGCGGGGAGACCAAGGTAGTCGAAGGCCCTACCATCCCCGACGGCTGGTTCGGCATGGATATCGGTCCCAAGACCATCGAGCTCTATTCAAGGATCATCAAGGATGCAGGAACTGTCGTCTGGAACGGGCCGATGGGAAAGTTCGAGGTCGCGGCGTTCTCCACGGGAACCAAGGCGATCGCGCAGGCCCTGGCCGATTGTCGTGGCGTCTCCGCTGTCGGCGGAGGAGAGTCCGCGGAAGCCGTCGAGAAATTCGGCCTCGCCGACAGGGTCAGCCACGTGTCGACTGGCGGAGGGGCGTTTCTCGAATCGCTGGAAGGCAAGTCGTTCAACTCGATCAAGGTCATACCCGACCGCTGAGCGGGTCCGGGAAATCGCGACAAGCCGCCTTCCGAGCAATGGGCCCGCGGCGGCGTTACTCATAGGTGCCGCGTAACGAGAGCAGGCACCAGGATGGCTCACTGCCTGTCAGGCGGAGCGCCGACCACAATCTGCTTCATTTCCTTGTAGAATCCGACCGGCACGCCGACGAATGCGGCCGCGGCCGTCTTCACAACCTTGTTGTCGCCGGAGGATTCCCAGTACTCTCGCGGAGTTGAGAGGAGGGGATGTCGATCGACATAGCTGATCGTCTTGGCAGGAGGTGCTTCAGCGACAGTCCCATTAGAGTCGATTGTGCCGGAAAGGGAGGGCTCGGGGGCCGACCGGCGGGAACCGGCTCCTTGACACCCCGCGAATGTGACGGCAAGCAGCAGGGCCCCAGCGACCCTAGTCCAGAGATGTCCGCGCATCGTGAACCATCCTTTCCCAACGGGAATCAGCCGTCCCTGTCTATATCCCGCAACGAACTGTCGCTTATGCACTCCAGGATACCCGACAATTTGGCCCCTCGTGGTCCTTTTTGGCGGTCGAGAAGTTTCGAAGATTACGCGCCGCAGAGAAGTGCCGACCAGAGCGATCAGGTAAGACGGGTCGATCCGGCGGTTGTAAACGTGTCCGCAAACCACGCATGTCGACCGCGCCGACTCCCGCGAACAGTGCGGCGACTTACCTGGTGGCGTACTGCCACCTGAATTTCGTGAAGAAGATCCGACGGCCCGGCCGAATTCGGCATCGCGAGAATCTTGCGGTCGCCGAACCTGCCGAGCACCGGTGTTGAACCAGAGACGATGAGCCGATAGACTACCAGCGGCAGGGTTAATGCTGACTTTAGCGAGGTAGATGAAATGCGCAAGGCTCTTTTCCTGATCGCGATCGGAGCGATTTACCGCCTGGTTCCCCACCCCTGGAACCTCGTGCCGATGGGCGCACTGGCGCTTTATGCGGGTGCCGGCCTTTCCCGGCGTTGGGCTTGGATCGTGCCTGTCGCGGCGATGGGGCTGTCCGACCTGGTGATCGACTACGCGACAGGTCGACCCTTGAGCGACCCGTCCCGGTGGCTGACTTATGGCAGCTTCGCATTAATCACCTTGATGGGCCCGCTGGCGAATCGGCGCAAGGTTGGCCCGTGGCTGCTTCCTGGGCTGTCGCTGGCAGCGTCGGCTCTCTTTTTCTTGTTCAGCAATTTCGGCGCCTGGCTAGCGCTCGACACGCTGTATCCTCGCAGTCTGGCCGGACTGCTTGCTTGCTACGCCGCCGGGATTAGCGGCTTCGACAGGACCATCCTGGCCGATCTGGCGGGTACGGCCGTCCTGTTTGGACTCGGAGCACTCTGGCAGCGAGCCGGGCGCATGGTCCCGACCCGCGAGCCGTCGCTCCAGCCCATCGACGGCCCTCCGCCTGCCTGAGACTCATCCCGTGGCACGGTTACTCATCAGCGTCCGATCGGCCGACGAAGCTCGAACCGCGCTGGCTGGTGGGGCCTCCATCATTGATGTCAAGGAACCTGACCACGGTTCGCTCGGGATGGCGCCGTGGTCCGTATGGTGCGAAGTGAAGGCAGTGGTCTCGACGGCAGTCCCGATGAGTGTGGCTCTCGGCGAGCTCCGTGACTGGATGGCCTCCCGCTGCCAAGCTCCGCCCGCCAGGGCGTGGGCCGGCATTGCGTATCGCAAGCTGGGTCTGGCCGGAACCGACATCCGCTGGAGAAGCGACTGGCACGCGCTACGGTGTCGGCTTGACGATGGCAACGGCCCTTCCTGGATCGCAGTGATCTATGCCGATTGGCACGCTGCCCGGGCACCCGACCCGGAATCAATTCTGGAGCTAGCGATCGCGACCGACTGCGTCGCGGGCGTGCTGGTAGACACCTGGGACAAGACCCTGCCGATCGACCTCGATGAGAGCTGGGTTTCGCTGTCGGCGCGGGTGAGGCAAGCCGGCAAGCTGATGGCGATGGCCGGCGGGCTCGATCGCCGATCGATCGCGACTGTGGGGCCATTTGCTCCGGACATCGTCGCCGTGCGGGGCGCGGCATGCTATGGCGGTAATCGCCGTGCGGCCATCGACCGTTGCCGCGTGGCGGAACTGGCTCGATTGGTGGGAGAACTTGAACGCGATCAGGATCCGAGATCGAACTTCACGCCCTGCGCCAGGGGAATCTCGGTGCCGTAATTAATGGTGCAGGTCTGCCTGCGCGAGTAGGCTTTCCAGGCGTCCGAACCCGCCTCGCGGCCACCTCCGGTGGCCTTCTCGCCGCCGAATGCGCCGCCGATCTCCGCTCCCGAAGTGCCGATATTCACGTTGGCAATCCCGCAGTCGGACCCCGCAGGCGAGAGGAACTGCTCGGCTTCCCGCAGGTGGCTTGTGAAAACGGCGGACGAAAGGCCTTGCTCGACGCTGTTTTGAATGGCGATTGCTTCGGCGAGCACCGCGTATTTCATCACGTAGAGGATTGGTGCGAACGTCTCCTGAGCCACGATCGGCATTCCAGGATGAACTGTCACGATTGCGGGTTCGACGAAATAGCCCGGTCGATCGAGCGTGCGCCCGCCGCAGACGACCTCGCCCCCCTGAGCCCTGGCCGCCTGGAGTGCGGCAAGCATTCGATCGGCGGCGGCCTGGTTGATGAGTGGACCCACGAGCACGCCGTTCTTCCATGGATCACCGATCGGCAGGCTGCGGTAAGCGGCAATCAACCGTTCGAGAAAGACATCGTGAAGCGATTGGTGCACGATCAATCGCCGAGCTGTCGTGCACCGCTGGCCGGCGGTGCCCACGGCCGCGAAGAGTGTGCCGCGTACAGCCATCTCGATGTCTGCGCTGGGAGTGACAACGATGGCATTGTTGCCGCCTAGCTCCAGGAGTGTCCGTCCCAGCCGTTTGCCCACCACTTCGGCAACGCGACGGCCCATCCGGCAGCTTCCGGTAGCCGATATTAAAGGCAGTCGCTGGTCTCTGGCCATGCGCTCGCCGATCTCCTCGGCGTCGCCGACACAGAGGTTGAACACGCCTGGGTAACCTTCCGACGCGGCCTCCCGGGCAACGATTCGCTGGATGGCGACAGCCGTCAAGGGAGCCAGAGGTGAAGGTTTCCAGATCATCGTGTCGCCGCAGACCGCCGCGATCATCGCGTTCCATGCCCACACCGCGGCCGGAAAGTTGAAGGCCGTGATGATGCCGATGGGGCCCAGGGGATGCCACTGCTCGATCATCCGGTGCATGGGTCGCTCGCTGGCGATCGTCAAGCCGTAAAGCTGGCGCGACAGGCCCACGGAGAAGTCGCACATGTCGATCATCTCCTGGACCTCGCCTTCGCCCTCCGAGCGGATCTTGCCCGTCTCCAGAGTGATCAGCAATCCCAGGTCGGCTTTGTGCTCGCGGAGAGCAAGACCAATGCGTCGAACCAGCTCGCCCCGGACCGGAGGGGGAACCGTTCGCCAGGTGGCGAATGCCTGGACCGCCTGATCGACAACCCGATCGTATGTCTCCGCCGTCGCCATCGCCACCCGGCCCAGGGGCTCGGCCGTGGCCGGGTTGACCGACACCAGCACATCGCCGCCGGGATGATCTTCGATCCATGAGGCGGCACAGGCACCGCTATTGACATCGGCCAAGCCGAGTCGGCGAAGTAGGTCTTCCGTCATTGCCACTCCTTTGCTACCGCCGGATTCCACTGCACCATCGAAATCTATTCTATCGCCCGGTGAGCCCAGGCGGAAAACCCCGTGTTGATCCGCACGCCGAGGTCACGGACAATAAAGTCCTGGCTCGGGATGCTCATCCCCGTGAGGCACTGATGTCGCGGCTCTTCCGCTGGAAACGTGTGGTCCCCCTTCGCCAGGGAGCCTTCTGCTTCATTGAAAGGTCGCTCCGCCGCGAGCGCTGGTTCAAGCTGGCCATCGTCGCTTCAACCCTCGTTGTGGTCGCGACTCTGATCGCCGCGGCGCCACGAGGACGCTACCTGGTGGTCAGCCTGGCCGACAAATCGCGACAGCTTGCGTGGCATGCTGTCGGCGTACCGCCTGATAGGTCCGAGATCGACGCCGAATGGGCCAGGTATCGGCAACAGGGTATCGTCGATACGCGCCGGGAGTTTCAAAAGGTCTATGCCGAAATTGATCCTCCGTTGCGACGATTGATGAAGTATGCCGGCAACGACCCGGAAACTGGCATTTTGCGGTGGGGCAATTACTCTCAGACGCTGCTTTTGCCCTCGACGGTATTCCTGCCCGATGACACCGGACGATCCTATCGGCTGCGTTCCAACACACGTTCAGTCTGGCTGAGAAACCTGACGATCCAGCACGTGCCACTGACGTTCTTTCTCGTGCCCGATGGACCGGAACTGGGCGATGCGATGCAAGGGACACCGGCCATTCGAGTTGAGGGCTCCGTTCAGACGACCAATTCGTGGGGCCTGCGCGGGCCCGAGCCCGACCCCACGGCCCCCCTTCGCGGCATCGTGCTGGGTGACTCATTCATGCAAGGGCTGTTCATTGGCGACGCGCAGACGCCGTCAGAATGTCTGCGGCGGTATCTTCAAGAGCAATTGAAGACCGGGGTCTCAGTCCTCAATACCGGCCACCTTGGCTACTCTCCCGAGCAGGAATACTACACCTTGCTCGAGTACGTCGAGCGATTCCATCCGCAGTTCGTCGTGCTCAGTCTCTTCGCCAACGACTTTGGCGGCGTTTACCAGGTTGCCGAGGGCAAAGGTGACTGGTCCGAAGGGAAGTACTGGCTCGATCAGATCACTCAGTATTGCCGTGGCCGTGGCTTCTTGGTCCTCACAATCCCGGTTCCCCTGGAAAACCAAATCAACGCCCAGCGCTACGCCGGCAATTACCCCGGACCGATCTCCAACAACCTCGACTCTTCCAGCGTGGAATACCTCGACCCGATCGAGAGCTTCGTCAATGAGCACCTCGCGCTTGTGTCGGCTGGATCCCGGGCGGGGAAGCGTCCGCAAACGAGTCCGCTGTTCAACGGGGTGATCGCCGATGGCCATTTCTCGGCGATTGGCTCGCAATTGTGGGCCGAGGAGGCCGGCCGGCGACTTATGTTCTTGCTTGACAAGGCTCACTCGGACAAACCATCGTGACCTGGAATGCCTCATGGCCCTGAAACTCATCCACCGGCGAACGTCGTTACGCTCAAGCGACTTTTTCAGTCTCCCCCCCTGGCTTTCTGGCGAGAGCCGCCTGCACAGGCCAGCCCAGCAGTCCTTCGGCTTCCTGGAGCGATCTCAGCGGCTGGCAAGACGGTTCAAGGCCGCGATCGTACTTGGTACGTCCCTCGTGGTCTTCGTTACGCTGGCCTCGTCCCCGTCGGGTCGATACCTGGCTGGCTGGCTGGTCACACGGTCGCGCTGGGCCGTGTTGCAAGTCATCGGCCTGCCTCTCGATCGCGAAGAGATCGACGCCGACTGGCGACGCAGGCGGCTTCACGACATCGAGCAGACCCGCGCGAAGCTGCGCTCAACCTACGCCGAGTATGATCCAGCCATGCGCCGGCTGCTGGATTACGCCGGTCTGGACCCCGATCATGCTGTGCTGCGCTGGGGGAATTTCAATCGCACCTTATACCTGCCATCGACGGTCTTTGAGGCCGACGACACAGGACGATCCTACCGTTTCCGACCAGGTATGCGGTCCATCTGGGTTCGCAATCTCAAGCTCAAGGGGGGCATCCTCGCTTACTTTCCCGTACCCCTCGGTCCGCAGCTTGACAAGATCGTCGCGGGGACCGGGGCCCTGTTAGTCTCAAACTCGGTGCAAACGACCAACTCGTGGGGCTTGCGCGGTCCAGAGCCTAACACCAACGCGCCCTTACGCGGCATCGTCCTGGGTGATTCTTACATGCAGGGACTGTTCGTGGGTGACGACCAGACGCCCTGCGAATGCCTCAAACTTCATCTCACCCGGAACTTGAGAACCCGCGTCGAAATCCTCAATACCGGCCACCTTGGCTACTCCCCCGAGCAAGAATATTACACCCTCCGTGAGTACGCCGAGCGATTCCATCCGCAGTTCGTCGTGCTAAGCCTCTTCGCCAATGACTTTGGCGACCTCTTCGAGGTTCTCGAAGGAAAAGGCGACTGGCAAGAGGGCAAGTATTGGCTGGGGCAGATTACCCAATTCTGTCGGACGAAGGGACTCATCTGTCTGACGGTTCCCGCTCCCTGGGTCAACCAGTTCGAGGGTCGGCGCAATGCTGGATTGTATCCGGGAATGATCTCGAACATCCTGGAATCGACCGGCCGAGCGTACCTGGACCCATTCGAGGACTTCGCCGACGAGCTGCTGCGACTCACCGCGACAGCTTCGGCGAGAAGGGAAGCCGACGTCGCCCAACCCACTGTTCAATGGATCGCTTGGCGACGGCCACTTCTCACCTTCAGGCTGTGAAGTCTGGGCACGGGCTGTTGCCAAACGGCTCGGCCTGCTGCTCGGTGACGAGGGAATCTCACACTGAACACGATGATCTATCCACGCTGGATCAGCCTGCCCTTCTGATCGGGCTTCGTTTTCCGTATGTTCTGCGACTCAGGCGGTTCGGCAGGCGCCGGAGGGTCGGCGGGCATCGGGCACTCCCAATGCATGATCATGTCGAGATCTTCGCTACGATAGACCCAGACGGGATCCTGTCCGAAGACGTAGTAGGCAGCCAGGATCGACTCGTCGGGGTCCGCGAGCGAGAGCCTCACCAGGAAACGGCGGCCGCTCTCGCTCTCGGAATCACCGAGTACAGAGAAGGCGCGCAGTCGCTGGCCTGGCCGCCGCTGTTGATCCACGAAGATGACTCCCTGAGACGGTTTCGAGGTCGTCGGCAGATCAGCAGAATCGTGCCAGCTTCTCAATGATGCTAGGACGGCGAGTCGGGCATCGCTGAGTCAGGCAAGCCAGCCTGTGAGTTCTTGGTCGACCGGGTGCCGCATGACGCACAGCAAACGAGCAGAAAGGCATTGAAAGGCAAGACTAAGTATTGGGTCGACATGCTGTTTCGCCGCACGTATCCTCTCCCTGGGCCGCCGTTCGAAATTCCTTAGAGGGTCGGGTTTCAGCCCCGAACATAACTCTTGCGGTCGAGGACGTTCAAGGGTAGATTGGTAACATCAAATGACCCGGGTCCGGGCACCGATCGGCCGTCAGCTCTCGTTTGCAATCGAATGCAGCAGTCAGAAGTGCGGGGAATGATCTGCGTGAGGTCTCAGGTCCAGGCACGTCGAGCACGCGGTCGGCTGATCGCAACTCTCGTGCTCGCGTCCGTCGGATGGATTTCTTCGACGTCTGCGCACGCTGGCTGCTCGCACTCGGTGACCACGAAGGCCGACTCCCCGTCGTTCAGAACCGCTCATCTTGAACTGCTACTTCTGGTCGGGGCATCTTCAGATGATTCGACGGGCACCATACCGCTAAACGTTCCCTTCACCCCGCCTTGTGCCGGGTTACGATGCTCTGGCAACTCGATTCCCCCAACACCTGCGAGCATAACCCAGGCTGCGCCGCGAAGTGACGCCTGGAATCGCTTCGACATCGGCTTTCTCGCCTTGCTTGGCAATTCCACACCCTTCCCCATCAACAACAACACCTCTTGTCCGATGGACCGCGTCGAAAGGCTTACGCGCCCCCCACGCTGAACTGGCGGCCACGCGTACTCGATGCGCCTCGAGCGATCGCTATCCTCATCCTTGGCTACTGGGCCCCGCACTCACGATACCGATCGCAACCAAGACCCTGCTCTCTGCGAAGATGGTCGCGGTGGCATCCCGCGTTTCGCCGCCAGCCTTGTGCTTTCGAGCGGCGGCCGCTGATCACTCGGTCCGGAAAGCCGAAATCCCTCGCCGCTGCGGGGCTTTCCAGGTGTCAAGACAAGGTGCCGCGCCATCACCATATCATTTCCTTCGTTTATCGATATGATCTTCCATACGAAAGGAGCTCTCATGCGGATTCGACGAGGCGGTTTCACGTTAATCGAATTGCTGGTCGTCATCGCCATCATCTCCGTGCTTATTTCCCTGCTGCTTCCGGCCGTACAGTCGGCGCGCGAGGCAGCCCGAAGAGCCCAGTGCACCAACAACCTCAAGCAAATCGGTCTCGCCTGCCATAACTATCTCACGACCTTTCAGACCCTGCCCTTTGGCAAGGGCGCAAGCTACAACCTGACCGTCCCCGGAACAGTCTTCTACGCACGTTGGTCTGCGCACAGCCAGCTTCTCATCTACATCGAGCAGGGAAACCTGTTTAACAGCATCAACTTCAACCTGGCCCCGGAGACACCCGGCATGGCCGGCGATGTCGCGTTCATGCCGCCGTTCCAGAATGCAAATCGGGAAAACGCGACCTCCTCGAGGACCCAGGTGGCCACGTTTTTATGCCCCTCGGACCCAGCTCCCCCTGTCGCTGGCTGGCCAGGAGGCAATAGTTACTTGGGCAACATGCAAACATGGGCGTGCGACCTGGGCGACAACAATCCTTCCCAGGTCGCCCCTGCCGAGGTGCCCCGCGGTATTTTCTATTACCTTAGCTCGGTCAAGCTGGCTTCAATCACGGATGGGACGAGCAATACTGCCTTCTTCAGCGAGAAGCTTCGCGGCAGCGGGATTCGCGACCCGGACGCCCGCTCGGACTCGATGATCACGACATCCCCGACCAGCCTGAATGACACGTACCTGACGTGCCTGGCCACAAATCCGCAGACAGCCACACGGCTGACTCACGTCCAGGGAGCAAGCTGGGTGATGGGCGAAATGTGCTGCACGCAGTACAACCACGTTTCGACACCGAACACGGGAACCTGCGCCGGGCTGGGATTTGAAAACAACAGCATGGCCAACATGCCGATGCAGGTTCCCCCATCAAGTCGTCACCCGGGCGGAGTGAACTGTCTCTTTGGTGATGGCAGCGTGAAGTTCATCAAAAACGGCGTTTCGCTGCAGACCTGGCGTGCCCTGGGCACTCGGAACGGCAGCGAAGTCATTTCCGCGGATGCTTACTGATGAGGTATCTGCCGATGCCCAAGTTTCAATTCACAAGCCGGTTCGCTTTGTTTTCATGTACCTCTTTACTGCTTCTTGGCGGAGCAGGATGTGGAACCGGAAGCGGAGCCGCTGCCTTACCATCCGATCAGGTCGCTCGCACGGCTCTGGAAACCGCGCTGAAGGCGTGGCAAGACGGCGGGAAACCCGGCACACTCGCGGGAACGGAGCCCACAGTCGTTGTTCACGACACGCCGTGGGCTCAAGGCGCGAAGTTGAAGTCGTTCGAGATCCTCCAGGCAGAGTCTAGCGGCGTGGAGAAGCGATTTTCTGTCCGCCTCGCTCTGACGCAGCCGGCTGGCGACCGGGAGGTGCAGTATTACGTGCTCGGCCGCGGCCCGGTGATGGTCTTTCGCGATGAAGACTACACCCGGAACATCAACATGGAAGATGGCCCAAGGCTACTCAAACCCGGTAGTCAGCCGCGGCGGCGCAAGTAGCGGTTACCTCGAATACTAGATCGTTCCTGTCGTGCATGATCGAAATGCCATCCGCGTTCGCATGGCCATCGGGAATCGAAGATCATTATGTATTCCCATTCATCAGCGCGTCTCGCAGGTCGGGGGGACTCCCCGCCATCGCACAGAATGCGCAAAGCGATCCTGTCCGGACTGAAAGTGGCCGAAGTCCGTCTCCGGATACCACTTGTCCTGCTCATCTGGGCAATCGTCGTCGGCCGCTGGGACGTCATCCGCAATCACTGGGACAAGGTCACCCACGTGGTCTTGCGGCAGAATTCGGCGACTAGCCCGGTCTCGAATGATACTGAGTATTTCTGTCCCATGGACCCTGGTGTCGTCTCGAGCTGGCCCGGCAAGTGCGGCATCTGCAACATGGACTTGGTTCGCCGGAAACGAGGAGAAGCCGCTGCGCTGCCCGACGGCGTAGTGGCCCGAATGCAAATCACTCCGTACCGTGTCCAGCTTGCGGGTATCCGAACGGCGCCACTGAGTTATGAAGCCTTGTCGCGGTGTTACCGCTCGGCGGGAATAGTGCGCAAGGAGGCCGGCGGACTGGTCGTGCCGATCGAGATACCGCCGCGGCAGGCATCCTGGCTGAGGGAGTGCAAGGAGGTCGTAATTCAGTGCAAGGATGCCGCCGATTCGCGCCCGACGGCAGGGCAGCTGCACCTTGACGAGTGGCCGTTGGGGCAGGAACCGCAAGATGTCAAGGCGACGGTTGCGGTCACGGATACGCAATGCAATCTGCAGCCCGGCACAATTGTCGATGTCACCTGCCAGGTGCCGGTTGCCGGGCTCGAGCCCTTTCGCTCCCTACCCACGGACCCACCTTCCCTGAAAGCCGGTGAACTGCGCCGGCTCTATGCTTGCCCGGAACATCCCGAGCTTGTCAGAGTCAAACCTGGACGGTGTGATCTTGATGGAAATGAACTGGCGACGAGGCCACTTTCCGACGCTCAGCGAGTCCGATGGTGGTGCCCGATGCACCCGGCGGTCACCGCGGATCATGAGGGTGAGCGCTGCGAGGAATGTGGTGGGATGATTCTGAAGCCCCGGGTACTGTCGTACCAACCACCAGGCAAAGTACTGACGGTTCCGGAGTCGGCAGTCATCGACACAGGGACTCGAACGTTCGTCTTCATCGAGACAATGGCTGGCATGTTCGACGGCGTCGAAGTCATTCTCGGCCCGCGATGTGGCGACCGCTATCCCGTCGTCAAGGGCGTGGAAGCGGGCCAGAATGCGGCCGTCGCGGGGGCCTTCTTGCTGGATGCTGAGACGCGCCTCAACCCCAGCCTCGCATCCGGCTATTTTGGGGCTACCGGCCGATCTGGGTCGTCGTCCCCTTCTGCCTCGGTCGATCCTGATGGTTCGGCCGAGGGTCGGTCGCCGCTGGCAAGGCTCGATCGCGTTGATCGTCTTCTCGCCGAGCAGCAGAAGATCTGCCCGGTGACCCGCAAGGCCCTCGGATCTATGGGAGCTCCGACTCGCGTGACCGTCGCCGGTCGCGTCGTCTTCCTCTGCTGTGGCGGCTGCAAGAGCGCAATCGAAGCGGAACCCGCCCGCTACCTTCAGATACTTCCCACATACCCCAGCCCATGATCGATGCGATCATCATATTCTCGATCCGGCGCCGAGTGTATGTGATCGCCGCCTGCCTCGCTCTCGCCGTCTTGGGGGCACGCGCAGCCTGGCTCACTCCGGTGGATGCGATTCCCGATCTGTCCGAGAACCAGGTGATTGTATTCACCGACTGGAAGGGACACAGCCCGCGCGAGATTGAAGACCAGGTTACCTATCCCCTGTCACTTGGGCTTCAGGGGGTAAGCGGCGCTCGCGTGGTGCGGTCCTCGAGCGACGTCGGATTCTCGATGATCAGCGTGATCTTCGAGGACGGTGTAAAGATCGAAGAGGCTCGCAGGCGGACTGCCCAGCGGCTGGAGAGGGTCCAGGCGCAGCTCCCCGCGGGCGCCCTCGCGACGCTGGCACCCGATTGCCTCGCGACCGGCCAGATCTTCTGGTATACAGTTGAAGGACCCGGCCAGGACCTGGGCCGCCTCCGTGCGCTTCAGGATTGGTACGTCCGTCCCCAGCTCAGCGCGGTCGCAGGCGTGGCCGAGGTCTCGAGCGTGGGGGGCTACCCCTACGAGTACGAGGTCGCCGTCGATCCTCGGCGGCTCAAGGCGCTTGGGGTCACTCTCAAGCAGGTCATCGACGCGGTGGCCTCATCCAACTCGGCAGCCGGCGGTCATGTCATCACCAAGGGTCATGCCGAGTACGTGGTTCGCGGCGTGGGCTGGCTCGGCGCGTCGGGCAAAGCGGGCGACAGCAGTTTCGATGCCAGCAAGGCCGTTGCCGACTTGGAGCAGGTTCCCCTGTCCTCAGCCGCCTTAGGCAGTCGCGCGCCTCTCCGACCTCGCTCGTGTCACAATCACACCGGGCTACCGCCGGGGGGTTCTTGAGAAGGACGGCAACGAGGTTACCGGCGGCGTCGTTCTCATGTCCCACGGGGAGAATACCCTCGAAGTGACCCATCGGCTCAAGGCCAAGATCCGGGAGCTTCAGGGAGGACTTCCCCCCGGCGTCAAAATCATCCCCTTCTATGATCGAACGCCGCTGATCCAGGGCGTGATCGGAACCGTAACCGGGACGGTCGTCGAGGCGATGGTCTCGGCCAGCCTGTGCGTCCTGGTGATCCTGCTTCACTTTCGGACTTCCTTCATCGTGGCGATCACGCTCCCGCTCGCTGCACTCTCTTCGTTTCTGATGATGGCTGCACTACGCTGGCTGGGCGTCGTCGACATCCAGGCCAACGCCATGTCCCTGGCAGGCATCGCCATCTCGATCGGCGTCCTGGTCGATTCGTCGATCGTCATGGCCGAGAACGTGATGCACAGGCTCAACGAACAGTTCGGCAACCGTCGCGTGGAAGGTGATGTGACCCACGTAGTGCTCCCCGCCTGCCTAGCCGTGGGCCGGCCGATCGTCTTTTCCGTGGCGATTATGCTGCTCTCGTTCCTGCCAGTCTTCGCACTGGAGGGAATGGAGGGGAGAATGTTTTATCCGCTCGCCTTCACGAAGTCGTTCGCGCTCATGTCCGTCGCCGTTCTTGCAATCACGGCCGTCCCGGCATCTGTTCCCTCTTGATTCGCGGCCGACTGAGAGCCGAGAAGGACAACCCGCTGGTGCGAGCAGTTGTCGAGGTTTACCGGCCTGTTCTCTCTTTCCTGATGGAAAACCCGGCCGCGCTGGCATGGATCCTGAGTCTGACTTTTCTCGTGGGTTTCGCCCCGCTCGGTATTCGGCCGCTGTTCCTGACAATCCTCTTCCTGGGACAAGTTGCTACAGCTCTTCTAGCACGCCGGCCCTTGAGCCGGATCTTGGCTGCCGTCGGTCTTCTACTCGTGGCGCTCGTGGCCGACCAGACAATGAAGCCGCTGACGAGGAAGTTCCTTGAGCCGCTGGATGAGGGAATGGTCATGGACATGCCGATCACGGTGCCGCGGGCTTCCGTATCCGAGTCGCTTGACGATCTGAAAGCGCGTGATATGGTGCTCTGCCGGTTTCCTGAGGTTGACATGGTCGTCGGCAAGGCCGGACGTGCAGAGACGCCGACCGACCCCGCGCCTCTGGACATGATCGAGACCATGGTCAATCTTCGTCCCCGCGAGTTCTGGCCCCGCGCAAGCTTCTATTTGCCGACGGCAAGCGTCAGACCACAGCCGTCCTCGATGCCTTGGTGGCCGACCAGATGATGTACCGCCCTGCCAGTCTTGCCCAGCGCCAACGCCTGATCCATGACGCCACCGAGGCCGCCTTGCCGCTCTTCGACGCGGCAATGCGCGAGTATGCCTACCAGCGGAACCAGGAGGTTGTCCGCGGATCTGGACCTTCACCCACCTCGCTACATCCCACCGACCCGGCCGAGACGCGAATGGTTCCGATCTGGCGGGCCCATGTGGCCTCACTGAACGGCGAGCTACTCGACCGCGCCGCTCCCGTCTTCACCCGAATCGTGATCGAGCAGATTCTTGGTCGCGCGTCAGCCGTTGACCCGAAGGTTGCCGCTCACCTGGACAGTCTCAAACAAATTCACACACGCGGGCTGGCCCTGGTCTCGCGCTCGCACGGGGCATCGTTCTCGAGCGAGCACCATCACGGGGTGCCCGCCGGGCAACAGTTCCTCATCGAGCCCTTCCCCGCGCTCGATGACCTTCACAAACATATGTCGGACCAGTTCAGCCGAAAGCTGCTCCTCTGGAAGATTGGCCGCGACGAGCTGGCGGACTTCGGCGGCGAGCTTGACCGCGCAGTGCAGATGCCGGGCTGGACTAACGTCTGGACCATGCCGATCCAGAACCGGGTGGACATGCTGGCCACGGGGGTGAACACGACCATCGGCATCCGCGTCCTGGGCCACAACCTGGATCAGGTGGTTCAAGCCTCCGAGAAGATCGCCGCGGTGGTCAAGCAGATCCCCGGCGCCGTCGATGTTGTCGCTGATCCGATACGGGGCAAACCCTACCTCGAAATCCGCTACGATCGCGAGCGGGCTGCCCGGCTGGGCGTGAACGTCGGCGAGGCCAACGAGGTGATCGAGGCGGCGCTCGCAGGGAATGCCGCGACCTTCGCGATGGAGGGGCGCGAGCGACACCCCGTGGTGGTGCGCTACGCGCGTGACTTCCGTCAGGATGAAGAATCCGTTCGCGAACTCCTGGTCCCGGCGACAGCAGGCCCCCGGGGCGCTTCTGCCGCGGCGGTCCGTCAAGTGCAGCTTGCGGAGGTTGCCGACGTGCAGATCGTCGAGGGCCCGGCGTCGATCAAGGCAGAGAACGGCCTGCTACGGAACTACGTGCGACTCAATGTACGCGATCGTGACGCCGTCGATTTCGTCGCGGAAGCCCGTAAAGTCGTCAGTCACGAGGTCCGGCTTCCTGCGGGCGTCGTTCTCGAATGGACCGGCCAGTTCGAGCACCAGCTCCGCGCCCGGAAGACTCTGACCATTGTCCTGCCAATCGTCATCATGCTGATCTTCCTGATCCTTTACTTGACGTATCATGATCTGGCCGATGCCGCACTTATGCTTCTGACCGTTCCGGGCGCCGTCGCAGGCGGCCTGTTCTTCCAATGGTTGGTCGGCGAGGACCTCTCGGTGACCGTCTGGATCGGCTACATCGCTTGCTTCGGAATGGCCACCTCGACCGGGATAATCATGCTCGTTTACCTGCGCGAGGCCTTGGCCCGTTCAGGCGGCCTTGAGCGAGTCACCCTGCACGAGCTGCGCCAGGCGGTCCTCGACGGTGCCGTACACCGTCTGCGGCCCAAGTTGCTGACCGAAGGCACGGTGGTCATCGGGTTGGCCCCCGTGCTTTGGGCCAGCGGTGTCGGCTCCGAGGTCATCCGCCCGATGGCCGCCCCGGTGCTGGGTGGAATTCTCGTTGCCGACGAGGTCGTGGACTTGCTCATCCCCGTGCTCTTCTACACGATCCGTCGCTGGCGGTGGCGACGTATGCACCCTCCCGTTCCCGCGGGAGAACCAGCTCTCCCTGGAGCTGCTTCAGAGCTCCCGCGGCGAAACGGAACAGGGGAGGAATTGGGCATGAGCCTTCATCGAGCATGATCAAAGAGCCATCGGCCCATCACAAACGCCGACACCCTGCCCCCCCACGAGCGAGAAATAGGGGAAGGTCGCCGTGCTCGTGCTGTTCGATGCGGCCAGAACAGCCGACCAATCGGTGTTGATTGTCGTGATGTCGCTACTCGTGACTCCCGCTGAAGTCACCGCGGCAGCCAAGGCATTGTAAGCCGTCGTCAGATCTGTTGTTTGCTGCGTTGTCGGTGAACTCGTGTAAAAAGACTCGAACTGCTTCAGGAGCGTTGCGTTATTAGTCAACGACCCCGGTGTGCTCGCGTTCGTCGTCACCAGACTGTTTTCGAATGACCGCAGCGCTGAGTAGCTGCTCGCAGACAGGCCATCGCTGGCCAGGGCATCAAACGCAACGCGAATCGCGGTCAGTTCGCCGACCGTTGTACCCGACGCCAGCTCAATCGTCTGAACGTCCTTTTTGAGGGTCTGGAGGGCCGTCTGCAGTGCGGAATTCGGGGAATGGCCACCGCGCCCACCATGCACCCAGGCCACCGAGAGTGATGACGACCCATATTCCAGAACACCGTTGGGCAAAGGAGCCGTGATCGTGCCTGCACCAGCCTTGGTCGACAACCGCCCCGCCGTCTCAGTCGAATGGCGAGCGACTTCCTCGTGAACGTTCAATGTGGCAGCAAGATGAGGTGCCACTCCGAGATGCGACGGTGTTACACGGTCTTCGAGAGGTTGACACGAAAGCTCGAGTCGCCGGTCTCCTCGGCGTGTCAAACCGCCCGGTGTGCAGTAGCTGGCGAGCAGATCCGTCACCGCAACCCACCAATGTTTCATCTCATGGTCTCCAGAAACTCAGGTGAAGGAATCGCTGTCACGCATGCATGAAGACGTAGGCGCTCCTGGTCAATATTCCAGGAAAGCCTCTCACGCCCCATTTGCGAACTTTGAGTGAGCAAAGAGATTAACGAAATCTCAGCACCAAAGCGCGCGTTCTTTTCGTAGCAAAGCTGATTGTCACGATGGTTGATCCGCCGCGGATCATGCATGGGCCGAAGAGCAAATCGGGACGCTGTGAACTACTCCCCGATGACTTTGATCAGCACCCGCTTTGCTCGCCGCCCGTCGAATTCACCGTAGAAGATCTGCTCCCAGGGGCCGAAGTCTAGCTTGCCTTGGGTGATTGCCACAACGACCTCGCGTCCCATGATTTGCCGCTTCATGTGGGCGTCTGCGTTGTCCTCGCCGGTGCGGTTGTGCCTGTACCGCTGGGGCGAGGCGTCAAATGGAGCTAGCCCTTCAAGCCACTTCTTGTAGTCCTCGTGCAGCCCCGACTCGTCATCATTGATGAAGACGGATGCGGTGATATGCATCGCGTTGACGAGGACCAGTCCCTCCCGCACTCCGCTCTTGCGTACAATCTCCTCAACCCGGGGGGTGATGTTGAGGAAGTCCATCCTGGCCGGGATGTTGAAGGTCAGGTATTCGGTGTGCGACTTCATAGTGATCGATCTTTCCCGGGTTCGAAAGAGGCACGGAGACGATGTCCATTTCGTTCACTGGCGGACGCTCAAGCGCGCCTCAGCCTTCTCTCCTACAGCCGGGCCCGACTCAGGGGAAAAGATCCGTGCTCAAGTACTTCAGCCCGCTGTCGCAGGCAAGAAACGCGATCGTGGCGCCGGCCTCCTGATCGGCGAGCAATCTCCATGCGGCGGCCAGATGAGCACCCGTCGAGAACCCTGCGAAGATGCCCTCCTCGGCCGCCAGGTGGCGGGCCGCGGCAATCACCTGCTCGTCGGTTACCGAGACGTAGCCCGTGGCCAAAGCCTTATCGAAGAGATCAAGATCGGCCCGCGCATAACCGGCCCCCTGGATGCGGTGCCTGGGGTTGCTCACGCAACCGCCGCCCAGCACCGCGGCGCCGGCGGGTTCGACGGCGTAGGTTCGGACTGCCGGGTTGTGGCGGCGCAACGACCGCGCCACGCCGGTAAACGATCCGGACGTTCCAACCATGTCCACGAAGACGTCGATCTGGCCCTGCGATTGCTCCCAGAGCTCCGGCCCCGTGTGCCGCTCGTGGGCCAGGATGTTGGCTTCACGGCGGAACTGATCGACGCGGAAGGCGCACCGCCGCGACACGATCTCCGCGGCCTGCGTCTCGACCAGCTCCAGGTCTGCGCCGGAAACCTGGCCGTCCACGGCTCCTTCTGCCTGGTCAACGATGACGACCTCCGCGCCGAACGCTTCCATCTGACGAACCCGCTCGACGGAATTGCCGCGCGATATCAGAGCCACAAAGGGATGCCCCATGGCCCGGCAGACGATTGCCAGACCCGTGCCGGTGTTGCCGCTGGTCAGCTCGACGACAGTCTGACCAGGGCGAAGCTCTCCCGAAGCCCGGGCTTCCCGGATGATCTCCAGAGCGATCCTGTCTTTCTTGCTTCCCCCAGGGCTGAGAAACTCCAGCTTCACCAGCAGCCGACCCGACAGCCTGCGGCTCTCAACGCTTCGACTCAGCTCGACCAGCGGAGTGCGGCCGATTACATCGAGAATTGAGCGAGCCAGGGGAGGATAACTTGTGTTCATCCAATCACAGCTCCGGAACCGGGGCTACGATCTTGTAGCCACGTCTCTACCGGGATGAACTGCTTGGAAGTGACATCATACGACAGAACCTCGCCAGTCTCGATCATGAAAATCCAGCCGTGAACCTCTAACTCACGGCGGCGGATCGCGGCCGAAACGGAGGCCATACTCCGCAGGTGAACCAGTTGGAGAAGGACATTCTCTTTCACGAGCTGGGTGACCTGGTCGTCTCCTGTGAGCCGGGGATACTTGCTCTTGACAGTTCTCCGCGCCGGCTCAGCGAACTGCAGGAAGCCCGCGACGGACGGCAATCGTTCAAGAGACTCCCGATCGAGCAAGGACGTCATGGCCCCGCAATGGGAATGGCCACACACAATGATATGCTTGATCTTGAGCTCGCTCACAGCAAACTCGATCGAGGCCGCCTCGCCGGATGGCCCCGCGGTGGGAGGAGGAACGATGTTTCCAGCATTGCGGATGACAAAAATCTCACCGGGTCCGAGCCCGGTGATCAGGTTTGGAACGACTCGGGAATCGGCACATGTAATGACAAGGATAGCGCGGGCTCTGGCCATGAGCCAGGACCAGGAAAAGGTCCTGGTTCTCCTTGAACGCGTGCTGCTGAAACGATCGGACACCCTCGATGATCCTCCTCATGAGCTGTCCCCTCGTCGAGACGGTGGCATTGCCAGTGATTGCGCCGGCTGTCCCCCCGATCGCCAGCGAGTCAGAAGGGACATGGTTGACCATAGTGTCAAATGAACATCCTGCGTTTTCTCGGGCTCGAGACAGAGCCGTCAGGCCATCGGGAAGCTGCGCATTACTGCCTTGGCAATCTCCATATACACCGGAATTCCGACTGTCACATTATACGAAAATGTCATGCCGAGCGATGCAGCGAGCTCCTGCACTCTTCGAAGGTTCACGCCGCGTCGCGGACTTGCCTTATGGGTCAGTGGCCGTCGCGGCCGCGATGGGTGCGAGGGCGGGCTGGGCCAGGCCCGACGCCGGGCGACCAACCTCCATGGCCGCCGATTCGGGGGCCGAAGGGCGTGTCAACCTGCGACGCTCGGCCAGTATCGTGGCCGCCGCGCGATGGCGCGTACTGACTCCTGGCTGTGGGAAGAAGCCGCCGCCAAGGATCAAGGCCGAGAATGTCAGCACCGCGAACCTTTCCCGGGCACCGATGCCCAGCGACACCGTGGAGTCGTGCCGCGCACCGGTGAATATCAACAGGTAGGCCCGGACCACCGCGACTCCGTTGAGTGCCGCCGCCGACACGACCGCGATGCCCACGTAGGGACTGACCTCGACCGCACTATCGACCAGCAATTCGGTAGAGATGAATCCGAGTGTACCCGGGAAGCCCACGCACGCCAGGCCAGTGAGCAGGAAGCAGACAGCCAGGGCGGGCGAATGTTGATAGAGCCCCTGATACTCGGTCAGTCCAATCCGTCCGAAACGAGCTTCCATGGCACGAATCGTCAGCCCGAATCCACCGAGAGAGAGAATGACCGAGAACCAGAGGCAAAGCGAGCCAGTAAGCGACATCTCCGTGTGCAGTTCCAGACCCACCAGAACGAGCGACGCATGGCTCAGGAACAGGTTTGCGAACAGGCGGCGACAGTCCCGCTGGATCACCGCCATGCCCGCCGCGTAAACGGCTGTCACCAGTGAGGCCAGTCCGATGCTCTGGAGGACCCAGTCCGGAGCGATCGGCAAGACAAGACGGACCGCTGCGTATACCCCGGCCAGAGGAGTCACGAAGAGCATGGCGATGCCAAACGACGTATGTTCGAACCAGTCCGTCACCCAGCAATGAGCCGGGACGGTGCCGCATCGCACGAGGATGGCCGCCATTAGCAAGAGCGTAGCCCAGGTCGGCGGCGCCGAGCGGCCGGTGCTGGCCGCCACCCCCGCCCACCCTGCGACCATCAGCCCCACGAAAAGTGCCATGTGCAGCACATAGACACGCGTCGGCCGGACGCGGTTCTTGAGCTCGACGTAAGGCGGAACCGTGCAGACCGCCAGCAGGCCCACCAGCATCCACGACGCCCTGCAACTGAACATCGCGAGCCGGATCGCCTCCGAGACCAGCGACCAGGAATTCGAGAACCTTCGCATTTTGTTGCGAGGCGTGGCCAGGGCGTTGAGAAAATGCAGCAGGGCGACGGCCGGCACCAGGGGAGCGCTGAGCTCATCAAGAACGAATACCTCGCGGCCGAAGATATAGGGCTCGAGGCTCGCGCGGCTGATGGAATCGGCATCGACGCCGACGTAATAACCCAGCCAGGCCAGAAAGGCGAAAACAAAGGCGATTCCCGTGAAGACCAAGCCCGTCCGCGCCGCGCGATAAGGCTCGCGGATCTGGCAGACCCAGAGCGCCCCGATCAGCGTGGCGGCAATCGAGAAGTCGAGCCAGGGCAGTTCCAAGAACGTCATGAGAATTCCTCGATCGTTCCGAAATAGGGCTTGTGCTCCTCTGACTCACGCGACGACTCTCCCGCCAGAAAGTCGGTCCAGCGGCGCTCGATCGAGTCGAACCACCGGAACACTTGCACGATCGGACCCGCCACGTAATCACGCAAGATCGCGTCCAGGTAGCCTCGCTCAAGTGCCAGGCGGTAGAGCCAGTCACGAATTCGGTGAGTCGATCCGGCCCAGCCCGCACCACCACGGGGCAAGTACCCGCCAATGGCGTTCTCCATCGAATGGTAATCATGCAAGAGCGTGGGCGCCCGGACGAACTGGAGTGTCCGCAGGCAGGCGTGGCCGAGAATGTGAATCAAGGCGACGTAACGGAAACCCAGGCCAATCTCAGTCACGATAATCCCCACCTGCGATAATGAGGCGAACGAGAGCGCGGACTTGATGTCTGTCTGCACACTACCTGCAAAATATGCGAAGACAGCCGTCGTCAAACCCACCAGTGCTACTACCGCAGAAAGCAAGGGCGAGGAATCCAGGAGCGGGCTGACCCGCAAGAGCAGGAACGCCCCCAGATGCACCGAGAGTGCACCGTAAAAGACGGCGCTGGAGGGTGTCGGGCCTTCCATTGCGCACGGCAGCCATCCGGAGAATGGAACCAGTGCCGATTTGCCTGCGGCGGCCACCAGCACGAGCAGCCCCACGAGAAGTCCCTGGTGACTGGTCAGGCTCGGCACCACCTCCGGCCAAAGACCCGTACCCAGCAACTTGCCGAAGTCTCCCTCTTCGCGCAGGTGATGCATGGCTACCGCGGCGAGCAACAGAGCGGCGTCCGAGAATCGATAAATGGTCCACACCCACAGTCCGTTCCGGGCTGGAGCCTGCCGTTCCTGAAAAAAGGCCACCAACAGCGCAGAGGACAACCCGACCAGTTCCCAGCCGGCAAACAGCGTCTCGATCGTCCCCGCAAGCGACGTGGCAACCATGCCCAGTACGAACAGCGTGTAAAGCACGAAGAACCGGTTATACCCCGCGTCTCGATGCATGTAGCGGCTGGCGAAGGCTCCGATCGTTCCGGACAGCGTGAACGATAGAATGGTCATGGGCACCGAAAGCCGGTCGAAAACGAACTTGATCGAGAAGTGATACTGGCCAGGGATTACGACCCAGTCCCCCAGCTCGATCGGGACGCGGCGGGTACCCAGAATTAGCATGGCCAGCAGGACCGCCAGAGCCGCCAACAGCCCCGAAACTGTCCCCGCCTGGAGGATCGTCGTCGTCGTCTGCTCCGAAAGCTTGCGGTCAAGGAGCGAGCTGATCCCTAGAATGAATACAAGCAGAACGGGGAAGGCGATAACGACCGCTCCCAGAGCTGTCATCACATGTTCCATCGTGAGCATGGTGTTTCCTCTGGCCAGCAAGCGGGATCAAAGAGAACCGTCAATCTCCGCGAACTCGAGGTGATCGCGCCAACCGCGATACCAGTCCACAGACGAGGCCGCCGTAGGCAAGACGTCCGCCTGGGGTTGATACCGTCGGAACTCGCCCGACTGGAAGACGGAAAGCTCACCCGCGGCGGGAGCGAGCAGTGCAAGCCGTACCCAGCGGTTGCGGCAGAGCTTGCCAATGCCCTCGTTCCGGTCCATGATCTGAAGCATCGCCTCGACCGTCGTCTCAATGATGAAGAAGATGCGCACCGGTTCGTGGATCTCGACCATCTGCCAGGGCAAGCCGGTCCGCAGATCGCTGGCCGCGCCATCCATCACGCCCAGCAAGGCGGCCACGTTATGGGGCAATTTCGTTCCACTACCCCAGCCGGTGTTGTCCACGTAGGAGAAGTAATACTCGAGGCTGATGCCAGCGCAAACCGGAAAGACCGCCTGGAGAATTCTGGTCAAGATGCTGTATTCGGCGTCGTCCTGGGTCGGATCGTAGGACGTGAGAAACGCTCGCCTGTCAAGAAAGAGTCCGCGCGTCCGCTCGCGCCGACCGACGATGCAAATGGCATTGGTCGCGTGCCCCCACTCGGGGCGGACCTGAGCCAGATCTTCCGCCCTGGTCTCCACGTGGTGTCGCGCACCGGCGAACGAAAGAGACAGCGGGGCCGATTGGAACCTTCGGCACCGCTCATGGGAGTTGCGATCGCACGCCTCTTCGAGGATCCGCTGGACCGATTCGAACTCGCTACGATACGACTCGGGCAACAGATCGAGATCGTAGAAGGTGAGAGACTCGGAGCTCGTGTTATGCATGCCCCCGATGAAGAAGGTCTTCGCCGGAATCGACAGCCCACCCTGTGCCAGCCGCTCGCGAATCCTCAGATCGTTGAGCATATGGGCCAGCACCGCGCATTGGGACCACCCGCGCCCCGCCGCAGGCGCCGCAATCGTGGGCCGACTCGTGAGGGTTGTTCAAGCTCGTCGAGCCGTGACCGATTATGAACACCAGCCGGGAAAACACCAAGGTCAGACCGAGTTCGCGAAGCACCTTTTCCGCAATCCTCGTCATCTCCTCGACGGTGAAGCCAAGACGCCCTGCCTCGGGCCCCGGCACCCGTCGGTCCGCTCGAGCTGCAGGCGAGTCAATGGCGTGGAACCGACAAACCTGCCCAGCGTACGACTGAACCGCGACGTGTACCGCGGGAAGAGGGTACGCGCGACCAGGGGTATCGAAGCCAGCACACCAACCACGGCTGTGAGCAAGGCGCCGAGTGTCAGTGACCGGCTGCCCACATTGAATCGGTAGGACGCCATGCCAAGGGCTCGCCTCGTCTTCTGGCGGCGCTGGTGGGCCGACTCGTGGGTCTCGATGACCTGCTCGACGACCCAGTGGCCAGGACGGATCACTCCCGGACAAAGGGGTACGAAATGCGCGTCGGCCACACCGCGATAGTACATTGCCACAGAGAAAAAGCCGGCTGTGCCGTAGGTTGCCGAGTCTGGAGCCAGTTCCTCGACGTGGCGGCGGATCGACTCTTCGCGTTCGTCGATGCAGAAGATCGCCTGGAACCACGGTTGGCTGGGAGTCGGGGCCGGTTGACGAACATGCAGCGCGACCGCGTCGGCGGTCTGCGTGTAGAATCGTCGTTCGTAGGCCAGGTGGAAGACGCGCCTGCGCTCGAGCCCGCTGAACGAGTCGATTTCCTCGAGTATCGTCCTCCATTCTTGTTTGTTCAGGCGATAGAGAACATCAGGTGATAAGCCAAAAATCTGGGCGATCTTGAAGACTGAGAAAGCCCGCTGTTCGACGCTGTGCGGCCATTGCGGATCGATCCAGCCGCGAGCAAGGCGCCAGAACTCTCTGACCGGAGCCTTGATCCCGAGCAAGGTTCGGGCCGTGTAGGCCACCGCGTAACGGTCAAGCAGAAGGCGGATTGCCAAAAACTCGACCAGGCTGCCCTGGGGAACGGGGTGGACCACGCGGTCGCCGTGCGCCTCGATCTGGCGGACCATGCCAGCCCAGCCCCGGATGCGCCAGCATGGTGGCCGACAGGTAGCGCTCCCACTCATCCGGGGCGACACCGAGAATCCTCAGTGATTCCAGGGCCGATTCCAGTGGTCCGATTCCCTCATCCTGCAAGCGGCCAACCTCTTTGGCAAACCCGCGCATCCAGCGGTCCGGCGGTCCCCAGGGCAGGCGGTACAAGGAGCAGAAGGCGTGGTAGAATCCCTCGTCACGCCGGGGTAACTCCCAGTGGGCGAAACCCTGATCGAGGAACGCGGCGGTGAACGGGATCAGGCGATCGTTGACGAGCAGGTCCGTGTCCACTCCCGTCGCGTCCAGCAGCACGTCTCGATGCCGAATTGCAAGAGGAGTCGACGTGGAGTACGAGGGTATGTCCCGGACCCCGTCGCAACACACTCGCCAGAGCGCCTGCAAAGTAAGACGCTCCCAGTCCTCGTCGCTCCAGTACTCCATCTTCGACTTGCCAAAACGGAAAAGGAGCTCTGCGAGACTGTCGGGAATATGGCGATCGCCCTGTGAGTTTGACGAGCCGTTGTGGCTTGTCTCGTCAAACCCCCGAAGGTCCCTGATCACCCACCTGCGAGTCTCGGCGATCAGCCGCGACACGGTCCGTGGCTGAGACCTCCTGCCGGATGCGCCGCAGTGCGTTCGCCTCGGCAACATACCAGATCAATTCGTCGGTTGGTCCGCTGCGCAGCGGGTTCTGCAGCATCGCCAGGCGCAGTTCCAGCCGCGTGCCGAAGCAGGGGATCTTCTCTCCTGCCCGGTCTCCCAGGTCGTGTTCCAGCGTCTCCTTCAACTCGGCGAAGCGGATCCGCCCGCGCATCAATTCCCGGCGGTATCTGTCCTCGCTCATATAAGGCTGACACCCGAAGATGTGCGCACCTGTCTTGACCGCATCGTTGAACGGCAGATCCTCGAACGCATGAAGGGTGTTGTGATGGATAAAGACCGTGATCGGCCCCTGCGCGGGTAGCAGGTGTCCTGCGTGCTCGATCACCTTGTTCAAAGTCTGCAGGTCGGCATCATGAGTCGAGGCTTCGAGCAACGCGTCGTCGCGGATGGTAGAATTATGCATGTCTGGCACTGAATCCCAGCACGAGGTAAGGCCTCCTATCTCGTGAATCGACACTACCGATCTGAGATCAACACTTCGCCGTCTTCCGTTTCTTGCCGGCCTTGCCACTGGCGTGAACTTTCTCGATGTACTCCCGCGCCACGGGCACCTTGCATGCAATCCCTCCCATGTCGACTTTCACGACCCCAATTGTGTCCGCCACTTCCATTGCGTTGCCAGTTAGCGCCACGACGTAGCTGCCGACATCAATCACAAAACCGTTCATTTGATAACGCACTCGATTGGCCTGGCTGTGAATTGTCGACGCGACGCGGTCGAGCAGTTCTTGAATCTTGGCCAGGTCGAGCTGTTCGTCGTTTTTGATTTTGACCAATGCACCCAACGTCGACCAGCCGGCGGCGGCGATGCCTTCGGTCTTCGACTCGATCCACTCCAGGCCCAAAGCCCAGCCGTGCGGGCTCTCGGCCGCGACCCAGGGGACAGTATATTCGCTTAACATGTACCAATACGCTTGCTTCACCCAGCGGTTGAGTTCTTTCTTGGTCATCTTGCTGTCATCGACAATCAACCCCGCGAGATACATTGCGTCGGAAATGCCGGTCTCATAGAGTTCGAGCGCGAGGGTGTGATCTCGCTTGATCCGCTTCTGAATCTTTTTCAAATCTTCGACCGACACCCCATAAAACGGCTCACACGCTCCGTGGTTCATGAGCACCTTTTTGATCGATGGCTTGCCCACTGCTTTAAGTTCGTCAAGCACGTCCTGCGCGGTCATTCCTTTGCTCCCGAAGAGGTGATCGGAATGGTTTGACGTCAACTCGGTTGTGCCGGATTGCTCTCATAGGATTGCTCTCATTCGAATGTCTGGCCGAACGTGAGCTGGTTGCCTTCGGGGTCCAGGACCTGGAACTCGCGCAACCCCCACGGGCGGCTGATCGGCTGGCCCTGAACGTTGGCGCCCTTAGCGGCGAGTTCGGCGTATAGACCATCGGCGTCGTCCACGAATACGTAGCATGAACCGATTCCTGGATGCCGTCCGGTCCTGGCGATCAGCAGCAGCCGAACGGCGTCTCGGTCCATGACGCCGATGTCGTGCTGCTGGTAGTTGACCGAGAAGCCCAGCACGTCGCGGTAGTGCGCGACGCCGGCAGGGACGTCGGACAGCGGCAGTTCGGGCATGATCTTTCCGAGGCAGGGTCTGACAACGGTATTGGTCGCGTCCATAGACTCCTCGAAACCTGCCATGAGAAATGCGTTGAGTAGCCGAGGCTCGGCCCTGTGACATTCTCGCATCCGCTCCTAGCCCGATGCCAGGGCGCTGGTCCACTTTGACGCAAAGGGTCCTGAGCGGATACAATACAACGCTCACCTATATCCGCATCCGTGACCGGCTGAGCAAAAGCCCTGCCCATGTGCTAGATCGAGCCGATTGCCGAACTGGATGACCTCAACGTTAGACTTGGTTAATTGTTCGGTCAAAAGAGCCCCCGTGGCTCTGCCCCATGCGGGGTTGACAGCCACCAAAGTGTGGGACATCCTGGAAGAATATCGCTGCCGAAGTGGCGGAATGGCAGACGCGCCGGACTCAAAATCCGGTCCTCGCAAGAGGGTGTGGGTTCAAGTCCCACCTTCGGTATTGGCGAGTCGAGGTGAATCGCACCCCGGTTAATCGCCCGCGCGTCCTCGAACTTCACGAAGGCAACCACCCGGATGGGCTCGATGTTGACGACCCACACCGCGCGGCAACGCTCCTCGAGCAGCCCCCCGGTGATCGGGATGCCGTTGGAGACGGCGCTCTGCCGCACCCATGGCCATTCCGGCAGGCAGAGTTGGGAGATAGGTATGATGTCTCCGGAATTACGCGACGGCCCTCAAAGCGATCACGGGCTGTAGCCTTTGGACCACCGCGAAGCGGTTTAGTCCTCCGGGGCGGAAAGCGCAGCCGCCTCGGTGGGACCGTAGGGTGGCCGGCTATCCACCCGCATGCGGAGTGGTTAATCTGGAAAGGGATCGTCCCGTGCTCCCGGATCCAGCGGTGAGGCAACCCGAGCGGCGGCGCTCGGGCTCCAGCCGGGGCCGCGGGGCGAGCGACTCCTCCGATGAACGACGTCACCCGCATCCTCTTGACCATCGAACACGGCGACTTGAAGACGAGCGCGGAGTTGCTCCCGCTGGTCTACGGGGAGCTGCGGCGGCTCGCCAAGCAGAGGCTGGCCGCGGAGAAGCCGGGGCAGACCCTCCAGGCCACGGCCTTGGTGCACGAGGCTTACCTCCGCCTCGTCGACGGAGAGTCGATCCAGCGTTGGGAGAGCCGGGGACACTTCTTCTCCGCGGCGGCCGAGGCCATGCGCCGCATCCTGGTCGACAACGCCCGCCGCAAGCGGGCCGAGAAGCACGGTGGCCAGTTGGTTCGCCAGGATCTCGACGACGTCGACATCGCGGCCCCGGCCCCCTCGGAGGACCTCCTGGCCCTCGACGAGGCGCTGGCGAAGCTCGAGGCCAAGGACCCGGTCAAGGCCCAGCTCGTCAAGCTCCGCTACTTCGCCGGACTCTCGGAGGACGAGGCGGCGCAGGCGCTGGGCATCTCCCGCACAACCGCCCATCGCCATTGGCGTTACGCCAGGGTCTGGCTGCTCAACGAGCTGGGGGAAGATGGGGTGCCGGAAGAAAACCGGTGGAAGCCGACCGGCCGGTGAAGCGCGCCGGCCCCGTTTTCCGCATTGCTCTATAGAAGGGACATGCGGCGAGCAGGGCGTTAACCATGCACCAGACCACTCCGACCGTCGAAGAGATCTTCCTGGCGGCTCTCGAGATCGAGGGGCCGGAGGCCCGCTCGTCCTACCTGGACGAGGCCTGTGGCGATCCCGAGTTGCGTCGCCACGTCGAGCGGCTCCTCGCCCTCGATTCCCGGGCGAGTGGCTTCCTCGAGTCCCCCGCGGTGCCGCCGACGGTCACGGTCGAATCGCCGAGCCTCTCGGAGGGTCCCGGTAACGTCATCGGCCCCTACAAGCTGCGGGATCACATCGGCGAGGGCGGCATGGGCGTCGTCTACGTGGCCGAACAGACCCAGCCCGTGCGCCGCAAGGTGGCCTTGAAGATCATCAAGCCGGGGATGGACACCAAGCAGGTCATCGCCCGGTTCGAGGCCGAACGCCAGGCCCTGGCGATGATGGATCACCCGAACATCGCCCACGTCCACGACGCCGGAGCCACCGAATCGGGCCGCCCCTACTTCGTCATGGAGCTGGTCCGCGGCATCCCGATCACCGACTACTGCAACCGCGAGCAGCTCTCGATCCCCGAGCGGCTCGACCTCTTCGTCCTGGTCTGCCGCGCTGTGCAGCACGCACACCAGAAGGGGATCATCCACCGCGACCTCAAGCCCTCGAACATCCTGGTGACGGTCATCGACGGCGCCGCCGTGCCCAAGATCATCGACTTCGGCGTGGCCAAGGCCACCGGTGCGGCGCTGACCGAGCGGACGCTCTACACCGCTTTCCAGCAGTTCGTCGGCACGCCGCTGTACATGAGCCCGGAGCAGGCGGACCTCTCGGGCATGGACGTCGATACTCGTAGCGACATCTACAGCTTGGGTGTCCTGCTCTACGAGCTGCTGACCGGCACGACGCCGTTCGACCAGGACACGTTCCGCCAGGCGGCCTTCGACGAGCTGCGGCGGATCATCCGCGAGCAGGAGCCGCCGAAGCCGAGCACGCGCTTGAGTTCGCTCGGCGCCACGCGGACGACCATCTCGGCCAATCGCCGGGCCGACGCCCGCCACCTGGACCGGGCGATGCGCGGCGAGCTGGACTGGATCGTGATGAAGGCTTTGGAGAAGGACCGCAGGCGGCGGTACGAGACGGCCAACGACTTCGCTGCCGACGTGATGCGCTACCTGACCGACAAGCCGGTCGAGGCATGCCCGCCATCGGCGTTGTACCGACTGCGCAAGTCGGCCCGCCGGAACCGGGTCGCGCTGACCACCGCGGCCCTCATGGCGGCGACCCTGTTAGTTGGCCTGGCCGCGAGCGTCGCGATGGCGGTCCGGGCCACCGATGCGGAGAGGCGGACCGCCTCGGCTTTGGACCAGGCCCGCGACGGCCTTGCCGAGGCCGGGCGCCAGCGTGCCAACGCTCGTCGGGCGGTGGACGAGATGTATACCCAGGTCGCCCAGAAATGGCTGTCGCGCGAGGGGGGGCTGACGCCGCTCCAGCGGGAGTTCCTCGAGAAGGCCCTAGCCTTCTACGAGGAGTTTGCCCGCGAGCAGGCCGACGACCCAGAGACGTGGGCCGAAGCGGCCCGGGCCGCCGCCCGCGTCGGCGAGATCCGGACCCAGCTCGGCCTGTTCGCCGAGGCAATGGAGTCGTACCGCCGGGCTCTCGACGCCTTCCGGATCCTCGCCGCCGAGTTCCCCGACCGGCCTGAACACCGCCGGGACGTCGCACACTGCCTGCAAGACATCGGCCGGCTGAACGTGTCGCTGGACCGGACCCGCGACGCGGAGCAAGCCTACCGCGAGGCCCTCGCCCTGCGGGAACGGCTGGCCGATGCTCCCGGCCAGCCTGACGACCGCGCCGACCTTGCGGATGCCCTCCAAGCTCTCGGTGCACTCCTCGACGCCACCGGTCGCGTCGGAGACGGCGAGCGGGCCGAGTTCCGGGCGACCGAACTGCTCACTCCGCTCCTCACCGAGTTCTCCGAGGAGGCCCGCTACAAGAGCTTGCTCGCCGGGACCGAGATGAGTCTCGGCGACCTCTACCACAACTTCGGCGACAAGTACCAGAAGACCGATCGAAAGGTCGATGCGGAGGTCCGGTACAGGCGCCTCCCTCGAATTGCGCCGGCAGATAAGGGACGCCCACCCGACCGACCCCGAGCATCAAGAGGGCTTGGCAAGGTCCTATCACAGGCTCGGCAACTTCTACCGGCATACGTTCCGGTACAAGGAAGCTGCGGCGGAGTACCGCAACGCCCTGCCGATCGCGGAGAAGCTGATGGCCGACCACCCGGCTCGGCCCCGGTATCGCTCGCTCCTGGCGCAGACACTCCTCCGGCTTGCCGATCAGCTCTCCCGCCTCGGGCAGTTCGACGATGCGGAGAAGACCTTGCATCGGTGGCGAGAGATCGCGGAGAGGCTCGCCACCGACTTCCCCGACGTGCCCGCTCATCGCAACGAACTGGCGTTAGGGTCCCTGCAAATGGGCAGCGTCCTGGCCCAGCGTGGCAAGAACCACAAGGCGCGTGTTGCGTTTGAGCGGGCGTGTGAGATCCAGCGGAAGCTCGTCGGTGACTATCCTGACTTGTCGAGATACCGTGTGGGCCTTGGCTGGATCTGCTACTCCGCCGCGGTCGATTACGCCACGTTCACCAAGCTCGAGGCCGGCGACGCGACCCGCTCCCGGGAACTGGCCGGTGAAGCTGTCGCGATTGAGCCCCAGGAGGCGGGCTACTGGAAGGGCCTGGCCTTGGCCGAGTACCGCGCCGGCGACCTAGAAGCCGCCCTGAAGGCGGAGACCAGGGCGCTGAGATCCGCGGGGGTGGCAACTATGAGTACGACTGGCTACTCCTGGCCCTGATCCACCTGGGGCGCGGCGACCGGGAACAGGCCCGGACGTGGGCGGAGCGGGTACTCCGCGGTAGGGCCCCGGGCGCCTGGTCAGGCGGTGAAGCGGACTTCGTTCGACTCGCCCGCGAGAGTGAGGATCGGCTGCGAGCCTTGCTTCCCCCCGACACGAATCAGCTCAGCAAGCCACCCAAACGCGAGTAGAGCGGTGCGTAGAGTGTGCGACGCCGTCGCGTGGCTTTGAGTCCGCCGTGTGGAGAGCCCGGCTGGGCCTGACCGAATTGCCCGCCGACGTCTTCGCCCGGCCGTGGACGGCCCGGCGGTGAGCCGAGTGCCGGGGCGGCACTCGATCGACCGATGAACCTGCGAAACACCGCCGGGGGGATGAGACATCGGCGGCGGAATGGAGAACCACCGGCAGGGCCGCGTCGCACAGCGGCCGGCCCCGCCCACGATCCCCGTGCGCCCGGTCTGCGCGCCGGGGAATCACCATGCGATGCGAACGCAGACCGACTCCTGACCCAGAATCGACTCCAACCCCGAAAGGAGACTCCCATGACTCGCTCGACTCGCCATCGCACCGCCCGCGCCCGTCGCAGTTCCGCCGACCGGGTTCGGGCCCGGCCCCGGCTCGAAGGGCTGGAAGATCGTTGCCTGATGTCGGTCACCATCGTCGAGTTCCCCGTCCCTACCAGCAGTGCCAGTGTCCAGCGGATCACGGCGGGCCCCGACGGCAACCTCTGGTTCACCGAGCTCCACGGCAACAGCGTCGGGATGATCAACCCGGCGACCCACGCCATCGCCGAGTTCCCCGTCCCGACCGCCGGTGCCGGTCCCTTGTGGATCACGGCGGGCCCCGACGGCAACCTCTGGTTCACCGAGAACGGCGCAGGCAAGCTCGGGATGATCAACCCGACGACCCACGCCATCGCCGAGTTCCCCGTCCCGACCGGCGGTGCCTCACTGGAAGGGATCACGGCGGGGCCTGATGGCAATCTCTGGTTCATCACCAACGGCTTAAATTTGTTGGGTAACCCAGTGACGGCAGAGATCGGTGAGATCAACCCGACGACCCACGCCATCACCGAGTTCGCCCTTCCTACGACCGGCACGACCGGCAAGCATGGTACCAGTACCAGCCCCAATCCCTATGCGATCACAGCGGGCTCCGACGGCAACCTCTGGTTCACCGAGTTCGGTGGCAACAAGATCGGTGAGATTAATCCGGCGACCCACGCGATCACCGAGTTCCCCACCCCCACCACCACCTCCGGCCCATGGGCAATCACGGCGGGCCCTGATGGCAACCTCTGGTTCACCGAGAGGGCAGATGACAAGATCGGGATGATCAACCCGACGACCCACGCCACCGCCGAGTTCCCCGTCCCGACCGCCAATGCCCTTCCCGTCGGGATCACGTCGGGCCCCGACGGCAACCTTTGGTTCGCCGAGTTCTCAGCAGGCGAGATCGGTGAGATCAACCCGGCGACCCATGCTCTCACCGAGTACCCCGTCCACTACGCCAATTCCGCACCCGAAGGGATCGCAGTCGGCCCCGACGGCAACGTCTGGTTTACTGACCGCGGGGCGAACGCGATCGGGGTTGTCACCCTGAATCCGACGTCCAGCACGCACTTGGTGGTGACCGAGCAGCCGCCGGCCAGCGTGACCGCGGGCAGCGCCTTCGCCCTGACGGTCCAGGCTGAGGACAGCTCTGGCAACCTCGTCTCCTCCTTCAACGGCACGGTCACGGTGGGGCTGGCGAGCAACCCCGGGGGACGACGCTCGGTGGCACGCTCACGGTGGCGGCGTCGGGCGGCGTGGCCACGTTTTCCGGATTGACGCTGACCAAGGTCGCCTCCGGCTACACGCTCTACGTCTACGGCAGCGGGCCCACCTCGACGACGACCAACCCCTTCAACGTGGTCAGCTCGACCACGAGCACCGCGCTCGCCGCACCGAGCACGACCACGACACCGAATCCGTTGCTCGCGCCGCTTGTGCTCGACAGCCCGGATCTCTGGGACGGCTTGGGATTCAAGAAGCGCTCGCGGCTGGTTTGAGCCGTAGCCGTACGGTGATGATTCAAGGGGCTGGGAGCCGTTTCCCTTTTTGGGTCCTGGCCCCTTTCTTGGATCTGAAGGCGTAGCAACGGAGTCCCGAGAGGCGGGGGCCGTCTCGGGCGGTGCGTCCACTTGCGCAGGAGGCGCCCTGCTGCACCGGCGGTCACCATCGACCGATGGTTTTGTCCGTTTGCGATCCATGGCCGTGGCGCCCCTCGCCACGCGATGACTGCCGGTGCAATTCCCTTGTGACCCAGTGCCGACGACTTCTGACGCGAAATGCAATCGACTTCTGAAAATGACGGCCGAGAAACACGCTTGATTCTTTCCGAACGCGGGAAGCACGAGCACTCTTGTCTGGGCCGTGACCTAGAGAATTTGGCAACAATTTGGCAACAACACGGGCAATGTCAGCCCAATGCGGCTACAATGCTTGTGGCACAAGAGCGGTGATGTAACCGCGTGTCGAACAAGCAATTTAATTGTCAGCCCAACCTGTTTCCAACGCCAGGCTGATGGCAGACGCGCCGGACTCAAAATCCGGTGGGGTAACACCCGTGTGGGTTCAAGTCCCACCTTCGGTACTTTGCACAATGCAAAGTGATCGGCTTTGGCTGCGCCGTTTGTGCCGGTTCGACTCACTCATCGACGGCTCCAATCGTTTTTTTGGCTGGATTCCGCAGTCGACCCACCCCGTGCTCTCGCCGGAGCCCATTCGGAAGTCCAGGTAAGCGAACGGCTGGCCCGCCTTGTGAGCGGCCCCCAGCGACGCCTCGGGCCGCCTTCTTCGTTGTTCGCGCTCACAGGGCGTCGGCCAACCTGCCGGCTGAGGTTCGTGGAGCGTGCGCGGATTGAAAACATTCTGGGCTCGTGCGGGGTGTCTGCGGGGAGCGGGGAGTTACCCTATGACAGGTGAATCACTCGCCTCGTGGCCGGAACCCCTGCAACGACAGTTGACCGCAGTGGCCCGTTGCGAACTCGATCGCCGCAGGTTCGGGCACTGCATCTTGACCGAAGTTGGCGGTGAAGTCGTCGTGCGGGACCTGTGCTGCACCAACGGGACGTGGATCAACGGCTGGCGTGTGGAGCGGGGACGGCTCAGGCCGGGCGACGAGATGTCGATCGCACATATGCGATCTCGCCTGGAGGGGGCTCCGGCATCCCACGCCACCGTGGCGAACCTGCCTGATGAGTGACAGTATCTCGACACCCCCTCCCAAGAAAAAGTGGAACGCCCACTCGATGGCGTCAGAATATGCCGCCTTCGTCGGTACATCTAGGGAGCTTGGTGCAGCGTTGGTCGACGAGCTCCCACGAGGAAAGGGAGAGCGCGCTTTGACAGTCCGTGGTGAGGAAAAGAGTCGGAACCGTCGCGACTATCGCCCCACGTTAGAGGCGGCAGAGGCCTTGCGCCTGCTTTCGAGTGCATCGGCCGGTGCGCTGTTCCCGGGTCTGGCTGCGGAGCACGAGCTGCAAGCCGCCCCTGGGCAGTCCGCGGGGACGCCGGTCGACGATTTTGTCGCCGTTTCGAACGCCACCTGGGACGCCGCTCTCGTCCAGGTGCAACTGGCCGATCTCCGCTGCTGGCCCCATGCTGCCAATGGCCACGACCACGAGCACAGGCGATCCGACGGCCCTCTCTTCCGGGTTGACGCAGCTGAACAATTACCTCGGCCGGGCTTGGTCTCGGGCAGGCATCCCGGTCCAAATGCATGAGGACAGCTCTCAGGCCGTGTTCACGACGCTGCTCCAGCGACTGGGCCGCCAGCGGTTCGATGCCTTGGTCAGCGACGTGGGATACTCGGGGATCAAAGACACGCTCAGTCGAGAGACCAACGAAGGCGCCGACTTCCTCCGCGCCGTGGATATGGTCAAGAAGCGAGCCCAGCGTGAGCGGGTCTTCCAGCCGCTCGACGTGGCCGATGTCCCGGAGTCGTCCGGCAATGCCGAGTCGCGGTCCCGGCGCGAGGCTCTGCGCGAGGCCATCGATCATTCGCTCAGTTGCCGCGAAGCCAGCCTGATCAACGACACCTTGACGGGCAAGACTCCCGCCGAGATCGCCCTCCACTGGGGCGTCACACCCTAGACGGTCAGCAACGAGAAGACCCGCGTCATTCGAAAACTTCGCGAGGCGCTCCTGGCTCGGGAAGCTGATTGATCGCACACGCCTGCCCGCGTTCCGCCACGCTCATACTCCCGATTGCGCAAAGAGCGCCGGTTTGGCTGTCCTCATTTGTGGACCCCAGCAATGGAATTGGTCCGTCCGGGTCGCTGTCGGCGACAAATTGCGGAAAGGTGCGGGGTTGAGACGCCGTCCTTGGTACCTGGTTGGAGGCAGAAGGAACTCCACTGCGGAAGTTAACTTTAGCGACCGCATTTGATTGTGAGGGGCTCCGCCCGAGAAACGGGAGTTACCTGGTGAGGGGCGGAACGCTCGGCTCGTCACCGGGTGCGGGATGGTCGGTTCCCCCACTCTCCGCGCAAACCTCAAGTCAGGGATGGAACAACCGGGATGGTCATGGTCGTTGACCGTGGTCCCGGACAGCTCGGAGACGGGCGGCGCACGGTGGACGATTCTGACACTGCGAGGCAACGACGATGGACGCGACGCGCAAGAGAAGAACAAAGGACCGGGCCCGTCAGGCGTGGTACGCCCGCTGCAGGCAACGGCGATTCGCACGATTTCTGGGCTTCGCCGGTAGCGAGACAGCTTTGTCCCGGCATCCGGCATCCCAAGCCGCGGATTGGCGCCAATTGGCGCCAGGAGCCGTTTTCCCTCGATCTCAGCCAGTTGGCACGGCCCGGATGAACATCCCGGATCAGACCGACTGGAGCGATCCCGCGTTCCCCGGGTTCGGGCGTGCGCACTTTTGTCCCGGACCATACTGGGTCGGGTTGCCGTGGAATCCCGGAGAAAGCTGCGGGGTGGAATAGACCGTTGTGGAGTACCTGATCGGAGGCAGAACAATCTCCGCTGCGGAATGATCCGCAGCTCAACCTTAACACCAAAGGAGCATTGCAATGAGATGGCCCTTGACGCGCGTTTTTCCTACGAAGACCCGCCACGACAAAAGGCAGTCCCAGCGACGAGCGAGCCGTCCCCAGCTCGAGAGCCTCGAAGGGCGGATCGTGCAGTCGATCCTCTTCGCCGCCTACAGCAGCGGGACCTATGCCTACAACACTAGTAACGGGAGCTGGCGCGAGATCTACAGCCAGGCTCCCAGCCACATGACGGAGGGCTCGAGCGGCACCCTGTTCGCCAGCTACTCCAATGGAGTGTCCGAATACAGCTACGCAAGCGGCACGTGGGCCCATCTGACCAACTATACCGCGAGCGAACTGAGCGCCTCCCGCGACAACACGTTGTTCGCCACTCTGCAGGGGTTCGGAACCTGGGAATACCACGGGGGCTGGACGCAGATCGCCAAGAACGACGCGAATTCGCTGGCCGCCGTAGGAAACGGGCAGGCGTACGTCGGCATTAACGATGGCACCTGGCTCTACTACCACGGCGGGTGGGCCGAAATCAATTCGGCCATGCCCTTCGATGACTTGGACATGTCGGCCACCGGCGATGGAACACTGTTCATCAGCTTTCAATCCGAAACCTACAGATTCAACAACGTCTCCGTGACCGCGCACGGCGTCAGCGGCTCCTGGGAAAAGATCTCGGGGAACCCCGCCTCTCAGGTCGATGCGGTCTCTGACAACAGCTGCTTCGCCACGTTTGCGAATGGCACCTACCTGTATAATGGAGGGCTGCACCGGATCGCGTCGGGCGAAGCCGACCGCATTGGCAACGACGGTTCGACGATGATCGCCGATCTCGGTACGGGCACCTACATTTACCAGAACGGGCACTTGCAGAAGATCAAGTCGGACAAGGCCTTCAGTTTCGCTTGATCGCCCCCCAACGCAATCCGGACTGGTGACACGTGGGGTCTCGCCGCGGTTCGTCGCGCGAGACCCAGGACGTTTTTCCATCAGAGTATCCCGCCCCCGCCTCCGATCGCACCCGGATTCACGAGTCTCTCACGACGACAACGCAAACTCTCCGCAGCATCGCGCCGTGGGAAGGACAGAACCCACGGCGGGAGTGGTTCCCCCCCAGCCGCCCGCGGCCCGCACGGCGGACGTGCCTCGCGGCGGTTAGGGGGGGCACACCCCGCGGGGGCTCGAGGCGATTCACACGCACCAGGGTCGCGAGCCTCCAGCAACGACGACGTGAGCTCTCGGCCACGCACAGTCGCGTCGCCTTCAAGCCCGAGCGGCTGGAACCCCTCCGCGACCTGGCCGAACCCGTTACCACCCGACGTCTGAACCAACTGCGGATCCATTGCGTTCGTCCCTGCCTCGCAGCAACCGAACCGCTCGGCAGGAATCGCCGCCCTTGAGTGAGTTCCGCTGCCAGCGTTTCGCTAGCCCCATCGGCTAGGGCAGTGAGCCGATCGCCGATGGGGACGGGGCATCCTGCCTCCATGTAGGCTGCCCCTTTTTCTCCCTCACACCGCTAGACTCGGGCACGTGATCAGCACAGCTCTTTCACGAGCTCGAGTCCGAAGCTTATAGTACATGGTGGCAGGCAAGGGAACGTGAATGCCACTCACTTTCCGGCCGATATGAATCGGTATGCTGACGTGCTGGAAGACGAAGTGGCGGTGCGCGCCGGGCCGAGTGGGAAGGGAGCCGGCGATGGGAACATTGGCCGGGAATAACGGCCGTCGGACAGCAAATCCCGGGGAGGGGCTGCCCAGCTCTGACGAGGCTTATGATCGGGTTCGCGCACGAGTTCCTTCGTAAGTTCTCGCTTGATCGAGATGAAGGTTTCGCGGGATCAGTTGCCAGGCGCTTCAGGGAGGCACCGGCGAAGATCTGCTGCCGAGTCATCGGCGAATGGATAGATAAGAAACTTCTTGATTTCGGCTGGACGCAAGCAGACCTGGCTGATCGGATTGGCGTCGACCGCTCTTCCGTGACCAAGTGGACTGCGGGCGGGGCCATCTCTCTCGGTCACCTTGTATTGGTCCTCCTCGAGTTCCAATGCGATTTTGCCGACCTGCCGCTGCCGGCTCGCCGCGAATTGGCTCTGGAAGGCTACCTCGCTGCCTTATCTCACGTCAAAGCGAGAATTGATGCCTCTAACGGTCTTGAGCCGCTGGATCGTGAACGCTTCTGGTGTCTCTTCCACCTCTTCTCTGAACCGTTTTGGGAACAGGCCATTCGCAAGAAGGATCGAGAGCTTGTCAAGAAGGAGGTGGAACGGGTGCTCCGGCGCCGAAAGAATCACTCGGCTTCGAGCCCCGGCGGGTTGTCCAAATCGAGGATATGCGGTCTCTGGTGCAGGAGTGGGGCGCCGCCTGGATTATTTGCCTCGAAATCCTACCGGGAGGGTGGTCGATCCAATGACTACAAAGCTGGAGATGATGGTCGGGTACCTGTCCGGCAGACAGGGTAAGGGAGCCGAGTGGATTCGCCAGGAACTCGAGGATCCCACCAGCGAATCCAGCCGCTGGCTAGAAGCTGTGCAGAAGAGATCACAGGCGGTTTGCAGGATAGGTTTGCCTAACGTACAAACACCGGCTTCTCCTCCAGAGATGCGCAAGGGAATGGCCATGCGCGGGTCGCGAGGGAAATGGTTGCTTCCATTTCTCTCCGGCTTTTCCGTCGCCTCACTGTTATTCATCGCGACGGGCGTGGCGTGGCGAGCACAGGATACTCGGCTGCTCCGCCTGGAAACGACGCTGACAGAACGCGAGGACCGGTGGGCAACCCGCTTTGGCCATCTCAACGAGGTTCTCACCACCCGAAAAGCGGCTCCGGCTGGGAACAAGACAGAGTCGAAGCAATCAGCCTCTCCCCAGGCAAAACTTCCGGCCACGGCCGATGGCCAAACGGTTTTGGCTTTGGCTCGAATCGAGGCCAGGCTAGGAGACCTCGAAGAGCGCCTCGGGGAAGCGCGGTCGAGCCAGACCCAGACCCAGACCGACCCGATGATTACCGAACTGCGAACAGACGTGGACCGGCTCAGAAGGGACATGGAGAACAGAGCACAGTCAAGCAGTCAGCAGAGCCTTGAAATGAAGATGGTACTCCAGGAGGTCCTCCAACTGCTGCGACGACTGGCGTCGGGCCCTTGGGTTCCAGGACCAATGCAAGTCCCTGTGCCCCAACTATTGCAAGAACACCAAAGGCATGGCGTCCCAGAGCAGGGGATGATGCCTGGGGCGGAGCAACTGCCAGGGCAAGGCCAGATGACTGACCGGGATCACTCACTAACAGACCCGGGCCAGATTAACCGCGAACGCGGCAATCAAGGCTTTTCCGGAGGCTACACCGGGCCCGGGATGCAAAGGCCCGGAGGTCTGCGTTAAGCTAAAGAAGGAGAGGATCAGCTACGGTCGCGCGGCCGCACTCGCTGCAAGACACGAGACGACATCTTGACCCAGCTTCCACGGTGAACATCAGCGACGACGGCCAGAACGATCACGGCTCCGGTGATCATGCGCTTGGCCGGCTCGGAGGCGCCCACGTGGGCCAGCCCGGTTTGCAGCGTCGCGATGATGAGGACGCCCAGGAAGGTGCGCAGGACGGAGCCTCGGCCGCCCATCAGGCTCGTGCCGCCGATGACCACCGCGGCGATCGCGCTGAGCTCCATGCCCGTCGCCCCGTTGGGATCGGCCGACGACACACGCGCCACCTGAAAGAGCCGCGCCAGGCCGGCGAACAATCCTGAAAGCACAAAGGTTGTGAGCTTGACCGGCCGGGGGTCGATGCCCGAGAGGCGGACGGCCTCCTCGTTCGTCCCCACAGCGATCATGTACCGCCCCAGAATCGTGCGGGTCAACAGCAGGTGCCCCAGGACAACCAGCAAAAGGGCGATCAGGAAGGCCGACGACATGCCCAGGCCCGCAATCGGTCGAGCGACCCACTCGACACGCGGACCGATGTACTTCGTCTCTGACCTGGTCACCAAGTAGGCCGCGCCCCGGGCCATCTCGAGCATGCCGAGCGTGACGATGAATGAGGGAATCGACCAGAGTACCGACACCAGGCCGTTGGCCAGACCGCAAATTCCGCCGATGCCAAGGCAGCGCGAGCAGGGCCAGCCAGAATGGCCAGTTCCAGTCCGCGATCGCGATCCCCAGCACGCACCCGGCCAGCGCCAGGACCGAGCCGACCGACAGGTCGATCCCACCAATCACCAGCACCAGAGTCATGCCCACCGAAACGACCGTCAAGTCGGCGATCTGGTTTACGATGATCCGCAGGGTCTGCCCGGTCCAGAAATGGTTGCTCAACAGGCCGAAGAGCAGGATCAAACTTCCCAGGACGAGCAACATAACCAGGATGTCGACGAGCCCTGAGAACCGCGACCCGATCCAGTACGGCGTGCGGTCGCCGGTCGTTGCCGGTGTCAAATCGGCGCCGGTTCCGCGGTCATGAGTGCGCTCTCGCAGTTGAGTCCCAGCGAGCTTGAATAGCCCTGGAACGCCGCGGCCAGAATTCGCTCACGCGACCACTCGCCGCGGTCGAAGGACTGGACCAGCCTGCCCGCCGAAAGCACGGCGATCCGGTCGCAGAGCAGCATCAGCTCTTCGATCTCGCTGGAAACCACAACGATTCCCGTGCCGCGAACGGCCAGGTCTTGGATCAGATGATACACCGCGAATTTCGCCGCGACATCGATGCCCCGGGTCGGCTCGTCGAGCAGCATGACCCGCGGTTCGCGCATGAGCCAGCGTCCCAGCACAACCTTCTGCTGATTGCCGCCGCTGAGCTGTCCGACGGGCTGATCGAGCGAGTTGCAACCAAGCTTGACCTGGCGACTGATGGACCCTGCAGCCTCGTACTCGGGGTGCCGGTTGACCCAACCCAATGGACCGGTCAGCCGTGCCATCGAGGCGAGGGTCAGGTTGACCCGAATCGGCAGCGGCAGAAGCAGGCCCTCAGTCTTGCGGTCCTCGGGCACCATGCCAATACCAGCGCGAATCGCCTGGCGAGGATGGACAAAACGTTGCGGGTGGTCCGAGCCGTCGAGATAGATCGCTCCTGAATCGGCCCGGTCGGCGCCGAAAACCGCGCGGAGTAGCTCGGTCCGCCCCGAACCCATCAGCCCGGAGACGCCCAGAATCTCGCCCCGGCGGACCTCGAAGCTCACGTCGCGGACCCGCTCGCCCCGGCAAAGGCGCTCGACCCGGAGCAAGACCGGACCGGATGTAATGGCACGCGGGGCGCAGCTTGCTCTCAGAATTCGCACCGACCATCAGGCGAACGGCCTCGTCAAGGTCCAGCGCGGTGCGGTGCCGGGTCGCGACCAGCCGTCCGTCCCGCAGGACGGTGATCCGATCAGCGATCCGCCGAACCTCATCGAGCCGGTGGCTGATGTAGATAATGGCAACCCCGGCCCGCGCAGCCGGCGCAACATGGAGGAAGAGCCGCTCGACCTGGGGGCTGGAGAGCGCGGCCGTCGGCTCATCGAGAATGAGGACGCGGCATAGGCACGCCAGCGCCCGGGCAATCTCGACAAGCTGCTGCTCACCAATGCCCAGCCGGCCGGTCGCCGTCATGGGGTCCAGGCGATCCAGTCCCACCGCCGCCAGCGCCTGAATTGCCTGGCGGCGAAGCAGACCGGGCCGGACCACGCCCCACCGTGCGGGCAAGCGATTGAGGAAGAGGTTCTCGGCCACATTCAGTGTGGGAATCAAAGTCGGCTCTTGCTGAACGATCTGGACCCCGAACGATTCCGCCCCGGCCTTTCCCGCCGGCCGATACGCGGACCCATCCAGAGTCATCGACCCGGCATCGGGCTGGACCAGCCCGCTGATGATGCGGCCCAGCGTGCTCTTGCCAGCGCCGTTGGCTCCCATGAGCGCGTGGACCTCGCCTGGCAAGAGGTCCAGATCGACGTCCTGAAGGACCGGCGTGGCATAACTCTTGCCAATCCCCCGGAGGCAAAGCCGCGGCGCGATCGCGGTGGAACTTGATCCGCAGCTCGAACTCGTGCGCGGCGTGACGTGGCTGTCCATCGGCTCAGGGTTTCCCGATGGTTTGCTCGGTGACCAGATCGACGGGCGTTCGCTTGTCGGCAGGGGTGCGCCTCGCCCTTGATGAGCAGGCGCGAACTCGATGCCGAATACGGCGAGCTGGTCGGCATGCTGATCGGCGGTCGCCAGGATCGAACCCTCCTTGATCGCATCTTCCACGGCCGAGATGCCGTCGTAGCCGACAATCAGCACCTCCCCTTCGCGGCCCGCGCCCTTGACGGCGGCCAGCGCGCCCAGCGCCATGCTGTCGTTACAGCACAAGAGCCCCTTGATCTCGGGGTGCTCGCCGAGCATGGCAGAGGCGATCTTGCTCGCCGGCTCGATCTCCCAGAGCGCACTCTGCGAATCGATGATCGGCAACCCGGCCTCTTTCATGGCATCCTCGAAACCAAGCTTCCGCTGCTGACCGTTGAAGGCCGTCTTGATCCCCTCGAGCATGGCGACCTTGTCTCCAGGCTTGAGCTTGGCGGCCATGTAGTCTCCCACCATCTTCGCACCCCGCGGTTGTCGGGGCCGACGAACGGCACCTTGACTCCCTGGTCGGCAAGGACCTGGGAATCGAGCTTGTTATCGATGTTGACCACCGCAATTCCGGCTTCCTGAGCGCGCTTGCAGGCCGAGACCAGGGCTTTGGAATCAGCCGGGGCGATCACGATCGCGTTGACCCGCTGGGCGACCATCTCCTCGACCAGATCGACCTGGCGCTTCAGGTCGCGCTCGTCCTTGATGCCGTTGACAATCAGCTCATACTCAGAGGAGTGCTCGGACTGGTGTTTGCCGGCGCCTTCGGCCATCGTCTTGAAGAACTCATTGGCCAGCGACTTCATGATCAGGGCGATCCTCGGCTTCTCCGGCTGCGTCTTCGGGGCGGGTGACGAAGGCGCCGAGCCTGAGTCTCTCGATCCGCCCGAGCACCCGCTCGCCGAGCCGAGCAAGACGGTGAGCAAGCCCCAAGCAACCCAGGGGGAGCTTAAGCGAGACCCAATGGATTCACGCAATCTCATGGCAGGGGTTTCTCGCAGCATCGGGGAGGCTGGCTGGAAAGTTGGACCAGAGCCTCGAGCACACGCGGCTTTTGCTCGGGCCGGAGAATCAGGTATGAGTGAGAGCCTCGCGCAGTTGCATCGAAGCGGCACGATCCGTCCTTGTTAATTGTCACTAGACCGCGCGGGGAAACGTCGAAGTAACCCCGATCGCCAAGCAGGGCGAAGAGCACGGCGGTCAGGTCCCAAGTCGGGCGGTTGTGCGGCGGAGGATTATGGAGTATGTAGGCTTCAGCCAGTGGGTGGTGCGGCACGTAGCCGTAATCGCGCTCGATGCTTGCGGCGGGGTAGGGTAGCGCGATGCCGATCTCGAAGCCGCTATAGACCATAGGCGTGGGCCAGCGCTCGGCGAGCTTCTGGCAGCTCGGGACGTCGCGTACGACGTTGTATTCCAGGTAGTGCTCTTTCGCCTCGATCGGCTGGAACTGCGCCCGCCATGAGCGACAGCAACCTGACCTTGCTCTTGACGAGATCGACGCCGGAAAGCGGCGAGTAATCGTCTGGGCCCGAGTCGAGCAGCCGGGCGAGATTTGTGGAGAAGCCAACCTGGGCGATCACAACGGATTGGTCTGCCTGCGCGGCGAGCGCCTTCCGAATGACCTGAGTCGCGGGAGGGGCGTCGTTCCCCGAGAGTAGGTTGTGGGGGTAGCGAAGGCGGCCGTCTGGTTGCTTCTGCTGAACGAGCCCGAGATACTTGCTCTTCTCGACAACGCCTCCCTTGCCTATGACGCCGATTGGGATGTCGCCGCGACCGTAGAAAGTATTGACCGCGTCAACGAACGGCGCGGCCAGGTCATTCTCAACGCTCACTGTCACGGCCAGTAGCTTGCACGCCCCGCGCGACTGAAGCGCGTGGATCATACCCAAGGCAAGCACATCATCACAGTCGCCGCAAATGTCCGTGTCGTAGATGAGCCCGGGTGCTTCTGCGGCGCCCGCAGGTAATGCTCCCGCGAGTATCACAGCCAACTGCATGGCGATGGCCGCCGATTTGAACCGATACATGGTGACCCCTCGCAAGAGCAGAGGAATCGACAGGCAAGTCCAAGCCCTCCGACATGACGTACTATACGGGACAGCACGCAAGCGAGGCAACCTTGCCCACAAGGCTTGTGTCGTTCTCCCACCGGGGCCGACCTGAGCTCCGCTTCCTTCCCTCAGTTTTTCCTTGAGGCTTTCGCTGGCACAGGGGCCTTCGGCGCTGAATCTGGTTTGCGTTCGCTGATGATTCGCTGGATGGTCTGCACGGCAGGGACGGATCGAGCGGTCGCGTCCGTCACATTAACCGCGTTCGAGTTGGAAACCTGTTCCATCTGCAGTTTCCGCGCAATCTGAAACAGCCGGCGCTCGAGGAGCTCCGTCTTGTTGAGGTTGGTGCTCTTGGCGAGCTTCTGCAGCTTGTCGTTGGTCGAGTTTAGGGCGGTCATCAGTTCCATAGACTGCCGCTTGAGATCGGCTCCCATCTCGTGCTCGAGTGCCTTTTCAAGGGAACCAATCGACGACTCGGCAAGTGCGGAACTCTTGACCAGCTCTTTCGTGTTGGCCCTGAGAGTGTCCCGGTTGGTCCGCACGAATGCGGCAATCCGATCAGAAGTATTCGCACTGCCTTGCTCGAGTGTGCTCTTCATTTGATCGATGATGTAGTCCTCGAGCTTCTTTCGGCCGGTGGGGATGTTCTCGCGAAGCTGGGTGCTTAGTTTCTGGGCCAGCACGGGCGCCGATTTTGTAATTTCCTCCTCGACCGACTTCCTCATGGTGGGGAGGTTATCGTCCACCAGGGTCTGCACAGCACCCGCGATTCGCTCGGGCTCAGTAATCTCCGAGAACTGAGAGTAGCCGTAGTAGAAATAGGCGCCCAGCAGTCCCAGCACGAGCATTCCGCCGAACAAGGTCAACCAAGCTCCCCGGCGGATCCGCGAGGCCAGGCTGGCCATCTGGGAGTGCCTTTTCAAGTCGCAGCGCGAGGCCGGGCTCTCGAATGGCATTCACGGTCTTGCTCCGATCGAAGTGTCAACATTGTTTATGGAAGTCTGTAGACGCGGTTACTTGGCGTCGGCCGAGTTGTCGGTGAGCTTGTGAGCGAGCAAATCGAGCAAGCAGGCGATGAACTGATCCTCCAGTCGTGTCGCATCGCCGACGACGCGTTCTGCGGACGGGAAATGGTCCCAGGCATCATACATTGACACCATCCGCTTGTTGAGTTCCTCGGCGTAATACTTCTTGATCATTCGCTCGAAGACAACGTGAAGGTTGGCCACCAACCGCTTGTGGATCTCCGGATCCTGGAGTTCCGGCAGTTCCTTGACGAGCAATTCTTGGTTCTTCGAGACCATTGCATCAAAATGCTCGGCCAAGACTGTCTCGACGCGCCCCTTGAGGCTGTCTATGAATTGGTCCCGCTCTTTCTCCACACCCTGCAAGAGGAGTGGCAGGTCCGTCTTGGCCCGGGTGTAGAACGCGTCGGTCAAGATGGGAGTGGACTTGTCGACCAGCGATTGGACTTCGCGGAAGTAGGTGTCTGACTGCCCGGCAAGCCGATCCTGGAGAGTTTGAGTGACCTTGTCGATGTTTTCCTTGGATCGAAGTCTGGCATACATGTCGTAGAACACATAAGCCGAACCGAGAGAGAAAGCAAGAAATCCCAGCAGCAGGAGCCGTGCGCCCAACGAGCCGTCCCAAGTGCCGATATCATCGAGTCGCACGCATTGAGCACGGACTCAACCTTCTGAGTCGTGGCGCAACCTCGCCGTGTTCCGAATCGGTCGGTGCCATGGACTTGCCTCCGGACTATAGGAGAGAACGATGCAAGGAGATGATCGCTGCGAGACTGTCGGGCTCTTGAGCGCATATGATTGTCTGAACGAGGCTCTGAGGTTCGCAGTGTAGCGTGTTGTAGTCAAGCGAAAAATTAAAGAATACTCACAAAAATTCGTCTGGCTGTTTGACAAGGGCAACCCAAGGAAACCCTGAACGACGTGCGAGGTCACGGGACGTGCGAAGTCAAGGACGTGCGGGGTCAAGCCCTGAACCGAAGACAGGGCATGACCCGCGGAGCTTTCCGGACCAGGTCAGAGGTGCACTCGCAAACCGAGGCGAGCGATCATGCCCGTGCAGGCGCAGATGAAGAGTGCCATGCAGAGCGAGCCAGCAACCACAAGCCAGGGCTCGTGCGAACTCTTGTAGGCAAGCAAACTATCCCAGAGTCCGGACAGGGAAACCAGCCCGGTGACAATCGGATGCAGGAAGTAAGCAATCAGCGGATTTGACCCGGCGGGACGAACAACGATCGACCACGCGCGGTACCCGGCCACGTCAATCACCTGGTAAAGCAAGATCCAAAGGGCACAAGCAAGAGCTGCACACCAGAGGCACCATGTCGGGGTCGCGGCGATCTTGTTGATTCCCTCGAACGTATCCGTCGTCAGGCCGGCCACGAACAGTCCAACGACAAAGGTCAAGGCCCAGCGAACCCGGCCACGTTGGTCGGGAATGTCGCTGTCGCGGCGGAGGATCGTGCCCAGCAGGCACCCGGCCATTGTGATCGCAGCGAGCGAGCCAACCGCATCGCCTAGACCTATGTACTTGCCGATCGCGTCAACGCCGCGCCCCACTGACTTGAGCACAGGCAGCGTCACGCCCAGCCACTGTTTATGATCCAGCCGTGCGAAGAGACCGCCGCTTCGCATCGCGACGTGGAGGACGATCAGGATTGCCAGGCAGCCCATCAACCACTCGAGTCGCTTTCCCACAAGGAGCACGAGGAGTGAGACGGTCAGGTAAGCCCAGCCGATCAGGCCCAGGATGCCCCACCAGCCAGTTCGCATCCAGACCCAGTTCGAGACTGTTCCGAGTAGCGGAACCTCCGCCGTTCCTGGCTCGCGCCGGTAGATCGCCAGCAGCACCAATAGGCCGAGCACCCCCAGCGTCTTGAGCGCTATCAGCACGCCGCGTTTCCAGCCTGACGCGCGGGGAATGACGCACCAGGCCAGGATTACGCAGATGAAAGCGAGAGTCCCCCAGACGTTCGAGCCGAGAGTGCGGTCCTCGTCGCTGTTTAGCTCGATGACTCCAAGAAGCAGCAGCCCCGCCGAACGGATGAGGACGTGGCCAAGCTGCTTCCAGCGCGTGGTTCCAAGCAACTCCGCCCGCTCCAAGGCCAGCGGGATTGAAATACCCACGATGAACAAAAAGAACGGAAAGACGATGTCGGCCAGGGTCATCCCGTCGGCACGTGGCGGCCGGATGTGGTGCATCCAGGACGGTGCTCCACGGCCCAGGTCGTTAACAAAGACCATCAGCAGGATCGTCAGCCCGCGCAAGGTGTCCACAGAGATCACACGTGAGTCGGGCTGCGGCTGGACGGCATTTGCCGGAGCTTCGCCAAAATCCTGAGCGCTCGTTCTTTCCCTTGCGGCAATGTCTTCCCTGGCCAGGCTCACGCCAATGTCTCCCCGGGTTGGAACCCATCCGCTCATACACTATGAAATAGGATTATACTGCGCACGGTGGTGATTCAGGCATCGCGCCTTCCTCTGAATTGTGGGGTCAGGCAGGATTCGGCGGCGGCACTGACCGCTCGCATTCTCGGTTTTCCTGACGTATGGTGATCGGGGTAGTGGACGGAGGATGGGTATTCACGAATGACGAAGGAGTTCCTCATGAGCCGGGAGAGCGAGGCCGCGGACCGCAGCGAGGGAACCGACCGCAGAAGCCTGCTCAAGAGTACGGCAGGCGCGGCGATTCTGGGCATGTCGGGCATGGGAGCAGGCGCAATGGCAACCGAGACCGCTGGGCCCGGATCAGTGGTTAAGAACGGCAGGATCCGGCAGTCGATCGTTCACTGGTGCTTCGAGAAGTACTGGCCCATCGACGAGTTCATCAAGTCGGCAAAGAGCCTGGGGGTCGGAAGCATCGAGCTGCTGCCGGTGAAATACTTCCCGCAGCTTAAGGAGGCCGGATTGACCAACGCGATCGGCCAGATCGACATGAGCCCCGATCCTCCGTTCGTGAAGGGTTTCAACAACCCCAAGCACTGGGAGAGGGTAATGAAGGCCACCCGCGAGGCGATCGACGCCTGCGCCGAGTATGGCTACAAGAACGTGATCTGCTTCACCGGATACAAGGAAGACATTCCCGAGGATGTCGGCGCCGACAACTGCGTCAAGGGATTCAAGCAGATCGTCGGCCACGCCGAAAAGAGCGGGATCACGCTTTGCCTGGAGATGCTCAATTCGCGGGTCAGCTCACACCCGATGAAGGGCCATCCGGGTTACCAGGGCGATCACACTGATTACTGCATCGACATCATTAAACGCGTCGGCTCACCCAACCTCAAGCTGCTCTTTGACATCTACCACGTCCAGATCATGGACGGCGACATCATCACGCGGCTGCGGCAGTACAAGGAATACATCGGCCACGTTCACACGGCGGGCAACCCCGGCCGGGGAGAGCTCGACGAGACCCAGGAAATCTATTATCCGCCGATCATGAAGACCCTGCTCGAGATTGGTTACCAGGGCCACGTCGGCCAGGAATTCATCCCCACCCGCGACCCGATCGAGGGCCTGCGGCAGGCCGTAACGCTGTGTGACGTGTGATCAGGACAACGGGTGACAAAGCGCCTTACTTGCTCGGAGCCCATCGAGCCTCTGAAGAAATCAGTACGCCCCCTTTTTCCTGCCAGGAGTATGTCTTGAGGGGGGAGTTTTATGACCAGCCCCGCGTCGGTCTCGTCTCTTTCAGGAAATAGCCGTCCGTCACAACGATTCTACACAACGGAGATTCCTTTCGGTGCGATTGGCTTCGGCCTTCGGGGTGGGATGCTGCAAAGCTCGTCTTGATCGCCTTACGATTCCGACTGCTTTCGTTTTGAACCTGTTTCGTTTGGCGAGTGCCGCCCGACCCGCTGTTGGGCGATTTCGTTCGGCGACGAACCGGTGGAGTCAGACCGCGAACCGGTGGGAACCGGTAGGGCGCGAAAAGTTGTGAGGACCCGAAAACGTTTTTTCTTCCACCAATGTGCCCGACATCGGTTCCTGACTCGTTATCTGCCAACATTCCGCGCGATGAGACAAGGAACGCGGAGGTAATGATCCCTCCACCAAGAACGCCAAATACTCGTTCGTGGACGCCTCTTACTCTTCTCGCCATGGTCAAAACCGCACGTGTCTAATCGACGAAAAGTTAAAAAACGAGGGGGACGCTACTTGACAGCGGATTTCGCACAAGCTTAACTGCGATGGTCTGTACGCATCGCGTTTCTCCTCTTCACAAGAAACGAAATTTGGATGTCTGCCCTGGATCCACCATTCGGGAGGATTCTGTGAGGGTATGTAGGTCACTGGTCCGTCGCTGCACTGCCTCCCAGCAGTTGCCAAGTACCTTGGTGATCGAGAGCCTGCTCCGCGCGTCGGAGTCTGAGGGAGATTCCTTTCCGTCCACCTCACGCCCGTAGCCTCTGATTCGAGGATTCGTCGTCAGGACGGCTGCCGTCCTTCGCCACGGCCGGCGTGACCTCTTCAGTCACGAATGAATGAAGTTGATCCATGAAGGTCCTCTCCTATAGATATCGGAGTTCTCCGATACTGGCAGTTCGCCGAGTATCCAACGTCTGGCTCAGCTTTCTGGGCCGGTCTGCGGATCGTTCTTGTTTGCGGTCATTTCAATGAGGAAGGAGATGTCCTGATGCGTCGGCGCGGTTTCACCTTGATCGAGCTTCTCGTCGTCATCGCGATCATCGCGGTCTTGATTTCTCTCCTGCTCCCGGCCGTGCAATCGGCGCGAAGCAGCCCGGCGTGCCCAGTGCACGAACAATCTGAAGCAGATCGGCTTGGCGGTGGCCAACTACATCGATCAGTTCTTGGCGTATCCTCCAGGCGGTATCACGACTGCCGCGGGGAGCAACCCTTGGGGTTCCGGGGCAAACTCGCTGAACTGGCGTGCCTCATCCTTCCCCAGATGGAGGGACGGAACCTGTACAACGCTGTGAACCTCATCATCAACTGCGGGGCCGGCGGGCGTAAGGCGCTGCCGCGGCAGCGGCCTTCTACACGGCCTACAGCACGACGAACAGTACCTGGTTGTGCCCTTCGGACGGACCAATGGCGACGGCAAGCTGCCCAACGGCCAGGATCCCGAGGAAACGGCGACATTCCCACGGGGCAATTCTGCAACCAGGTGGCCGACATCCACAACCCAGGGAAGGTCACGACCTGGTGTCCGGTCTCCAACTACCAGGGCAGCTTTGGAGACAACTATTGCGGAGGCGTCCTGTGCGCCCCCACTGGTCTGCCGTGGGAGACCCCCTGGAACGCGGTCCTGGCCGGGCCAGCCGCGTATCGGCTACAACGGCTACTGGGGCACGCATTTCGGTCCCCGGATGGATTCACTCCCGGTAGCGGCATGCTCCGCGGCATGTTTGACTATCGTGGGACCCAGAAGCCGCCGACCATCGCCAGCGTCACGGACGGGACCAGCAATACCGTGCTGGCGGGGGAGACCTCCCCAGCCGGGCGGCCGACGCCAACTTCTGGTTCCAGAATGGCGGACTCGCCGGAATGACCGTCCCCTTGAACTGGAACTCCAACACCGTAAATCCCAGTCTACCGGGCTGCGACAACAACTGGCAGGCGGCTTCCGCACCTCTGGGTTGCCGCTTCGGCTCCGCCGCCAAGGGCTTCGTCAGCCTCCATCCCGGCGGCGCGAACTTCGCCTTCTGCGACGGCTCGGTGCACTTCCTGAAAGCGAGCATCTCGTTGCCGACTTAACGGCACTCGGCAGCAGGGCCGGCGGTGAGGTCATCAGCTCCGACGCGTATTGATTTGAGATGGGTCTGAAGTGTCACTTGAAGGGAACACCTCGGGGTTGCAGCCCCGAGGTGCCTTGTTGTTTCCGAAACTCATCAGTCCCAGAGAAGAGGGACGCGTGTTCCCGATGATAGGAGGAACTTTGCCCGGCCGCTGGGATTAGAGCAAGGGGAAACATAAACTCATGACGAGCTCAAAAACTCGCTGCTTCGGTCTGGTGCAGTTATGCTCATCAGTTGTGGACTTTTGATCGCCATCGGTTGCGGCGACGACTCGGGCCTGCCTAAGCGTTATCCCGTCAGGGGGACGGTCAATTACAAGGGTCAGGCCGTGGCGAAGGGCCGGATCGACTTTCTGCCCGCCGGCAAGGAGGGCCGAGCCGCCTGCGGCGACATCATTGAGGCTCCTACTTCCTGACCACTTCGGTCAACGGGACGGAGCCATACCGGAAAGTACAAGGTCACCGTGAGCGCGATCGACGTCGAACTCCCTCCGGAGGCGAAAACAAGCCCGGGTGGTGGACAGATGTTCGCTCAGAGCAAGGCCCGCGGCGATGTGATGAAGAAGGCGAAGGTCCTCGTGCCGAATTCGGCTCGGAGACTAACCACGTCTCTGGGTGCTGAGGGGTGAAGGCGGAATCAAACAGGGTCCGATTCGATCTTTGAGGACTCGAGGCGGCTCGTTGTAGGACAGGCTCTTCCTGCCGGTACAACGGCGCACGACAACCCCGGGGATCCATCTCGCCGCGTGGATAGGACGGTTGCACCGGCGGGAGAGCCCTCCCCCCCCCCCTCCTCCCCCCCTCCCTCTCCTCCCCTCTCCCCCCCTCCCCCCCCCCTCCCCTCTTCCCCCTTCCCCCCCCCCCCCCCTCCTCCCCCCCCCCTCCCCCCCTCCCCCTCCCCCTCCTCCCTCTTCTTCCCTCTCTTCCCCCCTTCCCCTCCCCCCCCCCCCCTCCCCCCTCCTCCCCCCCCCCCCCCCCTCCTCCCTCCCTCCCCTCTCCCTCTCCACTTAAGTTCGCTCCGAGCAATTCCACGAGCGGCTTCGCCTGCGAACTTCCCTCGCGGAGGGTGTAGCCGCCATTCGGTGCTAGGTTTTGCCATCGATCGCTTCGACCGGAGGGCCAGTGAACTGTGACCGCCGACGACGAGAGCTTTCGGCCCCAAGTCCGAAATGAACCCTTCGATCGCACGGGGCCAGGTAAGATCCGCCTCCGACGGACAGGATTCTACGAGACCTGGTGGGCTGTCCCCGGACTCCGGCATGACGTCGTGCGCCGATGCCGTCGCGATTGGAAGGAGCCTGCCTCGAGCTGAAAGACGACGAACGCCGGGCCGCGGGGTCCTGTTATGCAGGTAGACCAGCGGCTCGTTCTGGGAGACCAGGACCAGGTCGACCAACCCGTCATTGTCCCCAGGTCGCCGGTGGCCAGTCCTTTCTTCCCAGGTGAAGGCAAGCCGGCGAAAGGCCGCGCCGGACTGTTCCGAAACGTCGCGGAACGGCCCCCTGGCCGGACCAGGTAGAGCCGGCAGGGCATCGCGTATGGATAGAAGGGCCGAAAATCGTTCACGTGACCATGGCGGTGTCGACGTGCAGACGACCGTCATTGGCCGGGTCTAGCGTCGCTACGCCGAACCCCGTCAGGTAGCGAGTCGCCTGAGAATCCCCGAGACGGATTGAGGTCGGCGAAGACCCCCGTCCGAGGTTCTCGTAGAGCGTGCTCCCCTCGCCGTAGAGATTGTTGACCAGGATGTCCAGCCGGCGATCTCCATTGAAGTCGGCCGCAACGAAGCCCATCCCGGCCCGAAATCCTCCCTCGGCGTTTCCTGCGACTCCGGAGATCGAGCGCCATACTCGAATCGGAACCCGCCTATTGTGGAACAGGAAGTTGCAGCCGTCCGGTCATTGGCGGCGACGAAGAGATCGATCAGGCCGTCGCCGAGAAGTCGGCCGCAACGACGCCAAGACCCCGGCCGTCCGCGTCGGTGAAACCTGCCTCCCGAGTCACGTCGGTGAACCGGCCACGGATCGTTGCGAAAGAGCATTGGTCACCGCGGACGAATACTTCGCCCGGATCGCAATGGTAATACTCCCCTTTCTCATTCTGACAAACCGGTGGATGTCGAGCTCCCGGAACGGGCGTATGGCAGACGTAAAGGTCGAGGTCGCCGTCGTTGTCCTAGGTGGCGAAGGCCGCGGAAGTGGGGTCCTGTCCGTGATCCGGCCAGCCCTGGCGGCATGGTCGCGTCCTCGAACGTCCCGTCGTTTGATTATCAAGCAGGGCGTAGCGGCTGAGTCGGCGTGAGAAACAGGTCGGGATGGCCGTCGTTGTCATAGTCGCCAACGGCGATCCCCATGCCGTATCCTGAATTCAAGCATGAGCGCTCGATCTGTGCCTGGCGGGTGACGTGGGGAAGGTTCGTCGCCTTGGTTTCGAAACAGGCGATCGCCAGTCGCCGGTGCCGTGGGCTTTTGCGTGCTCGGCGGAGGTTCGGAGAACCTCGAACGCACCGCCCTGCACACAGTACACGTCGATCCAGCCGTCATCGTCGAAGTCGATCAACCCGACACCTCCCGAAAGTGTCTCGGCAGTAAAGCGAGCGAGTGCGGCCATTGTCGAATTGAACACCACGCCGGCGGCCTGAGCGTCATCGACAAAGTGAATTCTCGCCGTCGTTGGCGGCTCCTGGGAATTAGGGCCGAGAGCACTTGTTCGCGGGCAAGAGCGTTCCTCGAAGGTCCTTCAAGGAACGTGCGGAGAGAGGCGAGGGGGGCAGAGAGCTGCTTCCCTTCTGATTGAGGAGAAACCGCCTCAAGGTAACGTCTGATGCGGTCGGCAAGTAAGTCCCGGAACTGATCGAGCTTCGTGGTATCGATGCTGGACGAGCTTGCATCTGAACCGGGCGATGACGAACGCTCAGCCGAATCGGCTGCCGCGACCAGCGTCCATGCCTGGGCATGGAACGTACGGCCCAGGATTTCCGACTGCCTGGCAATCTCCGCCGCATGGGGCCGAAACGCGATCTTCCTGACGACGAGTCGATGGATGCCCGTCCATCGCGGAATCGAGGTCGGCCTTGATCCGCATGAGGCGTTCGGCTTCCTTGCGGTCGCCTGCCTGGACCGCCGAACTGCAAGACGCTCCAAGAGCGCGGGCGGTGGCAGGATTTCTCTGGCCAACCTGGTCAGCTCGCTCTTCTCGGCCTGCGGTCCTTGCCACGCGCAGCCAGCCAGGCTCGTAACGACGGACCGATGCGGCTCCAGAATCCGGGCAGGAATCCGGTTCGTCGCTTCCCAGAATTTCGAGGCATCCTCCGTGGCCACGGCCAGGTCAGCCAGGCCCGCCAGACTGCCAGATCCGCGGGGCCGGCTCTCAGGCGTCGGCTCAGCCCGGTCCTGGCGTCGTCGTATCGGCCGGTCAACAGTGCTCGCCGCACGCTCCCGGCCGACGCGATCGTCGTCGGTGTGCGCGCACGGTCCAGAACGAACTTCCAGTCGACGGGCACCGACTCGGTGTCGTTCTCCAGAGCTGAAGAGACGCTCTGGGTCAGGGGTGCTACTCAGCCCGCGATCAGGACGTCGGCGACCTCGCCAAAACGACCCTGGAGGCGGAGCAGCCTCACCAGGACGCGGAGAATCGGATAGCGGTGTCCTGCCTCGGGGAGCCACCTGCATGCGTGCAGCAGGGAGCGAGTTCGGCCGGGGCGAAATGGCCCTCGTTAATCAGGGACCGAGCCCAGAGATTCGGAGGCTGTGAGCGGAGCTTCTTCGGGGTCACCGGGCGGAATTTGTCCTCAGGCGGCCGCCGCCGCTTTCGGGGTGGCGGGAAAGTTCTTCACACTGACCTAGCAAGAGGAGCGGTTCTCCCCGTCCCGGCCAGCGTGATGCCAGGTCCGCCAGGCTTCGCCGCGCGGTGCTGTACCGTCCCCGGTCCATCATCTGCCGGACTTGCTCGAGTTCCGATCGATACCGCAGAGTGGCTCGTCTCTGGCCGATTGCGAACGCAACGACGACCACAAGGACCAGCACGCCTATCGCCGGTCCTACCACCACAAGGGATTTGGATCTGCGAGGCATAATACCTCCATTGTCACAAGGCCCCGGCCGCGATGGGCGGTCGGGGCGCGTCAGTTAGGACTGGATAAATGACATGGGTTACGTTGGTGGTCCAGGAATGTGTTGGGTCATTCTCGGGTTCGCAATGAGCTTTCGCAATCGTCGTCGCTCTTTGCCGTCGGCCCAAATTATCCACGGGCCTCCCGGCTGGACTCGTCGAGCACGAACTTCTCCGCGGAGTGCCGACTCACGAAGCCGATCGTATGAAGTCCCCGAGCTCTTGAGCGAGGTCAGGCAACCACCATTCGCCGCTCTCGATCTGTTCTCGGCCGACTGCGCCCCCGGTTAGTCCGCGGCGGGATAAGAGCTGACGCACCGAAGTTGACGTATAGCCCTTCTGAGTTCTGGGCGTGCGGTACCCTCGTCGAGTGAGCTGGATCGCCAACTCCTTGATCGTCAGGCCGTCCCGACGCAACTGGACGATCCGATCCATCATTCGATCGTATTCCCCAAGAGACTCGTACCGTGAAACCGGCCTGACGATCTCATGACGCGTGGTCTGGCCACCTCGCCACGTGATCGTAACTTCAGGCGCGTTTGGTATTGGCGCGAACATTGACCACAAATGCGCCCGTGAGAAGCCGTATGATCTCCTTGTGATCCCTCGCGGTTGTCTCGGAAGCGTGCCAGAGTGCCGGAATGTCGGCGGAGACCGCCAGGATCCGGCTGCGTTCCTCCTCTGTGAGCCGAGGTGCTTGTTCATTTAAGAATCGATCATATTCTTCTCTCAAATCGCGTTGTGCACGCAGTGCCGCCTCCCACTGCTGCTCCAAGCTCCGCGCGCGACCAGGCGATTTTCGGGCTCGACGGCTTGGTACTGGC
>CAVXCB010000052.1:0-38952 GCA_963760085.1 uncultured Planctomycetaceae bacterium
TCCCCCATTGCGGTCAATTGGTCTCGCGAGCGAGAAGCCCGAGGATCTCATCGTGAAAGTGACCTTCCGAGGGAGCCGCCAGCGCGATGCGGCGGCTCCGTTACGGTAGCCCGAGTTCGGTGCGCGTGACGATCGTGCTCGACGAGATCGGCCGCGGCGAGGCCGATCTCTACGTCGACGCCAATCGCAATCGCCGGATCGAGTGGCCGGATCGAGTCGCCGGCGAGAACCGCACCTGCGCCTGCCTCTCGACCTGGCGATCGTCGAAGGCGAAACGACCCGCGATGAGCGCAGGGCGTTGATCTTTCGCCTCGGTGCCACCGGGATCACGTTCAGCCACGCGGCATCGGGGTATCTCGACGGCAAGGTCGAATTCGCAGGCCACTGGCACGCTGTCAGGCGCGTGGACGGCGACGGCAACGGGCTCTTCACCGACCTCAAGGGGCCGCGTTGGAACTTCGTGTTCTCCGACATCGGCCGGCGGGGTGAGGCCCGCTGGTACAAGGTCGAGCAGGGCGGCACGGTCGCGATCGACCCGATTGGCAACCTCGAGTTCAAGACGGGTCCCAAGGGAATGAGGCCGCCTCGCCCCGGTGAGGACTTCCAGGTTCAGCCCCAACTTTTTACCGGCGATGGCCTGTTGATCGTTACCTGTTATTGGGGCATGCTGGCAAGCCCCGCCGGCGATTCGGGCACCGGCGCCTCGATCACCCTGGCCACCACCGACGGCCGCACTCTCGGAACCGCCCACTCCGGATTCGCCTGAGGCACGTTCTGCTCGGCCTCGGTGCGAGTGCCTTCATCTCAGCCGGTCGGACCCCTCTCGCTATCCGTCCAATTCGACTCCGGCCCTCTTGCCGGCCTCCTCCGATCTGACGCAACCATTCAGGTGGTCGCGGGTCCGTGATCCGCGTAGATCGGTGCCAGAAACAGTCGATGAGCGAGGACGTCGATGAGCGTCCAGACGATCAGAATCGAGATACCCGCGAGGGGTAGACGCTTGTACTAGGATATATTCATCTGAAGCTACTTAACTTATCATCATGCTAACTAGCTTGACACACAGTCGCTGGCGACCGCGGCCAAGCTGATCAGCAAAATCGTCCGCACATCCCCCAACCGGTCAGCGCAAGCACGAAAAGGAAGCTCTGGGTCTTTGATCGGAACCTTGTTACAGTCAGGTGAAGGGACGGACGGACAGAGGCACGTGCACCGTGCCTAACATTCCCCCACCTCGTAATAAACGAAATCGGGCGGACCCATTCCGTGCGGGGACGAGAGGGCCGCGTCCCTTCCCGACGCCGACCGGGTTGGTCATCGATCGGTGGTCGCGGGAACTAGCACAGAGAGTTTCAGGGGGCACGGAGGAGGCCGCTGTTTCCCTCCCAGTTCCGTAGGAAAACTCGCTCACCATGATCCCTGTCCCGTCTCATCGGGGAGAACTCGGGATAAACTCGGGAGGCGGACGCCGGACGACCAGCCAAGAGGGAGACGACGATGGACCTGAAGAGAAGACATGACGAACGTGAGGCCGAGCATAGACTACAACTGGTAGAAAGGTGCGGAGGCGGCGCGGCAGGCGCCACGATGTTTTAGGTCTCGGGGAAGTAGACGTAGTAGTGGGTGGAGCTTGTGGTAGGTAGTGGTGTTAGTATGTTCAGATGAGATGTGGTAGCTGTTGTAAATAAGTTTTAGTGGTATTGTTAATGTAATGTGCTTAGGTGCGACGAAATATGAATAGAAGGAACAATAGATACGTTCCTGCTGACTTTCCACGTCGCCGTCGTGGCCGCCTTCCTCGCCAGCTTCGCCAACCTCTCCGGCAGGCGGCCGATCGCCCTGCGACGACTCCGGCGCTGGAGCTGGTCCTGTTCGGAATGACGGTGACGTTCTTCGTCACGATCCACTACCGGCTCGTCCAGCTCCGCGTCGCCGAGGGCGACCGGGTCATGCTCATGGCGACGATCAAGAACACTGTGCTGTTCATCTTCGCCGTGATCGTCCTCTACGGCATGTTCATCCCAAACACCTGGCGCCGGGCGGCGGCCGTAATCGGCGTGATGGTCGCCGCAACACTACTCAGCCCGCTGGCTCTAAGGGTCCTCCACCCCGAGGTCTTCCGGTTACCTCCTGACCGGCCGCGCCCCTTCACCGGCCCGACCGCGATGGCCGTGATGATCGTCGTGGTGCGCGACCCCGTCGAGCCGCCGTCCCGGCATCGGCCCGATCTCCCGCCCGACCTGGAGCGCGTCGTCCTCCGGTGCCTCGCCAAGTCCCCGCCGACCGCTACCCCGACGCCGACGACCTCGACCGCGCCCTTGCCGGCTGCGCCGCCGCCGCCGCGGAGTGGGACTTCGCCCGCGCCGCCGACTGGTGGCATTCTCAAGATCGCCTGACGACGGCCTCCGCCGGCTGACTGTTCAGGACGGGTGGCTGATGCTTCCAATTCTTCCGCCCAGCCAGTGATGGGTGTGCCCGGCGTTGCACGGCCACCGTACGCCCTTTTCGTGTGCCGACAACCGAGCATGAGATTCGCCATTCACTTGAACTGGAAGGCAGCCCAGCAGGTAGTGTATTGCGAAGGAACATTGCTGGTAGAGTATTCCTGGTAAGTCCAAAAGATTGTCGGGTCTGAGGGGTCGATACATGTGGTATTGTAGTTTCCCCACGCCAGCCCGAATTTGCTGGGACGATTGCTCGTAAAGACCGTCGTGCCTTTGGCGGCAAGGACATTCGCCTGCATCGTGTTCTTGGGATCGTGGGCGGCATGCATCAGCACACAAACCGAAGGAAATTCCGTTTCCGATGTCCGTGTGCAGCCCACGCCGATGTTGCCGTTTGCGTCCACCGCGAGCGAAGGTGCCAGGTAGTCACGATCCGGTGCGTCGACAAATCCTTCCTGCAGCAGGGCGCCGTCGCTGGCCCGGATTTCGCACCAAAACACTCCGCACCGGGAAGTCGAGGGTCTTCTTTGCCGAATTACATGAGAATATGCTACCGCCATGGGCGTACACACACGTTGTGCGCCGGGCCTCGTCGGCGCGTAATCTCTCTCCCGGAGCGGGTTGAACGGCCCGATTCTGCAGCGATGCTCCGTTCGGCGATTCGTACGTCCTGCCAAGCGGTATGGTCTGGGCCTGCGAAATCGTGGCTGTCTTCCCGGACCAGGTGACCTTATACATATACATCTTGGAGAAGCTGTTTCCGAACTCGCGGTTCAGGATAATTTCCGGCGAGTCGGCAGACTTATTCGGGTCGATGTCCGTCGCAGGGAAGGATTCGATCTCTAGATTGGAAAATGATTGCACGTTCGCCAGGTCTGGGCCGTCCGCGGCAATGGCATCGGCTTTCGGAATCGCCAAACAGCCGTGCATGGTATGGGTGTCGCCGGTCATCACGATGAACGTGATGTAGACCCCGTTCTTGTCGAAGCCCAACTTCATACCCAAGTTGGCCGGCGCCATCGGGAGTCTCACTCCCTTCCAGCCCCGGGTGGGATCCATCGATTCAGAGACCGCAAGAAATCCATACGGGGGACCGCTCTGTGCTTGGGCCACGGTGTACCAGCGGCCGGCAAGCGGATCATAAGTCATACGGGGATCGTTTAACTTCGGTAGGGTGAAACCGGGCTGCGCCTTTTCCAGAACTCCGTCTGGGTCATGCGTTGCAGGACTTCGCCGGTTTTTTTGTCATGAATCAAGACGTTTGCATCAGTACAATCCACAACGTGGCTTGGCCCCACGCCTCCCGTGTTGTCGGGATTATCCTTGGGCCCCGGCCCAGAATCGCCTGGGAATGACTTCAAGACGGTTACATCTTGTGCCAGCGTCACTGCGGGTATGAGTGAGCAAATGAGGAAAACAAGACTCGCAACACATGGTATCATAAAAGCCTGCCGATTGACAGATGAGGTTTTGGTAGCCAGTTGATCGAAGTCCCGGTGGCGCTGGCATCTGTAAGTTGAAGTCGCGGGATGATGTTACGCTGCGCGGCCACAACCAGGAAACCCTTTGATGTCCAGCCCCGAACGGGCGACTCATGTTAGTGCCAATATGGACATGGTCTTACTCGGTGAGCGCCCCAACTCTCGGCGATAGTTCATTGGCCTGATTGGAGTAAAACGCCCTAAGAAGGGGTCGAAAAGGCGATGACGAACGGATACGCTTCATGGACGCACCAAGTCACCGCGTCCGTTGCATTCGTTCTCTGGCGCCATCGTTGAGTTGATCCTTTCGGTCGAATTTCTAAATTCTCCCAAACTCATTGATACCGCCGGGTATCCAACCAAGGTCAAGAAATCATGCGTCTACTCTACATCGAATCCTCTCGCGCGGATCCAAGTCGGCGTCTATCGCCGTCACCAGCGCCTTTCTCGAAGCCTACCGTCAGGCTTCTCCTGGGGTCGTGGTCGACACCTTGAACGTCTGGGAGGAAAAGCTGCCGGACTTCGACCAGGAGGCCATCGGGGCGAAGTACAAAGGCATAAACAAAGAACCGATGGACCAGGCCGAGACTGCCGTCTGGGTCAAAATCCAGGAGCTGGCGGAACGCTTCCAGAAAGCGGACCGCATCGTGCTCGGCGTGCCTATGTGGAACTTCGCCTACCCTTACAAGCTCAAGCAATTGATTGATTTGGCCTGTCAGCGGCACATGCTCTTTACCTATGACGGCACGGAGTACGGCCCTTTGCTGAAAACTCCCCGCGCCTTCGTGGTCTATGCGCGTGGTGGGACCTACGAGGAAGACTCGCCGACACCCGCTTCCCGCTTCGACCATCAGAGAGGATACATTGATTTCTGGCTGAAGTTTATCGGGGTTAAGGAGGTCCGTACGCTGGTGGTGGAAGGCACGACGTGGGGCGGGAAAGAGAAGGGGGAGGAGAGAATCGCGCGTGGTCGGGAAGAGGCAAAAAAGCTGGCCGCGGATTTCTAGAAGTTGACCAGCGTTGATCGCTCTGTCGCACCACCAGTTCCCGGTCGGGCTCATGGCACGGGCCAACGACACGGCGGCCAAGGTGAAGTCAGGGTACCTCAGAACCTCCATTACCGTGTTTCACGTTATCGGACTGACAGAGGCTTCCTTCATAGTTTCACACCGACTGCGCGGCGTGCCGCCCCGTGCGACGGGGGCGCGGTCGCAGGTGGCCGCCCTAGGGGGCTGTAAATCAAACCGCCGTTTTCTTTATTCCGACGGTGGCTTAGCGACTTCATCTCACAAAACCTGCTGCGACGGGTTTCTTTACTCGGGCGGCCAGTAGGTCGCAGGCCGCGTTGACCTCGTGCGATAAGACTTCGCCTAGCCGAAGACGCGTCGAGCCAACGAGCCAACGAATTACGGCGTTTATTCTACTTTCACAGGGCACTTCCGGAACGTGTTGGCTTGGCGAAAACACTGCTGGCCGGTAATCTGAGAGTGTGGGGCGCGGGACACAAGGGAGACGTTGCCATGAAACTCTCAGAGGTCGTCCGAGAGGTCATCCGCCTTGGCGATGCGAGCCGGGCGTACTGGGACAGAGAGTTGCCCAAGCACCATCCGCATTACCCCGTGATTCTCGCCGAGGAGCAGCCAGCACCTCCACCACCCGAGGACGCACAGATACAGGCGCTACTGAAGAACTTGCCGGAAGATCAGCTCTACGCCGTCACTCTTCTTACGTACGTGGGCCGCGGGGATTTCACAGCTGATCGTCTCATTCCCGCATACCGGACAATCAAAGAGATTCTCCCCAGCAAGGAAGTGGCGATCGCCCAAATTACGGGGCAGAAGACGCTTGGTGAATACCTTACGGACGCTATGGCGGAGATCCAGAAGCGTCAGATCAACCTGGACAGTCTGACGTTCCCGAGCGCCTGTGGCGGTGAGTTGAAGGAGGAGCTCCGCTTTGCCCTCGAACGCGCTTTCCGTGCACCTAGATCAGCTTCTAGAGGAGATGCCACCGAACTCGACACGATCCATTCGCAATTGAGGACGGGGCTTCCCGGCAGGCAGTTCGGACTGGCATCTCTGAACCGCGCCGCTGTTGTGATCAGCGTTTCGGCTTGGGAGTCGTACGTCGAAGAACTGATGCGGGAGTCGTTGCAGGCGCTTCGCCCCGCGGCCCTCCCCTCGGTAATTGGCCGTCGTTGAACGCGTTCATCCTTGGGGAGCTCGGGAGGTTCAATACGCCCAACGCCCAGAACGTAGCAAACTTGATCAATCGATGCCTTGGACTTCCCAACGTGCGGACCTCCTGGGGATGGCGGAACTGCACGTCGGCGCAGGCAGAGGGCCTTCTTAATCAAGCGTTGGATCTTCGCCATCAAATCGCTCACGGCGTGAACCCCCGGCCGGTCATCCACAATCCCTATTCCAACTGGCTGCCGGGTTTCATTCGGCGGCTGGCCCGGTGTACCGACGATGCCGTTCGGAACCACCTCACTGCGACCCTCGGCCTGGCGAACCCATGGCCGCCGTGATCGCCGCCCGTCACGTCATCAGTCCCTCAATGAGCTTCATCACGGAATTTTCGGGATCGCATGTGTGCACAGCTCGTGGCATCGCCTGAGGATCTCGGGTCTCGGCAAGGAGCAGCAAAGGAAACCTCGTTAGCCGCGTTTCGGAACGGTCCCGGTTCGTACACATCTTTGCGCGAACCCGCACGTCGATCCAACACGACGACGCGACATGCTGGCCCGCGCGATTGCTGCGCGGTCTGTGGTGGTAGCCCTAACAGGCTTTAACTCAAACAGAGGTTTTCTTTATTGCTCCGGTGGCTTGGCGGCTTGATCGCAAAAAGCCCACTCCCAAACATTCCGACGGGTTTCTTAACTCGAGCGGCAAGGGGGTGAGGTATGATCATCGGCTATGCGAGAGTTTCGACAACGGAGCAGAATCTTGACTTGCAGCGTGACGCCCTGAAGCGGGCCGGGTGCGAGAAGATCATCGAGGACACGGTCAGTGGCGGCAAGGTGCAACGCCCCGGCCTGGAGCGTGTGCACGATGCGCTGCGATCTGGCGACGTGCTGGCGGTCTGGCGGCTCGACCGGCTGGGGCGGTCGCTCAAGCACCTGATCGAGCTGATGGCCGAGCTGGAGGCCGAGCGGATCGGATTCCAGAGCGTCACCGAATCCATCGATACGACCACACCGGGCGGCAAGCTGGTGTTTCACATCTTTGGGGCGCTCGCGGAGTTTGAGCGAAACCTGATCCGCGAACGGACGTACGCGGGGCTGGCAGCCGCGAGAGCACGCGGCAGGAAAGGCGGCAGGCGAAAAAAGCTTGGTGAGAAGCAGCGTGCCGTGGCCGTCGATCTGTACCGGCAGAAGAAACATACAATTGACGAAATCTGCAAGGCGGTCGGCATCTCAAGGCCGACGCTTTACAAGTATGTCGCGGCGGAGTCTGGCCAGAGATGACGACCCATCCGGGGCATGTGGTGTGCCAAGCGCTGACCTCGCCGGGTAGGTGGAAAAGTCCTCAACGCTTCGGTCCCGTCAGACCGAAGCGAGGAACGGAATGGGACTGATCGAAGATCTCGACCTGAAGCATTATCATTGCGGACATGAATGACACAACCCGCATCCTGAGTGCAATCGAACAAGGCGACCCGACTGCAGCTGGACAGTTACTTCCTCTGGTCTACGGGGAGCTGCGCAAGCTGGCGGTGCAGAAGCTGGCCCGGGAGAACCCGGGTCAGACGCTCCAGGCGACGGCCTTGGTTCACGAGGCCTACTTGCGACTGGTCGGCCCTGAGGACGACCAGCGCTGGCAGAACCGCGGACATTTTTTCGCAGCAGCGGCCGAAGCGATGTGCCGCATCCTCGTCGAGAACGCTCGCCGTAAGAAGCGATTGAGGCATGGGGGTGGGCTCCTCCGGGAGGAAATGGCCCCAGGTGGCCCCGCGGTCGTTGGCCCTCTCGAGGACATCATCGCTGTCCACGAAGTCGCTCGACAAACTCGCGGCCACCGACGCGCAGGCGGCCGAACTGGTCAAGCTGCACTACTTTGCGGGCCTGACGATCGATCAGGCCGCGGCCGTCCTCGGGGTGTCGGCGCGTAAGGCGTATACCATCTGGTCCTACGCCCGGGCCTGGTTGTTTCGCTGCCTTGAGGGCGAAGCTGCAGACGGAGCTTGACCAGGATTCTCGATTTATTCGTGCAGTCTGCCGCCCTGCACGTCGCATTGAGGGGTAGAGCCCCTCAAGAAACGGAGACCGATCGATGAACCTGAGTCCCCCCGACGTGAAATCGATTTTTGGCCTGTGCGCTGGAGATCGCGTCTCCGGCGTCCCGCGCCGCTTATCTCGACGAGGCGTGCGGCGCCGACGCCGGACTGCGGGCTGAGGTCGAGGCCCTGATCAAGTATCACGGTATAGCTGGCCAATTCATGGGCAAGCCAGTGGCCGGAGATGCGACGGAGGACTACGAACAGATCTCCGAGCGGCCCGGCATGATGATCGGCCCCTACAAATTGATGGAGCAGATCGGCGAAGGGGGCATGGGCCTGGTCTTCGTGGCCGAGCAACAGCACGCCGTCCGCCGCAAGGTCGCACTCAAGATTATCAAGCCCGGTATGGACTCGCGCGACGTCATCGCCCGCTTCGAGGCCGAGCGGCAGGCGCTCGCGCTGATGGACCATCCCAACATCGCCCGGGTGTTCGACGCCGGCACGACGGCCAGCGGCCGGCCCTACTTCGTCATGGAGCTGGTCAAGGGCATCCCGATCGTCGAGTACTGCGATGCCCAGCAGCTCACGACCCGGGAGCGGCTCGACCTGTTCCTCTCGGTCTGCCAGGCCGTCCAGCATGCCCACGGCAAGGGGATCATCCACCGCGACTTGAAGCCGTCGAACATCCTCGTCGCGCCCCACGACGGCGAGCCCGTGGTCAAGGTCATCGACTTCGGCGTCGCCAAGGCCATCGGCCAGCAGCTCACGGATAAGACCGTCTACACGCGCTTCGCGCAGATGATCGGCACCCCGCTCTACATGAGCCCGGAACAGGCAGAGCTCAACGCGCTCGACGTGGATATCCGCAGCGACGTCTACAGCTTGGGCGTGCTCCTCTACGAACTCTTGACCGGGACGACGCCGTTCGACAAGAAGCGGTTCGCGACGGCGGCTTACGACGAGATCCGGCGGATCATCCGGGAGGAAGAGCCGCCCCGGCCGAGCACTCGGCTGAGCACGTTGGGCGAGACGCTCTCGCAGGTCTCGGCCCGGCGCAGAACCGAGCCGGCCAGGCTCTCGGCCCTGGTCAGGGGTGATCTCGACTGGATCGTCATGAAGGCGCTCGAGAAGGATCGCCGTCGGCGTTATGAAACGGCCAGCGGCCTCGCGGCCGACGTCCGCCGGTTCCTCGCCGAGGATCCCGTCGAGGCGCGTCCCCCCTCGGCGTGGTATCGGTTCGGCAAGCTCGCCAGGCGTCACAAGGCCGCCCTGACCACCACGGCCGTTGTCGCCGCGGCCCTGATCCTCGGCACGGTCTTCAGCACGTGGCAGGCGTTGCGGGCGACGCGGGCCGGGCGAATCGCCCTGATTGCGGAGCAAAGCGCCTTTGTCGAGCGTGACGCAGCCTCCGCCCGGCGGCAAGAGGCCGAGGCCGCGCGCGACCAGCTCCGCCGCACGCTCTACGACGCCGATATGGAGCTCGTCCAGGCCGCCTGGGAGGGCGGACGCCTCGGCGAGGTGATCCAGCTCTTGGACCGGGAGAAGGCCGACAACCCGGACCTTCGCGGCTTCGAGTGGAACTACTGGATGAGGAAGTATCATCAAGGTGTGCAAACGTTTTCTCCGACCGACTGGAAACGCGGAGGCAACGTCGCCTTCAGCGCCGACGGCTCGCGCCTCGTTTTGAACGCGTCGGAAATCCCTGGCGGCGTCGCCATGCGCACGGCTTCCCATGCGATCGACTGGGCGGTGTGGGACCCGACGAGCGGCTCGAAGGTCGCCTCGCTGGCGTTCCCGGAAGGCGAGGGCTTGCAACCCTGCCTGAGCGCCGACGGCTCGCGCCTGGCCATCAGCGTGCAAACCCCCAATGACAAGACAACTTCAAAGCACGAGCATCTGTTGATTGTTGTCGAGACGGCCACCGGCCGGAGGCTCGTGAGCGGCAAGCGGCTGGAGAATAGCCCCGACGTCCTCGCGTTCAGCCCGGACGGCCGGAAGCTGGCGGGGGTCCGTCACCGCGTCACGCCTGGGCGAACGGGAGTCCTGCCCTCGGCAAGGTGCTCCAAGTCTGGGACGCCGAGACGGGCAGGAGATTCGAGCGATCCCAGGGAGTTCGGGGCGCGCCAGAAGCCTGCGTTCAGCCCCGACGGCACCCGCGTCGCGGCCGCGCCGCCGGTGCAGGGGAGCGAGTCGTTGACCGAAGTCAGGGTCTGGGAGCTCGAGAGCGGTCGCGTGGTCGCCTCCTTCCCGACCGCGTCCTCGGTGAAGGGGTTGATGGGCGACCTGAGCTTCAGTCCCGACGGGCAAGGCGGCCGGCGGTGGACAGCGACACGCAGGCAGGCAGTGTGCTGGAGGTCTGGGATTTGAGGGCTAGGCGTTCCCGATTTGCCTTCTATAGGCCCTCCAGCAACTACCCAGGCTCACCAGCGGCTTTCAGCCCTGACAGCCGTTGGATTGCCTGCCGCTGGGGCCAGCTCCAGGTGGGTGTCTGGGACGCCTCGAGCGGCAAGAAGATGGCGAACTACCAGGGGCATCTTGAGCCCGTCATCGCGGTCGCGTTCAGCCGGGACGGCAGGTCCCTGCTATCGGCGGATAATTCTGGCACGGTGAAGGCATGGGACGTTCCGGCCAGTTCCAACGCGGATTTTGGGGCCCCCGGGGATTACGCGTTTGCGTCTGCCCTGAGTCCGGACCCACAGGCATTGCGATCGCGACCACTCTGCGCTCCCCGTCCACCGTCAAGGTCTGGGATGCGACCGGCCGTCTGCTGCTCTCGCTGAAATGCTCGATGGCGCGTGATAAAGGCCCCTTCCTGTTTCAATCGCTGCACTGGAGTGCTTGCGGAGGCCGGCTGGCATACGTCGGCTACGGACTTAACACCAAGAGTGCCGGCCTTACCGTCTGGGACCGGGATGGCAAGGAGCTACTCAACTTCGACAAGGAGGGCGTGAGGTTCTACCCAGTCACCCTCAGCCCAGACGGCCAGCGCGTGGCAGCCTCGCTCCACCATGGCGATCGGGAAGATGCTCACGCGGAAACCAGAATCTGGGACGTCGCCACCGGGCGGCCTCTTGCCAGTATTCCGGGCTTCTCGGCCCTGACATTCAATCACGATGGACACGCGCCTCGCAGGGGTCGCCTCCTCGAGTGGCCGGCCCGGCCGGCTGCCGTGTGGGATGCCGTCACGGGGTCGGAGTACGCCAACTGGGAGCTGCCTGGTGCCGGAGCCTTTAGCATCGCGTTCAGTCCCGACGAGAAGAGGATCGCCGCCACGGTCGGCCCCTGGAAGCAGCAAGAGCTCATTGTCTGGGAAGTCGAGTCGGGCAAATTCAGGAAACTCGGGCAGGCCTTCAAGGCGGTCACGTTCAGCCCTGACGGCAAGCGGATTGCAGCCTTCCTCGGTTCGGGTTCGTCGAACCAGACGGCTGAGGTCGGCCTGTGGGACGCCGCCTCGGGGCGGCAGGTGCTGGTGCTGAAGGGACATGACGACCGTGCAACTCCCGCTGGGATTGTGTTTCTCCCGGGGGGTGACCAGATCCTTTCGGTCGCAGAGCTGTCGCCTGGGAGGGGGACACTGGCCGTCAGGCTCTGGGATGCGACGCCTTGGCCGGAAAAGGCAATTAAATACGCGGATGCTAACCTCGAGGCCTGTCATCTCCAGGGATGGCCACTGGGTCACGAGGGGCGGCCCTTATCAGCGGCCGCAAATACCTTCGGCTGGCAGAGCGGCGCAGGAATCCGCAGTGGCGAGCCCGCATGGCGGACCAGGCAAGGGGATGTGCCCCATCATCTCAGGGCTCATCCTCAGGACAGGACATCGCGCGGCGGAGCCAGGCTCGGGCGTAGGCCCAGTTGCGGTCGGCGGTGCTCGACGAGAGTCCCAGAGCCTTGGCGGCTTGGTCCGCGGTCAAGCCTGCGAAGTAGCGGAGCTTGACCAGCTCGGCTTTCTCTGGGTGAGCTTCTTCGAGGCGATCGAGGGCCTCGTGGAGGGCCAGCAGCTCGTCGTCAGGGGCAGGGGCGGCGAATCGGTCGGGATCGAGGTCCTCGCGCAGGTTCGCCCCGCCCCGCTTGAGGGCCCGGCGGCGGCGGGCCTGCTCGACGAGGATGCGCCGGATCGCCTCGGCCGCGGCGGCGAAGAAATGCCGCTGCCCGTCGAACGTTTGCCCGCCCACCAACCGCAGAAACGCCTCATGGACCAGCGAGGTCGCGTCGAGCGTCTGCCCTACCTTCTCGCGAGCCAGCTTCGCCGCTGCAAGCTTGCGCAGCCCGTCGTAAACGAGAGGAAGCAGATCGGCCGCGGCCTGGCGGTCGCCCTGGTTGGCGGCCTCGAGCAGTCGTGTGACCTCGCTCATGGCGCGGCCGCCTCGTTCTCCAGCGGTGTCGCGTCCCATCCCCAGAGCTTGCCCTTTTCGTCGAGCCCGAACCAGATCTCATGGCCATCTGGGCTGAAGCAACACCAGTTGAGGCGGTTCGGGCGGTTATCTTTCAGAGGGATTGTCAGAACCTCGGCCCCGTTCGCGGTTGCCCAGAGCCGTACCAAGCTGTCGCCCGCCGCCATGAGGCGGCTCCCGTCGGGACTGAATGCCACATGACCAAACTGACCGGAAGATCCGGTGAGCTGAAAGAGTGGCGCAGGCGATTCGCCGCGATGGATGGGCGACACGGGAAAGACGCGGACAGTCGCGGTGCCCCACGCGTACGGGAACTTCGGCTGCTCCCGGATAGCGACGAAACGCCCGTCGCGAGAAAAGGCTGCGACGGTGACGTCTTGCGATCCGACCGGGAAGCGAGCCGCCGCGGCCATGGTCGTGGCATCGTACCAGACGATGGCCCAGTCGTCGCTCGTCAGGCTGCTCCCCTGGGAGACGGCCACGTGCCGTCCGTCGGGATCGAATCCAACACCCTGAAAGAGCGCGACACGCCCTGTGCTTCGGATGACCATACGACCTTGCCAGTGTTCAGGTCCACGATCCGGGCGAACTGGGGGGTATGCGGCTTGCCGGGCATTTCGGGAGGGCTGCCCAGCAGGGAGGCACGCGACCCGTCCGGAGACACGGCGATGTTTTCCCAGATTCCCGGCCCCAGCGTGAAGCGGCAGCGTTCTCGTCCGGTCGCCAGGTCCCAGGCCACGGCCAGATAATTGCCGTCGGCCGTGTGCCAGGCGACCGCCTGGGTCTGACCATCGGCCGAGGCAGCGGGGATATGGGCGTGGCCCGGTGGCAGCAAAGCCAGCCGATCACCGACCTCTCGCTCCGACCGATCGACGATCCGCGGCGGCGCCGTATTAATCGCCCCCAGTGGTTTGGGAATAGGAGAGGCGGCGCGAGCCATCCGCGTTGATTCGCACTCGTGAACCAAACGATTCTCCCAGGCGAGGCCGTGGGGTCAGGTCCCACTCGCGGACGACACCGTCCTGGTCGAGCGTGATGAGTCGGGAACCGTCGGCCACGAGAGAAATTCCGGCGATGTTGGACTCATGAACGAACGAGGTCGAGGAGTCCTCTTCGTCCTTGCCTTCGACTGGACGATTGAGCTCGTACACAACGGCGTCGATTCCGCATCGCGGCAAGCCGGGAGCCGGAAAGCATGATCGTCTGGGCCCCGAAGCGGTGTAGCGTCGAGATTTCCGGGAGCCGATGGGTGGAAAGCTGGCGGCCATCGCGGGCATCAAGCACGATCACGCGGTTTTCCCATTTCCTGGAGTTGACCTGGGTGACCTGAACGAGCAGCCGCTCCCCACCCGGGACGAACCACGCCTCGCCAGCCAATTCGCCAGCGCCAAGGTCCAGGGCCCAGCGTTGCTGGCCGCCTTCTACCTCGTGCAGGCGCAACCGCGTTTTGCGGAGCGTATCCGAGCTCTCGCAAAGAAGCACCCTGGCGAGGTCAGGGCTGCCCGCAAGGAATAAGTTACTTGTGGGCTCGGGCCGAGGATCGACGCTCATCCGGACCAGCTCCTTGCCATCGGAGACCCGCACGACCCGAACCGCTGTCAACTTGAACGCGTTCGCATGTCCCTCGTGCACGTCCGTGACCAGCCGCTCACCATCCGCCGAGAGAAACGCGTGGGTGAAGCGCGATTGCATGTTGACGGGCGGGGTCGACGTGTGGACCAGCGTTCCGTTCTTGACGTCCCACACGCGGGCCTCGTCGGGAACGCCGACTCCCCGGACGATATGGCTCGTCAGGAGCCGCTGCCCGTTGTCAGAGAACGAGCACGACTCAAACGCTCCCGGGACCGGGGGGGCTTGCCAGAGTACTTGCCCGCTTGTCGCGTCCCAGAGCCGGATCGTCCAGGTGTAACGAGCCAGATCGTTCACCGCCCCGGCCACCCTCGTCCCGTCGCGACTCACCGCGCCGAGGAGACCCGTCGCCCGGTCCTGGGGCGTCAGTCCCTGGAGGCGAACGCTCCGCGCTTCCTGATGCGCCTGCCGATTCCAGTAATGCCACTCGAATCTGCGCAGGTCCTTCTCGGCGGGCTTCGGAACCCATTGCCGCAGCAGTTCGAGCGTCCGACGCGCATCGCCCGATTCCCAGGCCGCCTGCGCCAGGTTCATCGAGCTGGCGTAGAGCGTGCGCCGCTGCCGGTCGGCCAGCGTTCGGAGCGAGGCATTGGCCTCGGCGACCTTGTCGCGCTCCGCGGCGGCCTCCACAGTCGCAACGATCGCGCGATGCTCGCTCACGAGCGCCGCATCACGCTTAACGGCCAGCCGGGCCTCGGCGTGCACGGCCCGCCGATAGGCGAAGTAGATTCCCGAGGCCCCCGCGTAGGTCAACCCCAGCATCAGGGCCCCGACCCAGACCGCCGCACGGTTGCGCCGGTAGAGCTTGCGGAGCCGATAGCCGAGAGTCGGCGGGCAGGCCTCGACCGAGTCCCCTTCGAGGAATCGCTGGACGTCACGGGCCAGTCCGATGGCTGTCTCGTAGCGGCGGTTCCGGTCCTTCTCCAGGCACCGCATGACGATCCAGTCGAGCTCGCCCCGGACCACGCCAGGCAGCTTGCCAGGGTCGGTCCCCCGGCGGGCCGAGACGTCGGTGAGCGTTGAGCCGAGCGAGCTCAGCCGCGTGCTGGGGCGGGGCGGCTCCTCCTCGCGGATGATCCGGCGGATCTCGTCGAAGGCCGCCTTTCGGAACCGGTCGCGGTCGAACGGGGTGGTCCCGGTCAGCAGTTCGTACAAGAGGACCCCGAGGGCATAGACGTCGGCTCGGGTATCGACGTCCACGCCGCTCATCTCGGCCTGCTCGGGACTCATGTAGAGCGGGGTGCCCAGGATCTGGGCAAAGCGCGTGTAGACCGTCTTCTCGGTGAGGGACTGACCAACGGCCTTGGCGACACCGAAGTCGATGACCTTCGGGACCGGGCTCGCCGTCGATCACCGTGACCAGGACGTTCGACGGCTTGATGTCGCGGTGGATGACCCCCTTCTGATGGGCATGCTGGACCGCCTGACAGACCTGGACGAACAAGGCCAGGCGTCCTCTGGGCGGCAGCTTCTGAGCATCGCAGAACTCGGTGATCGGCACTCCCCGGACCAGTTCCATCACGAAGTACGGCGCCCGGCCCGCGTGCTGCCGGCATCCAGGACCCGCGCGATGTTCGGGTGGTCCATCAGGGCCAAGGCCTGGCGTTCTGCCTCGAACCGGGCAACCACGTCGCGCGTGTCCATTCCCGGCTTGAGAACCTTCAGCGCGACCTTGCAGCGGACGGGCTCGGACTGCTCGGCAACGAAGACCAGGCCGAACCCACCCTCACCGATCTGCTCCATCAACCGGTAAGGCCCGATCCTGTCGCCAACTTCCGCGGCCGGCGGGCCAGCGTCGGTCGCGTCGTGATCGCCCGTGACAGCCAGGTCGGCCGGCGGCCGGTCCAGCGGGTTGTCGGCGGCATGAGCCGAGAGCAGCGCCTCGACCTCTCGCCGGAGCGCCGGGTTCCCGGCGCAGGCTTGATCCAGATAGGCCGCCCGGTCGGCGGGGCGTGGAATGGCCAGGGCAGCGGCGAAGACGGATTCGTCGGTCATGGCAGCCCTTCGCAAGAGTTCTCATCGGGACTCCACCCACCTATGCGCAAGCTAAGGCCGGAACGCACCAGGAAAAATCTGTACCGTGGGCATTTTTCGATTGCACTGCATGACTGACCTGCTGGCAACTGACGCCGCGGTTCGGATCAAACTGAGCGGACGATATCGCTGGAACCGACATGCACAAGCAGATCGCCGGTCACTCCTCTTCGGTAGCTGATCCGACAACCATTCGGATATGTGCCGCGCTACATTTTGTTCTGAAACAAGAGGATTTCGGTTTTATGAGTCTTTGCTCAGTTGTGCGAACTTTGACGTCACGACCATGAACTTTGACGTAAACTTAGAGGATCTATAGGTTTTCGCTTATGCTAGTGCCATTCGTTGCGCACACGAATGGCACTAGCTTAATCGAAAGCCTATACCCCTTTTAGGTTTACGTCAAATTTCAGGGTTGCATCGTCAAAATTCTCACAGATGAGCAGACACACATAAAGCCGAAATCCCTTCGCTTTGTAGCCAAATGTAGTGTCGCACATATCCACATGGTTCTCGTAGCGGCAGCGAAAGAGAAGTCGTAAGTCGTTTGATGGTATAATATTGCGCCTTAAGCTAGTGCCATTCGTTGCGCACGACCGACGCGCGCTGTTCGGCCTTATGCGATGGGTGCGCGGTGGGCGGTGATAGTCTGGACGGGCCGTTAATCAAACCTAGTTCGTTGGCCGGATTAGGGTAAAACGCACTGATGAAGAGGTCGAAAAGGCGATCTTTCCGGGGATCGGCTAAACGGATCGCTCCGGTGCAAGTCTTTTTTCACTATATAGTTAAGTCTAGATTCTTGGCTATATGAAACACATAAGTATAGCTTCGAGCCTGGGGCAGTGGCCCCAAGAACCAGCAGAACAATAGACGTAAGCTACTGTCAAATAACAGATTGCGACGAGACATTTGGCCCGGGAACGCTCTGCCGAAAATGCCAAGAACGTAGCATTCCGTAGCATGTTAGCCCCCTGTAAGTTCAGCCCGGAAGGAAGCCGGCCTGGCTGCGAGGGTACCGGGCGTTCCTGTCGTTTGTTAGACTGGGGATTCGGAGTTTTCGCTCGAAATCCGTGAGTCCGTAAGAAGATCCTCCCAGGATTCTGCATCGTTCCCCTTTCAAAGAGTTTCGCGGCCGGAGGTCTGGACGAGTGACGCTGCTGGAAACAAGCTTGAAGGGGATTCCGCGGCACCAGGGGAAGGTCCGCGATGTTTACGATCTGGGCGACCGATTGCTCCTGGTTGCCACGGATCGGATCAGCGCGTTCGACTGGGTGCTGCCGACGGGAATTCCGGACAAGGGAAGGGTGCTCACGGGCCTCAGCGCGTTCTGGTTCGGGTTTCTCGACGTTCCCAACCACCTGATCTCGATCGCGGTCGAGGATTTCGGCATCGATCTTGAACCACACGTTCGTGAATCACTCTGCGGTCGATCGATGCTGGTTCGCAAGGCGCGGGTGGTCCCGTACGAGTGCGTCGTCCGCGGATACCTCGCGGGCAGCGGATGGAAAGAGTACCGCGCAACCGGTTCGGTCTGCGGTGTCCGCCTCCCCGCGGGGCTCGTCGAGAGCGACCGGATCGACCCGGTCTTCACGCCGGCGACTAAAGCGGAAACGGGGCACGATGAAAACGTGTCCTTCGATGTGATGGCCAGCGCCGTCGGGACCGATGTCGCCGAAACCTTGAGGTCGCTCAGCCTGGAAGTCTACCGAGCGGCGGCGGCACACTCACGTGAGAGGGGTTTAATTCTTGCCGACACGAAGTTCGAGTGGGGGTTTGACGACCAAACTGGGGAGCTGCTGCTGGTCGACGAGGTACTCACTCCCGATAGCTCGCGGTACTGGGACCTGGACACTTATCATCCAGGAGGTCCTCAGGCGTCGTTCGACAAGCAATTCGTGAGGGACTGGCTGGAGCGGACCGGATGGAACAAGTCCAGCCCGCCGCCCGAGCTACCCGATGAGGTGGTCGCCGGCACGCGCATCCGGTACATTGAGGCTTTCGAGCGCCTGGCTGGACGTCCGTTTCCTGGGAAATGAGGTGTTCGGTCTGCTTTCGGTTCATCCCCTCGTCCCCTCGGCTGGATGCTTGTCATGCTCCGCTACCTGACCTCCGGTGAATCGCACGGCCAGGCGCTTACCGCCATCGTGGAAGGGTTTCCTTCGGGCGTTAGGCTGGACACGGCGGTGATCGACCGTGAGCTGGAGCGGAGGCAGGGAGGGTATGGCCGGGGAAAACGGCAACAGCTTGAGTCCGACCGGGTGATTGTGGATGCCGGGATCTATCATGGCGAGACGACCGGAGGACCGATCACACTGCGCCTGGTGAACAAGGACGCCAAGCTCGAGCGTCTGAACGAGCCGGCCGCTCCCAGGGGCGGGCACATCGATTTGGCTGGAGCGATCAACTATCAAACCGGTATTCGTCAAGTGCTAGAGCGGGCGAGCGCTCGCGAGACGGCCATGAGAGTGGCCGTCGGCGCTCTCGCAAGGCTCTTGCTGCGCGAACTGGAGATCACGGTCTTCGGTTTCGTAGTCGAGATCGGCGGCATCCCGGCCCCGCCGGTCGCGCTGGATCCGAGTGTCAGAGACGCCAGCCCTGTTTACACGCTGAACCCGCAAGCCGACCCTGCCATTGTCGCGGCGATTGACGCCGCGCAAGAGGCCGGCGACACGCTGGGCGGCGTCGTCGAAGCGATCGTCACGGGGTGCCCGATCGGGCTGGGAAGCCACACCCAGTGGGATCGCAAGCTCGACTCCCGGCTGGCGGCGGCGGTAATGAGCATTCAGGCCATCAAGGGCGTGGAGATCGGCCTGGGCTTCGAGGCGGCCCGCAGACTCGGCTCGAAGGTGATGGACCCCTATCGCTACGAGCCCGATCATGCTCCTGAGGATCGCCGGTTTGGGTTCCGCCGCCCCACCAACAACGCCGGCGGAATCGAAGGTGGGACTTCGAACGGTGAACCGATCATCATTCGTGCCGCCAAGAAGCCGATCAGCACCTTGGCCGCCCGGGGGCCGTCGGTGAACATGGTCACCAAGGCGCCTGCCCCCGCCGCTTACGAGCGATCGGACGTCTGTGCCGTGCCAGCCGCCAGCGTCATCGTCGAGAACGTCGCCGCTTTCGAGATCGCCGCTGCGATTGTCGAGAAGTACGTCGGCACCAGCTTGGTCGCGATCCAGACCGCTTTGGCTGCCATGCACGAGCTCAACCGTGAGCGCCTGGCTCATTGGGCCGACGAAGTCTAACCCTCGAAACGCCTTTCGTCGGCACGCCTGATCCGGTAAGGACCCGACTGGCCAATCCAAAGTCTCATTGAGCCAATGAGCGGTTTGATCTATCCTGTTCGATCATGTGCGATGGAAAGGCACGAAATCCGTTCCGCTCGTGAGAATAGAGATACCAGGGAGGCGAGGATGTTTCCCCTGACCCGGCCGCTCCGCCAGGGGCTTGCGACGGCGGCACTCTTTGGGTTCACGATCCTGCCGACGGTGTTCATCGCGCTCCACGCCTGGCGCGTTAATCGTCCCGGTCACATTCGCGACGTCGAAATCGAGCTCGGCCGCCAGCTCGGCCTTCAGGTCACCCTGGAGGCAGTGCGCTATCCCAAGCCGGGCGAACAGGTGTTCCAGGGGATTGTGCTGCGACAAGAAGAACCAAGGGGCAAGGGCCTGTTCGAGATTGCCCGAGCTGAACTGGTACGGCTGGTGCGCGGTGAGCACGAGCTGACGCTGCACGCCGAGAATCTGAAGCTCAGCGGAGAAAGCCCAAAGCAGGCAATTGCGCAGATTGGAAGCTTGCTCCAGCGGTCGCGCGCACTCCCCTTCGAGCGTATCAGCCTGGCCGCACATGCGTGCGCTATTGACCTCGGCCAGGAACGACTTCGGTACTCAATTGGGGACTTGGCCGGCGAGTTCGTTGCAGACCCGTCGAACCCGATCCTCCGCGTCGCCTATCGTCTGGCCGAGCCCGGTTCGGCAGCGCGGTGCGAACTAATGCTGAATCGCGATCGCGGGGCCAACCCAGTGCGAACCGAGCTGGTGCTCATGACACTGGAAGGGCAGCCGCTGCCTGCTCGGGTGCTGGACGTCTTCTTCGAGACTGGCGACTGGTTGGGACCGCGTGCAAAGGTCATGGGAACGCTTTCCCTGAATCAAGCCGGTGGTGGCGATTGGGAAGCCGAGTTTCAGGGCAGCCTGATCGATGTGGACCTTGCCAACTTGGTAGGCAAGCGGTTTCCTCGCCATCATCTTGCTGGCCTAGCAAGGGTTGTGCTTCAGACCGCAAAGTGGGGCGAACGGCCAGGCCAGGGGCCAGGTTGGCGGGAGGCCAAGGGGGAACTAGCCGCCAGTCAGGGGAGCATCGGCGTTAATCTCCTTCAGGCACTGGCCCGAGAAATGAAGTTCCGCCTGGGTACGCGAGTCTCCCGACTGGAATTGAGAAAGACCGAGACGGAGTTCCGAGCTCTGGGCCTTGCTTTTGACATGCAGCCCAGCGGCGAGATCCATCTGACGGGAGCGCTCGGCAGTGAGTTCAGTCCCGACACCGTGCTCGTGAGCGCGACGTCGCCACTGGTCTTCGCTCCGACTGGAACCGCCAGCGTTCATGGATTGATCAAGACTCTCTTCCCTGTGGCCGACTCTCAAACCGGCGTCATGATACCGTTGACTTCCGAATCGCGACTGCTGCTCTGCCTGCCTCTTGCCCCCGAGATCGCCGGAAAGGCAGGCCGAACACTGGGGGGGAACTGACGGTAGTCCACCTGATGCGGGTTTGCGTTCGCTTGAATCTACTCGGCGCTGGCCTCGTAATCGGCCGCTCCGTTGCGCGCTGAAAGTCGGGGAGTGTCCGCTCCGGTTCTCAATGATCTTGGCGGCGATCTCGTCGGCCAGCTCGGGGTTGTCGCGCAGGTACTGCTTGGCGTTCTCTCGCCCTTGGCCGAGCCTGAGGTCGCCATGATTGAACCACGACCCAGACTTTTCGACGAGCTTTTCGGCAATCGCCAGATCGAGGATGTCCCCTTCACGGGAGATCCCGTGCGTGTACATCATATCGAACTCGCAGACCCGGAACGGCGGTGCGACCTTGTTCTTGACAACCTTGACCTTGACGCGCGAGCCGGTTACCTCCTCGCCATCCTTGACCGGACCGATCCGCCGGACATCGATTCGTGCAGAGCTGTAAAACTTCAGGGCCCTGCCGCCGGGAGTGGTCTCCGGGCTGCCGAACATGACGCCGATCTTTTCGCGAATCTGATTGATGAAGACGAGGACGGACTTGGACCGCGAGACTCCGCCGGTTAGCTTACGCAGAGCCTGGCTCATCAAGCGAGCTTGTAAGCCGACGTGGCTGTCGCCAATTTCGCCCTCGATCTCGGCCTTCGGTACTAGTGCCGCGACCGAGTCAATGACCACGATGTCGACCGCATTGGATAGCACCAGCATTTCGGCGATCTGCAGGGCCTCTTCGGCGCTGCTGGGCTGGCTGACGAGCAGGGCCTCGATGTCGACCCCCAGCCGCTTGCACCAAGACGGATCGAGCGCGTGCTCCGCGTCGATGAACGCGGCGACTCCGCCGTTTCGCTGGGCATTGGCCACCGCATGCAACGCGATGGTCGTCTTACCGCTGGACTCCGGTCCAAAAAGCTCGACAATTCGCCCCCGAGGCAGCCCCCTTCCTCCCAGGGCCAGGTCAAGCGAGAGAGCCCCGGTCGAGATCCCCTCAACCTCGAGGTGGCTTGCCTCCCCCAATTTCATGATCGCCCCGGCGCCGAAGGTCTTCTCGATCTGGCTGATCGCGTTGTTCAGTGCCTTGGACTCGGCCGACCCCGTCGTCGGCTTGACCTCGGTGGTTCCTTGTCGCTTGGCCACGACAATCGCTCCTTCTGATAACCGTGTTTCTGTACGTAAGAACACTATCCTAGCATCAAGTATCGGTCATGGTCAAGGTGTCGGTACTGTCTTTTTCCCGGAAAGTGGTGCGCGGGCGAGTTGAGCGTACGCGGGGCCTTCGGGTGTAAGCGTGGAGGCAAACGTGATCACCTCGCGAACGAGAAATGTCCCCGCCGACCAATTGAGGTAGGCTTGCAGTGTGCCCGTCAGATCCAGGGAAGCCTGGCCTCGCTGATCCGAGCGGATCCGTCCCAAGGTCACATGGGGAGTGAATCGCTGATCGTCGGGCCGATAACCGATCGTGGTCACCTTCTTGACAATCGCCTTCTGCAGCTCCATAAGCGGTGTCATGTCGGCTGCGGCCAAACCGGCCCAGAGCACGCGCGGCCGCGCCGGGTTGGGGAACACGCCAACGCCCTCCAAACGCAGCTCGAAGAACGGAAAAGGTAGGGACGCTTCGGCCACTCCCTTGCAGAGCGGGTTCAAGTCGTTGTCAGGCACTTCGCCCAGGAAAGCCAGTGTCATATGGAAGGGAAGGCTGCACGACCAACGTGCGCTGGGAACCTTCGGTCGCCAGTAGTTCTTGCAGTCGCGTGAGTTTGTCGCCGAGAACCATGGGAACCGGCAGTGCGACGAAAGTTCGAGTCGTCTTGGCCATGAGAGCGAACCTGGCTGTCTGGATGCGGAGCCGGCTATCGTAGCGGCTGAAGCTCAAGAGAGACCCAATCGGTAATCCGATCGCGGAGACGGCCCAGCGGCGAGGACGACACTTCGTCGTCCATGAATTTCACCACCTCGTTGGGCTTGACATGGAGCACCAGTCTCAGACCGTCGCGACGCAGGCTCAGGGGATCGAACTCCGGGACCAGAAACCCCGACATTGGATTTGACGCCTGGTTGAAGGAAAGAGATAGCGTTCCCTTCTCCGCGCCGCTCAGCCACACGAGAGTTGTGTCGCCGGGGGCCACGTGGCCCACCCCCACTTGACTTCCCCCAAACGAGACCACGAGGTTTTCGATTGGTGTCTCCCCGTGATTGGCGATCTCGACGCCGGATCTGTAGTTCCGTGACAGCCGCACCGCGACCTCGACCCCCAGGCCAAGCAGGATCACGCAGGCCAGAACAATTCCAGTTCGACGGGACAACTCTTGACCCCCCAATTGGAGAAACGGAATCGACGGCTCGCTCCTCGAATCCACGTCTGAGACCCTCATACCCTTGCTATGAATCAGGATTGCGCCAGTCATGTTCAAGCAAGACGAAAACCGAATCGCCTGGAAGAAACCGTGCTCGGCACGGCGATCGGTTCATGAAACCATAAAGCGGCCATCATCAAAGCCCCGTTCCCGCACGCGCCGCCAGACCATGTTTCAGGAACCGAAGGAAGCCAGAGCGAGGAACCTCGCGAGCGCCCAGGCGGATCAGGTGCTCGCTTGAAACCTGGCAATCGATCAGATCGACTCCTTCGGTCGTAAGGTGCTGAACCAAAGCCACCAGAGCGACCTTGGAGGCGTCTGGTTGACGATGAAACATGGACTCGCCGCAAAAGCAGCGCCCGACCCTAACGCCGTAGATCCCTCCGACAAGCTCTCCATCTTGCCAGCTCTCCATGCTATGGGCGTGACCAAGATCATGGAGCCGGATGTAGGCTTGCTGCATCTCGGGTGTGATCCAGGTGCCGTCCTCGTGTTTCCGCTGGACCTCTGCGCACGCTTTGATGACCCGGGCAAACGCGGTGTCGTATCGCGTCTTGAAGCGGCCCTGGCGGATGGTGCGCCGGAGTCGCTCCGGGACATGCAGCTCGGCGGGAAGCAGGACGAGCCGGGGATCGGGCGACCACCAGAGAATTGGACCGCCTGGCTCATACCAGGGAAAAATCCCCTGGCGATAGGCGGCCAAAAGCCGCTCCGGCTGGAGATCGCCGCCAAAGGCCAGCAGTCCGTCGGGGCCGGCCAGATCGACCGGAGGAAAGATCGGTTCGGGGCCCAGACGAAACACTGGCATGATTGCCTTCGGTGGTCCTCAGACTGCGACGGGATGACAGAGATTGGACCCTGATCACGACTTGACTCGACCACCTAGCAGCAGTGACTCGATCTCGCGGGAGGCCCCGTAATTCTGGTTGTACCGGGCCACGAATTCCTTGACCGAGTAACGATGCTCCTGGGTCCCATGATGTTCAATGGCGTAAACGGCCGTCAAGGCCGCCAGGCGGCCGACCACTGGCCAGGGCAGCCCTTTGCTCATGCCCATCACGAAGCCGGCGCGGAAGGCGTCTCCTGCTCCGGTGGGATCGACGACCTTCTCGGGCTTGGCCGGCGGGATCTCATGCTCCTGGCCATCGACCGTAATCAAGGCTCCGGCCTCGCCGCGGGTCATGACGGTGACGGGCGTTCGGCGCCTCAGTTGCGGTTCCGACAGACCCAGCTTCTCAGCCATCATGCCAAACTCGTAGTCGTTACCGGCCAGCACTCTGGCCCCTTTGCACCCCTCTTCCAGCTCGGTTCGATCCATCCGCGGAAGCTGCATGGAAGGGTCATAGAGATAGGGAATGCCGGCGGCCGTGCACTCGGCGGCGTAACCCGCAATGGCCTTCGGGTCATTGGGTGCGATGATCACCAGGTCGGCAGGCGTCACGCCGACTTCGCGAAGTGAGACGGTCGCCGCCTGGGTCATGGCCCCGGGATAGAAGGCGGTGATCTGGTTATGCTGAAGGTCGGTGTTGGTGAAGCATGACGCGGTGTGCTCGCCCGAGATGACCTTGATCGCCGAGCAATCAACTCCCACACTGTCGAGCCAGGCGCGATACTCGCCGAAGTCGTCTCCCACCGTCCCCACGAGCACCGGTCGCTCGCCCAGGAGCGCCAGGTTGTAAGCAATGTTGGCCGCGGTTCCGCCTCGTCGTCGCTGCAGCGAATCGACCAGGAAAGACACGCTCAAGACGTGCATCCTGTCGGGCAGAATGTGATCCTGGAACCGTCCCGGGAAGACCATGATGTAGTCGTTGGCGATCGAACCAGTGACAAAAATACGCATTGCGTCATCCTCTTGGTCATTCGAAGGCAGGGGCCAGGGTCAGGCCTTGGTGGGTTCGGCTTTGAGCATGTCGATGGTCTGCGCGATCCGGGCCCGGCAGGTCTCCCGTCCCAGGATGAACAGGCAATCGTAGAGCCCGGGGCCAACGCCCTGACCGGTCGTGGCGACCCGCAATGGATTGACCACGTCGCCCATCTTGCGACCGGATCGCTCGGCATAATCGTGGATCGCCTTTTCGAGTGTCGCCAGGTCGTAGGGCTCGACCTCGGCTAGGACCACATCGAGCTCGGCCAGCATCGCCGGCACGTTGTCCTTGCGAAGCCGCTTCTTGACGGCGTCGGGGTCGTGAACCAGCTCAGTGGTGAAGAAGAACCGGCCGAGCTTGAGGATATCGGAAAAGACCTTGAGTCGATCGCCCAGCGCCAGGATGACCGCCTCGATCCGGGCCCGATCGGCATCCGTGACCGGCTCGGCGACCAGTCCTTCACTCTTGAGGTAAGGGAGCACCCCGGCGACCTTGCGATCAAGGGGGAGGACCTTCATCCACTCGCCCTCGATCCAGAAGAGCTTGTCCTGGTCGTGGCTGGCCGGCGAGCTGTTGACCCGGTCGAGCGTGAACTTCTCGATCAGCTCGGCACGCGTGAAGATTTCCTGGGTGGCGTCATAGCTCCAGCCCAGCCGTGCCAGGTAATTGAGCAGGGCATCGGGAAGATAGCCCTTGCTCGATGTACTGGTGCAGGTAGACGAGCACTCCCTGGTCCTCGTACTCCTGGGTCTTGCGCTTCGACATCTTCGCCTTGGACCCAGGTTCGGCCACGTAGGGCACGTGGGCAAACGGCGGGCAGCGCAGCCCCCAGGGCTTCGAAGACCAGAAGTTGCGGGAACGTATTGGAGAGGTGCTCCTCGGCGCGGACAACGTGGGTGATCCTCATCGCGACGTCATCGACGACGATGGCGAAATTATAGAGCGGCGAGCCGTCGGGTCGGACGATCACGAAATCGCGGATCTCGTCGGTCTGAGAACGTGACATCGCCCTTGATCAGGTCGTGAACGACCAAGGTGCGGCCCAGAGGCACTTGGAACCGCAAGGCGTACGGGCGGCCTTCGCTCTCGTACCGGCGCGTTCCTCGGTCGGAAACCGGCAGACGACGGAATCGATAAGCCCGCTTGGCTCGCTCGGCGGCCGCCTTCTCGGCCGCCCGATCGGCCTCGGTGCTGTAGTCGCGGTAAACGTGCCCAGAATCGATCAACTGCTGCACCGCCGCCTGGTACTTGGCGGTCCTCTGAGACTGGTAGTAGGGACCATGAGGTCCTCCGACGTCCGGTCCTTCATCCCAATCGATGCCGATCCACCGAAAACCATCAAGGATGCGATTGACCGCGTCCTCGACGTGCCGCTCCTGGTCGGTGTCATCGATCCGCAGCAGAAACTGGCCGCCGAAGTGCCGGGCCAGCAGCCAGTTGAACAGCGCCGTTCTCACTCCGCCGATGTGCAGAAAGCCGGTCGGACTGGGAGCAAACCGGGTGCGTACGGTCATGGGGTCTTTTCACGGAATACGACAGCCAATCGAACACCAGCAAACTCTCACGGTGGTCGTTTCAAGCTCGGGCTGACTGGAGATAGAAACCCCAAACCCGAAACAGTTTGAAACGACCACGATCGAAGCCTGTGCTGCTTGGCTCGAAGCGATTGGTAAGCCACGAGGCGATTTCACCATAGGTTGTTCTACTGTGCCTGTCAACTTGCCAAGTCGGAGTCGCAACGCAGCGTGAGAGACGGGCCATGATTCTCTCCCATCATGCGACCGTCATGCGGCCGTCGGATCTTGTTCGGTGAGCGAGCGGTCGGGGGATCGTAGGCGTGCGCCGTCGATGTCGTGCGTCAATTTGAGTCCAGCATTCCCCACCCGGCAGGGGGGCTCAATATGCTACGAAATGCTATGGTTACGATAAATTGCCGGTGTCTTGCGAGCGACCGGGGAACTTGGTCGCTTCTTCAGACCACAAACCGACACCCATCTCCAACCGAGCGTAGAAGAACCGACCCATTCACTCATATCCGGGAAGCGTGGGCAGGCCTTTCGCGCTCCCCTTCCGCGATGGCACCGATCGAGCCGAGAACCAAGAACCCAGTCAGACACCCGGGCCACCCAGACAGCCGGGCCAGCCACATGAAAATGAAAAGACCGTAACGACGAGGTCTGGGACGAAGCCACTTGCAATCAGCCAATCGAGTGTGGTATAAGAATCCACGTGCAAGTCGTTGAGTGGATGGTTTTCCACCTTGCTCGATCTGAGAAGTTCACATGTCAATATCAACTTCCAATCGGTCGAGCTCCCGAGCCAGCCTCTGGCACCGCCTTAAGAGCCTGGTGATCGCGGAAGTTCCAGAGGATGTCGCGATTTGCGAGTTCGATTGTTCCAAGAACCAGTGCACCCAAGGCGAGTGGGCGACGTGCCAGCGTAGGATCCAGCTTGAGGCGCTTTGCCACCCGAAACTGGCTGAGCCGGCTCAAGATGCCGCCGCGGACATGCCTTCCGGGTCGAGACCAGACCTGGTTCAAAGCTAGGTAACAAGAGCCGGTGAAGTGATCTTTTCTAGAATGCCTGATTCCTCCATACAAGGAAGAGGCAGCCGCCGGAGAGATAAAGGATGATTCAGGACCTCACACTTGGGCATCACGACGCGTCAGCAATCTCGGACCGCATGGCAGTAACGCTCAAGCCCCTGGACATGGGCATCGTCCGCCGCTTGCTTAAGAACAGTGGCATCACCCGGGATCGGGCCCGCTAGGGTCGGGATGAGCCCGTCTTTTTCTTGACTCTGGGTTTGGGCTGCTCCCCCTTCATGATCGCGCGGATTTCCGCGAAGTCGTAGCCGTTCTTGGACAGTTCCTGGATCTTCTTTTCATCAGCGAGCTGGGCCTCTGTCTTCGGCGCGTTCGACTGGACCGACGGGCCGCAACCAGTGGCCATTGCGGCGGCAAGAATCACAACCGACCCGACAACGTCCGCACACAAGCGTTTTCGAATCATGGCAGAGGCTTATCAAGGGTTGGGCCGTCTCGACGCACCGAAGAATTGCGAGTCCCATATTGATAAAGATTAAGATAAGAGCGACGGCCAGACTGTCAAGCGGGTTGCCGCGCAGCCGGCGTTCGCGACCGTATCAGGTGCCGGGAGGCCACATTAAGCATGAGCTTTATGACTTGATGGAAAATAGATTACGATACTTGCAATGGGATTGAACTCCGTTTAGCATCGCGACGACGCGAACCGAAGAATGAGGTCACAATTTCGGATCCATCCCATACTCAATTGTCGTACTTGCATTTTCGCATCGCCTCCGGCTTCCGAGTGCTCCCCATCCGGCTTCCGAGGTCTACGCACATGACAAATTCCTGCCTCAGGCGTGCTTTCACGTTGATCGAGCTCCTTGTCGTCATCGCTATTATTGCCGTCTTGATCTCATTGCTTTTGCCCGCGGTGCAGTCGGCCCGCGAGGCTGCACGTCGGATCCAGTGTACGAACAACCTGAAGCAGTTCGGCCTGGCGATTCACAACTACATCAGTGCCAACATCAGTTTCCCTTCCGGTGTCGTGTTCAATAGCCGGGTCGCACCTTGCACTGCACCCAACTTTGGCAGCAACTGCCAGAACACGACCTGGTTCGTCTTGACACTGCCGTTCATCGAAGGGGGGACCCTGTTCAACACGTTCAATTTCGCGATCGGTTCGGAAGGACCGATGACGGTGACGGGGTATCCGTATGCCTACCAGGTTAACAGCACGATTCTCACCACGCGAATTGGCTTTTTCCAGTGCCCGAGTGACACGGACAAGACATTCGACCTCCTGTCGTCGACCGTTGGGGCGGTTCTCTCCGGTGTACCCGCGCTTTCAATCACGAAAGGAAATTATGGCGTGAACTGGGGAAACACGGATTACGGACAGGGCCAGCGGGGCGATAGCTGGTTCGTCTCGAACCCCTCGACGCACCGGCCGGCACCGTTCGGGTACAACCAGGGGGCGACGGGCCCGCTGAGCGCGACGGTCGCCTCGGTAACCGACGGCACGAGCAATACGCTCTTGCTCAGCGAGTTGCTCCAGGGGGCGAATGACGACATCCGAGGTCTGCTCTGGACTGACTTTCCCGGCTCGCACTCGTTCGTGACCCGGCTCGCTCCCAACGGCAACGTTGATTTCTGGGCAGGATCCGCCTACATCGACCCGGCGGGTGGCGACACCATGGACAACCTGCCGACCTACGGCGGCTCGATGCCCGGGACGAGCCCGGCGAACATCGCCAATGGCGACCTGTGCGACAACCAGCCAAGTCAAAACCTGCCCTGCTTCTCACAAGGCAAGGAAGGGGAAGCTTCGCCGCGTCCAGAAGTCGTCATCCCGGCGGCGTCAACTCTCTGCTGGCCGATGGCTCCGTCCGGTTCTTCAAGAATTCGATCAGTCTCCCCACCTGGGTCTCCCTGGGCTCGATGTCCGGCGGTGAAGTCATTAGCGCCCGACTCGTACTGATCTTGAGTGGTCGATACGGTCCACGACCACCGCCGAGGAGCGGGAGCACGTCCTGGCTCCATGGTGATGAGGACGCCCTGTCAGTCGCGAGGTAGGCAACCGGCGAGTTCCGTTTTCCGCAAAGGTCGAATAGGTGCCAGGAATCAAAAACGGCTTTCTTTGACCAATGTTCAAGCTATTGGTTCCTGACCCCTTATCGGTCTCTGAAAGTGGATTTCGACTTGCCGCCGTGGATTCCTGCTGGAAGTGATCTGTAGAATAAACGGCCATTTCAGTCGGCCGATAGTTGCTCAAGCAGAAGACTTAACTCAGCAGCGTCGATGTAGTCAAGCTCAGGATCACCGGCCAATGCGGGACTACGGTCGCCGGCCAGTACGCGACGGAGCTTGGCGATCAAGGCGTAGGCGAAGGGGGGCACGCCGCGTCGTCCCGCAACCTGGTCAAGGAACGCTTCGGCTTCCCGTGTGTCGTTCTTCGAGATGGCTTCGGCGACAATTCGGAACCACTTGACAGAATTGCAGCGGCTTTCCCCACCGCTCCGGCGATAGGCGATATAAGTTTGGATTGTTCGGTCGCGGGCGGCCAGTGCGGCACCGGCATGGCCGAGACCCCGTTCAACATCCGCAAGAACCCAGTACGTTTGCCATGGGTCGGCGGCATGGCCGTACGGCGTCTTCGGCATTCGATCGCCCGCTGAACTTCGGGTTGGGCTTCGTTGTAGCGTCGGAGCTTAACGAGCGTCTTCGCCAAGTTACTTCGGACGTAGCCTTCATTGAGTGGATCTTGCAGCCGCGAATGGACGTTGGCGGCCTGACGGTACCATTCGATCGCCTCCTGGAGTCGCCCCATTTGGCCGTAGACGTTTCCGAGTTGGCTCAAACTATTCGCCTCGTTGGCGAGGTTCCTTTCCTGCACGGCGATCGCGAGAGACCGACGATAGGCATCCTCAGCTTGGCTCAGCCACCGGGCGTGCTCACACACGATCCCGATCTGGTACCACGCGATGCCGACTCTGCCGGGCTCGCCGAGCGCCGTATAGATGTCGCGTACTTCGCGGTACAGCGCCACAGCCTCGTCGTAACGATGCTGGCAATCGCGAACCTTCGCAATTCCCGCCTTGTACACAACTGTCGAGCGGACGTCGGCCATCTTCTGGAGCATTGATTGGCACTCCGAAAGTGCAGCCTCCGCTTCGTCGAGCCGGCGAAGGAGCAAGAAGCAATCACCCGCCTCCCCTAGGGCCACGGCGACCATCCGCCTGGCGACAGCGAGGCCGGAATCCGCTAGCAATTGAAAAAGCCGCCGCGCGTCGGCAAGCGGCCCCAAGGCAGCCTCAGCCGCGCCGCTATAGTGGAGCTGCGCCCGAGGGTAAGATGCGCAATTGCCGTATCGTATGCCGCTTCGGTGTAAGCAGTTTCGCCGGCGTCAAGCGCTTTCTCGACGAGTCGCGAAGCGGCCTCCCTCGCGGCGATCCACTCGTGGCGACCAAGGTAGCGATCGATATTCGCCTCTTCGTTGACGAATTGTGCATGGCCCCACCCACCCAGTTTTTGTGATGCCTGCTCACGGATTCGCTCGACGGTGGCCAACGCCTGTGGGCGACCGAGGTTCTCCACGAGCGTCTCCACTTGGCCAGCCAGTTTCACCACGCGCTCTGGCGTGGAGTGGTCCCGATACCACTCAAGCATCGCCAGCAGATTCGGAAGTTCAGACTGCGCTAGGCTGGCGGTAACGCCCGGCCTCCTCGTAACGTCGTTACACATCAATTCCGTAAGCGTGGCCATCGCTTCGGCCCAGCGGCAGCAAAGGGCATCCTTCTCCTCCGCGTTCATTCCCCCCAATAAATACGGCGCCAACCCGGGATCTAGGCGGAGATGGCCGCGGGCTGAATCCTCCGCCAGTGGGCTTGGATTCTGTTTCTTCCGCTTGACCACTCCGAGTTTTCGCTCTAAGATCCTCCCTCGCGGGGGGTTTATGGTCACTCGCGAGCTGTGAACTCGACTCCCCTTATCGGCTCATGGAGGAGCAACGGCAATGCGAGATCACAACAAGGCGTTTTGCCGCCTTGTGGCCGAGAACTTCGGCTGTCCAGCCCCGGTGTACGAGTTCGGTTCTTATCAGGTCGAGGGTCAGGAAGGCTACGCCAATCTCCGGGAGATGTTTCCGGGCAGGGTTTACGTGGGCTGCGACATGCGTCCAGGGCCAGGCGTGGACCGGGTGGAGGACGTCTCGGCGATCAACCTGCCCGACGGCTCCGCGGGAACCGTCCTCTGCATCGAGACATTCGAGCATGTCTTCGAGGTGCGTAAAGCGTTTGACGAGGTCTATCGCATCCTCAAGCCGGGCGGGGTGTTCGTGATCACAACCCCGCTCAACTTCAGGATCCACGGTTATCCGGATGACGACTGGCGGCTCACGCCGAACTGCTTACGCCGGTTGATGGCTCCCTACGCAGCGCGGGTGGCGGGATTCCAGGGGCACTCTTCGTTCCCGCACTCGGTCATGGCAGTGGGATCAAGTTGCCCGCGCCGCAGACATTGCCCTGAATTGCAGCGGATTCGTCGCCGCCTTTCACGACTGGCTGCGGCACACCCGCTCAAACTTGCCGGCGGGAGTTAGACTTCGCCGCGCGTTTGGTCAGGTTTACCGGTCGAAGGGAGAGCGGATGCAGATAGCCAGTTACTACGAGGCCGATTTCTCGATTGACATCGATGACCGATTGTCCCTGGCGGGTTGAGCAGAGACCTTGGCGCGGAAAGGGCTCGACTGCTGCGGCGCGCTTTGAGACCGGAAAGGGCGGAGGCATGCGGAAACTGATCGATCGCCTTGTAATCCTGGGGCTGGACGGGGCCACGTGGACCGTGCTTGACCCGATGCGTCGGCGCGGCTTGATGCCCAACCTCGATGCGTTGCTCAATTGTGCCGCGTACGGCACTCTGACCTCGACGATTCCTCCGGTCACGACGGCCGCATGGACGACGATGATGACAGGTTGCAACCCGCCGCTCCATGGCGTGTTCGACCACCGCTATTACGATGCGGCCGCAGGAAGAATGAAGGTCAATCACTCAGGACGGATCCGCGTTCCCACGCTCTGGCACCAGCTTGCTGATGCAGGCCGGAGCGTCGTATGTCTGAATGTACCAGGTCTGTTTCCTCCTCCCAGTCTCAAAGGCGTGATCGTCTCGGGGATGGACGCGCCTCACCTTGAAGCGCCTTGCAGGCCTGCCCGGAATTCGGCTCGCGCCTCAAGGCAGAAGTTCCAGGGTACTCGCTGCGCCTACTTCTGGAAACACGCCCCACAGACGCTCGAGGAGTTGACGACCGACGCACGACGGACTGTGGAGAGCTTTCGAGGACGCGCCGAGGGTGGGCTACTGGCCGACCGTCACGCTCCCGACTGGTCGGTGCTCATGGTTCAGTTCCAGAATCTCGACCCTTTCCAGCATCGCGTCTGGCGCCACCTGAACGTCGATGAGACAGGTATTGACGAGCCTGCATGGAATGCCGCGGCGGCCGAGGTGATTCATGGGCTGGACCTGGCTATCGGCCTCTTGTGCGAACTGGCCGATCGCCGCGGCGCGGCGGTCATGGCCGTCAGCGACCACGGTTTCGGCCCGTGCTTGGGACGAATCGACGTCAACCGCATTCTCGTCGACGCCGTGTTGTCAGGCTGCCCCACTGGGCGGCAACCTTCGCCGGCGGATCAAACAGGCACGCGACCGGCTGCGCGTGTGGAACGCCAAGCGGGGTGATCCGACCGCGCGATCGGCCTCGTTCGATCAGTCAATCTCCTCGCAGTTCCCATTTGACTGGAAACGGACGCTGGCTTTCGCTCCTCATCAGGACACAGCGGCAATGATTTACGTTAACTCGGCTGCGCGTCAGGGGCCCACTCGCCATACGGCTCCGCTGTACACTCCGCGACAGATCGACGACGCCTGCCAGTCCGCGGCTCAGTGCTCGGCGAGGCCCGGCATCCCGAGACGGCCCTACCCCTTTTTCCCCAGATCATCCCTACCGCCCTTACCTATCATCTTGACCCCGCTCGTGAAGGATACCCTGACCTCATCGCGCTGCCCGACGATCCCTACTGGGTGCGGACACGACTGGCAGGTCATGGCTCGTGGGTCACGACCGACCCAAACCTTCCAGGTACTCATCGCCCCGAGGGGATCCGCCCTGGCCGGCGCGGGGCTTGTCCCGGGTCGCTCACGAAGGCCCGGCTGATCGACGCCACCCCCACGATCCTACACTTGCTTGGCCTACCGATTCCGCCTATGTTGAAGGCCGAGCAATCACCGATGACTCGACCACATCCGACCCGAACACATCCTCACCCAAGTGCGCCACGACACGCCGGAAGCCGCACTTGAAGGACCGCACCGGCGGCAATTCGAGTACACTACCGAGGAGCAGGCTATCATTGAAAAGCGACTGGCAGATCTTGGTTACCTTGAGTGAGCCAGCGCTCGAGTGCTTTGTCACAGCTTAATCTTCGGGTAGACTGACGTGAGTTTGCAGCCGGGTGGGCTATAAGGTGTCAGGAATCAATTAAAGTGCATTTGACCATAAAAGATAGCATTTCGGTTCCTGACACCTTATGCCTCTTGACACCTTATGCCTCTCCAAGAATGTCAGGGCCGACTATCTGAAGGCATTCTGGAATGTCGTGAACTGGAGTGCCGTCGATCAGTGGAACGGGCTGATCAAGCGAACGCGGGGCTCCCGCACAGGAACATCAGGGCCATTGACGGCACCAGACCGAAATTCAAATTGCCCGGTCCGCCCTCCCTTTAAGCTCGCCGTGCTCGGGGGCGAGTCCTCCGCGCACGGCCCAGTAAACTGCTTCAGCCTCGAGTGAAAACGTCGCTGTTCCCGGACCGCAGTTGCCGGTTTTCGCAGCGAGTCGTTGGGGCTTACACTTGACGCCGGTCTGCCCACATCCGAGAATCAATGGGTGTTGTCGGTTTGATAGGCCGCGCTTCGCACCGTCGAAGGCTTGACGCGTGGGAACAATATGTCGAAATATCCGGAGCCGATCGGTTCGCCACTGGCTTACGCCCGCGGTCGTGATGCTCTTCGGGCTTGCCTGCACGGGTCGAGCATCGGCCATTTCCATCACCGCGGCGGGCGTTGACACCACGGAACACGCCCGGTACTGCGATTGCGGATCGAAATGCCACCTGGGCTCGTGCTGTTGCGGTCCCCGGCACTCGACATCTCGAAGGCCCGTTTCTTCATCGGTCCCGAGGGCAACTCTTGCCGACTCAGAGCCCTGCTGGAACTCCGCCCCCTGCCGGGAATCGGGAATTCCCGGTGCTCCCCGCTCCGCCGGCGGTTTCGGCAAAGTGACCGCTGCTGATCGCGGCAAGCCCACACAATTCGCTGCCACGAGAAGACTCCTCCCCAGCCTGCCTCGTGCAACTTCCCGGCTCGAAGAGGGTCTCGCCTGGAGAAGCCGCCTGAACCCCTGGCCCTCGCCTGAATCTCTTCACATTCTCATTAATCCGATCCGATCTCCGGCGCGAGGTATGGCCCGGGGAACACGATCACGTCCATGACGTGACATGCCACGACCCTGACGCTGCGCGGCCCGCAGGTCGATGGCTTGGTCGCATTTCCTGTACCGAGGGGCCGCTCCCGGAGGTTTCTCACATGCGTCGCCAACGTGGATTCACACTCGTCGTTCTTTGACGGCAGCGCCGTGACCGTGGCGGCGATCACCGACGGGACGAGCCAGACCGCCTTCGCGAGCGAGCGGCTGCTGGGGAGTGGAATCACCAACCAGGATCTCTCCGGCTGGTACATGTCCATGACATCGTCGCAACCGACGTCCGCGGACCAGACCTACACCACCTGCCAGGGGCTTCCCCCTCAGATGATCTGGTACAACGAGACCGGCGCGGTATGGGCTTCGGGAGAGATGCCCAGCACCGCGTACAACCACGTCGCGCCGCCCAACGGTCGATCTGCTGCGCGATCATGAGCAGCGCCCAGATGATGGCACCCTGGTCGGGAGACGCCATGGATCTTCCCTGGTCCATGCAAGTGCCGCCTTCGAGCGCGCTACCCGGCGGCGTGAATGTTCTTGCCGGGGACGGTTCCGTCCGGTTCGTGAAGACCTCGGTGTCCGTGCCGACCTGGCGAGCCCTGGGATCAAGAGCCGGCGGCGAGGTCGTGTCAGCAGACTCTTACTGAGCGAGTCGATCATGCGTGGCTTTCGTTCGTTGCTAGCGATAGGCTGGATCTTCGTGGTTCGCGCTCGTTGCGCCGCTTCTCGAGAGCGGATGCTCCAACGACTCCACTCCCAGCAAAGCTCAGATTGACGCGAACAAGCAACAGCAAAAGTTGATGCACGACCAGTTACAAAAGGGCTTCGCGAAGCGGCCGGCCGCGAACCGAAAGTGACCGCGGTTCGCGGGAGCCCAGATTTGATTGGTTTCTACTGTACCGTCGATTACAATGACGCCTCGCGATCCTCCCATGACTTGCTTCTGGCTCCCGGCGCACGCAAACTCGCATGAGATTTTCAGACCATGAACCTGGGCGACAGCAACGCTGGCTACTGCTGGCGGTCGCTCTCGTTCTCCAAGGTCATGTTGCGTTCGCCGACTCGGTATCGTCGCCTGTCTTCGATGCCGAGGCTCATGGCAGGTCTGTAACTGCGGATCACACTGCCGACAGGCCTCCTGCTGCTGTGGACGCCACTCCGCCGCAAAGCGCGATGATCGGGCCGCACCGCCGACTGCCACACCGCAAGGCGACTCCACGCGGTCTGCTCCGTGCCTCGAACAGGCTCCATGCAGCGACTCGGGCCTCCCCCCGACGGCCGGCCCTCGCTTGCAGGAGAAGGCCGGCACGCTAGTCAAGTGCGTTTGCGCAGCACGCTGATGATGAGTGGTTTCCTGCCTGTGCCCACGTCTTGCGGTCGCCCTCGGTGGCGGCCCGCGCGGATTCAGAGACCCCCCCGACCGGGCCTGCCTGTCTGATCGTTTCACCCTCTTTATATATGTGATCCAGCCCCGCTGGCCCTGCCAGTGCGGGCCCAGGCTTCGCCCGTTCCAGGTCGTCAATTCTTCGCGCAGCGCACCGCGGCTGTTCAGGCCGCGGCGGTGATGACCGTCTGCGCACGACCTCAGCACAATTGGAGCTTAACCTCATGCATCGACAACGCGCCTTCACATTGATCGAACTACTTGTTGTCATAGCGATCATCGCCGTGTTGATCGCGCTCTTGCTGCCGGCCGTCCAGTCCGCCAGAGAAGCGGCCCGGCGAATCCAGTGCACCAACAATCTGAAGCAGATCGGCATCGCCCTGCATGATTACCACGGCGAATCGGCGCTTTTCCCCCGGGCTACCTGTCGCTGATGGATCCCGTGACATTCGATAACGACGGTCCTGGCTGGGGCTGGGCCTCTTTCGCGCTCAATCAGATGGAACAGCTCCCCATCTACAACAGCATCAATTTCGTGCTGGGGATCGAGTTTCCGGCCAACCAGACCGCCCGGTTGACTGTCATCGGCAGCTTCTTATGTCCATCCGACGCCTGGCGGCAGGATACGTTCACTGTTGTTGATTCAACGACGACCGGCACGGCCCCCGGTGCCCCGATCTGTGATGTTGCCTCGTCGAACTATGTCGGCTCGGTCGGCAGCGGGACCCCTCGAGTCTTATCCCTACATCATCGACTCCGATGATGGTCCCCCGGCCGTGATAATGGCAACGGACTCTTCTTCCGCAATCACTCGATCAACATCGCTCAGATCACGGACGGCACAAGCCAGACCTTCGCTGCCGGCGAGCGCAGCCAGAACCTGTCGGCGCAAGCTGGACGGGCGCCGTTACTAACGCGGCCGTTCCCTGGTGGCTCCAGGCCGAAGCGGGGCTCGACCCCGAAGGAGGCGGGCGCTTGTCCTCTCGCACACCGGGGAAGGACACGGGCCCACTCTCCCTCGGGCCTCGCTCATGGCGATCAATACTGGTCGCTTCATCCCGGTGCGCGAACTTCCTGTTCGCCGACGGCAGTGTCCGATTCATCAAGGAGCAGGTTGGCTTCCGCATCTTCCAAGCCATCGCGACCCGGGCCGGCGGCGAAGTTCTCCGCCGACCAGTTTTGAGGAGTATGCAATGAGACGGTCTGGCATCATCCTCCTTGCCTTCCCGGACTTGGGTGTCGGTTTTCTCTTCGTATGGGGCAGCTGAGCTCTGAATCTGACTTTTGGGGGAGGAACGAGCCACCCAGAGTCAACAATATGGTTACCTCGCGCTTGCGATAGGCCCTGTCAGAACGGATCGCCACTCACAATCTCTCCGAGGTTCCGGCTGCAAAGACCGCCGTAGACGCTCGGGTTAATCGAGCTCTTGATGAAGAGGGCCAATCCATCGCCCATGAGGAATTGATTTCCAGCAGGGCCGGCAGTGAAGCAACTGTCGGGGTCCGAGAATCGGCGGGAACGGTGCCGCGAATCTTTGAATTCCAGCGATCGCAGTGCAAGTGAGACCGAATACAAGAGCCGGCAAACCCGACCCCTTGCAATGGCGAACAGGTGCGCGATGATCCGCAAAGTTATTACGATTTCCAATAACGTGTTACTCCGGAGTCCTGGCAACGAATCGGAGAGATCACATGCGACGAGATGGACAAGCGGATTCACACTGATCGAGCTCCTTGTGGTCATCGCGATCATCGCGGTGTTGATCTCGCTTTTGCTACCGCAGTGCAGTTGGCGAGGGAGGCAGCTCGACGCCTGCAGTGCGTCAACAACCTCAAGCAAATCGGAATCGCCCTGCACAACTACCAGGCGCACTGGGGTCATTTCCATCGGCCGGGATCATCGCCCCAATGACCAACTACTGGGTCTGCTGTGCCACAGGGCCAAACATGCCAACCTGGCCAGGACATTACCGCTACTCGACTCTGGTCCAGATCATGCCGTTCTTGGAGCAGGGGAACGCATCCAACGGCATGAACTTCAATATCCCATTATATGACGTCAACGGAGACGACATGCCGCAAAACACAACCATTTATATCGTACAAATCTCGGGCTACCTTTGCCCGAGCGACGTGCGCGACCACGTGCTGCCCGACCAGGCTCCAAGTAACTACGCGTCAAACACCGGGGACGGCCTTCCAGGCGGCCTTGGCCTACCGGCCTCGTATGGCAACCCCGACGGACCGCTCTACCTCAATTCGGCCATCACCTTCGCCAGGATCCAGGACGGGACGAGCAACACAGCGCGCTGATGGGAGAAAGCATCATCGGCTAGCCCAACTCAAATATCCCGCC
>CAVXCB010000053.1:0-32575 GCA_963760085.1 uncultured Planctomycetaceae bacterium
AACGATTGGCCGGTTATACTCGAACCAGGAGACGGGTAGGCTTGCCGCGGCAAAGCGGCGTGGCTCTCACGTCTCGTGCGAAAGGGTGACCGGGGCTGCACAAATGCCGGGCGTTCTGTCACGACGATCGCTGGTCAAAGGCCTGCTCGCCGGAGTCTCCGGCCTGGGTTCCGCTCGGTCCGCCGCCGGGCAAGAGGCAAAGGCAACTGGGCAGGCGATCGACGCCGAAGAGATCGCCAAAGTTGAGAAGCTGGCGCGAGACGCCAGGCTCGCGAAATTGTACTCCGTACGAAGTGTGCATTTCCTTGCCGTGGGCGACGCGCCGGAGTCGCATCAGCGCGAAGCTCTGGCTCTTTGCGAGGCTCTCGGTGAGGCGTTTCTGGCCCATTTCCGAGCGCGCGGTTTCACAGTGGAATATCCCGCCCGGCGGCTCACCATGATCGCACTGCGGGACCGGGATTCCTATTCCGCCTTGATTGGAGAGGCCCCTGGCAAGGATGTGGGCGGGCATTACGACCTGGAAACCAACCGCCTTGTCATCTTCGATTTTCGTTCTCGGCGAGAGGCGATCGCGGCTCAGGCCGAGCGGGTGAATCTCTTTACCTTGGTGCATGAGACGGCTCATCAGTTGAGCTTCAACACCGGGATCCTGAACCGGCAACTTGAACCTCCCATGTGCGTCTCCGAGGGCCTGGCAACCTATGTCGAGCTCTGGCGTCCCGGTGTGAAAAACGCGATCGGCGGTGTGAACCGACCGAGAATGGAGGCTTTGCGGCAGGCGGTGGACTGGATCCCGATTGGCGACCTGCTGACCGATGACACCGCATTCGAGCCGAAGACCGATCAGTTAGCCTATGCAGAGAGCTGGTTGCTGGTGCATTACCTGCTGCGGGCGAACTCGCGACAAGCACGCCTGCGGCAGTATGTCGCCGAGGTCCAGGTTGCGACCAAGGCTGCCGAACGGATCCGGATCGCGGAGAAGGTGCTTGGTCCACTGGCCACACTTGATCATGGACTGAAAGACGAAGCGCGAAAATATCTGCACGCATGAGCTCTCGGGACGACTATGCCCAAGAGTGTTGCGCCGGCGGTCCGGCCGTGGCCAGCCAGAAATACGTCAGCCAAGCACGGGGTTGAGACCCATGTTTTTGCGCATCTCGGCCCGTTGTTTTTCGTAGTGCATCAGGAGCTTGCGATCCTTGAAGTGTTGCCGCTCTTTCTTCCGTTGGGCGGCGACGAAGAGCCTTCGCATGCGCAGGCTGGTGAGCTCGCCACGGCCGGCGTACTTCTTGCGGATTCGGGCGGCTGGCTTCTCGCCAAACGCCTCGATGATCTCGTCCTCGAGTGAGATGAAAAACTGGGCGAAACCGGGGTCGCCCTGGCGGGCGCAGCGGCCGGAGAGTTGGCGGTCGATCCGGCGCGCTTCATGCCGCTCGGTGCCGATGACGTGCAGGCCCCCGAGCGCGGCGACACCATCGCCAAGCTTGATGTCAGTACCGCGGCCAGCCATGTTCGTGGCGACAGTCACCCTGCCGATCTGCCCGGCCTGGGCCACGATTTGCGCCTCGATCTCATGGTTCTTGGCATTGAGGATCTGATGCTCAATGCCTGCCTCCGCGAGCAAACGGCTGAGCTTCTCGGATTTTTCGATCGAACGCGTGCCGATCAGTACCGGCACACCCGATTTGTTCCATTCGATGATCTGGTCCGCGACCGCCCGGAACTTCTCTGCCTCGGTTGAGAAAATCCGATCCGAGAGCCATACGCGGCGACAGGGACGGTTCGTGGGAATCTTCATCACGCCGACCTTGTAGATCCGTCTCAACTCGGGAGAGTCAGAGGTCGCCGTTCCGGTCATGCCGGCCAGTTTGTCATAGCGCTTGAAAAAGTCCTGAACGGTCACCCGAGCTGCGGTGATCGTTTCGAGCGTGATCTCCAGCTTCTCCTTGGCCTGGATGGCCTGGTGCAGGCCGTCCTGCCACTGCCGGCCGGGCATCATGCGTCCAGTGAACTCGTCGACGATCACGATCTCGCCCTCGTGCACGACATAGTCGCGGTCGCGCAAGTAGGCGATTTGGGCGCGGAGCGAACGTTCGACATACTCGTAGAGGCCATCGACCGTGAGCGTCGCGAACGCAGGATGTGCCCCACGAGCTTGCACCTTGCGGCGGCCCGGGGCAGTCAGTTCGGCCTTTCGCTCCAGCGGATCGTACTTGTAGTCCTTGATTCTCACCAACGTCTCGGCAAGCTGGTCAGCCCCGTAATAGGCGGCAGCCTCCTCCTGAGTCGGCTGGTTGTTCGCTCCGATGATCAGCGGGGTTCTCGCCTCGTCGATCAAGATGCTATCAGCTTCGTCAACGACAGCGTAGCAGTGCGTCCGCTGCACCGGCATTTCCGCCTCCACGTGGCTGCCACTGCCCAGAAATACCTGCTCAAACGTCTTGCGGTGAGTGTCTCCAAGCTGGAGCCGTTTCAACTCATCACGCAGAAAATCAAAACCAAGTTCCTTGCTCGTTCCGTAAGTAATGTCGCAGGCATACGCCGCGCGACGCGAACCGTCGGATTGCCCCGTCTGGATGCAACCGACGGTCATCCCGAGCATCTGGTAAATGGGCATCATCCACTCAGCGTCACGGCGCGCCAGGTAATCGTTGACCGTTACAACGTGCACCCCTTTGGCGGGCAGGGCGTTGAGAAACACCGGCAGGGTAGCGACAAGGGTCTTGCCTTCACCCGTTTCGAGCTCAGATATGCACTTGTTGTGGATGGCGATACCGCCCAGGATCTGGACATCGAAATGCCGCTGGCCGATTGTGCGCTTCGCCGACTCCCTGACCAGTGCGAAGGCCTCGACCAGCAGGGTAGACAGCGAGTCTCCCTGGCGGGCACGCAGTCGTAGCTCATGCGACCGGTGCCTCAGCTCGTCGTCCGTCAGCGGCTCGAAGACCGGCTCAAGGGCGTTGATCCGCGGGACGAGGAGTGCGAACTTGCTGAACCGCCCGGTGGGGGTCGGGGCGGCAAGCTGCGAAACACGATTTACCCACATCGAGCCAAGGCGGTTCGCCATGATGCCTGATCTCCTATTATGCCATCGGCTTACGGCACGTGCATGGCCGCGTCAGCGAATTTCCAGGTGCGACCAAGTTTTTCAATCTAAACAGGACGCCCAATCGACCTGATGTCCCGACGAGAATTCGAGCCCGGGCGGCCCGGCGGCCCCAGTGCTGCAGAGCGGCGGGAGGGATTTCACGGGTTTGAGGTCCCCGCGAGAGAACATCCAGTAGTCGCCTGTTGGAAGAGTTCGCAAAGACGGCAGCGCCGCCCATTTTTTCAAAATATCCCATTTCTTACTTGCCTCGAGACCTGCGCTCGTCTCCGATTCCAGCGCCTCTCCCCAAAGCACCATCACTTTTTCGGCCGTCTGAAGGAACAGATACCTGCAATCATCGGTGGCCAGGATCGCCTGCACGCGAAGTGCCGGGCTTACCGCGGCTTCGCCGGCTCGATCAGCCTCCTGCAGAAACCCGGCGAGCCGTGCCGCCGCCACGACCCAACGTTCCAGCCGTGGACCCTCGCCATCAGGGGCCGATGATTTCCAGGGCACTCCCGGCCGATTGTCCGCCGCGGGATGATCCAGTCCCTTTGCCCAGATTCTAATCAGCGGCCCAAGTTTGTCGGTGTCTATATCCTCCCCGGGAAGAATGTGGCCATGACGGTCAAGGATCACGCGTCCTCCGAGGGGGAATGCAATCGTTGCGACCGGCCGCTTGTAGACGAGGTGAACGGTGATGCCGTGGGGGGGATACTCGACGCGTGTGACCTCATCCACCCAGGGAAAGAGACTGAAGTCCCGTTTGATCCGTTCTGACTCAATGTCCAGGACCGGCAGCAGCGCCGCTTCGGTCCTCAGATTCTGGACCTGCCGCAGAAAGGCTTGGGCACCGCCGCGAAACCAAGCAGGCGGCTCGTCCTCAAGACGAATATCGAGGAATTTCACCTGATAGTCAGGTTGCTGATGGAGCCAGCCGATCATGGACCGCAGGGCCTGCATTCCCATGTAGCCCACCAAGGCTAATCCAGACAACAAGAGTGAGCAGGCCAGCAGAACCCGAGGCAGGTCAAGCTGTCTCTGTGTCCGTACGAAATCGAAACGCCGAAGGCGGGGTCCAGGGCCCGTGTCGTCGACCACTCCGTCGAGTCGCCCGTCCTGCGCGGCGATTCGAGGAGTTTCGCGGTACACCATTACCCTTAGACCTCCGACGCGCTTGACGGGGCGCCCCAGGTTGACGCCATGCCAGAAATGACTGTCTGCTCACAGCAAGGCGTGATGACGAGTCGGAAGGCTTGCTATCTCGTGCGAGCCGGCATGATCAGATCACGCCCGATGACATAATACTACCAGATCTGGAGCTGAAGTTCCAACTCGTACCCGAATTGTTGCCAGACGCGCTGCTGAATCTGCTCGATCAGGTGAAGAACGTCCGTCGCCTTCGCGCCTGTGTGTGCGAGGATGTAGTTGGCGTGGCGCTCCGACACCTCGGCTCCCCCAAACCGGGCTCCCTTCAGACCGGCCTGATCGATGAGCGCTCCGGCCGAGACGTCCGGCGACGGGTTCTTGAAGATGCATCCGGAAGCCTGATGACCGTAGGGTTGGCGCTCCTGCTTGACGATCCAAATTCGGCGCATCCGGTGAACGACCGTTTCCGGTTTCTCGCGGCCTAACTCGAACTCCGCCGAAACGATGACCGGCTCGTCTAGGTTGGACGTCTGGTCGGCGAAGCTCAGATCGTCGCGCTCCCGCACCTGGATCTCACCCGCCGAATCCAAGACAGTGGCACGCCGCACAAACTGGCCGATGGCGCCCTGGCGGGTACCCGCGTTGCCGCGCAGGGCTCCTCCCACCGTGCCTGGAATTCCGGTCAAAATTTCCAGGCCGGCCAAGCCCGCCCGCGCCGTCTGCGAGATCAAGACTGTCAGCGGCACGGCGGTGCTTGCCGTCACCCTATTCTCCGCGATCGTGACATCCGAGAAAAACGGACTCTCGAGATGAATTACCAGGGCGTCCACACCGCAGTCGCGCACCAGAACGTTCGACCCACCGCCCAGAATCTTCAAGGGTAGCGACGTGTCGCGCGCCCGCTTCATTACCATGAGCAGCTCGTCAAGGGTGCGCAGGCTGGGCGAAAAACAAGGCATGCCCGCCCAGCCGAAACCAGACGAGTGAGGCCAAGGGCACGTTGGGCTTGACGAAATCCTCAAGTCCGTCGAAAGGCGGCATGGGCTAGAGTTCCCACCTCGCTGGTACGGAAAGACCCGCGCTTGCGGCACCTGTCAGTATCAGGCTCAAGACTGCATGCCATCTCTGACGGTGTGGCACGTGCCCTCTCTCGCCGGGCTGGATGTGACGCCGCGAATCGCCTCCACCGCGATTATCTAGATACACTTGTTCTCGCCGACCGTAGCAGATCGCTCGGACTCCCTCCCGCTGGACCCCTGAGTTTAATTCAATGTCGGCTGCTTCATACCAAACCCGCAGAAGACTCGGCAACCATGCGATTCGCATTTTTCAAACAAGGATCTAACGGCACCGGGAGACCGGGCAATCGTAACGGCATCGGTTCGGCACGTCAAGTCACACCACGCCTGCATGTCGCGTTGCATTTTTTGGGCCTGGAAGCAATTTGTGTCAGGCTCATAGTCTTGGAGACAGTTGGTATCTCGCGACGGCTTACTCGGGCTATGGCTTGGTGAGCTCTTGGGTACGACTGCCGTCAAGCCTCCAGCCGGCGCTGCCTTCCCTCTTCCAGGCCAGTGGCAGTGAGATGAGCAGGCCTGGGGTTATCGACATCGATGCCTCAGGCAAGCTAACGCCCTTTCTCTCCAATGACTCTTCGATGCTCACGTGCGCGACCACCTCGGCACGCTCCTGATCAGGATCCTGCCGTATGACTTCGGTTTCGACAGCCAACGTTTTTCCGCCTGATCGTTGCAAGAGCTGGTCGCACTGGGGCCGAACCGAGATGTACCACATGACGAGTCCGTCCTCGGTTGCGGTGGCCGCCAGTTCCCGGATACTCTGCAAATCCCCAAGCACGGCGGCCTTGGCCGCCTTGGCAACGCGCTCTTGGAGACTCTCCTGGCGCCGGGTAGCGAAGAAGGCAATTGCCAAGGATAGCAGGATGAACCCAAGGCAGAAGATTAGACTCGACGGTGAGAATAACTGCTTTGACGTACGTTCGAACCATTGGTCGACTCTCTGGGTACTATCCGCCGCGATCGCCTCTTGTGAGCCGGCAATCGACGGCTGGCCGGTCGGCAGCGGTTCTCCTAGCACCGTCTTGCCGGAGGACGTGATATGGAAGACCTTCAGGCACTTCCTGCACACCAGGCGCGTTCGGATCTTGTCTTTGGGAGCACGTCCTTCCGCCCCACAAGCAGGGCACTGGATCTCCATCGTTGGTATTTCCCTCCTCAAATCGCCCAGGCATCGTCCCGGGATTGGCCGGCCTAATTGCATTTCGTCTTGCATCTACGGAGGTTACGATAGTTTATCGTGGTTGGGACGCCAATTCACGCAGCAAGCAGAATGACGCCTTTGATCAAAATTTCAGCACTCTAGGACGTCTGTCGGACTCGCTCCGTTCACTTCCAGACAGGAATTGCTTGATGCATTGGTCACTCCGTCGGCTGCTCTGCCCCGAGGTGGCCACGGTGAGTCTTGCGGGGCTGCTGGTAGGCGGGTTGTTGGTCGGTTTCGAGCCCGTCGGTGGCGACCCTGACCGGCTTTACCGCCCACTGAAAGAAGAATTCATCCACTTTCTGGCCCGTGGCCAGTTGCCTTTCTGGAGCGACCGATTCGGCCTTGGCATTCCCCTTCTGGCCGAGAGTCACGTCGCCGCGTTTTACCCTGCAAACTGGCTAATCTATTCGATTGCGGGGATCTCGACGGCTTACCGCATGGCTATGTGGTTGCACTATCTGTTGCTGGCCGCCGCAACCTTCGCCTACGCGCGCTTTCTGAGAATTTCGCCAAACGGCGCGGCCATTGCCGCGCTCGCGTTTACTTTCTGCGGTTTTCAGGCCATTCACTCCACGCATGAACCTTTCTATCATGCGTTGCCCTACTTGACACTAGCCACTCTGATTACGGAATGGTACCTCCGCAATGGTCGCTTGCTGGGCATCATCCTGCTGGCCATCGCCTGGGGCGCTCAGTTGACACTCGGGCATTTCCAGTTGCAGTTGTGGACCGCCGCTCTGGTCCTGCTGCTGGGTACCTGGCGAGTGGTTCGAGACCGCCGGCCCTGGCACAGAGTTCTCGGTCTGGTACTGGCCCTGGTATGGGGGGCAGCCCTGGCGAGCGTTCAGCTCGGCTCGAGTTGGGAGCTGGCTCGATTCGTGGGATTCACTCACCGGTCGTTTTCGGAATTGGCCTTTTTCGCCTTCCCGCCCGCGCACTGGGCCGAGCTGGCAATCCCTGGGTGGTTGCGGAATTCCGGGTGGTCCGGAGGCGCCTTACTGGTACGAGCAGGGAACCTCGGGTTACGAGGCGTGCTTCTACATAGGCACGATGCCACTGCTTTTGGCGTTTGTCTCGGCAGGCGGCGGCAGGCGCGATGGCCGCCTGGCTCCCTGGCTCTTCATCACCGCCCTGAGCTCGATCCTGGCGGTGCTGCCACAAACCTGGCCGGCGGCGTATTCGGTGGTGCTCGATCTCCCGGGTTTGGGCTGGTTCCGCGCACCGGGACGATACCTCGTGCTGTCCACTCTTGGCCTCTGTCTGGCCGCGGGCGCGGGGCTCGACCAGGCGGCTCCGCCGGCCTCGATCCGGCGGGGCATGGCCATGGCTTGGGCTTTTGCTTTAATGGCCGCGGGTTGGGCGGTCTACTGGTCGATCCGGCAAGATCACCGTGCCGTGCTCGGCGGCTTTCGATTGGCTCTCGCCATCGGAGCCGCCGCGCTATCCTGGGTGGTGAGCAGTCTGCTCTTGCTCGCCTGGCGACGGGGACGCGTCCCGGCCTGTCTGCTCATACTGGCCACGGCCGCGGAGCTTGGTTGGCTTTACTACACCTCGACCACCGTCTGGGGATGGGGCATTGACCTTCCAGTTCAGAGTTCCGTGCTTGCGAGACTGGCGGCAGAGCCGGCCTTGGGCTCAGTAGCGGGGCTGGTCCACGACTTGCCCGTCCGCGCCGGTGCGGCGCCGATATTCCCATACACGGGCCTTGCCGCCCCGCCGCCGCACCCATATCTAGAACTGGCCACCCGGCGCAAGGAGGCTTTTTCGGCGGTGGGACTCGCCAGGCTTAGGCGCGTATGGCGTCACGCACGGCATCTGGGATGGCCCTGTTGAGGAGGCAAAGGGCACCACGCTGCTGGAATGCGACGACGCCGTTCTGGATCAATTGGTTTACAAGCCTCCCGGCACGCCCGCCCGCGCCAGATGGAGGCTCGTGCGCTACCCGAAACCGTTTCCAAGTGCTCGGGCCGCAATTCGCGTCCGCCTGGCTCCTCATGAGCGGGCCTTACTCTCAGGCGTCAGCTTCGATCCTGATATTCAAGCGGTGTGGTACCGAGCCGGAGACCAGCCGCAAGATTCGGGCGGGCCGATCGCCACGGCGGCGCAGGTGATCGTATGGGACGGCCAGACTGCGTTCGTGGAACACAACGGGACCTGCGACCTGGTGATCAATCGAACCTACTTTCCGGGCTGGTTCGCCGTGGTCAACGAGGGGCCCGAACGACCTGTCGTTCGCGCTGAGATCGGGGTTCAGGCCGTTCGACTTGATGGACAAGGACCCAGCCGCGTAAGGTTTGCCTACCGGCCGGCGTGGCTCGGTGCTGCTTGCACCACTTCGCTGAGTGCGTCCGGACTGGCCTGCCTCGGCCTCATCGTCGAAGCAGTCCGGGTATTCCGCCGCCGGACCCGTCACCCAACTCAGTGACGGCAAGGGTGTGACGGAGTCTCGTGTCAGGACGGCTTCCTGCGCGGCCAGAACCAGCCCAACACCGCGATCAGGATGCCGAGAGCCCGCGCCTGGGCATCGGCGCCGATACGATCCAAGAGGGATGGGATTTCCAGTCCCCAGCGCGGACCAAAGAGAGCCACCGCAGTTCCCGCCAGCGCCAAGAATGCAGTGATTCTCCGTCTCGCGAACAGCGAGATTAGCAGGATGGTTGCGGCAACCACGAGATTAAATGCCGGCAGGGAGTTTCCAAGGACCTCGTGGAGCCAGGGGAAATCCAAAGGGTCGGCAAGCCGGTGCCACTGCCCGGGAATGTTCCACTTGAGCTGGCGAAAAAGGCCTGGGTCGGCGGCGACGACCGCCGCTTGCGAGACCCTGTACAGTTCGGCCGCTTGTTCCCGCAGTTGGCTGAAAGTCAAGATGCCGTGCGCATCCGACCAGATGGCGAGCAGGACGAGCATGGCGGCCGAGAGCAGGAAACGAAGTCCTCGGCCGAGGAGTATGCCGATCCAGGAATCGATCCGGCGGAGCAAGGCGTTGGGCTGTTTCTCGTGCGGTTCGAGCACCGCCTCGGGCTGACTTGCCGCAATGCTCAATCGCTCCATTAGCGGCCGACTATGGGTGGCGGGCGAGCGATCGGTTGCGTCGAGCAACCTCTGCTCTTCCCTCCACTCCGCCGCCGTGACAAGCATCGCCTTGGCAATCCGCCGCGCCTTGCGGCGCGCGGTCAGCACGTTCAACCCCGCGTTCTCCAGCCGCTTTTCCTCCACCTCCTGCAAGAGCCTCAGATGCCGACGATCACGACGGCTTTGAAGTCGGTTCTCGAGCGCCGAGTAAACTGCATCGCGCCCACGGTCAAACAGTCTGCGGTGGCGACCGGACCAGGCCCTGTTCCGCCTGCCCTCAAGAGTCATGAGGGCGCGGTGTCCGAATACGCACTCGAACAGATCATCCCAATGACCGCCGCCGTACCGGGCGACAAGCTCCTGAATGGCGGCTTCATCAAAACCTCGAGCCCGCAGCCCTTTGAGAAGCTCATTGACCGAATCGACCATAAGCTGGCGCTCGGCGGCCAGCGGCCGGTCGAAGAAAACCAAGAAGCTCCCGACCAGGCTTCCTGCACAGACGATCACGAACCAGGAAAGGAGACCGCCCCAAGTCCAGAGTGCGGCAAGCGCTGCCAGGGTGGTCCCTACTCCGATCAACCAGGATCGCGGGCCGCCGCCGAGCACGGCAGCGCAGGCCAATCGCAGCAGTTCCGATCGGTGAACAATTCCCGAGGCGAAGACCGCGGCCAAGGCGGTCAGTGCACCGAACCCAAGAATGCCGAACGCCGGTTGGCGAAGTCTTAACGAAAAGAGCAAGAGGATAAGTCCCAGCCAGATCGCTGCGCTGAGAGCGAGGACCCGAAACCGCAGGCGATGCCACGGAGAATGGGCCAACCCGTCGGCGGCCTGCCTAATCATGCGATAAATGTCATCCAGAATGGCCGCGGCTGGCTCATCGCGGGCGGCGAGCATCCCCTCGAGAAGGTCCACCACAATGGCCATGTTGGGATACCGCTCTTCCGGGCGCCTGTTCATCATGGTGCGGATGATGTCCGAGATCTGTCGCGGCAAATCGGGCACGAACTCACTCGGGGAAACCGGTACCTCCTCTTGATGCTTCCGCATCAGCTCGGCCGCGTCACCATCCGGGAACGGCAACCTGCCCGTCACAAGGTTGTAGAAGGTGAGACCAAGAGAATAGATGTCGGCGCGGCCGTCGCTCGTGACGGCGTCGGTAGCCTGCTCAGGAGCCATGAAATGCGGGGGTTCCGGCGGCGGCCCGCACGTACTGATCGTCTTCGGTGGCGGGCCGTGTTCGCCGCTCGCCGGGCTTCTGGCGCACCTCCAAGGCGGCGGCCAGGGAGGGAGTCAGCTCCAGTCCCAGATCGTCGACCATGACACGTCCGGCGGCATCGAAACGCAAGTTCGCGGGCTTGACGTCGCGATGAAGAAGGCCCTGCTCGTGAGCCGCCTTCAGGCCGCGCGCGGCGTGCAAGATTACGACCACGGCCTGGTATGGCTCGAGCGTCCGCCGCTTTTCGAGCAGCTCGGCCCCAGAGGATCCGCAAATCCATTCCAGCGCACAATAGTGATGCCCCCGGTCGTGGCCGACCTCACGCATGGCGACGAGATTCGGGTGCCGGATCTGGGCGGCCGCGAATGCCTCCCGGACGAAGTTGGCCATGAAGATCGGATCGGCCGCGCGGTCGGCCGGCAGCAGCTTGAGCACGACCGGCTTTTCGAGCGTCAGAGGCTGAGCAAAGACAACGCGTCCGCGCGGACCTTGCCCCAGCAGTCTCAGAACAATGTTCCCTCCCAGCAAACGGGGAACTCCGCCGGGAAGCCGTCCGGGACGGAAAGCCGATACGGCTCCCGGCGGCGACGCTTCGGGCCATTCAACTACCCGATTCTCAGGCTGAGCGGCGCCCGGGGCCGGCAATGAGACGGGCTCCGCGAACACGCTCGCTTCGAGCTTCGACACCAAGGCCTCCGAGCCTGGCGTCTCGAAGACCGTGAGCTGAAACAATCGTTCGCAACTGGGGCAGCGAGGCGTGAACCGTCCCGGCCGCTGATCGACGACTCGGATGGAACGCCGGCAGGTGGGGCATTCAATCAGCACTGCTGCGCTCTCCGATAGCGGAGAAACAAGGCACCAAGGCACTGACGGCTCATGCTCCCCATGGCCCATCGATAAAGACATGATCGCGCGACGAGAGAACTGCGGCCTCGAGAACTCGCACCACCTCGCGAGCCTGCTCGGCCGTCACGGCGAGCGGTTCGTTGTGCAGCAAGTGGTTGGCTATATTGCTGTAGTAGCTGTCCCAGTGGGCGCGAATCGAAGGTGCTCGCGACTCCACGATCGCTCCCGAGTCGGACGCGACCCGCAGAATCCCCTGATGGCTCTCCGGTTCGACCGCCTTGTCGATGTCGCCGCTGCGGAGGGCGTCCTCCTGCGGGTCGACGCCATACTTGACGAACCCACCTTCGGTTCCCACGATCCACCACCTGGGCCGGTCAATCCGGCAGACGCGGCTGGTCTCGGCCTGGAAGAGCACCCGGTCGAACTCCAGGATGATTCGCCCGTGTCCCCCGCTGTCGACGCCGCGCCAGGGGCTCTCCAGCACCCATGCCGCGAGCCGAAGGCACGGACCCAGGCCGAACTGAAGAGCCTGATCGACCAGGTGCGCTCCCCAGTCGTGGAGTATGGTACCCGCCTGATCGACCTGACCGCGCCAGGCTTTGGGCATCGAATGCCGGCAGACCGAGCTCTCGATCAAGAGCGGCCGGCCGATCAGCCCCTGGCCCAGCATCTCCTTGATCGTGACGTAATCCCAGTCCCAGCGGCGATTATGAAAGACCGAGAGCACCCGTCCCGACCGGTCGCGGGCGGCGATCATCGCATCGGCTTGCTCGGTGGTGATGGCCATGACCTTGTCCACCACGCAATGACGTCCGGCCTCCAAGGCACGCACGGCAAGTTCGGCGTGAGTGTTGTGCGGCGTGGCGATGACCACGAGCTCGGTGCCAGGGTCATCCAGTGCCGCGGCTAGGCTCGCGAATCCGTGCACCTGCCATTGTTTGACCGCCTCGGCCCGAACTGTCGGGTCGCGGGCCACGATCCCATGAAGACTCAATTCTGGCTGGCGCACAATCAAGGGGCAGTGAAACGCCCGACCGGCCAGCCCATAACCGACCACGACCGTTTGAATCATGCGCTGGGCCCTGACAGCGAAATCACAGACGAAGCGTTCCCTTGCACCTACTTTTGTTCATGGTTCATGATATGCCAGACAGCGGATGCTTGCGAGTTCTTCGACTCGTGACTTGAGGACTTGTCTCAATGCCATTTCCTGTCTGCTCCCCGAAAACTGCGCAACCCGCCGAGCCGGAGGTTTGGTTAGCTCCCTCAACGAAACGATCCCGCGCACCGGCTTCCCCGTTACTCGGCGCGTTGGCCGTTGATCAGACCGAATGGTCAAAGTTCTGGGGAGTGATCCCGCTATTAGTAGGATTACGACAAGAGCGTCCGGGACATGCCGTTGGTTCTGAGGATTGTTCTCTTCCTGGGTAATCAGAGCGATCGAAAGCTGTTCACTCACATGGCCAGGAGGATTGCGGCTAGAGGCGGCCGTCCGCGAGTCGGAAGCAGGACGCGAGCGGAAATCCTCCGACTCGTTCAGACCCGCGAGCGTTGGACCCGATCGAAGTGAAGACAGAGAACCAGCGCAAATACAGAGCTTTACTTCAAAGGTGCAAAGGAGAATAGAAAGGTGCCAGAAACCGAAAAAACGTCTTTCTTGCATCATTGTACTCAAAATCGGTTCCTGACACCCTATCTACACCCCAAGAGGTGGCTGTGAAAGTGCCTCGCTTTCGAATCGCTTTGATCATGCTGATCGTCGCTATAACCGCACTCGACTTGGGGGCAATAAGAGCGATATCGGATTTCGAAAGCAGATTCCTCTTCTTGCTCTGCGTGGTCACCCTTCCAATGGCGAACATCCTAGCGGTCGTTCCGCTGCTCGCCTTCCTGCGTCCCCGGAGGCCTCATTTCCTCAGGGGATTCGAGGTGTTTGGTGCGATGGCGTTGGTCTTCTTCGTCGTCCTGGCGATGCGAGCCGAGGGCTTGGTGCAGTTCTACCTCATTCCGCCCATGGCCCTCTATGGAGCGACCATCGGACCGCCGCCTCCCATAAGGCAGAGCTGGCCCTCCTACCAGCTACTTGTTGCCTTCTGCTTCCTCTCGCTCTGGGCGACTTGGCCGCAGTTGGTCTTCGCCCTAATGGGCGGTTTCCTCTACCAGAGGTCTGAAGCCACCGGACGACAAGATCGAACTCACGGCTGATGGTCACCGGGGTCTTATTCCAGTTTTCTGGTCCAATGCTACTCGCGCCCCCGTTCCTTTTCATCAAGTTGATCTTCGACAGTTTACAGTCGCAACCTACTGTAGCGTAGCAGCTTATAGATTTACATGCGCGGCGTGGCACTAGGATTTCGATCCGGGTCGGCGGGATCTGCCACGGCCTACTGGACGGTGGGTGGCACGGCGACTCCGGCTGCTCGGAAGACCGTGCCGCAGGAGCCCTGCACCTCGCTGCGCAGCAGAAACCGCTTGCCGTCTTGTTCAACTTTCACCATCTGCAGGCGGTCGAGATCCTAGATCACATCGGCCCACTCGAAGTTGTGATCGTCCTTGGCCAGCCGCGCTCCAACTCCTGGCGTCAGGACCAACGCCAGGAACGAGCAGAACACGTGGCCTCGGATCGTCTCTTCACACTTGTGATAGATCGGTCGTGTTTGCAACAGCGACTTGGACGAGCGGAACCAAGCCTCTATCATCCAGAGCCGCTTGTACTGCAACACCACCTCGGCCGCATCCTGATCATTCTTAGGCGGCAGTTTGGGCCACCCACTTTCTCGTATGCGGGAAGCGTGAGTAGCCCCTTCCGTTCCCCCCAACGAGTTACCGTGTCTCACATACTCAAGACTGGTGATCCGCCATGTGAGTACGTGAGACACTACTGACTTGCTGGATCGTCGCCACCGCCTATGACGGACTTGATGGTCAAGCCCACGACGGCATGTTCACCCGGCTCGTCCCGGCCGGAAAACAGACCGGGAAGCGCCATTACTTAACCTCGCGTAACACCCACCGACTTCACGCGAAGACGTCGCGCAGGCGGCGAGTCAATACCTCGCTCATGTTCAACGAGTTATCCTTTCGACCCGCAGCACGGGCTGTCTCCAGTGCTCCTCCTTGAGCCTGCGACCGATCGCCACACAGTGATCGGGGTCCTCGACCGGACCTGCGCCACCGGTGGGGATAATGCGAATACGGCCGCCCGATGCGGGCATCACCCGGATCGCTCCGCGAAAGATTTCGCCGCCGAATGGTGGCCTGAACTTCTGGGAGATGGGAATTCGACTGAAGCTTTGCCCATCGGGAGCCTGCGGATTGTGGCATCATCGCCTCCTCGTTCCTCTCGCAAAAAAAACCGACGTGGTCGAACACCTTCGAGGCGTTCGACCACGTCGGCCTACTCTTAAACGAGCCCCGGGCACAGCCCAGTTGCTCTTCACCTAGTCGTCCGACGACATCAAGTCACGTTTCATCGGAGCCGAGCCTCAGTGCTAACTGGCTCCACTTCGTCTCTCATTATTGTGACGCTAGGAAGGGAAAAGCAAGCTAGGTCTTCGCCGTTTCTCGTGAATTCTCCCGACCGTCGTTGAAATGAGTGACGGCTCTTCCTGACATTGTTACGCCATATCGTCGTTGATGGGATCAATCGGGAAAACACGGTTTCCCGATCGGTATCAAGGGGCTGGACTCCTGGTACATCCGCTCGACGTGAATTCGCTGAAGCTTCTTCAAGATACACGAGTGATCTGTTTTCCAACCAAGTTGGAGCAGAGTGGGCGACGAACTTATCGGCTCGCGGAGGCTAGTCAACCTTTCAACGCCGACTTCCCAAATGTTCGGATCACATCTGTAAGAACACATATTAGATAGAATTACAGGTCTGGAAGCTGCCTAATTTAATGCTTGACTGGCAAAGATAGAAGCTGATATAAATGATTTAAATCATGCGCCCGAACAATCCTTCGTCGTTGAGGCGGGGGAGCAACAGAGACCGGAGACGGAAGTGAGTGAACAGGAACAGTCCGGAGACATGCACCCGCAGCAGAATCCGCAGACCCAGCAAACGACCGAGATGGTCGTGGACGACTCTGGGACTCAGCCAACGTACGCCAACTTCTGCCGGCTAACCGCCACCCCTGAGGAAATGATACTCACTTTGGGCTGAATATCCAGCCCTTCGCGACTGGCCGCCAGGAGGTCAAGGCGAGCCAGAGGGTCGTCATGAACGCTTACACGACCAAGCGGCTCTTGATGGCCATCGGCCAGACGATCCAGCGATACGAACAAACCTTCGGTGTGATCGAGCTCGATGTCCAGCGCGCCGCGTTTCGATGCCACAACCTCAGGTGGCGCCCACCGAAGTCCGCGTCCCCGCCGGCCAGCTTCAAGTCATCCGACTGAATCATTGAGAAACTCTGCTGCGAGGTTGCAGGCTAGTGAGAAACCAATTGGCCTCGGCCGTGACGCGAAACCCGAGGACCTTGACAACCCCGCAGATCGACATGGTTCGGAAGGTGCTTCTGCTCTGCGGATGATAACAGGTCAATGAATCAGGTCAGGTGGTCAATTCGCTCACCAACCTGTGCGGGCTCAGGTACGGGAACGAGTTCCTAGCCCGGCTCAGCGATTTCTACCCCGACGGTTCCTCGTCGACCATGACAGCGGCCCACCGAGAAACAACGCCGCTGTCTGTTAATGCATTATGTGACCGCCGTCGTCGCTGAAACGACGCCGCTCACCGGTGACGCCTATCCTCAGAAAGACGAGGTAAGCCCCTGAGTGCCGGACCTGATCCATCGAGACCGAAGAAAAAGCCGTTGCCGACGACTGAGCAAACCGACCGAGATGAGCATATAGACCGTGAAACGGTTAACACCCGGAATCTCTTCATTGCTGAACAGGTGGTCCAATCCCTCGGCTCGCCGACGGATCTACTCAAGGTGCAAGTCCGGCCGCTCGGGTGTGATCGCTACCGGGTGAATGTCGTCGTCGGTAAGGAGATCAATTCGGCCCGGATAGTCGACAGTTTCTTCCTGACGGCCGATGACGAAGGGAAAATCCTCAAGTCATCGCCGGAGATCACCAAGCTGTATTAGCGGGTCCCCTGGTGACGATTCACCAGGACCTGTTGAGCTCGGCCAAGGCCACGAGATTCGAGGGACGTTGGGCCACCCACGTTTCCAGGTGCGGACAGTGGGCGGCCCTTTTTGCAGCCCTCTGGCACGCTCAACCTGACCACGGCCAGCGTTTTCTCCACACACGCTCGCCACCACGTCCGGCCGGGTTGATTCGACACGACGACGAGTTCTGCGAGCCAATTGTCCCTGACCGACACGCGGCTCTCTCATTGGCCTAAGCGCTCGATCGACTTCCAGACGACCGATAGGAGGCGACTGACCAGCGTCTGTCTTGCCCTCATCGGTGCGAATGAGCAGGCGGGGTTGACCTAAGAGGAGCTCTCATTCAGAGCAGGGTTGTCGCGCCCGTATGTCAGCCAGCCCGAGCGGAATCTGAAGTCGCCGACAATCGAGACCTTGTTCATGATCTGAGACGCGCTTGTGGAGCTTCAGCCTCCGAGTTGATTGGCCGTGTCGAGGCGGCGAAGTATCGTCGTTGATGCTTTGCTTCGGAACGGGTGCGTTCGGTCCAGCTCGGAATGGGAACTGATCGCGTCCTGGCTAGCGTGAGAGCTGGTGCCGCTCAGGCTCCCCGAGCTGTCTCTGACCCAGTGATAAAAGAATTTTTAGATTTTGATTTGCATTAATGTTTCCTCGGTGTTATTATCGACAGTCGTGCCCCGGAAATCGGCGGTCTAGGGTGTGACGATGGCGACGTCGTGCACGAGGGCGGTCGGCACACTGCGATCTCCAAGGCCCTCGACATCCGAAGTGCGACGGGACCGTGTGGCCTGAATCCTGCGGCCTCGTTTCAAAGCTTGTCCCTGATCGGCGGTCCTTTCCATCGTCGGCCGTGCCGACCACGGACGTGCGTGCCCCTATTGTTTAGCAAGGAGTCTGATAGATGATGCGTTTCTTTGATGAGCTGGTTCTGACAGGCTCGGTGCCCTGGCACTGCTGGCCTCCCCAGCCTGGGCCCAGGGTCGCGGCGGCTTCGGTGGCGGTGCGGCTCGGTCCCCATGGCCCCGAACGGGATGCAGAAAGATCTGAAGCTCACAGACGGACGGTCGGGAAGGTTCAGGAGACCCTGGCAAGATCAGACAGACGCACCAAGACGAATATGCGGCCTTGCGCGACGCCTCGCCGGACGTGCGGTGGACAAAATGGCAACGTTGAACGAGACGGTCAGCGACGAGGTAAGAAGGTCCTGTCGTTCTCGGCCGAACAGTCAAAGCGGTATGATCAGATCAATTTGCAGGCGCGTGGGGTCCAAGCCTTCGCCAGTTCCACCGTCGACGAGCAGTTCAAGCTGAGCAACGACCAGAAGTCGAAGATCCGTGAGATCGTTGAAGCGTCGCGGAGTTCGTTCGCGGGAGCGTTCAACAAGGACGCCAGCGAGCAGGAGCGCACGGACGCTCGGAACAAGATGGCCGCGACGCAAAAGGAAAATATGACCAAAGTCCAGGCCCTGCTCACCGACGGCCAGAAGAACGCGTGGAAGGAACTGATCGGCGAGCCGATCGAAATCCAGTACCCAACGCGGCGGTCGAATAACCGACCGTCCGACCTTGATGGGACTCGGAATCTTCACTCTTCGCAGGGCGGCACTGTCCATCCTGCGAAGTTTTTTGTTGGCCTGCTGCCATAGTCCAGGTAGACGGCATCGCGGTGGGCGAGATCGAACTCCCGCTCGGTTCTCGTCGACCTCAGCACCTGGTTCGTCCTCCTGCCAAACGTATCACCCCAATCCGGTCGCCTTGGCTGATCGGGCGGTATCCGGTCCAATCCGCCATATGACCAAGGTGTCCACCCGCCCAAGGGGATTCCTGTCTTCGAGCCAGCCCTCGTGTGACAGTCTTCGGCGATGCTCGGACCATTTCGAGGACGCGTAGCCCGTCGCGAAACTGAGCCAGCACGACAAGCACCCGGAGACCACCAGGCGAATCGGCGTTGACACGTCCGGAACGAACGCGTCCAGCCGTTCGCCATCGAGCCCACGCGTTTACGGGCAGTCTCATCGAAAGTCGGCCCGCGCAGCTTGGGGGTGGAAACGGGGTCGCGATCAGTTTGCCCAGGAGCCCAGGCAGTGGATTACCCTCAATACTAATCGCGTCCCGGTTTCCCTGGTCAGGCAGTGGATTACCCTCAATACTAATCGCGTCCCGGTTTCCCTGGTCCGATCGAGGACTGCGTCTTTTCGGGACAGAAGGAGTGTGTGAGCCGACTAGTGCATCGTCACAAATTAATTGAGGGTCGCGGATTAGAGTTTTCAGGCGTTTTATGAGGTTCAGCCCAAAGACCCAGCCCGACTATTTAGCTGTGACAGAGCACTAGTCCACGCGCAAGGGCTTAGCCCGCGTGGTCGATGCCGACATCGAGGCCTCGCTGGACCATCTCGGCCCGGCCTCCTCCCAGCGCGGTGAAGGCTCCGACCGCACCACGAGCCGCCGTCGGCACGGCCACTAGCGTCGGCCAGCGGTTGCGCATGCTGAGGCCAGCCGACCCGGCCGGAACAAAGACTCCCACCTCATCGTCCACTTCCTCGGCGACTCCGAAGCGACTCAAGACATGATGGAGGAGACGACGGCGTACGTACCTTGGTGTCAGACCGGTCTGATTCCGCTACCCATGCTGGTCATCTCCTTTGCAAGAGCGCATGGTAAGGTTTTCGGACACCCGTCTGCCGCGATCGTGAGGTGGGCCGCCTATTCCCAGTAGTTCCCCGACCGAATGAGCTCTGCCCCACTCAAGATTCTCTCGTGGAAGGGCCGAGGGCTTAAGTGCTGGACTTCTTGCCGTGCTTGGGGGGCTTGGCGGTAGCGATTGCCTCTCGTTTGCCGGCAGCTTAACCCAGGCCTGAACGGCCTTCTGTTTCTGAGTGGCGACGGTCGTATTCATTTTTCGATTCCTTGGCTGGTGGCCTTCAAACCTCTTATGCGATGTCCAACTCGAACAACGCGTCTCAAACCATCAATATATCCTTAAAGTTTCGTGAATACAATCGGTTGCCCTCCCTTGTTTGGAGAATCCTTCTCACGCATCGTGACTCGGAACAGGCAGAGATCCGGGGAATCGTCCAGGACAGCTTGGGTTCTCGCTGTCGATCAGGTCCTTGATCAGCCGCTTCGGCTTGGCCGGGTCCTGGATATTGTTCTGGGTCTAGTCCCCTACGCTGATTAGTTTTCTTGGTCCGACGCACCTCCGCAAGCCTGGCTCCCACCCCGGGTGCCAGCCAGAAGAAGTTCTAACGCTGTGTTATCGCCCCGACTGGAAAGAAGAACAGCCCGTCGCATTGGTTTGCGGTGGGCCGCTTCTCGTTTAGCACCTGTCCGTAGCGCGCGTCGGTCACATCGACGACGCGCCCAATCGCGTGCTCGTTGCTTCGGTGTGAAACTATGAAGGAAGCCTCTGTCAGTCGGGTAACGTGGAACACGGTGGTGGAGGTTCTGACGTACCCCGGCTACAAGAGGCACTCATGTTGTACGTCGGCCTCGATATGCACAGCAAACGCATTTCGCTCTGCGTGCTCAGCGAGACGCGGCAAGTCGTCCGCCGCACCCAAGTACGAACCATCGAGGAGATGATGCGAATCCTCTACGACATGGCCTTCTCCAGACTACCGGCCTCAAGAGGTTTTTCGAGGATGATACGCGGCGTGCCATCAGACCAGAGTGACTCCCTTTGCAGTATGCGCCGATCTCGTGTCACAATTCGGCCGGTGTCGATCCTAGTACTCATAGGACAAGGAAGTCGACGACAGGCCGATTAGCCATGTCCCGATGTATACCCTGCTCCGGGATTCCTGCGGATGGCTTCTGGTCTTACTGGGAGAGCGAGATTCTAGCCATTGGGGGAGGACCGTTGAGGAGTGGCCTGCTCCCCAAAATCTGGTCCAGCCGAAATGGGAGTCCTCCGGTAAACTGAGTCATGGAGGGACTCATGAGCAGGCGAAGGACCGCCCAGGAAGTGGCGCAGTTCCGCGAAGCGGACCGCGATCTGGCCAAAGGACTGACCGTCCCGGATATCTGTCGGAAGGTCGGGATCGCGCAGACAACCTACTATCGGTGGCGTCAGCAATACGCCCCCGACCAGGTCGATGGTGAGCGGCGGAGTCGCGAGCTGGAGCTCGAGGTCGACCGTCTCAAGAGGCTGGTGGCCGAGTTATTCCTGGACAACCAGATGCTCCAGGACATCGCAAAAAAAAAGTGGTAACCCCAGATCAGCAGCGAGCAGCCGCTGACTACCTCAGCGACCGCTACAAGGTCTCGCAGCGGCGGATCTGCCGCGTCATGGGTCGGTCGCGCTCAGTGCTCCGATACCGCCCCAGCCGCCGGCCTAAGGAATTACCGCTGACCCGTGAGATCAAACGACTGGCGCGGCGGCATCCGCGCTACGGCTACCGCCGGATTCATGCTCTGCTGGTCCGGGGCGGCTGGACGGTGAACATCAAGCGGGTTCATCGACTCTGGAATAGTCTCGGACTGCGACGGCCCTTGAGGCTGAGAAAACCCAGAAAATTGGGCCCGAAACGCGGGACCAGCGCCAATAGCTGTGTCCAGCAACCGGCCAGGTTCAAGAACGACATTTGGACCTGTGACTTCATTCACGACAGGACGGTCGGAGGTCGTCCTCTCAAGTGGCTGACGCTGGTGGACGAATATACTCGAGAGTGCCTGGTGCTGCATGCCGACGATTCGATCACGGGAGCCGATGTACGCCGGATCGTGGCCCGAGTGATTGGTCGTCGCGGAGCACCGAGCCGGATCCGGAGTGACAACGGGTCGGAGTTCATTTGCGAGGCCTTGGTCAACTGGCTGCCGGGAGTGGGGGCGGAGTCGATCCCGGTCGCCGCAGGAAGCCCCTGGGAGAATGGATATATAGAATCGTTTCACAGTCGACTGCGTGACGAGTTCCTAGAGCGTGTCGAATTCGAGGATGTGGCAGATGCCCGAGCAAAGGCGTCTTGGTACCGGCGGGAATATAACGCGGTCCGGCCTCACAGCTCACTGGGATATGCGACGCCCAAGGAGTTTAGCGCTGCCTGTGACCAACGGGAGGAAAATCAACGCAGTTACGTTCATGGATGTAGTCGTATTTAGATTCTCGCTGAGGTCTCCCATTTCAAGTGGACCAAAAAACGGGGAGCATTCCAGAGGTCAAGTGGTGCAACTGCTCGGCGCACTTACTGAGAGTAAGAATGCCGTCACTATTCCTTACGATGCCGGAGCGGATGTGATCGGGATCGTGTCATGGTTGTGGAAGAACTCGGAGAACGAGAAGCTCTGCTCGCTGATGGAGAATAACGCATGCATGAGTGTTGCGTGCCGGATCCACACGTGGCTTCACCCCACCGACCCTTCCATCTGAAGCTGGATGAGTTTATTCATCTCCACGGCGTACTCCATCGGTAGCTCCTTGACGAGCGGCTCGATGAACCCGCTGATGATCAGGGTCGAGGCTTCCGCTTCGCTCAGTCCACGGCTCCTCAGATAGAAGAGCTGCTCTTCGCCGATCTTGGTTACGCTCGCCTCATGGCCGATCTTGACGTCGTCCTCGTCGATCTCGATATGTGGGTAAGTGTCCGACCGGCTCTGGTCGTCGAGGTCAGCGCGTCGCAGACGACTTTGACCTCGAGCCTTTCGCACCGGCGGCGACCTTGACCAGACCGCGGTAGCTGGCGCGACCTCCGTTTTTGCTGAGGCTCTTGGAGATGATTCGCGAGCTAGTGTAGGGGTGCCGTGGACGACCTTGCCGCCTGCGTCCTGGTGCTGTCCCTTACCGGCGAACGCGATCGACAGGATCTCGCCCCGTGCTCCCTTGCCCAGCATGTACACGGCCGGGTATTTCATCGTGAGCCTGCTGCCCAGGTTACCGTCGACCCACTCCATCAGAGCATCCTCGTAGGCGACCCCGCGCTTGGTCACGAGGTTGTAGATGTTGTTCGCCCAGTTCTGGATGGTCGTGTAGCGGCACCGGCCGCCCTTCCTGATGATGATCTCGACCACAGCCGAATGCAGGCTCTCGGTCGAGTACATTGGCGCGGTGCAGCCCTCGACGTAGTGGACCTGAGCCCCCTCCTCGACGATGATCAGTGTCCGCTCGAACTGGCCCATGTTCTCGGCGTTGATCCGGAAGTAGGCCTGCAGAGGGATGTCGACCTTCACGCCCGCCGGGATGTAGACGAAGGATCCACCCGACCAGACCGCCGTATTCAGCGCTGCGAACTTGTTGTCGTGCGTCGGGATCACCGTCCCGAAGCACTCCCGGACCAAGTCGGGATACTCGCGAAGTGCGGTATCGGTATCGACGAAGATGACCCTTTTCTGCAAGTCCTCGCGGAGGCTGTGGTAGACGACCTCCGACTCGTACTGGCGCCTACGCCGGCCAGGAACTTGCGGTCGGCTTCGGGAATGCCGAGCTTGTCGAAAGTGTTCTTGATCTCGGCCGGGACGTCGTCCCAGGTCTTGCCCTGGCGGTCAGCCGCTCTCATATAATAATGGATTCCATTGAAGTCAAGGTGGCTCAGATCTCCGCCCCAGCTCGGGGTCGGTTTCTGCCAGAATACGTCGAGTGCCTTCAACCGGATGTCGCGCATCCACTTGGGCTCTTTTTCATGCCCGAGATCTGTTGGACGACCTCACGGTTGAGCCCCTTATTGCTTTTGAACGAGTAGTGGTCGTCCGAGTCGCGGAACCCGTACTTGTACTCGTTCTCGGTGCCTGGCACCTGGAAACCCAGATCAGTCGCCATCGCGTCTCTTCCTTAAGTCTCGGTCTAAAGCCAGATGGGCACGGATCGGTCCATGCCCATCGATTTGTATCCAGGCCGACTGGGTTCTACTGGGCGCTGACCTTGATCTGCTTGGGACGTGCCTGCTCCGACTTCGGCAAGGTGAGCGTCAGTACGCCGTTCTCGAACGAGCACTGGCCTTGTCCGCATTGATGGGCGTGCCCAGAGCAACCGAACGCTGGAATGATCCGGCACGGCGCTCTCGCACGAGCCAGCTATGGCCATTGTGCTCCTCATCGCTCTTGCTTTCGCCCCGGATCGTGAAAGTATCGCCGAGGACTGTGGTCTGCACATCTTCCGGCTTGATGCCAGGCATCGATGCCCTGACCACGAAATCGTTCTCCGCCTCTGTAATGTCCAGGGGAAGCGTGAACGTTGTGGCTCCTCGTTCTGACCGGGCACCACTCGGTGGTACCAAGCTCTCTTGAAGCAGGGAATTCACGGCATCCCGCAGGCTAACCATCTCACTGAAGGGATTCCATCGTTCGATTGTCATCTCTGATCCCTCATTGATCAGGCAGCGTGCCCTTTGGCAATAGCCTCGAACACGCAGAGCCACAAGAAGTCCCAGCTGTGCATTGGATCGCCCGGCTGGGCCATCAGCAGCCCTTGTCTACCTGCCTACGATCCGAGTATCAACGAAACCCAGCAGAATGTCAAGAGTTATTTAGATAAATAATTTTGGATTTCCGGTAAGTTACTTGAGCGGCGGTCCACGACCAAGCGTGACACCCCCGCGAGCAGCTTCCCATGGATAGTCAAAGTCGAGGTCCGTTGACCAGCCCCGAAAGCAGGAACCCAGCAATCCGCGGGCAACTCCGAACGGAGGCCTCAGGGTTTTCCGTTCTTTGAGAAAATCCGCTCGGAGGAGCCACTGTTTCCAGCGACCACGACAGGCAGGAAACTCACTACTTCCTAGCAACCCGAGATGTTCGCTCGATTCGATTGGCGACGGTCAGGGAATGTGGCCAGATGTGCCATTCGGTCGGTAACGTCTTTAGTGGCTGACTTTACGGCGAAAGTCACATGGACGTCATCGACTCCCTGGACGTGCAACTGCAGCCGTGAAGGTCGAGACGAGGGGAATCGCCAATCCGAGCAGCCGTGAACACAGCGATGATCAGACCGTTCCTGCCGGGTAATCCTGTGCGGTTGGTATTATGATCAGTAGGCCCGCAGCGACATAGCAGAACGCGGTCGAGAGGAGGTAGACAAAGCCTGGGCCGACCCTTCCCAGGTACATCTGTCCCAAGCCAGGAATGATGAAGCTCAGAATGGCGGCAACACTTCGGTTTGATCTTGCTCTCGAGTTGCCCATTATGGGGCGAACTCCTGAAGGGCAAGACAGGGCTTGGTCAAAGACCGGTTTCTCGCACTCGGGAGAGGCAATCACTGCGATCTCGATTCCCGTAAGTGATGGTGATCGTCAGTTCAATTGACTCAATGATTGTAACATAAAAATCATGCACAGTCCTTGAATTGTTTCGATATTCTGCCGGATTTTGCCCGATGCCAGCCGAGGGGCGATCGGAGGCGGCTACCCTCGACATCGGCGACAAGACGTCGGGGCGAGGGCGGAGACGGGGACGCGATTAGTATTGTGGACAAACTAATCGCGAGCCCGTTTCCGTCCCCCCTGGACAAACTAATCGCGACCCCGTTTCCGTCCCCATCTCTTAGCAGCGAGGAACTCAAACAAAAACAGAGGCTGACCTTGCCAAGAAGCCCAGGAAAGGAGGACAGCTACAAGCTTGAAACCTTTTGTAGGGAATCCTGCGGGTAACCAATCCCGACCGGTAGAGCTGGACCAGCAGCCGGAAGCGAGTCTTGCGTGGTGGGTGGGCGACCACCCCTGCGAAGCGTAGACAGCGAGATCAAACGCCGTGCGATTGAGCCCCGAAATACCATCGTTGTGAGCCCTCGTCTTGGTCAGACACGGGGGCCGCCCAGGCAACTAACTCATGGTCCACTCAGCCTGCCTGGTCACGCCGGGGTCGGAGAACAGGGCGAATGATCACAAGGGATCCCCTGGGAACTTGGGAGACCCTGTCGTCTCCATCGAGCAAGGCGGCCGGAGCTACCGCCGACCAACTCCAGGTTGATCCACGGGCCTGCGTCCGGGGCCGGGGGGGACGAACAACGGACGCGACGATGGTATCGCCAAGCGAAGGAAACGAAGTGCGGCGAGAAGGACGGCAGGGAGTCGGAGCGTCTCATAGTACCGGCGAATCGGGGGAACCGACCCGATGGGACCCTGAGGAGGGAAGGAGACGCCGTCTCATGAACCGTTGGAGGGAAACATGACAGGTACACCGAGACCTGAGACCGTGTTCACGAAACAACAACGGATTGCGGAACTCGCCAGGAACTGTCCGGACTTGTCCTTCACGAACCTGGCGGATCACATCGACATCCTCTGGTTACGCATGGCCTATGCTCTGACTCGCAAGGATGGAGCCGTCGGCGTGGACGGACAAACCGCGGAGGATTACGAGACCAACCTGAAGGACAACCTTCAGGATCTCCTCAACCGCGCGAAGTCCGGCACGTACGTGGCCCCGCCCGTGCGACGAGTGAATATCCCCAAGGCAGGCTCGCCTGGCGAGACTCGCCCGCTGGGGATACCCACGTTCGAGGATAAAATCCTCCAGCGTGCGGTCCTGATGGTGCTGGAACCGGTGTACGAGGCGGACTTCTTGGACGCTTCACACGGCTTCCGCCCCGGACGGGGCTCTACGGAGCCTTGGATTCTCTGTGGAAGCAGGCGATGAACTTGGGATGCTGCTGGATCGTGGACGTTGATCTTCGAAAATTCTTCGACACGATCAACCATGGCGATTTACGGGAGTTCCTCAAGAGACGGGTGCGCGATGGTGTGATCCTGCGATTGATCGGTAAATGGCTCAACGCCGGAGTGCTGGAGGACGGAGTCCATACGACTCCCGAACACGGGGTGCCACAAGGCGGGGTTCTCAGTCCCCTGACTTCGAATCTGTTCTTGCACTACGTGCTCGACCAGTGGTTCGACAAGGAGGTCCGGCCTCGCCTGAAGGGGGAGGCGTTCCTGATCCGTTATGCGGACGACTTCGTGATCGGGGTTGCCCGAGAAGACGACGCCCTGCGGCATCAAGGACGTGTTACCCAAGCGGATGAGTAAGCACGGCTTGACGGTTCACCCGGAGAAGACGCGGCTGATCCGGTTCCACCCGGAGGATCTGCACGGCTCCGAAACGACGGCAGGAGACTCCTCCCCCCAGAAACATTCGACTTCCTGGGCTTCACCCACTTCTGGGGCCGGGCACGGGGAGGCGGATGGGTGATCAAACGCAAGACGGTCAGGAGCCGGATCAAGCGAGTGCTTCAAGCGCTGTCGGACTGGTGCCGGAAGAATCGCCACCAGCCGGTCACGGTTCAACACCAAACGCTGAAGCAGAAGCTGCAGGGTCACTACGGGTACTACGGAATCACGGGCAATTACTTCAGCCTCCTGGAGATCCGGGAGGAGCGCGGGAAGATCTGGAGGGGCTGGCTGTCGCGGCGACGCCGCGGCGGGTTCATGTCGTGGACAGACTTTTCCCGTCTGGAGCAACGCTACGGGCTCCCTCGGGCACGTGTGGTCCATCGACTGCTCAGCAGCGCAGCGACACGAGGTGACGAGCCAGATGCGGGAAATCTGCACGTCTGGATCTTGTAAACAAAATACTCATCTAGTCACACCTGGCCAATACCACCAGCTCAGCCTATCATTGGTTTGCCGGCCCTTCTCCGATTGGTGGAGTCGTACAAGGACGCCGGCGGAACACTCAGCAAGGAGGTTTCTTATGCGTCGATCTCAAGCCGCCGTTGTCCCCCCCGCCGCAGCAAAATAGTTGGCAACTGAATCCTCGGCGGATATGGGTGACTCTTGCCGTCGAGCAACGAGAACAGATTCTACGCGCTGACCCGCGTCGCCGCCCAGCAACTGGCGAAGCCTCCGGACGTAAAGGAGGTGACGCATGATCGCTCGTGAGACCATCTGCCCACCTCCCGCATCAATACCACAACCCGCGTTCGTGCCAGGCATGAACCCTCCTGCGTCGCGCCCGGCCTGGCTTGATCACGGATTGGCACCTTGGTCTTCTGGCAATCGTCTACATCCGCCAATCCAATCCCCAGCAAGTCCTCGATCACCGAGAATGGCCAGAACGCCAGTACGCGATGTTCAACTACGCGGTCGCACTGGGATGGCCCGGCGACCGCGTCCTGATCATCGACGATGGCCAAGGTCTCAGCGGCAAGACGGCCGAGAACCGTAGCGGATTTCACCGCATTCTGGCCGAAGTTACCATGGAGCACGTCGGCCTGATCGTAGGGATCGAGATGAGCCGGTTGGCCCGGTCCAACAAGGACTGGCAGCACCTATTGGAGATGTGTTCTATATTCGGAACCGTCCTGGCGGACGAGGACGGCCTCTACGACCCACGGGACCCCAACGACCGGCTTCTTCTGGGGTTGAAGGGGACCATGAGTGAATACGAGTTGATCACAATGCACAACCGCCTGGAAAGAGGCAAACTTCACAAGGCCCAACGGTGCGAGTTGATCCTCACCGTGCCATGCGGGTACCTCAAGCTGCCCACTGGCGAGGTTGTTCTCGATCCCGACGAACAGGCAAGATCGACCGTTCGCTTGGTTTTCGACAAGTTCGATGAGCTGGGTTCGTTCGGGCGGCTCTACCGCTATCTGGTACGGAACAAGATCCGCCTGGGGATGTGCATGTAGCGCGGTGCGCGGCGAGGCCAACTGGAATGGCGCGCCCGCCCACGCTGGGAACGCTGGCTCGAATGCTCCACCACCCGATCTATGCCGGAGCCTATTCCTACGGGCGTCGCCGCGTCGATCACAAACGAGCGGCTTCAAATGGAAGCAAGGTCAAGATTCGTGAGGTGCCGATGTCAGAATGGAAGGTCCTTCAAACAGATCAGCTTCCAGCTTATATCACATGGGATCATTACCTGGCCAACCAAGAGCGACTGCGACAGAATCGCTTCTGCAGCCCGGCTCGGTCGGGGCACCTCGTGAAGGAAAGGCGCCGCTGACAGGCATTTTGGTTTGCGGTTCCTGTGGTCGTGCATGCACGCGTCCTATCGAAGTAAGAGGCTATCCGGTAACTATTTCCCGTGATTCACGGTACTTGAAAGGGGCCGGGCGTGTAGAACTGCTAGGTTTCAAATATCTAAGCATACGATGAATCGAACTCACTTTGATCATCGCCTCGCTGGAGTGTGTGAAGTGCTCGTAGTCTCGGCTGTGCCTGCGGCACTGTTCAATCCAGGCGAGCGTACGCTCTACCACCCAGCGCCAGGTGAACTTCCTCACGTATCCCACCGACCCAGCAGGTCTGCGTTGATCATTCACCGAGTACGTCGCCTTGGTCCTCTTCAGCCAGTCGTCCAGGGAGTTGTTGCGGTACTTCTGATCGCCCCACAGTCTCTCCAGATGGTGCAGTGCTCCGCAGTCATCTGCCCCAAGACTTCCGTGAAGCCGTCCCGTCATCCGCCGATGCCGCCGTGACCGCAACCACCAGGAGCAACCCCAAGTTATCCACGATGATATGTCGCTTCCTCCCGGTGATCTTCTTACCGCCGTCATAACCTCCCTCGCCCCCGACCTCGGTCCCCTTGACCGTCTGGCTGTCGATGCAACCGGTGCTGGGGGATGGCTGCCGCCCCGCCTCCGTCCGCACCCTCCGCCGCAAGGCATCGAGGATCTTCTGCCAGGTACCGTCTTCGCCGCTAGTGGGCGAAGTAGTCATAGGCAGTGCTCTTGGCCAAGAGGTCGTGCGGCAGCATGTCCCACCGGCAACCGGAGCGGTTGAGATAAAAGATCGTGTTGAGCACCTCCCGGCGTCTCGACCTCGCGGGGTCGACCCACCTGGTTAACAGGGATAAGCGGTCGGATGATTTCCCATTGCTCGTCGGTCAAGTCCGAGGGATAAGCCTTACGCATCGGTGTGCATCCTTGCGTTGGGGAAATGGGCGGACTTCCTGTGCTGAAAACAGCTTACGAAATTTGAGGATTACCGGATAGCCTCTAAGTCGACAGCGTACTACGACTGTATGCGGAGGAAGCTCGAGATCGCCGATTGCCGCGGACTAGCGTTGGCGGCCATTGATGACCTGGTGACAAAACAGGTCCTTCTCGCCTTGGAGCCGGCAGCCCTGGAGATGAGCCTGAAGGCGATCGAGGATGTCCAACGGGAACGCCAACGCCTCAACCGACACTGGGAACAGCGACTCGAGCGTGCCTCCTATGACGTCCAGCGTGCCGAACGCCAGTACCAAGCCGTCGAGCCCCGAAAATCGCCTGGTCGCGCGGAGCTTGGAGCAGCAGTGGGAGGGTGCGCTGCGTGCACAACGCGATTTGAGAGAAGAATATGATCGATTCTTAAATGAACAAGCACCTCGGCTCACAGAGGAGGAACGCAGCCGGATCCTGGCGGTCTCCGCCGACATTCCGGCACTCTGGCACGCTTCCGAGACAACCGCGAGGGATCGCAAGGAGATCATACGGCTTCTCACCGAGCGCATTGTGGTCGATGTTTGTGCCAATACCGAACTCGTGCTGAAGTTACGATCACGTGGCGAGGTGGCCAGACCACGCGTCATGAGATCGTCAGGCCGGTTTCACGGTACGAGTCTCTTGGGAGAATACGATCGAATGATGGATCGGATCGTCCAGTTGCGTCGGGACGGCCTGACGATCAAGGAGTTGGCGATCCAGCTCACTCGCGAGGGATACCGCACGCCCAGAACTCAGAAGGGCTATACGTCAACTTCGGTGCGTCAGCTCTTATCCCGCCGCGGACTAACCGGGGGCGCGATCGGCCGAGAACAGATCGAGAGCGGCGAATGGTGGTTGCCTGACCTCGCTGAAGAGCTCGGGACTTCATACGATCGGCTTCGTGAAGCGGGCGCTCTGCGGAGAAGTTCGTGCTCGACGAGCTCAGCCGGGAGGCCCTGTGGATAATTTGGGCCGACGGCAAAGAGCGACGACGATTGCGAAAGCTCATTGCGAACCCGAAATGACCCAACACATTCCTGGACACCAACGTGACCATGTAGTTCTTAATTATAAATGCAGCTGCGCCCCGACCGCCCATCGCGGCCGGGGCCTTGTGACAATGGAGGTATTATGCCTCGCAGATCTGGATGTGTGGGAGCCCCGGGTGAGTACTCACCCGGGGTGACCCGGCCCGGCAAGGCCTCGTCTCGTCTTTGACCCCGGCAAGGCCTCGCTGAAGTGATTCGCGAGTTGATCTGAGGTTATCGTGACGACCGCACATCTCGGAATCGCAACCGATTCCTGAGACAATCAAGCTGCTCCGCGCGGAGAGGGGACATCGGCTCGGCCCGGTTGCCGCGTCCCCGAATCGATTCCGGACTCCGTCGATAGACCCGATGCCCAAGTTGCCGACACACGACCTCTCCCGGTCAGCTTCACAACCACACAGGCGGAACTGGGTCACCCGCGCTTGTGCTAGGCCTTGGCCTGGCGGCCGTTTACATTACAAACGGCCGCAACTGTGGACTGAGACGATGAAGCGGCCAACAACGATGATGCTGGTGACCATCGCTCGCGGGGAGGGAGTTTACCTCGATCGGTTCAGGCCGTCTCGATACGACACAAACCGAGATTTGCCCATCTACGTGAGGCCCTGGCGCGGGCATGTTCTCTCGCGGTATCCGACCGCCCCCGCCATCCTAGTCCAGCCGTTTGTCTTGCCCCTAGTTTGGCACTCCCTGATTGGTTTCGACCTGGCTGGTACCGACAAACCCCGCTGGCCTATCGTAGGTATGTGCAGATCGCCCGGCAGTCGATAGTCATGCTGATGCGCCTGGCAGCGGTTATTCTCTACAGGTTGCTGATCAGCCTGGAATTGAGGCGCGTGGCCTTGCCGGCGACCCTCGCCGCGGCACTGGGCTCGAACCTGTGGACTATAGGCAGTCAGGCAATGTGGCAACACGGACCTGCAGCTTTTTCGTCGATCGTGGCAATCGCGCTTTCTTCGTCCCACGCCCATTTCTCGGTGGCGGCTGATCCTGGCCGGGGTTGCCACGGCGTTTCTCTTCTCTTGCAGACTGATCGACGGCCTGTTCGCCGCTGTCATGGTCCTGTGGCTGGCTCCGACTCAGCCTGAGGTGCCCTTTCGGGTTTCTGGCACCGCCCCTTCTGAGTCTATGCTTACTTTTGAACTATAATCTCGGCCACTTTGGAGAACTCACCGGCGGCCAGGCGGAACTCGAGCAACTTCACCGCGAGATCCATCATTTGCTCGGCCCGTGGTCAGGAAGGCTGGTCGAAGGCGCGTTTGGCACCCTGGTTAGCCCTAGCCGGGGGCTTTTCATTTACACTCCGTGGGTCGCCCTGGCTCTGGCTGCCACGCCACTGGTCGCGTCGAGAATTGTCAGACATCAGCTGATCGCCTGGTTGCTGCTCACCTTGATCCTGGACTTCCTGCTGCTTTCAAAGTATGCGGTCTGGTGGGGAGGACACTGCTTCGGCCCTCGATACTGGACTGATGTGATCTTGCTCTTCGCGATTCTGCTCGCCTTCTGCCTGGACTGGGCGATCGATCGGTTGTGCATTCTGTCGATCTTGTTCGGAATCACAATGGCGCCGGGAATCGGTGTGCAACTCATCGGTGCTTATTGCTTCCCGAGTAGCTGGAACCTTGAACCTGTGGATGTGGATGTGCGGCACGAGCGCCTGTGGGATTGTGCGTGACAGCGAGTTGTCGCGCTGTGTTCTCGAGACCTGGACGCAATACAGGAAGTGATGACATCTGAGGAAAGCCGAACGAGCTCAAGCACTCGGTCATGGCTCGCGATTGAGCACGCCGCGCTTCATGGACCAAGCGCACCTTACGAATTGCCGAGATTGTGCGAGTCGGATCTCCCTCTTCACCGCAACCAGGTCAGAGAGCAGACCTGGCTTGATGGTTCCCAGGCGGTCGTCGAGGCGGAGAGCTTTGGC